>NZ_CATKPQ010000011.1:0-1058955 GCF_949768005.1 Pseudomonas sp. IT-347P
GTTTTGCCAACGCATTGATCTGCCCCTGACCGCACGCAAGTGCTGCCATTGGGGAAATTCCTTCTGAAATGACCGGGCAGTTTTTGGTATGGTGCAGCTCGTTTTTTTAACGGACTGATGTCATGCCCACGGATCGGCACTCATCTATGTCAAAGAAGAGTTGCTGTAGAAATGCCTGAACCCATCCCGATCAAGGACCACGAAAAAGAGACGCGTCTGGTCAACAAACGATTGATCGCCTGTGCCTTGTTCGTCTTCGCCATCAGCTGCGCCCTGGTCGTGCGCCTGTACATCCTGCAAGTGGTGGAATTCGATTACCACTCCACGATCTCCGAAAACAACCGCGTCCACGTCTTGCCAATCCCGCCGACACGCGGCTTGATCTATGACCGCAATGGCGTGTTGCTCGCTGATAACCGTCCCAGTTACAACCTGGCCATCACCCGCGAACGCGCCACCGACGTCAATCAAGAGCTGGACGAGGTCATCAACCTCCTGCACTTGCCTGCAGAAGATCGCACAGTCTTCGATAAAGCCATGAAGCAGTCCCGTCATCCGTTTACACCGGTGACGTTGTTCTATGAGCTGACGGAGGAGCAGATCGCCGTTCTGGCCGTCAACGAATTCCGTCTGCCGGGCCTCGATGTCGAACCGCAGTTCGTTCGGCATTACCCCTTCGGCGAGCATTTCGCACATTCGATTGGTTACGTCGGCCGGATCAATGAAAAAGAATCCAAGACCCTCGATTCGGTTGAATACCGTGGCACTCAATCAATCGGCAAAACCGGCATCGAACGCTTCTACGAGGCGCAGCTACACGGCCACGTGGGCTACGAAGAAGTGGAGACCAACGCCCAGGGTCGCGTACTTCGCGTGCTGAAACACACCGACCCGATTCCGGGCCAGAACATCGTGCTGAGCCTCGATATCAAGCTGCAGGAAGCTGCTGAAGCGGCGCTGGGTGATCGTCGCGGTTCGGTGGTCGCGCTCGATCCATCGACCGGCGAAGTGTTGGCCATGGTCAGCAATCCGAGCTTTGACCCGAACCTGTTCGTCACTGGCATCAGCTCCAAGGAATACTCGGCACTGCGCGATTCAATTGATCGGCCGCTGTTCAACCGCGTGTTGCGCGGGCTCTACGCACCGGGCTCGACGATCAAGCCGGAAGTGGCCATCGCCGGCCTCGACGCCGGCGTCGTGACACCGCAGACGCGCGTCTTCGACCCCGGTTATTACCAACTCCCGGACTTCGATCACAAGTACCGCAACTGGAACCACAGTGGTGACGGCTGGGTGGACATGGACGCGGCAATCATGCGTTCCAATGACACCTACTTCTATGACTTGGCCCACAAGCTCGGTATCGATCGCCTGCACGATTACATGGCCATGTTCGGCCTCGGTGAGAAAGTCTCGCTGGACATGTTTGAAGAATCGCCCGGCTTGATGCCATCGCAAGCCTGGAAACGCGCAACCCGCCGGCAGGCCTGGTTCCCGGGCGAAACGGTTATCCTCGGCATCGGTCAGGGCTATATGCAGGTCACGCCGTTGCAACTGGCGCAGGCCACAGCATTGATCGCCAACAAAGGTGTATGGAACCGTCCGCACCTGGCCAAGACTGTCGATGGTGTCGCTCCGGTCGACGAGCATCCGATGCCGAACATTCTGCTCAAAGATCCGCGCGATTGGGAGCAGGTCAACCACGGCATGCAAATGGTCATGCACGATGCCCGAGGCATCGCCCGAGCCGCAGCGGCGGGTGCGCAGTATCGCATCGCCGGCAAGAGTGGTACCGCGCAGGTGGTGGCGATCAAGCAGGGCGAGCGCTACAACCGTGCGAAGACCCTTGAACGCCACCGCGATAACGCTTTGTTCGTTGGCTTCGCACCGGCCGAGCATCCGAAGATCGCGATTTCGGTGATGATCGAAAACGGCGAGGCCGGTGGTCGTGTCGCCGGCCCTGTGGTGCGACAGATCATGGACGCCTGGTTACTTGACCAGGACGGCCATCTCAAGCCGCAATATGCCGCGCCGACGAAAGCGCCGGGTGACCCGCACGTTTAACCTTAGGACAAGGGACAGGATGCCCAAAAAAAGCGATCAGCCAGATATCGAGATCCCCAGCCGCTACCGGCAACGAGGCAACTACAGTGTGCCGGGCGTGCTGGCCTTGGAATAGAGAATCAGACTCCGGGCACAGGGCAGCTCATATCGCCTTCCTCACACTTCAAATACTGCTTCAGCGCCTCAACCCGCACCTTGGTCACGCGGGTCAGGCAATTGCTGTAGATCAACGGATAAACACTCCCGCCGGATACCCCTGAGGCTGAAAACTTGCACTCGGCATCGCGAAACCCGATCCACGTCCGCTGCGCACTGACTAACAGCTTCTTGCCGTCCGGATTATCCTTAAGGCGTGCGGTGATCTGCTGATACACCGTGTTCAACTCCTTGTCCGCCGCTTTGAACTCCTGCCCTGCGCACTGATTCATCGTTGCCTGATCGCTGGCATTCGCGCAGTCGACGGCAGCGTGGGCGAGGGGGGTGAACAGGAAGGGCGTCAGGACCAGAAGCAGGCGTGGGGACATGGTCAAATCTCGCTGTATCGAAAGTAAGTGCCGAGCAGTGTAGCGTCTGCATCGCGCTTATTCAGGCAGACGCAGTCGGGAGGCCGCGAGCAGCCGGTCGGCAGTCGCCGCAATCTCTTCAGCGTCGTGCAGCTTTTCCAGCCAGTGCGCAGGAATGCCCCGCGCGCCGTAATAGGCACCGGCCAACTGACCGGTGATCGCAGCAGTGGTATCGGCGTCATCGCCCAGATTGGCGGCTTGCAGAATGGCCGCAGCGAAACTGTCCGTACGCTGAAAGCACCACAGCGCCGCTTCCAGCGACTGCACGCAGTAGCCGCTGCCTTTGATGTCTGCTTCAGACAGATCGAGGTAATCGCCACGGGCAATGGCCGCGACCCTGGGTTGCGAGAAAGTGTCGAATGGCGGTTCGCGCAGCTCTGCTTTGGTTGCGCCTTCGAGTGCCCTGGCGATCAGGCCGGCCAGCAATTGGCAACACTCGACGGCTTCCGGGGCGGCGTGGGTGGTGCGCGAACTGTCGGCGGCGAACGGGTGGATCTGCCGGGCATCGGGAAAGTAGAAGAGCACCACCGGTGCCAGGCGCATCAGCGAACCATTACCAGCACTGTATGGGTCGATCGAGCCGGCAAAGGGGTCGCCGGTTTGCTGATACCTTGCCAGCGCCTGACTGACGGTCATGCCGATATCGAAACACTCACCAGTCGAGCTGAGATAACCCCACTGCCACCAGTTGAGGTAACGGCCCATCTGATCGGCCGCATTGAATCCATTCTTGTTCAGCAGGCTTTCCGCCAGACACAGCGCCATTGACGTGTCATCGGTCCATTGCCCGGGCTTGAGGTGGAACGGGCCACCCCCGACCATATCGGTCAACGGCTGGAATGATCCCCGTGGTTTGAACTCGACTGTAGTACCGACGGCGTCGCCGCACGCCAGACCGAGCAGGGCGCCACGATAACGTTCGGCGAGAGATGGCTGCATGAGTCGTCCTTGTTCATTCAAATTCGCTGGTAAAGGTAACAGCATCACGATCCGTAGGGGGCTGGAACCCTCGCTGCACCGGTCAGAAAAATGCAGCTGAATATTTCCTTTCTGATGAACGACGGTACCGCTCTGATACAACTTCACATTGGACATGTGGTCATACAGTCCTAGTGTTCAGAACAGGAGGTGACGTATGAAACCAGTACCCAATAGTTTCGAACGCAAGATCACGCTCAAGGCGCCGCGTTCGCATGTCTGGCGTGCATTGGTCGATGCCGAGGCGTTTGGCCAGTGGTTTGGTGTGGCGCTGGAAGGTCGGCGTTTCATTGCCGGTGAGTGGACGCAGGGGCAGGTCACGTATCCGGGTTATGAACATGTGTTGTGGAATGTACTGATCGAGCGGGTCGAGCCGCAGCAGCTGTTTTCCTTTCGCTGGCATCCGTATGCAGTCAATCCGAAGATCGATTATTCCCAGGAGCCGACCACGCTGGTCAAGTTCGAGCTTCAAGATTACGAGGACGGCACACTGCTCAAGGTTTCCGAGTCAGGATTTGCACATATACCCGATGTTCGCCAGAAAGAGGCTTATTTCATGGACAGCCGTGGCTGGGAAGAGCAATTGAGCCGGCTCGAACAGTTTCTCACCGAGAGTGCCAAGGCCCGAGAGCGTGACGGTGGCTGATATTTTCGAATCTTGCCTGAACGACACGCCGGCCAAGCTCGTGGGGGGTATGGAGCAGGCACTGGGCAGCTGAAAGTCGCGCAGGACGCGGTTTCCATGCTCATGCCTGACACGGCTAGGGGTTTCCGGAAGGGTTGCTATAGCGAATGTCTTACACGCACTGGTAGCTTTTACGACTATTGTCGATTGGATCCACTGCGTAATCTACACACATCAACTGAGACACAGGGAGTGTTTCAGGATCAAGGATGATCGACCATTGCAAGGATCGCTGCCGACAGGGAGTCGATAATGGTCTTGGGAAAAACCCGCTTCGGCGGGTTTTTTTTCGCCTGCATGTTGGAGCTGCCGCGGGCTGCGATCTTTTGATCTTGGTTATAAAAGCCAAAGTCAAAAGATCGCAGCCCGCGGCCGCTCCTACATTGGTTTGTGCAGCGTTACGAAGCGATCAATTGGCGCAGGACGTAATGCAGAATTCCGCCCGACTTGAAGTATTCCACCTCATTCAACGTATCAATCCGGCACAGCACTTCGATCTTCTCCTGGCGTCCATCCTCTCGGGTGATCACCAGCGGCAGATTCATTCGTGGTGTCAGCTCTACGCCGGTCAGGCCCTGAATCTCGAAAGTCTCCTTGCCGGTCAAATTGAGGCTCTTGCGGTTTTGATCAAGCTTGAACTGCAGTGGCAACACACCCATGCCCACCAGATTGGAGCGATGAATCCGTTCGAAGCTTTCCGCGATAACCGCTTTCACTCCCAGCAGATTGGTGCCTTTAGCCGCCCAGTCACGACTGGAGCCGGTGCCGTATTCTTGCCCGGCAATCACCACCAGCGGCGTGCCTGACGCCTGGTACTTCATCGCCGCGTCGTAGATCGCCAGTTTTTCCCCGGTTGGAATATAGATCGTGTTACCACCTTCCTCGCCACCGAGCATTTCGTTGCGGATACGGATGTTGGCGAACGTGCCGCGCATCATCACTTCATGATTGCCTCGCCTTGAACCGTAGGAGTTGAAGTCCCGTGGCTCCACGCCTTTCTCGCGCAGATATCGCCCGGCCGGGCTGTCAGCCTTGATGTTGCCGGCAGGGGAGATGTGGTCGGTAGTCACCGAGTCACCCAGCAGGGCCAGCACCCGTGCACCTTTCACATCTTTGACCTCCGGCAGCGGCCCGGAAATATTGTCGAAAAACGGCGGATGCTGAATGTAGGTCGAATCGTCTTGCCACACATAAGTCGCGGCCTGCGGCACCTCGATGGCCTGCCACTGCTCATCACCGGCAAACACTTCGGCATATTCCTTGTGGAACATCGCCGTGTTGACCTGACTCACCGCGTCGGCGATCTCTTTACTCGAAGGCCAGATATCCCGCAGGTACACCGGATTGCCTTGTGGGTCCTCGCCCAGTGGTTCGCTGCTGATATCGCTGCGCACACTGCCGGCGAGGGCATAGGCGACGACCAGCGGCGGCGAGGCCAGCCAGTTGGTTTTCACCAATGGATGCACGCGTCCTTCGAAGTTGCGGTTGCCGGACAGCACCGATGCAACGGTCAGATCGGCTTTCTGGATAGCTTTCTCGATCGGTTCCGGCAGCGGGCCGGAGTTGCCGATGCAGGTGGTGCAGCCATAACCGACCAGCGAAAAGCCGAGTTGATCAAGATATTGCGTGAGCCCCGCAGCCTTGTAGTAGTCAGTGACCACTTTCGAACCGGGCGCCAGCGAACTCTTCACCCATGGTTTGCGGGTCAGGCCTTTCTCCACGGCTTTTTTCGCCAGCAGGCCGGCGGCCATCATCACGCTCGGGTTGGAAGTGTTGGTGCACGAGGTAATTGCCGCGATGACCACCGCGCCGTTTTTCAGGCGATAGGTGCGGCCTTCATATTCATATTCGGTTTCGCCGACCAGATCGGCATTGCCCACCGCGACGCCGCCACCGCCCTCACTTTCCAGGCGTCCCTCTTCTTTGCTGGTGGGTTTGAATTGCAGATCGATGAAATCACTGAAGGCTTGCGGTACGTTCGGCAGCGATACGCGATCTTGCGGGCGTTTTGGCCCTGCAAGGCTGGCTTCGACGCTGCCCATGTCCAGCGCGAGGCTGTCGGTGAACACCGGTTCCTGACCGGGCAGGCGCCACAAGCCCTGAGCCTTGGTATACGCCTCGACCAGTTTCACCACTTCCGGCGGCCGCCCGGACAGGCGCAAGTACTCCAGAGTCACGTCATCGACCGGGAAGAAGCCGCACGTCGCGCCATATTCCGGAGCCATGTTGGCGATGGTCGCGCGGTCGGCCAGGGGCAAGTCGGCGAGGCCGTCGCCGTAGAACTCGACGAATTTGCCGACCACGCCTTTCTTGCGCAGCATCTGCGTGACGGTCAGCACCAGGTCGGTGGCAGTGATGCCTTCCTTGAGTTTGCCGGTCAGTTTGAAGCCGATCACTTCCGGAATCAGCATCGACACCGGCTGCCCGAGCATCGCCGCTTCCGCCTCGATCCCGCCGACACCCCAGCCGAGCACGCCGAGGCCGTTGATCATGGTGGTGTGCGAGTCGGTACCGACGAGCGTGTCGGGGAACGCGTAGGTGCGGCCGTCTTCATCCTTGGTCCACACCGTGCGGCCGAGGTATTCGAGGTTGACCTGATGGCAGATGCCGGTGCCCGGCGGCACCACGCTGAAATTGTCGAAGGCGCTCTGGCCCCAGCGCAGGAAGGCGTAACGTTCGCCGTTGCGCTGCATTTCGATGTCGACGTTCTGCTCGAACGCACTGGCGGTGGCGAACTTGTCGACCATTACCGAGTGGTCGATCACCAGATCCACCGGCGACAACGGATTGATGCGTTGCGGGTCGCCGCCGGCCTTGGCCATCGCTGCGCGCATGGCGGCGAGGTCGACGACGGCGGGCACGCCGGTGAAGTCTTGCATCAATACCCGCGCAGGGCGGTACTGGATTTCGCGATCGGAGCGGCGCTCCTTGAGCCACGCCGCAATTGCCTTGAGGTCGGCGCCGGTGACGGTTTTTTCATCTTCCCAGCGCAGCAGGTTTTCCAGCAGGACTTTCAGCGACATGGGCAGCTTGTCGAGGTCGCCCAGGCTTTTGGCGGCATCCGGCAAACTGAAATAGTGGTAAGTCTTGTCGTCGATTTGCAGGGTTTTGAGCGTTTTCAGGCTATCGAGGGACGGCATTACAATCACTCCTTTGAATCCGCACGGCTACGGATCGGGGGACGGACAGAGCTATCAACGTAGCCCTGTTTTCATTAGCTGGCTAATAACTGGACTCTATGAGCGGAACCAAGGTTCCGACATCGGCTATCATGCGCCGGTTTTCGTGACAGGCTTTGCTTCATCGCAAGGCCTGAGCATCGCGCAGAGGCCGAATGATCGCCCGCTGCCCAGGAGTAAGAATGAACACCCTATTCATGCATTGCCGGCCAGGCTTCGAAGGCGAAGTCTGTTCGGAGATTTCCGACCTCGCCGCCCAACTCAACGTGGCCGGCTACGCCAAGGCCAAAGCGGCCACTGCCTACGCCGAGTTTGTCTGCACCGAAGAGGATGGCGCCGAGCGCTTGATGCGCGGTCAGCGTTTCGCCGAACTGATCTTCCCGCGCCAGTGGGCGCGCGGGGTTTTCATCGATCTGCCGGAAACCGATCGCATTAGCGTAATCCTCGCGCACATGGCTGAATTTCCGGTGTGCGGCAGCCTGTGGCTGGAAGTCGTTGATACCAATGACGGCAAGGAACTGTCGAACTTCTGCAAGAAATTCGAAGGCCCGCTGCGCAAGGCGCTGACCGGCGCTGGCAAATTGGTGGAAGACGCCAGCAAGCCGCGTCTGCTGCTGACCTTCAAGAGCGGTCGTGAAGTGTTTCTGGGCATGGCCGATGCCGGCAATTCGGCGATGTGGCCGATGGGCATTCCACGTCTGAAGTTCCCGCGTGAGGCGCCAAGCCGCTCGACGCTGAAGCTGGAAGAGGCGTGGCACCACTTTATCCCGCGTGATCAATGGGAAGATCGCCTGCACAGCGACATGACCGGCGTCGACCTCGGCGCCGCGCCGGGCGGCTGGACCTGGCAACTGGCCAATCGCGGCATGCTGGTGACCGCGATCGACAACGGTCCGATGGCCGAAAGCCTGATGGACACCGGTCTGGTCCAGCATTTGATGGCCGACGGTTTCACCTTCAAGCCCAAGCAACCGGTGGACTGGATGGTCTGCGACATCGTCGAGAAGCCGGCACGCAACGCCGCGATGCTGGAAGAGTGGATCGGCGAGGGGCATTGCCGCGAGGCAGTGGTCAACCTGAAATTGCCGATGAAGCAGCGCTATGCCGAAGTGAAGCGCTTGCTTGAGCGCATTGCCGATGGTTTCAAGGCGCGCGGTATCAAGGTCGATATCGGCTGCAAGCAGCTGTATCACGATCGCGAAGAAGTGACCTGCCACTTGCGTCGCCACGACACCAAAAAAGCCAAATCCCGCTGACACAACACAAAACCCCTGTAGGAGTGTGGCGTAACGCCACAGATGACCGAATACCCGGCAATGCGCGACAATGCCGGCCAGTTTCAGGAGTGAACCATGAGTGAAATGATCGATACCCCGGTCGACGGCACCCTCGACGCCACAGGCCTCAATTGCCCGGAGCCAGTGATGATGCTGCACCAGCACATCCGTGATCTGGTGCCCGGCGGCTTGCTCAAGGTCATCGCCACCGACCCCTCGACCAAACGCGATATCCCCAAATTCTGCGTGTTTCTCGACCATGAACTGGTGAGCCAGCACGAAGAGGCCGGTACCTACCTGTACTGGATCCGCAAGAAACACGCCTGAGCCCAAGGCAAACGCAAAAGCAAATGTGGGAGCGGGCTTGCTCGCGAATGCGGTGTGTCAGGCACTATAAATGTCGACTGATACACCGCATTCGCGAGCAAGCCCGCTCCCACTTTTTTTGTCCTGCGTAAGGGCTTAGCCCGCCGAGCGACTGATCCGAATACGCTTGCGCGCACTGCGTGTCAGGCGAATCGACAGCATCAATGCCGCACAGCTAAGGCCGACGATCAGACCTTGCCACAAGCCGCTCGGGCCGCGTGGTGCGCCGAGCCAGTCGGTCAGGCCGAGGGCGTAACCCACCGGCAGCCCAATGCCCCAATAAGCGAACAGGGTCAGGATCATCGTCACCCGCGTGTCCTGATAGCCACGCAGCGCGCCGGCGGCGGTGACCTGGATCGCGTCGGAAAACTGGAACAGCGCCGAATACACAATCAGCATCGCCGCAATTTGAATCACCGTCGGGTCAGCGGTGTAGATCGCCGCAATCGGCTCGCGCAGCAACAGCATCATGCTCGCCGACAGGCAGGCGTACGCCAGTGCGGTGCCCATACCGACGCCAGCGGCAAAGCGCGCCTCACGCGGTTCTTCGCGGCCCAAGGCCTGACCGACGCGCACGGTAACGGCCATGCCGAGCGAGTACGGAATCATGAACACCAGCGAGCTGACGTTGAGCGCAATCTGGTGCCCGGCCACGACGGTGGCGCCAAGGCTGCCGATCAACAGGGCGATCACGGCAAAAATGCTCGACTCGGCAAACACCGCGATACCAATTGGCAGACCAATCGCCAGCAGACGTTTGATCACCGCCCATTGTGGCCAGTCAAAGCGGCTGAAGATCTCGCTCGAGCGATAGGCTGGCGCCCAGCGCTCATACCCGGCCAGTCCCAAGGCCATCACCCACATCACGATGGCCGTGGCCCAACCGCAACCGACGCCGCCCATCGCCGGCACACCGAAGTGGCCATAGATGAAGATGTAGTTCAGCGGAATGTTCAGCGCCAGACCGCACAGGCCTAGCACCATGGCCGGACGCGTGCGGCCGATGCCGTCACTGGTGCAGCGCAGCACGTGATAGATCGCCACCGCCGGCAGGCCGCTGGCGATGCCGTGCAGGTATTGCATGCACGGTCCGATCAGCTCGGGGTCGACTTTCATCAGGTGCAGCACCGGCTCGGCGGCCACCAGCATCGCCGTCGCGATCAGTCCGACCACCAGCGCAAGCCACAGTGCCTGTCGCACGAGCGGGCCGATCTCACTGTGAGTGCCAGCGCCAAAACGCTGAGCGACTTTCGGTGTAGTCGCCAGCAGGGTGCCGGTCATGAGCAGGAATACCGGCACCCAGATCGAGTTGCCCAGCGCCACGGCGGCCAGATCCTTTGGCCCGACGCGGCCAGCCATCACCGCATCGACGAAGCCCATGGCTGTGGTTGCCAGTTGCGCGATGATGATCGGCAACGCCAGGGCGAGCAGGTTCTTGAACTCCAGGCGAATCCGCGCGGGGCGGGTGAGGGAGACGGCGACAGGTTGATCAGTTACAGAATTCACGGGCAAAACGTCCACAGGTGTTGATGCGCAAGGCGCCGCATTCTACGCCGCTGACGCCTTGGTCAGGAAAAATCCTCTGTTGCGGATTTGTAAGCGCAAAGCCTGCTGGCCCGGCGACCGATCTGCACCTAAACTGCCGATCCGCCAAAGGAGCCCGCCATGCTGATTGTTGCCGACGAAAATATCCCGCTGCTCGATGCTTTTTTTGCCGGTTTCGGCGAGATCCGCCGGGTGCCGGGCCGTTCCATCGACCGTGCGACGGTCGAGCAGGCCGACGTGTTGCTCGTGCGCTCGGTGACCCACGTCAACCGCGCATTGCTTGAGGGCAGCAAGGTGCGCTTTGTCGGCACCTGCACCATCGGCACCGATCATCTGGATCTCGACTACTTCAACGAGGCCGGCATCACCTGGTCGAGCGCACCCGGCTGCAATGCCCGGGGCGTGGTCGATTACGTGCTGGGCAGTCTGATGACCCTCGCCGAAATCGAGGGCGTCGATCTGACTCAGCGGACTTACGGTGTCGTCGGTGCCGGTGAGGTGGGTGGGCGCCTGATCGAGGTCCTGAAAGGACTGGGCTGGAACGTCAAAGTCTGCGATCCGCCGCGTCAGGCCTCTGAAGGGGGCGATTACGTCAGCCTGGAGCAGATCATCGAGCAGTGCGATGTGATCAGTCTGCACACACCGCTGACACGCAGCGGCGGCGCTGCGACCTGGCACTTGTTCGATCAGCAGCGATTGCAGCAGCTCAAGCCCGGCGCGTGGCTGATCAATGCGGCGCGTGGTCCGGTGGTGGATAACGCCGCTTTGCGTGATGTGCTGCTGGAGCGTGAAGACCTGCAAGCGGTGCTCGATGTCTGGGGAGCCGAACCCGAAGTCGATGTCGCACTGGCTGATCTCTGCGTGTTGGCCACCCCGCACATTGCCGGTTACAGCCTCGACGGTAAACAGCGCGGGACGGCGCAGATTTATCAGGCTTATTGCGCATTCATTGGTCAGCCTGCGAGCATCCAGCTCAGTGAGCTGCTGCCGGCGCCGTGGTTGTCGCAAGTCACTTTGCATAGCGACAGCGATCCGGCCTGGGCGCTGGCGATGTTGTGTCGTGGCGTGTACGACCCGCGCCGCGATGATGCGGATTTTCGCCGCAGCCTTGTAGGCAATGTCGGCGAGCAGCGCGCGGCGTTCGACGTGTTGCGCAAGCAGTATCCGGTACGGCGCGAGATTGAAGGGCTGAAGGTGCGGATTGAAGGCGAATCGCCGGCGTTGGCGAAGATCGTGGCGGCGTTGGGTGCGGTAGCTGTCTAGAAACCGAGGTGCCGCGACTTTCGCGAGCAAGCCCGCTCCCACAGGAAATCTTCAGTGGATGGGAGATCCCTGTGGGAGCGAGCTTGCTTGCGAAGGTCGCGGCACAAATTTCAGATAGGTACACAGAAAAAACCCGGCCAAAGGGACCGGGTCAGGAAGACGGTGGCTATATCAGTCTTGTTCGGCAGGCTTGACCAGGCGCTTCTCCAGCTCGCTGCACGCGTCCTGGATCATGTCTTCAGTGATCGGTACTTCACGCCCATCCTTATCGATAATCGAGCAACCCAGAGATTGGCCGGGCTTGGTGCGGATCACTTCAATCTTGTCTTCGCTGCTGTGTTGCAAGGACATGGCCTGTCTCCTCATCAGGTTGTGTACCCAGATTAAAACCGCCACGTGACCAGGCCGTGACAGCGCCTTTCGATCCGTCATGAGCGGCCATTCCAGTCCAACAGAAATGACCGTTCGTCTCAACCTCGACGTTAGACCGATAGCAACTATGGCCTAGTCTTTGGGGGCATATTTAACCTGACTCATTGTGATTTACAGAGTTCCACCCAAAGAAGGTTTACGCTAGCCCTTTCATCAACACGGATGTGCATCTGAATGACCCCGAAGCTTTCTTCACGACATCGTCGCGCGTTGCGTCTGACCAGTCGATTTCTGGCCCCTTACCGCTGGCAAGTCATCGCTGCGCTGCTGGCGTTGATCGTCACTGCCGCCGTCACGCTGTCGATGGGGCAGGGGATCAAACTGTTGGTCGACCGTGGCTTCATGACCCAGTCGCCGCATCAGCTCAACCAGAGCATCGGTATCTTCATGCTGATGGTGCTGGGTCTGGCGCTGGGTACGTTTGCGCGGTTCTACTGGGTGTCGTGGATCGGCGAGCGCTGCGTGGCCGACATCCGCCGCGAGGTGTTCAACCATCTGGTCTATCTGCATCCGGGCTTTTACGAGAACAATCGCAGTTCGGAAATCCAGTCGCGGCTGACCGCCGACACGACGCTGCTGCAATCGGTGATCGGCTCGTCACTGTCGATGTTTCTGCGCAACCTGTTGATGGTGATTGGCGGTGTCATCCTGTTGTTTGTCACCAACGCCAAACTCACCAGCATCGTGGTGATTGCCTTGCCGTTCGTGGTAGCGCCGATCCTGATTTTCGGCCGGCGCGTGCGCAATCTCTCGCGGCTTAGCCAGGATCGGGTCGCGGATATCGGCAGCTATGTGTCGGAAACCCTCGGCCAGATCAAAACGGTGCAGGCCTACAACCACCAGGTCCAGGACGAGCGACGTTTTGCGACAACGGTCGAGGATGCATTCGACACGGCGCGCAAACGCATCTTTCAGCGTTCGTGGATGATCACTCTGGTGATTGTGCTGGTGCTCGGTGCGGTGGCGGTGATGTTGTGGGTCGGTGGCATGGACGTGATTGCCGGACGCATCACCGGGGGGGAACTGGCAGCGTTTGTCTTTTACAGTCTGATTGTCGGCAGTGCCATTGGCACTTTGAGCGAAGTGATTGGCGAACTGCAGCGCGCGGCAGGGGCCGCCGAGCGCATCGCTGAACTGCTGAGTTCGGAAAATATCATCCAGCCGCCCACCACCGGACAGGTGACCCTGCCGGAGCGCGTGCGCGGCGAATTGCAATTGCAGGACGTGCGCTTTTCCTACCCCTCGCGTCCTGAAAGCTACGCTGTCAATGGCTTGAATCTGACCATTCGGGCCGGCGAGACGCTGGCGCTGGTGGGGCCGTCCGGCGCCGGCAAGTCCACGGTGTACGACTTGCTGTTGCGCTTTTATGATCCGCTGGAAGGGCAGATTCTCATCGATGGTGTGCCACTGACTCGTCTCGATCCGCTGGACCTGCGCCGTCACTTCGCGCTGGTATCGCAATCGCCGGCGCTGTTTTTCGGCAGCGTTGAAGAGAACATTCGCTACGGCAATCCGGGGGCGACGCTGGAGCAAGTCAAGGACGCCGCCAAAATTGCTCACGCCCACGATTTCATCGAAAAAATGCCCAACGGTTACCAGACCCATCTCGGCGATGGCGGCCTCGGGCTTTCCGGTGGTCAGCGTCAGCGCCTGGCGATCGCCCGGGCGTTGCTGGTCGACGCACCGATCCTGCTGCTGGACGAAGCCACCAGCGCCCTCGATGCGCAGAGTGAGCATCTGATTCAGGAAGCCTTGCCGAGCCTGATGCAGAACCGCACCACCCTGGTGATCGCGCATCGACTGGCCACGGTGAAAAACGCTGACCGGATTGCGGTGATGGATCAGGGCAAGCTTGTGGCCATTGGTACCCATCAGGAGTTGATTGCCAGCAATCCGCTGTATGCGCGGCTGGCGTCGTTGCAGTTCAATGATGGCAAGAACGCCTCAACGAATACTGTCAGCGACCCTGCAATTCACTAGGTCACCAGTCAGGTTGCGCAATAAAAAATGCCCGTATCTCGCGATACGGGCATTTTTCGTTACTTGGCGTCAGTCGCGTGATCACTGATCGTCGAAGTAGCGCTCATGCCAGTCCACCAGCGGTTGTGGCGAGTTGAGCTTCTGGCCGTAGATCACCGAGTACGACAACACGTTCTGTACGTACTGGCGTGTTTCGTCGAACGGGATACTTTCCACCCACACGTCGAAGCTCAGGTGGTCGGCGCCACGCAGCCATTGACGTACGCGTCCCGGGCCGGCGTTGTAGGCGGCAGAGGCGAGAACGCGGTTGCCATTGAACTGGCTGTGCACCTGGCTCAGATAAGCGGCACCGAGCTGGATGTTCTTGTCCGGATCCAGCACCTGCTGCGGCGAGGCCAGCGGGATGCTGAACTTGCGCGCGGTTTCCTTGGCGGTGCCGGGCATCAACTGCATCAGGCCACTGGCGCCAACGCCGGAGCGGGCGTCATCCATGAACGCGCTTTCCTGACGGGTGATGGCGAACACCCAGCTTGAATGCAGACCACGTACCTTGGCTTCACGCACGAGGGTCTCGCGGTGGGCCATCGGGAAGCGAATATCCAGATCGTCCCAGTACTGCGCCTGGCTGATGGTACGGATCGCCGGGAAATACCATTTCAGGTCGTAAGCGAGTTTGGCCTGGGCCACCATTTCATCGCGATTGAAATGGCGGCTGACGTGATACCACTCGCGACGACCGTCGACGATCTGGCCGCGAGCATGGAATTCCAGAGCACGACGCACGCCCGGGGTATTGCGGACCTTGTTGATCAGCGCCTGGCTCAGCACCAATGGCTTGTTGTTCAGTGAGTACGGCGATTGCGAGCGGTCGGCGGCGAGGAAACCGTAGAAATCACGTTCCCGCGCGAGGCCTTTGTACAAGGTCTGCGCTTCCGGGTTTTGCGGCTGAGCCAGTTCCAGACTGCGTGCCTGCCAGTAGCGCCAGCGGTTGGTGGTGGCCAGATCCTGCGGCAGGCGGCGGGTCAACTGATACGCATCGTCCCAACGCGCCAGACGCAGCAGCAGGCGCAAACGCCATTCGGAGACGGTGTTGTCGCGCAGCTCCGGATCGTACTTGGTCATCACATCCAGCGCGCGGCTGTCGAAACGCCGAGCCAGCGTCAGGCCGATTTCCCGGGCGATCGCGACTTTCTCGTCACGGGAGAAATGCATGCTGCTGGCGTAACCATCGAGCAACGCCATGGCTTTGTCCGGATCCTGACGCGCGAGGCGACGCAGGCCGAGGCTGACCACGTCGGACATCGGCTCATCGGCCGGGGTGAAACGTGAAGGCTGATTCAGCAACTCCGGTTTCTGTGCCACGTCCACCAGCAAACGACCGCGCGGGGCGAGGGTGGTCAGGCCGTTGACCAGACTGTTGGCCAAAGGATAGTTGCGCGCCTGAGCGGCGAGTTTGGTGCGCTCCCAGCGTTTCTGTTCGGTGAGCTGGCCATCGGCGGCCCAGATGCCGAACAGCCCATCACAAGCGGCGGGTTGCGATTTGCCGGTCAGCCAGAGCTTGTCGGCGTTGGCGTAACCCTCGGCTTTCTTGTCGTGGGTGATCTGGTATTGCGCATTGAGGCAATCCAGCTCGGTGAAGTTGAGTTTCGGGTCGTAATACTTGACGAAGGTTGCCCAGTCGCCACGGTCGGCCAACCAGCGCAACCAGCGCAGTTTCATCCAGTTGGCCTGGGGCAGGTCACCGTGTTCGGCGAGGAATTTCTCGATTTCCGCGTTGCTTGCGGTTTTCAGCCGTGCGGTCAGTTCGTCGTAGGCCAGGTAGGGTTCCAGCGGATAATCGGCCAAGGCCTGGCTGTAACGGAAATACGGGCCGGTATCGCCCTTGGCCAGGGCGCGCTTGGCTTCATCGTAATACTGGCGTTGGGTGGACAGGTCCACCGCCTGGGCGGATTGAGCGGCAGCGGCGGTAAGTAGCAAACAGGACAAGACACTGAAAAGGCGACTGCGCATGAGACATCCGGGCAGAGAAATCATGACAAGTGCCGACATCAATCAGCACTGAATTGTCTGTAGCTTAGCCTTTTGCCAGCAAGCGGCGAAAGCTTTGCGGACCTCGCAGCACAAGTTCGCAACAAATGTTGTGCAGAGTGCTTCGACAGACAAATTGCCGGCCTGCTGAAGCCCTAACTCAGGTAGAATGCGCGCCCGGTTTTTGGAGAAGCTCATGACCCTGCTCAAATTCAGCGATGTGTCCCTTGCGTTCGGCGCTATGCCGTTGTTGGACAAGGTGTCCTGGCAGATCGCCCGTGGTGAGCGGGTGTGCATCATCGGCCGCAACGGCACTGGCAAGTCCAGCATGATGAAACTGGTCAAGGGCGACCAGAAGCCCGATGACGGCTCGGTGTGGCGTGCCCCCGGTCTGAAAATCGGCGAGCTGCCGCAAGAATTGCCGGTGGCCGACGAGCGGACCGTATTCGACGTGGTGGCTGAAGGCCTCGACGGAGTGGGCGCACTGCTTGCCGAATACCATCACCTGAGCCAGAACATCGTTACCGATGCCGATCTGGACAAACTGATGCACGTTCAGCACGACCTCGAAGCCCGTGACGGCTGGCGCTTGCAGACCCTGGTCGACAGTACCCTGAGCCGCTTGCAACTGCCGGCCGACAAGACCCTCGCCGAACTGTCCGGTGGCTGGCGTCGTCGCGTCCTGCTGGCGCAGGCGCTGGTGTCCGAGCCGGATCTGCTGCTGCTCGACGAACCGACCAACCACCTGGACATCGGTGCGATTGCCTGGCTTGAAGAAGCGCTGAAAGATTTCCAGGGCGCCGTGCTGTTCATTACGCACGACCGTTCCTTCCTGCAAAACCTCGCCACGCGCATCCTTGAACTGGATCGCGGTGGCCTGATCGACTGGAACGGCGACTACGCCAGTTTCCTCGTGCACAAAGAAGCCGCACTGGCCGCAGAAGAAACCGCCAACGCGCTGTTCGACAAGCGTCTGGCCCAGGAAGAAGTGTGGATCCGCCAGGGCATCAAGGCCCGGCGTACCCGTAACGAAGGCCGCGTCCGCGCCCTGAAAGCCCTGCGCGTTGAGCGTAGCGAGCGTCGTGAGCGCACCGGCAAGGCCAACATTCAGCTGGAAACCGCCGACAAGTCCGGCAAGCAAGTGATGGTCCTCGAGAATGTCAGCTTTGCGCATCCGGGCGGGCCGTTCCTGATCAAGGACTTCTCGATGGTCCTGCAACGCGGCGACCGTATCGGTCTGCTCGGCGCCAACGGTACCGGCAAGACCACTCTGCTGAAACTGATGCTCAGCGGTCTGCAACCGACCAGCGGTAAAGTGGAAGAGGGCACGCGGATCGACGTGGCGTACTTCGACCAGTTGCGCCATCAGCTGGATCTGGAAAAGACCGTGATCGACAACGTCGCCGAAGGTCGCGACTTCATCGATATCGATGGTCAGAGCCGTCACGTGCTGAGCTACCTCGGCGACTTCCTGTTCAGCCCGCAGCGAGCCCGCACGCCGGTCAAGGCGCTGTCGGGTGGTGAGCGGGCGCGTCTGTTGCTGGCCAAACTGTTCAGCAAACCGGCGAACCTGCTGGTGCTCGACGAACCGACCAACGACCTCGACGTGGAAACCCTCGAACTGCTCGAAGAAGTGCTGCTGACCTTCAACGGCACCGTGCTGATGGTCAGCCACGATCGGGCATTCCTCGACAACGTGGTCACCAGTACGTTGGTCTTCGAAGGTGAAGGCAAGGTGCGTGAATACGTCGGCGGCTATCAGGACTGGATCCGTCAGGGCGGCTCGCCGCGCCTGCTGGGCGTGACTGAAAGCAAATCGGGCAAGGCTGACCTGAATTCGGCGGTAGTCACTGCTGAGCCGGCTGTGGCTGCTGCGCCTGTCGCGGCTGCTCCGGCGGCCAAGAAGAAGCTTAGCTACAAACTGCAACGCGAGCTGGAAGCGCTGCCGGGTGACATCGATGCCAAGGAACAGCAGATTGCCGCTGTCGAGGCAGAGATGGCTGAGGCCGGTTTCTATCAGCGTCCGCCGGCAGAAACGGCCAAGGTGATTGCTTCTCTGGAGCAGTTGCAGGCTGAGCTGGATGCGTTGGTGGAGCGTTGGGCTGAGCTGGATGCCTGATTGATCCGGTAACAAAAAAGCCCGGCCTCATTTGCGTGAGGCCGGGCTTTTTGCAGGAGCTGCCGCAGGTCAGCGTTTGACCAGATGTACCGCCAATACATCACATGGCGCGCCGTGCAGTACGTCGTTGGCGGTCGAGCCGAGCAATAGCGCGAGACCGTGACGGCCATGGCTGCCGACTACGATCAGATCGCACTTCTGTTCCTTGGCGAAGTGATGGATTTCCTGACGTGGCTGGCCATAGTTAAGGTGGCAATCGGCGCCTTCAAGTTCCGCGTATTTGGCTTTCAGGCGTTCAAGACGCTCCTTGGCCTGATCAAACTGCTGTTGTTGCAGTTGTGACAGATCCATCGGCACGTCGCCACCGAACGCCATGGCCATCGGCTCGACGATATGCACCAGCGACAGTTTGGCGCCATTGCTCGCCGACAGCTCTCGGGCGCGGTGAATCACAGGGTCGCACTCTTCGGTCAGGTCTACGGCGACCAGGATATGGGTGTAGGGCATGAGGTGCTCCTCGTGACGGTTCAATATTGGTAAGTATGGCTGGTTTCAAGCGCATTGGTTCCAAAGTGACACAATGGGCTCACCAAGAATTGGGAATAGAGATATGACGGTCTGGTTGGTGGTGTCAATCCTGCTGGTGGTTTTAAGTCCATTGGCCTGGTTGCGCCCATCGCGCGCGCAAAGCGGTCGCATTGCCCTGCGCATGGAGGCACGACGCATGGGGCTGGCCATGCAGCTAGCGCCGCAGGAATGGCCGCACTGGCTGGCGCAGGAGCCGCCGAACCCGTGTGCGCAATATCATCGTCCGCGCCGTAGCAAGCAGCCGAACTGCTGGACTTACTGGCAGAAGTCGCCGGGTATGTGGGTCAATCAATGGCAGGAAGTTTGTGAGGACCCCACGCTGCTGAATCATTTCGAAAAGTTGCCGGGCAACGTTTTCAAAGTTGAGGCAGACAAGCAGATGATCGCCTTGTATTGGGGCGAGAAGGGCGAAGCTGCCGTTTTGCAGGACATCGACGCCACTCTGAAAGCACTGGCATAACACGCGGACTTTTCCCACTGCAACGGTGGGGAGCGTCCGGCAGACGCGCAATAAAAAGCCCGACATGATTCATCGGGCGGGGTGGCCAGGCAGGCCGGAAACCTTTTTGATGCTGACTCGATCAGCGCATCTCTCTGCCGTCCACCCAGCGTAGCCCTTTAAACAAGGGCTGCCGCGAATTAGGACGACTTTTCTAACTATTGATTCTATGAATGGCTTCACATGCAGACGCGTGTTGTAGGTCTTCGTCCTACGGAAATGACCGCAAAGTCGCATTTCAACCCGTATTTCGGGCGATTGACAATTGTCGGAAATTCCGTGAAGGTGACGTACCCAAATCAAACGGGCGTATGAATTGAGCGTTTGTCTTACAGACTGCTCCTACAGAATCCCGACTATCGCGTTGGCGGGTGTGCCGGGTGGATTGGCGTCAGCATCGACGAAAAAGCGTCCTGCCGAGCCATTCGCCTGCGTCCGACGTGTACTGTTCAGCTTCCATATCGTGGAGATCAGTTGATGATTTACGAAGGTAAAGCCATCACGGTTAAAGCTCTTGAAAGTGGCATCGTCGAATTGAAATTCGACCTCAAGGGTGAGTCCGTCAACAAGTTCAACCGTCTAACCCTGAACGAACTGCGTCAGGCCGTAGACACCATCAAGGCAGATGCTTCGGTCAAGGGCGTGATCGTCAGCAGTGGCAAGGACGTGTTCATCGTCGGCGCCGACATCACCGAATTTGTCGACAACTTCAAGCTGCCGGATGCCGAGCTGGTTGCTGGCAATCTCGAAGCCAACAAGATCTTCAGCGATTTCGAAGACCTCAACGTTCCAACCGTCGCGGCCATCAACGGCATTGCGCTCGGTGGCGGTCTGGAAATGTGCCTGGCAGCTGACTATCGCGTCATGTCGACCAAGGCCAAGATCGGTCTGCCGGAAGTCAAGCTGGGCATCTACCCAGGCTTCGGCGGCACCGTGCGTCTGCCGCGTCTGATCGGTGTCGACAACGCCATCGAGTGGATTGCCGCCGGCAAGGAAAACCGCCCTGAAGACGCCCTGAAAGTCAGTGCCGTCGACGCCGTGGTTGCTCCTGAAAAACTGCAGGAAGCTGCCCTTGAACTGATCAAGCGTGCCATCTCCGGCGAGTTCGATTTCAAGGCCAAGCGTCAGCCGAAACTTGAAAAACTCAAGTTGAACGCCATTGAGCAAATGATGGCTTTCGAAACCGCCAAAGGTTTCGTCGCCGGTCAAGCGGGCCCGAACTACCCGGCGCCGGTTGAAGCGATCAAGACCATCCAGAAAGCCGCGAACTTCGGTCGCGACAAGGCGCTCGAAGTCGAAGCCGCCGGTTTCGTCAAACTGGCCAAGACCTCTGCCGCACAGAGCTTGATCGGTCTGTTCCTGAACGATCAGGAACTGAAGAAAAAGGCCAAGGCCTACGACGAAATCGCCAAAGACGTGAAGCAGGCCGCCGTACTTGGCGCCGGCATCATGGGTGGCGGTATCGCCTATCAGTCGGCCTCCAAAGGCACGCCGATCCTGATGAAGGACATCAACGAGCACGGGATCGAGCAGGGTCTGGCCGAAGCCGCCAAACTGCTGGTTGGCCGCGTTGATAAAGGTCGCATGACCGCTGCGAAAATGGCCGAAGTGCTCAACGGCATTCGTCCGACCCTGTCCTACGGCGACTTCGGTCACGTCGATCTGGTGGTTGAAGCAGTTGTCGAGAATCCGAAGGTCAAGCAAGCCGTGCTGGCCGAAGTCGAAGCTCAGGTCAAAGAGGACACCATCCTCGCGTCCAACACCTCGACCATTTCCATCAGCTTGCTGGCCAAGGCCCTTAAGCGTCCGGAAAACTTCGTCGGCATGCACTTCTTCAACCCGGTGCACATGATGCCGCTGGTGGAAGTGATCCGTGGCGAGAAGTCCAGCGAGCTGGCGGTTGCCACCACCGTTGCCTACGCCAAGAAGATGGGCAAGAACCCGATCGTCGTCAACGACTGCCCGGGCTTCCTGGTCAACCGCGTGCTGTTCCCGTACTTCGGCGGTTTCGCCAAACTGGTCAGCGCCGGTGTGGACTTCGTCCGTATCGACAAGGTCATGGAAAAATTCGGCTGGCCAATGGGCCCGGCGTACCTGATGGACGTGGTCGGTATCGACACCGGTCACCACGGTCGTGACGTGATGGCTGAAGGTTTTCCGGACCGCATGAAGGATGACCGTCGTTCGGCCATCGACGTGCTGTACGAAGCCAAGCGCCTGGGTCAGAAGAACGGTAAGGGCTTCTACGCTTACGAGGCCGACAAGAAAGGCAAGCAGAAGAAAGTCGCCGATCCATCGGTGCTGGAAGTGCTCAAGCCGATCGTTTACGAGCAGCGCGAGGTCACTGACGAAGACATCATCAACTGGATGATGATCCCGCTGTGCCTGGAAACCGTGCGTTGCCTGGAAGACGGCATCGTTGAAACCGCCGCCGAAGCCGACATGGGTCTGGTTTACGGTATCGGTTTCCCTCCATTCCGTGGCGGTGCGCTGCGCTACATCGATTCGATCGGTGTTGCCGAGTTCGTTGCCCTGGCTGACCAGTACGCCGATTTGGGCGCGCTGTACCACCCGACCGCGAAGCTGCGCGAAATGGCCAAAAACGGCCAGAGCTTCTTCGGTTAAGCGCCCCCAACTAGAGTGAGAGTGAACTTATGAGCTTGAATCCTAGAGACGTCGTGATTGTCGACTTCGGTCGTACTCCGATGGGCCGCTCCAAGGGCGGCATGCACCGCAACACCCGCGCCGAAGACATGTCGGCGCACCTGATCAGCAAATTGCTGGAACGCAACGCCAAGGTCGATCCCGCAGAAGTCGAGGACGTGATCTGGGGCTGTGTGAACCAGACCCTGGAGCAGGGCTGGAACATCGCGCGCATGGCGTCGCTGATGACCCAGATCCCGCACACCTCGGCCGGCCAGACCGTCAGCCGTCTGTGTGGCTCGTCGATGAGCGCGCTGCACACCGCTGCACAAGCGATCATGACCGGTAACGGTGACGTGTTCGTCGTTGGCGGCGTCGAGCATATGGGCCACGTGAGCATGATGCACGGTGTCGATCCGAACCCGCACATGTCGCTGTACGCGGCAAAAGCCTCGGGCATGATGGGCCTGACCGCTGAAATGCTCGGCAAAATGCACGGCATCACTCGCGAACAACAGGACGCTTTCGGCGTGCGTTCCCACCAGTTGGCCCACAAGGCAACCGTGGAAGGCAAGTTCAAAGACGAAATCATCCCGATGCAGGGCTATGACGAGAACGGTTTCCTGAAACTGTTCGACTACGACGAAACCATTCGTCCGGAAACTACCCTGGAGAGTCTGGCGGCCCTCAAGCCGGCCTTCAATCCAAAGGGCGGCACCGTGACAGCCGGTACTTCGTCGCAGATCACCGATGGTGCTTCGTGCATGATCGTGATGTCGGCGCAGCGTGCACAGGACCTGGGCATCCAGCCAATGGCGGTGATCCGTTCGATGGCCGTGGCGGGTGTGGATCCGGCAATCATGGGCTATGGTCCAGTTCCGGCGACACAAAAAGCTCTGAAGCGTGCGGGCCTTGGCATCAACGATATCGACTTCTTCGAGCTCAACGAAGCTTTCGCCGCACAGGCCCTGCCAGTGCTGAAAGATCTGAAAGTACTCGACAAGATGAACGAGAAGGTTAACCTGCACGGCGGCGCGATCGCCCTGGGTCACCCGTTCGGTTGCTCCGGTGCCCGTATTTCCGGCACCTTGCTGAACGTGATGAAGCAGAATAGCGGCACCTTCGGGGTGGCCACTATGTGCATTGGTCTCGGCCAAGGCATCTCCACCGTCTTCGAACGCGTTTAAGCGTCTCGTCGATGGAAGCCGGGGCCAAGTGCCCCGGTTTTTGTTTTTGCGGATTTATTTTTATTTTATTTAGAAAAAATTTGAGTGAGGGCCGAAGCATGCCGATACAACCTGGGCTCTACCAACATTACAAAGGTCCGCAGTACCGCGTATTCAGTATTGCGCGGCATTCCGAGACCGAAGAGGAAGTGGTCTTTTACCAAGCCCTGTATGGCGATTACGGCTTTTGGGTGCGCCCTCTGAGCATGTTTCTCGAGTCGGTCGAGGTTGACGGCGAGCAGGTGCCACGCTTTGCTTTGGTGCAAGCCGAACCGAGCCTTTTTTCCAAGGCATGAGGCGAGCGCGCACAGAACCCTGTGCTTGACCTCACCTTGTATCAACTATATATAGCGGTGCCGCGTCAGGCGCCAACCGCCTTTCACTTCTAGAATTCAGGAATTTTCTGATCCATGGGCAAATCGCTGGTCATTGTGGAATCCCCGGCTAAGGCCAAGACCATCAACAAGTATCTGGGTAACCAATACGTGGTGAAGTCGAGTATCGGCCATATCCGAGACCTGCCCACCAGCGGTTCGGCTAGCGCCAGCAAAGAGCCGGCCGCCAAGCGCGGCAAGGCTGCCGCAGGCGAAGGTCCGGTGCTCACACCGAAAGAGAAAGCGCGCAAGCAGCTTGTTTCGCGCATGGGTGTCGATCCCGATCACGGCTGGAAAGCTCAGTACGAGATCCTGCCGGGTAAAGAGAAGGTCATCGAAGAGCTGCGCCGGCTCGCCAAGGATGCTGACACCATCTATCTCGCAACCGACTTGGATCGCGAGGGGGAAGCCATTGCCTGGCACCTGCGCGAAGCCATCGGTGGTGACGACAGCCGCTACAAACGCGTGGTGTTCAACGAAATCACCAAGAAGGCGATTCAGGAGGCTTTTTCGGAACCGGGCGAGCTGGACATCGATCGTGTCAACGCTCAACAGGCACGTCGCTTCCTCGACCGCGTTGTGGGTTACATGGTCTCGCCGCTGCTGTGGGC
Source organism: Pseudomonas sp. IT-347P (assembly GCF_949768005.1). Taxonomy (NCBI): domain Bacteria; kingdom Pseudomonadati; phylum Pseudomonadota; class Gammaproteobacteria; order Pseudomonadales; family Pseudomonadaceae; genus Pseudomonas; species Pseudomonas sp. IT-347P. The sequence goes on from NZ_CATKPQ010000011.1 coordinate 24,421, forward strand.
GAAGATTGCCCGTGGTCTGTCCGCCGGTCGTGTGCAATCGGTTGCCGTGAAGCTGGTGGTCGAGCGTGAGCGCGAAATTCGTGCGTTCAACCCGGAAGAGTACTGGGAAGTGCACGCCGATCTCGGCACCACCAAAGGCTCGACCGTGCGTTTCGAAGTGGCTCGTGAAAAAGGCGAGGCCTTCAAGCCGTTGAACGAAGCCCAGGCCATGGCTGCGCTGGAGAAGCTCAAGTCCTCCAGCTACAGCATCGTCAAGCGCGAAGACAAGCCGACCAGCAGCAAGCCTTCGGCGCCGTTCATCACCTCGACCCTGCAACAGGCTGCAAGCAACCGCTTGGGCTTCGGCGTGAAGAAAACCATGATGATGGCCCAGCGTCTGTACGAAGCCGGCTACATCACTTATATGCGTACTGACTCGACCAACCTCTCGGCTGATGCCGTGGCGATGGCGCGCACTTATATCGAAGACGAATTCGGCAAGAAATACCTGCCGGAAACGCCGAACGTCTACAGCAGCAAGGAAGGCGCGCAAGAGGCTCACGAAGCGATTCGTCCGTCCGACGCCAACACCATTCCGAGCAAGCTGGCGGGCATGGAGCGTGACGCTGAGCGCCTCTACGAGCTGATCTGGCGCCAGTTCCTCGCTTGCCAGATGCTGCCAGCGCAATACCTGTCGACCACCGTCAGCGTAGGCGCTGGTGACTTCGAGCTGCGCGCCAAGGGCCGTATCCTCAAGTTCGACGGTTACACGCGCGTCATGCCGCAGATTGCCAAGCCAGGTGATGACGACGTTCTGCCTGATATGGCGCAAGGCGACGTGATGAAGCTAATCAAGCTCGATCCGTCGCAGCACTTCACCAAGCCGCCGGCGCGTTACTCGGAAGCCAGTCTGGTGAAGGAAATGGAAAAGCGCGGTATCGGTCGTCCTTCGACGTACGCTGCGATCATTTCGACCATTCAGGATCGCGGCTACGTGACCCTGCACAACCGTCGTTTCTACTCGGAAAAGATGGGCGATATCGTCACCGAGCGCCTGTCGGAAAGCTTCTCGAACCTCATGGACTATGGCTTCACCGCCGGCATGGAAGAGAATCTCGATGACGTGGCGCAGGGTGAGCGCGACTGGAAAAACGTGCTGGACGAGTTCTACGGCGACTTCAAGAAGAAACTCGAAGTGGCCGAAAATCCGGACAGCGGCATGCGTGCCAATCAGCCGGTCATGACTGACATTCCGTGCACCACGTGCGGCCGTCCGATGCAGATCCGTACCGCATCGACCGGCGTGTTCCTCGGTTGCTCGGGCTACAGCCTGCCGCCGAAAGAACGCTGCAAGGCCACCGTCAACCTCGTGCCGGGCGATGAAATCGCCGCGGACGACGAAGGCGAGTCGGAATCGCTGGTGCTGCGCGGCAAGCATCGCTGCCCGATCTGCAGCACGGCAATGGACGCTTACCTGCTGGACGAGAAGCGCAAGCTGCACATCTGCGGTAACAACCCGGATTGCGCCGGCTACGAAATCGAAGAGGGCAGCTATCGCATCAAGGGCTACGAAGGTCCGAGCCTGGAATGCGACAAGTGCGGCAGTCAGATGCAGCTCAAGACCGGCCGGTTCGGCAAGTTCTTCGGTTGCACCAACCCGACCTGCAAAAACACCCGCAAACTGCTGAAGAGCGGTGACGCGGCGCCGCCGAAGATGGACCCGGTGAAGATGCCTGAGCTGAAATGCGAAAAGGTCAACGACACCTACATCCTGCGTGATGGTGCGTCTGGTCTGTTTCTGGCTGCCAGTCAGTTCCCGAAAAACCGCGAGACCCGTGCTCCGCTGGTGATCGAGATTCTGCCGCACAAGGACGAGATCGATCCGAAGTACCACTTCCTCTGCGAAGCTCCACAGAAGGATCCTGATGGTTTGCCGGCGGTGATCCGCTACAGCCGCAAGACCAAGGAGCAATACGTACAGACCGAAGTCGATGGCAAGCCTACCGGTTGGAAGGCGTACTTCGACGGCGGTAAGTGGACGGTTGAAGACAAGCGTACGAAGGCCAAGGCTGAGTAAACATTAGCCTGAAACTGAAAGGCCGCATGACGACCCCTCGGGTTTTCATGCGGCCTTTTTGTTTTGTGCTTGCGGTGGGATCGGCTGATCCACGACACTGTCCGGCCTGTGTGAAGCAATTATTTCGTAGTGGAGACTGCCGTCATGGCCCACGAGCTCTATACCCGCACCAACCAGAAGATCTATTTCGCCGGCCTGTCACTCGAGGCTCTGGCTCGAGCCGAAGAAGGGCGCGCGATGAATTCTCTGGCGTTGATTCAGGCTGGGCGTGAGTCAGCATTGTTTCACCTCTACGGCGCGTTGCTCGGTCTTTGTCATGAGATTGCGGGTTTCTATCGGCTGCCGCAGGCCAATGCACCGCGCGCCGAGATGCTGCTGACGCATGAAGTTCTGGAGTCGATTGCGATTCCCGAGTTGGCCGAGATGGTCGAGCTGGCGGGTAATCCTGAAACCTGGCTGGCGAAACTGCTGGCTGCGCATTCGGCGCTGTTTCAGCCGCCGCGCGTTCCACACAAACCGAAGGGCGATGTGACACAGCCATTGATTCAGGCGATTAACCTGGATGAAGAAGACGCGGCAGAAGAGTTGAGCCGAGAGGAGCTGGAGAGCTGGCGGCAGAACTTGAAAGGTCTGGCGATTCGTTTTCGCGAAGGCTTGAACGAGTGCTGAGGGCGATCGACACAGTGGCAATCTGAAACATGCTGCTGGTCAAGATCCCGAGCGAAGCCTGAATGATGTCTATATAATCCCTGCCTTTCGTGGAGAACAGACCTTTATGCCAACGTCCTTTCTAGAAATTGTCGAGTTACCAGACGGCCGAATCGAACTGCGCAGGGCTGAGGACGAGGGTTCTTTGGTGACGCTGGATTTCTCCGAGGATGCCAAGGCGTTCCTGCAAGGTCAGCATGTGGAAATCGCTAAAGCGATGTTAAGCGTCGGCGTGCAGATGGCCGGTCGCATGGTCGAAGGCGAGTTTGATAAGGAAGAAGGGCCGCGGGTTCTTCATTGATCCCCGCCTTTTTACTGTTGGACGTTACCGCTTCAGATCGGCTTCTCTGTCCCTGGAGAAGCCCTGCGCTTCACACAGCGCTTGTTGCCCATCAATCAACCCAAACGAATGTTCAGGCTCTGAGCCTCGCCCGTGCGTGCGGCGCTGATCAGTTGTTGCCGCGAGCTGGTGCTTAGCGGGTTGAGCCAAGTGACCACAGTGTGACTGCGACCCAGTCTTAGAGCTTCGCACGCCAGTTGCTGAGCGCTTTGAGCGCCCCGTGGTTGCAGCAGCAGGATGCGCTCGCGGTTCAGGCCCGCATCCCTCAGCCAGGTTTGGGTCAGGCTGGCTGGTGGTGCGATCAGTGTCAGCCAGCGCGCGTCCTGATCTTCACTGAGTTCGCGAAGGATCGGGGCGAGCAGGTTCAGGCAGTTCCCGGCAGCACCGCGCAGTGACAGCTCACTGAATACTTCGGGTTCGGCAGTCCACGGGCGCTCGACCACGTCTTTCAGGATCGGCGCCATCGGTTGTGCCAGAAACGCTTCGAATAAAGGCAGTTGTGTTTGCTGAGGTGTGTGTGGGAACTGCATAAAGCCTCCAATTAGCGGCGGATAACGCCGACACTCAAGCCTTCGATCACCAGTTCCTGATCTTTCAGGTCGACTTCGATAGGGGCGAACTCGGGGTTTTCGGCGATCAGCCAGACCTTGCTGCCTTCACGTTTGAAGCGTTTGACCGTCACTTCATCGCCGATGCGGGCAACGACAACCTGGCCATTACGTGCTTCGCGGGTGGTATGCACGGCGAGCAGGTCACCATCGAAAATGCCGATGTCCTTCATGCTCATGCCGTGTACACGCAACAGATAGTCAGCGCGTGGATGAAAGAAGGCCGGATTGATGTTGCAGGATTCTTCGATGTGCTGCTGGGCGAGGATTGGCGCGCCGGCAGCGACCCGGCCAATGATGGGCAGGGTAGAGTCATCGGCCTTGGCTTCGAAGCCGGGAATGCGAATACCGCGAGAAGCGCCGGGGGTCATCTCGATGGCGCCTTTTCGGGCCAGTGCCTTGAGATGTTCTTCAGCCGCGTTCGGCGACTTGAAGCCCAGTTCCTGAGCGATTTCCGCTCGGGTTGGCGGGTAGCCGTTGTCTTCGAGGCAGCGTTTGATAAAGGCCAGAATCTCGGCTTGGCGTGGCGTCAGCTTTAGCATATTGATCGCTCTGTCTTTTTATACAGTGACTGGGATTATATACAGTGAAGCGCCCTTGGCAATGCCCGTTTTTTTGCATGCCGCCAGACGGTCGGCATTCGTGCTTATTAATGCATTGAGCTTGTGTGGTTAAATAGCTGACCGACCATTCCCAAAACGAACTGGCAGGCTTGACAAGGCACAGGCTGAAACGTATGTTTCAAACAAGTGTTTGTCAGGCGGAGTAGCCATGGCCCAGTCGGAAACCGTTGAACGCATTCTTGATGCTGCCGAGCAGTTGTTCGCGGAGAAAGGTTTCGCTGAAACCTCATTGCGTTTGATCACCAGCAAGGCTGGCGTCAACCTGGCAGCGGTGAACTATCATTTCGGCTCGAAAAAAGCGCTGATCCAAGCGGTTTTCTCGCGCTTCCTCGGTCCGTTCTGCATCAGCCTCGACAAAGAGCTGGAGCGACGTCAGGCCAAGCCTGAAAACAAGCCAACCCTCGAAGAACTGCTGGAAATCCTCGTCGAGCAAGCCCTCGTGGTTCAACCACGCAGTGGCAACGACCTGTCGATCTTCATGCGCTTGCTCGGTCTGGCGTTCAGCCAGAGCCAAGGCCACCTGCGCCGTTATCTGGAAGACATGTACGGCAAGGTGTTCCGTCGCTACATGCTGCTGGTCAACGAGGCTGCGCCGCGCATTCCGCCGATCGAGCTGTTCTGGCGCGTGCACTTCATGCTCGGCGCCGCGGCGTTCAGCATGTCCGGTATCAAGGCGTTGCGTGCGATCGCCGAGACCGATTTCGGCGTCAACACTTCTATCGAGCAAGTGATGCGCCTGATGGTACCGTTCCTCGCTGCGGGCATGCGTGCCGAAACCGGCGTTACTGATGCCGCCATGGCCACCGCGCAACTGCGTCCTCGGAGCAAATCAACGCCGGTCGCCGCCAAGGTTTAACCGCGCACGGGTGGGCGCGGCAGCTGGTATCCGCTAAGCTAGCCGCCCATGCCGACTCTCGTTCTGAACCCGAAATCCATAGAAATTGCCGACCTGCCGAGCATGGCTCACGGTAGCGATTTCTTGCGGATCGGGTTTTTCGTTTTCAAGGAATCTCTATGACTGCTGGCCTGCAAGGCTCGTTGATGGTGGACGTCGCCGGTACCTGGCTGACGGCCGAAGATCGCCAATTGTTGCGTCAGCCCGAAGTGGGCGGCCTGATTATTTTCGCGCGTAACATTGAGCATCCGCGCCAGGTGCGTGAACTCAGTGCGGCGATTCGCGCGATTCGTCCGGATCTGCTGCTGGCGGTGGATCAAGAGGGCGGTCGCGTACAGCGCCTGCGTCAGGGCTTTGTGCGCCTGCCGGCCATGCGTGCCATCGCCGACAACTCGAACGCCGAATACCTCGCCGAGCAGTGCGGCTGGATCATGGCCACTGAAGTGCTGGCAGTCGGACTCGACCTGAGTTTCGCCCCGGTGCTTGATCTGGATTACCAGCGCAGCGCCGTGGTTGGCACCCGTTCATTCGAGGGCGATCCCGAACGCGCTGCCGTGCTCGCCGGAGCCTTTATTCGCGGCATGAACAGCGCGGGCATGGCTGCCACCGGCAAGCACTTCCCCGGCCACGGCTGGGCCGAAGCGGATTCCCATGTAGCGATCCCGAACGACGAGCGCAGCCTCGACGAGATACGCGCCAACGACCTTGTGCCTTTCGCCCGATTGAGCAAGCAACTGGCCGCTGTAATGCCGGCCCACGTGATTTATCCGCAAGTGGATTCGCAGCCCGCCGGTTTTTCCCGGCGCTGGTTGCAGGACATCCTGCGCGGCGAATTGCAGTTCGATGGCGTGATCTTCAGTGACGACCTGTCGATGGCCGGCGCCCACGTGGTCGGCGATGCCGCCAGCCGTATCGAAGCCGCTTTGACTGCCGGCTGCGACATGGGCCTGGTGTGCAACGACCGCGCCGCTGCAGAGCTGGCCCTCAGTGCCGCGCAACGCATGAAGGTCAAGCCATCCGCGCGCATCGCACGTATGCGTGGTCAGGCATTCGCCAGCACCGACTACCGTCAGGATCCGCGCTGGCTCACCGCTATTGGCGCGCTCAAAGACGCTCAACTGATCGATTAAGGATTTTTGCTATGACGGTTTACGCAATCATCGGCGGCACCGGCCTGACCCAGCTCGAAGGCTTGACCATTCGCCAATCGCTGGCAGTGGACACGCCCTACGGCGCGCCATCGGCCGACGTGCAGATCGGCGAATACGCCGGCAAGGAAGTGCTGTTCCTCGCCCGTCACGGCCACCCGCATCGCTTCCCGCCGCACAAGGTCAACTACCGCGCCAATCTGTGGGCGTTGAAGCAGGCCGGTGCCGAAGCGATCATCGCCGTTAACGCGGTGGGCGGGATTCATCCGGCCATGGGCACGGGGCATTTCTGCGTGCCGCACCAGATCGTCGACTACACCAGCGGGCGCGAGCACACTTTCTTCGCTGATGATCTGGAACATGTCACGCACATCGACTTCAGCTTCCCCTACAGCGAGCCGTTGCGTCAGCAATTGATCGCCGCCGTGGCCGCCGAAGGTTGCGAGTACAGCGATCAGGGGGTGTATGCCTGCACCCAGGGTCCACGCCTCGAGACCGTTGCCGAGATCGTGCGTCTGGAACGCGATGGCTGCGACATCGTGGGCATGACTGGCATGCCGGAAGCGGCGCTGGCGCGTGAGCTGGATCTGGATTACGCCTGTCTGGCGCTGGTAGTGAATCCGGCGGCGGGCAAGACCACCGACGTGATCACCATGGCCGAAATCGAGCAGGCGCTGCATGACGGCATGGGCAAGGTGAAATCGGCGTTGGCGCGGGTGCTCAAGGGCTGAGGCTGGCGTTAGATCGAGTCGATTCAATCGCGAGCAGGCTCACTCCTACATTGCATCTGTGGCAACCACAAACTCATTGTAGGAGCGAGCCTGCTCGCGATAGCTATCTAACAGGCAGCAAATATTTCAACGCTTGTCGGCCTTATCCGGCAACGGCGCAAACAACGCTTCAATATCATCACTCTGCAGCTTCCAGTCCCCGGCCTTGCGCCCATCCAGCACGCCTGCCGCCAAGTCGGATTTTTCCTTCTGCAGGTGCTGAATTTTCTCTTCCACCGTGCCCCGGGCAATCATTTTGTAGACGAACACCGGTTTCTCCTGGCCGATTCGATAGGCGCGATCCGTCGCCTGATTCTCGGTCGCCGGGTTCCACCACGGGTCGTAGTGGATCACCGTATCCGCCTCGGTCAGGTTTAAGCCGACACCGCCAGCCTTCAGGCTGATCAGGAAGATCTGACGCTTGCCGCTCTGGAATTCCTTCACCGGCGTACGCCGATCGCGAGTCTGGCCAGTCAGCAGTGCATAAGCGACATTGCGCTTTTTCAGCTCGTCTTCGATCAATGACAGCATCGAGGTGAACTGTGAAAACAGCAGAATCCGCCGACCTTCCTCGAACAGCTCTTCGAGCATTTCCATCAAGCTGTCGAGTTTGCCCGAGGTGCTACCGCGGGCGGGCAGGGTGGCGTCATTGACCAGGCGCAGATCACAGCAGACCTGGCGCAGCTTGAGCAGCGCCTCAAGAATGATGATCTGGCTGCGCGCCACGCCTTTGCGGGTGATCTCGTCGCGGACCTTCTTGTCCATCGCCAGGCGCATGGTTTCGTACACATCACGTTGCGCTTCGTTGAGATCGACCCAATGGATGATCTCGGTTTTCGGTGGCAACTCGGTGGCCACCTGTTCTTTGGTGCGGCGCAGCAGAAACGGTTTTATCCGACCGTTCAGGTGCTGAAGTCTGACTTCGCTGCCGCGCTTTTCAATCGGCACGCGGTAATCGGCGTTGAAGCTTTTTACGTCGCCTAGCCAGCCCGGCAGCAGGAAGTGAAACAGCGACCACAGCTCGCCCAGGTGGTTTTCCAGCGGCGTACCGCTGAGGCACAGGCGCTGACGCGCATTCAGCTCGCGCGCCGCTTGTGCGGCTTTGCTGTTCGGGTTCTTGATGTACTGCGCCTCGTCCAGCACCAACACATGCAGCGGTTGCCTGGCCAGACGTTCGACGTCTTTGGGCAGCAGTGCGTAAGTGGTGAGGATCAGGTCGAAATCCGCCAGATTGTCGAAGTGCTTTTTGCGGCTGGCACCGTACAGCGCAACCACTTTCAGTTGCGGAGTGAAGTGCGCCGCCTCATCGAGCCAGTTGGGAATCAGGCTGGTCGGCATCACCACCATGCACGGGCGATCGAGGCGTCCGGCGTTTTTCTCGCTGAGAATATGCGCCAGGGTCTGTAGGGTTTTACCCAGACCCATGTCATCCGCGAGAATCCCACCGACTTCCAGTTGCCGCAGCGACTGCATCCAGCTCAAGCCTTCGAGCTGATAGGGGCGTAGTGTCGCGTTCAAGCCTTCAGGCGCCTCTGCGCTGAAATCACGAATATCCCGCAGGCGCTGGGCGAACGTGCGGATCTGCTCGCCACCCTCCCACAGCAGCGGGAGGCCTTCCAGCGAGTTGAGTCGCGTGGCGTCAGCCTTGCTCAAACGCAGCGTAGTTTCGCCCGGCTCCTGCAAATAAAACTCGCCAAGTGTCATGAGTACGGGTTTCAACCGACCCAGCGGCAACGCCACCTGCAACGGCCCGTGCTCGCTGTTGCGCTGCGGAATATTCACCAGGATCAGCTCGTCATCGCGGCGGCGCGCCATACGTTCCGGATTGAGGATTTCCGCGTGCGAGCGCATCAGATTGAGCAGGATCGGCAACAGGCTCAGGCGCTCGCCGTTGACGATGATCCCCAGTTCCAGATCAAACCAATCGCGCTCCGGCGCCTGTTCGACGGTGGCGTACCAGTCATCCACGGCGGTCAGATCGAAGCCGAATTCCTCATCGATCTGCAGCTCCCAGCCCTGGCTGCGCAGTTTCGGCAGGTCGTTGAGGGTGAAGGTCAGCCAGGCGCTGTCATTGACCATCTCGTACAGCTCGCCGGCGCTTTCCGGCAGGGCTTTGCTCTGGCGAGTGGCGATGCGAAAGCCGAGGATGCGCAACTGTTCGCGGTAGGACTGCTCGATGTCCGGGTGACGTTTGACCCGCAGCGTCTGGCTTTCCTGGCGAATCAGGATATCGCTGTTCTTCTGCCCGCTGACGTACTCGTCGAGGTAACTGAACGACAGCGCCGCGCGATGCTGAATGTAGCGCTGCATCTTGCCGTTGCGCGGTTCGAAAGCGCTGAATTCGACGCTGGCCAGCCACAGGCGTGGCAATGGCTGCACATTGTCGACCAACACTTGCGGCGGCGCTTTCGGGCTGCGGTTTTCCAGCACGGCTTGCAGCTTTTCCAAGAGTTCGGCGTCTTTGGCGGCAGCGGGGTAATCGAGGGTTTCCTGCACTTTCAGCAGCACCGCGGCGCAGTGTTTGCAGTTGCTGCGAACCGGGCATGTGCAACTGGCATCGACCAGCAGCAAAGTGCTTTTGGCGGATTCGCGCAGCTGAATGGTCTGGCGATAAACGTTACCGCCAGAGCCTTCGCAACTGGCGGTGATGGTCGCATCGCCGACCTGGGCGATGCGTACCCGGTTTTCCAGGGCGTAGCGGCGGCCACGCTCCAGGCTCTGTTCCTTGAATCGGCTGACCCAGGAGGGTGCCAACGGTTTACTCAGGGGTGGGGGCATAAGGACTTCGATCAGTCCGGAATGTCTTCAGGCGCTTCCCGTGGCGCAGGCGCGGTCAGGGAAGTGATCTTGATCAGCAGGGCCAAGTGGCCGTTGTCCAGGTAGTTGAGTTGGCCGTTCTTGGTGTGGCTGTCCTGTTTCAGGCGCTCACTGGCGGTGACCAGGCCATTGGCGTCGATCTGATTGACCCAGAAATCGGCGTTCACATCGGTGAAGCGCCCCAGCTTCATTTCCAGCGTGCCCTCGATCGGGAACTGGCCGAATTGCTCCTGGCCGTCGCTGACCGCGACTTTGGCCGGTGTCTCACCGAGGGTTTGCTGCCAGGCCTTGTGCATCAGCACGCTGTAGTCGCCGCTGGCCGTTAGCTTGGTGACAACCTCATTCAGTGCAGGCGTGCGCTTGCTGTCATCGGCCAAGCGTTGGGCGCCGGCCGCCCAGTCTTCCGGAGCGGCGCGACTGACGATGGCTGGCACAGCATTCTGGCGCACCAGAATCATTTCGACCTGATACAGGTCATCGGCGAAAGCCGAGGGTGCTACCAAGGTGAGCAGCAAAGTCAGCGAGCGAAACAGGCGCATTGGGCGTCCTTCAAACAGTTTTCGGGAGGAGGCGCTCAAACAGCGCCTCTACAGTATTAAAGCGCTCTTCCGGGCGTTCCATAGGGACCTGGAACTTGAACATCGTCGCGCCTTCGAATTTGTAGCGTTTTGGCTGGCTCTGGATCAGCTTGATCAGGGTCATCGGGTCGACCGGGGTCTGCGCTTCGAACTCGATGCGCCCACCTTGTGGGCCACCATCGACTTTCTTGATGCCAAGTTTTTCTGCCTGCAGCTTCAACGCCGTGATCCGCACCAGATTCTTGGTCGGCTCCGGCAACAGGCCGAAGCGGTCGATCATCTCGACTTGCAGATCCTTGAGGCCTTCCTCGTCGGTGGCCGAAGCGATGCGCTTGTACAGAATCAGACGCGCGTGAACATCCGGCAAATAGTCTTCCGGAATCAGCGCCGGCACCCGCAGGTTGACTTCCGGGCCACCGCCCAATGGCTGATCGAGGTTCGGTTGTTCGCCCTTGCGGATCGACTTCACCGCGCGCTCGAGCATTTCCATGTACAGGGTGAAGCCCACGGCCTGAATCTGCCCGCTCTGACCATCGCCGAGCAGTTCGCCGGCGCCACGGATTTCCAGATCGTTGGTCGCGAGGACGAAACCGGCACCGAGATCCTGAGTATTGGCGATCGCTTCCAGACGCTTTTCCGCATCCGAGGTGATTTGCTGGCGCGGCGGTGTCAACAGGTAGGCGTAAGCCTGGTGGTGACTGCGGCCGACACGGCCACGCAACTGGTGCAGTTGCGCCAGGCCGAACTTGTCGGCGCGCTCGATGATGATGGTGTTGGCGCTCGGCACGTCGATGCCGGTCTCGATGATGGTCGAGGCGATCAGCACGTTGAAACGCTTGTGATAGAAGTCGCTCATCACCTGCTCGAGTTCGCGCTCGCGCATCTGCCCGTGACCGATACCGATACGGGCTTCCGGCACCAGTTCGGCGAGATCGGCGGCGCATTTCTCGATGGTCTTCACATCGTTGTGCAGGTAGTAAACCTGACCACCACGCAGCAGTTCGCGGAGCAGGGCCTCTTTGACCGTGCTCTTGTTCTGCTCCATGACGAAGGTGCGCACCGACAGGCGTCGCGCCGGCGGCGTGGCGATGATCGACAGGTCGCGCATGCCCGACACCGCCATGTTCAGCGTGCGCGGAATCGGCGTGGCGGTCAGGGTCAGAATGTCGACTTCGCTGCGCAGCGCCTTGAGCTGTTCTTTTTGACGGACACCAAAGCGGTGCTCTTCGTCGATGATCACCAGCCCGAGGTTTTTGATCTTCACGTCGTCGGACAGCAGCTTGTGCGTGCCGATGACGATGTCGATCTTGCCTTCGGCCAGATCGGCGATCGCGGCGCTGACTTCCTTGGCTGACTTGAAGCGGCTCATCACTTCCACGGTCACCGGCCAGTCGGCGAAGCGGTCGCGGAAGCTGTTGTAGTGCTGCTGGGCGAGCAGGGTGGTCGGCACCAGAATTGCCACTTGGCGACCGCCGTGCACGGCGATGAATGCAGCGCGCATGGCCACTTCGGTCTTGCCGAAACCGACGTCGCCGCAGACCAGTCGATCCATTGGCTTCGGCGCGAGCATGTCTTCGCGCACGGCTTCGATGGTCGATTGTTGATCGGGGGTTTCTTCGAACGGGAAACCGGCGCTGAACGTTGCGTAATCGGCTTTCGGGTCGGCGAATGCGTAGCCTTCGCGAGCGGCGCGACGGGCATAGATGTCGAGCAATTCAGCGGCGACATCGCGCACCTGTTCGGCGGCTTTGCGCTTGGCTTTCTGCCAGGTTTCCGAGCCGAGGCGGTGCAGCGGGGCCAGGGCATCGTCGCTGCCGGTGTAACGCGCGATCAAATGCAGGTTGGCCACCGGCACGTAGAGCTTGGCGTTCTCGGCGTATTCGAGGGTGAGAAATTCGGCCGCCTGATTGTCGATTTCCAGGATCGTCAGGCCCAGATAACGGCCGACACCGTGGTCGATGTGCACCACCGGCGCACCTTCGCGCAGCTCGGTGAGGTTCTTGATCACTGCGTCGTTGCTGACGTCGCTGCGTTTTTCGCGGCGACGACGTTGCATCACGCGCTGGCCGAACAGCGGACTTTCCGCGACCAGTGCCAGCGCCGGCTCATCCAGCATCAGGCCTTCGTCGAGCGGAGCAATGGTGATCGCCAGACGATCCTTGCTCGCGACGAAGTCCGGCCAGCTGTCGACGGTTTTCGGCCGCAGCTTCAGGCGTTCAAGCAACTCCAGCAGCACTTCGCGACGGCCGGCGGATTCGGCGGTGAACAACACGCGACCGGGGAATTCATCGAGAAATGCCGACAGTGCCGCCAGCGGTTGCGTGGCTTTGGCTTCGATCGCCAGATTCGGCAGTGCCTGTGCCGGGAAGCGTTCGCGGCCGACACCGCTTTCCACGTCCTGCTGGCTGGCGACCACCCGTGGCCAGCTCTTCAGGCGCGCGAAGCAATCTTCCACCGGCAGGAACAGTTCCGCCGGCGGCAATAAAGGACGCGAAGGGTCGACGCGACGCTCTTCATAACGATTGCGCACGTCGTTCCAGAAGTTTTCCGCCGCTTGCTCGATGCCCGGCAGCGAAAACACTTGGGTGTCCTGCGGCAAGTAATCGAACAGGGTCGAGGTTTCGTCGAAGAACAGCGGCAGGTAGTACTCGATACCGGCCGGGGTAATGCCGCTGCTCAGGTCCTGAAAGATCGGGCAGCGACGGAAGTCGACGTCGAAACGCTCGCGGAACCGAGCCTTGAAGCGGGTGACCGCATCTTTCTGCAGCGGAAATTCACGGGCCGGCAACAGCTTGACCGAGTCGACCTTATCGATGGAACGCTGGTTTTCCGGATCGAAGGTACGCAGGGTTTCGATTTCGTCGTCGAACAGGTCGATGCGGTAGGGCAGTTTGCTGCCCATCGGGAACAGGTCGATCAGCGCACCGCGAACGGTGAACTCGCCGTGCTCATAAACCGTGTCGACGTAGCGATAACCACTGGCTTCGAGCCGCGAGCGCATCTGTTCGACATCGAGTTTCTGCCCGACATCCAGCACCAGACTGCTGCCGAGCAGAAATTTGGTCGGCGCCAACCGGTGCAACGCTGTGGTGATCGGCACCACCAGCACGCCATGCGCCAGCTCCGGCAGTCTATACAGGCTGGCGATACGCTGGGAAATAATGTCCTGGTGCGGCGAGAACAGATCGTACGGCAGGGTTTCCCAGTCGGGAAAATGCAGCACGGGCAAATCCGGGGCGAAAAAACTCAGCTCCTGTTCCAGTCGTTCAGCGCTCTGGCTGTCGGCGGTCAGTAGCAGGGTGAAGCGCTTGGCAGCGCTGGCAGCCTCGGCAATCGCGAGACTGAGGGCAGCACCGGGCAGATTGCCCCAATGCTGTTTACCTGCCTCGGCAGGGAGTAGCGGTAGACGCAGAACGGGCACGGAAGGTTGAGCTCCAGGCTTTGCGACAAAGTCGGTAATTGTAGCGGCGTCCGGTGCCGCCTGTCAGTTGCAGACTACGTCTATCTTCGATGTTTAGGCGAAATGTAGTGGTAACCATAAAAACCAGCGGTTTTTTAGCGATTATGTAGTGCCGAAAGTAGGTAGTGTTACGGAGGGTTACAGACATCGTCTAACAGTCGTCGAAAAATTGACTGCGCTGAAAGCCCCGGTTTTATTGGGCTGGCGCGATGCGCAAATTTTTTGAACAGGATTTTGTTACCGGTTTCGCGACAAGCGCGCATTGCTGAATGAGGTTGTCGGCGGCATAATGTAGCCCCTTTTTTCTGCCCCTACATGTGGAAGGTTACCGTGACTCAGAAGCCCGACCAGTGTCTTGGTGAATGGATCGACCGTGAAGCACTCGCAGAAGCGATGATCCCGCTTATCGGTCAGCTCTACCGCAATAACAACGTGGTGAGTTCGATCTATGGCCGCAGCCTGATCAACCAGTCTGTCATCGCGATTCTCAAAGCTCACCGCTTTGCTCGCCACCGTTCTTCCGACGACAGCGAACTCTCCGTCCACGAAACATTCCCACTGCTCAAGGCCATGAGCGAGCTCAAGCTCGGCGCGGCTTCGGTGGATCTGGGCAAGTTGGCGTTCAAATTCCGTAACGAAGGCAATGGCCGCAGCGCCGAGCAATTCGTTCGTGAAGAAATGGCTGACGTGGTTGGCCAGCAAAACGCTTCCGCACGTAAAGGCACCGATGTTGTGCTGTACGGCTTCGGCCGTATCGGTCGTCTGCTGGCGCGTATCCTGATCGAGAAAACCGGTGGTGGCGACGGTCTGCGTCTGCGTGCCATCGTGGTGCGCAAAGGCGCCGAAAACGACCTGACCAAACGCGCCAGCCTGCTGCGCCGCGATTCGGTACACGGTTCGTTCAACGGCACCATCACCATCGACGAAGAAAACAACACCATCACCGCCAACGGTAACCTGATCCAGGTGATCTACGCGAAGAACCCGACCGAGGTGGATTACACCCAGTACGGCATCAAAGACGCGCTGCTGGTGGACAACACCGGTGTATGGCGTGACGCCGATGGTCTGGGTCAGCACCTGGCGTGCCCGGGTATCGACCGCGTTGTTCTGACCGCACCTGGCAAGGGCAAGCTGAAGAACATCGTTCACGGCATCAACCACAACGAAATCACCGCTGACGACAAGATCGTGTCCGCCGCTTCCTGCACCACCAACGCCATCGTGCCGGTGCTGAAAGCCGTGAATGACAAGTTCGGCATCATCAACGGTCACGTCGAAACCGTTCACTCGTACACCAACGACCAGAACCTGATCGACAACTTCCACAAGGGCGATCGCCGTGGCCGTAGCGCCGCGCTGAACATGGTCATCACCGAGACCGGTGCTGCCACCGCTGCTGCCAAGGCCCTGCCGGAGCTGGCCGGCAAGCTGACCGGTAACGCGATCCGCGTTCCGACGCCGAACGTGTCGATGGCCATTCTCAACCTCAACCTTGAGAAAGCCGCTACCCGTGAAGAGATGAACGAGTACCTGCGCTACATGGCGCTGCACTCCGATCTGCACAAGCAAATCGACTTCGTCAACTCGCAGGAAGTGGTGTCCACTGACTTCGTTGGCTCGCGCCACGCCGGTGTGGTCGACGCTGAAGCGACCATCGTTCAGGACAACCGCGTTGTTCTGTACGTCTGGTACGACAACGAGTTCGGCTACAGCTGCCAGGTGATTCGCGTGATGGAAGACATGGCCGGTGTAAACCCGCGAGCGTTCCCGCGCTAAGCGATAGCTGCACATGAAAACGCCCCGGCTTAGGTCGGGGCGTTTTTTTATGCCTGCTAAATCTCGATTGGCTGTTGCGGCCTCATCGATGGCTTGCCAGCGATGGCGTCCTATCGCGCGCCGCCGGGTATGGCCGCTTGCGCAGTCCGCAGTTCATGCTTGTTGCCACGGAACAACACCAGCGTAGCGATCAATCCCAACACCGCCGCGCCACTGAGCCAGATCCCCGGCGCAGCCTTGTTATCCAGCACATGAATCAGATACGTGCACGCCGCCGGGGTAAACCCGCCGAATGTCGCGGTTGCCAGGCTATAAGCCAGCGAGAAACCGGTCGTACGAACCTCCACCGGCATGATCTCGGTCAGCGCTACCACCATCGCACCGTTGTACGAACCGTACAGGAACGACAGCCACAACTCGACGATCAGCAGATGGCTGAAGCTCGGGTTCGCCACCAGCCACGACAGCGCAGGGTAGGCCGTCAGGATTGCCAGAATCGTCGCCGCCAGCAGTAGGGGTTTACGGCCGATCCTGTCAGACACCGAACCCATTACCGGCAACCAGAAGAAGTTCGACAGGCCGATGCACACCGTCACCAGCAACGCGTCGAGGTCCGACAGATGCAGCTCAGCCTTGCCGAACGTCGGGGTGTACGCGGTGATCAGGTAGAAAGACACCGTGGTCATCACCACCAGCGCCATGCCAGCGATGACGATGCCGAAGTTCTGACCGATCGAGCGAACAATTTCCTGAAGGGTAGGGCGGTGTTTTCTGGCCTGGAACTCCGGCGTTTCCTCCAGCGAGCGGCGAATGACGAAGATCACTGGCACGATCATGCAGCCGATCAGGAACGGCACGCGCCAGCCCCAGTCACCCATTTGTTCCGGACTCAGCCAGTGATTGAGGCCGACGCCGAGCAGGCCGGCGAAGACCACCGCCGCTTGTTGGCTGGCGGACTGCCAACTGACGAAAAAGCCTTTGCGTCCGGGTGTGGAAATTTCCGCCAGATACACTGACACCCCGCCCAGTTCGACCCCGGCCGAGAAGCCTTGCAGCAGGCGTCCGAACAGCACCAGCAGGGGAGCCGCCACGCCGAGCGTCGCGTAGCCCGGCACGCAGGCAATCAGCACGGTACCGGCAGCCATCATGGCCAAGGTGATGATCAGGCCTTTGCGGCGGCCATGGCGGTCGATGTAGGCGCCGAGGAAAATCGCCCCCAGTGGACGCATCAGGAAACCTGCGCCGAAAGTGGCCAGGGAAAGCATCAGGGAGGCGAAGGCGCTGTCGGTCGGGAAGAAGGTCTTGGCGATGGCTGTGGCGTAGAAGCCATAAACCATGAAGTCGAACATTTCGAGGAAATTGCCGCTGACAACGCGAAAAATCGCCTTGCCTGTACCGGTCGTGGAAGACATTTCTGGATACTCACTTTAAATCTTGTAAGAAAGCGTTTCGCTCGTGTCCCATAATGGCCGGCGCGGTTTTGCGGAGAGATGAAGAATTGTTAACTGGACGAGGGTGGGTGGTTGTGGTGCTCGCGGGTATTTTGTCCGGCTGCGGCAATGGCAACTCCATGGAGAGCTTCGCCGGCCCGACCATGGGCAGCTCCTATTCGATCAAATACGTGCGCCACGCCGGCCTCGCTGATTCCGCGCAAGTTCGCCGGGAAGTGGAAGGTATCCTCGGCGAAGTTGATCGACAGCTGTCCACCTATCGCAATGATTCGGATATCGAACGCTTCAACGCTTTGCCGGCCAATAGCTGTCAGACAATGCCCGTGCCGGTGCTTGAACTGGTGCGTACAGGCGAACAACTCTCACTACAAAGCGAAGGTTCCTACGACCTCACCGTCGAACCTCTGATGAATCTCTGGGGCTTCGGCCCACAAGGCCGCGAAGAGAAGGTCCCTGGCGCCGCTGCGTTGGCCGAAGCGATGCAGCGGGTTGGCCACCAGCATCTGCATATCAAGGGCGATCAGTTGTGCAAGGACGCCGCCGTCGAAGTCGATTTCAACAGCATCGCCGCCGGTTATGCCGTCGATACCATTGCGGCCAGGCTCGACGCCATGGGCATCGACGATTACCTCGCTGAAGTCACGGGTGAATTAAAGGCCAAAGGCAGAAAGCTCGACGGCTCGCCCTGGCGCATTGCTTTGGAAGAGCCCCGTGATGATCGGCAGGTCGCCGAGCGCATCATCAATGTCGACGGCTACGGGGTTTCTACCTCTGGCGATTATCGCAACTATTTCCTGCAGGACGGTCGACGCTATTCCCACACCTTTGATGCGCGCACTGGCGCACCGGTCCTACACGACCTGGCGTCAGTCACAGTGATTCATCCTTCAGCGTTGATGGCCGATGGACTATCGACGCTGTTGCTGATTCTCGGCCCGGAAAGGGCATGGGCCTATGCCGAAAAACATGACATTGGTGCATTCTTTGTGATTCGTGCCGATACAGGTTTTGTCGTCCGAACCAACGAGGCTTTCGAACGCCTCAGTGGCGCAAAAAACTGACTGAGAACAATACGAAAGCTGGCGTTGTAGTGCAGGCAAAAGTAGCCTACGACGCGACCAAGGGTTAATGTGCGCGGCGTTGACGCTTCTATAGACTGTGTCCGGGTTCTTGAATGACCCCCAATTGTTCCTTCGCGCCGCCGTTCGGCGTGATTTAGCCGCCGGTGCTGCTGGCACCGCGGCCTGTTCTGAGGAGTACGCATGGCTGTCTACAACTACGACGTGGTGGTGCTGGGTTCCGGCCCGGCGGGAGAAGGCGCGGCAATGAACGCCGCCAAAGCAGGGCGCAAGGTCGCGATGGTCGACAGCCGTCGCCAGGTCGGCGGCAACTGCACCCACCTCGGCACCATCCCGTCCAAGGCACTGCGTCACTCGGTGCGGCAGATCATGCAGTTCAACACTAATCCGATGTTCCGGGCGATCGGCGAGCCGCGCTGGTTCTCTTTCCCGGACGTGTTGAAAAGCGCCGAGAAGGTCATTTCCAAGCAAGTCGCTTCGCGCACCGGCTACTACGCCCGTAACCGCGTCGACGTGTTCTTCGGCACCGGCAGCTTCGCCGACGAGCAAACCATCGAAGTGGTATGCGGCAACGGTGTGGTCGAAAAACTGGTGGCCAAGCACATCATCATCGCCACCGGTTCGCGCCCTTATCGCCCGGCGGACATCGATTTTCATCATCCGCGCATCTACGATAGCGACACCATCCTCAGCCTCGGCCACACCCCGCGCAAACTGATCGTTTACGGGGCTGGCGTGATCGGTTGCGAATACGCGTCGATCTTCAGTGGTCTGGGTGTGCTGGTCGAGCTGGTCGACAACCGTGGCCAGTTGCTGAGCTTCCTCGACTCGGAAATCTCCCAGGCGTTGAGCTACCACTTCAGCAACAACAACATCACCGTGCGCCACAACGAGGAATACGATCGCGTCGAAGGCGTGGATAACGGAGTGATCCTGCACCTCAAGTCCGGCAAGAAGATCAAGGCCGACGCCTTGCTCTGGTGCAACGGCCGTACCGGCAACACCGACACGCTGGGTCTGGAAAACATCGGGGTCAAGGTCAACAGCCGTGGCCAGATCGAAGTCGACCAGAACTACCGCACCTGCGTCGAGAACATCTATGGCGCAGGTGATGTGATCGGCTGGCCGAGCCTGGCCAGCGCCGCCCACGACCAGGGTCGTTCGGCCGCCGGCAGCATCGTTGATAACGGTAGCTGGCGCTTTGTGAATGATGTGCCGACCGGCATCTACACCATTCCGGAGATCAGCTCGATCGGCAAGAACGAGCAGGAACTGACCCAGGCCAAAGTCCCGTACGAAGTCGGCAAGGCGTTCTTCAAGAGCATGGCCCGTGCGCAGATCGCCGGCGAGCCGCAAGGCATGCTGAAGATCCTGTTCCACCGCGAAACCCTGGAAGTGCTGGGCGTTCACTGCTTCGGTTATCAGGCGTCGGAGATCGTCCACATCGGTCAGGCGATCATGAGCCAACCGGGCGAACTGAACACCCTGAAATACTTCGTCAATACCACGTTCAACTACCCGACCATGGCTGAAGCCTATCGGGTAGCGGCGTACGACGGTCTCAACCGGCTTTTTTGACGGGCTCCGGCCGGTGGCCTGAGCCGGCCGGGGAGACCGATTTCAGCAATTCTCGAGGGTGGCAGTGGCCAAACCGGGAAAGTCTGTAATCAGGCTGTCAACGCCGAAGTCGGCGAGTCTGCGCATCAGCGCAGGCTCGTTGACGGTCCACACCGACACATGCAGCCCTTGACGCTGCGCCTTCTGC
Source organism: Pseudomonas sp. IT-347P (assembly GCF_949768005.1). Lineage (NCBI taxonomy): Bacteria > Pseudomonadati > Pseudomonadota > Gammaproteobacteria > Pseudomonadales > Pseudomonadaceae > Pseudomonas > Pseudomonas sp. IT-347P. The sequence continues at coordinate 44,498 of NZ_CATKPQ010000011.1, forward strand.
AGGCGTTCCGGCGTACACAACGTCCAGTTCAAGGCGAGAATCTCGCAGCCATAGCTGGCCGCGACTTTCAACGGGTCGAGCCAGGCGTATTCGGCCACCAGGCCGCGTGACACGTCCGGCACCAGATCCAGCGCCGCCTTCAGCACTTCCCGCGAACTCGAGGTGATCGTCACCTTGTCGAGCAGGCCGTGGCGCTGGGCCATTTCACGAATCGCCAGCACCGTGGTTGCCGCGCGCGTACGTGAGGCGCTTTTGACTTCCAGTTGCCAGTGCTCGAAATCACACTTCTCGAACAACTCTTCCAGTGTCGGAATCGGGCACGGCTTGATCCAGCCCGGGCCGCCCTTGCGCGCGTCGTAGGTCACCAGTTCGGCGGCAGTATGCTCAACGACTTTGCCGCGGCGCTCCGTGGTGCGTTTGAGGGTCGGGTCGTGGATGACCATCAACTCACCGTCCTTGGACAGGTGCAGGTCCAGTTCGCAACGGCGCACGCCGTGCTTGAGACATTCCTGAAAACTGCTCAGGGTGTTTTCCGGTGCTTCGCCCTTGGCGCCGCGGTGGCCGTAGATGAGGGTCACGGTTCTTCCTTAAATTAAATGCCTGATTCGTTCTGTTCGCGGGCCAGACGTCGTTCCTGAGCCTGCTTCTGCAAGATATAGCGGGCGAGCAACTGGCGCTGGGCGTCGGTCAAGTGTTCGAACTCGGTGCCGACGTCGTAGCCTTCGCCTTTGCGGTCGCAGTGGGTGACGCGGGCGCGCAGCAACAGACCCAGTGCTTGCGGCATCAGCACCAGTTTCACTGACAGGTGTGCTCCGGCGGCAATCGGTGTCGGATGCTGAAAGTCGATCCCGCCTTCGGAGATGATCACCGGTTGCGGCTCGCCGATCTGGCCGAGCACGGTCAGGGCGACTACCTGGCTGAGCAGGTCGATGCGTTTGTTCTGGGATTTCAGGAACGCGGCGATGGCCCGGTCGCGCTCGCTGATCTGGCGCAACAGGTGTTGCGACTCGAATTCGCTCAGGTGCAGTTCGCTGAGCAGGTTGAACAGTGGGGAAGCATCCTGCAACACTTCCTGGCCTGCGGCTTCGGGAGCAGACAGGGGCCGAATTTCCAGTGCGATCGTGTCCTCGATACGGTAGTATTCGCGGCGATCTTCTTCATCTAATGTCGACATGGCGAACCCATGGTAGCGGCGGTGGTCTGAGTGTAAAGCTGGTTATCGACCCCCGCCACAAGGACGTTCCTTTTCCCTCCGAACAAGCCCCGACATGTTCAGACCTCTCTTCGTATTTATCGGCACGCGTTATACCCGTGCAAAGCGTCGCAATCATTTTGTGTCATTCATTTCCCTGACTTCGATGATCGGGCTCGCCCTTGGCGTGGTCGTGATGATCGTCGTGCTGTCGGTGATGAACGGCTTCGATCATGAGATGCGCACCCGTGTGCTGGGCATGGTGCCCCACGCGACCATTGAATCCACTGAGCCGCTCAACGATTGGCAAAGCCTGGCGACCCAAGTCAAGCAGAACCCGCAGGTGACGGCGGTAGCGCCGTTCACGCAGATGCAGGGCCTGCTGACCAATAACGGTCAGGTGTCCAAGGTGTTGCTCAACGCCATCGACCCTGCACTCGAGCGCAATGTGTCGATCATCGACAACTTCATGAAGCAGGGCAAACTCGACGATCTGACGCCGGGCAGCTTCGGCATCGTCATCGGCGACAAGGCCGCGACCAAGCTCGGCGTGGGCATCGGTGACAAGGTCACCTTCGTCGCGCCGGAGGTCAGTGTGACCCCGGCCGGGATGTTCCCGCGCATGAAGCGCTTCACCGTCGTGGGCATTTTCCATGTCGGCGCTGGCGAGCTCGATGGCTATCTGGGCGTCACCAACCTGCAGGATCTGGCGAAGATGCACCGCTGGAAGCCTGATCAGGTGCAGGGCATCCGCCTGAAGTTCGACGACCTGTTCCAGGCACCGCGTGTGGCGTGGAACATCGCTCAGCAGCTTGGCGAAGACCATTACTACGCCCGCGACTGGACCCGCACCCACGGTAATCTGTATCAGGCGATCCGCATGGAAAAAGCCATGATCGGCCTGCTGTTGCTGCTGATCGTCGCCGTCGCTGCGTTCAACATCATTTCCACACTGGTGATGGTGGTCAACGACAAGAAGGGCGACATCGCCATTCTGCGCACCTTGGGCGCGACGCCGGGCACGATCATGCGCACGTTCATGGTGCAAGGTACGGTCATCGGTGTGGTCGGCACGGCGATTGGTGCGGTGCTCGGCATTTTCGCGGCGCTTAACGTCAGTGCGGCGATCTCGGCACTGGAAGGCCTGATCGGCCACAAATTCCTTAATGCTGACGTGTATTTTATTGATTATCTTCCGTCGCAGGTGCAGAGCCAGGATGTGCTCATGGTCTGCGCCGCTGCGTTGGTCCTGAGTTTCCTCGCCACCCTGTATCCAGCCTGGCGTGCCGCGCGCACCCAGCCGGCGGAGGCGCTACGTTATGAGTGAGTCGGGCATGAGTGAACAAGCAATCTTGAGCTGCCGTAACCTGGGCAAATCCTACGAGGAAGGCCCGGAATCGGTAGAAGTACTGGCCGGCCTGCAACTGGAGTTGCATCCGGGCGAGCGTGTCGCGATCGTGGGCACTTCGGGTTCGGGCAAAAGTACGTTGCTCAACCTGCTCGGCGGCCTCGACACGCCGACCAAGGGCAGCGTCTGGCTCGACGGTGAAGAGCTGTCGGCGCTGAGCGAGAAGAAGCGTGGCCTGCTGCGTAACCGTTCGCTCGGTTTCGTTTACCAGTTCCACCACTTGCTGCCGGAATTCACCGCGCTGGAAAACGTCTGCATGCCGCTGTTGATCGGCAAGACACCGATCCCGGAAGCTCGTCAGCGCGCCACGGCATTGCTGGAGCGCGTTGGCCTCGGTCATCGTCTGGAGCACAAACCGGCGGAACTGTCCGGTGGTGAACGTCAGCGTGTGGCCATCGCCCGCGCCTTGGTGAACAAGCCAGGCCTGGTGATGCTCGATGAGCCAACCGGCAACCTCGACTCGCACACCGCGCAAGGCATTCAGGATTTGATGCTGGAACTCAGCACCTCGATGCGCACGGCGTTTCTGGTGGTGACCCACGACATGAACCTGGCTCGCCAGATGGATCGCGTATTGCACCTGCAAGAAGGTTGCCTGACACCCATCTGATTGGCTGAAACCCGACGTCTGTAAAGGCGTCGGGTCTTTTATTTTTATACGGTGCCCCAGCGAATGTTCAGACCGTTATCGATCTTTATCGGCACGCGCTATACCCGCGCCAAGCGCCGCAATCGCTTTGTTTCGTTCATTTCGATGACCTCGATGATCGGCCTCGCCCTCGGCGTGCTGGCGATGATCGTGGTGTTGTCGGTGATGAACGGCTTCCAGCGCGAAATGAGCTCGCGCATCCTCGGCATGGTGCCGCACGCGACCATCGTGGGCGTCAAGCCGATCGATGACTGGCAGCCGGTCGCCGCTGCGGCGATGAAAAATCCTCAAGTGACCGCCGCCGTGCCGTTCACCGAGATGGAAGGCATGCTGTCCTACAAGGGCCTGATGCAGCCGATCCAGATCAGCGGCGTCGATCCGGCGCAGGAAGGCAAGGTTTCCATCGTTGCCCAGCACATCGTGCAGGGCCGTCTCGACGCCTTGAAACCGGGCGAGTTCGGCGTGGTGATCGGCGAGATCACCGCGCGACGTTTCCGCCTCAATGTTGGCGACAAGATCACCCTGATCGTGCCGGAAGTCAGCACTGCGCCGGGTGGCATCACCCCACGCATGCAGCGTCTGAACGTGGTCGGCGTGTTCAAGGTCGGTGCCGAGCTGGACGGCTCGATGGGCCTGATCCACGTCGCCGATGCCGCGACCATGCAGCATTGGCAACCGAATCAGGTACAGAGCGTGCGTCTGGCGGTCAAAGACCTGTACGCCGCGCCGAAAGTCTCCTCGGACATCGCCGCCGGTTTGGGCGCCGAGTTCAAGGCTGACGACTGGACCCACACCCAGGGCAGTCTGTTCAGCGCAATGAAGATGGAAAAAACCATGATCGGCCTGCTGTTGCTGATGATCGTCGCGGTGGCGGCGTTCAACATCATTGCGACGTTGATCATGGTGGTGAACGACAAGGGCGCGGACATCGCGATCCTGCGCACCATCGGCGCCACGCCACGGCAGATCATGGCGATCTTCATGGTGCAGGGCACGGTGATCGGCATTGTCGGGACGATCATTGGCGGCGTGCTGGGTGTGATTGCGGCGCTGAATGTCAGTCAGATTGTGGGCTGGATCGAGCAAGTCAGCGGGCAGCATATCTTCAGTTCGGACGTGTATTTCGTCAGCAATCTGCCATCGGAATTGCAGGGTGGCGATGTGCTGTTGATTTGCTCGGCGGGTTTTATCCTGAGCTTTTTGGCGACGGTGTATCCGGCCTGGCGGGCGGCGAAGATCGAGCCGGCTCACGCGCTTAGGTATTCGTAATCTGCCAGACCGCTTTCGCGAGCAAGCCCGCTCCCACATTGGATTTGTGAACGACGCAGATCCCATGTGGGAGCGGGCTTGCTCGCGAAGGGGCCTGAATGGCTGGCCTCAATTCTGCTTGGGCAACTCAATCACAAACCGCGTCCAGCCCGCCTCCGATTCGCAATGAATCTGTCCGCCATGGGCCCGGACGATGGACTGAGTAATCGCCAATCCCAACCCCGCATGCTCACTGCTGCCTTCCTGCCGCGCCGGATCCGCCCGATAAAACCGATCAAACAAGCGTGGCAGCAACTGCGCAGAAATGCCTTCGCCACTGTTTTCGACTGAAATGCGCACGGCGTTCGGTTGATCAACAATGCGCAAACTCACGTAGCCCTCAGCCGAGGTAAACCGCAGCGCGTTATCCAGCAAATTCGACAAGGCCCGGCGCAACATACTGCGATCCCCCTCGATCCGTGCATTGCCCTCCCGGCTCAGCCTGACCCCGGCGTCTTCCGCCAGCGGCGCAAAAAACTCCAAAAGCACATCCGTTTCATCCGCCAGTTGCAGCGGTTCACGCTTGGGCATCAGCAAGCCGTGATCCGCCTTGGCCAGATACAACATGTCGTTGACCAGTTGCGCCATCCACTGCAGTTCTTCGAGATTGCTGTGCAACGCTTCGCGGTAATCCTCGATCGGCCGGGGACGGGTGAGGGTGACCTGGGTGTGGGTCAGCAGGTTCGACAACGGTGTGCGCAGTTCGTGGGCAATGTCGGCGGAAAACGCCGAGAGGCGCTGAAACGAGTCGTCGAGGCGTGCGAGCATGGCGTTGAAACTGTGGGCCAATTCCGCAAGCTCTGGCGGCATTTGCGGTTCCGGCAGTCGGGCATTCAGCGATTGTGCGGAAATCCCACGGGCGACTGCGCTCATGCGCCGCAACGGGCGCAAGCCGCTGCGCGCGGCCCAGGCGCCGAGCAAGGCAGTGGCCAGCGCCGAGAGGCCGACGGTGAGCCAGATCAGGTGCTGCATGCGTTGCAGGAAGTGTTGGTGGTGGGTGATGTCCAGCAGCAAGGTCAATTGCGGCGAGTCGGGTTGGTCCGGGTAGAGCGGGGCGTTGAGCACGCGATAGTCGGTGCCGTCGTGACGCACGGTCGACAGGCCGGAGTGTGGCGGCAAATCCTTGGGAATCTGCGTCGAACTTTCGTACCAGCGTTGGCCGTCGCTGCCGGTGATGCGTAGCGACAGATCGGCCTGACGGCTCAGCTCATCCGCCAGCCGTGCCTCGCGTTGAGCGGGTTGAACATCCTGCAAGGCGCGGCGCAGGCCGATCAGTTTGCCGTCCAGTTGTTGCTGGTCGAGTTCGATGAAGTGCGCCTCGCTGGCACGGTCGAACAACACGCCGGCGAACAGCGACACCACAGCAGTGCAGGCGGCAAACAACAGGGCCAGGCGCGAACTCAAGGACAACCGGCGCATCAGGCACCACGCTCTTCGAGCACGTATCCCATGCCGCGCACGGTGTGGATCAGTTTGTTGGGGAACTCATCGTCGATCTTCAGCCGTAAACGGCGGATTGCGACTTCGATGACATTGGTGTCGCTGTCGAAATTCATATCCCAGACTTGCGAGGCGATCAGCGATTTCGGCAGCACTTCGCCTTGGCGACGCAGAAGCATTTCCAGCAGCGCGAATTCTTTGGCGGTCAGGTCGATGCGTTGGCCAGAGCGTTCAACCCGGCGGCGGATCAGATCCAGACGCAGGTCGGCCAGTTGCAGACTGGTTTCCTGCGGTGTCGCGCTGCCGCGCCGCAACAGGCTACGCACCCGCGCCAGCAGTTCGGAGAAAGCGAACGGTTTGACCAGATAATCGTCGGCGCCCAGTTCGAGGCCATGAACCCTGTCTTCCACGGCGTCTTTGGCTGTCAGAAAAAGTACCGGTGTTTCCAGTCCGGCGCTGCGCACCGCTTGCAGAATCTGCCAGCCACTGCGCCCCGGCAGCATTACGTCAAGAATCAGCAGCGCGTAGTCACCGCTCAGCGCCAATTGCTGACCGCTGTTACCGTCGGCCACCAGCTCCGTGTTGAACCCGGCCTCGGTCAGGCCCTGGCGCAGATATTGGCCGGTTTTTGCTTGGTCTTCGACGATCAACAGTTTCATGGGCAACTCGGGTTTGTTCGGGGGTGTAGAAACGAAAGCTTTATACCGTGAGCGCAGGCGACAAACGCCAACCTGACAAAGTTGTAATCTGCCTGTCAGGTAGATGCCAGCGCAGGCCGGCTAAAGTTTCCCACAGGCTGAACCTTATCCAGTTGGAGAACGACCATGTTTTTACGCCAATCCCTGACGTTGGCTGCCTGTCTGTTGGCGCTGAGTTCGCCAGTGTGGGCCGCGCCAGCCCACACCTACGATTTCGGCCAGCCAGCACCGGCCGCCAAAGCCACGCGCAGCATTGAGGTGGTGATGGGCGATATGTCGTTCGATCCCAAGGCCATTCAGATCAAGGCCGGTGAGACCGTTCGTTTTGTCCTGGTGAATAAAGGCCAGTTGTTGCATGAATTCAACCTCGGTGACGCGGCAATGCATGCCAGACACCAGCAGGAAATGTTGCAGATGCAGCAAAGCGGCATGCTTACACCTACCGGCATGAAGGAAATGTCCCACGATATGGCCGGCATGGATCACGCGGCGATGGGCCATGGCATGAAGCACGACGACCCCAACAGCGTGCTGGTCGAGCCGGGTAAGACGGCCGAACTGACCTGGACCTTCAGCAAGGCGACGAGCCTGGAATTTGCCTGCAATATTCCCGGGCATTATCAGGCCGGTATGGTCGGCAAACTGACGGTCAGTCAGTAAGCACTCAAAGGCGCGGGCAAAGGCTGGTAGAATCCGCTGATTCTTCAGTCAGGTTTCCGCCATGCATCCCGCAGCCGAACATTCGCCGCTGGGCAAATCCAGCGAATACATCGCCACGTACACGCCGTCCCTGCTGTTCCCGATTCCGCGCACCGCGAAATGGGCAGAACTGGGCCTGACCGCCGAAACCCTGCCGTATAAAGGTGTGGATTTCTGGAACTGCTTCGAGCTGTCCTGGCTGCTGCCGTCGGGCAAGCCAGTGGTGGCGATCGGTGAATTCAGCATTCCGGCGGACTCGCCGAATATCATCGAATCGAAGTCGTTCAAGCTGTATTTGAACTCGCTGAACCAGACGCCGTTTGCCGACGTCGCGACTCTGGAAGCGACGCTGGTCAAGGATCTGTCGGCCGCCGCCGGCAAACCGGTGGGCGTGCGCGTTCGCAGCCTGAAGGACGTTGAGGCGGAAGGCGTCGTGGCGTTGCCGGGCGTGTGCATCGATGATCTCGACATCAGCGTCAGCAACTACGAGCATCCGCGCCCGGAACTGCTGCGTTGCGATGATTCGCGGATCGTCGAAGAAACGGTGTATAGCCATCTGCTCAAATCCAACTGTCCGGTCACCAGTCAGCCGGACTGGGGCACGGTGGTGGTGGAGTATCGTGGTTCGGCGCTGGATCACGCCAGTCTGCTGGAATACATCGTCAGCTTCCGTCAGCACTCGGACTTCCATGAGCAGTGTGTGGAGCGGATATTCCTGGATCTGCAGCGCTTGCTGAAACCCGAGAAGCTCACGGTGTTCGCACGTTACGTGCGTCGCGGCGGTCTGGATATCAACCCGTATCGCAGTACCGAAAGCGTACAGCTGCCGAACCATCGCCTCGTACGTCAGTAAAGATCAACTGTAGGAGTGAGCCTGCTCGCGATAGCGGTGCGTCAGCTGACGATGATGTTAACTGACACACCGCTATCGCGAGCAGGCTCACTCCTACAGGGGAATGCATTGCCAAAGTAGAAATGAAAAAGCCCTGCCAGTGATGGCAGGGCTTTTTGCATTTTCAGGGGAGGGGAGTTAGATCCCCATGCTGCCCAGCGCATTGACGATGTTGCGCAGGGTGCCGGCGATGGCCGGGTGTTCGAGTTCGAAGCGATCAACCGCCAGGTTCACGCCATCGGCGATGCTGGTGTCTTGCGTGGCAGTCTCCAGTTGAATCTCGGATTCAATCTGCGCCATCAGCGCATGCAAATCCTCACGCTCGGCTTCCGACAGCGGCGGGTTCTGCTCCAGCTGCTCGCGCAGGGTATCGAGCTGTTTTTGCAGTTCTTGGGCGGGCATGGTGTTTTCCTTTTATCAATAGGCACTGGCATTGACCGCAGCCGCGCGCCAAAGGTCTATGGCTGACCTTTAGATTAATCCACTCGCGGCAAACCTGCATGATCCCGATCAGGGCTTTTCGCCTTTGAGGCGGCGCAGGTTGATGTCCGCGAGACAGGTGTCGAGTTCGCCCAGGTGGTCGATCACCGAATGCACGCCCAGTCCGAATAACTGCACGGTGGCCTTGCCACGTAACTGTTCGCGTTCTTTTTGGCTCAAGGCTTGCCATTCGCCCGGCGCCAGCCCGCACAGTGAGCCGCAGGAGGCGAGGCCAATGGTCCACAACCCGGCATTCAGGCCGGCCTGTAACAGACGCGGTTCGCCACTGACCAGCACGCAGCCGTCCAGGCTGCCGACGTTCAACGTCATCAACGCTTGCCAGCAGGCGTTCGGGGAGGGCCACGGAGTGATTGTTGCCGAATGTTGCACAGGTTTGATCCACGCCGGTAGCGAGGCCGACAACGGTTGGGTGAGGGCAGGGGGCAACTCATCCAGCCAGGCGCAGGGGATTTGCTGGCGCTGCAAGCTGTGCAGACTGTCGAGTGCGCCCGGCGTGGCTTGCGCGTATTCGGGCAGGGCGAGGGTGTCTTGCCGGGCGCGGGCACCGAAATCCACCAGACAACCGCTGAGTCCGAACAGCACAGCGGTCAGGCTGGGCGCAGCGACGGGCAAGGTTTCGGCGTGTGTCATGGCAGCGTCCCTGAAATACCGATAAGGCTAGTCATTCCAGGTGACAGTTGCGTGACGGCTATGTGAAGCACGGTGTGGGAGGCGTCCTACAACTTTGCACAATTGGCTGACTGCCCAAACGGCCTTTTACGCTTATACTAGCGGCCTTAATGCCCGGGCCCCGATGTCCGCGACAGTACACATCCAAGGAGTTTTTCTATGCGCTGGAGCTATCCGCTCGCTCAGCTAAGTGTATGTGCCGGCTTGATGCTGGCGCCGTTCGCCACTCAGGCGGCAACGGAAGAAGACCCTTGGGAAAGCGTCAACCGTCCAATCTTCCAGTTCAACGACTTCGTTGACACTTACGCGCTGAAGCCACTGGCCCAGGGCTATGAGTTCGTGACACCGCAGTTCCTCGAAGACGGCATTCACAACATGTTCCGCAACGTTGGCGATGTCACCAACCTTGCCAACAACATTCTGCAAGCCAAACCGGCTGCGGCGGGCGTCGACACGGCGCGGCTGATCTTCAACACCACGTTTGGCCTGCTCGGTTTCTTCGACGTCGGCACCCAAATGGGCCTGAACCGTAGCGACGAAGACTTTGGCCAGACCCTCGGTTACTGGGGCGTAGGTAGCGGTCCGTACGTGATGCTGCCGTTGATGGGGCCGAGCACTTTGCGTGATGCGCCATCCAAGTACGTTGACAGCTACACCGGTATGTACCGCTACATCGACCACGTGCCTACGCGTAACTCGATTTTCGGTCTGAACATCGTCGACACCCGCGCCAGCCTGCTGTCGAGCGAGAAGCTGATCAGCGGCGACAAGTACACCTTCATCCGCAATGCCTACTTGCAGAACCGCGAGTTCAAAGTGAAGGATGGCCAGGTCGAAGACGATTTTTAATCTCGACCGGTAAAAAGAAAGGCGACCGCAGGGTCGCCTTTTTTGTGTGTAGCTATTTCATCTTCAAAATGGTCAGCCCGAGTTTCTGTCCGCCGCCGTCCTGCGGCCTGACCCAGACCACTTGAGTGTCGGCCTCAAGGCCGCTGAGTGCGGCATGGTCAGAGTCGATGCGTACGCTCAAACGGTCGCCGACCGCGAACTGACGGGGCGCCTCGACCTGCATGCCACTGCTGGAAAGATCGATGCATACCCCCGAAATCTCATCCCCTTCATGAATCAACACGACATCGGCATCGACCCGCATGCGGATGAAATCGCGCTTTTCGCTGTAGTCCCGACTGGTTTGACTCATGGTTACGTCCTTCCATTGGGTTACGGTTTGAGCGGTTCTTATAACTCTCGGTGATTTGACAAGTAAAGTCGTCAAGCGACCATCGGCGCATGCTTGAAACGCTCTGCGGATGGGAGTACCGTCTGCGCCTTAGAAGGGCACCTCTGGTGCAACCGCATTTGCAGCCAATGCTCGAAAGCGGTGCAGCAGAGAGGCTAGAAAGCGAATCCAGTAGTCAGCGCAGGGTCAAATGCCCCGCCAACTACGCCAACCTAATTCTGGCGCCGTTTGCCCACATGCCAAAAACCAGTGCCACGCTGCTGATAATCGATGATGACGAAGTAGTGCGCGCGAGCCTCGCGGCCTATTTGGAAGACAGTGGTTTCAGCGTCCTGCAGGCCAGTAACGGCCAACAGGGTCTTCAGGTATTCGAGCAAGAACAGCCCGACTTGGTCATCTGCGATCTGCGCATGCCGCAGATGGGCGGTCTCGAACTGATTCGTCAGGTCACCGAGCGGTCACCGCAGACGCCGGTGATCGTGGTGTCGGGTGCCGGCGTGATGAACGACGCGGTCGAGGCCCTGCGCCTGGGCGCGGCGGATTACCTGATCAAGCCTCTCGAAGATCTGGCTGTGCTCGAGCACTCTGTGCGCCGGGCCCTGGATCGTGCGCGCCTGCTGCTGGAAAACCAGCGCTACCGCGAGAAGCTGGAAAAGGCCAACCGCGAGCTTGAGGCCAGCCTGAACCTGCTGCAGGAAGACCAGAACGCCGGTCGCCAGGTGCAGATGAACATGCTGCCGGAAAGCCCGTGGAGCATCGACGAGTTCAAGTTCGCGCACCAGATCATCCCGTCGTTGTACCTGTCGGGTGATTTTGTCGACTATTTCCGCGTCGACGAGCGCCGGGTCGCGTTTTACCTGGCGGACGTTTCCGGTCATGGCGCCTCTTCAGCCTTCGTCACCGTGCTGCTGAAGTTCATGACCACGCGCTTGCTGTTCGAATCCAAGCGCAACGGCACATTGCCGGAATTCAAGCCTTCGGAAGTCCTTGGTCATATCAACCGGGGGCTGATCAGTTGTAAGCTGGGTAAACACGTCACAATGGTCGGTGGAGTCATCGACGAGGAGACCGGTTTGTTGACCTATAGCATCGGCGGGCACCTGCCGTTGCCTGTGTTGTACACGCCTGACAGTGTTCGTTATCTCGAAGGACGTGGTCTGCCGGTGGGCCTCTTCAATGAAGCCACCTACGAAGATCACGTGCTTGAGCTGCCGCCGACGTTCAGCCTGACGCTGATGTCCGATGGCATTCTGGATCTTTTGCCAGAACCTACGCTCAAAGAAAAAGAAGCCGCTTTGCCGCAACGGGTGAAGTCGGCGGGCGGCAGCCTGGATGGTCTGCGGCAAGTGTTTGGATTGGCCACGCTAGGGGAGATGCCGGATGATATCGCCCTGTTGGTGTTGAGCAGGAATCTTTAATGAGTACCGGTAGAATCCAGTTCGCCGAGCAGGACGGCACCTTCGTCCTCAAGTTCGTCGGTGAAGTTCGCCTGACCCTGTGTTCGGCGTTGGATGCGACTATTGAGAAAATCTTCACCGCGCTGAATTTCAACGCGATCGTGATCGATTTGACCGAAACCCGCAGCATCGACAGCACGACGTTAGGCCTGCTGGCCAAACTGTCGATCCTGTCGCGGCAGAAGGTCGGCCTGTTGCCGACCGTTGTCACCACCCACGAAGACATCACCCGTCTGCTGCAATCGATGGGCTTCGAGCAGGTGTTCAACATCGTCAACCACCCGGTGCCATGCCCGGAGTGCCTGGACGACCTGCCGGATCAGGATCAGTCGGAAGAAGTGGTGCGGATCAAGGTGCTTGAAGCGCACAAGATTCTCATGGGCCTGAACGATTCCAACCGTGAAGCGTTCCATGACCTGGTCAATGCCCTCGAGCGGCATTGATCTCATGAAGTGATGTTTTCTGGGCTGGCCCCTTCGCGAGCAAGCTCACTCCCACACTGGCTCAGTGTCGATCACCAATCCCCTTGTGGGAGCGAGCTTGCTCGCGAAGGCTTCAGATCAGACGATACATTTTCCATGGCTGACTGAATAAAAAAGGGCGAATCCACCAGGATTCGCCCTTTTTGCATTTCGCTAACTCAAATCACAGCTTGGCCTGCAACAGCGCCTCGAGCTTCTCCTGGTCACGAGCAAACTGACGAATGCCCTCAGCCAGCTTCTCGGTGGCCATTGCGTCTTCGTTGGACAACCAGCGGAATTGCGCTTCGTTGAGGCTCAGACGGGCTTCACCGGCGTTACCCGGGGCCAGTTTGCGCTCCAGCTTGCCGGTATCGGCCGCCAGCTTGTCGATCAGGTCCGGGCTGATGGTCAGGCGGTCGCAGCCAGCCAGTTGCTCGATCTGGTTGAGGTTGCGGAAGCTCGCGCCCATGACCACGGTCTTGTAGTCATTGGACTTGTAGTAGTTGTAGATGCGGGTGACCGACTGTACGCCCGGATCATCGGCACCGGTGTACTCGTTGCCATTGGCCTTCTTGTACCAGTCGTAGATGCGGCCCACGAACGGCGAAATGAGGAACACGCCGGCGTCAGCGCAGGCGGCGGCCTGGGCGAAGGAGAAGAGCAGGGTCAGGTTGGTCTGGATGCCTTCCTTCTCCAGCACTTCGGCGGCGCGGATGCCTTCCCAGGTCGAGGCGATCTTGATCAGTACGCGGTCACGGCCAACGCCGGCCTTGTCGTACAGTTCGATCAAGCGGTGCGCGCGTTTCAGCACGGCATCCTTGTCGAACGACAGGCGCGCATCCACTTCAGTGGAGATACGGCCCGGGATCACTTTGAGAATTTCCTGGCCAACCGCAACGCCGAAGCGGTCGCTGGCCAGGCCGACATCGCCTTTGCAGTCGCTGACGCAAGCATTCAGCAGTTCGGCGTAGGCCGGAATGGCTGCCGCTTTGAGCAGCAGGGACGGGTTGGTGGTGGCGTCGACCGGTTTGACGCGGGCGATCGCTTCGAAGTCGCCGGTGTCGGCAACCACGGTGGTGAATTGTTTGAGTTGTTCCAGCTTGGAAGTCATGGGCGTGCTCTGTCCTATGGGTCTGATGACATTACCCGAGCGCTTGCGGCCACTCAAGGGTAGGTGCGTGTATCGATGGCCCCTGCGGCAACAACCTGAAAACAATTGTTTGAAAGGCGGGGCGAGGTATCGATGAATACGATGCCAAAACAGCCAACAGGTTCAAAGCAACCGACCTGCGTACAGGCCGGTTGTGCATGCGCTACTGGGCGTTCAACAGCGCCTCGACCGACATGCGCGCCGGTTTCGGCAGGCCGTCGGCGGTGAGCAGGCCGAAGTTTTTCTCACGATCGTTGCTGCCGGAATCACTGTTCCTCCATTCGTAGATGGACGTCAGCGGAATATTGAGCTTTTTAACATCGCCAATAAACGCATTGATCTTGCTCGCTTGCCCTTCAGGCCCGCCATTGGAGGCGAGCGCCGAGATACCCCATTCACTGATAACGCCCGGCAGATGGAAGTTCTGCTGAATGAAATTCTGCGCGTTGCTGATCTGCGTGGCCGTCATGCCGTAGGGGTGATAGGACACGGCGCTCAGGCATTTCGGGTATTCGCTGACGATGCGGTTCAGCGCCACGGTTGAAGCAGAACCTGCGCTCGGTGGGCGAGCGAAGCCGTAACCGACCACTGGCGTCGATAGCGGTTGTTCTTGCAGCGCCTTGCATACGCCGCTCATGAACGGCACAAAGGTTGTGTCGAAATTGCGCGTCGGCCAGTAGGTTTCCAGGTCTGGTTCATTCCACAACTCGATCGCCACCAGTTGCGCGCTGTACGACTGTTGCAGCCCCGTCACGGCTTTGGCGAAGCCCGCACCGGCAGTGCTCAGCTCGGCGCTTGAGGTGGCGGGCAACGCTTTGATCGCGCGGACCGTGAGTAGCACCGGGAGGCCCGCCGACTGCGCCGCCGCAAAGGCGTCGCTGACCTGTTTCTGATACGTCCTGGCCGTCAGGCTGTCGCTCCACACACCGAAGCGGACGAAGCCGAAGCCGGCCGATTTGATCTGTGCGGCGTCTGCGGCCGTGAAGTTCTGGATCTTCACCTGCACACCGATGTTCTTGGCGGGAAGGTTGGGAAACAGTTCGCTGGCGTGAACCTGAGTCGTAGCCCCGGCGATCATTAGCGCCAAAGCGCCGATTTTTTTGAGATGTACTGTTTTCATGTCTGCTCTCCCGAAGAGAAGTGACAACTGCGAATAAATGATCTCGTTGCTCAATTTTCGAGTTGGGTGATGGCACTTAGTGCACGAATGTTATTTTTTGTCGGAAAACAATCGCTCGAAAATCACAGTTATTTTTAGTCCGCTAATTGTGGTTGGGGGGCTTTTAAACGCTGTGGTACTTAATGCTTCGGTACTAACAGGGCGAATCTATTTCTGAGTGAAGAAAGATCTTGAGGGTTCATTCAAATACTCTCGGGATGTTGGCCGTTTGACATTGCACAGGAAAGTAAACCTTGTTCAGAAAGATCCTTGTTGTCTGCGTGGGCAATATATGCCGAAGTCCGACGGCAGAACTGTTGTTGCGTAACGCGCTGGGTTCATCGCCCATCACGGTGACGTCCGCAGGCCTTGCCGCTCGGGTTGGCGAAGGCGTCGAGGCTTCGGCCCGGCAAGTTCTCGAAGACCATGGGCACAGTGCCGAAACGTTCAAGGCACGGCAACTGACCGCGGACATCGTCAATGACTCAGACCTGATTCTGGTCATGGAAAAACAGCATGTTAATCAAGTACTGAAGATTGCCTCTCACGCCAGAGGCAAAGTGTTTCTGCTCGGCAAGTGGCAGAGCGAGCGCGAAATACAGGACCCGTATCGTCAAGGCAAGGCCGCTTTTATTCATGCCCACGCATTGATTGAAGATGCTGTTAGTTCATGGGCGCAGCGCCTCGGGCATTGATGAATATTCTTCAGATCAGTGAATGGTAAGAACAGACTTATGCAGTTACCGTCAGTAATCGGCACCCGTGACAACGATCAAGACAGTATTGATCTGCTCGGCATATTTGGCAGCCTGATCGATCAGAAATGGTTGATCGGCGCACTGACCGGGGCCTTTATGGTCACCGGTGTGGCCTATGCGGTTCTGGCCACGCCCGTGTACCTGGCGAATGCGCTGGTGCAGGTCGAGCCGAAAAAGAACGACATGCTCGGGTTTTCCGACCTCAACAGCATGCTCGGCGGGCAATCACCGTCGGTGACCGAAATCGGCATCATCAAATCCCGCGCAGTGATCGGCAAAACCGTCGACGACTTGCGCCTGGACATCGATGTCACCCCCAACACCTTTCCGATGATTGGCGGCTTTCTCGCCCGGCGTTATCGCGGCGAAACCGAGACCAGTGTTGCCGCGCCGCGGTTCGGTTTGAGCAGTTACGCCTGGGGCGGCGAGCGACTGGAGTTCGCCCGGCTCAATCTGCCCAAAGAACTGCTGGGCAAGAAGCTCACCCTGATCGCTGGCGAACAGAAGCGCTTCCAGTTGCTCGACGACAACGACAACCTGCTGGTCGAAGGCACTGCGGGCGAAGCGTTTGCGCAGGACGGTGTAGAAGGGCAGATCAGCCAGTTGCTGGCCAACTCCGGCACCCGTTTCGAAGTGGTGCGCAACCCGCGAATCGTGACCATTCAGGGCTATCAAGACGCGCTGGATATCTCCGAACAGGGCAAGGAATCGGGGATTATCAAACTGGCGCTGGCCAGCAGCGACGCCGCTGAAGCGGTGAAGATCCTCAACAAGATCGCCGCGCTGTACGTCGATCAGAACGTGCGCCGCACCTCGGCGGAAGCCGCGCAGAGCCTGGCCTTTCTGCAAAGCCAGTTGCCGCAGGTCAAGCGTGATCTGGCCAAGGCCAGCGATGCGCTGAACGCCTATCAGACCCACGGCAAGACCGTGAACATCTCGCTGGAAACCCAGTCGGTGCTCGGTCAGTCGGTGGCGCTGGAAACGCGGATCTCCGAGCTGAAAATGCAGCAGGCGGAGATGGACCGCAAATTCACCAAACAGCATCCGGCCTATCGCGCGTTGATGAGCCAGATTGGCGAACTGACCCAGCAACAGAAATCGCTGGAAGGCAAAGTCGGCGATCTGCCCGCGACCCAACAAGAGTTGCTCAACCTGACCCGCGATGTCGAAGTGGCCTCGCAGATCTACACGCAGTTGCTGAACAAATCCCAGGAGCTGGACATCGTTCGCGCCGGTGCCGTGGGTAACGTGCGTCTGGTCGACGCGGCGGATGTCGACCTGACCAGCCCGGTCAAACCGAAGAAAGCCCTGATTGTGCTGATTGCCACATTCCTCGGTGCCTTCGTTGGCGTGGCGCTGGTGCTGCTGCGCAAATCCCTGAGCCGAGGTCTGGAAGGCCCGGAAGCCATCGAGCAACTCGGTTTGCCGGTGTACGCGTCGATTCCGTACAGCGCCTTGCAGGATGAAGAAGACAACAAAAAAGGCCGCGCCCGCGACGGTGTCGACAAACCGGCGTACCTGCTGGCCCTGCGCAATCCCACGGATCTGTCGATCGAATCGATCCGCAGCCTGCGTACCTGCCTGCACTTCGCCGGGCTCGATTCGACCAACAACCGCATCATGATTTCCGGGCCGAGCCCGCAAGTCGGCAAGACGTTCGTCTCGTCCAATCTCGCCGCCGTCATGGCCCTGAGCGGTCAGCGTGTGGTGCTGATCGATGCCGACATGCGCAAAGGGCACCTGCACAAAACCCTCAACACGCCGATCACCAACGGTTTGTCCGACCTGCTGGTCAAGCGCTGCAGCATCGATCAGGCGATCAACACAGTCGAAATCGACAACCTGCATTTCATCAGTCGCGGCCAGGTACCGCCGAATCCTTCCGAGCTGCTGATGCACGCCAACTTCCGCGAACTGCTGGCGGAACTGAGCGAGCGCTACGACCTGGTGATCATCGATACGCCGCCGCTGCTGGCGGTGACCGATGCCGCGATTGTTGGCCGTGAAGCCGGGATCAGCCTGATCGTCACGCGCTTCGGGGTGAACCCGGCCAAAGAGATCGAACTGACCATTCGCCGCTTCGCGCAGAACGGCATCGAGCTCAAAGGCGCGGTGTTCAACGGCGTCGAGAAGCGTGCCGCCAGCTACTACGGCAACGGCGGCGCCGGTTATTACAACTACGAATACGCGTCCGACAAATCCTGACCGTCAGCGATTGTTCTTTTCAGTTTGAAGTGGGTGATTTGTGAAAAAGATACTGCACGTGGCAGAGACGATCAAAGGTGGCGTCGCGACGGTGATCCGCACGATTTCGGCTTCGCCGGAAGGCGATGCGGCGAACTACGAGTTGGTGTATCTGGTGCCGGATGATCAGGCCAAAGAGTTGCACGGCATCGGTGCGCAACAGATCCGCACCTTTCCCCGCAGCGGGCGCAACGTGCCGTCGCTGCTGCGTTTTGCCTGGCGCCTGACCCAGGTGATGCTCAAGGAAAAACCCGATGTGGTGCATTTGCACAGCACCTTTTCCGGGGTGATCGGCCGTTGCGTGTGTGTGCTGCTGCGACCGTGGCGCAAGCCGAAAATCGTCTACTGCCCGCATGCGTTTTCGTTCCTGATGGAGAGTTCGCCGACCAAGCAGAAAGTCTATGCGTGGATCGAGCGGGTGCTGCAGAAAGTCACCGACGTGATCATTTGCGTCAGCCAGTACGAACTCGACAAAGCGGCGCGCTTCGGCATCGAGCGCAAGCGCATGAAACTGATCTACAACGGCATTCACCGCAAGGATGACGCGCCGAAAGCGGCGAGTCCCGAGCCGATTCATCTGCTCTTCGTTGGTCGCCTCGACTATCAGAAAGGCTTCGACGTGCTGCTCAAGGCCTTCGCCAACGTGCAGCGCAAAGACTTGAAGCTGACCGTGGTCGGCAGCGCGGTGAACGAGGACTCGGTGGAGTGCCCACCGATGGACTCTGTTGAATACCTGCCGTGGGTTACGCCGAGCGAAGTGCAGGCGCTGTACCAGAAGGCCGATGCGCTGATTGTGCCGAGTCGCTGGGAAGGATTCGCCATGGTGCCGCTGGAAGGCATGGCCATGGGCTTGCCGGTGATCGCCAGCAACTGCACCTCGCTGCCTGAACTGGTCACCAATGAAGTCTCCGGTTATGTCTTCCCGTCCGGCGATCACCAGGCGCTGGCCGATGTCCTGACGATCATCCAGAAACCGCGCCTGCTCGACCTCGGCAACGAAGGCCGGAGCATCGTCCGCGAGCGCTTCAGCGCCGCGTTGATGATTCGCCAGACCTACGACCTGTATCGCGCTCCCACTTTTTAAGTAGAACTCAAGCATATGAACGTAACGATTTTGCATGGCTACAGTGCGTCCAACTCCGGTGACGGCTTGCTCGTCGATCTGGCCATCGCGCTGGTGCAGCGCAACTTTGGCGAAGACACCGCGATCAGTGTCGTCGCGTCCGACCCGGATTCTTTCAGCTACTTGCCACACCCGCGTTTCGACGCACCGGTGATGGCGGCCAAGGGCTTGGGCCGGGTCAAGCAGGCGGTGTTTCTCAATCAGTCCTACGCCGGGCTCGCTGATCTGCTGAAGAAAACCGATCTGATTGTCGGCGTCGGCGGCGGCTACATGCGCTCGAAAAGCGCTTTCGAACACATCAAGCTGAAGCTCGGCCACGCCAAGCAACTGGAAACTGCGATCCTCAGCAAAGTGCCGTCGGTGTACTTGCCGCAAAGCATCGGTCCGTTCCACGGCGAGAGCAGCAAGATCGTCGAGCACTACGCCAGCGCCGATGCGGTGTTCGTCCGTGATAATCGCTCCTCGGCCATGTTCGATGCCTGTGCCAATGTTTACCGCGCGCCGGATCTGGCCGTGCAATCGCTGGCGAGCAAAATCCTTCAACAACCCAAGTTCACCCGCTGCGCGTCGTCGCCGGCCACGGTGTGTGTGGTGCTGCGCAAGCCGCCGGAGTGGAGCAAGGAAAAGAAAGTCGCTTACGTGGCCAACCTGAAGTTGCTCCTGCAGCGTTTGAAAAACAAAAGCAAAGTGGTCTGCGCCGTACAAAGCGCTGTGCGTGGCAACGATGACGGCGCGTTCTATCGCGAGTTGGGCATCACTGAAGATTTGCTGTCGTTGAAAGCGACGATTGCCAAATATCAGCCGGACCTGGTGATTTCCGTACGCCTGCACGGCGCCATCGAATCGCTGCTTTCCGGCGTGCCGGCCTACCACATCAGCTACGAGCGCAAAGGCTTTGGCGCCTATCAGGACATGGGCGTGGAAGACTGGGTGATCAACGGCGGCGACATCAATGTTGACACCATCATCAACACGGTTTACGCGCCGAATGCGCTGTCGGATTTCGGCAAGCGCCTGACTGACACCTGCCGTGAAATCGAAGCGAAAACCGTGGCCATGGACGACATCATCAAAGGTGTCGTTCGATGATATTTCGGCTATTGCTTCGCGGCGGAGCCTTGGGCGCGAAGTTTTTGCTGGTGTTGGCGATCACCCATTACCTCGGTTATGAGGCGTTGGGCTTTTACGGCGTGGTGGTCGCGGCTTCGTTGATCGCCTCGAAGTTTTACAGCGTCGGGTTCAGTTCCGAGATCAATCGCTTGATCAGCGTTGGCGGCAGTTCGCGCCGCGTGGTCGACAAGGTTTTGCTGCTGTATCTGGCGGTGGGGCTGGTGCTGTCGGTGGTGACGGTGCTGATTTATTCGCTGTTCCAGACGGTTGAAGCCAGCGCCGCGCTGATCCTTTGTGTGACCCTGGTGTTGCTCACTGAGCACCTGTCGTTCGAGATCAACTCGTTCGTGTTTTCCGCGCAGAAAGCCACGGCCGGTGCGCTGCTGTTTTTCATCAAGACCGGCCTGTGGGCGGTGTTGGCCGTGGGCGGGATGATGCTCGGTTGGGTCTCTGGGATCGCCAGTGTGTTGTGGCTGTGGGTCGCTGCCAACGTGCTGGTGATCATCGCGGGTTACCTGATCGTGGTGAACGTTCATCACGGTCGGGAAGCCGGGACATTGGCCACCGCCACTGTGTGGAAAGCGGGATTACCGTTTTACCTCGGCACCGGGTTGATCGCGTTGAGTCAGTACGCCGAGCGCTTTCTGATCGCCGACCTCGAACCGTACGCCAAACTGGGCCAATACGTGTACGCGTGGTCGGCGGCCAACACTTTGCAGGCGCTGTCGTATGCGGTGGTGGCGGTGGTCGGCATTCCGCTGTTGGCCAAGCGTTTTCAGGCCGATCAGCAGGCGTTCACGGTCAGGCAACTGTTCATCAACAAGTGGGTGATGCGCTCGCTTGTGGTGTCGGTGGCGGTGGCGGTGGCGATCTATGTGTTTTTCAACGTGGTGCTCGATTACGTCGCCGCCAGCGTGCCGCGCCCGGATAACGCGATCCTCGGCGTGCTGATTTTTTCGTTTGCTTTGCGCGCGATCGGCGACATCGTCTGGGGCGGGCTGATTGCCTCGAAAAACAGTCGCGTATCGCTCGCCAGCGCGGTGATCTGCCTGCTGGTGTCGGTGCCGGTCAGCTATGTGCTGATCAAGCATTATTCGATTTACGGCGCCGCGTGGGGCAACGTCTTTGCGATCATCGTGCAACTGCTGGTGATTGCCGTGCTGACCCGCGCGACGGCGGGGAAAAAGGCTGCGTTGTCATGGGCCTGAAGCTGCCGTGCATCGAGTTTCGTGGCAAGCGACTCGATTCGTATGTCTCGTTCCTGATCCTCTTCACCGGGCTGTTTCTGTCGGTGGCGATGCCGTTGTTGGTCCCCCGTGATCCGGGCCCGGATGCGATGACCTTGTGGTCGTCCTACGCCCGTGCCGACAACTGCAACTTCTGGAACCCGTTCTCGCCGGATCGCTCGTCCTACGAGTGTTCGGCGTTCCTGCTGCGGCCCACCGGGATCAACCTGACCAATGCCTGGGCCTACGGCATGTTCTGCAATTTTTTCCTCACGGCGATTCCGGTGGTGGTGTTCCGGCGCATGCCGCTGGCGATCTTCGGCACCCTTTGTCTGTGGGGCATCGTGCGCTCGTTCTTCCTTGAGAATCTGACCAAGGAAATCATTGTGTCGGTGGCGGTGTTGAGCATTTTGCTCAGCTCGCTGACGCGCAAATATCGCGGCGGTTTTTTCCTCTCGGCGGTGATTTACGGCGTGCTGATCCGGCCTTACTGGATTCTGTTTTCGCTGTCGTGGGTCGGCGTCTGCGTGATGAAAAAGTACGTGTCGCGCACAACCTTCTTTTTGATGCTGTTCCTGTTTTACCTCGCGGTGGCCATGTCGATCCAGATCGCCCTGGGCTTTCCGGTGTCGTCGATTCGCGCCAGCAACAACGAGTTGCGCACGGCGGGCGAGGAGGGTTCGAAGTCGCTGATCGTGTCGTGGCTCAGCGGCAGCGACTTCGTTTCGCAGGCGCTGGACTCGATGATCATTTTCTTCCGCTTGTCGTTCCCGGTTGAGCTGATTCTGCTCTCGGGACCGGGGCAGGTGATCTTCGTCGCCTTGATGATCATGACCGCGTTGCTGCTGTTCAAAGTCATCACCTCGACCGATTACAAAGGCGCGCCGATCCAGACCAAACCCAAGGAACTGATCGCGATCCCGCTGGCGTTTCTGCTGGTGCAAGGCCTGTTCGAGCCGGACTTCGGCTCCTTCGCCCGGCACTTCTCGATGGTGGTGCCGGTGTTGTTTGTTGGTCTGGGCTTGATGCTGCGGGCGAACAAACCGGTGCAGGTCGAATCACGAATTCTGAATTGAGGCAGGTGCTTTATGTCGAGCAAGAAAAAGTCCCTGGAGATTGAAACCCTGCGGGGTCTGGCGTGCCTGTTGCTGGTGCTTTATCACGTCATCGGGCCGTTGGGCGGCGGGTTGAAGATCGACATCGGCTCGCCGTTCCGGGTGATCGCCGACTCGATGGTGTACGTGCGCATGCCGCTGTTCACGTTTATTTCCGGGTACATCTATTCCATCTACAAAATTCGCGGCAATGACTTTTCTGCGTTCTTCAGCGGCAAGGTGCGCCGCTTGATCGTGCCGCTGTTTTGCGTCGGCGTGCCGTTCTCAGTGTTGCAAGCGGTGGGGCCGGGGGTGAACAAGGATGTCGGGGTGATCGACGCGTTGTTGTCGTTCTGGGTGCCGATCAACCACTTCTGGTTCCTGCAGGCGGTGTTCATTATTTTCATGTTTGTCGGGCTGCTGGAGTGGCGCGGAATGTTGCGTTCGGCGACGCGCTTGTATGGGCTGTTCGCGTTTGCCGCGCTGTTGTTTTTGCTGCCGCCGTTCAAGCTCGATGCGTTCGGGATCAACGGCGCGCTTTATCTGTTGCCGTTTTTTGTTGCGGGGATGATTGGCCAGGAGAATGTCGACGCGTTGAAACAACGCTTGAAGGTGATCGGGCCGCTGGTGTTTGTGTTTATCTCGCTGACGTTGTTGTACGTCGCTGCGATTGATCGTGAGTTGATTGTTGATCGGCGCAGTCTGATCGGTCTGACCGTGGGTTGCGTATCGTGCATCGCCTTGCTGTCGAGTGATATGCGCTCGAAGGCGCTGACCTGGCTCGGTGGTTATTCCTATGCGATCTTCCTGTTCCATGTGCTGTTCGCGGCGACGTCGCGGTTTGTCCTGGGGCGGTTGGGGGTGAAGGATGAGAGCTTGCTGGTGCTCGGTGGTTTGAGCTTTGGTTTGCTCGGGCCGGTGGTGTTGGCGATGATTTTCAGCCGGTTCAGTTTCACCTCGGTGTTGTTCCTTGGGGAGCGCGCGGCGAAGAAGAAGCCGTTGGTGCCTGTCACTCCGGTGGTGCAGACCCAAAGCAGCTAAGAGCTTCGCGAGCAAGCTCGCTCCCACAGTGGATCTCTGCAAGTCACACAATCCCTGTAGATGACCACAATCCCTGTGGGAGCGAGCTTGCTCGCGAAGGGGCCATTTCAGACTGAAGGAAATTTTGCATGTTGGCAGTAGATGATGCGCACCCCGTCGCAGCGTCGGTGGTTCAGGTGGGCGATGCCCGCGAGCGTTTTGCCCAGTGGCGTGAAGGCAAGGCCGGCAAGGTTCTGTCGGTCTCGGTGATCGGCGACAGCTACAGCGCCGGGCAGGACTTCTACCTGAACAAACTGGTGCAGCGTGTGGCCGGGGAGGTGGGGTTTGCCGGGCCGGGTTACGTCGGTTTCAACCACGGTGCCGCGCTGGGCGGTACGCATTTCAAATACACCCGCAGCAGTGACAAGTACTTTGGCGGCGGCTGGAAGGTGTCAGACCTGGGCCAGGCGAGTCCGGACAGTCGCACGGTAACAGGCCGGCCCGGCGCTTGGCTGCAAGTGGATGCCAACCCGACGCCGCGCATCGATACGGCGGTTACTCAGACGAAATTGCTTTACCTGGGCATTGGCGAATCCTCTGAGATCCGTTACCGCTGGTCACCTTCAGAAGATTGGCAGCCGATGACGCTGACAGGCGCCGGGGTTCAGGAAGTGCCATTGGCAGGCCTGTCTGCAGCCAAAGACTGGTCCTTCAAACTGGAAGTGGTGAAGGGCGCGCCGACGTTATTCGGTTTGTGGATGAGCAACGATCAGAGTGGTGTGCGGGTTTCGAAATTGGCGGCATCGGGTGCGGCCTCTGCGGACTTCTATCACAAGGACCCGCAATGGCAGGTGCAGTGGAAAGCTGCCGTGTCGAAGATCCCTGCCGACGTTTACCTGATCATGCTCGGTGGCAACGATCAGGGTTTCGGCGTGAAGCCTGCGCAGTACCTGCAGAACGTTCAGGGTCTGGTGGGCATGCTGCGCGAGATTCAACCGCAGGCCAGTATTAATCTGATCATGCGCCAGGACACCACGCGTTCCAGCGCTTATCCGATGTCAGCGTACGCGCAGGTGCTTGAGCCGTGGGCGCGTGAACAACATCTGGGTTACGCCAACCTGCAATGCGCGTTCGGCCCCGACGTCAAACGCTACGCGGCGGCGATGATCGGCCCGGACAAGATTCATCCGGTACCGGCCACGGGCGGTAAGGTGATTGCCGATTACTTCTATGGCTGGATCATGGGCGCCAAGGATCGTTGCGACGCCGTCCAGTAATGATGGTTCCCACGCAGAGCGTGGGAACCATCAGGTGAAGGGCGTTATTCGAAGCCGTCGACTTGCTCGAGCAATTCCGCAATCTTCTGCGGCATCAACCGCGTATCACAACGGGTTTCCACGTTGATGATGATCGCCGGGTCGTTGCAGCAGATGCGCACGCGAAAGCGCCAGTCGCTGAAGATCACCTTCAAACCATCGCTGTCATCCATTTCCAGCGCCTGCTCGCCATACAGCTTTTTCAGATGAGCGAGCAGGGGATAGGGATCGCGCAGCGTCCGGCGGATATCACCGGACGCGGGAAATACGCCAATCCGCTCCACCAGCAGAATCGTGCCCAGCCAGGACTCGTTGGCGCTGGGCAAAGGCTGGTGGCGGGACAACCAGCTCATCACCCCGAGGTTACCCACCTCGCGTTCAATCTCTACGGAATGTTGTGCAATGTTCATGGTGGCCTCGTGGGGAGAAGGGAGCCGTCTCAGCGGCCTTTGAGATAGACGTTTTCGTAGCAGAAATTGGTCGCTTGCAAGTAACCCTCGGCATCACCGCAGTCAAAGCGCAGGCCGTTGAATTTGTAGGCCAGCACGCAACCGTTCTGCGCCTGTTTCATCAGCGCGTCGGTGATCTGGATCTCGCCGCCCTTGCCCGGTTGGGTGTCAGCGATCAAGTCGAAAATGTCCGGGGTGAGGATGTAGCGACCGATGATGGCCAGATTCGACGGCGCGTCTTGCGGGGCCGGTTTTTCCACCATGTTGTTGACGCGGTAGATGCCGTCGGAGATCAGCTCGCCGGCGATCACGCCGTACTTGTGAGTCTGGTCGGCCGGGACTTCCTGAATGGCAACGATCGAGCAGCGGAATTTCTTGTACAGCTGAATCATCTGGGTGAGCACGCCGTCACCTTCCAGGTTCAGGCACAGGTCATCGGCCAGCACCACGGCGAAGGGTTCGTCGCCGATCAGCGGACGACCGCTGAGAATTGCGTGGCCCAGGCCCTTCATTTCCACCTGACGGGTGTAGGAGAAAGTGCAGGTGTCGATCAGCTCGCGGGTGCCGGCGAGGAATTTCTCTTTCTCGGTGCCGCGAATCTGGTGTTCGAGTTCGTAGCTGATATCGAAATGGTCTTCCAGTGCACGCTTGCCGCGACCGGTGACGATGGCCATGTGTTGCAGGCCGGCGTCCCGCGCTTCTTCAACGGCGTACTCGATCAACGGCTTGTTGACGATCGGCAGCATCTCTTTGGGCATGGCTTTGGTGGCCGGCAAGAAACGCGTGCCATAGCCGGCAGCGGGGAACAAACATTTACGAATCATAAAAGTATCCTGGACAGTCATGGAACACAGGCGACGGATGCAGGCCATAAACAATGGCCGCAAGTTTCAATATTGATTGAAGGCTTACTTTAATACCTGAGTCAGGATGTTAATGGCAATTAGTCAGCGCAGTAAATCATGACAATGTTATGAGATGTCGGCAAGTGCGTTGTTAGTTATTTTTAGTCGGTATCTGTCGATAGTGATGAGTGCGCAGGGAGTGCTAATAAGTAGCGGGGCAATACAGTGTGACCTGCAAAAATATTTATTGCCAGTCATTGAACTAGTTTTGTTTTCGGTTGTTGTCGCCTTATTTGTGTGGAGTGTGCCACATCTGCAATGAATCAGGCTTGACACGCTACTTGTCACTCATTCAAAGACGGATCGCGCTATGAAGATTCTGGTAACGGGGGGCGCCGGCTATATTGGCTCGCACACCACACTTGCTTTACTTGAAGCAGGGTATGAAGTTGTCGTACTGGATAACCTTTGCAACAGCAGCGAAGCCGCGTTGCACGCCGTTGAAGCCATCTGCGGAAAAAGTGCCTGGATGATCCGTGGCGATGTCTGTGACCGGGCACTGCTCGAGCGGATTTTTCGCGAGCACAACATCGACGCGGTAATGCATTTTGCCGGCCTGAAAGCGGTCGGCGAGAGCGTGCGCAAGCCGCTCGAGTACTACGAAACCAACGTCAGCGGCAGCATCAATCTGTGCCAGGCGATGGCGGCGGCGGGGGTGTTCCGCCTGGTGTTCAGCTCATCGGCCACGGTGTATGGCGAGCCTGAGCAGATGCCGATCCGCGAGGATTTCCCCACCGGCAATCCGACCAATCCCTACGGCCAGTCCAAGCTGATCGTCGAAAACGTCCTGCGTGACCTGAGCCTGGCCGAGCCGCGCTGGAGCATCGCCTTGCTGCGCTACTTCAACCCGATCGGCGCGCACCATAGCGGCCATATGGGCGAAGACCCCAACGGCATCCCGAATAATCTGGTGCCTTACATCAGCCAGGTGGCGGTCGGCAGCCTGCAAGAGCTGTCGATCTTCGGCAACGATTACCCGACGGTCGATGGCACCGGCGTGCGCGATTACATCCACGTCGTTGATCTGGCGGACGGCCACTTGAAGGCTTTGCAGTCGATCTCCGAACGCAGCGGCATTCATACCTGGAACCTCGGCACCGGCGATGGCTACAGCGTGCTGCAAGTGCTCCACGCGTTCGAGCAGGCCTGTGGGCAACCGGTGCCCTACCGGATGATGCCGCGCCGCTCCGGAGATATCGCCGAGAGTTGGGCCGACGCCTCCAAGGCGGCAAAAGAGTTGGGCTGGAAAGCCACGCGCAACTTGCAGGACATGGTTACCGATACTTGGCGCTGGCAATCAAACCATCCCCAAGGCTATTCGCGATGATGGCCATTTAGTCCAATGTTATTTTCAGTCAGGTTGTTAGATAACGTCGGGAAATTACACTGGCAATGCCTTTTGCAAGTCCGTAGATATAAACCTGCCGTTCGACTTTTATCAGTTGGGTAAGACTGTGAAAGAACGACGGATCATGTTCGCGCTTTTTGCGGACTTGAACTCACCACCGCTAACTCAGACGAGTTTTTTAACACGTCGAATGTTAGAAAGGAGTTGATATGAAAAAAGTGATGGCAGTTGCCCTGTTGACGATGTTGAGCAACTGGGCTGCCGCCGCTGAAGCACCGCTGACAGCGGTAACCAATGTAGGTGGCAACGTGGCGGCTTCTCAAGCGCCCGCAGCCAGTACTGCAATGGTTGCCAGTGCTGTAGCGGCGTCTAACAGCGGTGGCAGTGCCAACGGCGGTACCACCGGTACGACGGGTACCACCGGTACAACCGGCACGCATAACTAACAGGAAGTTCTGTTAGTGCAGTACAGGGTCGCCCGACGCAAGTCGGGTGACTTTGTTTTTGGATTCGCCCTTGAATAGCGTAGTGCCATTATGACTCGTAGTGTTTATCTTTTAATGTTGGCAAGTCTCGCTTTGCAAGGTTGCATGTTTTCCCCCGGTCAATACCTCAGCACCAGTGACATCACCCGCCAGGGTGCCAGCGAAAGCAGCCGGGTCGAGCTGATTCCGATCACACCCAAGTTGATCGCCATGAACCGCGCCACGCAAAAGCGTGAGTCGCTGCCGCCGGAGCTGTTGGCGACCCCGGCCGAATACCGCATCGGCAACAACGATGTCTTGTACATCACGGTCTGGGATCACCCTGAGCTGACGGCCCCCTCCGGCGCGCAACAACAGATCGACGCCAACGGCCGACTGGTGCGCTCCGATGGCACGCTCTATTACCCGTTCATCAAGGAAGTCCAGGCCGCCGGCCGGACCATCCAGCAACTGCGCTCGGACATTGAACAGAGGCTGTCGGCATTCATCGCCGAGCCGCAGGTGGATGTCGCGGTGTTGCGTTTCGCCAGCCAGAAAGTCGTGGTCACCGGTGCGGTAACCAAGGCCGGCCCGCAAGCGATTTCCACCAATCCGTTAAGCGTGGTCGAAGCCCTCGGTTCCGCCGGCATCGACACCAACAACGCCGATTTGTCCGGGCTGTTGCTGACGCGCAAGGGGCGTACCTATCCGCTCAATCTCGACTCGCTCAATCAGCAGGATTCCGAGTTGCAGAACGTCTACCTAAAGGGTGGCGATCAGCTGTATCTGCCTTACAACGACAACAAGCGCATCTACGTGATGGGCGAGGTCAACCAACCGCGTGCGCTGAGTTTCAAGACCGCGACGATGAACCTCACCGACGTGCTTGGTTCGGTCGGCGGCCTGGCCCAGACCACCTCCAATGGCAACGCGGTCTATGTCATTCGTGGCGTGGAAAACCTCGATGTCGAACCGGCGAAGATCTACCAGCTGGAAGCCGAATCGCCGACCGCCATGGCACTGGCTTCGCATTTTGAAGTGCGCCCGCAGGACGTGGTGTATGTCGGGCCGGCCAACGTGACTCGCTGGAACCGCTTGATCAGCCAATTGGTGCCATCGGCATCGATTGTTGGCACTGGCGCTTCCGCTGCGAAGAACTGGAGCGAATACAGTAACAACAGCAAATAAGGTCGCCGACTTTGAACATTTTGAAAGTTGGCCTGTGCCTGATGGCGGCCTCGTTGCTGTGCGGCTGTAACCCGCTGATGAGCGCTTCGTTGAACAACCTTAAAGCGGCGGTCGTCGGCCCGGATGAAGTCGACGTGTCGGCGGCCGAAGTGGCCGGGGTCAACTACCCGCAACTGAAACTGACCACGCCGTCGGGCTCCGGGGTGCTGGCGCTGGTGCGCGAGCGCGAAGACCTGCAGTTCTGGGTCGCCTCCGGCAAGCAAGTGCTGCTGCTGCGCAATGGCCTCGCCGTGCGCAGCATTGGCCTCGGCCTGGAAGGTGATCTCGATGGCACGCGGCTGGCCGATGACTCGCCGTTCAAACAGGGCCTGCATCACGTCGCCGACGGTTTCACCACGCGGCGCTGGATCGACCTCTACAAGGGTCAGGAAGTCGGGGTGATCGTCAACAGCCGCTTCTCGCGCCGCACCGAACAGACCCTGCAGATTCTCGACAAGGAATACACCGTGCTGCGTGTCGATGAGCAGATTGACGCCCCGGCCATCGGCCTGAGCGCGACCAATCGTTACTGGGTCGACCCGCGTGACGGTTTCATTTTGCAGAGCGAGCAACAACTGACCTCGCAGTTGCGCGTCAAGGTTGTGCAACTGACCCCTGATCGCAGGCACCTGCCGTGATGCGCCTGAAAATGTTATCGGCGAGCCTGATGCTGGTCGCGAGTGTGAGTCAGGCAGCCGTCACGGTGTCGGGCGATGTCGCCAATCCCGGGCCGGTCACGTTGCCCCCCGGCGGGCGCTTGCTCGATGTGATCGGTGAAGCGGTGCCGAATGCCGAAGGTTATTGGCTGGCGGGCGGCTTGCTGCGGCAGTCGTTGATTGAGGAACAGACGCGATTGAAGGTCGGCGTGCTGTTCGATCTCGACGTGCTGCAGCGCATGGCGGCGTTGTTCGACAAACCCAGTCGTGTGGCGCTGGCTCGGCGTCTGGCCGAAGACGTGCGGCAGATGCCGGTAACGGGGCGGCAAATTGCCGATCTCGATCCGGTCGCATTGGAAGTCGGCTTCGCGCGCAACATTCGTCTCGATGACGGCGATCGTCTGGTCTATCCGAAACGCGTCGATGAAGTGCAAGTGCTCGGTGCCGTCGCCGAACCGTGCCACTTGCCGTATCAGCCGTTGCAGGAGGCCCGCGAATACCTGCAAGGCTGTTCGATTCTGGCCGATGCCGAAGCCGATTACCTGTGGCTGATCCAGCCCAACGGCGTGTCGCGGCGCGTCGGCATTGCCCACTGGAATCGCGAGTCCGGACAGTTTCCGGTGGCCGGCAGCAAGATTCTGGTGCCGGTGAAAAATGATGATCTTGATCCGCCTCTTCCTGAACTGAATCAGCAGTTGGCCGAATTCATTGCCACGCAGCTGGCCGAGGTGGTTCGTTGAAGTTACGTTTTGCAGCTGTGTTGTTATTGCCCTGCGGTCTGGTGCATGCCGAGCCGCGCATTACCCAGAATGACTTCGGTGGCACCGGTCTGTTGCAGACGCCAACCGCGCGCATGGCCCCGGCCGGCGAGTTGAGCGTCAACGCCAACCGCACCGATCCGTACAGTCGCTACAGCGTGTCGCTGCAGCCGCTGGACTGGCTCGAAGGCTCGTTTCGCTACACCGCGATCACCAACCGGCCGTACGGCTCGGAGGCCCTCAGCGGTAGTCAAAGCTATAAGGACAAGGCGGTCGACGTCAAAGTCCGGCTGTGGCAGGAAAGTCATTGGCTGCCCGACGTGGCGCTGGGCTTCCGAGATATCGGTGGTACCGGTTTGTTCTCCAGTGAATTTTTCGTCGCCAACAAACGCTACGACAACTTCGATTTCAGCGCCGGGATTGCCTGGGGTTACCTCGGTAATCGCGGCGACATGGACAACCCGTTGGGCTACGTCAGTGATCGTTTCGACACCCGTCCGGCCCTGGAGGGCACCGGTGACGTCAACTCGGGTTCGTACTTTCGTGGGCGGCCGTCGTTCTTCGGTGGTGTGAGCTATCAGACGCCGTGGGATCGCCTCAGCCTGAAACTCGAATTCGAAGGTAACGATTACAAACACGAACCGAAGGACAACGAGATCAAGCAGGACTCGCCGATCAACCTTGGCGCGGTGTTCAAGGTCACCGATTCGGTCGATGTCAGTGCGGCGTGGGAGCGCGGTAACACAGCGATGTTCGGCGTGACCTTTCACACCAATTTCGTCAGCCGCAAGGCACCGGCGAAGACTTACGACCCGACCCCGGAACCGCTGCCGGCGAAGATGCCGACCACGGCGATGGATCAGGTTGACTGGGCCAACGTCTCGCAGCGTTTGCAGCAGAATGCCGGCTATAAGGTCGAGCGCATTACCCAGCGTGATTCCGAGCTGATCGTCTATGGCGAGCAGCAGCGTTACTTCCATTCGTCCAAGGCTGTCGGGCGGGCGAGCCGGATTCTCGACAACAGCGTCAACGACGACATCGACTGGTTCACCGTGGTCAACAAGCGCTATGACTTGCCGCTGGAGGAAACCAGCGTGCCGCGCCAGACCTTCCGCGAAGTGATCAACAACGAGGAGCCACTGGAGTCGCTGCACCGCACCACCGAGATCAACCCGGCGATGCCGCACAACGAGAAAACCCTCTACAGCGAAGCGCCGCAGCACTTCAGTTATGGCGTGGGGCTGGGTTTCAAGCAGAACGTCGGCGGTCCGGATGGCTTGCTCTATCAATTGAGCGCCGATGCCGACGCCGAATACCGCTTCAACCGCAACACCTGGTGGAGCGGTTTGCTCAGTGCCAACCTGGCCAACAACTTCGATAAATTCACCTACGATGCGCCGAGCGGTCTGCCACGTGTGCGCACGGATTTGCGGCAGTACCTGACCACGTCCGATGTGACCATGCCGTTGTTCCAGGTCAGCCATGCCGAGCAACTGGATAAAGACCTGTACGGCATGGTGTATGGCGGTTATCTGGAGTCGATGTTTGCCGGTGTCGGCGGTGAAGTGTTGTTCCGCCCGACCGGTGAGCGTTGGTCGGTGGGGGCGGATCTGAACTGGGTGCGTCAGCGCGATTTCGATCAGGGTTTTGCCTTGCGCGATTATTCGGTGGTGACCGGGCATGTCACGGCCTATACGGATCTGCCGTTCGATACGCTCGCGGCTGTCAGCGTCGGGCGTTATCTGGCTGGGGATTGGGGCGGTACCGTGGACATCTCGCGCGAGTTTTTCAACGGCGTGCGCTTTGGCGCGTGGGCAACGATCACCACGGCGGGCAGTGCGGAATATGGCGAAGGTAGTTTCGACAAAGGCATCTACCTGTCGATCCCGTTCGACGAAATGATGAGCATGTCGACCATGCGCCGCGCCAACCTGGTCTGGGCCCCGCTGACCCGTGACGGTGGTGCGCGACTGAATCGCGGCTACCAACTGCACTCGATGACCGATAGCCGGGAAGGGGACATGTTTTATCGCAATTTCGAGAAGATCACGGAGTAAGCGCGGATCTCCCTAACACCTGAAAACATGTGGGAGCGAGCCTGCTCGCGAAGGCGTCAGCACAGTCAGCATCATCATTGCCTGACCCACCGCTTTCGCGAGCAAGCTCGCTCCCACATTGGTTATTTGTCACACCACAAATCCCGAGCCAACCACAAATCCCCTGTAGGAGTGAGCCTGCTCGCGATAGCGTCCGTACAGTCGACATCCCCGTTGCCTGACACACCGCCATCGCGAGCAGACGAAGGCCTACATTGGCTATTTGTCACGCCACAGATCCCGAACCATTCCCGAATCCCTGTGGGAGCGAGCTTGCTCGCGAAAGCGTCAGCACAGTCAGCATCATCATTGCCTGGCCCACCGCTTTCGCGAGCAAGCTCACTCCCACATTGGTTATTTGTCACACCACAAATCCCGAGCCAACCACAAATCCCCTGTAGGAGTGAGCCTGCTCGCGATAGCGTTCGACCAGCCGACATCCCTGTTGCCTGACCCACCGCCATCGCGAGCAGGCGAAGGCCTACATTGAATATTTGCTACGCCACAGATCCCGAACCATTCCCGAATCCCTGTGGGAGCGAGCTTGCTCGCGAAGGCGTCAGCACAGTCAGCATCATCATTGCCTGACCCAGCGCTTTCGCGAGCAAGCTCGCTCCCACATTGGTTATTTGTCACACCACAAATCCCGAGCCAGCCACAAATCCCCTGTAGGAGTGAGCCTGCTCGCGATAGCGTCCGACCAGCCGACATCCCTGTTGCCTGACCCACCGCCATCGCGAGCAGGCGAAGGCCTACATTGGCTATTTGTCACGCCACAGATCCCGAACCATTCCCGAATCCCTGTGGGAGCGAGCTTGCTCGCGAAAGCGTCAGCACATCCAACATCAATGTTGCCTAACCCACCGCTTTCGCGAGCAAGCTCGCTCCCACAGTATTTGCGTTTACCAGCAATCCAGCTCCGCTCCCAAATCCCAGGCACAAAAAAGGGGACTTTCGTCCCCTTGCAGTGTGCAGCTTCAAACCTCAGTAAATATCCTTCGACAGCAAGGTAAACGGCGTCTTCACCAGGATCTTCAGATCCAGCCACAACGACCAGCTGTTGATGTACTGCAGGTCAATCTCCACACGCTTCTGCATCTTGTCGATGGTGTCCGTCTCACCGCGGCAGCCGCTGATCTGGGCCAGGCCGGTGATCCCCGGTTTAATCCGGTGACGCGCCATGTACGCGAGGATTTTCCCCGAGTAGTAGTTGTTGTGCGCAACGGCGTGCGGGCGTGGGCCGACCAGGGCCATGTGCCCCTGCAACACGTTGAACAGTTGCGGCAACTCATCCAGCGAAGTGCGGCGAATGAAGCGACCGACTGCGGTAATGCGCGAATCGTTACGGCTGGCCTGCTTAACCTCACGGTCATCGTGAACACGCATCGAGCGGAACTTCCAGACCTTGATCACCTTGCCGTTCCAGCCATGGCGATCCTGCTTGAAGAACACCGGGCCAGGCGAGTTGATCTTCACCGCCAGCGCAATGATCAGCAGGATCGGACTCAGCGCGATGATCGCCAGAAACGCCACGGTTTTCTCGACCAGGCTCTTGCTCAAAGCAGCGGTCGGGCGGCTGGTCAGCGGGCTTTCGTTCAAGTAGATCGCCGGCAGACCGTCCACAACCTTCACCGAGTGATTGAGCAGGGTCAGACTGTTCAAGTCCGGCACCCACACCACGTCGACGTTGGCACCCAGCAAGTCACCATAAATCGCCTCGATTTTCGCGGCTTCACACAGCGGCAGGGTGATGTACAAGCGACGAATGTCATGCGCCTCGATCAGCGCCAGCAACTGCTCCTGATCGCCGACAACGCGCGGTGCATCCGAACCCAGCGCCGACACATCGCCATTGCTGACCAAACCCACCAACGGCAGGTTTTCCAGTTGGCTAAGCTTCTTCGCCAGACCCAACGCCAGTTCGCCGGTGCCGACGATCAGCGTCTTGTGTTCGCTTTTACGCGAACGTTGGTAGTACTTGGAAAACGCATGCAACGGCGCGTAAAGAAACGCCTGACCGAGGAAGCCATACACCGCCCAGCTCAGAATCACCTGCCGCGAAAACAGCTCATCGGCCTGGCAGACAAAGGCGATGCACGCCAGCGCTGCCATGGTCATCGACCAACCCATGAACAGTCGACCGAGACCGGTCAGGTAATTGTCACGCTTGCGGTAAACACCGCTAAACGTATAAGCCGGCACCGACGCCAGTACCGCCAGCGTTGCACACATCCGGTAGTAGAACGCCACCGTCCCGGTATGCTGCTCCGCGAGTATGAACAACAGCGTCACCACAAAGCCTTGTGCCAGCGCCCATTGGCCCCAAAAGGTCAGTCCCTTGAGGCCTGTGCTTCGATTGATACTTAAAGAAAGATCCATACGGTATCCCCAAAAGACGTCCATTCAGGTTTCAACAGTTGAAATCCGAGTTGTTATGCAGACTTATTGTTTTTGTTCTAACGAGTGTCCTGAGGTAACAACATCGATATGCCGAACTGTCGTCAGTCAATAGACTAAGTTATTGCCGGGAATGGTGTCTGACGAGTTCTAACAAGATGGCACAGTGCCAACTTTTTAATAATTAAATAGAACAGTGTTAGAAAAGGTCGCAGAGGAAGGGGTGAATAAATGATGTTGTATTTGTTACTGTTGGAGGGTGGAGGCAGGGAATCTTTAATTCAGGGAGGAGGGTGAAGCCAAACAGAGTGCTCTTGTTGTATTTGTAATCGCACTTTTGTCTGTTTGTTCTGTTCGCGGAAGTCTTGCGGGGTTATGCGACGATTTCCTGAATCAGGCAATAACCGCGGTTTCTGACGGCACGAAACAGTCGCTCACCATTACTGGCGCTTTTGAATTTGTCTTGCAGGCGACTCAGGCACATTTCCAGGCCGCGATATTGTTCCGGTTCTCGACCGATGCTGAGAATCAGCTCGTCACGACTGACCACACGCTCTTCATGGCTGAGCATTTTTCTGACCAGTGCTGTTTCCAGGCCCGTCAGACTGATTTCGACACCTTCTTTGACCAGTGCACCCTGATCTGGGTCGAGATGCCAGGTTTCATTGCCGGGCATATCACCTTCAACGGCAGGCGGCATGTTGCGGGTTTCCCCGGTAATGGCCGGGACATTCTGGAAAGGGTTAGCCGATTGCGCAGCGCGCCATTCGGATTCGAGCGTGGCCAATATTCGTTGAGTATCCTGTTCGATACTGCGGGGAGTATTTTTTCGACTGATGCCTGGATATGTGAACTCCATCACCATTGGAGCGGAAGAGGGCGAATCAACCCCTTCAAACGAATTGAAACGTTCACTGGACAGCATGCTCTCCAGTTCGCGTTGCGACGTTGTACTGTGAGTCACGACAACAAAATATTTCCTTGGGAGGGTTGTACTAGTTTCCATGTCTCTCTCCTGAATACATACCAAAATTGGCTAAAGGATAAATCGGCAGGCGAGCAATGACTTCCTCGGAAGTAATCGATAGGCAGGGTCTGGGCCCAAGATTGGCCCTCGATAAATTCCACTCGATCTGCTGCTATGTTATGGAGTTTTATTGTTATGGGTCGTGTTGTCGCGCTCATTCAATTGCTTGATTTCAAACAGGCGTGAAGCAGAACGGGAGCTATATGGTTGCATCAGACGATCCTTCGTACGTATGCAAAAGGGATGGCTGCCCGAGACTCAGGCAGTCGATATCAGACCCCGCAGCAGGCGATAGCCGTAGCCGCGAATGCTCTGAATCGCGTTTGTACCATACATGTCCTTGATTTTTCCACGCAAGCGACTGATTGATTTCTCCAGTGCTCGAGGGTCGTAGAAATTGGTGTTGAGGCCCATGATGCTGGCGATTTCATCATGGCTCAGAATGTGATTACTGGTTTGCGCGAAGGCTTCGAGAATCTTCATTTCGGCAAACGAGATGTCGAGTTTCTTGCTGGTGCCCATCAGGCAGATACGCGTCGGATCAAGTGTCAGATCGATATCGCGCTGCCATTCTTCACTGTTGAAGAACTCGCCCAGCAACTCGGCGCCATCGTCGGAAAGGGTATTGAGCTTGATACAAATATCCGCGCCAGCCAGATAATATTTGATCTTGTTGAAGGCGCCGCGACCGGTGATAACCGCGCAAATGATCGGTTTCAAATTGTCGCTGCGCAGGTTCTCGATCAGCGCAAGATTGTCTTCGAGCGCCTGTGGGCTGTCGATAACCAGGAAGATCGCTCGATACGAACCAGACTGCTCATCCAACTGATATGCACTAGTGTAGGCATTGGCTTCGAGCGCCATACCGGTGCGTACATGCGGGGCGACTAGCGCTTTGAAATGTTCAGCCACGCCACGGGTACGACCCAAAGTAAGAACACCAGGTTCGTCGTTTGTAGGGCGCGGACTACTAGTCGCTAAGTTCCCTGAGAGCATCATGCATTGACTCGAATTAAGTGCTGACATCGGGATGTTAAAGCACCGGTTCTCATCTGTGACTGACAATTGGTAACATTCACGCGATTTTTAGACGTGTCTCGCGAGTTTTCTAACAATAATTAAGCTTTTCAAGCTTTTAGTTGATTTTCTCGGAAGGGTGAACTACTGCTTAGATGATGGCGATATGCAATGGTGCCACTATTTTGAGCTTATTGCGATGGCTTTGTCTATGTCCTTATGCCACTGTCTGGCCATCTCGGGATAATGTGATATTGATCACACTTTATTGCCAGATCAACTTTTTTTCGCAAAACGCCTAAATATTTTCCGCGTAGTTCGTCAGCCGACGATTACTAACATGGCTTGAGTGTGTCTTTTAATAAGACGTAATCTTTGTGGCTGATGAACTTTTGCGTTTATGTATGTCAATGATGTCACTGCAGATACTCAACCCCTGAGTGTTATTACCCGGTCGCTCGCCAAGAGCGCTCTGACGGAGGATTAATGGATTTCTGGACCCTTTTCCAGGTGTTGATATTAGGCGCGGTAGAAGGCCTGACCGAGTTCTTGCCAATCTCGAGTACCGGCCACCAGATCATCGTCGCCGACCTGCTGGAGTTCGGCGGCGAACGCGCCATGGCGTTCAACATCATTATTCAACTGGGTGCCATTCTTGCCGTCGTCTGGGAGTTTCGACCGAAGATTTTCGAAATCGTCAAAGGCCTGCCCACCGAACGTAATGCGCAACGCTTCACCCTCAACTTGCTCATCGCTTTCCTGCCCGCCGTGGTATTGGGCGTATTGTTCGCCGACGCCATTCACGAATACCTGTTTAACCCGATCACCGTCGCCGTGGCCCTGGTCGTCGGCGGCATCATCATGTTGTGGGCCGAACAGCGCAGCCATGTGATCAGCGTTGAACACGTCGACGACATGCGCTGGTCTCACGCACTGAAAGTCGGCTTCGTACAATGCCTGGCGATGATTCCCGGCACCTCGCGCTCCGGCTCGACCATCATCGGCGGCCTGCTCTTCGGCCTGTCGCGCAAGGCCGCCACCGAATTCTCTTTCTTCCTCGCCATGCCCACCATGGTCGGCGCCGCCGTGTACTCCGGCTACAAATACCGCGACCTGTTCCAGCCCAACGACCTGCCAGTCTTCGCCCTCGGCTTCGTCACCGCATTCATCTTCGCGATGATCGCCGTGCGCGGCTTGCTCAAGTTTATCGCCAACCACAGCTACGCCGCGTTCGCCTGGTACCGGATCGCGTTTGGTTTGCTGATTCTGGCGACGTGGCTATTCGGCTGGGTCAACTGGACCGCCGCAGCGGCCGCCTGATCACTGGCTGCTGATCAACGCCGCAACGGCGAGATCGTTTAACGCCGAATCCGGCGACTCCTGGCGGTAGCGCTGCAAGGCCGAGGTGAAATACGCGGCCTGCAGCATGCCGTCGCTGGCCAGATAGAGTCGCGCGTCTTCCTGTTCTTCAACAGAGTAAACACGCTTGTGACTGTCGGTCGTTTCCTGGCTAGACGAAATAGGTGCGAGGATTAAAGACACCAACGTGAAGCCGGAAAACTGCGTCACCTCCCACGGCGTATCAGTACGGCCCATGCAAAAGCCATCGCAGTGCGCATAAACATCGGAAGTGAAGCTGAACAAGGCGAGGAGGGTGAAACGCTTGAAACCAGAAAAAGTAAACGCGGGCATAAACGAAAGACATCCTGTCAGTACAACAAAACAGCGGGCAACGCTCTTGCGTCGCCCGCACACTCAAAACTTCAATCAACGACCTTCAAGCAACTCAGCCGCCTGATCCAGCAACGCCAACGGATCCTTGGCCTTGTGAATATCCACCGACAACAACTGACGGAATTTCCGCGCCCCCGGGAACCCCGTGCCCAGGCCCAGCACATGCCGCGTGATGTGATGCATCGCACCACCCGCCAGCAAATGCTCGGCTATATAAGGACGCAACTGCGCCAACGCCTCAGCCCGACTGATCACCGGCGCCGAACTGCCAAATAACTGCTGATCCACCTCCGCCAGCAAATACGGATTGTGATAAGCCTCACGCCCCAACATCACACCGTCGAACGTCTGCAAATGCTCGTGACAAGCCTCCATCGTCTTGATCCCGCCATTCAGCACAATCTCCAACGCCGGAAAATCCGCCTTCAGCTGCGCCGCCACGTCATAGCGCAACGGCGGAATATCGCGATTCTCCTTCGGCGACAACCCCTCCAGAATCGCAATCCGCGCATGCACGGTAAAACTGGTGCACCCGGCATCGTGGACGGTGCCGACGAAATCACACAGTTCGGCGTAACTGTCCCGACCGTTGATGCCGATGCGATGCTTTACCGTAACTGGAATCGACACCGCGTCTTGCATTGCCTTCACACAATCCGCCACCAGTTGCGGGTGACCCATCAGGCACGCACCGATCATGTTGTTTTGCACACGATCGCTTGGGCAGCCCACGTTTAGGTTTACCTCGTCGTAACCGTGTTCCTGAGCCATACGGGCGCAGGCGGCCAGATCCAATGGGACGCTACCGCCTAACTGCAGCGCGAGAGGGTGCTCGGCTTCGTTGTGACGGAGGAAACGTTCGTGATCACCATTGAGCAGCGCGCCGGTGGTAACCATTTCGGTGTAGAGCAGGGCGTTCTTCGACAGGAGGCGTAGGAAGAAACGGCAATGGCGGTCAGTCCAATCCATCATCGGGGCGACGGAGAAGCGGCGGGAGAGTGGGGCGGGTTGTAGAGACATTGGGGGAATCTGGATCAGAGGGGCGAAGGTGGGTGAGTTTATCAGGAATGAGCTGGGCAGAGCTTTACACACTGGGATTCATGTGTGCCCGGTCGATGATAGGCGGTGTTTAAGGTCATATAAGTTAGTGCTTTGCCCCAGAGTTGATTGCCCGACTGATCTGTGTGCCCCAGAAACGCTGGTCGTTGAAACCGACGATTGTGACCCAACCGGCGACAGTCCGGCGTTATCTGATTTTGAAAAAATGCTCGGGTGATGGATACATGGTTTGGTGGGAGTGAGCAGGCGTGAAGTCGCACCATTCGGCATCAATGACGATTGATCCGGATGATCAAGGAAGACGTTCGGCTGGACGCCACCAGTCCCGGTTGGGCGAATTTCACTGTTCAATCCGCGTTGCTGTTGAAAGGTCTGGTGACACTGGATATCGGCTACATCGAGCGCCGCACGACCGCCAACGCGGTCGAACAGGTGCTGTTCTGCCGTGAGCTGGCCGCCGTTCTGGCCAACCCGTTGCCGTTGAACCTGCGTCATGTGGATCTGCGTGCGGTGCTGGCCGAGATCAGCGAACAGACCGGGCTGCGCTTTCGTGTTCCCGACCGGCCTTACGCCAGCGTGAAGGCGTCGTATTTCTACAGCCTCGCCGCCGGTTACCAGGCGATGGACAGTTTGGCCCGGGTGTTCAGCATTCCCGACTTCACCTGGCACCAGCTGGGCAACGGCGAAGTGTTCGCCGGCAGTTGGGCCGACAGCTTTTTCGGCGCACGTGCGCCGCTGCAGATTCCCACGGAGCTGTTCGACGGCTACCAGGGCAACCAGAGCGCCATGGTCGCCGCCCTCCCCGGGTTGCGACCAGGTGCAACGATCAACAACGGCGAGCGCATTACCACTGTTGCACTCACCAATGACCAGATGGCCATCCGATGGACGACGCAATCCGCCGCGCTGTAGAGCGCCAATTCCCCGAACTCACCGGTGGCTATCACCTGCCGCGATTTGCCCAGGTTACCGCCGTAGCCGACGCGCCGGCGGACTGTGCGACGACTTCCGCCCGCGCTACGCCGTGGACATTATCGTACTCGGCCCGGATGACGAGCCAGATCCGGCCATGCCGGCGCTCACTGGCGTTCCTTTACCGCTACCCACCGGTGGCGAGGAAATGGGCATCTACGCCTTTCC
Organism: Pseudomonas sp. IT-347P; assembly: GCF_949768005.1. Lineage (NCBI taxonomy): Bacteria > Pseudomonadati > Pseudomonadota > Gammaproteobacteria > Pseudomonadales > Pseudomonadaceae > Pseudomonas > Pseudomonas sp. IT-347P. Next base: position 85,589 of record NZ_CATKPQ010000011.1, read on the forward strand.
GGAGGAGGGCACGCGGGTAGTGGTGCGCTTCGCCTACGGCCTGCCGAACAAGCCCTACATCCAATCGATTTTGCCGCACGGCCTGAGCATGCCGAAGGTGCCGAAAGGTGATCAGGTGTGGCAACACAGCGCTGCCGCCCAGCAGCGCGTCGATGCCGACGGCAACTGGCTAAGCCAGACCGATGGCAAGATCCGTGATCAGGCGATCGAGCGAGAAGTCGAAGCCCTGGACAACCGCGAGCAGTTCCAGAGCCACACGCAGACGATTGATGACCACTCGACCGAGACTCTGGGGGGGGGGGGTGAAAAAGATCGAGGCGCTGGGCGCGCTCAAACTGATGTCGGGCGGATCCGCGAGCCTGGCGGCGGTGGATGACCTGCATCAAGCCACCGGCCGGGATCTGAATCTGGTTATGGGTCAGAAGCACAACGCCACGGTGGGTGGCGATATGCAGAAGCGGATAGAAGGCTTACGCCGCAGCGTTGCAGGAATCAGCCAGCGATTTCAGGCACTGAAAAACTGGATTGGCTCCGGAGAAGTCAATTTGTTCAAAGTTGTCGGGGATGTTCTCGACCTACTGCAACAAATGAACTTAGAAATCGCCATTCATACGCACGGGCCTACACCAGTGCCTGCTAATGCGACGAATTTCGAGCAATGCGCCGCGCAATCTAAAGCGGCCTCGATGTCAGTTAAAAAAATCACTCTTTAAGTTAGTCCCTAAGTGGGGTTGTCGCAGCTAACCTTTACAAGAGAGCGATAACTAATCTCTTTTGTTGAAGGGTTATGATGGGCTTGATATATATTGAATTCGGATCTTTTGTATTTATCACAAAGCGCTTCGACAACTTGAATGATCTTATATTTCTCAACTTCCGGCGTGCGAATTCCGAAAATTATGCCTTCAAGCGATTCAAAATCATATTTTAAGTACCGATTTTTGAATTCTTCGTAATCTGGCATTCCGTTTTGCAAGATTAAACGATATTCACTTTCATTTTCCCAGTCCCGCATTTTACTAGTAATGCTCAGTTGTCGGCTTTTCCAGTAGTTCTCTATCCACTCCTCCTGATTATCAAGAGCTGAATAGCATGCACTCCGATCACCGGCATCGTTCAAGTACCAGTTTTTTAACAGCGTGTTTTTTGGATAAATTCCGATAGATCTAAAAAAATCAAGATCACTTATTTCGGTCACGTAATTTACTTTCTCAAACGTAAGCTTTGCATGATCCCACAATGACCCACTGGATGATAATGCGACAGCCATATGGAAAGATAACTGCGCTTTGCCCCCAGCCTTGTCAGTCTTGAATTTTAAACACACGCCTTTGTGGTTATCACCGTAGGTTCCCCATATGGATGAGTTGCTGCAACTTTCCATAAAGCACGCGGTGTACCACTCCCTATGACTTAATTTCTTCAAGCTCTCTACAAATTGCGCGATAAAACTATGAACAAGCCTGCGCCATTTAATGTTTTTTGACTCCTCCTTATAGGAATTGTAGTTCGATATGAAAAGTTCAGTTTCCGCCATGTACAAGGCTACGGTATACCTTATAGCGTCGGCTGCACTAATCTCTCCTTCCTCACCTTCTCCACATACTGAAAGCAATGCAGATGACGACTCAAGACTACGAGCTTCATTCATTTCCTTCAATTTGGTGTTTACGGGCTTCACGCCTATTTGAATGTAAAGTCCGGCGACTAATTTCATTGCATACACCTGAATGCTGTTTAGGTGCACGGTCAGTTCTTCTTTTGTAACCTTTCGCTCTCCTCGCGCCAGAAACTCGATGTGTCGCTGGATATTGCTGTTCGAAAGAAAATTGGAGATTGTCTCTTTTCCAGGCTCGCTTACCTCAGGTGGCAGCATGCTGAGATCGTACACATCTGGAAAGTCTTTTTGATTAAGCTCAAATCCGGATAGATATTGATAGTTTCTATATATTAGGCAAGCAATATAACGCTTGAAAAGCTGGCGCCACACAATAGAATCGCCCGAAAAGAACAATTCACGATAGCCTTCGAATGGGTCATTTAGCTGATCTGGTGACGCAAAATATATATAGGTACCTGCAAGCTCTCCTTCAAGTTCATCTTTACCAAGCAGCTTTTCTACCGAACGGAATCTATAAAGGTAATCTGGCATTTGCACCTAATCTCATAGGGAGTCAGTTGATCACGCCAGATTAGCACCGTTCCGCTGGTCAGCAATTCAACAAGCGCGCCACGGGTGACACGAATGCTCAATCAAAGGAAGGAAGTCACAGCTGGGATTTTCGATTTCGCTGTCTGCGGCTACCGTCGAAAAACCCCCGAACCTTCCACCATAGCCTTCGCGACAAATTGACGTTGTAGAACTTATGACCAGTGGCGAGTGCCACGAATAGACAATGACGTGAGTAGGTACCTTTACCACGTCTCACGGTAGCGGCCATGTCATCGTCAAGCCTAATGCTTGCCTCGTCCCTAGGTTCAATACGGACTCTTAACCCTTGCTCTCCCAGCAGACTAAATGGACGTCCGTCGGGACCAACATAGCCGAGATTCGAAACAGTCACGGCGTGAGGGCTATTGTTTGTGACGTATAAAACCGTCCCTAAATAATCCCCACCTTCGTACAAGCCAAGGGAATTCCTGTTCACGCGGTATGCCAGCCACGAAACCCACACCGCAATTCCGGCTACGATAAGCGCCAGGAATGCTATCGCATCGCTGAACTTGACGTTGTAACCCCATATCGTGATTGCTTCCATCAGCTAATCCTTACCTGATTATTTTGGGTGCATGCTAGCCGTGCATAACGTTCCCGGTAAGAAAAAATCTGCCGAAAAAGCATTTATTCCCCTCCCGCCGGCGGGCCTCGTAGCTGCTTTTTGTGCAAAAGCGGTGGCGTTGCAAATAAGGGCCTCGCCCAAGCGTAGTGCGGGATATCTAAGTTCGGGTGGCATTTCAAGGAGTGAAAGGTTTTGCAAAAAAATGAGGAGGAATTGCACAGCGCCTTGGGCAAACCAGGTTGCTAGACGATCTCAACAACGCCCAGTTTACAAGGTGGCGTCATATTAAAATGGGTGTTTTGTCGACTTTTTGCTCATGTGAGAGCTCTTCAGAGGAGCTCGCTCTGTATCTCTACAAGGTCGCTAAATTCACTCAAACGCCTATTTTACATGGCTTCTATAGTGGTTCGTGCATTTCACTGCTGATCAATAATATAGGATGATTCGCTAGACAGAGCAAAACGGAGCGGAATTTGACAAAGCTGCTGAATACGTACACCTAGGAGTTAATGAAAATCAGTTCAATTGTCATATTTAACGAATCTGAATATCAGCCTGGAACGGCCGCTGCCTAGCGGCTATCCAAGCACATTATTCACTTAAATTAACTGGAAAAGTCGTTGATAACAAAAGTGATCAATCCATATCACCTGCCAAAATTGGACCGAGAACATTGTCTTCTAAGATGCACCAACGAATAAAGGCTGAGTATGGCATGCTTTTCTGCATCAGCACCCTCATGCGGGCTATAGAATTGGCTTTTTGATCAGTAGTGGCAACTGGATCAAAGTAAGAGTCAATTTGATCAAGTAGTAGATTATATTGCTTAAAAATCTTGCTTCTTAAGAACTCACTTGAAATTCTTTTATTTATTGTATGGTCGCTGTTGAATATTTTTTTGAGAAGCTCAGATGTTTTTATAGTTCGAGGATCTTCATTTGTGGGTGTTACTATTACGGTTTTTCCACGTGGCGATAGAGGTGGTAAAAGTTTAATTGATCGAAAAGCGTCGTGTGCGGGGTCGCAGCAATCTATGATTTCATTAAATACATTACTTTTGATGTTGTTACATCTGCTGCATGCGAAATAGAGGTTTCCCCAATCGTACTTGATTTGAACATCACCTTCGTGTGCAACAAAATGCTCCACGTTTATATCGTGCGGGTCATTGGTTTCACATAAGTAACACTTGTCGAAAAATATCTTTCTGAGCTCGACATAAACATCCTCCCCATCATATGCTCTTGCTTCAGCTAGCGACTCTGGAGCGGGATAGGTGCGTATAGCATTAAACATCAGCGTCACCTTTTATGTACTTGTTTAACATGATCCGCGCGCGCTTAATATGCATTGCCGATTCAGGATCTAATTCAGATTCGTGTGCGCTAACCAGCTTGAGGATGTCCTGAAGCTCAACTAGGTCTGGGGAGGCAGAATTCAAAATGTCAAAAAGTCGTTCAACTTTATCTGTTACGATTTGAGATATTGGAGGGGTGTCAAATAGGCCCTTTAAAATAGATTCGTAAGAGAACATTGAAAGGTCGTCAGTTTGCTCAAGTGTTGAAATGTCATAAATTACAGCATTGCTTACAGACGATACAACGAATGGAGAGTGCGTTGTAGTGATAAATTGAATGTTAGGAAAGGCATCTATCAAAAATGAAAGCACTTTACGCTGCAGTGACACGTGAAGGTGAGCATCTATCTCGTCTATGAAAATCAGGCCATACATTTCGGATGGAAGTATTTCACGTAACTCAACTTTCATAATTAAGTTGGCGTATATAGCTAAGAGGGATGAGAAACCGGATGATAAATTCTGAAGTCGATAAGGGGTTTTGTAATCTTGATGAATAAAAAAACACTGCTTGTTTGAGTCAAACCGTATGCGAAGCGTAGGATCCTCAAAAAGACTTTTAAAGTCATTTTCAAGTTTTTCAAACCATTTTTCAATAGACTGTGCAGCTGCGGGATTATTTCCAATTTTAGGAGACTCTGCGTAAGCTTGCATAGTTATCTGGCTTACAAGATAGTCCTCAAAGTAGCTTGAAGTGTCAGCGGTATGTGCAGATTTTTGTATTATTTTTTCTTTGCTTGTAGCAGATGTAGCCTCATTGAAATTGGCTTGGCGGGTTGCTTCGAAAAAAATCAGCACCGCTTTACCCTGTTTATAATCTTCCGCATATCTCCTGTTTTCGGAAATTGTAATTGGTGGGGTCGTTAGATTCTCGAGCCTTTCTTTTGCGTTTTTTAGTGCGGCTAAATGGCCTTCATAGCCGGGGTTAAGAGGGGAGTTTATATTGAGAAAACTTTGTAAGTGAGTAATTTGTGCTTGTAAATTATCTACCGAGTCATCACTGTTTAGCATTTGCTCGCAAATGCTATGAAGTTTTTTGAGTAATTGGGTCTTTCCGGAACCATTTATGCCTGTGATTATCACGCTACGGCCATCGGCATTGATGGCGCAAACTTTATCAGTTCCGGGGATTGTAATGTTGATTGATTTTGCGTTTGGATATTTAGTAGTCAAATTTGAGTTCCCGCGTATGCTTCAAGGCTGAATGTTCAACGGTTTACATATGCTAAGTTAGTTTGCTTGTGCAGCGTTGATGGTTTTTAATGTATAGGAGCTATATTTTCACAGAACTTTACATTGACCGATAGCAGATTGGAACGGCGGGTCAAAAGCTAGTCCTTTTCCTAGTTTCTCAATCGTGCCAATCCTTGACGGATAAACCCCGCATTCTCCCCCACGGCCTCATATCCCTGCTGCTCGACTAGCAGCACCAATTCCATTAACGCTGCTTCAAGCCCCAGCTGGTTTTCGCACATTTTTTCAAGGACGACGGTGAGGGAATATTCGCTGGCCATGTATTCGACTCCATTCGGAAACCAGGAAGCATAGCAGGGCATCTGTGCTAGCCAATTTCAGTTCGAGGCTGGGGAAAAGGTAATTTTGGTAAGACGGTGCGGAAAAATGGCTGCAGTCCTTATAGACCGTGGCTTTGAGGTATTACCTTTGAAGGTAATATTTGGTAAGGCCGGAGGTAATATTTCACCAAGTGACTGATTTTAAAGGGTTTCGTAGGTGGGTGAAATTACTACGACTAAGGGTAATTTTCTAACCTTCCTATTACCCTATTATTACCTTTGCTAGATCCATCTAACATGCTGATTTTATTGGGTTTTTATGACTATGAAAATAAAATTATCAAAATTACCTTTTTACCAGGGGTCAACCTGAAAACGGAGTAAGGCACAGACGGGGCGATTCGCTGGCCTCTCATGCGCGCGGTTTAACTCTCACGAAACACGCCTGAGCCGACGATAGACAGTGCCAGGATTGGAGCCGAGAACCGCTGCTTAAAAATTTGCTAATGCAGTTGGCAGAGGGGATGGGAAAAGAAGGGAGAAGAACAGAGCTGGTACGCAAATGGTACGCGGGTTGGAGGCGAGGCGTTTGGGCCTTTATTTGCGGGAGGTAAAAGAAGAGTCAGTTCGATCCATCATCGGGGCGACGGACAGCCCGTGAAAAAGGAACGCAGTGCTCTCTGTGCTGTTGACAGTATTTGGATCGATCAACCTTCCCGTAAAGCCTTTCCAAACAGAAAAAACGTGTCTGTTTAAATGAAGCCTGTTCCTGAAGTCCTCAGCCTACACGCCCTTGCGCCTCCCCCTACAGCTAAGACAGAATCCCCCGGCTTGTGCCTCTAGCCCGCAGGTTCTATCGTCCCTACGTCACTGAAAACCAGTGATCGGGTTTGGTAGCCCGTCTCCGTCAGAAGCACAAGACTACTGTCTTGCGAGGGCGTTTTTCGTCTTCGTTTTATGGTGGTCATGCGCGGGGCGTCTTCGGACGCGCCGGGGTTCCTGACGACCGGTCTACCAACCTGCGTATGGCCTCCACCCTTCGTTTGGTAGCGAGAGTGATGGCTCCTTTTCGTTCATCCGTCAGGAGTTACACCATGTTCAAACCAACACCAAATCCACCAGAAACCGATCCTGCATCCCCCTACGAATCCCTCAACTCCAAAAAACTCCACGAAGCCGCCGAACGCGCGCTCGATCACTACCTCCTGCCCGCCGGCCACATCATGTCCAGCGTCAACGAGCCCGAGCGCATGTACCTCGCCAATCCAAAGTACGACTCGGAATCCCTATTGGCCAATGCCAGTGAAACGCTGAGTTCCGCCTCTGAAATGCTCAACAACTTCGCCGCAGCACTCGACCCCTCGCACCGCAAAACCGCGTTGGGCATTGCGCAGGTGGTGATGTTGGGGGAGTTGGCGGTGAATCAGGCGTTGGATAACGTTGAGGTGAAGGCGTAAAGCCTGTCCCGCCGTGGGCAGGTGAAATGCTCTTTCGCTGATAACAAAAAGCCGTCACTTCCAGGTGACGGCTTTCGCTTGCAGATCTAGCCAAACTGCCTAGCCGACTCAACCGCAGACCTCGGCTTCCTCAACCGCGTCAACTGGTAAGCAATCCCCAACCAGACAAACCACCCCGGCATCACCATCAGCGCAATCCGCGTATCAGGCCTCAACGCCAGCAAACCCAACACAAACCCCAAAAACGCCAACGAAAACCAAGCCATCGGCACGCCGCCCGGCATCTTGTAAGCCGACTTCGCATGCAGATCCGGGCGTTTTTTCCGGTAGGCAATGTAAGACGCAAGGATGGTCGACCAGGTGAAGATCACCAGAATCGCCGACACGGTGGAGACGATGGTGAACGCGGTCATGACTTCCGGCACGATGAACAGCACCAGCACGCCGACCAGCATCAATAGCGTGGTAAACGCCAGGCTCAGCAGCGGCACGCTGTTGCTCGACAGTCGGCGGAATAGGCCGGGGGCGTTGTTCTGATTGGCCAGCCCGAACAGCATGCGGCTCGATGAGAATACGCCGCTGTTGGCCGAGGAGGCCGCCGAGGTCAGGACCACGAAGTTGACGATGCCGGCCGCTGCGGGAAATCCGGCGACGAGGAACAGTTCGACAAAAGGGCTCTTGACCGGGGAAACCTGTTGCCACGAGGTCACGGCAATAATGCAGGTCAATGCCAGGACGTAGAACAGGATGATCCGCAGCGGAATCGAGTTGATCGCTTTGGGCAGGGTTTTCTCCGGCGAGCGGGTTTCGGCGGCGGCGGTGCCGATCAGTTCGGTGCCGGCGAAGGAGAAGATCGCCATTTGAAATCCGGCGAAGAAGCCGAACAAGCCGTTGGGGAACGCTGCCTGTTTGTCCACCAGGTGACTCAGGGACGCGGTGACGCCACTGGGCGAGACGAAGGAGCTGGCAATCAGCACGGTGCTGACGCCGATCAGGGTCACGACGGCAATGATCTTGATGATCGCGAACCAGAATTCCACTTCACCGAACAGCCTGACGGTCAGCACGTTGAGGGCGAACAGGGTCGCCAGCATGCCGACGGCGGGTATCCACGCCGGTACGTCGGGGAACCAGTACTGGAAGAATCCACCGACCACGACGGCGTCGCCGATCACCGCGACGCTCCAGCTCAGCCAGTACGACCAGCCGAGGAAGAACGCCGCGCGCGGGCCGAGGTAGGCACCGGCGAAGTCGGCGAAGGTTTTGAAGTTGAGGTTGGACAGGAGCATTTCGCCCATGGCGCGCATGACGAAAAACACGAACAGGCCGATGATCATGTAGATGAGGATGATCGACGTTCCGGAGAGCGCGATGATCTTCCCGGAGCCCATGAACAGTCCGGTCCCGATGGCACCGCCCATGGCCATTAACTGGATGTGACGATTGCTGAGCGTGCGCTGCAGCGCGGGCTGTTCAGCCAGCCCGGAAGGGGTCGATTTCATTGCAAAACCTCTTGATTTTATGTTTTTGAGTTTTGGCAGAAAGTAGATGTCGAGCGTTCTTGTTAGAGGTGCAGCGGCTAATCACAAGGTGAATCGCCCCCTGTGGTGGGGGCGGCGATTGCGATCAACTGACGGTGCGCAGACGCGAGGCTTTGGCCGGTTGCGGATCGAGCAGTTGGAAGAGGTTTTTGATGTTGGCCGGCGTCGGCACCAGGTGGATGCGCTGACCGATTTGCTGGGCCTGCGCCAGGTCCTTCAGGTAGCGCAGTGAGGAAAAGTCCTCAAGCGCAAAACCCACCGAATCGAAGACCGTCACCTGCGTGTCGTTTTCGCGCCCGGCGACTTCGCCCAGCACAACCCGGAAAAACTCGATCACCGGGGAATCGGCTGCCAGTTGCTGAATGTCGCCCTCAATGCGCGTCTGCGGCTCGAATTCGACGATGATCCGGGCGTTACGCAGGATGTCGGCGTGCAGTTCGGTTTTACCCGGGCAGTCACCGCCGACCGCGTTGATGTGCATGCCGGGCTCGATCATCTCGGGCGTCAGAATGGTTGCGTAGGCTTTGTCGGCGGTGACCGTGGTGACGATGTCCGCGCCCCTGACCGCGTCCTTCACCGAGCTGGCCAGAATCACATTAATCCCCGGGAACGCCGCGAGGTTGTGCTTCAACTTGAGCGAAGCGTCGCGATCAATATCGAAGATACGGATTTCGCTGATGCCCAACATTTCATGAAAGGCCAGCGCCTGAAATTCACTTTGCGCACCGTTGCCAATGAGGGCCATCGAGATCGAATCCGGACGAGCCAGCGATTTCGCCACCAGCGCCGAGGTTGCGGCGGTGCGCACGGCGGTGGTCAGTGTCAGTTCGCTGAGTAGGGTGGGGTAGCCACTCTGCACATCGGCCAGCAGACCGAAAGCCATGACCGTGAGCAAGTTCTGCTGGCCGTTGTTCGGGTGGCCATTCACGTATTTGAACGAGTACTGCTGGCCGTCGTCGGTGGGCATCAACTCGATCACGCCGTCCGCCGAGTGATTGGCCGTGCGCGGCGATTTATCAAACTGCGCCCAGCGTGCGTAGTCCGCTTCGATGTAGCCGGCCATTTCGCGGATGGCGCGGCGGATACCGACTTGGGTGAACAGGCGTGCAGCATCATCGACATCAATAAAAAGCGTCATGTTCTTGTTCTCCGATCCAGTCATTGAAAGGTTGTAGAGCGGCGGGCGGCTCAGCTGCGTTTGCTCTCGAAACCGTGCAGCACGTTGACGGCGTTGATGCCGATTTCATCGACCATGTAGCCGCCCTCCATGACGAACAGGGTCGGGCAGCCGACGCTGGCGATCAGTTCACCGATGCCGATGAAGTCATCGCTTTCCAGCAGGAAGTGGCTGATGGGGTCGTCCTTGAACGTGTCGACACCGAGGGAAATCACCAGCACTTCAGGCGCGAACTGCTGGAGTTTTTTGCAGGCGTGGAGCAGGGCGTTGCGATAGCTCTCCCAGGTGGTGTTTTTCGGCAGGGGATAGTTGAGGTTGTAACCCTCGCCGACACCCGCGCCGACTTCGTGGCTGTAGCCCGAGAAGTACGGATAGGACACCGCCGGTTCGCCGTGCAACGAGACGAACATGACGTCGCTGCGCTGGTAAAAAATATTCTGCGTGCCGTTGCCGTGATGGAAGTCGACGTCGAGCACCGCGACGCGTTTGGCGCCCTGAGTGATGGCTTGTTGCGCGGCGATGGCGGCGTTGTTGAGGTAGCAATAACCGCCCATGTATTCGCGCGCGGCGTGGTGGCCGGGCGGGCGGCATAGGGCGAAGGCACTGTCGTGGCCTTCATCGAGCAGGGCCAGGCCGGTGAGGGCGATGTCGGCGCTGGTTTTCACCGCTTGCCAGGTCGTCGCGGTAATCGGCGAGCCGGCATCCATGGCATAGAAGCCGAGCTTGCCGTCGATGAACGTCGGCACGTCCTCGTTGGCCAGATCGCGCACCGGCCAGACCAATGGCAAGGCGTCGTGGGTGCGACCGGTTGCGCTCCATTCGGCCCAGGCAGTTTCGAGAAAACTGACATAGCGCTCGCTGTGCGCGTTGACGTAGCACGAGCGATCAAACGCGCGCGGTTCGACGATCTGCCCGAGGCCGACTTGCTTGACGCGGTTGTGCACGGTGTCGGCGCGACTTGGTTGTTCGAACGACGGTTTGAGCACGCCGTCTTTCAATTCGGTGCCGTGGTGCAAACGGTGGGAATCACTGAAAACTGTAAACATTCTGCGCATCCGTTATTGTTAGCCAGTGCAAATATTCTGTTCCGGCTTGGCTGCGCTTTCTTTGCTTTGTGTTCGTGATTAAGTCGATTATTCGGGCGTTTTTACTCAGGAATGGCGTTATGCAGAAAAAAATATCCAAACGCATCAGCCTCGACGAGACCGACCTGGCGATTCTTGAGTTGTTGCAGGAAGACGCCAGTATTTCCAACGCTGAACTCAGCGAGCGGCTGTCGCTGAGCCTTACGCCGTGCTGGCGGCGGCGCAAGCGCATGGAAGAGGCCGGGGTGATCAAGGGCTATCAGGCCAACCTCGATCGGCGAATGCTCGGGCTGGATATCATGGCGTTCGTGCACATTCGTTTTTCCACCCACGCCGACCACGCGCCGGACGCTTTCGAGGCGGTGATTGCACAATTGCCGCAGGTGGTGGCCTGCCACAAGATCACCGGTGATGCTGATTATGTGTTGCAGGTGTTGGCGGAGGATCTTGATAGCTACAGCGACTTTATCGAGCAGGTGCTCAGGCGTCAGGTGGGGATTGCGTCGATCCAGTCCAGCCTGGCGTTGCGCGAGGTCAAGACTGGTAGCCGGATTGCGATCCCTAGACCGGGAAAGGACTGAACGGGCAGAAGGGCAATCATCTTTTCAGTTTCAACGCGTTGTCTATCGTTGATGCGCCATTGTCACGGCGGGCTGTATCAACTCCAGCCTTTGCAGTGAGCGGCAAGCTCTTCCCAAGCCTCTCGATAGCTATACCGCAACCGGGCGGTGTGCAGCTTATGCAGTTGTCGCCGGATCCAGCTGTTCTTGTTTGCGAGCAGCATCTGTTCGATGTCCCGGTTTAACGAGTCGGGTTCGAAACCTGTCCAGATTGGCGGGAGTACGCATTCCAGGTTCCCGGCGCAGACAACGGCAACTTCCGAATAAAGAATCTCTTTGACCTGCTCCGGGTCGTAGCCTTCAATTTGGCTGGCGATGTAGGGAAAATCGATGCCGGTATCGACGAAGATATCGGACAGCGCTGCTCGAATTTTGTAGCGATCGGCAGGACTCAGTTCACGTTCCAAATGCAGGCCTCCCGATTTCAAACGGCGTTGAGCCGTTCGATTACCGGCGCCAGGGCAGGGCGCTTGTCCGTCCATTCTTCTTTAGTGATACCGAGCAGGACAACATCGATCCGCACACCATCCTTCACCACGTTCTGCCGCCGCACACCCTCAATCTCAAACCCGAACTTCTGATGCATCTTCACCACCGCCGCGTTCATCGCCAGCACTTCGCAGTTCAGCTTCTCCAGCCCCGCCACACCAAACGCGTAATCGAGCATCCAGAACTCGACCACACTGCCCAAACCCTTACCCTGCAACCCCACGTCCAGATAAAACGCCCAATCCGCGCTCTTGTGCAAAACATTGATTGCATTCAAAGAAACTACGCCCACCGCCTGCTCATCCTTGATCACCACAAACACTTGCTGGCGTGGGTTGCCCTGCAAAGAGCCCAGCCAGTTGGCATGTTCCTGTTCGCTGATTTCGTGCGACGTGTACATGAACTTGCGCACGTCCGGCTGATTGCGCAGGGTGCGGACATGGGCCTGGATGGCGGGGCTGGCGTCGGTGAGAGGGAGGAATTGCATGGGGATGTCCTTGTCGGCGGTTAAGCGATTCTGAACCGGCGCTGTCGATCAGCAAAGTTTCATCTTGCCGCGTGCGGCGCAGGCCTAGGATGTTGGCACAAGATTGTCGCTGTTCATCCCGAGGGGAATCGTGCCATGCGCCTTACTGTCGTCAAAGTGCTGTTGATTGCTGCTGCGGTATCGGTGTTGAGTGCCTGCTCGGGCGCCGGCGGCTTGACCACCACCAGTTGTTTCTCCAGCGACTGTCAGTCGCCGGAGGGGCGCAACGCCAATACGTTGAAGTTTGGTGGCAACAGTATCGGCAGCAGTCTCAATCAGTACAGCTCCGGCATGTTGCATGACGATTGAGGATTACTGCGTGGCAGGGACGGCAATCCATTCGCTCAGGGTTTGCTGATACTTGCCGGTCACTTTGCTCAGGTGCAGCCACTGATCAACGTACAGTTTCCAGCTGATGTCATCGCGCGGTAGCAGGTAAGCCTTCTCGCCGTACTGCATGTACTGATGCGGATTCACCGCACACAAGCCCGGTTTGAGTTTTTGCTGATACAGCGCTTCCGAGGCGTCGGTGATCATCACGTCGGCCTTGTTGTCGAGCAGTTGCTGGAAGATCGTCACGTTATCGTGCAGGGCCAGTTGCGCCTTGGGCAGGAAGGCGTGGACGAAGGCTTCGTTGGTGCCGCCGGCGGGTTCGACCAGGCGCACGTGGGGCTGGTTGATCTGTTCAACGGTCTGGAATTTGCTGACATCGGCGCAGCGCACCAGCGGGATCTTGCCGTCGGTGTCGAGGGTGTTGCTGAAGTAGGCTTTTTTCTGTCGTTCGAGGGTGACGGAGATGCCGCCCATGCCGATGTCGCACTTGCCGGCCTGCATGTCCGGCATCAGGGTTTTCCAGGTGGTCTGCACCCATTCGACTTTGACCCCGAGGCTGTCGGCCAGCGAGCAGGCCATGGCGATGTCGATGCCTTCGAATTCGCCGTCGGGGCGTTTGAAGGTGTAGGGCTTGTAGTCGCCGGTGGTGCACACTCGCACCTGGCCTTGTTGCTGGATGCTGTCGAGGTGTGAGGCTTGTTCCGCGGCCTGAGCGCTCAAGGTCAGGGCGAAGAGTGTACCGAGCAAGATTGTGGTTTTTGTCATGTCTGTCGGACTTCAAAGGGATCGGATCGAGAAGTTAACCACGTTCTCGAGGCCGACCCCTACTGGCAGACGAGGATTACAAACCCAAGCCTTCCTGCACCTCCGACAGTAAATTGTTTTCCGTCAGGGCGATGGCATCCAGTTCCTGTCCGGTTTCAACCGTCTGCAACCACCAGTGGCTTTCGTGGTGTTCATCGACAGTGCGCAGCAGGTAGGTGTTGCGGTCCGGCAGGGTGATCTGCACCCTCCCGGCGCCATCCTCAGTAAACCGCGCAATGGGATCAAATGTCAGGCTTCGATCATTGGCCTCGATCACCAGTTGGTCGATGGCGTAATCATGGGTTTCGCCATCCGGGGAGCTTTCGCAGATGTGCGTGGGATTGCGCCGAATCTTCAGACCAACTTCGGTAACGGGTTGCAGCCACGCTTCGATGCGGTGGTACAAGTCGTACACCTGCGCCGGCCAGCAATCGATCTCCAGCGCGGCATCCGCGTGGGTGTGCCGGGTTTGCTTGAGTTTGGCGGCGAGTTCGTCTGCTTTACTCATTTCGGATCCCTTGGTTTGATGTCTGCCTGTTAATCGTAGACCTTTCAACGGCGTACGGCGTTGCCTTGCGTCATGCGCCTGCAACACAAGCGTGTCGAAATCAACGCTGGCCAAGTCGGGTCAGGATCGAAAACCACGGACGCAGGCGTCCCAAGGAGCGGGTAGATGAAAAAGCTGTTTACAATTTTGGCAGTGATCGCGCTGACGGCCGGTAGCATCGGTTTGAGTTCGGCGCGGCAATCGCAGTCGAGCAAGGCCCAGGCGGAATCGGTGGCGGGGGTATTCGATTACTACTTGCTGGCGTTGTCCTGGTCGCCGACGTTCTGTCTGACCCACAAAGATGACGCGCAGTGCACGGGTAAGGGCTATGGCTTCGTGCTGCACGGTTTGTGGCCGCAATACACCAAGGGCGGCTGGCCGGAATCCTGCCCGCCGCTGACCACGCTGAACGCGGCGCAAACCAGCAAAGGCCTGACGCTGTTCCCGACCAAAAAACTGCTCGACCACGAATGGTCCAAACACGGCACCTGCAGCGGCCTCGGCGCGATGGGGTATCTGGATGAAGCGGATAAAGCCGTTGGCGCGGTGAAAATCCCGCAGGAGCTGCAACCGTTCAGTTCCTCGTATTACTTCGAAGCCCAGGAAATCGCCGACCTGTTCCGCAAGGCCAATCCGGGGATCCCGGCCGATGGCATCGCGGTCATTTGCAGCGGTCCGGAACTGTCGGAAGTGCGCGTGTGCATGAGCAAGGATTTGCAGTTCGGCGCGTGCGGCAAGGGTGTGAAAACCCAGTGCCGGGCGGGGGATATTCGGGTGCCGCCATCGCGCTGAGGTGAGCGGTTTCCATGTATTGAAAAGGCGCCCGATCGGGCGCCTTTTTTTCGCCTGAAGGTTTGAAGCGCCTGGAAAATTCGCGCATGCTTGCGCCCCCTAAAAGGATGACCTGCAACATTGCAAGGAGCTGTTCATGAGCGGAAAACCCGCCGCCCGCGTCACCGATCCAACCGCCTGCCCATTGCCGGGACATGGCACCAATCCCATTGTCAGTGGCTCCCCGAATGTGAATTTCGACGGCTTGGCGGCTGCGCGGATGACTGACAAATCCGCCTGCGGTAGCCCGATTACCGGCGCTGTGGCTTCGACGGTGTTCATCAATGGCTTGAACGCCGCGACGCTGGACAGCACCGGCGGGCACGGCAACGTCGTCATCGGCGGCTCCGGCACAGTCATCATCGGAGACACGGTGACGTCGGCTCCCTTCAGTGGTTTGCTGCCGATGCCGGTGCATTTCACTGACCGGTTGAAACTGGTCAATGACGTGACCGGTGAGCCCATGCCTGATCATCCTTACGTTATTCAGCGCGCTGACGGACGTCTGGAGCATGGGGTGTCTGACGCGAACGGATTTACTCACCAAGTCAGCTCGCATCTGCCCGAAACCATCAAGTTGTTTTTGGAGGAGTAAGGCATGACTGCTGAAACGGTAACGTGCGCGAAGGGCAACAATTACAGGCTGCACAAGGAACATGCGCTGACGGACAAGAAGGATGTCAGTGACAAGCCTGTGCCGGTGGAGAGTACCAAGGCGATTGTTCTATTTGTTGGTGGGGCTGGCGACAAAGAGAGTTATTACTTTTCCGGACCGTATAAAAATATCCGAGAGGCATGGGTGACATTTGATGATCGCACCCGTAAGTTGCAAGAACAGGGTAGATACAAGTCAGATTGGTTGGGCTACAACGAGGTCAGAGGAAAACAGGATATTCAGCGTCATGTCTTGAGCCTTATTCCTTACAAGAGTTGTCCTGTTTATATCGTCGGACATAGCCTCGGTGGATGGAATGGCGCTCATCTGACAAAAATCATGTCGGAATGGGGCTACCGAGTTCAGATGCTGATCACTCTTGATCCGGTAGGAGAGGGGGCTTTGGTTTGGCTGGGGTCGGATATTTATCGCGAACGACCTGAGCCAATCACCAATGACTGGATAAATATCAAGGCTGCACCCACCCAGAGAGACCCGTCAGATGGAGTGGCTGACTTTGGCGAGAAATGGCTTGTTTCATGCGGTCCCTCGGTGAATGTCAGTGTCGATACGAACCATGCCAACGCATTCGGGCTATTCAATGCGCCCATAGCAGGCAGGAAATCGGCGAGCGACTTCTTGTTTGAATCCATCATGAAGGAATTTCCGGGTGAATAAGTTCTTACTTTGCGTATTTCTATGTATTTGTTCCGGGTGTGCTAAAGATCATATAAAACCACCTGCGAACTTGGTCTTCCGTTCTGTTGAGAGGGATGATAGTTCGCTTCTGTATGTCATTCGGTATCAGTCGGATATCGATGTCCTTAATCTTTTTGATCGAGGAGAAAGGGTGGGGATGGCTTCAGGCATGTTTGAGTGCGGTTTGTCGGATGAGCAAGATTTTTCTATTAAGAAATTCATGCGGTTTACTGCATTTGGTGTAATAAAATCCGAAAAAGACGTCAGCAGAAAAGTGGGGTTCTCCTACTTGACCCGTACTTTCATGAGTGAACTTTCAAACGGTGGCGGTTCGCGGCGAGACTTGTCAGTGGCAGAACTGAACCACCTCCTCGCCAACAAACAACAAATCCCCTGCAAAGTCGTCGTCACCGCCTACGGCTACAAACCCTACTACTCCAACACCATGAACATACCCGTCGCGGATCTGCTGCGGGAAATCAATAAACCCCGGTAGCAGAAGCGGGGGATTTCAGACAAATCCCCCCGCATCCACCCCCAACTCCCCACGCAAAAACTCCACCAACCCACGCTGCAACCCGCTCAACACACCCTCACGGCTGACCAACGCCAACTCCGTCGGCGCCAGTTCCGGCAAATCCGTACACACCTGATGCTCGGGCAATACCGCCGAGACTGGCAGCACCGAAACCCCCAGCCCAGAAGCCACCGCCGCTTGAATCCCGGTCAGGCTGTGGCTGCCGAACGCCACCCGCCAAGGACGCTGGGCAACATCGAGCAAACGAATGGCGCGCTGCCGATACAGGCAGCCCTGCGGAAACAGCGCCAGCGGGAGCACGCCAGTGGACGAATCGAACTGCGCGCCTTTGACCCACACCAGCCGCTCCGGCCAGGTTGCCCATGCCGGGCCGCTGTCGGGTTCGCGTTTGATCAGGGCGATGTCGATGTCGCCGGCATCCAGACGCTGGCGCAGATCGAGGCTCATGCCGCTGATAGTCTCCAGCCGCGCCTGCGGATGGCTGCGGGTGAAGCCGGCGAGAATCAGCGCCATGCGCCGCGCGTCGAAGTCTTCCGGCATGCCGATGCGCAGGATTTCCAGGTCGAGGTCGCTGGCCAGGGCTTCGGTGGCTTCGGCGGACAGCGCCAGTAAACGCCGTGCGTAGTGGATCAACAATTCGCCGTGTTCGGTGACGGCGACATTAAGGCCGGTGCGGTCGCGCAGCAGTAGGGCGTGGCCGACCAGCTCTTCGAGTTTGCGCACCTGCTGACTGACCGTCGACTGGGTACGGTGCACGCGCTCGGCGGCGCGGGTGAAGCTGCCTTCATCGACCACGCAGACAAAGGTTTTCAGCAATTCCAGGTCCAGCATGGCGACGCTCTCGATAGTGGATTTTCAACTGACGATTGGCTATTTATTTAATTTCACACTATCACCGGGCGCTCATAAGCTGAAGTCCTCATGACGGAGGATTCGACCAATGACACTGACCCACACCCCACGCCCGCAATGGCTGACCTTCGATTGCTACGGCACGTTGATTCAATGGGACGAAGGCCTCAAATCCGTCGTCGCGCAGATTCTCAGCGAGAAGGGCGAGCATCAGATCGACGTCGGGCACCTGATCGAAGTCTATGATCGTCATGAGCACCGCCTCGAACAAACCCCGCCGCACCGCTCGTTCCGTGAACTCAGTACTCTCGGCCTGCAAATGGCCCTGGAAGAATTGGGTCTGCCCAGCCTGCCCGAGGACAGCCAGCGACTGGCTGCCGCGATCCCGAAAATGCCGCCGTTTCCCGAGGTGATCGAAACCCTGCATGAATTGAAAACCTTGGGTTTCAAACTGTGCATCGTCTCCAACACCGACGACGACATCATTGCCGGTAACGTCGCGCAACTTGGCGGCCATATCGATCGGGTGATCACCGCGCAGCAGGCCGGTGCCTACAAACCGGCGCCGCGGCTGTTCGACTACGCTCATGAACAATTGGGCGTCAGCCGCGCGGAGGTGGTGCACATCTGCGCAAGCCCGATGCTCGACCATACGGCGGCGCGGGACATGGGCTTTCGTTGTGTCTGGATCGATCGCGGCACCGGTCGCCAATTGTTGCCGGACTATCGCCCCGACGCGATCCTCAACACCCTTGATCAAGTGCTACCGCTGTTCAAATCCCTCGGTTGGTAACGGAGAATCGTCATGGCTCACACCTTGACCGCCAGTGCGCGGACTGCTCGCCCGACAGCGCTGAACCTCGATACCGAGGCGATCATCACCGCGCGCAACGAACTGGCGGCGTGCTTGCAACTGGCCGCGCTGCACGGTTTGGAGGAGGGCATCTGCAATCACTTTTCGGCGATGGTGCCGGGGCATGATGATCTGTTTCTGGTCAATCCCTACGGCTATGCCTTCGCCGAAGTGACCGCGCAGAATCTGCTGGTCTGCGACTTCGCGGGCAACGTGGTGGCGGGCGAAGGCCAGCCGGAAGCCACGGCGTTCTACATCCACGCGCGGCTGCACAAACAACTGCCGCGAGTGAAAGTCGCTTTCCATACCCACATGCCTCACGCCACCGCGCTGTGCCTGCTGCAAGGGCCGCCGCTGTTGTGGCTGGGGCAGACCGCGCTGAAGTTCTACGGGCGCACGGCGGTGGACGAAGATTACAACGGTCTGGCGCTGGACGCCTCCGAAGGCGATCGCATCGCCAGTGTCATGGGCGACGCCGATATTCTGTTCCTGAGAAACCACGGCGTGATTGTCGGCGCGCCAACCATCGCCGAAGCCTGGGACGACCTCTATTACCTGGAGCGTGCTGCTCAGGTGCAACTGCTGGCGATGGCCACGCAGCGCGAGCTGAAACCGGTGCCCCACGCTATTGCGCAGCGCGCTTATGAGCAGATGCGCGAGGGCGATCCTCAGAGCGCACGGGCGCATTTGCACAGTGCGATGCGGCGCCTGGCCCTTCACAACTGACTAACCCTAAGAGGCAATCGAAAATAAATCTGCGAACAGCGATCATCCAAATTCGCTGCGCGCCGATATACCTGGTCGGGAGCGGGGCGTTTGCCCCATAGATTCCGGTGGGCTACGCTCACAAACATAAGGGTTTTGCCGCTGGCGCCCTTGTCGTACCTGCCCAGGACTTGCTTTTGCCTATCCCCATTCACGATCCGCATCAGGCCCCCGGAGGCACCCTTAAACGCCTGCCGCTGCGCAAAGCGGCGGTGCTGTTTATCGTTGCGGTGGGGTTGTGCCTGTCCGGTCTGCTGTACCTGCAACTGGAGCAGTCGCGGCGTCAGGATCTGGCGGTGGCGAAAGTCGCGTCGAGCAACCTGACCCGAGCGATGGCTCAACAAGCCGAGGACACCTTCCTGGCCGCCGATCTGGTGATGACCAGTCTGGTCGACTGGATTCAGGATGACGGCTACGGCACCGCGCAGAAGCCGCGCCTGCAGAAAATCTTCGCCCGGCGTGTCCAGCAGCTGGACCAGTTGCACGGCATATTTCTCTTCGACACGCAGGGCCAGTGGGTGATTACTTCATTCACCGATCTGCCCCGTGGCAACGGCGTGGCCGATCGCGAGTACTTCAAATTTCACCAGCAGAACGCCTCGACGCTGGCGCACATCGGCCCGGCGATTCGCAGCCGTGAGAACGGTGAGTGGATTATCCCGATATCCAAGCGCATCAATGATCACGCCGGCAATTTCCAGGGTGTGTTGCTGGCCGGGATCAAGATGTCGTACTTCGACCGCTTCTTTGAAAGCTTCAGTCTCGATGACCAGGGCATCATGTTTCTCGGCTTGAGCGACGGCACCTTGCTTGCCCGCCGGCCGTTTGATGAAAGCCTGATCGGCACGTCGCTGGCGCAAGGACGGATTTATCGCGCGTTGTTGCCGGAGGCGGCGGCCGGCACGGCGATGATCGATTCGGTGGTCGATGGCGTGGTGCGGTTGTACGGCTATCGGCGGCTGTCTGCGTATCCGTTGGTGGTCTCGGCGGCAACGTCGCGCGACACGATTCTCAAGGGCTGGTACGAGCGTGCGTTCCAGTCGAGTGTCATTGTCGCGCTGGTGATTCTCGGGGTCGGCCTGTTTGGCTGGGTGTTCATTCACCAAGTGCGCGATGGCGAACGGATCGAGAAAAACCTGCGCAAGGCCCAGCGCGCACTGGAGCAGATTGCGACCCACGACAGCCTCACCGGGTTGGCCAATCGGCGTTTGTTCGAGCGCTCGCTGGAGATCGAATTCGCTCGTGGCGCGCGGCAGGTCAGCCCGGTCAGCCTGATCATGCTCGATATCGATTTCTTCAAACGCTACAACGATGCCTATGGCCACGTCGCGGGGGATCATTGTCTGACCCAAGTGGCTCAGGTGCTGCGCACGTGCTGCCAGCGCAAGTCGGATCTGGCGGTGCGTTACGGTGGCGAGGAGTTTGCGGTGCTGTTGCCGGACACCGACATCAACGGCGCGCTGGCAATCGCCGGGCAGATTCGGCGCAGCGTGATCGACAAGCACATCATCCACAGCGGTTCGCCGACCGGGTATCTGACGGTGAGTCTGGGCTGCTATTCGTTTATTCCGAGCGGCAATGACAGCCTGGAAGTGTTTATCCAGCGCGCCGATGCGGCGTTGTATCAGGCAAAAAATGCCGGACGCAATCGCGCGGCGGTGTTGTCACTGGACAGCGGCCTGGCCGAACTGATGCGCTCCGATCGCTAACCCAAACGCCGACACAACCCCTGTGGGAGCGAGCTTGCTCGCGAAAGCGCAGTGTCAGGCGATGAAAATGTTGGCTGATCTACCGCCTTCGCGAGCAGGCTCGCTCCCACAGGGATTTTCATCAAGCCAAGGTTATGTGAATACCCAAACAATCAAGGTTCTTCACCGCGGATGGCTCTTGTTCGTTCAGCCGCCTGTGCCACCGCCCGCACCGCCAGTCCCGCCGCCGGCCGATCCGGTGCCGCCGCCCGCCCCGGAGCCGGAACCGCTGGCGCCGCCATTGGTGCCCGTCCCGGAACCCATACCCGAAGAACCGCTGCCGCCCGAAGGCGAGCCCGGCGTGTTGTCTGGCGGCGTGGTTGTGCTGGTCGGGCCTCCGGACTTGGTGCCGGTGGCGTCAGCGCCGTCGTTGGCGGCGAAGCTGGCGGCCGAGGCGCTGGCCAGAAGCCCGGCGAGCAATAACGAAGTGAGTTTGCGCGTGATCATGGTCCGTCTCCTGAAAGGGTCTGTACCTGTTATTGGTCTGACGCGCAGAACCCTTGGTGCCGAGTGACTGACGAGCGGTCAACGGCAGAACCGAGTGGCCTCCTGATCTTCGGCGATATTGGCTATTTGCCGAACCGGGTGGGAGGGCTAACGTAGCCCCACATTCACTTGCTACCCGGAGCCATCATGCAACCTCGTATCGATTTCTACACCGCTTCCCCAGACGCCCTGAAAGCGATGATGGCCCTGGAAACCGCCGTCTCCAGGCTGCCGCTGGAAAAGAGCCTGATCGAACTGGTCAAGCTGCGTGCCTCGCAGATCAACGGCTGCGCCTTCTGCATCGACATGCACACCGCCGATGCGATCAAGGATGGCGAAACACCGCGTCGCCTGTTTGCGGTGACTGCCTGGCGTGAAGCGCCGTTCTTCAGCGAGCGCGAACGCGCCGCGCTGCTGTGGACCGAATCGCTGACCCAACTGAGCCTGACCCACGCCCCGGATGAAGATTACGACGTGGTTGCGGCGCAATTCACACCCAAAGAAATGGTCGACCTGACCGTGGCAATCAACACCATCAACAGCTGGAACCGTCTGGCTGTGGGCTTTCGCAAAATCCCACAAGCTTAAGCTCCAACGCATAACTCCTGTGGGAGCGAGCTTGCTCGCGAAAGCGGCGAATCAGTCGCTGAATTTTTGGCTGATGTACCGCATTCGCGAGCAAGCTCGCTCCCACAGGGGGCAGTGGATACCTGCGAAATAGTGATCAATGCCCATCCGCACTCGGCGCCGCCGGTGGTTGCACCTTGCGCATCAAGGGCACCATCGCCGTGGCGATAACAAAGCACACCCCGATCATCAAAAACGTGTCGCCGTAGGTTTGCGTCTGCGCCTCGCGGTAAGTCAGCAGCCACAACTGGCGCAGGCTGGCGGTGACACCGACATCGCCGCTCTGACCCAGCATTGCAAGGTTGCCGCCAACCTGCGACAACCATTGATTCATCGCTTCATTGCTGCTGTTCAGGTGTTCGGCCAGCCGCGTGAAATGCAGGTTGGTGCGGTCATTGAGAATGGTCGCGCACGCGGCAATGCCAATCGCCCCGCCCAGATTACGCATCAGGTTGAACAGGCCCGACGCGTGCTTCAAACGTGCGGGCGCCAACCCGCCGAGGGTCAACGTCACCGCGGGTGGCACCGCCAGTTGCTGGGCAATCCCGCGCAACGCTTGCGGCAGCATCAGCTCGCCGGCACCCCAGTCGTGGGTGATCGGGCTGAACTCCCACATCGACACCGCAAACAGGCCCAGACCGATCATCATGATCCAGCGCAGGTCCATGCGATTGGCGAGAAAGGCATACAGCGGAATCGCCATGATCTGGAACACCC
Source organism: Pseudomonas sp. IT-347P (assembly GCF_949768005.1). Lineage (NCBI taxonomy): Bacteria > Pseudomonadati > Pseudomonadota > Gammaproteobacteria > Pseudomonadales > Pseudomonadaceae > Pseudomonas > Pseudomonas sp. IT-347P. Next base: position 108,590 of record NZ_CATKPQ010000011.1, read on the forward strand.
CGGTGGAGAAAACCGCCAGACCAATGTCCAGCGCGCTGTAGCCGCGCACCCGGCCGAGAAACAGCGGCGTCAGGTAAATCGTCGCGAACAGACCAATGCCGGTGACAAATGAAAAGAAGCAGCCGAGGGCGAAATTGCGATCCTTCAAGGCGCGCAGATCGACGATCGGATTGGCTACGTACAAGGTGCGACCAATGAAAGCCAATCCAGCAAGACCGCTGATCCACGCCGTAGTCAGAATGGTCTGATCGCTGAACCAGTTCCAGCGCGGGCCTTCTTCGAGGGTGTATTCCAGGCAGCCGAGAAACAGCGCGAGGAACACCATGCTCAAATAGTCCGCCCCCTTGAGCAGCGACAGTTCCGGCTGGTCGATTTTCACCAGCATCGGCACGGCCACCGCGACGAAAATCCCCGGCACCAGGTTGATATAAAACAGCCAGTGCCACGAAGAAATATCAGTGATCCAGCCACCAATCACCGGTCCCAATGTCGGTGCCAATGACGCCACGGCGCCGATGGTCGCGGCGGCAATCACCCGTTGTTTGCCGGTGAAGAAAAAGAATGCGGTGGTGAACACCAGCGGAATCATCGAGCCGCCCAAAAAACCTTGCAGCGCCCGAAAGGCAATCATGCTCTGGATATTCCAGGCCACGCCGCAGAGCAGGCTGGCGAGGGTGAAACCGACCGCCGAAGCACAGAACAACCAGCGTGTGGAAAACACCCGCGACAGCCAGCCCGACAGCGGAATCACGATGATTTCGGCGATCAGGTAACTGGTCTGCACCCACGCGGTTTCATCGGTGCCGGCAGACAGTCCGCCGCCGATATCGCGCAGCGACGCCGAGACGATCTGGATATCCAGCAGCGCGATGAACATGCCGATGCACATGGTCGCGAAGGCGAACACCTTGGTTGCGGTCGCCATGTCCGCCGCGTTGAAAGGTTGCGACGGGGCGGCGAGGGCGGAGCTCATGGCGCGACGGCCACGGCACTGGTTTCAGGTTGTGCGCGGGTGTCGACTTCTGCCGTCACCGACAGGCCCGGCCGCAAGTGCCCGAGCACGCCGTCAGCCGGGTCGAGGAGGATGCGCACCGGTACGCGCTGGACGATTTTGGTGAAGTTGCCGGTGGCGTTTTCCGGTGGCAGCACGCTGAATAGCGAGCCGGTCGCCGGGGCGAGGCTGTCGAGGCGACCGTGGAATTCCTGACCGGAGAGCACGTCGGCACGGATGCTCACGCGTTGCCCGGGTTTCATCCGCGCCAATTGGTCTTCCTTGAAATTGGCATCGACCCACAAGCCGCTGGCCGGCACCACCGACAACTGTTGCGAACCCGCCTGGGCATAGGCGCCGACCCGTGCGCGGCGATTGCCGATCACACCATCGACCGGTGCGCGCAGTTCGGTGTAGCCGAGATTCAGTTGCGCCAGATCACGTTCGGCACGTGCTTGTTGAAGGGCAGCGCGGGCCTGTTGTTTCTGCGTGTCGATCACCGCCAGTTGGCGTTGCGCGGCGAGCAGTTCGGCCTGGGCGCGGGCACTGAGGGCCTGGGCGGTTTTGAAGGTGGCGTCGGCGCGTTGTGCGCTTTCCACGGACACGGCATTGGTCGTCACCAAGCGTTTGTAGCGGGCGTTGTCATCCCGCGAGCGTGCGGTCTCTGCACCGGCCGCGTCGATGCCGGCGCGGGCCTGACCGATCACCGCCTGTTGCAATTGTTCGGTGGCGTCGAGGTTGGCCAGCAGCGCTTCTTCGGCGGCAACGGCGCCTTCGGCCTTGGCCAGATTGGCGCGATAGTCGCGGGCGTCGAGGCGGATCAGCACCTCGCCGGCTTTGACGTGCTGGTTGTCGCTGACCAGCACTTCGTCGATGTAACCGGCGACCTTCGGCCCGATCACCGTGACGTCGCCACCAATATAGGCATCGTCGGTTTCTTCGAGAAAGCGCCCGGTGCCCCACCAGTGAGCGGCGTAAACGCCGGCAAAAATCAGCGCGAGCAAGCCCGCACCGGGAAGCAACAGACGTTTAAGCAAGGGCGGCTTGGTCTTCACCACAACAGGTTCGAGGGGAGGCATGCTGGTCATGGCGGATTACCTGGGTAAGCGGATCGTTATTACGCCGGTAATATGACGCAGGTAATATTTAGTCGCAAATGATTTCTCATGCCGATCGTCAGTTGCGTTTTTTGTGTTCAGGCGTTGCTGTCGACGATAAAAGTCAGGCACAACAAATGTTTAAGAAATGTAAGCGCTGTAGGAAGCGTCTTGCTTTTGTGTGGGATGGCTCCGACTATCACCATCATTGATGACATGGCATTACGCCATTTGATGATCGCAAGGAAGTTGCGTGCCGTTTTCGTTTCGCGCTGTTTTTCGTCGGTGTTCCACGCGTTGCCCGCTGTTGTCGGCCGTGTTGTTAAGTGTGTGTGCCTCCTCGATTGAAGCGGCTGAACCTGTCGCGCCGGGCCAGGAAGTGCTGCGCCAGCAGCAACAGCAACAGCGCGATCTGCAACAGCTGCAACTTGAGCAAAGAAAACGGCAGTTGGAGCGCGGCGCGTTCGGTCCGACGCCGGTCACCCCGGCCAACCCGCAAACCGTTGCTCCCGATGAACGTTGCTGGCCGTTGAGCGGCACGCGCATCGGCGGCGTCACGCTGATCGACAGCGACAAGCTCAACGCCCGGATCAAGCCGCTGCTGGCGCCGTGCATGGGCGTCGGCCAGATCAATCATCTGTTGGCCACCATCACCGCGATCTACGTCGACAAGGGTTACATCGCCAGCCGTCCGTATCTGCTCAGCGCACCGGCAGCGGGGCAGGCGCTGGATATCCGCGTTGACGAAGGCTACATCGAGTCCATCGAATTGGCCGATCAGAGCCTGCCAGTGTCCCTCGGCGGCGCGTTTCCAAACATGCTCGGTGAGCCGTTGAACCTGCGCGATCTGGAGCAGGGCCTGGATCAGTTGAATCGCCTGCGCTCGATCGATCTCACTGCCGACATTGCCCCCGGCAGCCAGCCCGGCGCCTCGCGGATCATCCTGCGTTCTCGCACTTCCGCGCATTCGCGCTGGGCCTTGAACGCGGGCATCGACAACCTTGGCAGCGCCAGCACCGGACGCGATCGCGACACCGTCAGCCTCAGTCTCGACAGCCCGTTGCAACTCAACGACTTGTTGAGCCTCAGCGCCAGCGACACCCTCAATCAAGGCGATCGTTACAGTCGCAACGCCAGCCTGTATTACGCGATTCCCTACGGTTACTGGACCTACAGCGTGTTCGCCAGCCACGCCGAATACCGTGCGCCATTCAAACTGCCAAGCGTCACATTCCACAGCACCGGCATCACCGATCAGGTCAGTCTGCGCGCCGACCGTGTGTTGTGGCGCGACCAGAGCCGTCAGCTCAGCGCCAACCTGCAACTGGCGCACAAGGATGTCGACAGCTATCTGCAAGACGTCCGACTCGGCATCCAAAGCCCGACCCTGACCGTGGCCGAAGCCGGACTCAATCTGTTCTGGCTCGACCGCGCGGTGTGGAACCTCGACGTCAATTACGCCCAAGGCCTGCGCTGGTTTGGCGCCGACGACGACTCACAGCAGCAGATCAACAACCTGCCCAAGGCGCAGTTTCGCAAGTACCGCGCCGGCCTCAGCCAGTGGCGCAATGGCCTGCTCGGTGCGCAGACCTGGCAGTGGCAGAGCCAGCTCAACGTGCAATACAGCCCGGACCCGTTGCCGGCCATCGAACAGTTACTCGGCACCGACGACTCGGCGGTGCGCGGTTATCGGGTCAGCAGTGCCTCCGGCGCCAGCGGTGCGATCTGGCGCAACACCTTGCGCCTGCCGCTGCGCAGCGAGTGGCCGCTGCAGATCACCCCGCGCGTGGGCCTCGACCATGGCTGGATCAAGGCCGATCACGGCGCGCAGGGCCAACGCCTGAGTGGTGCCAGTGTCGGCCTGAATCTGGGCTGGAAGAACCTGCAAGTGGACGTCGATTACCAACGCGCCCTCAACACCCCGAATGGCCTGCAGCACGAGCCTGAAACCTGGCTGATGCGAATGGGCCTGCAAATCTGAACAACGCAGTGAACCAACAGCCGTCGGATCTGAGCGCGTCAGCCACGGCCAAGACTAAACGCGCACCGTGATGCCGTACTCACATGGAGACGTTTTTATGCCAGCACACACCTTTGCATTTCATCTTTCGCCTCGGGGTAAATTGCGCTGGGCGATTGCCAGCCTGTTCTTCGCCGTGCACCTGCCGAGCGCCCTCGCCGGCGGCGTCGTGGTCGCACCCGGCCCCGGCGGCACCGCGCAATTGCAAACCCAGGGCGGTGTGCCCATCGTCAACATCGTCGCGCCCAACGGCTCGGGCCTGTCGCACAATCAGTTCCTCGATTACAACGTCGACCGCCAGGGCCTGGTCCTGAACAACGCCTTGCAGGCCGGGCAATCGCAACTGGCCGGGCAACTGGCGGCCAACCCGCAACTGCAAGGGCAGGCGGCGAGCGTGATCCTCAACGAAGTGATCAGCCGCAATCCCTCGGCCATCAACGGTGCGCAGGAAATCTTCGGCCGGCCCGCCGATTATGTGTTGGCCAACCCTAACGGCATCTCGGTCAATGGTGGCAGTTTCATCAATACGCCGAACGCCAATCTGGTGGTCGGTCGCCCGGAATTGAATGACGGCAAACTGCAAAGTCTGAACAGCCGCGATGCCAGCGGTCAGTTGCAGATTCAAGGCGGTGGCCTGCGTAACGGCGAAGGTTCGATCAACCTGATCGCGCCGCGCATCGACAGCCAGGGCGCAATCACGGCGCGCGATCAGTTGAACCTCACGGTCGGGCGCAATCAGGTCGATTACGCCAGCGGCCAAGTGAAAACCGTTGATCCAGCAGGCAGCACCGGCGATCAACGCATCGACGCCAGCCTGTTCGGCGCGATGCAGGCCGGGCGCATCAATATTGTCAGCACCGCCGAAGGTGCAGGCGTGCGGGTGGGCGCGGTGCAAGTCGCCGGGCGTGATGGCGTGCAGATTCGTTCGGCCGGCGACCTCAGCGTCAGCGGCGAAGCCATTCCCGACAGCCTTGAAGTGACCCGCGCCGGTATTCGCAGCAGTCAGGGTGATGTCGGTCTGCACAGCGGCAAGGACCTGACGTTGGCCGCTGCTGATGTCAGCGGTCGCGACGTCACGCTCAAGGCCAAACGCAACCTGACCCTGTCCACGGTCGAAAGCCGCAAGCTTCAGGAAAAGCGTGAGAACTGGAACAACAGCACCATCGGCATCACCTGGGAAACCTACGACCGCACCCAGACCGACAGTGAATCGCGTCAGCACGGCAGCCAGATTATCGCCAGCCGCGATGCGAAACTGGCGTCCGGCAAGGACACCGATTTGAAAGCCGCCAAAGTCGAAGCGGCGAACAATCTCCACGTGCACAGCGGCGGCGACTTGCGCCTGACCGCCGCCACTGAAAGCCACACGCAAACCGATCAAGGCAACCACCGCAAGCACCTGTGGAAAGCCGACTGGAACAGCAGCAGCGAAGAGCAGCGCAGCGTCACCAGCCAATTGAAGGCCGGCAACATTGCCCTGCAAACCGCCGCGTTGTTGCGCTCCGAAGGCGCTGAATTGAGCAGCGCGGGCGACGTGCAAATGGCCGGCAAACAAGTGGAAATCACCACGGCCACGCACACCAACCGCAGCAGCGACAACCGTTACTCCGGTGACCTGGTCGGCGGTGGGTTCTTCGGCAAGACCGGCGATGCCGACAAGGGCAAGACCCAGCATCAGGGCAGCAAAATCAACGCCAGCGGCAAATTGATCGTCAAGGCTGACGACGTGCGCATCAGCGCCAGCCAGGTGCGTGGCGGCAGCGACGCCAGCGTGATCAGCGACAAGGGTTCGCTGACCATCGACGGCGTGCAGGACACCTCGCACAGCAACAACCACGACAAGGACAGCAAGTTCTTCGGCATCAGCAAGGACGAGTCGCGGCAGAACAGCAAAGACAGCAGCACCGTGCGCAGCGAACTGGTGTCGGACAGTAACCTCAAGCTCAAGAGCGCCAAGGACATTGCAGTGGCCGGCTCGACGGTCAAGGCTGACGGGGCGCTGACGGCCGACGCGGCGGGTGACGTCAATGTGCATGCTGCGCAGAACACTCACGACAGCACTGACACCACGCAAACCCGTGGCTTCGATGCCTACGCCAAAGAGCAAACGCCAGAGCAATATCGCGCCGGGGTTCACTACCAAGACAAACAGCAAACCGTCACTAGCAACGACGTCACTCAGCAAGGCTCCAGCCTCAGCGGCAGCAGCGTACAGGTCAAGGCGGGCGGTGACGTCACGCTCAATGGCGCGCAAGTGAAGTCCACTGCTGGCGATGCCACGTTGAGCGGCAAAAACGTCTCGTTGCTGGCCGAAGCCGACAGCCACAAAACCTCTTCCGACACCGCCAGCACCGGCGGTGGTTTCTACTACACCGGCGGCCTCGACCGTGCCGGCAGCGGCGTCGATTTCGCCCACCGCACGGCGCAGGACTCGACCAGCAAAACCACTGCGCAAACGAGCAGTGTGCAGAGCAACGGCAGTCTGACGATCAATGCCGACCAGCTCACCACCGAAGGCGCGCAGCTCAAGGCCGGTAACGATCTGAACATCGCCGCCAACGCCATCGACAACCGTGCCGCCAGCAACACAGACAGCGACACGCATAGCGAGAGCAACTGGTCGGCGGACATTGGTGCCAACGTCGAGTACAAAGACATCGCCCGGCCGATCGCTGGCGCGGTCAAGGACGTGCTCAACGGCAAGGTGCCGGACAAGGACGCACTGGCCAATATCGGTCAGCCGAACGTCGGGATCGACGTTGCGGTGGGCCATGGCAGTGGCAACAAAACCGAGCAAAACAACAACGCCGTAGTCAGCCGTTTTGACGGCGGCACTGTCGATGTGAAAACCACCGGCACGCTTCACGACCAAGGCACGCAATACAACGCCAGCGCAGGCAAGGTAAACGTCAGCGCTGACAAACTGGTTGCCGATGCCGCCAGCAACACGCACAACAGCAGTGCGAACACGGTGGATGCCAAGGTTGATGTGCGCGTCTACACCAAGACCGGTGAAGACGTGAACGTCGCCGGCAGCGGCGGGGGTGGCAGCAGTGCGTCGAGCAAGGACAGCTCCAGCGCCGTGGTTGGCGGGTATGCCGGCAATCAGGGTGTAAACATCAAGGTCGGCGGCGATGCGCAGTTCGAAGGCAGCCGTTTCGACGGTGGGCAGGGCGGTGTGAGCATCAACACCAGCGGTGATCTGGCGCTGAATCAGGCCGGTGACCACCAGAGCAGCAACAACAGCAGCCTGCGTGGCAATGGCTCGCTGACGGTCGGCACCTTGCCGGGCACCGACGGCACCAACGTCGATCTCGGCGCCGGGTTCCAACTCGATCACACCGGCAAGCAAACCACTGACACCCAGGCCCATGTGGCGAGCATCAGCGGCAACGGTCCGGTGCAACTCAGCAGCGGCGGCAATCAAGTCCAGCAAGGCAGCAAGATCGACAGCGCTGGCGCCATAGATCTGCACGCCGACGGCAAGCTCGATCTGCAAGCGGCCACCGACACTCACACCGCGACCGGCAGCAGTCTCGGCGGCGGCTTGAAGGTGGGCGGCAGCAAAACCAGCAGCGAGAAGAGCCGCGATCAGGGCGGCAATCTGAGTGGCAACTTCAATATCGGTCGGGTCAATGAGAATTCGAAAACCCTCTCCGGTGGCCAGCTCAACAGCCGGAGCGGCATTGTCTTGAGCGGTGATTCGATTCACCTGCAAGGCACTCAGGTCAGCGCACCGAACGTCAGCATTGATGCGCAGAAGGGCGGCTATGTGCAGGAGTCGGCGCAGTCCACCGACAAGCGCAATAACTGGAATGTCGCGCTGAATGCCGGCGGCAACCTGAGCAGCAAAACCCCGAATGCCGCTGATGAGAAGGCCAGCAGCGATCACGGTTTCAATGCCGGGGCCAAAGTCGGCGTGGATTACCTGCAAGGCAGCACCCAGCAAAACAGCCAGATCAAGGCTGACAGTTTGGTGTTGAACAGTGCCGGTGATGCACAGTTGGCGGGTGCGCGGATCGATGCTAACGATGTCGGCGGCAGGGTCGCGGGTGATCTGAGCGTCGAAAGCCGTCAGGACTCGAGCAACCACGCCAAGGTCGACGTCGATCTGGGCCTGACCGCGAAGAAAAATCCACCGGTCGACAAGGAAAAACTCGCCGGCACCGACTACAAGCCGACACTGAAAGCGCAGGGTGAGTACGTGCACAAGGACAGCGTTGCGCAGACGTCCGCGATCAGTGCCAACCAAGGCGTGAACCTGGCGGTGGACGGCGCGACACAACTGACCGGCGCGCGGATTTCGGCGACGCAAGGAAAGGTAGATCTGGGTGGTTCGAAGGTCAGCAGTGCTGATCTGAGCAACCGTGACTATGGCGTGAAAGCGGGCCTTGATCTGCCGCATAAAGCCGAGGAAAACGCACCGAAGGTTTCCCTGGAAAACGGCAACCTGAAAGTCGGCCCGGTCGCCCTGAGCGGGCATCTGGACACCCAGACCCTGCAAGCCGGGATCGACGAAAAAGGTTAAAGCCAACGGTATTGGATGCCAGATCTGCCATCCACTACCGAACCTTGGGGGAGCGAGCTTGCTCGCGAAGGCGTCCGTTCAGTCAATGCATTAAGTGACTGGCGGACCGCCTTCGCGAGCAGGCTCGCTCCCACATTGTTTTGCGCCAGACGTTAAATCTCGCGCATCATGCGCGACCTTAAAAAAACGCCAGGGAGGCAAACAATGAAAGCAGCATTCGTCGCTGTACTCGGGGCTTTGTTGATCGCCCAACCATCCGTGTCCTTCGCGGATAACAGCAACGGTAAAAACCTCTATTCACAGCGCTGCGCTGTGTGCCACGGCGCCGATATCAAAGGAACAGGGCCACTGGCGCACAAAAGCAATCCGCCCACACCTGACCTGACAACGCCTGCGTTTAAAAAACGTCTGAATGAATATCCGGGCGTGATTGTCTCGTCGATCATCCTTCGCCCGAACGGCAACCTGATTCCGAAAACCTTGCAGGAGAACGGGGTGAAAATACCGCCGCATGCCTGGAGCGTTAAGGATCTGCGCGATCTGCATGACTACATGAGTGGTGTGATTTCGATAAAACGCTGAGTCTCAGAGGCGAGCCGGACGGTCGGTCGAGGAATCCATTGCTTCGGCTTAATGGTAACCATTACTATTCACGCCCCTTTCCTCAGCACACCGCCAATACCCCCATGCGTCCCCGCAGACCCGGCTTTTTCGAGCATTACGAAGAGTTGATCGGCACCTGGACTCGTCGCCTGCGCAATCGCGCGCAGGCCGAGGATCTGGCGCACGACACCTTTGTGCGGGTGCTTGAGTCGGATTCGGCGGCGGTGCAGCAGCCTCGGGCGTATTTGCACCAGACCGCGCGCAATATTGCGGTCGATGGTTATCGGCGTGAGGATCGGCGCGGCGCCATGGAGGCGGAGGCCATCGATCACAGTGTGTCGTCGTCCGGCGACCCGGAGCATTACATGCATGCGATCCAGTTGGCCGACTCCATCGAACGGGCGCTCGGCGAGTTGCCGGTCAATTGCCGCAAGATTTTCGTCTGGCAGAAGATCGAAGGCCTGACCCAGGCGGAAATCGCCGAACGCCTGGGCCTGTCCAAGAACATGGTCGAAAAGTATATGATCCGCACCCTGCGCCATCTGCGTGATCGCCTCGACGGGTTGCAGTGATGAGCCGCTGCTCCCTTTCTTCCCCAGCCCAACAGGACATTCCATGATGGAGACGCGTGATTGCGCGTGCGGGCAAACAACGGTGCGCGATGACGCGGCTCGCTGGTTTGTGCGTTTGCAGGAGCCGGCCCTTGATGCCGAGGAACAGCAGCGCTTTGACGCCTGGCTGAATCAACATCCACAGCACCGTGACGAATACCAATTGCTGCAGGGTTTGTGGTCGGCCGCTGATTTGCTCCCGGCGCCACGCCTCAAAGCCCTTGCGCAACCTGCGCCAAGCCGCCGTGGACGCCGCCCATTGTTGCGGTATGCCGTGGCCGCCGGTGTGTTGGCGGTGGCGCTCGGGCTGGGTTTGTTCAGTGGGTTGAATCATCCGGACGGTTACCGCGCCGAGTTCGCTACGGCGCTCGGCGAGCGCAAACATGTGGCACTGCCGGACGGCTCGGTGATCGATTTGAACAGCCGCAGCCGCTTGCAGGTGCGCTTTGAACAGGATCGACGCCTGATCGAGTTAAGTGAAGGTGAGGCGATGTTCAGCGTCGCGCACGATACCTCGCGACCGTTCGTGGTCGAGGCCGGCAATGGCAAGGTGACGGTCACCGGCACGCGTTTCGATGTGCGCCGCGATGTCATGCAAACTCGCGTGGCGGTGGAGCAGGGCACGGTGAAAGTGCAGGGGCGTGACGCGCCAGATAATCAATTCATCAGCCTGACCGCGGGCCTCGGCACCCATGTCGATACACAAGGCAAAGTCGCCGCAGCCTATGTGGTCAACCCGGCAGAACTGACGGCGTGGCGCAGCGGCAAACTGGTGTTCAACAACGCCAGCCTCAGCGAAGTGGCAGCCGAAGTCTCGCGTTATCGCGAGAAGCCGTTGACCGTGGCCAACCCGGCGGTGGCCAGTCTGCGCCTGACCAGCGTGTTCAACACCGACAACACCGACGCTTTGCTAAAGGCCTTGCCGAGCATCCTGCCGGTGGGCGTTCGCACCCTTGCTGATGGCAGCCAGGAAATAATCGCAAAATAAAATTCAGGTTTTTTTCGAGTTCATCGTCTTCCTGTTCAACTGCAACTGGTTTGCATTAACAGCCGCACACTCTTGCGATCCACAGGACTACGTACGACGTGAAAAACACCCCTGCCAACAACAAAAAATCCCCTTGGCTGCCGCTGGCCCTCGCCCTGGCGGTCAACGCTGCGATGCCGCTGGCGTTCGCCGATGAAGCCATTCATATCCGTGCGCAGCCATTGGGTCAGGCCCTCAGCGAACTGGGTCAACAGACGTCACTGCAAGTGTTTTTCAGCCCGGAACTGGTGGCCGGCAAACAGGCGCCGGCGGTCGACGGCGACATCTCGCCGGAGCAGGCGCTGCGCCAATTACTGCAGGGCAGTGGTCTGGACTATCAGATCAATGAAGGCTCGGTGACCCTCTCGCCAGCGGCGACTGCTGCCGCCAACGGTCCGCTCGAACTGGGCGTGACCGACATCAAAGTGGTCGGCGACTGGCTCGGTGACGCCAACGCTGCCGTGGTGCAGAACCATCCGGGTGCGCGTACGGTTATCCGCCGCGAAGCGATGGTCGAGCAGGGCGCGATGAACGTCAGCGACGTGCTCAAGCGTGTGCCGGGTGTGCAGGTGCAGGATTCCAACGGCACCGGCGGCAGCGATATTTCCCTGAACGTCGGCGTGCGCGGTTTGACCTCGCGCCTGTCGCCACGCTCGACCGTGTTGATCGATGGCGTGCCGGCCGCTTTCGCCCCGTACGGCCAGCCGCAACTGTCGATGGCGCCGATTTCCTCGGGCAACCTCGACAGCATCGACGTGGTGCGTGGTGCCGGTTCGGTGCGTTATGGGCCGCAAAACGTCGGCGGCGTGATCAATTTCGTCACCCGCGCCATCCCGGAAAAGGCCACCGGTGAAATCGGCACTACCCTGGAAACCACTCAGTACGGTGGCTGGAAACACATCGATACCGCGTTCCTCGGCGGCACCGCCGATAACGGCATGGGCGTGGCGTTGCTGTATTCGGGCGTCAATGGCAACGGCTACCGCGAGCGCAACAACGGCAACGACATCGACGACGTGCTGCTCAAGACCCACTGGGCTCCGACCGATCAGGACGATTTCAGTCTCAACTTCCACTACTACGACGCCACGGCCGACATGCCCGGCGGTCTGACCCAGAAGCAATACGACGATAAACCGTACGACTCGGTGCGGGACTACGATCAGTTCACCGGGCGGCGCAAAGACGTGTCGTTCAAATGGATCCGCCAGATCGACGAGCGCACCCAGGCGGAAGTCCTCACTTACTACACCGACAGTTTCCGTGGCAGTACCATCGCTGCCCGCGATCAGAAAACTCTCAGCTCCTACCCGCGTTCGTATTACACGCTGGGCATCGAGCCACGGGTTTCGCGGGTCTTTGATGTCGGCCCGACCACGCAGGAAGTCAGCGTCGGTTATCGCTACCTGAAAGAGGCGATGCACGAATCGTCGAGTCGTGTAGCGCTGGTCAATAATCAGCCGGTGCTCACGCCGACGTCGGATGGTCATGTATTCCAGGATCGTACCGGCGGCACCGAGGCCAACTCGGTCTACCTCGACAACAAAATAGATGTCGGCAACTGGACCGTCACTCCCGGCATTCGCTTCGAACACATCAGCACCGACTGGCATGACCGCGCGGTGCTCGACACGGCTGGCAGACCGGTGCAGGCGAAAAATCGCAGCATCGAGAGCAACGAACCGTTGCCGGCGCTGAGCGTGATGTATCACCTGTCGGATGCGTGGAAACTGTTCGCCAACTACGAAACCTCGTTCGGCAGCCTGCAGTATTTCCAGCTCGGCCAGGGCGGCTCGGGTGATCAGACCGCCAACGGTCTGGAACCGGAAAAGGCCAAGACCTATGAGATCGGCACGCGTTACAACGATGACGTGTGGGGCGGGGAAGTGACGCTGTTCTACATCGACTTCGACGACGAACTGCAATACATCAGCAATGATGTGGGCTGGACCAACCTTGGCGCGACCAAGCACCAGGGCATCGAAGCCTCGGTGCATTACGACATGGCGGCGCTGGATCCGCGTCTCGATGGTTTGACCGCCAACGCCGGTTTCACTTACACCCGCGCCACGTATGAAGGGGAGATTCCGGGTTTCAAGGGCCGTGATCTGCCGTTCTATTCGCGGCAGGTGGCAACCGTCGGTTTGCGTTACGACATCAACCGCTGGACCTACAACCTCGATGGTTTTGCCCAGTCGAAACAGCGCTCGCCGGGCACCGGTGTGAATGCCGACGGCAGCTTCAACGGCAACTACATCACCGACGGCACGGCGGACGGACAGTATGGCGACATTCCGGGTTACGTGACCTGGAACGTGCGCGGCGGTTATGACTTCGGACCGCATGTGTCGAACCTGAAGCTCGGCGCCGGGGTGAAGAACATCTTCGACAAGCAGTACTTCACCCGCTCCAGCGACAACAATTCTGGGATGTATGTCGGCGCGCCGCGGACGTTCTTTGTGCAGGCCAGTGTAGGTTTCTGATAAACCGCGGCGCCCCTATCGCGAGCAGGCTCACGCCTACAGGTTCACTGTGATCCCTGTAGGAGTGAGCCTGCTCGCGATGCTTTTTAGACTTTCAAAACTTTCCCGCCAATGGCCACAGCAACCAACAACACCGCCATCAAGCCAAAGGCGAAACTCAAACTGCTGGCATGGGCGACAAAACCAATCACCGCCGGTCCCGCCAGAATCCCCGCATAACCCAACGTGGTAATCGCCGGCACGGCAATGCTTTCCGGCATCACCGTCTGCTTGCCCACCGCCGTGTACAGCACCGGCACGATGTTCGAACAACCGGCGCCGACCAGCGCATACCCGACCAGTGCCGCTTGCCAGCTCGGCGCGAACGTCGCCAGAAACAAACCGCCCGCCGCCAGCAGACCACCCAAGAGAATGATCCGCGTAGCGCCCACGCGCCGCACGATGCGGTCACCCAGCAAGCGTCCTGCTGTCATGGTCAGGGCAAACGCCGCATAACCCAGCCCCGCATACGCGGTGTCGATCCCGCGTTCTTGCGCCAGGAACACCGCGCTCCAGTCCAGCGCCGCGCCCTCGGTGAGGAAGACGATGAAGCACATGCCGCCAATAAACAGCACGATGCCGTGGGGCACGGCAAACGCCGGGCCCGAGCTTTCACTGCCGTAAGGCAACATGTGTGGTACGCATTTGAACAATGCCGCGATCAGCACGACGACCACCACCAGCATGGCGGCCAGTGGCGTCAAACCCAGGCCGAGCAGGGCGCTGACACCCGCCGCGCCGACAATCCCGCCCAGACTGAACAAGCCGTGAAAGCCCGACATCATGTGCTTGCCGCTGGCGCGTTCGACGATCACCGCTTGCAGGTTCACCGTCGAATCGACCGTACCGAGGCCGGCGCCGAACATGAACAGCGTAGCGATCAGCGCCGGTATCGACGACACCGTCGCCAGTAACGGCAACGCCGCGCAGATCAATAACGTGCCACCGGTGGCGACGCGCCGACAGCCGAAGCGCGTGGCCAGAATCCCCGCCAGCGGCATCGCCAGAATCGAGCCGACGCCGAGGCACAGCAGCAACAACCCCAGCGTGCCTTCATCAAGCCCGGCGCGGGCCTTGGCGTACGGCACCAAAGGCGCCCATGCGGCGATGCCGAGTCCGGCGATGAAAAAGGCGATGCGCGTGGACATCTGTTGCAGGCGTCCGGGGACGAAGGTGGCTTGGTCGTTGAGGCTGGTCATATCAATCCTTGGCAAAAAACATCGCGTCCCCGAAGGACAGTGATACGGCGACGAGGTTCGATCGCCGATGTTCGGGGACGTGCAGACGACATCCTAACCTGTAGGAGTGAGCCTGCTCGCGATAGCGGAGTGTCAGTCGCTATTTTTTTACCTGATACACCGCTATCGCGAGCAGGCTCACTCCTACAGGGGATTCGGTTTACAGTGGGATTCTTCGGCAGCAGGGAAAAAGAGTGATGACGCAGTTCTACGATGCACGGGGCAATATCTATGGTGTGATTTCGCCCCAGGCATTGCGCCGGGCGGGCGTTGATTTACCTGCCAGCGCGTTTGCATGCGCATCGTCGCGTCAGGCGTGGAGCGAAGCAGCAATCAAACTCTGCTGCGACTGGCCCGAAGACCAGCGCCCGGTGAACAGCAAATCCCACCGCAGCGACGGCCTGCTGATCGGTCCTTTCCAGACGTCGCCGCCGTTCGACGTATTGATCGTCAACACCGACGGCACCCTCGCCGAGCGCAGTGGCAATGGCCTGACGATTTTCTCGCAGGCGCTGACCGAGCAAGGCTTGATGCCGGAGGAGGGCGCGTTGTTGCGCGTGCATCACGACAAGGGTGGCGTCGTGGAAACTTCGGTGAAACCGGCTGAAGTCGACGGCGTTCAAGGTTTCTGGCTCGATCTCGGTCAACCGCGATTCGGACCGGATGCGGTCGGTGCGCAGACTGTTCAAGGCATTGAGTTCAATGCTCGGGACGTGAGCCACGTCCAGCCCTTGGCGCAACTTGATCCAGACTGGGCGCACAGCCAATTCGTGCGCATTGGCAATCCGCATTGCGTCACGCTGCTCAGCGATGCCGCGGCTTTGCCAAGTAATGAACAGATGCGTGAATCGCCACTGAACGAAGGCCTGACCCAAGTTGCCTACGCCATGCCTGTCGGTGCCGGTAATCCATGCCCGGAGGGCGTCAATCTGCAATGGGCAGTGCTGGAGTCGCCGCAGAGAATCCTTGCCCGAGTGTTCGAGCGTGGCGAAGGGCCGACAGCGTCATCCGGCACCAGTGCCAGCGCAGTGGCATCGGCGGCGTGGCGGATAGGTTGGGTTGCGGCGGGAGAAGTGCAAGTGGTCATGCCCGGTGGCACGGCGCCGATTCTGCTCGAAGCAGCAGACGGGGAGTTAGTGCGGGTGAGGTTGTTTGGTACGGCGCGGTTGATGGGCTGAATTCAAAGGCCTCATCGCTGGCTTGCCAGCGATGAGGCCATCAGCCCCGACACAAATCTCAGCTCAGTCCGGTACTGAATTCCACCACCGGCATCTGCCGCTTCATCAACACCTTGCCGCCGCGAATCGAATACAACGGCAAGCCCTGGCTACGAATCACCTCGTAATCACTGTCCGCCGACAGAATCAGCAGGTTCGCCGGGCGCCCCTGTTCCAGTCCATAGCGCTCACCCAGGTGCATGGCTTTGGCGCTGTTGTCGGTGACCAGATCCAGCGCACTTTGCAAGTTGCGGTAACCGAGCATGTGGCAGATGTGCAATCCGGCCTCAAGCACGCGCAGGATGTTACCGTTGCCCAGCGGATACCACGGGTCGACGATGGAGTCCTGGCCGAAACACACGTTCATGCCGGCTTCGAGCAATTCATTGACGCGGGTGACGCCCCGGCGTTTCGGGAAGTTGTCGAAGCGGCCTTGCAGGTGAATGCTTTCGGTCGGGCAGGAGACAAAACTGATTCCGGAATGTCCGAGCAAACGGAACAGTTTGGCGCAGTAGGCGTTGTCGTATGAACCCATCGCCGTGGTGTGGCTGGCGGTGACGAGGGCGCCCATGTCGCGGCTGCGTGCTTCTTCGGCGAGCACTTCGAGAAAGCGCGAATGCGGATCGTCGGTTTCGTCGCAATGTACGTCGACCAGGCAACCGGTGCGCTCGGCCAGGTCCATCAGAAACCTCACCGAACTGACGCCCTGATCGCGGGTGTACTCGAAATGCGGAATCCCGCCGACCACGTCCGCACCCATGCGGATCGCTTCTTCCATCAGCTCGCGACCGTTGCGGAACGATTCGATGCCTTCCTGAGGAAAGGCGACGATTTGCAGGTCAATGAGGTGACGGCTTTCCTCGCGCACTTCGAGCATGGCTTTGAGCGCGGTGAGTTGCGGGTCGGTGACGTCGACATGGGTGCGCACGTGCTGGATGCCGTGAGCCGCCAGCGCTTGAATGGTTTTCTTCGCGCGGGTCTTGGTGTCTTCTTCGGTGATGGTGACCTTGCGTTCGCCCCAGCACTCGATGCCTTCGAACAGCGTGCCGCTCATGTTCCAGCGCGGTTCGCCGGCGGTGAGGGTGGCGTCGAGGTGAATGTGCGGCTCGACGAAGGGCGGCACCACCAGATTGCCGCCGGCGTCGAGGTCGTCCGGGCCGAGGGTGGGCGCTTCGGTCTGCCGGGCGATGCTGTGGATCAGGCCGTTTTCAAGGTGTAGTTCGTGCAAACCTTCCTGGTTGCGCAAACGGGCATTGATGATGTGCATCAGGCGAATCCTTTTTATAGGTCTTGTAGTGGCGCGGTCGCGCTGCGAGCGCCGAGCACGCCGGTGACGATGACATACGTTAGCGCGGCAGCGGCGATCCCTACCAGCGGCGCGACCCACGGCGAGTTGAACGCGGCCACCGTACCCACCGCGTAGGCCCCGAGGCCCGGCCAGTTGAACGCCGGCAACCGTGCGTCGGCCAGACGCGGATAATGCCCGCGCCAACGAAAGAAAAAGTCCGCCATGATCACCCCGCCAATCGGCGGAATCACCGTGCCGAGCAGGATCAGGTAGGGCACCAGCATGTCGTACATGCCCAGCAGTGCGAGCAGGGTGCCGATCACCGCGCCAGCCAGGGTCACGGTTTTGCGCCGACCGGTGCGCAGCAGGTTGCAGCCGGCGACGGCGAAGTTATAGATGGTGTTGTCCTGGGTGCTCCAGATGTTCAGCAGCAGCATCGCCATCGCGGCCATGGCAAAACCTTGCAACAGCAGCACTTCCACCACGTCCGGTTGCTGGTAGACGATGGCGCCGTACGCGCCGATCAGCACCATCAGGCCGTTGCCGATGAAGAAACCGATCAGGCTGGCCAGCACCGCCACCCGCGCCGAACGCGAAAAGCGTGTCCAGTTGGTCGCTTGCGTGGCGCCGCTGACGAAGGTGCCGAACACCAGGGTGATCGCCGTCGACCAGTCCAGCGAACCGGTCGGCACGACACTGAGCAACCCCTCGAAACCGCCGACTTTCACCGTCGCCACCCACATCGACAGCATCAGCAGCAACATCATCGCTGGCACGGCGATGTACGACAAAATCTCCAGACCGCGATAACCGACATACGCTGTAGCGCAGAACACCAGGCCGAACAGCACCATCAAACCGAGCACCGTGCCTTGCTCAAGATTGAAGTATTTGCCGAGTACTACAGCAGCCGTCGCGGTGCCCCAGGCGTACCAGCCGATCTGGGTGAAGCCGAGGATCAGGTCGCTGAGTTTGCTGCCGACTTCGCCGAAGCAGAAGCGGCCCATCAACACTGAGTTGAGGCCGCTTTTGAAGGCGATGTAACCCAGCCCTGCCGCGTATAAACCCAGCAGCAGATTGCCGACGATGATCACTGCCATCATCTCGCCGAAACTGAACGCCACGCCCAGCTTGCCGCCGGCAAACATGGTCGCGGTAAAAAAGGTAAAACCGAGCAGCACCATCGCCGTCGAGGCCAGGCCTTTGCGTGCGTGCATCGGAACTTCGCTGAGGGGGTAATCGTTGCCGGGATCGTTTTGCGTCATGGGGCGGTCCTTGCAGGAAGAGAGGAGACGCGGGGGAGGGTTGCAGTGGTCGTGCCAAACAATGGCATTGCGCGGTATGTATAGACGAGGCGGCGATCTTCGGCGCGAAATGGTGCATCTGACGTGACCGAAGCCCAATGTGGGAGCGGACTTGCTCGCGAAAGCAGTGTGTCAGTCAACCTATGTGCTGATCGACAGAATGCCTTCGCGAGCAAGCCCGCTCCCACAGAGGATTTGTGTTGGCTCAGAGGAAGCGCAGCAGGGCGGCAACGATGGCTTCCGGAGCGTCTTCCTGGACGAGGTGGCCGGCGTTGGGAATCGGGTGGAATTGTGATCCCGGGATCATCTGCTGTAACGCGCGGCCACGTTCGATGGGAATCCACTGGTCCTCTTCGCCCCAGAGAATTTGCACGGGGCAGCGAATCGTCGGATACAGGCTTTCCGCTTCACGGGTATAGCGCTCGTCCATCTGCGCAATCTGCCGGTAGAACGCCGCTTGCCCCGGATCGCCCAGCCACGGCTGCACGTAGGGCGCGAGTTCATCGTCGGGGATATCCCGGTGAATCGCCCCGCGAATGTAAGTCGGCACGATGGCGCGCTGGATGTAATCAGGCAGGCCAGTGAACGCCGCTTCATGCTGACGCACATGCTGCACGAACGGTGAACCCCAGGGCGACAGCGCGACCGGATCGATCAGGGTCAGGCTGCGGTAATCCCTGCCGTTGAGCAGGTGCGCGCGCAGCACGGTGGCACCGCCGAAGTCATGGGCGACGACGTCCGGGCGTTGCAGCTTCCAGTGATCGAGCAGTTGCGCCAGCAGGTGGTTTTGCACGCCGAGGGAGACGTCGGCGTCGGGTTGTTCGGAGCGCCCGTAGCCCAGCAGATCGAAATAATGCACGCGATGGCTGGCGAAAAAGTGCGGCGCGATCCGGTGCCACACGTACGACGAAAACGGCGTGCCATGCACGAACACCAGCGGCGGGCCGTCGCCGCGCACGGCGTAGCGGACCTGTCGGCCGTTGAAGTCAAAGACCTGATCCAGCAACCAGTCTGTCATGGGCCTGTCCTCTTGGCGGGTGGGAGCCAAAAAGCATAGGCGTAAAAAAACAGCCGTGAAGGCTGTTCTTGAACATCAACGCTATTCCCCTGTGGGAGCGGGCTTGCTCGCGAAAGCGGTGTGTCAGTCACATCAATGTTGAAGGTTCCGACGCCTTCGCGGGCAAGCCCGCTCCCACAGGGTTTTGCAGTGTTCTCTGGATCGAGTTACTCACCGCGATAGATGCAACCGCTGGTGCACGTCTCGTGAATACGGATCGCGCTCAGCTCTGGCAGTAGCGGCTTCATTTCATTCCAGATGAATTTGGCCAGCACTTCGCTGGTCGGGTTTTCCAGGCCCGGAATGTCGTTCAGGTAGTTGTGATCCAGACGCTCGTACAGCGGCTTGAAGATCGCTTTGATCTCGGAGAAATCGCGGATCCAACCAGTGTGCGGATCGAGGTCGCCGCTGAGGTGAAGCGCCACTTTGAACGAGTGACCGTGCAGACGCCCGCACTTGTGGCCGTCCGGGACGTGCGGCAGGCGGTGGGCGGATTCGAAGGTAAATTCTTTGAAGATTTCCACGGTATTTTCAGCTCTGTTCAGATGGCGTTCGCCGCAGCGATTCGGGCAGGCGGCGAGTTTACCAGCTTGTGTTTGGCCGTGCTGACTAAAGGGTCAGCAAGCGCTCGGCGAGGTGACCATTGGCAGTCAGTTCAAGGAACTCGTCACCCAGACGCCGGCTCTCGTCCATCGCTGCATGCCAGTATTTCTGCCGGCTCGCTGCATCGCCCATGAAGCGTTTGAAGTCGTTGCGGTCGGGCAGTTTGCCGTAGGGCAGGCGCGCCAGATATTCCTTCGACGGCGCGAGTAGCAGGACGTCCTGCAAGCGCTCCACCGAGGCTTTGCGCCACGGCAGAGTCTTGTCGAACCAGCCGGGAATCACCCGATCGGTGAAGTGCGGATAGAGGACGATGCCGTCGCCGCTGTAGGGCAGGTCGAGATGATAATCGAGCAGACCGCCATCGCGGAACGTGCCAGCACCGGCGCCCGGCAGGTCGCGTACACCTTCCATGACCATCGGGATCGAACCCGAAGCCAACAGCGCTTGGCGCAAATTGCCGGCATTCAGGGCGACGAAGCGCGACGGGAAATCGTTCAGCGCATTCACCGGTGGCGCGAGGCGTGGGTCGTGGATGATCAACCGTTCGAAGTGCCGGGACAGCCGCGCGCGGCCACGCAGGTTGTCGGCGATCACCGAACCCAGTGCCAGACCCAAGCGACCGCGATGGTCATCAGCCAGACGTCCCTGACTTTTCACCACCATGATGTTCAAACGGTAATGGGCGTTGTCGAGGATGCTCGCGTCGCGGCCGTCGAGCAGGTCGTTGAGCATGCGCTGCGAGCTCTGGCTGATCTCGGCCATGGTCACGCCTTTGTTGAAGTTCTGCTCGGCGTACAGATGACCGAGACGGCGCAGACCTTCGGCAGCGTCCGGCAGACACGCGCTGGCGAAGCGCCAGGAACCGACCGAGGCGCCAATCAGCGAACGCTCGCGCGGCGCGCTCGGCAGCCATTCACCGAACAGCGCCAGATCCAGCCCCTGAATGCCCAACGCCTTCGGCCCACCGGCGGCGCCGGGCAGGGTGCCGACGTCGGCAGCGTCCAGGCCCTGGGCACGAATGCGCGCCATGGCGCGCGGGCCAGCCTTGAGGGTGAGGGCGGGGAATTTGATGTGGATGGCGGTCATACCGGTCTCGATCGTTAGCAAGCGAAGGATTATAGAACGATGATGTCCCCTGTGGGAGCGAGCTTGCTCGCGAAAGCGTAGGGTCAGTCAACGATGATGTGTCTGATACACCGCCTTCGCGAGCAAGCTCGCTCCCACAGGGGGGGTATATGTTGAGCTGGAGCAATGATGGCAATTCAGTTTCAGTTAAGTTGACCCCGTTAAGGTGCCCACCGTAAAGCAATACATAAAAATACGGAGACACCATGAAAACCCTGACTGCCCTGTCCATTGCCTCGCTCATCGGCTTCACTGCCAGCCTCGCTCACGCCCGCGATCTCGGCCCTGACGAAGCCCTGCGGCTGCGCGACGCTGGTACTATCGTCTCCTTCGAGAAGCTCAACGCCACGGCGCTGGAAAAACACCCGGGTTCGACGATCACCGATACCGAGCTGGAGGAGCAGTACGGCAAGTACATCTACCAGATCGAAATGCGTGATCCGCAGGGGCTGGAGTGGGATCTGGAATTAGACGCGGTGACTGGGCAGGTTCTCAAGGATCATCAGGATACGTAATGAAGGTTAATGTTCGCGCCACCCGTCGTACGGCGTTGGCGCTGGTGATGTGTTGCTCGACGGCGATGGCTCGCGACCTCGGCCCGGACGAAGCGCTGGATCTGCGCAAGCAGGGCGTGATTCTGCCGCTGGAGCAAGTGCTGCAGCAGGCGATGGATCGCTATCCCGGCGCGAAACTGCTGGAAGTCGAGCTGGAAGAAAAACACGACGTCTACATTTATGAAGTCGAATTGCTCACCGTCGAAGGTGTCGCCCGTGAGCTGCACTTGAAGGCCGATACCGGTGAACTTGTGAAAGACAAGGAAGATTGATCGATGCGTTTGCTATTGGTGGAAGACCACGTCCCGCTGGCCGACGAATTGCTCGCCAGCCTGCAACGCCAGGGTTACGCGGTGGATTGGCTGGCGGACGGTCGTGATGCGTTGTATCAGGGCAGCAGCGAACCCTATGACCTGATCATTCTCGACCTCGGCCTGCCGGGCGTGCCGGGACTTGAGGTATTGGCGCAGTGGCGTGCCGGCGGTCTGGCGATTCCGGTGCTGATCCTCACGGCGCGTGATTCCTGGGCCGAGCGCATCGAAGGCCTCAAAGCCGGCGCCGACGATTACCTGACCAAACCGTTCCACCCCGAAGAGCTGCAGTTGCGCATTCAATCGCTGCTGCGCCGCTCAAAAGGTCAGGCCAATCAGCCGACGTTGCAGGCGGCCGGTCTGCATCTGGACGAAGGTCGCCAGTGCGTGGTGCGTGACGGCGCCGATATTCAACTGACCGCCGCCGAATTCCGTCTGCTGCGCTATTTCATGCTGCACCCGGAGCAGATCCTTTCCAAAAGCCACCTCGCCGAACACCTCTACGACGGTGAAACCGAGCGCGATTCCAACGTCCTCGAAGTGCACGTCAATCACCTGCGCCGCAAGCTCGGCAAAAGCGTGATCGAAACCCGTCGCGGCCAGGGTTACCTGTTCGGCGGACAAGCTTCGTGAGATCGATCCAGCGCCGCTTGAGCCTGGGTCTGATCAGCGTGATGGTGATCGTCGGTGTGGTGGTCGCACAAACCAGCCTGTGGTTGTTCGAAGTGGGTTTGCAGCGCTACCTCGAAGCCGGCCTGCGCAACGACAGCGAAAGCCTGCTGGTGGCGTTGGTGCGCGGCCCACAAGGCTTGCAACTGGACGAGCGGCATCTGTCACCGGCCTATCAGCGGCCGTTTTCCGGGCACTATTTCCGTATCGATTTTGCCGACAGCCACTGGCGCTCGCGCTCCTTGTGGGATCAGGACCTGCCGCTGCTTGACCATCCCGGGCTGCACAGCAATCTGCAACTGGGCCCGGACGGCCAGCAGTTGCTGGTGCTGCGCTCGGATTATCGGCGCTTGGGCCAGTCGATTTCGATCAGCGTCGCGCAGGATTACACACCCGTTCGCGAGAGCTTCCAGCGCATGCGCCAGATCGGTCTGGGCATGGGGCTGGCGGCATTGCTGTTGATTCTGTTCTTGCAGCGATTGACCGTGCGCCGCGCCTTGAAACCGCTGGAGAGGGCCCGCGAACAGATCGCGCAATTGCAGCAGGGCCAGCGCTCGCAACTCGATGATCAGGTGCCGGTGGAACTGGAGCCGTTGGTGGCGCAGATCAACCATTTGCTCGCCCACACTGAAGACAGCCTCAAGCGCTCGCGCAATGCCTTGGGCAATCTCGGACACGCCTTGAAAACGCCGCTGGCGGTGCTGTTGAGCCTGGCGTCCAGCGAAAAACTCGATGCGCATCCCGAGTTGCGCAAGGTGCTCAAGGAGCAGCTGGAGCAGGTGCAGCAGCGCCTCAATCGCGAGTTGAACCGTGCGCGTCTGTCCGGCGATGCGTTGCCGGGGGCGTTGTTTGATTGCGATGCTGAATTGCCGGGGTTGCTGGCCACGCTGAACATGATTCACGGCGAGCATCTGGCGCTGAGTTATGTGGCGCCGGCGGGATTGCAACTGCCGTGGGATCGTGAGGATTTGCTCGAACTGCTTGGCAACTTGCTGGACAACGCCTGCAAGTGGGCGGATGCCGAAGTGCGCCTGAGCGTGATCGAGCGTACCGATGGCTTTGCCTTGAGCGTGGAGGATGACGGCCCGGGGATTCCCGAAGAACAGCGCACTGAGGTGTTCAGCCGGGGGACGCGGCTGGATGAGCAGACCCACGGGCATGGCTTGGGGCTGGGGATTGTCCGCGATATTGTCGAGACCTGGGGCGGGTTGTTGGTGTTGGGCGAGAGCGAGTGGGGCGGGTTGAAAGTAGTGATCGAGTTGCCTCGGCGGTGAGCCTTTTAGAAGCCCCTCACCCTAACCCTCTCCCGGAGGGAGAGGGGACTGACCGCGTTGTTTATTCGAGGTACACCGACGTGAGATACCGAGTCGAACTCAGGCTTTGAAAGCCTCCCCGTGATCTGATACCGGGTCGACCTCAGGTTTTGAACGCCTTCCCGTGACCCGAAATACCGAGCCGGACTCAGATTTTGAATGACATGAAGATCGGCTCCCTTTCCCCCTCGCCCCCCTTGGGGGGAGAGGGCTGGGGTGAGGGGGCATGGATCTACCTGACACCCCCCAATCTCGAATCAAACCCGAAACTGATCCATCAAACTCTGCTGCTGATTCGCCAGACTATTGAGCGACTGGCTCACCCGCGCCGACTCATTCGCCTGCCCGGACAGCGACTCGGTCACATCACGGATCGTCGCCACGTTGTTATTGATCTCCTCGGCCACCGCACTTTGCTCTTCCGCGGCACTGGCGATCTGCAGGTTCATGTCGCTGATCACCGTCACCGCATCACCAATCTGGCGCAGCGCGGTCACCGCCTGACCCACCTGTTCGACACTGCCCTGAGCCTGACGATGACTGTTGCCCATCGAACCGACCACATCCTGCGTACCGGTTTGCAGTTGCTCGATCACCTGACGGGTTTCCTCTACCGATTCTTGCGTGCGGCGGGCGAGGTTACGCACCTCGTCGGCGACCACGGCAAAACCACGTCCGGCTTCACCGGCACGCGCCGCTTCAATCGCGGCGTTCAGCGCGAGCAGGTTGGTCTGTTCGGCGATGGCGCGGATGGTTTCCAGCACCGTGCCGATCTTCTCGCTATTGGCGGCCAGCCCTTCGACTTGCATCATCGCCGCGCTCATGTCGGCAGCGAGGGTATCAATGCTCGCCGTGGTGCGATCGATCACGGTCAGGCCCTGACGGGTCGCGCGATCAGCATCTTTGGCGGCTTCGGCAGCCTGCGCAGCGCTGCGGGCGACGTCTTGCGCGGTGGCGCTCATTTCGTGGGACGCGGTGGCGACCTGATCGACCTGGCGGTATTGCTGTTCCATGCCGGCGCTGGTCTGGGTGGCGATGGCCGAAGACTGGTCGGCGGTGTTGCGCGCGTCCTGCACCGAGCGTTTCACCTCGGCGATGATCGGCTGCAACTTGTCGAGGAACTTGTTGAACCAACCGGCCAGTTGTCCGAGTTCGTCCTGCTTGTCGTAGGCCAGACGGCGGGTCAGATCGCCTTCGCCGCTGGCAATGTCTTCAAGCATGTGCGCCACGCCGAGGATCGGCTTGGTCACGCTGCGCGCCATCAGCCACACCAGCAGCAGACCGATCAGCGCCGCCAGCACGCCCAGGCTTAACTCGATCAGCGTGCCAGAGGTGTTGCTCGCATCCAGTTGCTGCTTGAGCGCTTCGGCACGGCTGACCAGGACTTTTTCCGGCACATCCAACAGCACGCCCCATGAAGGACCACCCGGAATCGGCTGAAACGGCGACAGCACTTTCAGCTGGCCATTGCTATGCAGGCTGCTGACGCTGGCGCTGGAAGCGAGTTTGCTCAGCAGTTCGGCACCGCTGGTTTTATCCACGGCATCCAGACGCTGGCTGAGTTTGCCGGCATCCGGGCTGTAACCGGCGAGCAGGCCGACGGGGCTGACGATGCTGACGGCGGTCTGGCCGTCATAGAGCTTTTGGCTGGCGCTCTGGCTGATCGCTTGCAGACTGTTGAGGTTGATGTCGACCGACAGCGAAGCGATGACTTTGCCGTTGACCATCAGCGGGAAGACGATGCTGGTCATCAGCACCTTTTGCCCGTCGATCACATAAAAGTACGGTTCGATCACGCACGGTTTGAGCGTGGCGCGCGGGCAAGTGAACCAGGCATTGGCCGCCTGACCGCTGGGGCCGGTGCTGGTGTCGGCCATGTCGCTTTCCGGCAGGGCCATCGAGGTGACTTTGCCTGGTGTTGGCTGCGACCAGTACAGGGCGAACCGGCCCTTGTCGTTGCTGCCGAGTTCATTTTGTCCGGCAAACAGCTCGTCCTTGCCGTCCAGCGCGTTGGCTTCGAACACCAGCGACAGGCCGAGGAGGTCAGGATTGGCTTGCAGCGCCGATTTGACCTGCCGGGTCATGTCTTCGCGCAGGTCGAAGGCATCGAGGAAACGCTTCTCGGCCTGTTCGCGCAGGAACAGCACCTGCCGCGAGAAACCGTGGCCGTACTGATAGGCGTCCATGAACTGCTGGCGGATGCCGGCAGCCTGCACTTCACCTTGCGACTCGATGCGCGCTTGCGCCGACTCGGTGAGCATTTCCATGCTCGAAGCTTTCACCAGTTCAGAACTGTGCTCCATGCGATACAGCGATAGACCCACCAACAGGGTCACGATACCGGCCAGGCACAGGCCGGCGAGCAGGGTGATTTTCCATTGGATGGAAAGTTGTCTGAGCGACATGGAGACGTCCTTATTCGATAAATATCTGAGACTTTGCACTGTAACGGCCGCAAATCGGCTTTCTTTATCCTTGAAACACAATATGGCGGATTGCCGCACCCGAAATCGCCCGCTCGCTTTGACACTGCGGCCACTCTGCGGCACAGTGCGCGCCCTTCTAATAAGACCCTCTTTGCAAATCCGCCGGTTTAGCGTTGGCGGACTCATCCTGTCTGGCGATGTGGTTTCCATCGCAGTGTTTTTTGAGGTAGTGAAATGAATGCAGTCATAGCGGCGGTCGGCGTCATGCTGATACTCAGCCTGTCCCGCGTGCACGTGGTGATCGCCCTGATCGTCGGCGCGCTGGTCGGCGGCCTGTCCGGTGGTCTGGGCATCGATGCCACGCTCAAGGCGTTCAACAGCGGCCTGGGCGGCGGCGCAACGGTGGCGTTGTCCTACGCCTTGCTCGGCGCGTTCGCCGTGGCGATTGCCAAGTCCGGCCTGGCCCATGCGCTGGCCGACAAGGCGCTGGCGATGGTCGATCGCCAGCATGCGACCGGCGGCAACAGCGTCAAGTGGCTGCTGATCGGCCTGTTGTGGGTGGTGGCGATTGCTTCGCAAAACATTCTGCCGATCCACATCGCGTTCATTCCGCTGCTGGTGCCGCCGCTTTTATATGTACTGACCAAGCTGCAACTCGACCGCCGCTTGATCGCCTGCGTCATGACGTTCGGTCTGATCACGCCGTACATGTTCCTGCCGGTGGGCTTCGGCAACATCTTCCTCAATGAAATTCTGTTGGCGAATGTTGCGCGCAGCGGCGTCGACATCAGTGGCATCAATGTCACCCACGCCATGGGCATTCCGGCGCTGGGCATGTTGGTGGGATTGGGCATTGCCTTTATCAGCTACCGCAAAAAGCGTGTTTACGACCTGACGAAGATCGAACAAGTCGAACAGGTGGCGGTGCAATACAATCCGCTGAGCCTGGCGATTGCCGGGGTGGCGATTGCCGCCGCGTTCATTGTGCAGTTGCTGCTGGACTCGATGATTATCGGGGCGCTGGTCGGTTTTCTGATTTTCTCGGCGTCCGGCATCGTCAAGTGGCGCGAGACCGATGATCTGTTTACCGAAGGCATGAAGATGATGGCGATGATCGGCTTCATCATGATTGCCTCCTCCGGTTTTGGCGAAGTGATCAAGGCCACCGGGGAAGTGCAGACGCTTGTGCAAACGTCGGCGGCGTGGATCGACCACAGCAAGGGCATCGGCGCCTTGATGATGTTGCTGGTGGGTTTGCTGGTGACCATGGGTATCGGTTCGTCCTTCTCGACCGTACCGATCCTGGCGGTGATTTTCGTGCCGCTGTGCGTGCAACTGGGCTTCAGCCCGATCGCGATTGTCTGCATTGTTGGCACCGCCGGTGCACTGGGCGATGCCGGTTCGCCGGCCTCGGATTCGACCCTCGGCCCGACCTCCGGTTTGAACATCGACGGCCAGCATCACCATATCTGGGACACCGTGGTGCCGACGTTTTTGCATTACAACCTGCCGTTGCTGGCGTTCGGCTGGGTGGCCGCGATGGTTCTGTAACACCCCAAATCTCCCAGTGGGAGCGGGCTTGCTCGCGAAAGCGGTGTATCAGACGCAGAATTGCTGACTGAAACGACGCCTTCGCGAGCAAGCCCGCTCCCACAAGGGAATGCAGCGTCTGCAGCTCAACTTTTGTGATGGCGTGCCGTTAAAGCCTTTAACCACGCCAATAAAACCAAAAGAGTGAGCTCCCACAATGCGCCTGAGCCTCAAGGCTAAAGTCCTGTCCCTCGCCGTTCTCCCGGTGTTGCTCTTCGCGCTGGTCATCAGCCTGACCACGCTGTTCATCCTTCAGGAACAAGCGCACAAAGAGGTCGAACAGACCCGCGAGCGTTTGCTCGGCGACGCCAAAGCCACCCTGCAAAGTTATGTCGCCGTGGCCATGACCACCATCAAACCGCTCTACGACGCCGCCGCGCCGGGTGACGTCGAGGCGCGGGCGCAGGCGATCAAATTGCTCTCGGGCATTCGCTACGGCAAGGATGGCTACTTCTTCGGCTACGACTCCGAAACCGTGCGCCTGTTCAAGGCGAACGACCCGGAAGGCGTGGGCAAAAGCTTCAAGGACAACCGCGACCCCAACGGCGTCTACGTCAACCGCGGCCTGGTGAGCGTGGCGAAGGACGGCACCCACTATCTGCAATACAGCTCGCCGCTGCCGGGCAATGCGCAAGTGCTGGTGCCGAAACTCGGTTACACCGAATACCTGGCCAAGTGGGACATGGCCGTCGGTACCTCGGTCAACCTCGACGGCATTGAAGCGCAAGTGGCGCTGGTCGAAGCGCAGGTGCAGGAACGCATGCAAGGCGTGGTGCTGAGCATCGTCGGCGTGGCGGTGCTGGTGCTGTTGGTGATCGCGGCGGCGGGGATGCTGCTGGCGAACACTATTTTGCGTCCGTTGACCCTGATGAAAGCCAACCTCGACGATATCGCGGCGGGTGAGGGCGATCTGACCCGGCGCCTGAACATCACCAGTCAGGACGAACTCGGCGAACTGGCCGGCTCGTTCAACCGCTTCGTCGACAAGATCCATGGCCTGGTGCGGCAGATCACCGAGATGACCACGCAACTCACCGGTCTGGTGACGCAGGTCTCGGATCAGGCGCAGCGCTCGGATCAAGCGATGGAGCGTCAGCGCCACGAAACCGATCAGGTTGCCACGGCGATCAACGAAATGTCCGCCGCCGCGCAGGAAGTGGCCAAGAGTGCGCAGAACGCCGCCGTCGCCGCGCAACAGACCGATGAAGAAGGCCAGAGCGCCAAACGCGTGGTGGCCGGCAGCATCAAACAGATTCATGCGCTGGTCGATGACATCCGCAGCAGTGGCGTGTCGCTCGACAGCCTGCAGCAGGACGTGACGTCGATTGTCGGCGTGCTCGGGGTGATTCGTTCGATCGCCGAGCAGACCAACCTGTTGGCGCTTAACGCCGCGATTGAAGCGGCGCGGGCCGGTGAGGCCGGGCGTGGCTTTGCGGTGGTAGCGGACGAAGTGCGGGCGTTGGCCAGTCGCACGCAGATCAGCACCCAGGAAATTCAGGGCATGATCGACCGTTTGCAGGCGGGTACGCAGCAAGCGGTGGAGGCGATGCGCCGTTCCAGCGAAGCGGGTGACGGCACTTCACAGCAAGCCAATCAGGCCGGCGCTTCGCTGGATGCGATGGCGGAACTGATCGCGACGATCAACTCGATGAACGCGCAGATTGCCAGTGCGGCGGAAGAGCAGACGGCCGTGGCGGAAGAGATCAACCGCAGCGTGCATCAGATCGCGGTGGCGGTGGACAGCGTGGCCGATGAAACGCAGTTGGGCGCGCAGACTTCGCGCAGTCTGGCGGAGCTGGGGCAGCGGTTGGGCAAACTTGTGGGCCAGTTCCGGATCTGACAGTTTGAAAAGCCCCTCACCCTAGCCCTCCCGAAACGTCGGACCGCCCGTAGGGAGAGGGGACTGATTGGGGGATGCTATGGAGCTACGCCGACCTGAAACAGCTTTACCGAATCCATAATCGACTGAATCTTTCAGGTCGATGGATGGCCCGAGACACCACGGTCAGTCCCCTCTCCCTCCGGGAGAGGGTTAAGGTGAGGGGCTTTTGATCTTCAAAGGCTCAAGGCCTGTCCCAGTAAGGCACTTCACCAAAGCACTCAACGAAGAAATCAATCACCGTCCGCACCTTCACCGACAACCGGCGACTCCCCGGCCACAACACCGCAATCTGCTGCGGCTCGAGACTATTCGACACCTGATAGCCCTCCAGCACCGGCACCAGCGTCCCTTCACGCACCGCTTCACCAATCAGCCACGACGGAAACATCACCAGCCCCAGGCCTTGCTCGGCGGCTTGGGTGAGGGTGTCGGCGTGGTTACCGGTGATCGGGCCTTTGACCGAATACGGCGTCCAGTCCGCGCCATCGCGGCGGAAAAACCAGCGTTGCTGACCGGCCGCGCCTTTGTAAGCCAGGCACTGATGGTGGGCGAGATCTTCAGGCTGCTGCGGCGTGCCGTAACGTTTCAAGTAAGCCGGGCTGGCCGCGACCTGAAAGCGATGCGGCGCCAGTATCCGTGCCTGCATGCTCGAGTCGTGCAGCGGGCCGATACGAAACAGCAGATCGGCGCCTTCCTGCAGCGGGTCGACGTAATGGTCAGTCTGCTGGATATCCAGTTGCAGCTTCGGATAGCGCGCGCACAACTGGCCCAGCCACGGCGTCAGATGCCGCTGGCCGAACACCACCGGGGCGTTGATGCGCACCAGACCGGTAGGTTCGCTTTGCTGTTCCTGCAAGGCCTGTTCGGCTTCTTCCAGTTGCACCAGCACCAGCCGCGCATGGTGACCGAGCATGCGCCCGGCTTCGGTCGGCGTCACGGCGCGGGTGTGGCGATAGAGCAATTGCTGGTTCAGCGCCTGCTCCATCAATTGAATCTGCCGCGAAATCGACGACGGCGCTACACCTTCACGGCGGGCGACTTCGGAAAAACTGCCATGGTCGAGGACGGCTACAAACAACCTTAATGCCTTGAATCCCAGTTCATTGAGTCCGTGCATGGATCGTCCTGCTGTGCGAGTTACGCAAAAGTGTTGTCCGGATGCTCCCATTTATCGCACAGCGGCGCCAGCCGATAATCCGCGCCATCGTTTACTTGAGTGGAATGTTGTTTATGCAGACGTTGGATGAGGTGAGTGTCAGCGCACCGGCGACGAAATCGGGGTTGCGTTTGTTGCTGTTGCCGCTAGTGATCCTCGCGGGGATGGGCTTGTCGGTAGAGGCGGGGTTGCTCGGGCCGTTGGGTGTGCAGGTCGGGCATCTGTGGGCGACCTTGAGCATTTTTGGTGTCGGCTCGGCGATTCTGTTTTTACTGCTGTTGTTCGCCGGCCCGCAAAAAGGCCCGGCGCTGACTGATCTGCCGCGCTGGCAGTTGATTGGCGGGTTTCTGGGGCCAATGTATGTGGTGGTACTGACCTTGGCCACGCCGCATATCGGCATTGCCATGACCATGATCGCGATTCTTTCCGGGCAGGTCGGCAAGAGCGTGTTGATCGACCATTTCGGCTGGTTCGGCGCGACGCGCAAGAAGGTCAATGCCGAACGATGGCTGGCGTTGGGGTTGATTGTGGCGGCACTTGTTTTGATTGCGCGGGGGTGAATGATGAGTCTGGTTATCTTGTTGGCAGTGGTGGTGCTCGCCGGCGCGGTGTTGAGCGTGCAGGCGGCAATCAATGGGCGCTTGGGCGAATCCGTCGGGGTCTTGCGCAGCAGTTTGCTGACCTTTGTTGTGGGGGCGGTTACGACCGGGTTGCTGATTTTGTTTTTTGAGCCGGCGCATGCGGTGAGTCTGTTGGATGTGCCCAAGTGGCAGTTGACCGGGGCACTGTTTGGCGTGGTCTACATGATGGTGATGGTCGGCGCAGTGCCGGTGGTGGGCACGGCTGTGGCGACGGTGGCGGTGATTGTCGGGCAGTTGGGGATGGGCATGTTGATTGATAACTTTGGCTGGTTGGGGAATCCGGCGATTGAGCTTTCTTCGAGTCGGATACTGGCGATGGTGTGTTTGGGGTTGGCTTTGGTGTTTATGTATCGGAGCAGTTCGCGTCGGGTTGGCTGAGTTGAGTACATAGCTCGGTATTTCATGTCGGCGTACCTCATCCAGACACCTCGGTCAGTCCCCTCTCCCTCTGGGAGAGGGTTAGGGTGAGGGTCGATTTCGCCGACACGACAAAAAACTTGAAGCGCTCTCTGTCCGGCGTTTCCCGAGCCTGAACATGATTTTCTGAGCGCGTTTAAAGTACACGAACCGTTACGCCATAACGGCTACAACACCTTGCGCCGTTACCTACGCGTACGCCAGAATCCGCCGGCTTACGCGGCTATAGGCCGGGCGATATCGTTTCCTTGTCACTGAAAAACAGTGATCGGGTTTGGTAGCCCGTCTGTAATAGCTGTGTGGCGACCCCTTATAGAGTTTCTTTCGTGAGACTCGGCATTACGGTGGTCATGCGTGGGGCTCACTCGTGAGCGCCGGGTTCCTATTGCAGCCGGTCTACCAACCCGCGTATGGCCGCCACCCACTCGTTTGGTAGCGACGGTGACGGCTCCTTAAACTGCGATAGGAGTTTCATCCATGTTCAAAATCACGCCCAACCCACCACAAACCGATCCAATACCCCACGATCCTTCACTTGACCCGCGAAAGGTCAAAGAAGCATCTGATCGGGCGCTCGACTATTACCTCAAACCCGAAAACCTGGCGGCCCCGCCAAACTCGCCCAGGTTTCGCCCCGTCTATCTCGTCGACCCCACGCTGGATGACGAAACCCTGCTGGTCGAGGCCTGCGAGTCGCTTTCATACGCCCATGCCATGGCCGGTAATATCGCCAACTCAATCGGCGGCCCGGAACGCAAACCGCTGCTGGCGCTGCAACAGGTGATCATGCTCAACGAGCTGTTGGTTAATCGACTGCTGGATAAGCTGAAGTTGCCTCAGTAGTCACGGGACTGGCCCTCACCCTAACCCTCTCCCAGAGGTAGAGGGGACTGACCGAGGTGCGTAGACGAGGTACACCGACTTGAGATACCGAGTCGAACTCAAATTCTGAAATGCACAGAGATCGGCTCCCTTTCCGCTCGGCCCCTTGGGGGCGGTCCGACGTTTCGGGAGGGCCGGGGTGAGGGGGAAGTGTTCACTGACACAACAAAAAAACCGGAAGCTCTCGCTGTCCGGGTTTTTGTTTCCACGCAGTCAATCAGCGGTTAAACCGCTCCACCAACGAGTACTGCGTATTGGCGGTCTTGGTCAGCTCTTCACTCAGCAACGCCGAGTTATGCGCCTGTTCCGACGTCTGATCCGCCAGTTCCGAGATATTGCTGATGTTGCGGCTGATTTCTTCAGCCACCGCACTTTGCTCTTCGGTCGCGGCGGCGATCTGCGTGGTCATGTCGGTGATGTTCGCCACCGCTTCGCTGATCCCCACCAGTGCCTGATCCGCTTCCAGCACCCGCGCCACCCCTTCTTCGGCCTGGCGGTGCCCGGCTTCCATGGTTTGCACAGCGCTGGACGCGGTCTGCTGCAACTTGGCGATCAAGGCATGAATCTGTCCGGTCGATTCGCTGGTGCGTTGCGCCAGTTGACGGACTTCGTCAGCCACTACGGCAAAACCGCGGCCCATCTCACCGGCACGTGCAGCTTCGATGGCGGCGTTGAGGGCGAGCAGGTTGGTCTGGTCGGCGATGCCTTTGATCACGTCGACCACGCCGCCGATTTCGTCGCTGTCCTTGGCCAGTTGGGTCACGGTCAGGCCGGTTTCGCCAACGACCACGGACAAGCGCTGAATGGCTTCGCGGGTTTCGCCAGCGATGTCACGACCACGACCGGTCAGGCGATTGGCTTCCTGGGTCGCATCAGCGGTGCGCTGCACATGGCTGGCGACTTCCTGAGTGGTCGCGGCCATCTGGTTGACAGCGGTGGCGACCTGTTCGGTTTCCACGCGCTGACGTTCCAGACCGCTGGAACTGTTGTGCGCCAGGGCGTCGGATTGTTTGGCTTGATCGGTCAGGTGTTCGGCGGTGTCCTGCAGACGGGTCAGGCAGGTTTTCAGGCGTGCTTCCTGGCTGAGGATCGACATTTCCAGACGCGCCTGGGCGCCACGGCTGTCGGTGTACATCTGCGCGATCAGCGGGTCGGAGGTGGTCTGTTCGGCCAGACGCAGCAGACGTTTGAGCCCGCGTTGCTGCCATTGCAGGCCCATCAGGCCCAGCGGCACCGACAGACCGGCGGCGAGGGCGAAGCCCCACTGCGAGTTCAGCGTGGCGCCGATCACAAAACCCAGTTGGCTGACCAGAATAAATGGCAGCCAGTCCTGTAGCACCGGCAGCCATTTGTCGCTGGAAGGAATCGCCGACTTGCCTTGATTGATGCGTTGATAGAGCGCTTCGGCGCGGCGGATCTGTTCGGCGGTGGGCTTGACGCGCACTGACTCGTAACCGATCACCTGACTGCCATCAAACACCGGTGTGACATAGGCATTCACCCAATAATGGTCACCGGATTTGCAGCGATTCTTGACAATGCCCATCCATGGCAAGCCTTGTTTCAGTGTGCCCCACATGTGCGAAAACACCGCCGCCGGGACGTCGGGGTGACGGACCAGGTTGTGCGGCGCACGGATCAGTTCTTCACGCGAAAACCCGCTGATCTCGACGAAAGCGTCGTTGCAGTAGGTGATCACGCCCTTGGCGTCGGTGGTGGAAATCAACCGCTGCTGAGCCGGGAAAGTCCGTTCGCGTTGTGTAATGGGCTGGTTGTTACGCATGGTTTTTCAATCCGCAAGGCTTTGAAAGGTTGTCGGCGGTGACAGCTTTTTATTGAAATTTTTTTTCAATAATCAGCACGGCGTCGCAAAACGGCGCTTGCTTCAGCCAGCGAGCATCGGATAGGTGAACAAGCCGAAATGCAGCAGGTTCAGGCCGAAATGCGTAGCGATCGCCGCGCCGAGTCCACCAAAACGGTAGGCCAGACCATAGCCGACGCCCGCCAGCCCTGCCAGCAGCACCCAGGTCCAGCCGGCGCCGGCGTGCACCAGACCGAACAGCAGCGCGGCCAGCAGCAGGGCAAGGTTGTCGCCGTAAGGCACATGTTTCAAGCGCTGGCTGAGACCGCCCTGGATATAACCGCGAAACAGCGCTTCCTCGACCAGAGTCACCAGCAGCAGGTTGTTCAGCACCCACAGCCACGCCTGATCCGGCCACTTCGGTGCCCAGGCGATCACGCCCAGCAACAGCGCGCCGCCGAGGGCCAGAACCGCGCACAACGTCAGGGCGAGGGCGGTGGCGTACACGCTCAGGCGCAACGAACGGCGCCCGACAATCCACGGGCACACCAGCAACAGCCAGAAGCCGATCAGCGGTTTATCGAGGTTCAGGTACATCGAGAACGGTACGGCGTTGTCGGTGAAGCGTTGCGGATCGATGGCGCGACCGTTGGCAAACCCGGGCAGCCAGTGCAAAGCCAGCGCCACCGCCAGCACGATGAACAGGCCATGACCAAGAAAACGTACGACCGGCACCCGTTGTTGGCGCACGGCAATCCCGGCGAACACCAATAGAGCGACGGAAATCAGCGCCAACCAACCGAGGTGACCGTAGCTCAGCGCCCATCCGTAACCGAGGCTGAGAAGCGCCAGATAGAGCCATGGCAAAGCCTTCATCGAAAGTCCCTGTACAGAATGTGTGGAAGGGCTTTCTACACGGGTGGGGGCGTGGGGACAAGTGAAGGTGACAGGAAACGAGGGGCTATACACAAAGCCAAATGTGGGAGCGGGCTTGCTCGCGAATGCGCTGTGTCAGGCAACAGAGATGTCGACTGATCCTCCCTATTCGCGAGCAAGCCTGCTCCCACATGGATTTGTATTGCACCAAGGGTTTTGTGGATGGCTGAGAATTCAGCGCAAGTTGAGCCTCGCTGCCGCGCGCTCGGTGATTTCCGTGCGCAGCTTCAGCGATGGGGCTGCCCGCAAACGGGCTTCATCGACAACTGCACCCGGCGCAGTCTCCGGGCTGCCCGAATTGAACGGCGGTGCCGGGGCATATTCCAATTGCAACTGGATCAGTTGCGCCGCGTCGGCACCCACCAACTCTTCAGCCAGCACCAAGGCGAAATCAATTCCCGCCGTGATCCCGCCACCGGTGAACAGATTGCCATCACGCACCACCCGATCCTTCACCGCAATCGCACCCAGCGCTGGCAGCAATTCGTGATACGCCCAATGCGTGGTTGCGCGTTTGCCTTGCAACAAACCCGCCGCGCCGAGTACCAGCGAGCCGGTGCACACCGATGTCACGTACTTCGCCTGGGCGGCCTGACGTTTGATGAAGCTCAGCGTCTGCTCGTCTTCCATCAACGCCCCGACGCCACCCCCACCCGGCACACAGATCACGTCCAGATCCGGGCAGTCCTCGAAGGTAGTGCTCGGTTTCAACAGCAGACCGGTGCTGGCGGTGACCGGCATCAAATCCTTCCAGATCAAGTGCACCTGCACACCCGGTAGCGAGGCGAGCACGTCGTAGGGTCCGGTCAGGTCGAGTTGCTGAACCTGTGGAAACAACAGAAAACCGATCTGCAGCGTCATCGTGTTTACTCCATGAAAAGGGCTGGACGGCTTCACTGTAGGCGCGTAGGTTCTGGCGCATACGCCAATCACCCCACGAATTACGCCAAATGCCTAAAGCCATTCACGTACTCGCGTTTGCCAATATGCAGATTCTCGATGTCACCGGCCCGTTGCAGGTGTTCGCCTCGGCCAACGACATCGCCCGTCAGCGCGGTTTGCCCATTGCGTATGCGCCGAGCGTGATTGCCAGCGGCGGCGGGGCGGTGATGTCCTCGGCTGGGTTGGCGGTGCTGGCCGAACCGTTACCCGATGGGCCCAGCGATACGCTGATCATCGCCGGCGGTTGGGGTATTTATCCGGCGGCCGAAGATCTGCTGTTGGTGGACTGGGTGCGCAAACATGCCGGTAAATGTCGACGCGTGGCTTCGGTGTGTACCGGCGCATTTCTGCTGGCCGCCAGTGGCTGGCTCGACGGCCGCCGCGTGGTGACCCACTGGACCCGCTGCGAGCAACTGGCGCAGCAGCATCCGCAACTGCACGTCGAGGCCAATCCGATCTTCATCAACGACGGCCCGGTCTGGACCTCGGCGGGGGTCACGGCCGGTATCGATCTGGCCTTGGCGATGGTTGAAGAAGATCTGGGCAGCGATATCGCCCTGGACGTCGCCCGCCATCTGGTGGTGTTCCTCAAGCGTCCCGGTGGTCAATCGCAGTTCAGCGTGACCTTGTCGTTGCAGAATCAGGGCAACCGTTTTGATGAGTTGCACGCGTGGATCGCCGAGAACCTCACCTGCGACCTCGGCGTCCCGACCCTGGCCGAGCAAGCCGGCATGAGCGAACGCAGTTTCGTCCGCCACTACCGCGCCGACACCGGCCAGACTCCGGCGCGGGCGATCGAGTTGATCCGTGTCGAAACCGCAAGGCGCCTGTTGAGTGACACCGGCCTGCCGGTCAAACGCATCGCGGCCAATTGCGGGTTTGGCAGTGAAGAGACCTTGCGGCGCAGCTTTCTGCGGGCGATCGGGGTGACGCCGCAGGCTTATCGGGAGCGGTTTTCGGTTAGCGTTGCAGTCGATCGGTAATGCCTGGAGTCAGGCCTCGGCTTCCGCCACCTGATTGAAATACTTCGTCCGATCCGGGGTAAACGTCACCCGCATCTTCGTTCGCGAGCAGGTCAGCGAGCGCTCTTCACTCAAATCGATATCCAGATCCTCGCCGCGCAAGCCTTGCCACTGCGCCAGATATTTCAGCGAGCCGTATTTCTCGTTTTTCTTCAGGCTGCGACTCACGCCACCTTTCCAGCCAAGCACGGGCAGTTCACCGGCGAGACATTGTTGCGCGAGGTCGGGGAAGCGGGTGGCGCGCTGGCGGCCGATTTCCCAGCATTTGATCAGGCCTTTGTCCGCAGCATCCCAGAGCTGGGTACGGGTCAGGCCGCTGCGAAGGGGCGTGTCGATGGTGCGCTGGACGTGCTGGCTCATTCTGATTCCTTGAATTCGGGTTTTATTGGACAGCTCCGCTGTGCCCGTTGCGGTGGATGGTAGGGGTGGATGTAACAGCTGGCAACAGGGTATTTCCGGGTGTGACTGCGAGTTGCAGGGGAGGGCTGACGTGGGCGATGTTGAACCGCTGTAGTCCGCAGAGATGCCCGACTGTGGCGAGGGAATTTATCCACGGTGGGCTGCGCAGCGGCCCCAACGTCAGCAGCCGCGGTACTTCTGGAGGAATACATCGGGTGGTTTGGGGCCTGCTGCGCAGCCCGGCGGGACTTCAGTCCCACGCTACAGGGATCCTACAAAGTCAGTGTTTTGTGCGGTATTTCCTACAGTCGCTGGCGAAGATTACGGTTGCCACTCACTCTTTTCCCCGCTCAAGCGTCGATCCAGAAAGCTCGCCGCACTGATCAGTGCCAGATGTGTCAGCGCTTGTGGCGTATTGCCCAAGTGGCGGCCATGGCTGTCGAATTCTTCGGCATACAGGCCCAGCGGGTTGGCATAGCGCAGCAATTGCTCAAACTCCAGATGGGCTTTTTCAACCTGCCCCGCGCGGGCCAGGCATTCGACGTACCAGAACGAGCACGCGGCGAAGGCGCCTTCGGTGCCGGCCAGGCCATCGATATTGCTGTCGTCATTGCGATAGCGGTAGACCATGCCGTCGCGCACCAGGGTCCTTTCGATCGCCTCAAGGGTTGAGAGCCAGCGTGGATCCTTGGCGCTGACGAATCGCACCAGCGGCATCAACAACATCGAACCGTCCAGTGCCGTGCCGCCCTTGTACTGGACGAAATGCCCGCGCTCTTCGTTCCAGAAGTTGTCCCAGATGTCGGCGTAGATCGCCTGCCGGGTCGAATCCCATTGCGCAAACGCTGCCGGCAGCGAGCGCTTCGAGGCCAGCCGGATCGCCCGGTCCAGCGCCACCCAGCACATCAGTCGCGAGTGCAGAAAGTGATGTTGCTCACCGCGCATTTCCCAAATGCCTACATCCGTGGTCTGCCAGGTCTCACAGACCTGATCGACCACTTCGCGCACGTGTTGCCAGCCTTCGTGGGAAATCGCGTCGCCATACTTGTTGACCAGATACACCGCGTCCATCAGTTCGCCAAAGATATCCAGCTGAACCTGGTCGTATGCGCCATTGCCGATGCGCACCGGTTGCGCGCCGCCGTGACCGGACAGGTGCGACAGCTCGGTTTCCGGCAATTCCTGGCGGCCATCGATGGCGTACAGAATGTTCAACTTCATCGGCTTGCCGCAGCAATCGCTGACCCGCCCGCGCAACCAGCGCATGTAGTCATTGGCTTCTGCGACAAAGCCCAGGCGCATGAAGGCGTACACCGTGAAGGATGCGTCGCGGATCCACGTGTAGCGGTAATCCCAGTTGCGTTCGCCGCCAGGCGTTTCCGGCAGGCCGAACGTGGCGGCGGCGAGGATGGCGCCGTGTTGGCGCGAGGTCAGCAGCTTGAGGGCGAGGGCGGAGCGGTGGACCATTTCCCGCCAGCGTCCGCGGTAAATCGACTGACCGATCCAGTCGCGCCAGAACTTCAGCGTGCGCGCCATGCAAAGGTGTGCGGCGCCTTCCTCGAAGCGTGGATCGTCTTCGCCGCCGAGCAGAAACGCGGCGGTCTGCTCCTGTTTCAAGGTAAACGAGGCCAGCGCGGCGTGGGTTTCGATGTGCAGCGGCTGATCCGAAGTCAGGCGCATCGAGGGCTGGCCCTCGGCACTGAAAATCACCGATTGCTGGTCCATCCGCGCGCGCGTGTCGGCGCGGGCGTAGTCATGGCGCACGGCGCAACGTACATGAAAGGTCGCTTCGCCGCTGACCACGCGCACCCGGCGCATCAACAGCGGCAGATCATCCGGATTGTCCGCCACCGGCAGCAGATCGGTGACTTCGACCACAGCGTGCTCACTCAGCCAGCGGGTTTGCAGGACATTGGTGTCAGGCAGGTAAATCTGCTCGCGGCGGGCATCGGGCAAATCCGGCGCCAACTGGAAAATCCCCGCGTCGGGGGTATCCAGCAACGCGCAGAAAATCGACGGGCTGTCGAACTCCGGCCAGCAGAAGAAATCCACGCTGCCCCGGTCATTGACCAATGCCGCACTGCGCATGTCACCGATGATGCCGTGGGCGTCGATCGGGCTTTGTCGTTCCAGGTGATGCTCAGCCATTGCCGCGAAACTCCGGATAGAGGCTCATGCCGCCGTCGATGAACAGGGTGGTGCCGACGATGTAGTCGGAAGCATCGGAAGCTAGAAAGACCACCGCGTTGGCGACGTCTTCTGCATCGCCGATGCGCCCGTAGGGAATCAGTTCAAGCAGTTTTTCGCCGGCTGCGCCCTCGGTGGCGTCTTGATTGATCGCCGTGCGAATCGCCCCCGGTGCGATGCCGTTGATGCGAATGCGTTGGTGGCTGACTTCCTGTGCGAGGGTCTGCATCAACTGATCGACGCCGCCCTTGGACGCGGCGTAATTGACGTGCCCGGCCCAGGGAATCCGCTGGTGCACCGAGCTCATGTGAATGATCTTGCCGGCCGCGCGGGACACACCTTCACGAACGCCCTGACGTTTGAAGATGCGCAGGGCGGCGCGGGCGCAGAGGAACTGCCCGGTGAGGTTGACGCCGATCACCGCGTTCCAGTCGTCGAGGGTCATGTCGACAGCGGCGGCGTCTTTTTGCAGGCCCGAGTTGGCCACCAGAATATCCAGCGAACCGAAAGCGTCGAGGGTTTCGGCGAACAGCCGCTCCACCTCGTCTTCCTTCGATACATCAGCGCGGAGGGCGATGGCCTGCCCACCGTCAGCGATGATTTGCCGGGCCAGGGCTTCGGCAGGTTCTGCCTGGCGATTGTAGTTGATGACCACTGCCGCGCCGGCAGCGGCGAGGGCTTGGGCAGCGGCCTGACCGATGCCGGAGCTGGCGCCGGTGACGAGGGCAACCTGGCGGGCGAGCGATATCTGCATGAATGTCCGGGCCTGAAGCGATTGTCATGAATAGCTGACTGGCCAGCGCAGGCGAGAGTTCAGTGAAAAAGCTTCTGTTGCTCCTGGCAGAGATGCCTTGAGAGGGGGGCGCTTTCTAAAATCATCGCTCAGATGTGGTAACGCGCACTGTGTTTATGCCATTCCCGGTTACCCGCTACCCAAGTGGTCAAGCCCTTCAGATAGCGTTCAATCAACGGCGTGGCATGGCTCAGCAGTTGCTTTTCGAGCGTTGAGTAGTCCTGCATGACGGCATCATGGATATCCGCTGCTTTATCGATGGCCTCTTGAAGCGAGCAGTTATGCCTGGCCGCCAGAAGGTAGGGAAGCTTGAAGTCTCCCGTTTCTTTAAGGTGTTCCTTGTAAGCGGAATACAAGTCATTGACCAGCGTCGTGGCCAGTGCTGCCAAGGCGCTGATGCGGTGAATCTGTGGGTCGGAATACAGGTTGGCAGGGACTTCGTAGCCACCAATGGCGTCGATCAGAACCTGGCACGGCCAGAAACTGTTGACCTGTCGGCTGGCCAGATATTCGGCAACAGTGGGTTGGGTGCCGTAAATACGCCACGGCGCTTCGGCCGCCATGGTGACGAACATGGCGATGGTGATTTGCCGTACTCGTGCCACTTGTGAGGGGGTGCAGAACTGCCCCACGCGTTTCATGTAAGACAGCAAGCCCCTGATCACCGGGTCGCGCGTTTGTTGTTGCGAAAGTTCTTCATCAAACGGCGCAGGCAAATACACCGGATCGATTGCCGTAATCGCGAACGACAGCATTTCGGCGACTTTCTCGGGGCGGCCACCGAGCGACGGGTCGTCACAATAATGGTCATCCACGGCGAACAGTGCCGCGAAACATTGCGCAGCGAGCAGCAACCTGTCCGGATCGTCCGTGTCGGCATGGCACAACATCGCGTAACGGCCGAAGTCGCTGGCACGCAGTTTTTCGTGTTTACCGGCAAAAATACCCACGCTGGGTACCCACGCCATCAGTCGTTCGTTGACTTCTTTACCCAGGGCTTCATCAATACGTGTGGGTGAAGGGCAAAAAAGGCTGCGTACAACAAAGGGTGCAACTGCGCTGCGCGGTTGTGGGGTGATTGTCGACTCATTCATGGTGGGCTCCTGTCTCAGGCGCTTGCCTCAGGACACTGAACGAAGTCGTCGGCTCCCGGCAATGTTCCCGGCCGGCGAGTGCCTGCCTGGGTAACGTCGGGTTTATGAAAGCGCTTTTTCGCCAGCCTGCGCACCTGTCAGGTCTGACAGGTGTGCAGGGTTTTCGACGAATGGCTGGATGCCGGTCGCCATGACCGGCCCCGGCAGTGGCTGTGGCTTCGGCGCTGCAGCGTTCCCGTCATCTGCAGTGATCGGCTCACCGACTAATTCCCGCACCACCTCATCCGTTCTCTTTTACAGATAACCCTATTGAGGTAAACGCGGTGACAAAGCTGACACTGCTGTGCCTGCCCTATTCGGGCGCCAGCGCCATGGTCTACAGCCGCTGGCGGCGCCAACTGCCGTCGTGGCTGCACTTGCAACCGGTGGAGCTGCCCGGGCGCGGTGCCCGTTTCGACGAACCCCTGCAAATCGACATGCGTGCCCTGGCCCGGCAATTGGCCCGCGAGCACAAACCCGGCCTGCAGACGCCTTATGCGCTGTTCGGGCACAGCCTCGGTGCGCTGCTGGCGTGCGAGATGGCGCATGCCTTTCGCGAGCTCGGAGTACCGGAACCGGTGGCGTTGTTCGCTTCCGGCACGGCCGCGCCGACGATGCGCAGCGACTACGATCGCGGCTTTGCCGAAGCGCGCAGCGATGAGGAATTGATCGAGCAACTGCGTACTTTCCAGGGCACCAGCGAAGAAGTGCTGGCCAACAAGGAACTGATGAGCCTGACCCTGCCGGTGCTGCGCGCCGACTTCATGATGTGCGGGCGTTTCACGCCGGCGCAGCGGCCGTTGCTCAATTGCCCGGTGCATGTGCTGGGCGGCAAGGAAGACCGCGCGACCACCGAGCAACTGATTGGCTGGAGCAAGGAAACCCTGGGCAGTTTTTCCGTGGACATGATGACCGGCGGGCATTTCTTCATTCATGAACACGAAGCCCGGGTGATCCGCACGATCAAGACCCATCTGGAAGTCCATCACCGCCGTCATGCGCAGGCGGTGGCACCGGCCTTTTAGCGCGGTTCACCTATCGAGTGATTACAGGAGGCCAGTCATGGCTGTTGCTGTGGGATTTTCCGTTCGGCCACTGCTGCCGCAACGGGGGCGCTTGCCGTTGTTGGTGGAAGCGACCGATGCGGACACCGAGCTGTTGGCGGTGTTCGATGAATTGAAAGAATTGGTGGACGAACACCTGCTGCGCGACGGTGGGGTGCTGTTCCGTGGTTTCCGGTTGCACGGTGCCGAGCAGTTCCGTCAATTCGCGGCCAGTTTCGGCCATCCG
This sequence comes from Pseudomonas sp. IT-347P, assembly GCF_949768005.1. Lineage (NCBI taxonomy): Bacteria > Pseudomonadati > Pseudomonadota > Gammaproteobacteria > Pseudomonadales > Pseudomonadaceae > Pseudomonas > Pseudomonas sp. IT-347P. The sequence goes on from NZ_CATKPQ010000011.1 coordinate 152,165, forward strand.
CTGTTGAACTATGAATTTGGCTCGACGCCACGTACCAACGTGACGCAGGGCGTTTACACCTCCACCGAATACCCGGCGCACCAGAGCATTCCGCTGCACAACGAGCAGGCCTATTCCCGCGACTGGCCGATGAAGATCTGGTTCTACAGCATGATCGCCGCGAAATCGGGTGGCGAGACGCCGATTGCCGACAGCCGTGAAGTCTATCGGCGCATTCCGGCGGCGATTCGCGAGCGCTTCGTCAGTAAAGGGCTGATGTATGTGCGCAACTTCGGCAATGGCCTGGATGTGGCGTGGGAAGATGTCTTCAACACCGAAGATCGTGAGGTCGTCGAGGCCTACTGCAAGGCTCACGGCATTGTTTGCGAATGGAAGGACGACGGTGAATTGCGCACCCGCCAGACTTGTCAGGCGGTGGCGGTGCATCCCGTGACTGGCGACAACGTCTGGTTCAATCAGGCGCACCTGTTCCACATTTCCAACCTGCAAGCGGAAGTGCGCGAAAGCCTGCTGGACATCGTCGACGAGGAAGACTTGCCGCGTAACGTGTATTACGGCGATGGCTCGGCCATTGAAGATGAAGTGCTGGCGCAGATTCGTGCAGTGCTCGACGAGTGCGCGATCAGTTTCCCCTGGCAGGAAGGCGATGTGCTGATGCTCGACAACATGCTCTCGGCGCACGCGCGCTCGCCGTTCGAAGGGCCGCGCAAAGTGATTGTCGCCATGGCTGAAGGGCATTCACAGGGACCGCTCTGAGCCATCCCCGCGCCTGTTGGTAAAGCTGCCGAAGCCGGTCTCGTACCGGCTTCGGCATTTGTGTGCCTACCGTCGGGCCGTTGTTGCGCCAGTGCGCTAAATCATCACGTTTGTCATTCGTTCTTGTTGATACGACCGGGTCTCCTGGTCACGCCGCCGATCAGCAAGGACCCCATGCATGAATGCCGCAGACGCCCAGAAACTAGCCCGCCGTTTTATCGAACTGCCACAGGACAAACGCCGTTTGTTCCTCGCCGGCATGGCCCGTGAGGGCATCGATTTTGCGCAGCTGCCCATGACTGCCTGTGACGGGATCGCCGAGCGCGACGGGCTTTCGTATGCCCAGCAGCGCATGTGGTTTCTCTGGCAACTGGACCCGCACAGTGCCGCTTACAACTTGCCGATGGCGGTGCGCCTGACGGGCGACCTGCAAGTGCAGGCGCTGGAGCAGGCGTTCAGTCTGCTGGCGGCGCGGCACGAGTGCTTGCGCACCACCTTCGGTCAGGAAGGTGAGCGCGCGTTTCAGCGGGTCGCCGAACCGCAGCCGTTGAAACTGCCGGTCACCGATCTCAGTGCAGTGCCCGAGGCCCAGCGCTGGCCGCTGGCGCAGCAGCACATGATGGCGGAAGCCACGCAGGCGTTCGACCTGGAAAACGGCCCGCTGCTGAGCCTGCGTTTATTGCGCCTGGCCAAGCAGGAGCATGTGTTGCTGCTGACCTTGCACCACATCATCGCCGATGGCTGGTCGATGAATATTCTGATCGACGAATTCATGCGCACCTACGATGCGCTGGTGGCGGGGCGCGAGCCGGCGCTGCCGGCGCTGACCGTGCATTACCGCGATTACGCCCTGTGGCAGCGCAGCTGGCTGGAGGCCGGTGAGCGCGAGCGGCAACTGGATTACTGGCGTGCGCAGCTCGGCGACGAGCATCCAGTGCTTGAACTGCCGACTGATCGCGCCTATCCGGCGCAATCCAGCCATCAGGGCGCGCGCCTGGAAACGATCATTGATGCAGCGCTGCGCCAGGAGCTGAAAAGCCTCGCCCAGCGTCAGGGCGTGACGCTGTTCGTGGTGTTGCTGGCCGCGTTCAAAACGTTGCTGCATCGCTACAGCGGCCAGACCGACATCCGCGTTGGCGGGCTGATTGCCAATCGCACGCGCAGCGAAACCGAAGGGCTGATCGGCTTCTTCGTCAACACGCAGATTCTGCGCAGCGAAGTCACCGCGCAAACCCGTTTTGCCGATCTGTTGCAGAGCCTGCGTCAGGCTGCGCTCGGTGCCCAGGTTCATCAGGATCTGCCCTTCGACGCCTTGATCGAAGCCCTGCAACCGGCGCGCAGCCAAAGCCACAATCCACTGTTTCAGGTGATGTTCAACCACCAGCCGCTGGTGACCGATTTGCAGCAGGTGCAGCTGGAATCGGGGTTGCAGGTGGGCTATCTGACCGAAGAACAACTGGCCGGCAGCGGTCGCCAACATGCCGCCACCAGTGACCTGATGCTCGACACCCGCGAGGAGGGCGAGCAGTTGTTCGCGGCCTTCACCTACGCCACCGATATTTTTGATGCCGCGACTATCGCCGCCATGGCCGGGCACTGGCGCAACATCCTCGCCTCCGTGTGCCGCGATCCGCAGCAATTGATCGGCGACGTTGCGCTGCTGGCGGATGATGAGCGTGCACAATTGATTCAGGCCACCGAGGCAGAAACGGTTTTCGCCAGTGTGCAGAGCCTGTTTGAGGCGCAAGTGGCGCGCACGCCGCAGGCAGCGGCGGTGATTCTCGCGAGCGAACCGTCGCCGTCCCTCAGCTATGCCGACTTGAACAGCCGCAGCAATCGTCTGGCTCATCAGTTGCGCGCTCGCGGTGTCGGCCCGGACGTACTGGTCGGCGTGGCGTTGGGTCGTTCGCTGGAACTGGCGGTGGCGTTGCTGGCGGTGCTCAAGGCCGGCGGCGCCTACGTGCCGCTGGATCCGCAAACCCCGGCCGAACGCTTGCGCCACGTACTCGATGACAGTGGCCTGAAACTGCTGCTGACCGATCACGCCAGCCTCGCCAGCCTGCCGGATCTGGATGACGTCGATTGCCTGTGCCTGGAGCAACTGGCCGACCGTGATCACGCCGACAATCTGCCGGTGACGATCGCCGCGCAAAACCTCGCCTATGTGATTTACACCTCCGGTTCCACCGGGCGCCCGAAAGGTGTTGCGGTCAGCCACGGCGCGCTGAGCGAGTTCATCGCCCGCGCCATCGATTACAGCGACCTGCGCGAAAGCGACCGGGTCCTGCAGTTCGCCACCAGCAGTTTCGACGGTTTCGTCGAGCAGTTTTTCCCGCCGTTGTGCCACGGCGCCGCAGTCGTCCTGCGCGATGCGCGGTTGTGGGACAGCGCGGCGTTGCATCAAGTGATTGTCGATCACCGCATCACCTTGGCCGATTTGCCCGCCGCTTACTGGTATTGGCTGGTGCAGGAATATGCCGCCAATCCACCGGGCGGATTTGCTGCGTTACGGCAGATCCATGTCGGTGGCGAGGCGATGGCCGTGGACGGTCTGCGCCTGGGGCAACAGGCCGGGTTGGGCCATGTGCGCTTGCTCAATACTTACGGGCCAACCGAGGCCACGGTGGTGTCGACCGTTCACGATTGCACGGCACTGACGGCGGATGCGGTGTCGTGGCGCGGCATCCCGATCGGTCACGGTCTCGACGCGCGACGCCTGTACGTGCTCGACGATGATCTGAACCTGCTGCCGCAAGGCGCGGTGGGTGAGTTGTACATCGGTGGTCCGGGCCTGGCGCGGGGTTATCACCGTCAGCCGATGCTTAGCGCCGAGCGCTTTATCGCCGATCCGTTTGCCGATGGCCAGCGCCTGTACCGCACCGGCGACCGTGCCCGACTGCGCGCCGATGGCGCCGTGGAGTACATCGGTCGGGTCGATCATCAAGTGAAGATTCGCGGGTTCCGCATTGAACTGGGCGAAATCGAATCGCGTCTCCAGCAATGTTCCGGCGTTCGTGAAGCGGTGGTGCTCGCGGTGCCCCTGAGCGGTGGCTTGCAACTCGTGGCCTACGTGGTCAGCGAGCAGGCCGTGCTCGACAGCGCGGCGACGCAAGCGGCGTTTCGTCAGCAAATCCGCGCCGCCCTGCAAGCCCAGTTGCCAGACTACATGGTGCCGGGCCACTTGCTGTTGCTGGCGAACCTGCCGCTGACACCGAGCGGCAAGCTTGATCGCAAGGCGTTGCCGGCACCGGATCCGAGTCAACTGCAAGGCGACTATCGCCCGCCGCAAACCGATACCGAACAACAACTGGCGCAGATCTGGGCAGAGGTGCTGCAAGTGGCGCGGGTCGGTCTGGATGATCACTTCTTTGAACTGGGCGGCCATTCGTTGCTGGCCGCGCAGGTGATCGCGCGCATCAAAACCCGCTTGGGCGTGGTGTTGCCGCTGCGCAGCCTGTTCGAGAAACCTGTGTTGGGTGAACTGGCGATGGTGCTGGCGCAACTGGCTGACAGCACAACGGACGACGACTGGTCCGACATGGATCAGTTCATCAATGCTTTGGAAGGAGAGGAAGTATGAGCGGCACCATGGCGGAACGTATCGCGAAAAGGTTCGTCGGCTTGCCGCTGGAACAGCGGCGGCTGTTTCTGGCCAGGCTGCGCGCGGACGGCAAGGACTTCAGCCTGTTGCCGCTGCCGCTCAGTCGGCACGATGTCGCGCAGATTCCGTTGTCGTTCGCTCAGCAGCGCCTGCTGTTTCTCTGGCAACTCGAACCGCAGAGCGCGGCCTACAACATGGCCGCCGGCCTGCGCCTGAACGGGCGCCTCGACGAAGCGGCGCTGCAGCGTTCCTTCGATCATCTGCTGGCGCGCCATGAAGTGCTGCGCACGGTGTTCCAGACTGACGGCGATCAACCGCATCAGGTGATTCTGGCGCAGCAACCGCTGGCCGTGGAACGCATCGACCTGACCCGCCTGCCAGCAGCAGAACGCGAGCCAGCATTGGCGCAACAGGTGCAGGCCGTCACGACGCGACCGTTCGATTTGCGCCACGGGCCGCTGCTGCGCGCCAGTCTGTTTGCCTTGGCCGACGAAGAATTCGTGCTGGTGGTGAGCATGCACCACATCGTCTCCGACGGCTGGTCGATGGACGTGATGGTCAAGGAATTCGTCCAGTGCTATCAGGCCTTCAGCCTTTCGCGCGAGCCGCAGTTGCCAGCGCTGGCGCTGCAATACGCCGACTATGCGATCTGGCAACGGCGCTGGCTGGAAGCCGGCGAGGGTGAGCGCCAACTCGAGTACTGGCGCCAGCAACTGGGTGAAGAGCACCCGCTGCTGGAAGTGGCACCGGACTTTGCTCGGCCACTGACGCAAAGCTTCGAGGGCCAGACCCTGAGTTTTGATTTCGGCGCGCCGTTATCCCTGCAACTCAACGCCTTTGCCCGTAGCCAGGGCATCAGTCTGTTCATGCTGGTGCTGGCCGGGTTCTCGCTGTTCCTGTCGCGACAGGCCGGGCAGCGTGACATTCGCGTCGGCGTGCCGAATGCCAACCGTGGCCGTGCTGAAGTCGAAGGGCTGATCGGCTTTTTCGTCAACACTCAGGTGCTGCGATGCGAGGTGGATGAGCGCGGCAGTTTCGAGGATTTGCTGGCGCGGGTGCGTGAAGCCTCGTTCGGTGCGCAGGCGCATCAGGAGTTGCCCTTCGAGCAACTGGTGGACGAGTTGGTGGCAGAACGCACCTTGGGCCACAACCCGCTGTTCCAGGCCAAGTTCAACCAGAACGTCGGTATGCAGAAGCAGCGTTCGATGGCGCTGCCCGGGCTGAGCGTGGCCGAGTATCCGCTGGACAAGGATGGCACTCACTTCGATCTGGCGCTGGACATTACCGATGACGGCACGCTGATTCACGGCCAGATGACCTATGCCAGCGACCTCTATCGGGCGGAAACCGTCGAAGCTTTTGTGCCGGCCTTGCTCGGTCTGTTCAGCGAATTGCTGAAAGCGCCGCAAGCGCCGTTGCACAGTGTTGCGCAGATCTCGCCAGCGCCGCTCCCGGCACCCGCCGAACCGGCGTTGTCGGTGTTGCAGCACTGGGATCGTGAGGTCGCCCGCCAGCCTGAAGCGCTGGCCGCGCGCGACCTGAATCAGGCTTTGAGTTATCAGGCGCTGGATCAGTCAGCCAATCGACTGGCCCACCATTTGCGCGGCCAAGGCGTGCGCGACGGCCAACCGGTGGCGGTGCTGATGGAGCGTTCGCTGGACTGGCTGACCTGTGTGCTGGCGATCTTCAAGGCGGGCGCGGTGTACATGCCGCTGGACGTCAAGGCGCCGGATGCACGCTTGCAGCAGATGCTTGGCGCTGCGAAAGCGCGGGTGTTGTTGTGCGCCGACGGCGATGCACGCGTGTCCGCGCTGGCGGTCGATGGTTGTCAGGGCATTGCCTTTGCAGCGCAGCAGTGGCAGTCCATGCCGGACACCTGTCCCGCCGTGACGCTGTGCGCGCAATCACCGGCGTACGTGATTCACACCTCCGGCTCCACCGGGCAACCGAAAGGCGTACTGGTCAGCCACGGCGCGTTGGGCAGTTATGTGCGCGGTGTGTTGGAGCGACTGGCGCCGGCAGCGGACAGCAGCATGGCGCTGGTCTCGACCATTGCTGCGGATCTGGGCTTTACCGTGCTGTTCGGCGCGCTGTGTTCCGGGCGTCTGCTGCATGTCTTGCCGGAGGATCTGGGCTTCGATCCGGATCGCTTTGCCGAGTACATGGCCACGCATCGAGTGGGCATGCTGAAAATCGTTCCCGGTCATCTGGCCGCGTTGTTGCAGGCCTCGCGGGCGGCCGACGTGCTGCCGGAACACGCGCTGATCGTCGGCGGTGAAGCGTGCTCGCCGGCGCTGGTCGAGCGCGTGCGTCAGCTCAAACCGGATTGCCGCCTCATCAATCACTATGGGCCGAGCGAAACCACGGTGGGCGTGTTGGCCCATGAAGTCGGGGATCTGACCCTGACGCGCAGCGTACCGGTCGGTCGCGCACTGGCCGGCGCTCACGTTTACGTGCTCGACGATGTGCTGAACAACGTCGCCGATCAGGTGGCCGGCGAGTTGTATATCGGTGGCGACAGCGTCGCACTGGGCTACCTGAACCAGCCGGGGCTGACCGCCGAGCGTTTTATCCCGGATCCGTTCGGTACGCCGGGTGCGCGGGTGTATCGCAGCGGCGACCGCGTACGCCGCAATCGTCAGCAAACGCTGGAATTCATTGGCCGCGCCGACGATCAGGTCAAGGTGCGCGGTTATCGCGTGGAGCCGGCGGAAGTGGCGCGGGTGCTGCTGGGTCTGGACGGCGTCAGTGAAGCCGCCGTGCTGGCGCTGGCACTGGATGACGACCCGACGCGTCTGCAACTGCTGGCGTGGTGTGTGCCGGTCGCAGGCGTTTCGTTAGCCGCGCAAGCGCTGCGCGAGCAATTGCAGGCGTGCCTGCCGGACTATATGGTGCCGGCGCAAATCGTTCTGCTGGAACACCTTCCACTGACCGCCAACGGCAAACTCGACAAACGTGCCTTGCCGGTGCCGGGCGTGGTCACTCAGCACTTCGTTGCGCCGCAAGGTGAAGTCGAAGAAAAACTCGCGGCGATCTGGGCCGATGTGCTCAAGCTTGAACGCGTGGGCAGCACCGATAACTTCTTCGAACTGGGCGGTGATTCGATTCTCAGCCTGCAGATCATTGCCCGGGCCAAACGCCAGGGCATCAAACTGAGCCCCAAGCAACTGTTCGAAAAACAGACCATCGGCCAACTGGCCGCTGTGGCCAGACTGATCGAAGCCAAACCCGCCACGACTGCGCCAGTGGCGGCTCGCGGACCGTTGCCATTGCTGCCGATTCAGGCGCGGTTCTTCGAAACTCCGATTGCCCAGCGTCAGCACTGGAACCAGTCGGTGATGTTGCAACCGACTACGTCGCTCGACGCCATGCATCTGCGTACAGCGCTGGCGGCGCTGATCGAACAGCACGAAGCCTTGACGCTGACTTTCGTGGCGTGCGCCGACGTCTGGCAGGCAATGCCGCAGACCCAGCGTGATCCAGAGCTGTTGTGGGTGCGTGAGCTGGACAGCCTGGGCGCTTTGCCGGCATTGGTCGATGTGGCCCAGCGCAGTCTGAATCTGCAACAGGGGCACCTGGTGCGGGCGGTGCTGGTGAATCTGCCGAACGCTGAGCAACGCCTGTTGCTGGTCATCCATCACCTGGTGGTCGACGGGGTGTCGTGGCGCATTCTGCTGGAAGATCTGCAGCACGCTTACACCGCGTTGGCGGCGGGCACGCCGCTGGTCTTGCCGGGCAAAAGCAGCTCGCTGCACAGCTGGGCCGAGCATCTGCATCGTTACGGGCAGAGCGAAGCGCTGGCCGCTGAAAGCGCCTACTGGCGGCAAACCCTGGAGGCGGGCGACGTGCAGCTGCCACGCGACTTCCCCGAGGACACCCAGGCCCGCGCCCAAGCGGCACGGGCCAGCTCGCGCTTGAGTCAGGCGCTGACCCACAAACTGCTGAAAGTCGCGCCGGCGGCGTATCGCACGCAGATCAACGATCTGTTGCTGACGGCGCTGGCGCGGGTGTTGTGCGATTGGAGCGAACAGCCTTCGGTACTGATTCAGCTCGAAGGTCATGGTCGCGAAGACCTGTTCGACGACATCGACCTGAGCCGCACCGTCGGTTGGTTCAGCAGCTTGTTCCCGGTACGCCTGACCCCCGAGGCGACGCCGGGTGCGTCCCTCTGTGCGATCAAGGAACAATTGCGTGGGGTGCCGGGCAAAGGCATCGGCTTTGGTGTGTTGCGTTACCTGAGCCGATCCGCCGAGTTGCAGGGATTGCCGCAGCCGCGCGTGACCTTCAACTACCTCGGCCAGTTCGACGGCGCATTCAACGCCGATGCCGGCGCGCTGTTCGTGCCGAGCGGTGAGAGCACCGGCGCCAATCAGGACGCGGCGGCGCCGCTGGGTAACTGGCTGAGCGTTGATGGTCAGGTCTACGGCGGTGAGCTGGAATTGACCTGGACCTTCGGCACCGGCATGTACCGCGCCGAAACCGTCGAGGCGCTTGCCGAGGCCTATCGTCGCGAGCTGGAGCGTTTGATCGAACATTGCTGCGACAGCGGCGAGGCGGCTGTGACGCCGTCGGACTTCAGTCTGGCGACACTGACCCAGGCACAACTCTCGGCACTGCCGATCCCGGCCCGCGACATCGTCGACCTCTATCCGTTGTCGCCGATGCAGCAAGGCATTCTGTTCCACAGCGTCAACGATCCGGACAGTCCGGCGTACACCAACCAATTGCGCGTCGATGTGCAAAATCTCGACGCCGACCGCTTCCGTCAGGCCTGGCAGCAAACCGTTGATGCCCACGAGATCCTGCGCACGGCTTTTGTCTGGCCGCAGGATGCCGCCGCCGCAGTACAAGTGGTGCGTCTGAATGCGCAGATGCCATGGAGCGTGCAGGACTGGCGCGGTCGTGCTGACCTCGGCACAGCGCTGGATCAACTGGCCGGCGACGATCTCGCCAGCGGTTTCGACCTGACCGCCGCACCGCTGTTGCGGGTGACCCTGGTGCGCACGGATGAGACCACACATCATCTGATCTACACCTGCCATCACATCCTTATGGACGGCTGGAGTACCTCGCAGTTGTTCGGCGAAGTGCTGCAGCGTTATGCAGGGCTGACCCCGGCGGCCGGGCAGGGGCGTTATCGCGATTACATCGAATGGCTAGGGCAGCGCGATCAGCAGGCCAGCCGGGATTTCTGGACAACGGCCCTCGCTGATCTTGATGAGCCGACGCGTCTGGCCAATGCCTTGTCAGGCGGGCAGCACGCGGCCAGCGGTTACGCCGATCACGAACACGTATTCAGCGAGACACTGACGGCGGAGCTGAACCGCTTCGCCCGCGAGCAGAAAGTCACCCTCAACACCTTGGTGCAAGCGGCGTGGCTGGTGCTGTTGCAGCGTTATACCGGGCAGGACCACGTGGCGTTCGGCGCGACGGTCGCGGGGCGTCCTACGGACTTGCCGGGCGTGGAGCAACAGATCGGTCTGTTCATCAACACCTTGCCGGTGGTCGCGGCGCCGTCCGCCGAGATCGTCGTCAGCCAGTGGCTGCAACAGGTGCAGGACATCAATCTGGCGCTGCGCGAACACGAGCACACGCCGCTTTACGACATTCAGCGTTGGGCCGGTACCGGTAACGGCGCATTGTTCGACAGCATTCTGGTGTTCGAAAACTACCCGATGGCCGAAGCGCTGCAGCAGGGCCCGGCCACCGGTCTGACGTTCTCGGCGATTCGTCGTCAGGAACAGACCAACTACCCGTTGACGCTGGTGGCGGTCACCGGGCGCGAGCTGAGCCTGGGGATCAGTTACGACCGGGCCAGTTTCGATGCAACGGCAATCAACGGTTTGAGCGCGCAACTGGAGAGCCTGCTGACGCAGTTCCTCGCCGATGCTTGTCAGCCGCTCGGTGCGTTGCAGTTGCTCGCAGAACCGCAGCGACAACAGGCGATCGCTTGGGGCAAGGCCGACGTCACGGCCTCGGACCCGCGCACGGTGCTGGAACACCTCGCCGCGCAAGTGCAGCGTCAGCCACAAGCACACGCGGTGCTGTTCGCCGAACAACAGATCGATTACCAAAGCCTCGATGCTAGGGCCAATCGCCTGGCGCACAAGCTGCAAACGCTGGGCGTCGGGCCGGAGGTGCGTGTCGGTGTGTGCATGCGACGCACGCCGGACATGCTCGTGGCGCTGTTGGCGATTCTCAAGGCCGGTGGCGCGTATGTGCCACTGGATCCGGATTACCCGCAGGAACGCTTGCTGCACATGCTCGACGACAGCCGCGCCGCCGTGCTGATCACCGAACCGGCCGCACTGGCGCTGTTGCCTGAGACACTGAGTGCGCAGGTGCTGTTGCTGGAAGAGGGCGTGTTGAGCGCCTTCCCGGCCAGTGCACCGCTGGCGAACATTACGGCGCAGAATCTGGCGTACGTCATCTACACCTCCGGTTCCACCGGCAAACCGAAAGGCGTGGCGATCACCCACGGCAACCTGTCGGCGTTGATTCAGTGGTCGGCCGGGGTCTATCGCGAAGAACAGTTGCGCGGCGTGCTGGCGTCGACGTCGATCTGCTTCGACCTGTCGGTCTGGGAGATCTTCGTCACTCTGGCTTGCGGTGGTTGTCTGGTGCTGGCGGATAACGCGCTGGCGCTGGCCGATCTGCCGGCCCGCGAACAGGTCACCCTGATCAACACAGTGCCGTCGGCGATTGCTGCGCTGCAACGTGCCGGGCAGATTCCGCAGTCGGTGGCGACCATCAATCTGGCCGGCGAACCGCTCAAGCAAAGTCTGGTCGACACGTTGTACGCGAGCACCTCGGTGCAGCAGGTCTACGACCTCTACGGACCATCGGAAGACACCACCTATTCGACCTTCACCCTGCGCACCCCGCAGGGCCAGGCGAACATCGGCCGACCGTTGCCGAATACCGTGGCCTATCTGCTCGACAGCCAGTTGCAAGTGCTGCCGGGCGGTGTGCCCGCCGAGCTGTACCTGGGCGGTGCCGGTGTGACCCGGGGTTACCTGATGCGCGCGGCACTGACCGCCGAACGCTTCGTGCCGAACCCGTACGCCAGCAACGGCGAACGCCTGTACCGCACCGGCGATCTGGTGCGCCAGGGCCATGACGACAACATCGAGTACATCGGCCGCGCCGACCATCAGGTGAAGATCCGCGGCTTCCGTATCGAACTCAGCGAAATCGAAGCACGCTTGCTGGAGCACAACGAAATCCGCGAAGCCGTGGTGCTCGCGCAGGAGGGTGCTGCCGGCAAACACCTGCATGCCTACGTGGTGGCGGCACAAGCGGTGGCGGACCAGCACGCATGGGCGGAACAGGTGCGCAATGCGCTGGCCAGTCGCTTGCCGGCGCACATGGTGCCGGGCCATTTGCACCTGATCGACGCCATCCCGCTGACCCCCAACGGCAAGCTCGATCGCAAGGCGCTGATGACGATGGGCGACAGCCCGACACAGCAGCACTATCAGCCGCCGCAAAGCGATTTGCAGTGGGAGGTGGCGACGATCTGGCAGGAAGTACTGGAGGTCGAGCAGGTGGGCCTCGCGGACAACTTCTTCCAGCGTGGCGGGCATTCGTTGCTGGCGACGTTGGTGGTGACGCGGATCAAGGAGCGTCTGGGCGACAAGGTGCCGCTCAAGGAGCTGTTCGAAACCGATACCCTCAAGGCGTTCTGCGCGCGAATCGAGGCCTTGCGCGTCGAAATGTCGCCCGTTCAGGATGAATTGGCTAAATCCCTGGAGGCCCTCAAACGTCTATCCCTCGATGATCTGGAAAAACTGATTTCTTGAGAGGGAAAAACGCGTGCAAGAGTTAATCGAGTCGGTAGGACAACTTTCGGCTAAGCAAAGAAAGGCTCTGGCGGTTCTGCTCAAGCAGAAAGGCGTCAACCTCTTTGACATTGCCCCGGTTTTCAAGCGCACGGCTGAAGAGCCGTTGCTGCTGTCCTACGCTCAACAGCGCCAGTGGTTTCTCTGGCAGTGGGCGCCGCACAGTGCGGCCTACAACATTCCGACGGCCTTGCGTTTGCAGGGCCCGCTGGATGTCAGCGCGCTGGAACGCAGCGTCGCGGCGCTGATCGAACGACACGAAACCTTGCGCACGGTGTTCTCTCAGGAAACCGCGCAACCCTTGCAAGTGGTCCTGCCCGTGGGACCCTTTGCACTGGAGATTCATCAACTGAGCCCTGAGCTGGCCAACGATGTGGATGCCTCGATCCAGGCGTTCGTGCAGACCCAGAGCCAGAAAACCTTCGACCTGCAGCACGGCCCGCTCTTGCGCGCAGCGTTGCTGCAAGTCACTCCCAATGACCATGTGCTGGTGCTGACCCTGCACCACATCGTCTCCGATGGCTGGTCGCTGCAAGTGATGATCGAGGAACTGGTGCAGCTGTACGCCGGTTTCAACCTCGGTCACGACGCCGGTCTGCCGGCCTTGCCGATTCAATACGCCGACTACGCCTTGTGGCAGCGGCAGTGGATGGAGGCCGGTGAGCAGGAGCGGCAACTGGCTTACTGGCAAGACAAGCTTGGCGGCGAGCAACCGGTACTGGAACTGCCGATGGATCGCCCGCGCTCCATCGAGCAAAGCTTCGCTGGCGCAAGCCATAACCTGATTCTCGACCCGGCGCTGAGCAACGCGCTCAAAGCCTTCGCCCGGCAAGAAAACGTCACCCTGTTCGTGGTTTTGCTGGCCTCGTTCCAGGCCTTGTTGCACCGCTACAGCGGTCAGGCCGACATCCGCGTCGGCGTGCCGAATGCCAACCGTGGCCGGGTGGAGATCGAGCGGCTGATCGGTTTCTTCGTCAACACTCAGGTGCTCAAGGCTGACATCGACGGGCAGATGTCATTTGTCGATCTGCTGCGTCAGGTCAAACAGACTGCGCAGGAAGCACAGGCCCACCAGGACTTGCCGTTCGAGCAACTGGTCGAAGCGCTGGAACCGGGCCGCAGTCTCAGTCACAGCCCGCTGTTCCAGGTGATGTTCAACCATCAGGCCGAGCGCCGCGCCAGCGTCGAAACCCGTTTGAATGGCCTGAGCATCGAACCGCTGGAATGGCAGAGCCAGACCGCACAGTTCGACCTGACCCTCAATACCACCGAACAGGCCCATGGCATCGAAGCCGTGCTCAAGTACGCCACCGATCTGTTCGACGCGGCGACCATCGAACGTCTGGCGCAACACTGGAGCGCGTTGTTGCGGGCCATCGTTGCCGCGCCGACGCAACGTATCGGTCAGTTGCCGATGCTTGATGCCGGCCAGCAGCAACAATTGCTCGCACAGTGGAATCCTCAGCGCGTCGAGCAACCGCTCGAGCAGTGCATTCATCAAGCCATCGAAGCGCAGGCCGAGCGTTATCCCGACGCAGTCGCCGTGACGTATGACGGGCAACGCCTGACGTACGCCGAACTCAATCGCCGTGCCAATCAATGGGCGCATGCGTTGATCGCCCGTGGCGTTGGCCCGGACGTGCGCGTTGGCGTGGCGGTCGAGCGTTCGCTGGACATGATTGTCGCCATCCTCGCCGTGCTCAAGGCCGGTGGCGCTTACGTGCCGCTGGATCCGGGTTACCCGGATGACCGCTTGAGCTACATGATCGCGGACAGCGGCATCGAGCTGCTGTTGACCCAGGGTCATCTGCTCACGCAACTGCCGGTACCGGCGGGACTGGCGTGCCTCGATCTGCATCAGGCACCAGAACACAGCATTGAAAGCAACCCGCTGTGCCTGACCACGCCGGACAGTCTGGCGTACGTGATTTACACCTCCGGTTCCACCGGTAAACCGAAAGGCGCATTGCTGCCGCACGGCAATGTCATGCGGTTGTTCAGCGCCACCGAGCACTGGTTCGATTTCGGCCCGCAGGACAGCTGGACGCTGTTCCATTCCTACGCCTTCGACTTCTCGGTCTGGGAGATCTTCGGCGCGCTGCTGTATGGCGGCAAACTGGTGGTGGTGCCTCACGACATCAGCCGTTCTCCGGAAGATTTCTACACCCTGTTGTGCGATGAACACGTCACCGTGCTGAACCAGACGCCATCGGCGTTCAAGCCATTGATGCAGATTGCCTGCGAGTCGCCACGCAATAACTCATTGCGCTACGTGGTGTTTGGCGGCGAGGCGCTGGAAGTGCAGAGCCTGCGCCCGTGGTTCGAGCGTTTCGGCGATCGCGCGCCAACGCTGATCAACATGTACGGCATCACCGAAACCACCGTACACGTGACTTACCGTCCGCTGTCGATGGCCGACCTGGAGCAAAACCACAGCAGCCCGATTGGTGAGCCGATTGTCGACCTGTCGTGGTACTTGCTCGACAGCTCGCTGAATCTGGTGCCACAAGGCTGCATCGGTGAGTTGTACATCGCCGGTGCCGGTCTGGCCCGGGGTTACCTGAATCAGCCCGGCATGAGCGCGACGCGATTCGTTCCTGATCCGTTCAATCCGCAGGCGGGCGAGCGTCTGTATCGCACCGGCGACCTGGCGCGGCTGCGCGGTGACGGGGTGATCGAGTACATCGGCCGCATCGACCATCAGGTGAAAATTCGCGGTTTCCGTATCGAACTGGGTGAAATCGAAGCGCAACTGCTCAAGCATGCCGGGGTGCGCGAGGCGGTGGTGCTGGCGGTCGACGGTATAAGCGGCCAGCAACTGGCAACGTGGATCGTTGCGAGCGAACAACTGGACGCCGCAGGGCAGGGCGCACTGCGCGATTCGATCAAGGCGCATTTGCGCGAGACCCTGCCGGATTACATGGTGCCGGTCAGTTGGGCATTCCTTGAGCGTCTGCCGCTGACGGCCAACGGCAAACTCGATCGCAAGCAATTGCCGCACCCGGAAGCCGCGCAGGTGCAGGAAGTCTATGCCGCGCCGCGCAACGAACTGGAACAGCGCCTGGCCGAGATCTGGCAGGACGTATTGAAGGTCGAGCGGGTCGGCCTCAACGACAACTTCTTCGAGCTGGGCGGCGACTCGATCATTTCGATTCAGGTGGTCAGCCGCGCGCGTCAGGCGGGCATTCGCTTCACCCCCAAAGACATCTTTCAGCACCAGACCGTGCAGCGTCTGGCGACCGTCGCGCAACAGAGCGACGCGGTGCAGATGCAGCAGGGCGAAGTGCTCGGCGACGCGCTGCTGACCCCGATCCAGCACTATTTTTTCAACAGTGACATCCCGGCGCGGCATCACTGGAACCAGTCGATCCTGCTGACCCCGGCCACCGCGCTGCAAGCGGTGCCGTTGGAGCAGGCGCTGCTGCAGTTGCACCGCCATCACGACGCCTTGCGTCTGCGTTACCGGCAAACCAATGACGGCTGGCAGCAAAATCACGCGCCTGCAGATCAGGCGCAAGCCTTGCTGCGCACGGTCACCCTGGACGACAGCGCCGCATTGCCGGCGCTGTGCCTGGACGTGCAGCGCAGCCTCGATTTGCTCGATGGCCCGCTGATTCGTGCGGTGTTGGTCGACTTGCCGGACGCCAGCCAGCGTCTGTTGCTGGTGATCCACCACTTGGTGGTCGATGGTGTGTCGTGGCGGATCCTGCTGGAAGATTTGCAAAGCGCTTATCAACAGCTGAGCAGCGCTCAGGCTGTGCGTCTGCCGGCCAAGACCAGCGCGTTCAGGGATTGGGGCAAGCGTCTGCAGGCGCATGCCCGCAGCGCTGAACTGGAAAGCGAACTGGATTACTGGCAGGGGCAGCTGCGTGATGTATCGATCGAACTGCCGCTGGACAACCCGCAGGGCCAGCTGAGCAACCGTTTCGAGCGCAGCGTCGATACGCGTCTGGACGCCGAACGCACCCGCCAGTTGCTGCAACAGGCGCCAGCGGTTTACCGCACCCAGGTCAACGACTTGCTGCTGACCGCGCTGGCCCGTGTACTGTGCCAGTGGACGAACAGCGACAGCGCGCTGGTGCAGCTCGAAGGCCACGGTCGCGAAGACCTGTTCGATGACCTCGACCTCAGCCGCACGGTCGGTTGGTTCACCAGCATGTTCCCGGTGCGCCTGACCCCCGACGCCAGTCTGGAAACCTCGATCAAAGGCATCAAGGAGCAACTGCGTGCGATCCCGAACAAAGGCATCGGCTATGGTTTGCTGCGTCATCTGGGCAGCGCCGAGTCGCAAGCGGCCTTGAACGAACTGGCGCAACCGCAGGTGACGTTCAACTACCTCGGCCAGTTCGACAACAACTTCGATGCAGACGCCTTGTGGGTGCCAGCCACCGAAGACAAGGGCGCCGGCCAGGACGAAAATGCGCCGATGGCCAACTGGCTGACCATCGATGGCCGGGTTTATCAGGGCCAGTTGAGCCTGACCTGGACCTACAGTGGCGATGTTTTCGAAGAGTCCACCATCAATGCGTTGGCCCGCGCATATGAAGTGGCGTTGAACGAGTTGATCGAGCATTGCCTGAGCCATCCGAGCGGTGGTTTGACGCCATCCGACGTGCCGTTGGCCGGGTTGTCCCAGGCACATCTGGACAGCTTGCCAATCGCCGCCCAGCGCATCGAGGACATCTATCCGCTGGCGCCGATGCAGCAGGGTATTCTGTTCCACAGCCTGTATGACGCCGATGCCAGCGCCTATGTCTATCAGATGCTGCTCGACATCGACGGTCTCGACGTGGCGCGTTTCCAGCAGGCCTGGCAGCGGGTGGTGGATCGCCATGAAGTGCTGCGTGCCGGTTTCATCTGGGGCCGCGATGGCCTCGATGCGCCGCTGCAAGTGATCAATCGCCAGTTGACCCTGGAAATGCCCGAAGTCGATGTGCGTGGTGTGGCGGACTTGCCGGCTGTGCTCGAAGCGCGGGCGCAGGCCGATCGCAAACGCGGTTTCGATCTGCAGAACCCGCCGCTGTTGCGCCTGTGCCTGTTGCGCACCGCCGATGATCGCCATCGATTGATTTTCACCTGCCACCACATCCTCATGGATGGCTGGAGCAACTCGCGAATGTTCGGCGAGGTGTTGCAGGATTACGCCGGTCAGCCGGTGCCGAGCGCGCAGGGCCGTTATCGCGACTTCCTGGTCTGGCTGCAAGGTCAGGACAAGGCCGGCGCAGAGGCGTTCTGGCGCGGACAACTGGCCGCACTGGACGAGCCGACCCGACTGGCCTCGGCCTGCCACGGGCGTACCGTGCCGGGGCCGGGCAAGCAGATGCATCGCCTGCATTTCGACCAGGCCTTCACTCAGCGCCTGAACGGTTTTTCCCGTCAGCAGCAAGTGACCCTCAACAGTCTGGTGCAAGCCGCGTGGTTGCTGGTGTTGCAGCGCTACACCGGCCAGGCCACGGTGGCCTTTGGTGCAACGGTGTCCGGGCGTCCGGTGGACCTGCCGGGCATCGAGCAGCAATTGGGCCTGTTCATCAACACCTTGCCGGTGATCGCCAGCCCGCAGGCCACGCTCAGCGTCGGCGACTGGGTGCGCAGCGTGCAGGACAAGAACCTGCTGCTGCGTGATTACGAGCAAACGCCGTTGCAAGACATCCAGCGTCTGGCCCAGTTGAGCGGCGAAGCGCTGTTCGACACCTTGCTGGTGTTTGAAAACTATCCGGTGTCCGAAGCGCTTGAGGCCAACCCGGGCGGTCTGCGTTTTGGCGGCCTGGAGCATCGCGAACAAACCAACTACGGTCTGACCCTGATCGCCGGGGCCAGCGACGTGCTGAACCTGGATTTCAACTACCTCACCGAACACTTTGCCGAACGCAGCGTGCTGAGTCTGGCAGGGCATCTGGAAGAAGTACTGCGCCAGTTCATTGAGGCGCCCCAGCGTCTGCTTGGTGAAATCGGCTTGTTGCCACTCGCCGAACGCCAGACCCTGGCGCACTGGAACGATCATCGGGCTGCGTATCCAGTCGAGCGATTGATCTCGCAGAGTTTCGAGCGGCGCGTCGCCGCGCATCCGCAGGCACTGGCGCTGAGTCACGCCGGCGTCGCCCTGAGCTATGCCGAACTCAACCAACGCGCCAACCAGTTGGCTCATCATCTGCTGGCGTTGGGCGTCGGTGCGGAAATCCGTGTCGGCGTGGCGATGCCGCGTTCGGCGGAGCTGGTAATCGCTTTGATGGCGGTGCTCAAGGCCGGTGGCACCTACGTGCCGCTGGACCCGGATTACCCGGCGGAGCGCGTGGCCTACATGCTCGACGACAGTCAGGCGAAAGTCTTGCTCACGCAACAGTCGCTGCTGGCGCAACTGCCGCAGACGGATGCACAGGTGGTGCTGGTCGAGGCCGGTGGTGCGGCGTTTGCCGAGCAGCCTGCGGACAATCTTCCTGTGCGGGGGGATTCGGCCAATCTGGCCTACGTGATCTATACCTCCGGTTCCACCGGCAAGCCGAAAGGCGTGGCCATCGCCCACCGTAACGTGCAGGCGCTGATCCACTGGTCCGCCGAGGTCTACAGCGAAGACGATCTGCAAGGTGTGCTGGCGTCGACGTCGGTGTGCTTTGACCTGTCGGTGTGGGAGATTTTCGTCACCCTTGCGCGTGGCGGTTCGCTCGTCATGGCGCGCAATGCCCTGGAACTGCCGGAGTTGCCGGAGCGCGATCAGGTGCGCCTGATCAATACCGTGCCGTCGGCGATTGCCGCGCTGCAACGCAGCGGGCACATTCCGCCGGGCGTGCGCATCATCAATCTGGCCGGCGAGCCGCTGAAGCAGAGCCTGGTCGACACGCTCTACCGCGAAACGGCGGTGGCGCACGTCTACGACCTGTACGGGCCGTCGGAAGACACCACGTATTCGACCTGCACCCGCCGCGAATCCGGTGGCGAGGCGAACATCGGCCGGCCGCTGGTCAACACCACGGCGTACCTGCTCGATGGCCAATTGCAGCAAGCACCGCTGGGCGTGGCGGCCGAACTGTATCTGGCCGGCGACGGCATCACCCGCGGCTACCTGTTCCGCCCGGGCCTGACTGCCGAGCGGTTCGTACCCAACCCATTCTCGGCCAACGGCGAACGCATGTACCGCACCGGCGACCTGACTCGCTTCAGCGATGACGGCAGGATCGAATACGTCGGCCGCATCGATCATCAGGTCAAGGTGCGTGGTTTCCGTATCGAACTGGGTGAAATCGAAGCGCGTCTGCTCGCTCAGGCCAGCGTGCGTGAAGGCGTGGTGCTGGCGGTGGATGGCCACAGTGGTCAGCAACTGGTCGCGTATGTGGTGCCGAGCGACAGCAGCCTCAGCCTCGAACAGCTGGACGATTTGAGTGCAGCGTTGCAGGCCGCGCTGAAGGCACATCTGCCGGAATACATGGTGCCGGCGCAGTGGCTGTTCCTCGAACAGTTGCCGCTTACCCCCAACGGCAAGCTCGACCGTAAGGCCTTGCCGGCACCCGACATCAGCCAGTCGCAGCGTGAATACGTCGCGCCGTCGACGCCGCTGGAACAGCAACTGGCCGAGGTCTGGCAGGACATTCTGAAGATCGAGCGGGTCGGCGTGACCGACAACTACTTTGCGCTGGGCGGCGACTCGATCATCTCGATTCAACTGGTCAGCCGCGCGCGTCAGCAGGGCATTCGTTTCACCCCCAAAGACCTGTTCCAGCAGCAGACCGTGCAAAAACTCGCGGCGGTGGTTGCAGTCGAGCCGTCGACCGACGAGGCGCCGGCAGATTATCCGTTGGCCCAACTCGATCAGGCGCAACTGGATGCGTTGCCGGTGGCGGCGGACCTGATCGAGGATGTTTACCCGCTGTCGCCGATGCAGGAAGGCATGCTGTTCCACACACTGTCAGATAACGGCAGCAGCCTTTACGTGCAACAGGTCAGCCTGCCCATCAAGGGCCTGGATGTGGAGCGCTTCCGCCAGGCGTGGGAATTCGTCATCGCCCGTCAGGCGATTCTGCGTACCAGTTTCCATTGGCAGGATGGCCTGGCCAAACCGTTGCAGGTGGTGCATCGCCATGCGCCGTTGCAAATGCAGGTGCTCGATTGGCGTGATCGCGAGACGAGCGAAGAACGGATTGCCGAGTTCGCCAGCGATGACCGTGCGCTCGGTTTCAATCTGGCCGATGCGCGTTTGTTGCGGGTGACCCTGCTGCGCTTGAGCGACGATCAGTACCAGATGATCTGGACCAGCCACCACATCCTGATGGACGGCTGGAGCAGTTCGCGCCTGTTCGGCGAGGTGCTGCAGTATTATTCCAAAGGCGAAATCATTGGCGAAAACGGTCGTTACCGCGACTTTATCGCCTGGCTGCAGGCGCAGGATCAGGACGCCCAGGAACTGTTCTGGAAGGCGCGACTGGCGCCGGTCAATGAGCCGACGGCCCTGAGCCAGGCAATGCACCCGCGCCACAGCGCCGATGTCGCCGGTCACGATGCGATCTATTCGAACTGGGACAAAGCGCAGACCGCACGGTTGTTGCAGTTCTGCCGCGACCTGCGCATCACCCCCAACACGCTGATTCAGGGCGCGTGGCTGCTGCTGTTGCAACGCTACACCGGGCAGCAGACGGTGACCTTCGGCGCCACGGTGTCGGGGCGTCCGGAAAGTCTGGCGAATGTCGGCAACATGCTCGGCCTGTTCATCAACACCTTGCCGATCATTCAGACGCCGCAAGCCGATCAGCGACTGGCTGACTGGCTGGGCGAAGTGCAGGCCTACAACCTCGACATCCGCGATTATTCCCAAGCGCCGCTGGCCGATGTGCAACGCTGGTCCAACCTCGGCGGGCAGGCGCTGTTCGACAGCATCGTGGTGTTCGAAAACTTCCCGATCGACGATCGCTTGCAGGAAGAAAACGACACCGACCTGACCTTCGGCAAATCCATTGGCCACGGCGTGACCAACGTGCCGATGGACCTCGCGGTGATGCTCGGCGACGAGTTGTCGATCGAATACCTGTACCTGCGCAGCCACTTCAGCGCCGAGGCGGTCGTCGGCATTCGCCAGACCCTGGAAAACACCCTTGCCGCGATGCTGGCGGCGCCGTACGAACGCCTCGGTAATTTGCAGCGCCTGAGCGACGAACAATGGCAAGCGGCGCAGGCCTGGAGCGCCGAACCGACGCACACCCATCAAGCCGCGCTGTTACCGGAACTGATCAGCCGTCACGCGCAACATCAGCCGCAGGCTATTGCTCTGCAATGCGCCGGGATGAACCTGACCTACGCCGAACTCGAGCAACGCGCCAATCGTCTGGCGCACTGCCTGATCGAATACGGTGCCGGGCCGGAAGTGGTGATCGGCGTGGCCTTGCCGCGTTCGCTGGAAATGGTCGTGAGCTTCCTCGCCGTGCTCAAGAGCGGTGCGGCGTACGTGCCGCTGGACATCGACTATCCGCCGGAGCGTCTGGCGTACATGATCGAAGATTCGGGCATGGCGCTGTTGCTGACCCAGAGCAGCCTGCGCAGCACATTGCCGGCGCCGCAAGGCCTGCTGCGTCTGGAAATCGATCACCTCGATGAAAGCCGCTACGCCGACCACGCCCCCGAACGTCGCGTGCAGGAGCAGGGCCTGGCCTATCTGGTCTACACCTCGGGTTCCACGGGGCGGCCGAAAGGTGTTGCCGTGACCCAAGGCCCGCTGAGCATGCACTGTCAGGCCATCGCCGAGTTGTACGAAATGGACGCCAGCAGTTGCGAGCTGCACTTCATGTCGTTCGCCTTCGACGGTGCCCATGAGCGCTGGTTGAGCACCTTGTACAGCGGCGGTCGTCTGGTGATTCGCGACGGTTGCCTGTGGACCCCGGAGCAGACCTATCAGGCGCTGCACGATTACGGCATCACCATCGCCTGCTTCCCGCCGGCCTATCTGAAACAACTGGCCGAGTACGCGGCGGCCAGCGGTATCGCGCCGCCAGCGGTGCGCATCTATTGCTTTGGCGGTGATGCGGTGCCGGATCAGACCTTCGAGCAGGTCAAGGCTGCACTGCGTCCGCAATACTTCACCAACGGCTACGGCCCGACTGAAACCGTGGTCACGCCGATGCTCTGGAAAGTCCCGGTCAGCCAGCATTGCCAAGCGGCGTACGCGCCGATCGGCCGCGCCGTGGGCGCACGCTCGCTGTACGTGCTGGACGAAGACCTCAACCCGTTGCCGCCAGGCTTTGCCGGTGAGTTGTACATCGGTGGTTACGGCGTCGCCCGGGGTTACCACGGCCGTCCGGACCTGACCAGCGAACGCTTCGTGCCCAACCCGTTCGCCGCAGGCGAGCGCCTGTATCGCAGCGGCGATCTGGTGCGTTTGCGGGCTGATGGCGTGGTCGATTACGTCGGCCGTATCGACCATCAGGTCAAGGTTCGCGGCTTCCGCATCGAACTGGGTGAAGTCGAGGCCAGTCTGCGCCAATTGCCGTCGGTCACCGACGCGCTGGTGATCGCCCGCGACAATGCTTCAGGCAAGCAACTGATCGGTTATGTGGTCACCGCGAACGGCGAAGACATCGGCGACGAACTCAAGGCGGGGCTGCGCACCTCGTTGCCGGAATACATGGTGCCGGCGCAGATCGTCTGCCTCAGTGCGTTCCCGGTGACACCGAACGGCAAGCTCGACCGCAAGGCCCTGCCGGAACCAGAGTTCAAAACCGACGAATACCTCGCCCCGCGCAACGAGCAGGAACGCCTGCTCGCGGACATCT
Source organism: Pseudomonas sp. IT-347P (assembly GCF_949768005.1). NCBI lineage: Bacteria > Pseudomonadati > Pseudomonadota > Gammaproteobacteria > Pseudomonadales > Pseudomonadaceae > Pseudomonas > Pseudomonas sp. IT-347P. Next base: position 175,111 of record NZ_CATKPQ010000011.1, read on the forward strand.
GGGCGCAGGTGTTGCAGGTCGAACGAGTGGGCATCAGCGATAACTTTTTCGAACTGGGCGGCGACTCGATTCTGAGCTTGCAGGTGATCTCCCGCGTCAGAAACCACCCGACCTTGCAGATGGATCTCAAACTGCGCGACCTGATGCGTTATCAGACCATCGCCGGCATCGTCGAGCAGGAAGCTGCGAAGGAGGGCACCGCACCACCGCAAACGGACGTTACGCAGGTGGCCGCCGAAGGCTTGTTCAATCTCTTGCCGATTCAGGAATGGTTCTTTGCCGAAGGCATGGCCGAGGCGCATCACTACAACCAGTCATTGCTGTTGAGCGCGCGCCAGCCGCTGGACCTCGATGCACTGGAGCAGGCCCTGGGCTGGATCGAGCAACATCACGACTCGCTGCGCCTGCGGTTTTCCCATGAAGGCGGGCGCTGGTTGCAGCGTTACTGTGATCTCAGTGAACAGGGCGAAGCGGTGCTCTGGCGCCGCGAGGCGGACAACAGCGAGCAGGTCGAAGCCTTGGCCAACCTTGCCCAGCGCAGCTTGAAACTCGACGACGGACCGGTCTGGCGGGTGATGCATGTTGCCTTGCCGGATGGCCAGGCGCGTTTGCTGGTGGTGATTCACCACCTGGTGGTCGACACCGTGTCGTGGCGAATTCTGCTCGACGATTTGAAAGTGGCGTACGAGGCCTGCGTACAGGGGCTGCAGCCGAAACTGCCGATTCGCACCAGCAGTTACCGATCATTCGCCGAGGCCTTGCAGGCGCAGGCGCCGGTGATTGCCGAGCAGGAACTGGCGTACTGGCTGGAGCAACTGGATCAGCCAGGCGTCGACCTGCCCTGCGACAACCTGCGCGGCAAAAACCTTGTGCGTCAGCAGGCACAGGCACGCCTCAAACTCTCCCGCGAGCACACTGAACAACTGCTCAAACAGGCCCCGGCGGTGTATGGCACGCAAATCAACGACCTGCTGTTGTCGGCGCTCAGCCGTGCCCTGTGCCGCTGGAGTCAGCAACCGTCGGCGCTGATCCTGCTCGAAGGCCATGGCCGTGAAGACCTGTTCGAGTCCATCGACCTGAGCCGCAGCCTGGGCTGGTTCACCAGCATGTTCCCGGTGCGTTTGCGTCCGGACAGCGACGACATCGGCCAGTCGATCGTCAATGTGCAGGCACAGTTGGCAGCGGTACCGCAGAAAGGCATTGGCTATGGCGTGCTGCGGCATCTGGCCGGGGCAGAGGTGTCGCAGCAGCTGGCGGGGCTGCCGCAGGCGCGGGTCACCTTCAACTACCTTGGGCAATTCGACCAGAGTTTCGACGAGCAGGCGCTGCTGGTGCCGGCGCTGGAAGAAACCGGTGACAACTACAGCCTGAAAGCCAATCTGGGCAACTGGCTGGAAATTGTCGGCCAGGTCTATGACGGTCAGTTGGCCTTGCGTTGCATCTACAGCAGCCAGCGTTATCGCGCCGGCACCATGGATGCCTTGATGAGCGATTACCAGCGTGAGCTGGAGGCGTTGATCAAGCATTGCATGGCACGCGCGGGCTGATCGCCACAGGTTCAGTCATCTCCAGGGGGCGCTGCAGCGGCACGCCCCGTTTTTGCCGATACAAGGATTTTAGCGATGTCGTTACACCCTGATCTGGAAGCCTTTCTTGACCTGGCCCAAGACAGCCAGGACGCCGGCCTGCCGGCCATGCACCAAATGACCCCGAGCGAAGCCCGCGCGAGCTTCGAACAGACCACGGCGCAATTGCGCTGGCCCGCGCCACAAGACCTGTCAGTCAGCGAAATCACCACGTCGGCACGCGATGGTGCGCCGTTGGCACTACGTCTGTATCGGCCCCACTCTGCGGCCTCGCCGATGCCGGTGCTGGTGTATTTTCACGGTGGCGGTTTTGTCGTCGGCAGCCTCGATTCCCACGACGGCGTATGCCGCGAGTTTTGCCAGCGCACGCCGTGTGCGGTGTTGTCGGTCGGCTATCGGCTGGCCCCGGAGCATCGTTTTCCAACGGCGCTGGAAGATGGCGAAGACGCTTTGTCATGGCTGGCGGAAAACGCCGCAAGCCTCGGCCTTGATACCTCGCGTGTCGCGTTTGGCGGTGACAGTGCCGGTGCGACACTGGCCACGGTGCTGGCGATTCAGGCGGTGGTGCAACCGCCTACCGTGGCCATCGCGCCGAAGGCGCAGTTGCTGTGCTATCCGGTGACCGATGCTTCGCGTGTGCACGACTCGCGCCTGCTGTTCAGCGAGGGTTATCTGCTGGAGAACGACACGCTCGACTGGTTCTATCAGCACTACGCCCGTAGCCCGGAAGACTATCTGGACTGGCGCTTTTCACCGCTGCTGGCGGAGGATCTGCAGGGCGTGGCACCGGCAATCGTCTTGCTGGCGGGTTTCGATCCGTTGCTTGATGAAGGGCAGACGTATGCTGACAAACTGCGTGAGCAGGGCGTGAGTGTCGAGGTGGAGCATTGTCCGGGGCTGACCCATGATCTGCTTCGCCTGGCTTCGGTGATGCCGGATGTTTTGCAGGTGCATGCCGGCCTGAGCAGGGCGTTGGCGCGGGCCTTCGGGTGATCGCGCCGCAGACCTGCAAACAACAATCAAAAGATCGCAGTCTTCAGCAGCTCCTACACTGGTTAGCACGGCTTGCTTTTCAAGCCTCAGACAACCACCACCCAAAGGAGTCTGTCCCATGCCTGATAGAAAATGCGATTGTCCCGGATGCAACTGCACCATCAAGGAAGGCGATCATTCCTACACGGTGCACCGCAAGCACTATTGCTGTGAGGCCTGCGCTCACCACCACAAGGGTGGCGAGGAATGTTCAAGCAAGGGCTGCCATTGCGCGCACCCCAAATAATCCGACGCATAAAAAAGTGGAGCCTAATCAGGCTCCACTTCCAGTGTCAGACTTTTATCATCCCGTTGCTCAAAATGCCTCACTGTGCCTTGCAGCGTTCGTCCCTCGACCTTGACGACAACGATCTTCGCCTTATCCAGGTCATCCGGGACCGGCGCCTTTACGTGCAAGGTGAACCGGTAAGGATCATCGGCAACCATTTCCAGCCCGACCTCGCAATCCATCGTTTTGGTGATTTGGCCGAAGAATGTGGTCAGCCCGTAATCGAGTCGGGCCGGGTGATAATTGTCGTTCATCGGTCGATTTCCCCTTGTCCGGTCACGGCGATGGCTTCAGTTGGTCGGTCGCCACACGACGTTTTCCACGCCGAATTTTTCTGCCATCGGTTTGCTGGTCTTTTGCACCTTTTCACGGCCGAAGCGCGGTATGCGACCGACCCCGGCGTCGCAACTCGCCCAGTGCCACGCCTCGGTGTTGTCCATTTTGTCCGAGCGGATAATGAAGGACTTGGGCGTGCCGTGAAGGGTATATTCGATGACATAGAGTTTTGCGTTGTTCATAAAGCCCGTATTCCTCCCTGTGGTAATAGAGGGATCGCGGTGCACCGGGAAAATTCACTCGGATTGTCCGACGGTATCTATCATTGGCGACGGCATGGCGTGCTGGTTACCATGGGTTTCCCGCCAACCCCAATGAATGCTCGCCATGGCCCTCGCCGCACCCCCTGATCTCAGTGACATCGATGTGCCTGTGCAACCGCTGGCGCGTACCTATCCGCGCGGCTTGTTTATCGAGCCGCATGAGCATGTCTGGGGCCAGTTGCTGTATGCGATGAGCGGAGTGATGTGGGTCGAAACCCCGCACGAGGCGCTGGTGGTGCCGCCGCAACGTGCGGTGTGGTTGCCACCCGGCGTGCCGCACGGGATTCGGGTGGTGTCGGATCTGCAGATGCGCAATATCTACCTGCGCCCGGCGTTGGCGGCGACCCTGGATCCGACCGTGCAGGTGATCGAGGTTGGCGGTTTGTTGCGCGAGTTGATCGTCGGCCTGGTGGAGCAGGGCGACAGTGGTGAACCGGCCTACTACGAGGCGTTGGTCGGGTTGGCGTTGCTGGAGCTGAAACGCGCTCGGCGTTCACAATTGAAGATCCCCATGCCGGATGATTCCGACCGGCGTCTGATGAACCTGTGCCAAGCAGTGATGGCCGCGCCGTCGCTGGCGATTTCGTTCGAGCAGCATGCGGAAAATGCCGGGGCCAGCGTGCGGACCCTGGCGCGATTGTTCAAGGACAGCCTCGGCATGGGCTTCGCCGAATGGCGGCGGCAGGTGCAACTGGCGACGGCGGTGGCGGAATTGATTCAGGGGGTGGCGGTGAGTGTGATTGCCCGGGAACTGGGGTATTCACCCAGCAGCTTCAGCGACATGTTCCGCCGCGAACTCGGCGTGGCACCCTCGCAATTCATTGTGGAACAGGATTAATCAAACCAGCGCAGATCCAATGTGGGAGCGAGCCTGCTCGCGAATGCGGTGGATCAGCTGACTCATCCTTCAATGACACACCGCATTCGCGAGCAGGCTCGCTCCCACAGGGTTCTGTGGAGTGCATCCGATACTTGTCCGAAATTCAGAAGTCCTTGGCCGATGCCACCCCATCCGATTCCCTAGACTCTGCCCATTCCCTTCAAACGGCGGAGTTCCTCTCCATGAACTACCTGATTTCGCTGGCCATCGGGCTGGGCGTCGGCCTGTTATACGGCGCGCTGGATTTCCGTTCCCCCGCGCCACCGGCCATTGCGCTGGTTGGCTTGCTCGGCATGCTCGCGGGTGAGCAGTTGTGGCCGATGGGCCGGCAACTGGTGGCGGGTTGGTTGTCCTGAATTCCCTTTTTCTCCTTCGGTGGATGTGTCCATGAAAGCTCTGCAATTCGATAAAACCGGCGACTTGTCTTCCCTACGCTTCGTCGAGGTGCCGACCCCTGTTCCTGGCGCAAGCGAAGTGCTGGTGCAGATCAAAGCTGCAGGTCTGAACCCCAGCGACGTGAAGAACGTGCTCGGGCGTTTTCCCTACACCACCCTGCCACGGATTCCCGGTCGGGATTTCGCCGGTGTCGTCGTCGAAGGTCCACAGGCGTTGATCGGTCAGGAGGTCTGGGGCACCGGGCGTGAGCTGGGCTTTTTTGCCGATGGCTCCCACGCCGAGTTCGTCAAACTACCGGCCAGTGGCGTGGCGCACAAACCTTCGCACCTGAGTTTCACCCAGGCCGCCAGCCTCGGCGTGCCATACACCACGGCGTGGGATGCGCTGGAACGCAGCTTGGTGACGGCCGAAACGCGTTTGCTGGTGATCGGCGGCGGGGCAGTTGCGACCGCAGCGTTGGCGTTAGCGAAAGTGCGCGGTGCGCAGTTGCTGGCAGCGGCGCGGCGCCCGGAGCAGGTGGCGCAATTGCAGGCGCAGGGTTATCCGACGATCCAGCTGGATAAGCCCGAAGACCTCGGCGCGCAGGTCAACGCGGTGTATCGCGGCGGCGCCGATGTGATCTTCGACACTACCGGGTTCTGGCTGCCGGGGTCGGTAGCGGCGTTGGCCACGTTCGGGCGGATCGCGATCATCGCCGCACCGGTGGACGGGCATGTGCAATTGCCGGCACTGGCGCTGTATCGCAAGGGCGGTTCGGTGGTCGGGATCAATTCGTTGTTGTACGGCGTTGAAGCGTGTGCGGCGATGCTCGAGCAGTTCGGGCGGTTCTTCGATGAAGGCTCGCTGCCGTTGCCGCAAGGGTTGGTCGAGGTGCCGTTGGCCGAAGGCCTCGCGCGCTACGCCGACGTCAATCAGGGCAGCGGCGACAAGATTATCCTTATTCCCTGACCCACCGCAAAACCCTGTGGGAGCGAGCCTGCTCGCGAAAGCGGTCTGTCAGCCAATATATTCATCGACTGACACAGCCTCTTCGCGAGCAGGCTCGCTCCCACATTTTTTCGTGTTGGGTTCAGGATTGCGGGACGCCGTTTTCCCACGCCGACCAGTTTTTAAGAATGTCCTGCACCAGCGGATTTCCCGCGCGATAGAGGTTTTCCAGTGCCGGCACAAAACCGCCCTGGTCGGCGTATTTGAGCAGGTTGTCCACTTCACTGCCGCCCGGCTCAGGACGGTCGAAGTCGGAGCCGGCACGCACCACGGCCAGGCGTTGCACGTCGACCAGACCTTCACGGCTGGCGCGCAGCAAGGCCTCATAGGTGGAGTTGTCTTCCTGTTGTGTCGTGCAGTATTCGCCCTTGTTGTCGGTCAGCAGTCTGGTCCAGACCTCGGCCCGTTCGCTCAGGCGCGTGCCGGAAAACCAGGTGTTGCCGGCCAGTGTGTCGCAACGGGTTACCACCGGTGGCTGGTTGGCGGGGGGCGACGGGTATTTCAGGCGCCACGCGGCGGAATCCGGGCTTTCGCTCAGCTCGACTTTGTGGCTCAGGGCAAACGCTCTGGCCTGCAGTTTCGGGTTGAGTTCGAAGACTTCGGTCTTGTAGTCCAGCGGTGGTTTTTCGTTCGGGCCTTTGGTGTTGATGCCCAGGTAGCCGGTCGGCCAGCTCGAGGGTGCATCGCGCGAGTCGATCTCCCATTGCGTGCCGAACTCCACCAGATAATGCGCCCATGCAGCGGTGCCAATGGTCCCGTGTTTCGGGCTGATCCCGGCAATGCCGGCGATCAGGAAGTAGCTTTTGCGCAGGTCGAATTTCGGTGACAAAGCCAACGCCAGAGTCGAGGCGGCGGCGTTGGTCTGGCCCATGCCGGTGATCAACAGACACACCTGCTGCGCGTTGCAGCGGATGTTCGGGTACTCGGCGGACAGGCCCGGCACGCGTATTTCCCGGTTCAATGCCAAGCGGTCGATCCAGTGCTGCGCCTCGGGGGCGAACATGGTGATCAACACGACTTTCGGCTGGATCGGCGCTTCGGCCGCCCACGCGGTGGAGGAGAGCAGGGCCGCACCGGCCAGGGTCAAACGCATCATTGCTTGCATGGAAAACTCCTTGATTCAGAACTGATAACCGACGCCGGCGTAGTAACCCCAGCCATTGGAACGGGCGCGGAAATTGCCGTCGCCAAAATTCAGCTCGCTGCCGTCTTCCCAGTTGCCGCCATTGTGGAAGTAACGGCCGACCAAGGTGAAGCGCAAGTGGGTGAATGAATAGAGCAGGACGTTGGTCGCCACCGTCGCGTTGGCGGTGCGCGCGGGATTGTCCTTGTGAATGTCCGAGCCGAAATCGAAGTTGGTGAAACCGATGTAGGTCAGCGAGGCGCCGTTGCTGAATTTATCGATCGGCACGATGTACTTGAGTTGCGCGCGGTAGCCGTCCCACGAGTATTCGTTACTGGCGCCATAGTTTTCCCACTGATAGCGCCCGTACAGGTTGGCCGACAGATTGACCCGCGAATGGGTGTCGATGTCGGTGCCGAAACCGCTGTAGAGCGTATTGGCGCGGTTCTCTTTACGGCTGCCGTGGTCGTAGATCCAGTCGAACGCCACATACCATTCCTTGAACGGGCCGATGGCCAGGCTGCGGCCGGCGAGGTAGTCGATGGAGATGCGCGGTTCGTGTTCCATGAACACCGGCGAGCCGTGATCCCACACGCCTTTGTCGTGGCTGTTGCCGATGTTGAAGATTTTCGGGATGTCGATGTAACCGTACAGTTCGAACGGGCCTTTGCGGCCGAAGTACTCGTATTCCAGATAGATGTCGTCGGCCGGTTGCGGGCCGAAGCTGATGTCCTTGCTGCCGATCAGCGTCAGGTCCTGGTTATACCAGTCCGACAGGTACGCGCCTTGTTTCGGCGGGCTGGCTTCGGGGCTGAGGGCTTCGCCCTGGGCGGATTCTTCCACCGTTGCCGGTTGCGCCAGCGCGCTGTGGCTGAGAAGTCCGGTAACGCCGGTCAGTAGCAGGGGAACAGCAAGCATGCGCAAGAACGGTGCGCGAAAAGGGCAGGCGATGGGCATTCAAAGTCCTTTTTGGCAGATCAGAGCCCGGATTCCGTGGGCTTGTACGGTTTTGTTACGAAAACGCTTGGATCGACGTTGCGCAAACGTTTGCACAAGGCGTACCAAAACCTTCAATGGGCTGAAAAATCTGTCCTTTTTCAGTACTTCCTGATGGATCGGTCAGGCGCGGGTTTGCAGACCCTACAGTTCCCTGTGGGAGCGAGCTTGCTCGCGAAGGCGGGGTATCAGAAAAGTATCCGCAAGCTGACACAACGCATTCGCGAGCAAGCTCGCTCCCACAGTTTTTAACCTCTTCACAGTCAATGAATGCGGGCTGAAACGCTTATTCCAGACCGCTCTAGTATTAAAGTATTAATGCCATTTAATCCGTGCTCCATTGCCGGGCGTCGACTAGCTTTGTCCCCAATTACGCGGTTTTGTGATGACCGTCGCAGTCTTGATTCGCGTGTGGAATAAGCAATTCTGCGCGCCCCTCAAGGAAGAAATTGGCCACGACAAGGAGTAGCCCGTGGAAGCAAGGTTTGGTGTTGCCCTCGTTTCGCGTTTTTCCCCTCTTTCCCTTGCTGTGCACCTGAGTGTCGCCGGGCTGTTGTTCGGCGGCGTCAGCGCGCCTGCACTGGCCACGTGCTCCACGGCGGGTTCCACGGTGACCTGTACGGGCGTGCCGAGCCTGCCGCTGTTTCTCAATAATTTCTCCAGTGCCACCAATGGCCTGACGGTCAACGTCAACAGTGGGGCGCAGATGAATGCGACCCTCGGCGGCCATGTGATGGACCTGACCGGGGTGAACATCTCCCTGAACAACTCCGGCACTATCGACCCGGCGCTGCTCGGCCTGGTCTCAGTGTTGAGCGGTGGTGCATTCATTGGCACCGGTGCGACGAGTACGGTCAGCGTGCTCAACAACGCCAGCGGCATCATGCGCGGCACCGGGATGCTGCTCGGCCTCAACCTGACCAGCCTCGACGGCCTGGCGCTTGGCGTGAACAACGCCGCGGCCGGCACCACCAGCATCACAAACAACGGCACCATCACCTCGACCGGGCTTTCGATCGGCGGCATTACCCTGGCCGACACCCCGGTGATCGGCGTCTACGGCGGCTCGCAGGTCAACATGACCAACAGCAGCACCGGCGTCATCAACGGCCGGATCGCCTTCGAGACCTCGGCGGCGGGTAACACCTTTACCAACGCCGGTGCGATTACCGGCGGCGTGTCGATGGGCGCGGCGAGCACCAACACCTTCACCGCGGTGACCGGTTCTTCGGTACAGGTCGGTGACGGCGTACAGATCAGCGTCGGCCTCGGCGGACTGATCGGCATCAACCTGACGTTCGCTCCGACCGGCACGGTCGATGGTGGCGCGGGGGGTAATAACAGCCTGATTCTGCAAAACCCCAGCGGTGTCGGCGGCGGTATCACCGGGACGGGCACGGCGTCGAGCGCCACCTACGTCAACTTCAACAACCTGACCCTCAACAGCGGCACCTGGACCTTGCAGGGGCCATTGGTCAGCGGCGCGACCACGCTCAATGGCGGTGTCGCCCAGTTCAACAACAACGCCACGTTCGGCAGTGGTGTCTTGACCTCCAACGGCGGGATTCTGCAGGCCAGCAATGCCGGCCTGAACATCAGCAACCTGATCTCCCTCGGCGCTGGTGGCGTGACCGTGCAAGGTACTAACGCGACCACCCTGAGCGGGGTGATTTCCGGCAGCGGCGGTCTGACCAAAATCGGTTCCAGCCAGTTGAACCTCAGCGCCGCCAACACCTATCTGGGCAACACCACGCTCAATGGCGGCACCGTGCAGGTGAGCAACAATCAGGCGTTCAGTACCGGCACGCTCAACGTCACCGGCGCGACAACGCTGAGCGCGCCGGGCACGATCAGCCTGAACAACGCCATCAGCCTCGGCGGCACCTTGACGGCTGGCGGCACCGGCGCACTGACCCTCGGCGGTTTGATCAGCGGCGGCAGCGGCCTGACCAAAACCGGCAGCGGCAGCCTGACCGTCAGTGGCGTCAACAGCGGTTTCACCGGCACTACCACCCTGAGCGCCGGCAGCCTGCTGGTGACCAACAACAACTCGCTGGGCAGCGGCGCGCTGAACACCGCCGCCGGCACCAGTCTGGACAGCACCGCCAACGTCACTCTGGCCAATAACATCGCCATGACCGGCGCACTCAACGTGCTCGGCAGCAATGCCCTGACCCTCGGCGGCGTGTTGAGCGGTACTGGCGGTATTACCAAATCCGGTAGCGCCAGCCTGACCCTCACCGGCAACAACGCCAACAGCGGCAACACATTGCTCAACGCCGGCAGCTTGTTTGTTGGCAGCAACACCGCGCTGGGCACTGGCACGTTGAACGCGGCGGCGGGCACCACACTGGATGCGACTACGGCGGTGACCCTGGCCAACGCCGTCGCGCTGGCGGCGGATCTGACCATCGGCGGCACGCAGTCGTTGGGTTTGAGCGGCGTCATCAGTGGCGCTGGCAACCTGATCAAAAACGGCACCGCCAACCTCAGCCTCAGCGGCAACAACAGCTTCTCCGGCGGCACTGCGCTCAATGCCGGCACGTTGATTGTCGGCTCCAACACTGCGTTGGGCACAGGTGCACTGACCACAGCGGCGGGCACCACCCTTGACGCCAGCACCGCGGTTGCACTGACCAACGCCGTGTCCCTCGGCGGCAATCTGAACATCGGCGGCAGCGCCAACCTGACGTTGGGCGGGATTGTCAGCGGCAGTGGCGGTCTGACCAAAAACGGCGCGGCCAACCTGATTCTCAATGGCGCCAATACTTTCCTCGGCGCCATCGCGCTCAACGCCGGTACGATCACGGCGGGCGCCAACGCGGCGCTGGGCAGCGGCAACATCACCGTCGGTGGCGCGGCCACCCTCGACAGCAGTGCGGCGGTGACCCTGAACAACGCCGTTATTCTCAACAACGCCTTGAGCATCGGCGGCAGCAATGCCCTGACGCTGGGCGGCGTGATCAGCGGCGCCAGCCAGTTGATCAAGAATGGCGCGGCCAACCTGACCCTCAGCGGCACCAACACGTTCAGCGGTGGCACGACCTTGAACGCCGGCAGCCTGACCGTCGGCAACGGCGCCGCACTCGGCACTGGCGCCCTGACCGTCGCCGGGGCGAGCACCCTCAACGGCAGTTCAGCGCTGACCCTGAACAATGCGATCACCCTCAACGCCAACCTCACCGCTGGCGGCGCCAATGCGCTGACCCTTGGCGGGGTGATCAGTGGTGCCAACGGCTTGATCAAGACCGGTGCCTCAAGCCTGACCCTCACCGGCAACAACACCTACACCGGCACCACGGCGCTGAACGCCGGTTCGCTGGTGGTCGGCTCCAGCACCGCACTCGGTACCGGCACACTGAACGCCTCGAACGGCACCACCCTCGATGCTGGCACCGCCGCCACCCTGGCCAACAACGTCAACCTCGCCGGCACCCTGACTGTGGGCGGCAGCAACGCGCTGACCCTCGACGGCGTGGTCGCCGGTATCGGTGGGCTGACCAAGAACGGCGCGGCCGACCTGACCCTCAACGGTGCCAACACTTATTTCGGCAACACCGCGTTGAACACTGGCAAGCTGATTGTCGGCACTAACACCGCGCTGGGCTCCGGCACGTTGAACGCAGCGGCCAACACCACGCTGGACGCCAACACGGCCGTCAGCCTGAACAATGCCGTGGCGCTGGCCGGTGCCTTGAACATCGGCGGCACGGCGAATATGACCCTGACCGGGCTGGTCAGCGGCGCCGGCAGTCTGGTGAAAGACGGCGCGGCCAATCTGATTCTCAACGCCGCCAACAACTACCTCGGCGGCACCACGCTGAACGCCGGCACGCTGACCGTCGGCAACAGTTCGGCACTCGGTTCCGGCGCACTGACCGTTGCTGGTGCGGCGACACTGGACAGCAACTCGCCGCTGGTCAGCCTCAACAACGCCATCGCCCTGAACGCGGCGCTGACCGTGGGCGGCACGCAGAACCTGACTCTCGGCGGCGTCACCAGTGGCACGGGCCCGTTGATCAAGGAGGGCGCGGCCAATCTGACCCTCAATGGCAACAACACCTTCAGCGGCGGCACCACGCTCGATGCCGGTACGCTGACCCTGGGTAATGCCAACGCCTTGGGCAGCGGTGCATTGATCGTCGGCGGTGCGGCGACGCTGGATAACAGCGCTTCGTTCGGCATCGGCAACGCGATCACGCTGAATGCCGGGCTGACCGTCGCCGGCAACAACGATTTGAGTTTGAACGGCATCATCGATGGCGCTGGCAGTCTGACCAAGAACGGTCTGTCAGACCTGACCCTGGCCGGCAACAACACCTTCACCGGTGCGTTGAATATCGTCTCGGGCAGCGTGACAACGCTCAACACCAATGCGCTGGGCAACACCTCTGGCGTCAACATCAGCGCCGGTGCCGGGCTGAATCTGGGCAGCGACGCCAGCCTCGGTGCGCTGACCGGCAGCGGCAGCGTGCAACTGACCGGCAGCAATACGCTGACCGTTGGTAGTGGCAACGTCACCAGTACGTTTGACGGTGATCTCGGTGGCAGTGGCGGCCTGGTCAAAGTCGGCACCGGCGTCCTGAACCTCACGGGCATCAACGGCATCACCGGCAATACCGCGATCGATGGCGGTATCGTGAACCTGAGCGGTTCGCTGGGCAGTGCTCAACTCAACGTCAATACCGGCGGCACCCTGACCGGTACCGGCTCGGCGCTCGGCGCGGTCAACATCAACAACGGTGGGCATCTGGCGTTGTCGTCGGGCAACACCTTGTCGGCGAGTGCGCTGACTCTCGGCGCCGGCAGCAACGTTGATGTGGCACTGGGCACACCGTCGACCGCGTCGCTGATGAACGTCGGCGGCAACCTCACTCTCGACGGCAATCTCAATGTCACCGACGCCGGCGGCTTTGGCGTTGGTGTGTATCGCCTGTTCAACTACACCGGCGCCCTGACCAATCTCGGTCTGGATGTGGCCGGCGTGCCGGTCGGTTATGGCCTCGGCGACCTGGTGGTGCAGACCGGCGTGGCCAATCAGATCAACATCCAAGTCTCGGCGCCGAACCTCAACATCCGTTACTGGGACGGCAGCCAGACCATCGCCAACGGCGTCGTCGATGGCGGCAGTGGCACGTGGAACGCGGTCGGCACCAACTGGACCGATGCCAACGGCCTGGTCAACCAGCCGTGGGCCGGCGACTTCGCGGTGTTCCAGGGCACGGCCGGCACGGTGACGGTAAACGGCACGCAAGCATTCACCGGCATGCAATTTCTCACCGATGGCTACAACGTGGTCAACGGTGCGGCGGGGCAACTCACGGCGGTCAACGGCACCGGCGGCACCACGGCCGTGCGAGTTGATCCGGGCGTCACCGGCACCCTCGGCGTCAATATCGATGGCAGCGGCATTCTCAATAAACTCGACACCGGCACCCTGGTACTCAACGGCGCCAACACTTACAGCGGCGGCACGCAACTGGACGGCGGCAAGATCATCGTCGGCAGCAACACCGCGCTGGGCAGCGGTGCGTTGACCGCCAACGCCGGTACGCAACTGGACAGCAACACCGCCGTCACCCTTGGCAATGCTGCGACGCTCAATGGCAACCTGATCGTGGTCGGCAGCAATGCGCTGACCCTCAACGGCGTGATCGGTGGCACCGGGGGGCTGATCAAAAACGGCGCGGCCAACCTGACCCTTGGCGGCAACAACGCCTTCCTCGGGCCGGTCGCGCTGAACGCCGGCGGACTGGTGCTGGCGTCAAACTCGGCGCTGGGTTCCGGCACGTTGAACGCGGCAGGCGGCACCACGCTGGATGCCAGCACCGCCGTTTCAGTGAACAACGCGGTGAATCTGGCCGGCAACCTCGGCATCGGCGGTACGGCGGATCTGACCCTGGCCGGCACGGTCAATGGCGCCGGCAGCCTGAGCAAAAACGGCGCAGCCAACCTGATCCTCAGCGGCAATAACAACTTCCTCGGCGGCGTCACCTTGAACGCTGGCACCCTGACCGCCGGCAGCAATTCGGCGCTGGGCCTGGGCAATCTGACCGTGGCCGGTGCCTCGGCGCTGGACAGCAACAGTGCGCTGAGCCTGGGCAACAACGTCGTGCTTAACGCCAACCTGAGCAACACCGGCAGCAACAACCTGACCCTCGCCGGCGTCGTCAGCGGCGCTGGCGGCTTGATCAAGGACGGCGCGTCGAATCTGACGCTTAACGGCATCAATACTTACTCCGGCGGCACCACACTGAATGCCGGCACGCTGACGCTCGGCACTGGCGGGTCACTGGGCAGCGGCGCACTGACCGTGGCCGGTGCTTCCACTCTCGATAACTCAGCGCCACTGGTGCTGGCCAACAACGTCAACGTCAATGCGAATCTGGCTCTGGCCGGTAACAACAATCTGACCCTCGGCGGCGTAATTGCCGGCGCCGGCACGCTGAGCAAAAACGGTCTGGCCGACTTGACCCTGAGCGGTAACAACACCTTCAGCGGCACCTTCGATGTGGCGTCCGGCAGCCTGACCACCCTGAGTGGCGCGGCACTGGGCAGCAACGCCACGGTCAATCTCGCGGGCGGCGCGGCGCTTAACCTTGGCGCCTCGGGCAGTCTCGCCAGCCTGACTGGCAGCGGCACTGCGCTGATCGGTACGGGCAACACGTTGAGTCTCGGTGGTAACAACGTCAGCAGTACGTTTGCCGGCATTCTCAGCGGCGACGGCGGCCTGAGCAAACTCGGCAGCGGCACCCTGACCCTCAGCGGCATCAGCGACCTGACCGGCGACACCAACGTCAACGCCGGCACCCTGCAGGTCAACGGTTCACTGGCCAGCGGCAATGTGCTGGTCAACAACGGCGGCACCCTCGCCGGCAGCGGGACCCTGACCGGTGCAGTGACAGTGGCGGATGGCGGTCATCTGGCAGGTACAACCGGCAGCACCTTGTCGGTGGACTCGCTGGTGCTCAACGGCAACTCCAACTTCGATGTCGGCCTCGGCACACCGGTCGCCGGTGGTGGTAACGCACTGGTGAATGTCGGCGGCAACCTGACCCTCGACGGCACCCTCAACGTCAGCGACATCGGCGGATTCGGCAGCGGCGTCTATCGCCTGATCGATTACACCGGCGGCCTGACCGACAACGGCATGCTCTTCGGTACACTGCCGGGCAGCGTCAGCCCGGGGGATCTGCAACTGCAAACCGCGCTGGCCAATCAGATCAACCTGCTGGTCACCGCACCGGGCGTTACCGTGCAGTTCTGGGACGGCAACCAACTGGTGGCCAACGGTTCGGTCGAGGGCGGCAGCGGTACCTGGGGCACTGGCACCACCAACTGGACCGATGTCAACGGCACCACCAACCAGGCCTGGACCAATAACTTTGCGGTGTTCCAGGGCGCAGCCGGCACGGTGACCGTCAACGGCGCGCAAACCATCACCGGCCTGCAATTCGTCACCGACGGCTACAACCTGGTGAACGGCACGGCGGGTTCACTGAACCTGGTCAACGGTGCGCTGGGCAATGCCACCGTGCGGGTCGACCCGAACGCCACGGCAACCCTCGGTGTGGCGCTCAACGGCAGCGGCACGCTGGGCAAATACGACAGCGGTACGCTGGTGCTCAACGCGGCCAACGGCTACACCGGCGGCACGGCGCTCAATGGCGGCAAAATCGTGGTCGGCAACAACGCGGCGCTGGGCAGCGGTGTGTTGACCGCCGCTGACGGCACCGCGCTGGACAGCAATACCACCGTTACGCTGAGCAACGACGTGGTCGTCAACGGTGGTTTGACCGTGGCCGGCTCCAACGCCTTGACCCTCGGCGGTGTGGTCAGCGGTGCGGGCAGCCTGATCAAGGCCGGCGCTTCGAGCCTGACCCTCAATGGCAACAACACTTACAGCGGTGGCACTCAACTCGCGGATGGCACACTGGTGCTGGGCAACAACAGTGCAATCAGCAGCGGTGTATTGAGTGTGACCGGCAACAGCGCCCTCGACAGCACTTCGGCGCTGCAACTGGCCAACGCCATCAACCTCGGCGCGCAACTGACCCTCGCCGGCAACCAGAACACCACGTTGATCGGCGCGGTAACCGGCACCGGCAGCCTGGTGAAAAACGGTAGCGGCGATCTCGTGCTCAGTGGTGCCAACAGCTACAGCGGCGGTACCACGTTGAACGGCGGCACGACGCGCGGTGACACCAGCAGCCTGCAAGGTGCAATCGTCAACAACGCGACGCTGACCTTCGAACAAAACGCTGATGGCAGCTACACCGGCAATCTCACCGGCGCCGGTACGCTGAACAAAACCGGGACCGGAGCATTGCTGCTGACGGGCAACAATACCTTCACCGGCAACACCTCGGTGCAGGCCGGCGATCTGATCGTCAACGGTGTACTTAACAGCGCCAACGTCAACGTTGCCAGCGGCGCCGGTATCGGCGGTGGCGGCCAGCTCGGCGGCGCTGTGCAACTGGCCAGTGGCGCGACGCTGGCCGGCGGCGGCACGGCGACGCCGCTGTCGGTCGGCTCGCTGGCACTGTCGTCGGGGACCAATCTCGACTTCAGCCTCGGCTCCGCCACCAGCTCGACCACGGTGGTCAATGTCGCTGGCAACCTGACCCTCGACGGTACGCTCAACATCAGCAATGCCGGCGGCTTCGGCACCGGGGTCTATCAACTGTTCAGCTACGGCGGCAGCCTGACCGACAACGGTCTGGTCTACGGCAGTCTGCCGGTGTCGGCGGCCAGCCTGACCCTGCAAACCGCCATCGCCAACCAGATCAACCTGCTGGTGCAGGGCACGCCGGGTGAGGTGCAGTTCTGGAACGGTGGCAAAACCAATCCGGATGGCAGTATCGGTGGCGGCAGCGGCGTGTGGGGGCCGGGTACCAACTGGACCGATCCGAACGGCACGCAGGCTTTGGCTTCCAATGGTCAGTTCGCCGTGTTCGGCGGTCAGGCCGGTACCGTTACGGTACAGGGCAATCAGAACTTCACCGGCCTGCAGTTCCTCTCCAGCGGTTACAGCCTGGTTCCGGGAGCTGGCGGTACGCTGACCCCGGTCAACAGCGCGGATGGCAGCCTCGCGCCGGTGCGCGTGAATGCAGGCGCGAGTGCGGAAGTCTCCACACCACTGGTGGGCACTGGCGGAATCGAAAAACTTGACTCCGGCACGTTGGTGCTCAGTGGTGCCAATACCTACAGCGGCGGCACCACGGTCAGCGGCGGTACGCTGATCGGTAACACTACCAGTCTGCAAGGCAACATCCTTAACAACGCTTCGCTGCTGTTCTTGCAGAACGCCAATGGTCAGTTCAACGGGTCGCTGAGCGGACTTGGCGTGATGCTTAAACAAGGTAGCGGGACCTTATTGCTGACCGGTGATAATCCGTTCAGCGGTACCGTGTCGGTCGATCAAGGTGTGCTGCAAGTCGGCAGCCGTGCCGCGCGGGGATCGTTGGGCGGGCAAGTGACCGTGGCCAACGGTGCAGGGCTGAGTGGTAATGGCAGCGTTGGCTCGGTGCTCAACCATGGTGTGGTAGCGTCGGGCGCCGAGGCGGGAACCCTGAGCGTCGCCGGTAACCTGACCAACGCGAGTGACGGTGTGCTGGCGCTGACGGTCAGTTCGCCCACCGCGACACCGCTGGCAGTCGGTGGCAGCGCTACGCTGGGCGGCGCCTTGCAGGTCAACTCGCTGGCACCGTTTACCGGCAACACCACGTACTCGCTGATCACGGCGGGCGGTGGCGTGAATGGCACCTTCAGCGCTGCGGACCTGCCGCAATACGCGTTCCTCAACAGCGCACTGGTGTATGACGCCAACGCGGTAAACCTGGTGGTCAGCCGCAACGGCAATTCGTTCGCCGATGTCGCCGCCACCGGCAACCAGTTCCGCACCGCCACCGCGCTGTCGAACAACGGCCCGGCGGGCGCGGCGCTGCAGAACGAAATCGTCAACCTCAGCGTTGCGGGCGCACGTAATGCCTTCGACAGTCTGTCCGGTGAGATCCACGCCAGCACCGCCAGCGCCATCCTCGAGGATTCGCGTTATGTGCGTGACGCGGTCAACGATCGCATGCGCCAACCGTCGTGCAGCGCGGCGGATGATCCACGCCGGGCTCTGGCGCCAAGTGACAACCAACTGAGCAGCAACGGTTGCCACGGCGAAATGGTCGGCTGGGCGCGGGCACTGGGTGCCTGGGGCGAGTCGGATGGCGACAGCAACGCGGCGAAACTCGACCGTAACCTCAGCGGCTTCATGCTCGGCACCGACAAGCAACTCGACGATCAGTGGCGCGTGGGCATGGCCGCCGGTTACACCCGCAGCGACCTCGATGCCCATGATCGTCGCTCGGATGCCACCGTCGAAAGCTACCACCTGGCGGCGTACCTCAACTCGCAATTCGATGCATTGGCAGTACGCCTCGGCGCGGCGTACAGCTGGCACGACATCGAGACCAAACGCAACGTCAGCGTCGGCAGCTACAACGACCGCTTGAAAGCCAACTACGACGCCCGCAGTGCGCAGGTGTTTGGTGAAGTCGGTTACGCGATCAATGCCGGCGGCATTGCGCTTGAGCCGTTCGCCGGTCTCGCCTACGTCAACTACGATACCGACAAGGCCAGGGAGAAAGGCGGAGTAGGGCGCCTGGAGGCCGATGCCGATCAAGACATCACCTTCTCGACCCTCGGTGTGCGCGCAGGCAAAGTCATCACCTTGGCCAACGGCGGGCAATTCACCCCGCGCGCGGCCATCGGCTGGCGCCATGCCTTCGGCGACACCAAGCCCGACGCCGACCTGACCTTCATCGACGGCGGCGCTTCGTTCAGCACCCAAGGCGTACCGATCGCCAAGGACAGCGCCATTGTTGAAGCCGGTGTCGACTTCCAGATCAGCCCGACCGGCAAACTCGGGGTCGGCTATTCCGGGCAACTGTCGAACGACAGCAATGATCATGCGATGACCGTCAGCTTCAGCCTGGGCTTCTGATTCAGGTTTAGGGTCGAAGCACTTTCAGCCGCCCGCGAGGGCGGTTTTTTTTGCCTGCAAATTCTCAGGCAACCTGATGCTTGTGGTGACTGTTCGATTGCCTTCGCGAGCAGGCTCGCTCCTACAGGGGAGTGCGGTGCAAAGGTGAAAGCGAGCCTGCTCGCGAATTGGCCGCCCAGTCAGTGCAAAAATCTGCTGCCTCGTGCTCTGCTAGAATCGCCCCCATCAACAGCCTGAGACTCCCCCATGAGCGAGCCGATTCGTCTGACCCAATACAGCCACGGCGCCGGTTGCGGCTGCAAGATTTCCCCGCAGGTGCTGGAAGTGATTCTGGCCGGCAGCGGCGCCCAGAACCTTGATCCGAAACTGTGGGTCGGCAATGCTTCGCGCGATGACGCGGCGGTGTACGAGATCGATGCCGAGCGCGGCGTGGTCTCGACCACGGACTTTTTCATGCCGATCGTCGATGACCCGTTCGACTTCGGCCGCATTGCCGCGACCAACGCGATCAGCGACATCTACGCGATGGGCGGCGATCCGCTGATGGCGATTGCGATCCTCGGCTGGCCGGTCAATGTGCTGGCGCCGGAAGTGGCACGCGAGGTGATTCGCGGTGGCCGCGCGGTGTGCGACGAAGCCGGGATAACCCTGGCGGGCGGGCACTCGATCGATGCGCCGGAGCCGATTTTCGGCCTCGCCGTCACTGGTCTGGTGGAAAAGCGCCACATGAAGCGCAACGACACCGCCACCGCCGGTTGCCTGCTGTACCTGACCAAACCGCTGGGCATCGGCATCCTTACCACCGCCGAGAAGAAGGGCAAGTTGCGCGCCGCCGACGTCGGCGTGGCCCGCGACTGGATGTGCACCTTGAACAAACCCGGCAGCCGTTTCGGCAAACTGGCGGGCGTCACCGCGATGACCGACGTCACCGGTTTTGGCCTGCTCGGGCATCTGGTAGAGATGGCGGACGGCAGCACGCTCACCGCACGCATCGCCTACGACCGTGTACCGCGCCTGGACAGCGTCGAGTATTACCTCGATCAGGGCTGTGTGCCCGGCGGGACGCTGCGCAATTTCGACAGCTATTCAAGCAAGGTTGGCCGCGTGCAGGAACTGCACAAACGCGTGCTCTGCGACCCGCAAACCAGTGGTGGTCTGCTGATTGCGGTGACGCCGCAAGGCAATGAAGAATTCCTCGCCGTCGCCGCCGAACTGGGCCTGAACCTTGAGCCTATCGGCGAACTGGTTGAGCGACAGACGAACGCAGTCGAGGTGATCTGATGCTCCGCGACTGCACTGACTACCGTGACATTTTCCTCAACGACCGGCCAATGATGGATGCGCGAGCGCCGGTCGAATTCGCCCACGGTGCTTTCCCCGGCGTGGTCAATCTGCCGCTGATGAACGACCGTGAGCGTGAACAGGTGGGCACCTGTTACAAACAGCATGGACAACAAGCCGCGATTGCCTTGGGTGAGCGGCTGGTGTCCGCCGAGGTTCGGGAGGCGCGCATTCAAGGCTGGGTCGAGTTTGCCCGGAACAACCCCGACGGCTATCTGTATTGTTTTCGCGGCGGCCTGCGTTCACAGATCGTCCAGCAATGGATCAAGGACGAGGGTGGCATCGATTACCCTAGGGTCGGCGGTGGCTACAAGGCCATGCGCACGTTCCTTCTGGAGACGGTCGACCAGGCTGTGGCCGAATGCGATCTGGTTCTGCTGGGCGGTATGACCGGCACTGGTAAAACTGAAGTATTGGTGCAGTTGAGCAATGGTCTGGATCTGGAAGGCCATGCCAATCATCGGGGCTCGAGTTTTGGCAAGCGCGCCACCGGGCAACCGAGCAACATCGATTTCGAAAACCGCCTGGCTGTCGATGTGCTGAAAAAGCGCGCCGGCGGGATCAGCCAATTTGTCCTGGAAGACGAGAGTCGGGTGGTCGGTAGCTGTGCCTTGCCATTGCCGCTCTACCGGGGCATGCAAGCGGCGCCGCTGGTCTGGCTCGAAGACAGCCTCGACAATCGGGTCGAGCGAATTCTGCAGGATTATGTTATCGGCCTGCATGCCGAGTTTGTCGCCATGCATGGCGAGCAGGGTTTTGCGCTGTATGCCGAGCGGTTGATTTCCAGCCTGGACAATATTCAGCGTCGACTGGGTGGCGAGCGCTATCAACGCCTGTATTTGCAGATGGAAGCAGCGCTGGCCGAACAGGCGCAAAGCGGTTCGGTCGAGCAGTTCCGTGAGTGGATCGGCGTGTTGCTGCGGGATTATTACGACCCGATGTATGTGTTTCAGCGCGAGAAGAAGGGCGGGCGGATCGAGTTTGCCGGGGAACGTGGGGCGGTGCTTGAGTATTTACGTGAGCGGGTGAATCAGAACGTTTGAGGTTGTAGCGGCTGGCGTCTTCGCGAGCAAGCTCGCTCCCACAGGGGATTTGTATTCAACGCAGATCGAATGTGGGAGCGAGCTTGCTCGCGAAAGGGCCAGATCAGACTACACAGCAATCAGGTCGGGCAGGTGTCTTTGCCGTTATCCAGGCCCTGCTTGTAACTGTGGCTCTGCAGACTGGCCTTGCCGTTGTGCCAGGTCAGGGTCAATACATACAACGAATCAAAGTCGTTGCCCGCCCAGTCCTCGGTGATGTTCTGTTTCTCGCCGACCGCTTTGCCTGCCACCTTGTTGATCAGCTCCGGCAGATAGCCGTGGGACCAGGCGGTATAGATTGTCGAGTTGTGATACTTGTCTTCCAGCAGTTCGCGGGCCAGATCGCTGGTGTCGTTGGCCGAGAACTCGATGTTCACCGGCAGGCCGAGCTTGATCGCGGCGGGGCTGATGGTCATCAACGGGCGAATGTAGCTGTAGGAGTTGTCCAGCTCACCTTCCTCGACATTGCGCGTCGGATTGGCGGCGAACACATAATCGGCCTTGCCGAATTTCTCCGGCAGCAGCGTTGACAGGTCAATGGCGCGGTTCAGGCCCTGACAGTTGAGCTGGCCGAGCCCGCCCTCGGGTTTCTCCGCGTGGCGCAGGAACACCAGCGTCTGCGTGCCGTCCACCGGTTGCGCGCGGCTTTCGCTGGACTCCAGCGACAGGAACAGCGCACTCACGGCCAGCAGGGAAGGCAGGGCCACATACGCGCGGTGTTTGAAACGTTTGGCGAATCGCATAAGGATCGTCATGAAATAAAAGGTTCTTCAGCAAATTCGGTTAAGGCTGACAAACCTCTACACCGCGGGCTCCCAGCACCGGGTGTTTTCCCTGTCGTGAACGGCTTCCTCTGCAACAAAGGCATAGCTCAGAGTCCCCTGAGGGCCGTTTGGTTCGATCGTCCGAGCGCGCAGCACTCTAACGGCAACGTTCAGCGGCCTGGTGGCAGGTTAGCGACAGGATGTTGCGGATTTAAGTAGATACAACGGTGCAGGTAAAAAGAACCCGCGCTAGAGCGGGTGATCCTGGATTATGCTCAGGGCTTTAATTTGTGACTGGATGCTTCCCATGACCGATCTGTCCGCGTTCCCGATCACCCAGAAATGGCCGGCGCAGTACCCTGACTGGATTCAGCTCTATTCCTTGCCGACGCCCAACGGCGTCAAAGTCTCGATCATGCTCGACGAAATCGGCTTGCCATACGAGCCGCACAAGGTCGCATTCGACAGCAACGATCAGTTGTCCGCCGAGTTCCTGTCGCTGAACCCGAACAACAAGATCCCGGCGATCCTCGACCCCCATGGCCCCGAGGACCAACCGCTGCCGCTGTTCGAGTCGGGGGCGATCCTGATTTATCTGGCGGACAAGAGCGGCCAGTTGCTGGCGCAGGAAGGCGCGCAGCGCTACGAAACCATCCAGTGGCTGATGTTCCAGATGGGCGGCATCGGCCCGATGTTCGGCCAGCTCGGTTTCTTCAACAAATTCGCCGGCAAGGACTACGAGGACAAGCGTCCGCGTGATCGTTACGTCGACGAAAGCAAGCGTCTGCTCAAGGTGCTCGACGGTCGGCTCGAGGGCCGTGACTGGATCATGGGCGAGCGCTACACCATCGCCGATATCGCCACGTTTCCGTGGGTGCGTAATTTGATCGGGTTTTATGAAGCCGGTGATCTGGTTGGCATCAGCAACTTCCCGAATGTCACCCGTGTGCTTGAGCGGTTTCTCGCCCGCCCAGCGGTGGTTCGCGGCCTGACCATCCCCTCGTAATCTCAGGGCTGTACACATAACCCTGTGGGAGCGAGCTTGCTCGCGAAGGCGTCGTGTCAGCCAGCATTTCTATTGCTGATACACCGTCTTCGCGAGCAAGCTCGCTCCCACAGGGGATTTGTTGTGTCACAGGGATTATTACACCCCCGGTAATGCACTCTTGATTGATCCAGGTTTGTACCCCAACCCCCGCAAGGCATAAGCTTCGCCCCCTACGACTTTCGTCTCATCTGCCGTTTTCAGGAAAGGCCCCCATGTCCAGTCAGTTCCCCGAAGCACGTCCCCGCCGTCTGCGCCGCAATGCGAGCCTGCGCAGCCTGTTCCAGGAAACCGAGTTCAGCCTGAACGATCTGGTGCTGCCGATTTTCGTTGAAGAAGAAATCGACGACTTCGTGCCAATCACAAGCATGCCCGGGGTGATGCGCATTCCCGAGCGCAAACTGGCCAGCGAAATCGAGCGTTATGCCCGCGCCGGCATCAAGTCGGTGATGACCTTCGGCGTGTCGCACCATCTGGACAGCAACGGCAGCGACACCTGGCGCGAAGACGGTCTGGTCTCGCGCATGTCGCGCATTGCCAAGGACGCCGTGCCGGAAATGATCGTGATGTCCGACACCTGCTTCTGCGAATACACCGATCACGGCCACTGCGGCGTGATGCACAACCATGAAGTGGACAACGACCAGACCCTGATCAACCTTGGCAAACAAGCTGTGGCGGCGGCGCGCGCCGGAGCCGACGTGATTGCACCATCGGCAGCAATGGATGGCCAGGTGCGGGCGATTCGCCAGGCGCTGGACGCGGCCGGTTTCACCCAGATTCCAATCATGGCTTACTCGAC
This sequence comes from Pseudomonas sp. IT-347P, assembly GCF_949768005.1. Lineage (NCBI taxonomy): Bacteria > Pseudomonadati > Pseudomonadota > Gammaproteobacteria > Pseudomonadales > Pseudomonadaceae > Pseudomonas > Pseudomonas sp. IT-347P. The sequence continues at coordinate 199,029 of NZ_CATKPQ010000011.1, forward strand.
CAAATTTGCTTCGGCGCTCTACGGCCCGTTCCGTGAGGCCGGTGGCAGCGCGCTGAAGGGCGACCGCAAAAGCTATCAGATGAACCCGATGAACCGCCGCGAAGCCCTGCGCGAATCGCTGCTCGACGAGCAGGAAGGTGCCGATGCGCTGATGGTCAAACCGGCCGGCGCTTACCTCGACATCATCCGCGATATCCGCCAAGCGTCGAACCTGCCGCTGGCGGCGTATCAGGTCAGCGGCGAGTACGCGATGATCAAGTTCGGCGCGCAGGCCGGGGCGATCGATGAGGATCGCGTAGTGCGCGAAAGCCTGGGTGCGATCAAGCGGGCGGGCGCGGATCTGATCTTTACTTACTTTGCGATGGATCTGGCACTGGCCGGGATCTAAGCAACATCGAACTCCAAACTGTGGGAGCGGGCTTGCTCGCGAAGGCGTCGTGTCAGCCAGCACATCTTTTGCTGATGCATCGCCTTCGCGAGCAAGCCCGCTCCCACATTTGAATCGTGGTGTGTCAGGGACAGTTGAAGTAGGGCCGGATGCCGTGATCGCGAAAGTACCGCTCGATCACCTTCGGATCCGCGCTGTTGTCAGCAATCGCCACATAGGTATCCGGGCGCAGCAGATAAAAACCGTTACGCCCCAATCCCGCCGTTTCAAACGCCGGGCGCCAGTCGAACACATGCAGCGGCAAGTGATGTTCATGGCACCAGGCAATCATCTCGTCGCTGGTGTCGCCGTACACATGCACCTGCCAGCACGGTTGCCGTAGCGGTTCGTAATTATCGCCCTCACCATCATGGGCCCACGGCAAGCGGTCACCGCCGTGGACGTGGCCGGCTGCGCCCTGGCTCAGCGGCATGCCGCGATAGTTGAGGGTGACTTGTGACACGGTGCGAAAGAGGAACTCGCGACTGGCCTCGAACGAGGCCATTTTCGGGATCAGAAACGGCGCCACACGCATGCGCAGCAGATCAGCCATGCGTCCTTCGGCGGTGACGAAGCTGAAGACTTTGTCGGTGGTGGACACCAGTCGACGCGCGAAGGCGATGCGTTCGGTTTCGTAGCTCTCGAGCAGGCGCGGTTCGGCGGCGCCGCTGAGCACGGCGGCAAGTTTCCACGCCAGATTGATCGCGTCGCCAATGCCGGTGTTCATGCCCTGACCACCTGCCGGGCTGTGCACATGTGCAGCATCGCCGAGCAGAAACGCGCGGCCACTGCGAAAGTGTTCGGCCACGCGGTGATGCACGCGGTAGGTCGAGAACCAGTTCACGTCTTCGATGTGCACTTTCAGGTGGTCGATGGCACGGCTGCTGACATCTGAAAACTCCAGGCTTTCGGCGCGATCCGCGCGCTCGTCACGCACTGTGCCGATCAGCCGGGCACGGCCTTCGCCGGCCAGTGGAAACACGGCGAGGAAGTCCGCTTCATCCAGATCCAGGTGCAGCTCGCCGTTCATCGCCGGGCCGCTGGCCTTGACGTCGGCCACGTAGAAAATCTGCTGATAAGTGCCGCCGGGAAATCCGGTATCCAGGCTTTTGCGCACCACTGAACGGGCACCGTCACATCCCGCCAGATAACAGGCCTGGCAGCTTTCCTGCTCGCCATCGGCCAGGCGCAAATGCGCGGTGAGGCCGTCGCCGGTTTCCTCGAAACTTTCCAGGGTGGTGTCGCGCTCGACCGTGACGCCATAATCTTCGAGGCGCTCGATCAGCAATCGTTCGTGCTGATCCTGCGGGAAGATTTCGACAAACGCGTAGGGTGTCAGGCCTTCGCCGATGCGGTTCAGCGGCAACTGCGCGACCGGTTTGCCATTGACCCAGAAATTCGCCGCTGCCACCCGATGGCCGTTGCGCACCACGGTGTCAGCCAGGTCCAACTGTCGGTACAACTCCAGGGTACGCGCCTGCACCGCCAGCGCCCGCGATGTGGTGCCGGGCGCGGAGGTCTTGTCGATGATGCGCACACGTACGCCGAGTTTGCTCAGCCACAGGGCCAGCACCAGCCCGGTGGGGCCAGCGCCGATGATCAGAACGTCGCTGCGGTTCATGGGCCTGTCCTTCGTTTGCTGTGCAGCAAGTATGGATCAGAAGGAGAGGGGGGGCAGTTGGATCGGCCAGACGGGAAAAGGCCCCACAGCGGTGAGGCTGTGGGGCCTTTTTTTGGTAGTTCGGCAGGAGATTTTGGTGACAGTGAAATTTACCCCCTCACCCCAGCCCTCCCGAAACGTCGGACCGCCCCCAAGGGGGCGAGGGGGAAAGGGAGCCGATTGGGGGGCTTTCAAAATCTGAGTTCGACTCGATGTTTCAGGTCGGCGTAACTTGCAAGAACACCACGGTCAGTCCCCTCTCCCTCCGGGAGAGGGCTAGGCGGGCGGCGTTCCGATGAGGGGCTTTTCAGGCCTAGAAATCGATAGTCCCGGACAACTTGGCAACGCGTGGCTCACCCTGAGTCAGATAACCCCCCTGAGCCGATTCCCAATACTTCTTGTTCGCCAGATTCTCCACACCCAGACGCACGGTCACGTCTTTCTCCGAGACCTTGAACGCATAACGCGCACCCGCATCGAAGCGGTTCCAGGTCGGCAGGCTGAGGTTATTCGCCGCATCCGCGTACTGACCGCCAGTGCGCAGCATCCGCGCATTCAGCGCTACGCCTTGCAGGCCCGGTACGTCCCAGTCGGCGCCGGCGTTGAACTGGAAGGTCGGCACGCCGATCGCACGGTTGCCGTCGTTGGCGCCGTTGAGGGTGTTCTTCAGTTCGGTGTCCATCAGGGTCAGACCGCTGATCAGACGCAGGCCCTGAATCGGCTCGCCGAACACGTTCATTTCCACGCCTTTGTTGATTTGCTCGCCTTCGCGCACGTAGGTGCAGGTGGTGGGGCTGTTGATTTCGCAGTAACCATCACTCGGCTGTTCGATGCGATAAACACCCAGGCTGGCGCCGTAAGTGCCCATGTCGACTTTCACCCCGACTTCGGTCTGCTTGGAGCGTTTCGGCGCATAGACTTCGTTGCCGTTGGTCACGCGGAAGCCGCCGCTGCTGGTCGGCGAGGTCGGGCCCTGGGCCAGGCCTTCGATATGGTTGGCGTAAAACGAAACGTGTTCCCACGGTTTGAACACCACGCCGTACACCGGTGTGGTGATCGATTCGTCATAGCTCGACTTGCGGCCGCCGCTGCCCCAACTGGCGTAGTTGTAGCCCTGCACCACCAGTTGCTGGCGACGCAGGCCGGCGGTGACCAGCAGGCGATCATCGAAGAAACCGAGGGTGTCGGAAATCGCCACGCTGCGGTTGAAGGTCTTGCCGGTGATGCCGGGATCATTCAAGTCGCCGCCGGCAAAGTTGCCCACCGGCGACGGCGTTTGCACCGGATGGTAGATGTTGTTGGCGTATTTGGTCAGGTCAAAATCATAGGCACTGCGCTGTTCAGCCCAAATACCGGTCAGACCGAAGTTGAGCTTGTGGCTGACCGGGCCGGTGTTGAATTTACCGTTGAGACCTGCCATTACACTGGTGTTGTCTTCATCGTGGGGAATGAACGAACCGGTGGTGAACGAGGCGCCGTTGTTGCCGACCAGGGTGGTCGAGTTGTAATTCCCGACTTCACGGGTGTGCTTGGCGCCGCCGGCTGCATAAGCGGTCCAGTTGTCGTTCAGGTCGTATTCGGCGCGGAGCATGCCGAAGGTGTCTTCGATGTCGGTATAGCCCCACTTCGGCGCGTAGTTGGTGTCGGCCGATGGTGCGTCCGGAATGTGCGTGGCGGTACCGAGGTTGACCGAGTTGCGGCCACCGTTGACGCGTTCTTTCTGATAGGCGAAGTCGCCGGAGATGCGCAGGGCGTCGCCGCGATAATCGAGGCCGATGGCGAACAGTTTCGAGCGCTGATTCTCGTGATCGATACCCGTGTCGCCTTCGCGCTGGGACAGGTTGATCCGTGCGCCAAAGCGGTTGTCTTCACCGAAGCGCTGGCCGATGTCGAAGTGATGACCGATACGGCCTTCGCTGTTGATGTCGGTGGTGTAACGACGCAGCGGCACGTCGTCGGCGCGTTTCGGTTGCAGGTTGACGCCGCCACCGATGCCGGAGCCGGTCGGGGTCACGCCGTTGATAAAGGCGTTCGGGCCTTTGAACACTTCCACGCGCTCCAGCGCATCGGTGGAAATGATCTGCCGGGGCAGCACGCCGTACAGGCCGTTGTAGGAAATGTCATCGCCGTTCAGTGGCAGGCCGCGAATCATGAAGACCTGCGCCTGGTTGCCGTAACCGGACGCCTGACGTACCGACGAATCGTTGAGCAGGACATCGGCGACGTCTTCGGCTTGCTGATCCTGAATCAGTTGTTCGGTGTAGGACGCCGCGCTGAACGGCACGTCCATCATGTCCTGATTGCCGAGCACGCCGAGCTGGCCACCGCGTGCCACCTGACCACCAGCGTAAACCGGGGGCAGGGCGTTGGGCGTCGGGGCCTGGGCATTGATGTTGACGTCGTCCAGCACCAGCGCCGGGCTATCGCCTTCGGCCGCGTGAGCGGTGACGGTCAAGGAGCACAGCAGGGCGAGAAGCGTCGGGCGAAACGGGACGGCGAGTCGAGCTGAAACGGGCATGTAATGGACCTGAGGCGCACGGCCGGTGAGAAAAATAAGAACGGCGCGGGAACTCCTTGCGCAAATGCGACTCCAGGCACAAATGATAGGTTTTCTCAGTAACGTTTTGCAATCAGTTTGTCATCACCCGTTGGTGGCTCTATTTCGGGGTAATTGGCGAGAATGGGAACAGGGGCAGAACAGCGCAGTCCTAGCCTGCGTCATACCATTGAACGTATGGTTGACCCGGCACAACGGACTGGATGAAGCGTCATGTACAACTATCAATTACCGATCACGCTCGCTGCACTGCTGGCGCTCGCCGGGTGCGCGGGGCCGCGCAGCCAGGAACCGGTGCCCCGCGCACCCGCTGAAGTGAAGGCCGAGATCGTGCGGCTGATGCCGGCCAAAACCGCTGATCGGCAAGGCTGGGCCACCGATATCTACGCCGCTTTTGCCGCGCAGAACATTAGTCCGACCACGCAGAATCTATGTTCGGTGCTGGCCGTTGCCGAGCAGGAGTCCACTTTCCAGGCCGACCCGACGGTGCCGGGCCTGGGCAAAATTGCCCGCGACGAAATTGACCGCCGCGCCGCGAAAGTGCATATCCCCAGCCTGTTGGTCAGCGGTGCTCTGCAAGTGCGTTCCACCAACGGCAAAACCTACAGCGAACGCCTGAACGCGGCGCGCAGTGAAAAAGAACTCAGTGGCATTTTCGATGACTTCATTGGCAGGGTGCCGATGGGGCGCACGCTGTTTGGCGGCTTCAACCCGGTGCACACCGGCGGGCCGATGCAGGTCAGCATCGAATTCGCCGAGCAGCACGCCAAGGACTATCCATACCCGGTAGACGGCACGATCCGCCGCGAAGTGTTCAGCCGTCGCGGTGGCATGTATTTCGGCATTGCGCATTTGCTTGGTTATCCGGTGAGTTACCGCGAGCCGTTGTACCGGTTTGCCGATTTCAACGCCGGTTGGTACGCCAGTCGCAATGCCGCGTTTCAGAACGCGGTGAGCCGCGCCTCGGGCATTCCGCTGGCGCTGGATGGCGACCTGATCCGCTACGATTCGATCATGCCCGGTGGCACGGAATTGGCGGTGCGCACCCTCGGCAAGTCGTTGGGCATGCGCAACCCGACTATTCGCGATCAACTGGAGAAGGGCAAAACCCTGGAATTCGAAGAGACGAAGCTCTATCAGCGGGTCTTCGAACTGGCGGAGCAAGCGGAGGGGAAAAAACTGCCGCGTGCGCTGTTGCCGGGGATCGTGCTGCAGAGTCCGAAGATCACCCGCAAACTGACCACGGCGTGGTTCGCCAAACGGGTGGACGAGCGCTACAAGCGCTGCATGGCCAAGGCCGGATAAATCAGGCAGACATAAAAAACCCGGCCAGGGCAGCCGGGTTTCTCTGGGGTGTTGCGCTTGCAGCCAATCATCAGGCAACGCGACGTTCGATCAGACGATCCGAGCCACCTTCGGCAACGCGACGTTCGATCAGACGATCCGAACCACCTTCAGCAACGCGACGTTCGATCAGACGATCCGAGCCACCTTCGGCAACGCGACGTTCGATCAGACGATCCGAACCACCTTCAGCAACGCGACGTTCGATCAGACGATCCGAGCCACCTTCGGCAACGCGGCGTTCGAGCAGACGATCCGCACCACCTTCAGCCACGCGGCGTTCGATCAGACGATCCGAACCGCCTTCAGCAACGCGACGTTCGATCAGACGATCCGAACCGCCTTCAGCCACACGGCTTTCAATCAGTTTGTCCGAGCCGCCTTCAGCGATCATGGTGTGGGCCGGGGTAGCGGCGAAAGCGTTGATAGCGAAGACCGAGAAAGCGATACCGAGAAGAGTTTGGCGTTTCATGATGGTGTGCTCCGGGGTGTTGTTGGTTGGTATGGAGCAGATGTTACGCCGCAGATTTTTTATGAGAACTTCATTGCCGTGATGGTGAACATCGATGCCGATGATGGTGGCCGGAACCCGCAGATCAGAGCCTCACAGCACCTTGACGGCCCGGCCGATCGCCTGGATCGGCCCGGTCGGTTTGCCGATTGGCGAGCCATTGGCACCCTCAAGTGTCAGCTCGAACAACTGATTGGGTTGCAGCGGCGGCAGCTTGTCCAACGGCACCGACAAGGCCTGCCCGGGTTTGACCAGTCCCAGCGATACCGGCCCCTGCCAGCCGTCAGCCTTGGTCCAGAATTCCAGTGCCTTGTCCGCCGGCACTTCGACCACGCCCAGCGGAATCAGCTGAATCTCCCGCGAATTGCTCGCCTGAATCACCCAGCCCGGGGCCTTGTCCTGCGGCGCGACCAGCACCACCAGAAAGCTTGGTTTTGGCGTGGTCTGGGTCAGCAGGATCGAACCTAAAAGCAACGTGGCGGCCAGTCCTGCAGCACTTAACCCGCGCCAGAGTGGCAGCAGATTCCACCATGAAGTTGCAGGTGCTTGCCGCGTCAGTCGCCCGATACTGCGTTCAATACGCTGCCACAGCTGCGCTGACGGTTGTTGCGGCTCAGCCAGATCCGTCAGTTCCAGCAGACGCCGCTCCCAGGCATCCACCGCCGCACGCAGTTCGGGATCATTCGGCAAGCGCCGTTGCACCTCGATCCGCTGTTCGAACGACAGCGTACCGAGCACATATTCGCCGGCCAGTTCATCCCGTTCTTGCGCCGATTCGCTGGTCATCCCATGCACTCCCGCAAGGCATTGAGGCTGCGCTTGATCCACGCTTTGACGGTGCCGAGCGGCGTGTCGAGGCGCGCGGCAATCTGCGCGTGGCTGTAGCCGTCGACATAGGCGTGCAGGACGCAACTGCGCCGTTGTGGCTCCAGTTGTTCAAGGCAATGGTGGATGCGCGCCGAATGCGCGTGGGCGTCGAAGCCGTCATCGTCCGCAGCGGTTTCGTGGGCCGCGCTGAACGGCGTCTCCCGATCGTGATCACGCAGCAGATTCAGCGCCAGATGCCGGGTCACGCTGAACATCCAGCCACGCGCCGAACCGCGCGCCGGGTCGAATCCCGCTGCGCCGTTCCAGATCTTGATAAATGCCTCATGCACAATGTCCTCCGCCAGCGCCGTATCGCGCACCAGACGCTTGGCCACGCCGAGCAGACGCGGACCTTCCTGCACATACAAATCGCGCAGGGCCGAACGCTCGCCACGGGCACAGGCAGCGAGGCGGGCTTCGTAATCGAAAACGGATTCGGCTAAAGGCATGGCGTGCAATCTAGCTCACATTCCGCAAACATCCAGAACCCATTGTCCACTGTGGGAGCGAGCTTGCTCGCGAAGGCGGCCGGTCAGAGAAGACTGTGTTGACTGACACTCAGCCTTCGCGAGCAAGCTCGCTCCCACAGGGTTTATCAGTGGTGCCAGAAGTCAGTTCGCCGCCCAGAAAATGTAATCAGCCTGATATTTCACTACTTCCTGCTTGCCCTTGTTCGCCGTCGTGCATTCGCTGCCCGGCGCCACGCCGCCCTTGAGCGCGACACGCTGGATGTAACTCACGCCGCTCATCGCGCCTTTGCCTTCGGCAGGGTTGGCCTTGACCAACTGATAGGGCAGGTTGCCAGGAGTTGACGGCGCCACAGCCAATTGTGTGCCGGTGACTTTCGAACCGTCCTTGGCCTGCCAGGTGGCTGGCGGGCCGAAATAGGTGCCGACCTGCTTGCCACTGCGATCATTGAGCACCGCTTTCGGACCGACAAAGGTCCACTCGGTCTGCCCGGTCGCATTGGGCTTGTCGCGGCATTCGTAGGTGATCTCGCCGACGCCGGTGGTTTCCATGGCGATCTTGTGGCCGGCCGGAACTTTGATCGCGTCGGGATAACTGCTTTGGGCGAAGGTTGTCGAGGACAGGACGAGCAAACCGGTGAGGCCAATCAGCTGGGTGATGTTCATCAGTGTTATCTCCAAAAAAGGGTAGACCGCTGACAGCCGAAGAGGGCTGTTACAGGGACTACCCGTGACGGAGGCGTCTGGATGCAGTGCCCGACAAATAAATTTCCAACCCCACCGATTTCCCCTGTGGGAGCGAGCTTGCTCGCGAAGGCGGCCTTTCAGCTTATAGAGGTGGTGACTGACCCACCGCTATCGCGAGCAAGCTCGCTCCCACAGGGTTTTGTGTCGGACTTTAGGCCGGAGGCTTTCAGCAGCTCTTGGGTATAGGGATGTTGCGGCGCAGCAAAAATCTCCCGCGACGAACCCTGTTCAACCACCTTGCCTTCCTTGATCACCATCAAGTCATGCGCCAACGCATGCACCACCGCCAGATCATGGCTGATAAACAAATACGTCAGCCCATGCCTGATCTGCAATTGCCGCAACAATTCCACAACCTGTTTCTGCACCGTGCGATCCAGTGCCGACGTCGGTTCATCGAGCAGAATCAGCGCCGGCTCCAGCACCAGTGCGCGGGCGATGGAAATGCGCTGGCGCTGGCCGCCGGAAAACTCGTGGGGATAACGATGGCGGCTCTGCGGATCGAGGCCGACTTCCTCCAACACCCGGATCACCGCCGCCTCGCGCTCGGCCTCGGTGCCGATGCCATGGGTCAGCAACCCTTCGGCAATGATCTGCTGCACCGACATCCGTGGACTGAGGCTGCCGAACGGGTCCTGGAACACCACTTGAATCTGCCGCCGCAACGGACGCATCAGGCGCTGATTGAGCAAGCTGAGTTGCTTGTTGCCGAAGCGGATATGGCCCTCGGATTCAACCAGACGCAGGATCGCCTGACCCAGGGTCGATTTTCCTGAACCGGACTCGCCAACAATGCCCAACGTCTTGCCCCGTTGCAGGGTGAAACTCACGCCATCCACCGCTTTGATGTAATTCTGCTGGCGACTGAACAACGCCTTGGGCAACGGAAACCAAACCTTCAAATCATCGACTTCAAGCAGGTTGTGCTCGTATGCACTCGGCACTGGCGCACCGCTCGGTTCCGCCTCGATCAACAAGCGGCTGTAAGGATGCTGCGGTGCCCGAAACAGCGCTTCGCAATCGGCCTGCTCAACGATCTCGCCCTGACGCATCACGCACACGCGCTGAGCGATGCGCCGCACCAGATTGAGGTCATGGCTGATCAGCAATAGCGACATGCCCAGCCGCTGCTGCAACTCGATCAACAGCTCGAGAATCTTCTGCTGCACCGTGACATCCAGCGCCGTGGTCGGCTCGTCAGCGATCAACAATTCCGGTTCGTTGGCCAACGCCATGGCAATCATCACCCGTTGCCGCTGCCCCCCGGAAAGCTGATGCGGATAAGCTTTCAAGCGCTGCAACGGCTGGCGAATGCCGACCAGTTCCAGCAGTTCCAACGTCCGCTCACGTGCGGCGCGGCCCTTCAAACCCTTGTGAGTCTCCAGCACCTCGCTGACCTGCTTTTCCACCGTGTGCAACGGATTGAGCGAGGTCATCGGCTCCTGGAAAATCATCGCAATGCGGTTGCCGCGCAAGCGGCGCATCTGCTGCTCGCTGGCGTGAAGCAAATCCACGCCGTTGTAGCGGATCGTGCCGCTGCTGCTGACGTTCTTGCCGGGCAGCAAACGCAGAATCGAATGCGCCGTCACCGATTTGCCCGAGCCGGATTCACCGACCAGCGCCAGGCACTCGCCGCGGCGAATGTCCAGATTCAAACCGTGCACCACCTCCTGCCCGGCGAAGGCCACGCGCAGGTCGCGGATCTCGATCAAATTGTCGTTCATGTCAGCTCCGGGGATCGAATGCATCACGGCAAGCCTCACCAATAAACACCAGCAAAGACAGAATCAGCGCCAAGGCAAAAAACGCCGTAAGCCCCAGCCACGGCGCTTGCAGGTTACGCTTGGCCTGACCGATCAGTTCGCCCAGCGACGCGGTGCCGGCGGGCATGCCGAAGCCGAGAAAATCCAGCGCGGTCAAGGTGGCGATGGCGCCGGTCAGAATGAACGGCAGGTAAGTGAGGGTGGAGGTCATCGCGTTGGGCAGGATGTGTCGGCACATCAGCTCGTTGTCGGTCAGGCCCAGCGCCCGCGCAGCTTTGACGTATTCGAGATTGCGCCCACGCAGGAACTCGGCGCGCACCACATCGACCAGCGCCAGCCAGGAAAACAGCGCCATGATCCCCAGCAACCACCAGAAACTCGGCGAGACGAAGCCGGACAAAATGATCAGCAGGTACAACACCGGCAACCCCGACCAGATCTCCAGCACCCGTTGCCCGAGCAAATCGACCCAACCGCCGTAATAACCCTGCAACGCCCCGGCAACGATGCCGATCAACGCACTGATGCCGGTAAGGATCAACGCAAACAGAATCGAAATCCGCGTGCCGAAAATCACCCGCGCCAACACATCCCGCGCCTGATCATCGGTGCCCAGCCAGTTGCTCGATGACGGCGGACTCGGCGCCGGTTCGCTGAGGTCGTAATTGACCGTGTCGTAACTGAACGGGATCGGCGGAAACAGCATCCAGCCGCCCTGATCCTCGATCAGTTTGTGCACGTAGCTGCTGGCGTAATCCGGCTGAAACGGCAGCTCGCCGCCGAAATCGGTTTCCAGGTAGTCGCTGAGGATCGGGAAGTAAAACGCGTCGTGGTAACGGATCACCAGCGGCTTGTCGTTGGCGATCAACTCGCCGCCCAGACAAATCATGCACAGTCCGATAAACAGCCACAGCGACCAGCGCCCGCGCCGATTGGCCTTGAACTGCGCAACACGACGCTGACCGAGAGGAGAAAGTGTGAACATCAGGCAGTCCTCGCCGAGAAGTCGATGCGCGGGTCGAGCAGGGTGTAGCAGAGGTCGCCGATCAGCTTGATCAGCAAACCAAAGAGGGTGAACAGAAACAGCGCGCCGAACACCACCGGGTAATCCCGCGACACTGCTGCCTCGTAACTCATGCGCCCGAGGCCGTCGAGGCTGAAGATGGTTTCGATCAACAGGGAACCGGCGAAAAACACCTCGATCAGCGCCGACGGCACGCCCGCCACCACCAACAGCATGGCGTTGCGAAACACATGGCCGTAGAGCACGCGGCGCTCGGTCAGCCCCTTGGCCCGCGCGGTGATCACGTACTGGCGGCTGATCTCGTTGAGGAAGCTGTTTTTGGTCAGGATCGTCAGCGTGGCGAAACCGCCAATCACTAGCGCCGTCACTGGCAATACCAGGTGCCAGAGGTAGTCGCCAACCTTGGCCAAGGTGCTGAGGCTGTCGAAGTTGTCCGACACCAGGCCCTGCACCGGAAACCAGTTGACGTAGCTGCCGCCGGCGAACACCACGATCAATAGAATCGCGAACAGAAACGCTGGCATCGCGTAGCCGATGATGATCGCCGTACTGCTCCAGACATCAAACGCGCTGCCGTTCTTGATCGCTTTGCGAATGCCCAGCGGAATGGAAATCAGGTAGGTGATCAGCGTCGCCCACAAGCCCAGCGACAGCGACACCGGCAACTTCTGCACGATCAGATCGGTGACCTTGGCTCCGCGAAAGAAGCTGCTGCCCAGATCCAGCTGCGCATAGTTTTTCAGCATCAGCCACAGGCGTTCGTGCATCGGTTTGTCGAAGCCGTAATGGTGTTTGATCTCCTCGATCAGCGCCGGGTCGAGGCCACGGCTGCTGCGTCCGGCCCCGCCAACCGCAGCGACTTCACCACCGCCGCCCATGCTGTGCCCGCCGAAGCCTTGCAAGCGGGCGATGGCTTGCTCCACAGGACCACCGGGCGCGGCCTGCACAATCAGAAAATTCACCACCAGAATGCACAGCAGCGTGGGGATGATCAGCAGCAAACGTCGACTCAGATAACGCAACATGTCACTGGCCCCCCGCAAGCTGAGTGTGCATCTGTTGCGTGGTCAACGCCTTGGCCGATACCTCCCACCAGGTGTTGAGGCCTTCGTCGTAGGCCGGTTGCACCGGCGGCATGCCAAAGCGGTTCTGATACACCGTCGGCGTGCCTTTGGAGTAGTAGTTGGGAATCATGTAGTAACCCCATTGCAGTACCCGGTCGAGGGCGCGGGCGTAATGCACCATGGCCTCGCGGGTGTTGGCCTGGACCAGCCCGTCGATCAGTTGATCGACCGCCGGGTTGGCCAGCACCATCGAGTTGGAACTGCCAACTTGCGTGGCGCTTTGCGAAGCGTACAGGCTGTAAAGCTCACGGCCGGGAGAGACGATCGGATCGCCGCTACGCGGGAAAGCGACGACGATCATGTCGTAGTCACGGGCGTTGAGACGGTTGACGTACTGCGCCGAATCGATCCGGCGCAGATTGAGGGTGATGCCGATCTGCGCGAGGGTGCGTTTGAATGGCAGCAGCATGCGGTCGAAGCCGCCCTGACCGTCGAGGAAAGTGAACTCCAGCGGCTCGCCGGCAGCGTTGACCAGTCGATTGTGTTGCGGCGTCCAACCGGCCTCGGCGAGCAGCTGCAACGCCTGCAATTGCTTGTCGCGGATATAGCCGCTGCCATCGGTTTTCGGCGCCTGATACACCGTGGTGAAGACCTCGTCGGGAATCTGTCCGCGCAGCGGTTCGAGGATCTTCAATTCTTCGGCATCAGGGAGCGCGGTGGCGGCCATTTCACTCTTCGGCCAGAAGCTGTTCTGGCGCACGTAAAAGCCGCGCATCATCTGTTTGTTGGTCCACTCGAAATCCCACAGCAGACTGATTGCCTGACGCACGCGGCGATCCTTGAAGAACGGGTTTTGCAGGTTGAACACAAAGCCCTGAGCGGCGGTGGGTTTGTCCGGGGCGAGGATCGCCTGCTGCAAGCGGCCGTCGCGCAATGCCGGGCTGTCGTAACCGACCACGTAACCGGACGAGGAGAACTCGCGGTTGTAGTCGAACGCGCCGGCCTGCAACAGTTGGCGGGCGACGTCGGTGTCGCCGTAGAAATTCACCGTGAGGGTGTCGAAGTTGTACATGCCGCGACTGACCGGCAGGTCCTTGCCCCACCAGTCCGGATCGCGTTGAAAACTGATGCTGCGCCCGGCGTCGACTTTGCTCACCCGATACGGACCACTGCCCAGCGGCGGCTCGAAACCGCCGCCATTGGCGAAGTCACGGGTTTTCCACCAGTGTTCGGGGACCACGCGCATCGTCGCCAGATCCAGCGCGAGGGTGCGGTTGAGGTTGTTCTTGAAGGTGAAACGTACCTGTCGCGGGCCTTCGATCAGCACGTCCTGCACATCGGCGTACTGCTGGCGATAGCTCAGGCTGCCCTTGGTCATCAGCAGGTTGAAGGTGTAGCGCACGTCTTCGGCGGTGATCGGCGTGCCGTCGGCGAAGCGTGCCTTTGGATTGAGGGTGAAACGTACCCACAAGCCTTGCGGGTCGCGCTCGATCTGCTGCGCGACCAGTGCGTAAACGGTGTACGGCTCGTCGAGCGAACGAAATGCCAAGGGCGAGTACACCCAGTCGTTGACCTGCACCACGGAAATGCCCTGATCGGCATACGGGCTGATGTAGTTGTACTGGCCGATCTCCATCGACGCGCGGCTGAGCGAACCGCCCTTCGGCGCCTTGGGATCAACGAAATCAAAGTGCTCGAAGTTCGCCGGATACTTCGGCGCCTCGCCGTATACCGTCAGCGCATAACTGCCGCCGGCCAGCGCCGACGTGCCGGTGCACAGCAGCGCACTGCCCAGAAGCAGGCCCGCCATGTTGCGCAAAAAACTCATGCAATCACTCCTTAATTCCTGAATGCACACAGATCAAACTGTGGGAGGGGGCTTGCTCCCGAAGGCGGTGGATCAGTGCAGAGTGTGTTGACTGACACACCGCCTTCGGGAGCAAGCCCCCTCCCACAGGGAGACATCTGGTGTTTCCGGTTAGAAGTGGTACGTCATGCGCGCAAACAAGGTGCGGCCCAGCGGATCGGTGTAGCGCGGGTCATAGCCGCTTTGGAAGTTGTAAGCCTGGTTGGTGAATGGCGGGTTGCGGTCGAACACGTTCTTCATCCCGGCATCGACATCCAGCACTTTGTTGAAGGTGTAACCGGCCGACAGGTCCCACACCGAATACGACGCCACGCGTGCATGGGTGTCGCGGTCGTAGTCGTTGTAGCCGGTGGTGAAGCGGTTGGTCAGCGCCGCCCGCGCCGCGCCGAAGGTCCAGCTGCCGGTGAGGTTGTGTTTCCAGCGGGCGATCACACCGTCCCCCTGGAAGTCGCCAACCTTGTCGGTGAACGGGCCTTTGATGGTGCTCTGGAAGTCGTACTCGTCAACGTAAGTGCCTTGCAGCCCCAGACCGAATTGGCCGTACGGCGTGTTCGGGAAGCGATAATCCAGCGACACATCGACACCGTTGGTTTCGACGATGCCGAGGTTGGCGTTGCCGGTAACGATGTAATTGAGCGTGCCGTCGGCGTTGCGCACGAAGCGATCCGGGTAGGAGCCGGCCTGATCAAACACGGTGGATTCCGGGAATGGCTGGATCTGGTTGGAGATGTGAATCCACCAGAAATCCAGACCCACCGACAGGTTGTTGATCGGCTGATAGACGAAGCCGAGGGTGACGTTACGCGCCTTCTCCGGGGCCAGATCTTCGTTGCCGCCAATCTGGTTGAGGAACTGCTGACCGCAATCACGGCCGCCATTGCCGCCTGGTTGCACTACGCCACCGGTACACAGTACCGGGTCGTTGTAGTAGCCCTGGGTGAAAGTGATGCTGCGCGGCGAATACAGCTCATACAGCGACGGCGCACGGAAACCTTCGCTGTACGCGCCACGCACCACCAGCTCTTTCAACGGCTGATAACGGAACGAGTATTTCGGGTTGGTGGTGCTGCCGAAGTCGCTGTATTTGTCGTGACGCACCGCGGCGGACAGTTCGAGGCTGTCGAGCACTGGCACGTTGATTTCCGCATAGGCGGCTTTCACGCTGCGATCACCCTCAACGCTGCCGGCCGGGTCGATGCCGAGGCTCTGGATGTCGCCGGCGAACGACTCGAAGTCCTGATGGAATTTCTCCTTGCGGTACTCGCCACCCAGCGCCAGACCGGACGGGCCGGCACCGAACCAGTCGCCGATTTCACGGCTGATGCGCCCGTCGAATCCGGCCACGCGGCCAACTGCAGTGGAATAGGCGCCATGGTACGCCGCATTGTCGATGTACTGCTGGCCGGCCGCCGACTGCGGGCCGAACGGGTTGAGCAGACCGCTGGCCAGACCGTCGATCATCGCCTGATCGCTGACATAACCGCTGGTGACACTGGAGACGATTTTGTTCTGGTTGTACGAGGCGCCGACGTTGTAATCCCAACCGGCGACCAGACCATCGAAACTCAGCAGGAAGCGCTGGCTGGTATTCTGGTCTTTCGATTCCCGCGGGCCGGCCGCGGTTTCACGCCAGTTCACATCGACCGGTTGGGTCGGGTCGAGGGCGAAATCGGTCGGTGCCGGGGTGATGCCGTTGCCGGGATAGTAGGGCGACGAAGAATCGAGACTCAGTCCGGTCAGTGGCGCAGGGCCGACGGCGACGGCGTTGTTGTTGCGCGACCAGAAGTATTCGAGGTTGACGTTGTGATCGTCGCCGAGCTTGCCGGTGGTTTTACCGAAGAACGAAGTTTTCTCGGTTTGCGGCACCAGGTCGATGTATTCGCGGGTGCTGAAACGGCACAAGCCGTCGCGGGCAATCAGGTTGGGGCCGTTGCAATTGCTGTTGGCCAACGGGTTGGTGGCGTTGCCGTTCTGGCTGTAGTTACCGGGGAACGCGGTGCCGGAGGTCTGATCCAGGCCGCGACCGGGCGCATAATCGGTGGCGAACGAGCGGTCGTTGGCGTCGAGGTTCTGTTGCTTGTTGTAGTTGAACACGCCGAGGACGTTGAAGCGGTCTTCTTCCAGATCGCCGTAGCCCCAACTGGCGCTAATGTCTTTGGTCTGGCCGCCGCCGCTGTGGGTCGGGGTTTCGCCGCCGAGGGTCAACTGGCCGTCGGTCAGGGATTTCTTGGTGATGAAGTTGATCACGCCGCCGATGGCGTCGGTGCCGTACAGGGCCGAGGCACCGTCGCGCAGCACTTCGACGCGCTCGATGGCGGCAAACGGGATCATGTTCAGATCCACCGCGCCGCCGGCCGAGTTGGTGCCGGACAAGGCGTTGTTGGCCAAGCGTCGACCGTTGAGCAGCACCAGCGTCTTGTTCGCGCCGATACCGCGCATGTCGGCGAACGAGGCGCCGCCAGTGGCTGCGCCCACGGAGCCTGCGCTGTTGTTGATCGACTGGCTGCCGGTGATGCGCTGGACCAGTTCGGCGGTGGTGGTCACGCCCTGTTTGCGCAGCTCATCGGCCTTGAGAATGGTGATCGGCACCGCCGTTTCCGCATCGACCCGGCGAATCGCCGAACCGGTCACTTCCACCCGTTGCAGTTGCGTGGTCGGCGCAACCACCGCTGCAGTCGCCGGGACGCTGGTGTTGTCGTCCTCGGCCGCCTGCACAGTCCCGGCGCCCATCCCCATGGCCACCAGATACAACGGAACAAAACGGTGGCGAGAAATGGTTGCCACCAAGGGTTTGAGCGTGAAGCGTGGAGTGTTCATCAGCATGGTTATTTCCGACTTTTTAGACGTTATCGAATTGGCCTTGTGAGCCCCTCATTGCTCCGCTTTCGGTGATACCGCGTGCGGAAAACCACTTTCTTCAAGCAAGCCGATCCCCTCCGAAGACGCATGGCGTTTTTTCGGTCGGCGGGTTGCGACGGGAGTCAACGAGCGGTGCCGGGCGCGTCCCAAGAGGCGCGCCCGGCACCGCACTCAGTGGGTGGTCATCACCGATATTTTGGTAATGCCCGAGCGTTCGATCGACGCCATGGCTTTGGCTACCTGGCCGTAATTGACGGCGGAGTCGGCCTGTAGCTGCACGCGTACGTCAGCGTCCTTGGCCTTGACCTCCTTCAGGCTGGCTTCCAGGGATTCCGGGGCCAGTTCGGTTTTGGCCAGATAGAACTTGCCGTCCTGATCGACGCTGACCACCACCGGGTCTTTCTTTTCGGCGGGGGCGACGGCGTCGGTTTTCGGCAGGTTCACCTTGATCGCGTTGGTCATCAGCGGCGCGGTGACGATGAACACCACCAGCAACACGAGCATTACGTCGACCAGCGGCGTGACGTTCATCTCGCTGAGCACTTCATCGCTGTCTTGAGTGGAGAACGACATCAGCTGGCCTCCCGCACGGCGGCCGTGGTTTTGCTGGCGATGGCCTGGCGGCTGATGGAAAACGCACTGCGCGAGGCGAGGGCGTCGAAGTCATGGGCGAAGTCGTCCATGTCCGCCGAAGCGAGTTTCAGACGGCGTAAGAAGAAGTTGTAAATCAGCACCGCCGGCACCGCGACAGCGATACCCACGCCGGTGGCGATCAGCGCGTGGCCGATCGGCCCGGCCACCGCTTCAAGGCTGGCCGAACCGGTTTCACCGATGCTTTTCAGCGCTTCCATGATGCCCCACACGGTGCCGAACAAACCAATGAACGGCGCGGTGCTGCCGATGCTGGCGAGGATCGCCTGGCCGTTTTCCAGCGAGCGGCGTTCCTTCTGGATCTGTTGACGCAGGTTGCGTTCCAGGCGATCCGCGCGATTGATGGTGTGTGCCAATTGCTGCGTGGTACGCGGCGAATCTTCCACCAGCAGCGCCTCGAAACCGCTGCTGGCAATGCGCGCCAGCGAGCCCGGATACTGGCTCGCGTGTTCGGCGGCGGTGAGCAGATCCGGCGCGCCCCAGAAGGCTTTGGTGAACTGTTTGTTCTGGGCTTTCTGCCGCAGGTATTGCGCCGACTTGACCAGCAGGATCGCCCAGCTGACCACGGAAAACAGCACCAGACCCCAGAGCACGCCGGGGACAATCATCGAAGACAAATCGTTCATGGTGACACCTCGCTTGCGTTATTCGGTTGTGCGTTGAGTGAGCGTTCGGTTATTGCGGCAATTTGAAATCGATGGTCTGGGTGGCGAAGCCGTCAATCGGCGTGTCACCGCGTTTGGCCGGAATAAACTTCCAGTTCTTCACCGCGGCGACCGCGGCGTCATCCAGTTGCGGTTTGCCGCTGGACTTGGTCACCGTCACCGAGCCGGCGCGACCGTTGGCGAGCACCTGAATGCGCAGCACCACGCTGCCTTCCCAGTTGCGCCGCAGCGCCAGTGACGGGTATTCCGGCGGCGGGTTACCGAGGCTGGCGAGGCCGGAAATCGCGGCCGATTCCTTGACCGGACCGGGCGCAGCGGCGGGTGCCGGCGGCGCGCTCGGAGTGGCCGGTGCGGCAGGTGCCGCCGGTTGTGCCGGAGCGGGCGGGGCTTTCGGCGGCTCGACCTTTTTCACCGGTTTCGGCTTCTCGACCGGTTTCGGTTTTTCGATCGGCTTGGGCTTTTCCACCGGTTTCGGCGGTGGCTTGACCGCGTCTTCGTCTTCCACCGGTTGTTCCGGTTCCGGAGGTGGTGGGGGCGGCGGTGGCGGTGGTGGTTCCGGTGTGGGCGGTGCCGGTGGCGTCGCGCTGGTCAGCTCGACGGTCATTTCCGGAATCTGCGGCGGCGTCGGCAGCGGCTCGGTTCGCGACTGCTGGAGAAACCACCAGGCGCCGCCATGTATCAGTGCCGACACCGCCACCAACAACACCATCTGCTGTTTATTCAGCCCACCGGGTTGCGAGGTATTGGCTTTAAAGGCCGGCCCGCCCGAAACCGGCGGGATCGGCGCTTCCCGTAACGGCCCCGGCAGGGATCTGTGCTTTACCGCGTCGTTCATTAAAGCTCCCTCGGGTTGATGAAGGGCAATAAGGTGCCGTCCGAACATCCAGGAGATGCTCGAGTGGGTGGGTGCAACTTTCTTCAAGGTGTGCAAAAGCCGATAGTTCAACTATCTATTAACAGGACTTGTGCAAACTTACTGGCTTAGCGCCATCGACTTCGAGTGTTCATTAGCCATTCCCTGGTTGTTCTATTGCGTGAGATCACTGTCGGTGTCTCATGCTTGTAACACATAGCAACCGCTGTGCCAGATATTGCTGAAATGTACAGCGCTTATTTCATCAGTGTTACCCATGTCGCATTTATATAAGTTTTGCCACTGTCGTGATTTTTCTCCAGTGCGCAGATCCCCGTTACTCCGTTTGGCGGAGCTTTTTCAGAGGCGAGTCAGGCTCTGCGCGGTATCACGCTGGACGGCGGGATAGAGCGGCGGCTTGGCTGGCAGCCGGGGCACTTGCTGGTGCGCGGCGGACTGATTTGGTGCGGGTCAATGTTTTAGCGGGTCACGGGGTATGTTCCTTATTCTTGTTTAAATGAAAGCTATGTTTGTAATGCTCAACAGATGAAGTCAGTGGAGCAGTTTTGGTGCATTTGCCAAATCGTCGAAAGTTATTGTTCGACAATCCTGTGTTCATTCAGTTAATGCCGAAGTTGCGCAATAAGCTTTCGAGTCATATTTAAAAAATAAATAGCACGCTGCTGTCGGCGAATACGTCATCGCCGCACACAGTGCACGCAGTCGTGAGTTCAGGTAATAAAGTAAAGGTGTTGGCCACCGGGACTGTTCGAATGAACTGGGCGTTGTGCACAAACCCGTAAGCAGAGGATGAAGCGGCAGAGCGTTTGAAGATTCACGCGGTGAACTCCTTGTTGCCAGCTCGGATACGCGAACTTTTGGTTCGGTATCGCACCTTACAAGAACGCGGATAGCGTTCGATGATTGCTCTTGGTGCGGGATGGGCACCGCCAGCGCTGTTTGCGAGGTTTGACTTCGCAAGTCGCGAGTGCATGGGAAAACCGTGCCAGAACCGATACACAGGCAGATTATTTCTACAGCCACGCTACAGCCATCTACCCTGTGGCAATGGTCTTTTTCGGGGGGATTGGATATGTACCAGCTCTATGGGCACAAAAATTCAGGCGCAGCCGCCATCGAAGCGGCGCTGGAACTGTGCCAGATCGCTTACCGCTTCATTGATATCGAAGCCAGTCCCGAAGCCGCCGAGGCACTGGCCCAGCTCAATCCACTGAAGCAGATACCGACCTTGCAACTGCCTGATGGCAGCGCCATCACCGAGAGCGCGGCGATCCTGATTCATCTCGGCCTGACGTTTCCCAAGTCCGGTTTGCTGCCGGCCAAGGCGGAGGATCGTGATCAGGCGATTCGCGGTCTGGTCTACATCGTCAGCAACTGCTACGCGGCGATCGGCGTCATCGATTATCCGGAGCGCTGGCTGCTGAGGCCCGACGAAGCCTCGCGGCAGAACCTGATCGCCGGCGCGCGCGAGCGTTTACACTGGAGTTGGGAGGTGTTTGCCGATCAGTTTTCCGCCGAGTTGTACCTGGATGACGAAACGCCGGGGGCGCTGGATGTGCTGGCGGCGGTGGTGACGCGCTGGGCGGGCAGCCGCGAGCATTTGCGCCAGACGCGACCGGGGTTTTATGCGTGGCTGCAGCGGATTGACCGGCATCCGGTGCTGGCGCCGGTGTTTGCGCGGCATTGGCCTGCCTGAGCACCAAAGAACCCTGTGGGAGCGAGCTTGCTCGCGAAAGCGTAGTGTCAGTCGACGCTTGTTATTCTGACCCACCGCTTTCGCGAGCAAGCTCGCTCCCACAGGGTTAGGGGATGATTCTGAAAAGTTATTCCCCGCGGATGTACTGCTCCAGCTGTTTGATCAGCTCCGCCTGTTCGGCAATCGCTTCCTTGACCAGGTCACCGATCGACAGCAAGCCGATCAACTGGCCGTCCTCCACTACCGGCAAGTGGCGCAGGCGTTTGTCGGACATGATGCCCAGGCAGGTGTCGACGGTTTGTCGGGTGTCCACGGTGATTACGTCCTTGACCATGATGTCGCGCACCGGAGTGCCGACCGATGAGCGACCGTGCAGCACCAATTTGCGCGCATAGTCGCGTTCGCTGATGATGCCGACCACTTTATCGTCTTCGACCACCAGCAAGGCGCCGACGTTTTTCTCGGCCATCTTCATCAGTGCTTCGAGCACCATGTGATCAGGTTTGATCTGGTGCACTTCCTGATTTTTCTGATCTTTGAGCTTGAGCAGTTGGGCGACGGTCTTCATGGCGGTTACTCAGGTGTTGTCGTTGTTCTCCAAGCATCGTAGACACAAGCGCGCAGGGCAAGGTGGCAAAGCGGCAGATAACGCGCAAAAAACGTCATTTGCCCGGTTTTTCCCTGTCTGCGGGTGATTTATCGCCAGGGCCCTCCCGGACAATGCCGCGTAGAATGCGCTTCTGATTCCATTTTTGAGGTTGCAGTGGTGGATTTACATCAGGGCTTCGTCCTGACCCGGCATTGGCGCGATACCCCGGCCGGCACCGAAGTCGAGTTCTGGCTGGCGACCGACGCCGGGCCGCGCCATGTGCGCCTGCCGCATCAGCCGTCGGTGGCGTTTATTCCCGCTGAGCAGCGCGAAGCGGCCGAACGCCTGCTGCACGACGAAAAGAACGTCGAACTGCGCCCGCTGGCGCTGCAGGATTTCGAGCATCGTCCGGTGCTTGGTCTGTATTGCCAGCAACATGGCCAGTTGATGCGCCTGGAAACCGCGCTCAACCGCGCCGGGGTCGACGTCTTCGAAGCCGACGTGCGCCCACCGGAGCGCTACCTGATGGAGCGCTTTATCACCGCGCCGGTGCGGTTCAGCGGCACGCCCGATGCCGATGGCGTGTTGCTCAACGCCCAGCTCAAACCTGACCCCGATTACCGGCCAAAACTGCGGCTGGTCTCGCTGGACATTGAAACCACCGAAACCGGCGAGCTGTACTCCATCGCCCTCGAAGGCTGCGGCCAGCGTCAGGTGTACATGCTCGGCGCGCCGAATGGCGATGACAGCATCGTCGACTTCGACCTCGAATATTGCGACTCGCGCACCGCCATTCTGAAGAAACTCAACGACTGGTTTGCCCGCCACGACCCTGACGCGATCATCGGCTGGAACGTCGTGCAGTTTGACCTGCGCATCCTCCACGAACACGCGCGCCGCCTCGGCGTGCCGCTGAAAATCGGCCGTGGCGGCGAAGAGATGCAATGGCGCGAACACGGCAGCCGCAATCACTATTTCGCCTCGGCTGCGGGGCGGTTGATCATCGACGGCATCGAATCCCTGCGTTCGGCGACCTGGAGCTTCCCTTCATTCAGTCTGGAAAATGTCGCCCAGACATTGCTCGGCGAAGGCAAGGCCATCGACAACCCGTACCAGCGCATGGACGAAATCAACCGCATGTTTGCCGAGGACAAACCGGCGCTGGCCAAGTACAACCTCAAGGACTGCGAACTGGTCACGCGGATCTTCGCCAAGACCGAACTGCTGACCTTTTTGCTCGAACGCGCCAGCGTCACCGGATTGCCGGCCGATCGCAGCGGCGGTTCGGTGGCGGCGTTCACGCATTTGTATATGCCGTTGATGCACCGCCAGGGTTTTGTTGCGCCGAACCTGGGCACCAACCCGCCGCAGGCCAGCCCCGGCGGTTTTGTCATGGACTCGCAACCGGGCTTGTACGAATCGGTGCTGGTCCTTGATTACAAGAGCCTGTATCCGTCGATCATCCGCACTTTTTTGATCGACCCGGTCGGGCTGATCGAAGGTTTGCAGCACCCGGACGATGCCGATTCGGTGCCGGGTTTCCGAGGGGCGCGGTTCTCACGTACCCGGCATTGCTTGCCAGCGATCGTTTCGCGCGTCGCCGAGGGTCGCGAGACCGCCAAGCGTGAGCACAACGCGCCGTTGTCGCAGGCACTGAAGATCATCATGAACGCCTTTTACGGCGTGCTCGGTTCCAGCGGCTGCCGCTTCTTCGATACGCGCCTGGCCTCGTCGATCACCCTGCGCGGTCACGAGATCATGTTGCGCACGCGCAAGTTGATCGAAGAGCAGGGCCACGCGGTGATCTATGGCGACACCGACTCGACGTTTGTCTGGCTGCGTCGCCCGCACGGACAGGAAGAAGCGGCGACTATCGGTCATGCGCTGGTCAAGCACGTCAATGATTGGTGGCGCGCGCATGTGCGTGATGAATATGGCCTGGAAAGCGCCCTCGAACTGCAATTCGAAATTCATTACAAACGCTTCCTGATGCCGACCATTCGCGGCGCGGAGGAGGGCAGCAAGAAGCGCTACGCCGGCCTCGTCACCCGCGCCGATGGCAGCGATGAAATGGTCTACAAAGGCCTGGAAACCGTGCGCACCGACTGGTCGCTGCTGGCTCGGCAATTCCAGCAGGAACTCTACGAGCGGATTTTCCAGCGCAAGCCCTATCAGGATTACGTGCGCGACTACGTGCGCAAAACCCTCGCGGGCGAATTCGACGATCGTCTGGTTTACCGCAAACGCCTGCGCCGCACTCTCGACGACTACGAACGCAACGTGCCGCCCCATGTGCGCGCGGCGCGGCTGGCCGATGATTACAACGCCCAACACGGGCGACCACGGCAATACCAGAACGGTGGCTGGATCAGCTATGTGATCACCCTGGCAGGTCCCGAGCCGCTGGAGGTGCGCCGCGCCGCAATCGACTACGACCACTACATCACCCGGCAGCTGCAACCGGTGGCGGATGCGATTCTGCCGTTTGTCGACGACGATTTCTCAACCCTGATCGGGGGGCAACTGGGCCTGTTTTGAGTCGAGCAGTTGCAGCGTCCATTCATCGAGAATGCCGTGAAAGTAGCGCTCCAGCGCCTGATTGAACACGCTGTCTTGCGCGGCAAACTGCGCGAACAGGGTCATCGAGGAGTGAAATTTCAGGTCATCGGGATGGCCGAAAATCTCCGCGATCGAACGTTGCTGCACTTTCAGCACCCGATGTGTGCAGCTACGCAGGCGTGCGCCGAGCAGTTCGTGAGCCAGATAAGCCCGGGTTTCCTCGGCCGAACCGATGGCGAAGCGCCGGGACATTTCGCTGCCGCCCAGGCCGGCGAACTGCGGGAACACAAACCACATCCAGTGGCTGCGTTTGCGGCCCTCATCGAGTTCGCGTTGCACGCGCTCGAACACTGGATCCTGAGCCTGGATAAAACGTTGCAGGTTGAACGGGTCGTACTGATCAGTGCTTCTCATCGCGAAGCCCTCGCCAGCCGCTGGCTCAGACCATGGCCAGCCGCTGCTTGCGTTGTGGCGCTTGAAACGCCTGGTCCAGCGCCGCCAGATCCCCGGCTTCCAGTTGCAGTTGCGCGGCGTGTGCATTGAGTTGCACGTGTTCCGGTCGCACAGCCTTGGGAATCGCAATCACACCATCCTGACGCAGAATCCACGCCAGCGAAACCTGTGCCGGGGTTACGCCGTGACGAGCGGCAATGTCTTTCAACACCGGCTCGGCAAGCATCGCGCCTCCCTGGCCGATCGGACAGTAGGCCATCAGCGGCATGCGCTGGTGTTGGCACCACGGCAGCAGATCGAATTCGATGCCGCGCTCTTCAAGGTTGTAGAGCACCTGATTGGTCGCGCAGGCCGAACTTGAGAGTTCTTCGAGATCGCCGACATCGAAATTCGACACGCCCCAACGGCCGATCTTGCCGTCCTTGCGCAGACGTTCGAAGGCCTCGACGGTTTCTTCCAGCGGATACTGACCGCGCCAATGCAACAGATAGAGGTCGATGTAATCGGTGTCGAGCCGCCGCAGACTGCGCTCGCAAGCTTGCGGTATGCCTTTGCGGCTGGCGTTGTGCGGGTAGACCTTGCTGACCAGAAACACCTCATCGCGCCAGCCGGCGATGGCTTCGCCGACGACGGTTTCGGCGCCGCCCTCGGCGTACATTTCAGCGGTGTCGATCAGGGTCATGCCCAGCTCGATCCCGGTGCGCAGCGCCGCTACTTCGCGCGTATGCGCCGAACGGTCTTCGCCCATACGCCAGGTGCCCTGACCGATGACTGGAACCTCTACGCCGGCCAATTCGAGGGTACGCATGCAAACCTCCTTGCTGAATGTGTCGATACCTTTTAGTGGGCAGCAGGATAGCTCAGGGGTTCCGAATGAGCAGTGCCGGAGTGTCGAGTCATTTATGGCGAAGCGTCGTTGGTTCGAGGATTTTTAAGTCATTCGCAAGTGCGCAAAAAGTTGCGCAGTGCTTGCGCGGTTTTGCCCGTCGATGTCGCTGGAGGCCACGTCGTTCGTGATCTGTAGCCAAGTGCGCAACTTCTTGCACACCACTGCGCAAGAAGTTGCGCACCTCTCTAGGTTTATCATCGTTTTAGCGTCAAGAAAAGTGAATCGATGGCCGCAAAGCCTTGATCTGTATGGGTTGCATAAAAGCTGGCATGAACTTTGATGGCTCATGGCCACTCTAGTGGGCAATGGTGCCCGCCGGGTACGTCTTTTTGAGCAAGGAGAGCATCCCCATGGCAACACCAGCGTACATGTCCGTCACTGGCGAAAAACAAGGCCTGATCACTGCAGGCGCATTCACCGCCGACTCCGTTGGCAACACCTTTCAGGAAGGCCACGAAGACCAGGTCATGGTGCAGGCTTTCACCCACGACGTGATCATCCCGCGTGACCCGCAATCCGGTCAGCCAACCGGTCAGCGCGTGCACAAACCAGTGGTCATCACCAAGGTCTACGACAAAGCTTCGCCTCTGCTGCAAGCGGCGCTGACCTCCGGCGAGCGCATGAGCGAAATCGTTATCCAGTGGTACCGCACTTCGGCTCAAGGCACCCAAGAGCACTACTACACCACCAAACTGGAAGACGCGATCATCGTCGCCATCAACAACAAAATGCACAACTGCCAGGACCCAGGCAACGCGCACTTCACCCACCTGGAAGAAGTGCAGTTCACCTACCGCAAAATCACCTGGACCCACGAAGTATCCGGTACTTCGGGTTCCGATGACTGGCGTGCTCCAGTCGTTTAATTACGGCTGATGGTGCTACCGACTCGACCAGCCTGACTGGTCGAGTTCACTGTTCGATCAAGGATTTTTTCGCCTCAGGTTCATGCACCCTGAGGCGCGTCGCAGCACTGCGCGAGGGACAAGGGAATGTTCTCACCGGCCAACCAGCCTCATTTCAATCTGACCGTCGATGGCATCGACAGCGGTTTCCAGGTGCTGTCCTTCACCGGTCGTGAGGCCCTCAACACGCCGTTCGAATTCGAGCTGGAACTGGTCAGCGAAAAGGCCTCGATCAACCTCGAAAGCGTGCTGCACAAACTGGCGTTTCTTCAGCTGTCGCCGAGCGGTACCGGCATTCACGGGCTGGTCTACAGCATCGCTCAGGGCGAGGCGGGCAAACGCCTGACCCGCTACAAGATTTCCCTGCGCCCGCAACTGGCCTACCTCGCGCACCGGGTCAACCAGCGCATTTTCCAGCAGATGACCGTGCAGCAGATCATCAGCCAGGTCCTGGAAGAACACGGCATCCTCGCCAGCGATTACCACTTTCAGCTCAGCGCGATTTATCCGGAACGGATCTACTGCGTGCAGTACGACGAGTCTGACCTGGATTTCATCCAGCGCCTGTGCGAGGAGGAGGGGATTCACTACCACTTCCAGCACACGTCCAGCGGCCACAAGCTGACCTTCGGCGATGACCAGACGGTGTTCCCGAAACTGGCGCCAGTGGCCTATCAGCAGGACTCCGGACTGGTTGCCGACAAACCGGTGGTCAAGCGCTTCGGCCTGCGTCTGGCCACCCGCACCAGCCGCACCACGCGCCGCGATTACGACTTCGTCAAACCGAAGATCGAGCTGGAAAGCGATGCCAAAAGCAGCGCGCAACCGGACCTCGAAGACTACGATTACCCGGGCCGTTTCGTCGATCGCGAGCGCGGCAAGCATCTGGCCAATCGCGCACTGGAACGCCATCGCAGCGACTATCGTCTGGCCGAGGGCAACAGCGATCAGCCGATTCTGGTCAGCGGGCATTTTCTCGCCCTGACCGACCACACCAATCCGACCTGGAACGACCTCTGGCTGCTCACTGAAATATTCCACGAAGGCAAACAGCCTCAGGTACTCGAGGAGTCGGTGACCAGCGACACCACCGACAATAAAGACGATTTCCACCAGGGCTACCGCAACCGCTTCAGCGCCATCCCTTGGGACGTGCCTTACCGTCCGCCGCTCGATCACCCGAAACCGAAAGTCCTCGGCACACAGAGCGCTGTGGTTTGCGGCCCCGAAGGTGAAGAGATCTACTGCGACCAGTACGGCCGGGTGAAAGTGCAGTTCTTCTGGGACCGCGAAGGCAAGCACGACGACATGACCAGTTGCTGGATGCGGGTGGCGTCGAGCTGGGCCGCGGAAACCTTTGGCTCGATCAATATTCCGCGGGTCGGCATGGAGGTGTTGATCACCTTCCTCGAAGGCGATCCCGATCAGCCACTGATCACCGGTTGCCTGTACCACGGCGCCAATCTGCCGCCGTACAAACTGCCTGATTTCAAGACCCTGGCCACGGTCAAGAGCAAGGAATACAAGGGCAGCCGCGCCAACGAATTACGCATCGACGACACCACCAGCGAGATCAGCATCGCGCTGCGCAGTGACCACGGTGCGAGCGCGATCAACCTCGGTTACCTGACCCATCCGCGCCCGAGCGGCGGTCAGCCGCGCGGCGAAGGTTTTGAATTAAGAACCGATCGCCACGGTGCGGTACGTGCCGGTGCCGGCCTGCTCATCACCACCGAGCCGCGTCCAAACGAATCCAAGCACCACAAGGACCTGCCGGAAACCGCTGAACGCCTCGCCACCGCGAGCGACCAGCAAGACGGTTTTGCCGTGCAAGCCAAAGAGCTTCAGGCCCAGGAAGCCGGCGATCAGGACGACGTCGCCAAAGCGCTGCACGCCCAGCATCAAGGCGTGCTCGGCTCAGGTCCGGCGAACCTCACCGCCAACGAATTCCCCGAATTCACCGAACCGCATCTGGTATTGGCGAGTCCCGCCGGCATCGCCCTGACCACGCCGCGCTCCAGCCACATCGCCACCGGCGAACACCTGGCGCTGAGCAGCACCGGCCACACCAGCCTGTCGATCGGCAAACGCCTGCTCGCCAGTGCCAGTCGTGGCATGCGCCTGTTCGTGCAAAGCATGGGTTGGCGTCTGGTCGCGGCCTCCGGCGACATCGATGTACGTGCGCTGAAGGACAGCATCAACCTGCTGGCCAAACTCAACATCACCGCCAACGCCGACCGCATCACCATCACCGCGAAAACCGAACTGGTGATCCAGGGCGGCGGCAGCGCCACCACCTACAACGCCGGCGGCATCACCCACGCCACCAGCGGCCCGTACACCGCGCACGCAGCGAACTTCGCCTACACCGGCGCGAAAAGTCTCGCCGGGGTATTCCCGGAACCGCCGAAACCGGGCAAGGGCAATCTGGAATTGTTCAACCAGTACGCCGGGCGCCAAGGCATCAAGGACGGCGATTACGAAGTCATCGATGCCCTGGGCAAAAGCATCAAGGGCAAGCTAGACGGCAAGGGTTTCGCCAGCGTCGCTGGCGCCGCACCGGGGCCGGCACGTGTGCTGTTCGGCAAGGATCCGGCGGACACCTGGAGCGATGGCAGTTACATCGGTAAGCCGGAATGGCCGTTGAATCCACCGGGTGCGGACGAAGCTCCAAGCCAAGTGCAAGCAATGGTTGCTCAAGTGTTGCCGAGCAAGAGCTGGGATGTGCTGGAGAAGGGCAAGGATATGGCTCAGACAGGGATGAGTGCTGTTCAGACGGCACAAGGTGCAATGCAAACGGCGCAACAGGTCAAAGGTGCTGTACAGGGCGGAGTGGCTGGCTTGCCAAAACTGGCGAGTGCGGCAATGCCTAGTGCATCGAGCATCCTTGGTGCAGCAAGCAAGGCGGGCAAGCTGCCAAGTCTGCCGGCACCATCCTTGCCAAAACCTTCGCTCAAAGCACCTGGCCTGTCGAATGGAGAGGTGCTGTCATGACTGAAGCTGCCGTCGCCAAGAAGCGCGAGCCGCAGGTCGCCGTCGTTCCGCTCAACACGCTGGACGTGCAGGACGTAGGTCGTGGTGCTGCTCGCTTTGATGCCTGGCTGCGATCCATCAGCGGTGATGTGGTCACGCTCGATCGAATCAAAGGGGTCGCCGGATCATTGCCGGTTGTAGGCAACATCATGGCACTGGTCGACGCGCTTGGCGACATCGTCACGCTTACCAAAAGCAAGCAGCGGGAGTTGCTTGATTGGGTCAGCCTAGGGATCAACCTGATCGGTGTTTTGCCAGCCCCTCCTACCATGGCTGCTGCTCGTATGAGTTTGCGTCCGACCTTGTTTTTGGTACGTCAGGAATTGCGTAATAGCGCC
This sequence comes from Pseudomonas sp. IT-347P, assembly GCF_949768005.1. Classification (NCBI taxonomy): domain Bacteria; kingdom Pseudomonadati; phylum Pseudomonadota; class Gammaproteobacteria; order Pseudomonadales; family Pseudomonadaceae; genus Pseudomonas; species Pseudomonas sp. IT-347P. The sequence goes on from NZ_CATKPQ010000011.1 coordinate 228,838, forward strand.
AAGATGCTGTTGGGCGATTCAATGATCGAAGTGCTGGTCGGGCACTTGAACGCCACCATTGTCGGCACGATCGATGACTTCGTGAAACAGGCTCAAGGCAAGCTCTCGGGCATTCTCGCCGATGCTGGAAAACTCGGCGAGAGTGCAGTCACCGAAATCGCTAAGGGTCTCGAGGCCGTTGTAAATGGCAAGCTCGATTCAAAAGGCGATGCGCGCGCGGCGGGACAGAAGATCACGGCGGCGGGCAATCAGCTCCTCAGCGATCCCAAGGCGGCGATCAGCAATATCTTTGGGGCTGCATTCAGTGCCTACAAAGCCGTGGGTAAAGGAGTTGCCAACAGCGCGGCGAGGAATCTCCTGCCGGACCAGGCTAAAAAACTGGTGATGACGCACACCGGCACATTGAGAGCCATGGGACCGGAGATCAAATCCCAGCTGAGCAAGCTAGGTGACCCGGGAACGCGTCACTCCATTGGTTGGTTGTTGCAAATGCTCAGCGGTGCTGTGGTGACTTGGCGCAAGCGTCGTGGGCATGGACAGAGCGCTAGCGTTAAACCCAACGCCACCAGTAAGGCGCAGAACAAAGCAGGTGAAGGGCGGCTCGAAGCCAGCAGCCGTCAGGCTCCTGCGAATGCCAACGCCAATGGCCAGAAAAATGGTGCATGCGCGGGTACTTGCAACAGTATTAGCTTTGCGTTGGGCTCCGAGTCGCTAAGCCATACCGATTTCAGCCTGCCAGGTCCATTTCCTATTGAATGGGTGCGTACCTACAGCTCCCGGTTCGATGCTTTTGACAATGGCGAACTGGGCGCTCGGTGGGTGACAGAGTTCACCACCCGATTCGACTGCAAGGGCGATGGGCTGGTTTTTTTTGGAGCCGACGGTCGTGACATCGATTTCCCTTTGCCCAAGGTAGGCCTCTTTCACTATGACGCCGTTGAAAATCTCACGCTGGTTCGATCCGGTGAGGATCAACTGCTGGTTTGCTTCGGTTTTGAGCGCAAAGAAACCTATGTCCGTCGTGGTCGTTCCTTCTGGCTGACGGATGTCAAAATGCGCAGTGGTGCGGGGCTGATGCTGCACTACGAGCATCGGCACGGGGATGCCCTGGTATTGTCTGACCTGATCACCTATCAAGGGGATATCACGCAGGTCCACTTGCACGTTGGAACCCTGCTTGATGATCAAGGACGGTTGGCCGGTCTTTGGGAGATCCGTGACGGCGCGCCCGTACGGCAATTGTGTAATTACCAATACAACATCCACGGCGATCTGATCCAGGCACAAGATGAAAACGGTGCTGCCTGGAGTTATCAGTATCAGCATCACTTATTGACTCGATATACCGATCGCACCGGCCGAGGTTTGAATCTGGAGTGGGATGGCCACACGTCGCACGCCAAGGCTGTGCGCGAGTGGGCGGATGACGGCAGCTTCGATACTCGCCTGGAATGGGACGAAAACATCCGTCTGACATACGTCACTGATGCCCATGGCAATGAGACTTGGCATTACTACGACATCAAGGGTTACACCTACCGGATCCGGTATGCCGATGAACGTTCAGAGTGGTTATTTCGCGATGACGCGAAAAACATCATTCGTCACGTTCATACAGACGGTACCTCCGATCGATACAGCTATGACGAGCGCGGTAATTTGCTCGAACACATCAGTCCCGACGGCAGTGTCGCTCACTACGCCTACGATGATCTTAATCAACTGATCAAGGTTAGTGATGCAGAAGGCGGGCAGTGGCAGCGAGCATACGATGATGCCGGCAATTTGGTGGAGTCGGTCGATCCTCTTGGAAACAAGACGGAGTATGCCTACGACAAAGCAGGTCAGTTGATCGCTATCAAGGATGCAATCGGCAATGAGAAAGCGCTTGAGTACAACGATGCTGGTCAGCTTCTGAAATATACCGACTGCTCTGGCAAGACCAGCGAATGGGAATACAACGATCGCGGTCAGATGATCTGTTTTACCGATGCAGCAGGACTAAGCACCAAGTATGAGTACAAGGCTGGACATATCGCCTTGATTACGCATCCAGATAAAACCGAGGAGCGATTCGAGCGTGATGCCGAAGGGCGTCTGCTGGCTCATACTGACGGTCTGGATCGCTGTACGACATGGAGTTATAACGCCGCGGGGCTGGTTGCCGAGCGAGTAGACGCCTGCGAGCAAACGCTTCGTTACCGTTGGGACCGGCTAGGCCGTCTTATCGCGCTGGAAAACGAAAACGAGCAGCGCACCCAATTTCACTATGATCCTGTCGGAAGGTTGCTTGAGGAAAAAGGATTCGATGGCGTTGCTACGCGCTATCAGTACGATTCTGAGAGCGGGCGTTTGGCGAGAGCCATCAGCGGTGAGCGCGTCATTTCGATGTCGTTTGACCCCATGGGACGGCTTGTCGAACGCCATGCGCGCTTGGGCAATATGTCTCAGAGTGAATCCTTTGCGTATGACGGTAACGGCAACATGGTTTTGGCCACGAATGACCAAAGCCGATTGCTGTGGTTCTATGATTTGGCCGGTAATCTGATCAGAGAGCATCAGCATTATCAGAGTCTGGATGCACCGCTCGTAGCAATCTGGAGGCATGAGTACGATCCCCTCAACCAGTGTGTCGCTACGACCCGCCCGGATGGTCACCGGGTGAGCTGGTTGACGTACGGCAGTGGGCATTTGCTTGCGTTAAAACTGGATGATCACGAGTTGGTCGGTTATGAACGAGATGATTTACATCGTGAGGTCGTTCGTCATCAAGGCAATCGGCTGCGCCAGACTCAAAAGTGGGACCCGGCAGGTCACCTGCAGGAGCAATTGCTAAGCCGAAGTGATGACAACTCCACTTTGCTGAAGCGCGAATACAAATACGATGCGGTCGGCCAATTGACCGAGCTAAACGACACGCGTCGCGGACCGCTGACCTATCGTTACGATCCAGTAGGACGGCTTATCAGTGCAGCAAGCCGGCTCGGGGTTGAAAAATTTGCTTTCGATCCTGCCAGTAACCTGCTCGATGAAAAGGTGACAGAAGTACGCCGGCCTCTTGATCAGGCCCCAATACGTAGCAGGTTGGTAGACAATCTTCTACGTGAATACGTCGGCACCCATTACGAGTACGACGATCGTGGCAATCAGACGCTGCGTTGGCAAAATGGTCAACGCAGTCGATTGCAATGGGACCTGTTCGATAGGTTGGTTCATTTCGAGGATGATCGTCTCTCGGTCAAATATGCCTACGACGCCTTGGGTCGCCGGCTGTATAAGCATTCAACCGCCCATTATACAAATCGTCCTGAAGCAGGTTCTCACTGGAATAAAAATGAGCAGGGACGTCTTCAGCGTTTGCTTGGCTGCGGCCTGACTTTGTACGGGTGGGACGGAGATAATCTCTCCTGGGAAAGCAGTCCTGCGCCAGTCGATGGGGGGACTGGGCGCACAGTCCATTACGTTTATGAACCCGGCACGTTTGTTCCGGTGGCTCAAGCGATCAGGCACGCCTCGATTGATCTGTTAAATCAGCCTGAATATGTCGGTGGCGAGAGTCTCGAGGTTGATCCGCTTTGGAGTCACGCTCCTAGAGCACAGCCGTTTGATGTCTTGGCCTGGTATCAGTGTGACCATTTAGGCACACCGTTAGAGCTAACCGATCAGGATGGTCAGGTCGCCTGGAGCGCTCAGTACAAGGCTTGGGGCCAGGTAAAAGAACACACATCAGCCTCAGCAGTACAGCAGGGGTTGAGCAATCCAATTCGTTTCCAAGGTCAGTACCATGATCATGAAACAGGCTTGCACTACAACAGATACAGGTACTACGACCCTCAAGTAGGTCGCTTCATCTCTAAAGACCCGATAGGTCTGATGGGTGGCATAAATCTTCATCAATACGCGCCTAACCCAACCCAATGGGTAGACCCTTTGGGGTTGGTGAAGAAACCGCCATCCAAGCGCGCGCTGAAAGACGGCGCTGGAGCCTCGCCTCAAGATATTGCTGCGAGTAAAGTCGGCGGAGGCAGTCGAAAAGGGCAGGCGGCATGTCGCAAAAAACTCATCGATAAAAGTAAGCCGGTGGGCGTTTACAAGTGCTGGCGGTGCGGGCATACCTCAACAAATCCTGATGACATGCACTTGGGGCATAAAAATGTGGCCACCTCAAATGGCGGCAACCTGGCTGATGTCAACGTAGATCTTGAGGGCGCATCGTGTAACCTGAGTGCGGGAAATAGTGGTTACGTGAAAGAAGGCATGTCGTGTGTCGAACGTGGAAGTTGTGGAGCGCCATATGGACGATAAAGAATTGCCTGTTCTGATTCAGGTGTTTGTATCAAATGACGATAGTCCTGTATTCGAGGAACTCCCTGCTGTTGCGATGGGGTCGGATACTTATGAGCTGCTTTCCTCACCCGGTCTTGCGCTGAATTTGGCTCGAGGTGACGTCATCTCGATCAAGAACAAAAACACCCACGCCGAAGTCCTGAAGCGCGGAGGGAATTTTTGTATTCATATCTACGCCGACTACATTCCCGAGGAGGTCATTGCACAACTCGAAACGGATGTTGGCCGTGAGCTGGGTGGAACGCTTGATGGCGTTTTCGAAGGCAATCTCTCGTTGGCTGTGCCTTCAAGCAACGGCATGGACAAAATCAATGAGTTTTTTGATCGGTTTCGCGAGAAAACGGGGCTCGAATGGTATTACGCCAATATCTATAAAAATATTGATGACGAAGATGATGAAACGCTTCTGAATTGGTGGCTGCAGAGCTGACTGGTTTGAGGAGCGTTTTGGTTGGCTGCGATCAACGCTTGGGAAAGTGAGCTTTCAGTCAACGGTACTTGATCGACCATGAACTCGCGAACCAATGTGTGAAGTCGGTAGGTGCGTGGTCGATCAGCGTTGGGCATGGTGTGCTGTCTCGGATATTCAAGTCATGAGTAGGAAATCGTGAGTCAAAATGCCGAGGTTGATGCGATTTTTCCCAACGCCTCTCAGAAAGAGGTCTGCGATAAGTTCGGTATGCCTGCGCAGGTGCCTGAACCGATCGTGGCCTTGGCCACAGAGTCAGTAGGTCAATCACCGATCTACGGCACTCGAGTGCAGGTACCCGAGGGATGCAATGTCAGCTGGTTCATACATTGCGGTGAATATTCGGAGTCGGACGATTTCTATAAACCGGTTCACATCAGCCATGTCATCGAAACGTTGCCCCAGGTGTTGAATTATTTATGCCTACCGGTCGGCGCCAAATTCATCATTGATGACTCAGGGTATGAAGATGTTTGGAAAGCCGAGTAAGTGTTAAGAGGTTCAGCGATGGCCAACCTGATTTCATTGTTCGACGGCCGACATGTAACCGAGATTTAGTCAAAGGAGTGACACCATGAAAGATGTAATCCGCTTGGGCGACTCCACCACTCACGGTGGCAAAGTGCTCGAAGCATTCTCTCGAACCGACCTCAACGGCAAGCCCATTGCAGGTGTCGGTCACAAGGTGAGCTGTCCACTTTGCAAGGGGGTTTTCCCTATTGCTGAAGGCAGCAGCACCTACACCGTCGATGGCACGCCCATCGCTCTGGACGGCATGAAAACCGCTTGCGGAGCTGCGCTCATTGCGAGCGGTCCGAAGGGCGCAGTGATCAGCTGATCTACCTAACTAGACCCGGGCTCAATTGCAAACGAGAGGCGACTTTCTGTGGGCTCCTCAAAGGCGATACGCCTCGTGACATTCCGAATTTCCAAGCCTGCTCGCTGAAGATGCTCCCATGACGACCAATACCGCTGTCGCAACCAAACGTGAACCCCAAGTAGCCGTTGTTCCTCTGAATTTGATCATGGTCGAAGACGTCGGTCGCAGTGCGGCTCAGTTCGATGCCTGGTTGCGAGAGATCAGTGGTGATCTTGTCACCTTGGAGCGCATTAAAACGGTGGCAGGGGCTCTACCTGTTGTCGGCAACATCATGGCATTGGTCGACGCGCTGAATGATGTCGTAACGCTTTCCAACAGTCCGAGACAAGACCCTCTCAATTGGGTCAGCCTGGGGATCAACCTGATCGGTGTTTTGCCCATGCCGCCGAACATGGCAGCCGCGCGCATGAGCTTGCGACCGACGCTGTTCCTTGTTCGACAGGAAGTCGCCAAGGTCGGAAAGCTGGTCTTGGGTGATGCGTTGATCAACGTGGTGGTCGGTCATCTGAACGCTGACATCGTGGGCGTGATCGATGATTTCGTTAAGCAGGCACAAGCCAAACTCAAAGAGTTGCTCAATGATGCAGGAGAACTGGGCGAGAAAATTCTCAACGAAATTGCCGTCGGCTTGGAGAGAGTTGTAAATGGACAACTCGACGCCAAAGGTAATTTGAAAGCCGCACAGCAGATGGCAAGCGCTGCCAGCAGCCAGTTGCTCCATGATCCTTTGAGCGCAATCAGCAACATTTTCGGCGCCGCGGCGAACGTTTATACGGCGGCCGGCAAAGGTGTTGCCAACAGTGCGGCCGAGCATCTCCTGCCAGAGCAAGCGAAGAAGAAAGTGCTTGTTCATACGAAATCGCTGCGCGCGATGGGACCTGAATTGCGTACGCAGTTGAACAAGTTGAGTGACCCGGCCGTTCAAAGCTCGATTGGCGCGCTGTTGGTAGTGCTGGCCAGCGCCGTTGCAGCGTGGCGTATGCGCAATGCACACGGGCAGGGCGGCAACGTCAAACCAGGCATGACCAGTCAGTCCCGACGCGTTGCTAGCGACGGCAAGGTTGAAGTCAGCCGGGGTGAATCAAAGCCGAAGTCGCGCCCTAATGACGAGAAAAACGAAGTGTGTCCTGCGACCTGTAAGCGCATCAACTTTGCCATGGGTACAGAGACGTTTGATCACTCGGATTTCAGCCTGCCCGGCGCATTTCCCATTGATTGGACACGCACGTATTGCTCAGACCTTGGCGCCTATGATTGGGGCATCTTGGGAGCGCGCTGGATCACATCGTTTACGACCCGCATCGATGAGCAGGACGAAGGCCTGGTGTTCCACGATGCAGACGGTCGAAGTCATACCTATCCGCAACCCAAGATCGGCCAATTCCATTACGACGCGATAGAGAACATTACCCTGCTGCACGTTAGCGAGGGTCAGTTACTCCTATGCCGTGGTTTCGAGCGCAAGGAAACCTACAGCCGTCATGGGCGCAGTTACGTGCTGGTCAGTGTCGAGTTACGCAATGGCGCCGGAATCATGTTGCATCATGAGCATCGTCACGGCGATGTGGTGGTCTTGTCGGATCTGATCACCTATCAGGAACATGACATCACCAAGGTTCACCGCCACATCGGTACCATGGTTGATGGCTATGGCAGGTTGATTGGACTGTGGGAGATCTGTGATGGCGTCCCTCAGCGTCAGCTGTGTGCTTATGAATTTGACGGGCAGGGTGACCTGGTTCAGGCGCAGGATGAAAATGGCGCCGCTTGGTCGTACCAGTACGAGTACCACCTGATTACTCGCTACAGCGACCGGACCGGGCGCGGCATGAATCTGCAATGGGATGGCACAGGCGCTGATGCCAAAGCCGTGCGTGAATGGGCAGATGACGGGAGCTTTGATACTCGTCTGGAATGGGACGAAAACATTCGTCTGACCTATGTCACCGATGCTCATGGCAATGAGACATGGCATTACTACGACAGCCTGGGATACACCTATCGCATACGTCATGCGGACGGCCTTTCGCAATGGCTGTTCCGTGATGAGGCCAAAAACGTAGTGCGGCATATTCATCCTGACGGCACGACAGATCGCTACAGCTACGACGAACGCAGTAATCGACTTGAGCATATCCGTGCCGATAACAGCGTGGTGCACTTCGCTTACGACGATCAGGATCAACTGATAAAAATCATGGATGCAGAGGGTGGACTTTGGCTTAGAGCTTACGACGACGTTGGCAATTTGACTGAAACGGTCGATCCCCTCGGTAACAAAACCGAGTACGCCTATGACAAGAAAGGTTTGCCGATTGCGATCAAGGATGCCAACGGCAACGAGAAAACGCTTGAGTACAACGATGCCGGACAGTTGCTTAAATACGTTGATTGCTCGGGCAAGACCACTGCATGGGAGTATGACGGTCGGGGGCTGATGATCTGTGCAACCGATGCTGCTGGGCAGAGCACCGAGTATGAATACAAATCTGGACAAGTGGCGCTGATCAAGCACCCTGACAAAACGCAAGAGCGCTTCGAGCACGATGCAGAAGGTCGGCTGTTGGCGCATGTCGATGGACTGGATCGCTGTACGACCTGGCGCTATACGGCGGCGGGTTTCATCGCTGAACGGGTGGATGCTGCCGAACAGACTTTGCGTTATCGCTGGGATCGGCTGGGGCGCTTGCAAGCGTTAGAAAACCAGAATGAGCGCTCAGCACAATTTCTCTATGACCCAGTTGGACGTTTGTTGACTGAGACAGGATTTGACGGTCGCCTGACTCGCTATCAATACGACATAGCGACCGGGCGCCTATCGAAGATCGCGACCGGTGATCGAGTTGTAACGCTTGCGTACGACGAAATGGGACGTGTGACGGAGCGACTGGCCACCCTTGGTGATCAGTCTCAGACGGAACATTACGCTTATGACGGCAGGGGAAAGATGATCCTTGCAAGCAACGCCGATAGTCGTGTGCAGTGGTTCCACGACCCTGCCGGCAACATGGTGCGTGAGCATCAACATTATCTCGGCTTGGAAAAACCACTCGTTGCTGTCTGGCAACATGAATATGACGTGCTCAATCAGCGCGTCGCTACGATTCGCCCTGACGGGCATCGTGTCAGTTGGTTGACCTACGGCAGCGGCCATCTCTTGGCACTGCGTTTTAACGAGCACGAGCTGCTTGGATACGAGCGCGATGACATGCACCGCGAGGTGGCTCGGCATCAAGGCAACCGTTTAATACAAACTCAGAAATGGGATCCGGCCGGGCGGTTGCAGGAGCAAGTGCTGGGGCGCAGCGATGACAATTCGGTTGTGCTCAAGCGTGAGTACGCCTACGACTCAGCCGGACAACTGAGCGAAATCAACGACACGCGTCGTGGCCAACTGTCTTACCGTTATGACCCGGTCAACAGGTTACTGAGTGCGGTCAGTCGTTTGGGTGTCGAGACGTTCGACTTCGACCCAGCGGGTAACCTGCTAGATGAGAAAACAGCTGAGAGCCGACGGCCACTGGAGCTGACCCCAGCACGCAGCAAGCGGGTCGATAACTTGCTGCGTGAATACGCTGGTACTCATTACGAATACGACGAGCGCGGTAATCAGATAAAACGCTGGCGGGATGGTGCTTCCAGCCAAATGCGTTGGGATCTGTTTGATCGGTTGGTGCATTTTGAGGACGCCAGACTGTCGGTGGAATATGCCTACGATGCACTCGGGCGGCGACTACTGAAAAACTCAAGTGTGCATTACAAGCAGCGACCTGCAGCAGGCTCACTGTGGAATAGCGCTGAGCACGCACGTTTGCAGCGCGAGCATGGGTGTGGATTCACGTTGTACGGTTGGGATGGCGATAACCTCGCTTGGGAAAGTCGTGCTGCACAGCAAGATGGCGAGGCGGGGCGCACGATTCACTATGTGTTTGAGCCGGGAACATTCATTCCGGTGGCGCAGGCTATGTCGAATCATTCCATCAATCTGATGGGGCTACCCAGCTATGGCGATGACTATAGTGTGGAGGAGGATCCGCTTTGGAATCACTCAGCAGTATCGCCATCCATTGATGTGCTGGCGTGGTACCAGTGCGACCACCTTGGCACGCCTCAAGAGCTGACCGATCAGCACGGCGAGCTCGTATGGCGCGCCCAGTACAGGGCTTGGGGAGAGATCAGAGAGGAGTGGTCGGAATGGGCGAGGCAGCAGGGCATTGCTAACCCTATTCGATTCCAAGGGCAGTACCATGATCATGAAACGGGTCTGCATTACAATCGGCATAGATATTACGATCCAGGTGTAGGTCGCTTTATCAGCCAGGATCCCATTAGCTATGCGGGTGGGCTGAATCTGTATTTTTACGGGGATAACCCCGTTCTGCTTATCGACCCTCTAGGTCTCGCAGGCCATAAAATAGGGGCGAATACTGCCGGACAAGACGTGCTGGCGCGAGGTGTTCACGTTAACGTGAACGGGGCTGGTTTGCCTCCAGCGGGTGGTCACATCGCTCTAAAACCGAACGCTGAAGGAACCCATGTGGTGCTTGAACCGGCCGACAAGGCAACGCGAGCGATGCCCAACTCCCAATGGGGTAAGGCATGTGAATGTGTTCTACGATACCTCGACAAACCGAGCAATGTGGATCGGCTGAATAAAGCCGCGCAGGCTGGCGTCGATGCAAATCCAAACTCTGCACGTGTGCCCGAACTGAAACAGGTGGGTACCATCCTGAGTGGACACCATGCCGCGGGTACGAACCCTGTAGCGCGTAAATAAGGGAATATATGATTTCTACTGATTTCCATAAGCTGATTGAACTGTTCATCGCTGGGGCGGGTAGTCTTCAGCCAGGCATTTTTGGATTGAACAGCTTTTCCAAGGCAGAATTTATAAAAGCCGATTTTGAGCTCTTCGGTGACCTTGGTGATTTTCATTTTTTTGAGAAAGCATACGACGTTCCTTATTTTCGCCGAAAAATAACAGTTGTGTTTAAGCAGTATTTTTTTGCAGATGAGAGTTTAGGGGGAGGGCTTGGCGTTGCGAATGGGGTAAGGCTGACCTCGCTTTTGAGAAGTCAACCATTTGCGTCTGCTGCCAGGTCTGTAGATCAGCGTGGGATTGCATTATTTTTGTCTGAAGATCAAAGCGAGGGGGCATTGATTTTCGACGAAAAGATCGTAATAAGATTTAATCGGTGGTCCTCGCGAAGTTCTTATGTGATCTCAACAGTAGAGTGCGATTTTGATAATGAGCGCTTCGGTGACTTGGCAAAGAAAGCAGTACATGACGCGTACGAGTTTTGTGATCACAAATCGATGATAAATGGTGCCAGATTCAAAGGCGGCTCGAGTGCTTTCAATCGCTTGATTCGAAAGCTTGAATTGTTCGTGGATAGACCGAGTTTTTGAATCTTTGAGAGATATTACCCAAAGTTCAACGTCTAGCACGGTAATGAATGGCCACCCGGACTCGGTATCAATACGACATAGCGACCGGGCGCCTATCGAAGATTTCGATCAGACTTGGAGTGGTTGAACTATCCCGGATGAGCATTCCTTAAATGAAGCTGGCCGAAATTTATAGCAAAATTATAAGCAAAGAACCCATATAACGATATGTCCTTTGCATCTTGCTAAAGGCTATGTGGATGGCAGGATCCCCATTGAAACCTGTAAGGCTGAGGCTGCGGTTTGGTGGGAAAAAATCGATGAGAAAGGCGCAATACGAGACTTTCAAGATAGGGGCGTATTGCTAGCTAGGCTAGCTATTTGTATGTTGTCAGATGATGAAGGTGATACTTCTGTAGTAGGAGACAATCTTTCGTGGCTTTTGAGGTGTTGGGGTTCTTGAAAGTGGATGTGACAACACCGCTCAGGATGATGGTTGAGTATTTTGAGTTTAAATAAATTTAAGATTGCAAACGGCCGAGCAGTGCGGTGGAGTTGTGAGGCAGAGTTTGTCGCTGATTGCAAAGGAAGGAAGAACAATCAGGAGAGGCCTGTTTTTAAAGATAATCCATCGAGGTTCTCTCTAATTATCTCTGAAGGCTAGGTCTGACGCTGAAGCAGTGGTGCGAGCAGGCGGATCAAGGCATGCGCCAGGGATTGGAGCGTGTGGGTCTGTAATCTTCTTGGTGATTGATCGTTCCCACGCGCAGCAATGGAATGCCTAAGTGACGCTCCGCGTTTCAGTTCGCGAAGGGACGCGGGGCGTCCCGGGCTGCATGCCTTTGCTGCGCGTGGGAACGATCAGGTACGGCGGGGCGGGTTATTTTGCGGAGAACTTGAGAATGACGCTGTGGCTGTAAGTCTGCCCCGGATCAAGCTGTGTACTCGGGAAGTCCGGCTGATTCGGTGAATCCGGATAGTGCTGAGTCTCCAGGGTAAACGCGCCCCAGTGCGGATAGACCTTGCCGCCCTTGCCCTTGACCGTGCCGTCGAGGAAGTTGCTGGTATAGAACTGCACACCCGGTTCCGTGGTGAACAGCTGCAGTACGCGGCCGGACTGCGGATCACTCACTTCAGTGGCAACTTTACTGATATCGCCCTTGGTATCCAGCGCCCAGTTGAAATCGAAACCACCCTGTTTCGCCTCGGCAAATTTCAACTGCGGATGATCAGCCTTGATGTGCGTGCCGATTGCGGTCGGCTTGGTGAAGTCCATCGGCGTGCCCGCCACGGGCGCCAGTTCGCCAGTCGGGATCAGCTTGGCGGTGACCGGGGTGTAATGGCCGGCGTGCAGGGTCGCGACCTGTTTGAGAATGTCGCCATTGCCGGCGCCGGCGAGGTTGAAATAGCTGTGGTTAGTCAGGTTGAGCACCGTCGGTTTATCGGTGCTGGCCTTGTAGTCGATGCGCAGTTCGTTGTTGTCGGTGAGGCGATAGGTCACCTCGGTGGTGAGGTTGCCGGGGAAACCCATTTCACCGTCCGCCGACAGATAGGTCAGGGTCACGCCGACGGAGTCCTTGTCCTTGCTTTCCTGGGCTTTCCAGACCTTCTTGTCGAAGCCCTGCGGGCCGCCGTGCAGCGCATTGGTCTTGTCGTTCTGCGGCACTTGATAGCGCTTGCCGTCGAGTTCGAACGCACCTTCGGCGAGGCGATTGCCGAAGCGGCCGATGGTCGCGCCGAAGTAGGCGGTGCCTTTCTGGTAGCCCTGCACATCGTCGAAGCCGAGCACGACGTCGTCGAACTTACCGTGCTTGTCCGCCACTTTCAGCGATTGCAGGGTCGCACCATAAGTAATGACGGTGGCTTGCATGCCGTGGCTGTTGCGCAGGATGTATTGCTCGACGGGCGTGCCGTCATTGGTTTTGCCGAAAGCTTTGTGTTCGGCGCTGAGGCCGGCCGCGTTGGCGGAGAGAGTGGCGATCATCAGGGACAGTCCGAGGCCGGAGAGCAGGTGACGGGATTGAAGCATGGTTGACCTTCCTTTTTGTTGTTGTTTTCAAATTGCTGCTGACCCTTCGGCAGCTCCTACACGATCACTAGTCATGCTATTTGTGGTGTGGAAGAAAATTTATAGCTGATTAATCGTTTATTTCAACAATAAAGACAGACTATTTGCTGTTGGGGCAACACCGAAGGTCGGCTGATGGCGCGCACCACCGCACTTTTTCGCAATCGGGGGTTCTATCCATGGCCAGGATGCGGTGACTCCCGCCGCACAGGAATGTGCCTGTTCGAGATTTCATGCCGAGAGCTTTTGCCCTGATCGCTGTTTTTTTCCGCCGCCCATGCCTGTTGCTGGCGTGTTTGTCGTCGCTATTGTTCAGCGGTTGCAGTCACCAGGACGGCAATGGTTTTTTCAACCAGATGCGTGACGGTCAGCCGCAGGAATTTTTGCAGACCAGCGTCGACCGCATGGCCACGCTGGCGATGCGCGACAACCTCAATAGCCTCTATCGCTTGATGGGCAAGCTGTACCTGCGTAATCCCGAAGAACTGCGCAAATCCGGTTTCCTCAACATTAATACCGCGGTGAAACAGGTGCGCTTGGCCATCGAGCAACAACAGCCGTTGCCGGTGCTCGGCGGTCGCAAGGATCTGGCCGCGCTCAGCTATGCGATGAGTCCGGAGTTTCTTGGTGACCGCGTTGGCGCGTTTATCTATGCGATCGGCAGCATGCTGGTGACCGCCCACGGCAATCGCACCGAGTTCTATATGACCGATGCGATCAACCCGACGTTCGTTTACAACTCCGCGCGCAATATCGAGAAGGCCATGTGGATTCTGTCGCAACGGCAGAACAAGGAAGGCCAGCCGCTGTTGTTCTCCAACGAGATTTCGGAGGAGGGCAGCAACCTGAGTTTCGCCACCGAATTCAGCAAAATCGTCGCACGCCTGGATTTGCTTACGCAGATGCTGGATGAGCGGTATCGGCGGATCGGCCTTAACTACGCGCAGAGTTTGCTGTTTCTGAATTTCCTGCCGGTGCAGTGAATTCTGTTAGGGCGGTGATGATCAATGCACCACCAGTGAAAGCTGGCAAGCCAGTTCCCCAGGGTTTGTGATGCGCAGAGATCCAGTGTGGGAGCGAGCCTGCTCGCGAAAGCGTTCCTTCAGGCGCTGAAGTATTAACTGATCTGCCGCATTCGCGAGCAGGCTCGCTCCCACATTGATCAAATAGCGGCTGTGGTTTTTGTATACAATCCGTCGCCATTATTGATCGAAATGGAGCCGCATCCGTCATGACCGACCCCGCCAGCGCCGATGTCAGCCGCGTCGACCGCACCGTCCGTGCGGACAAACTGCCCTATGCCGCGTTGCTGGCGTTCGCCATGACCGGGTTCATCGCCATTCTCACCGAAACCCTGCCCGCCGGGCTGTTGCCGCAAATCGGTGGCGGGCTCAACGTCAGTGAAGTGCTCGCCGGGCAACTGGTGACGCTGTATGCCCTCGGCTCGATTGTCGCGGCGATCCCGCTGACGGTTGCCACGCGCGGCTGGCCGCGGCGGCGAGTGTTGTTGATGACGGTCGGCGGGTTTCTGCTGTTCAACACCGTCACTACGTTTTCCAGCCACTACGGTTTGACCCTGGCTTCGCGCTTTCTGGCCGGGATGGCGGCGGGGTTGTCGTGGGGGATCATGGCCGGTTATGCGCGCGGCATTGTGCCGGTGCATCAGCAGGGGCGGGCGCTGGCGATTGCCATGCTCGGCACCCCGGTGGCGCTGTCGCTGGGCACGCCGGCCGGGACGTGGCTGGGTAATCTGATCGGCTGGCGTGCGTCGTTCGGGATCATGTCGGCGCTGGCTCTGGTGCTGGCGGCGTGGATCGTGATCGCGGTGCCGGATCGTCCGGGGCAGGCCAGTGATGAGCGTCTACCGTTGCTCGAATCAATGCGCCTGCCCGGCGTGCGGCCGGTGTTGTTCGTGGTGCTGACGTGGATGCTCGGACACAACATTCTTTACACCTATATCTCACCGTTTCTGATGCAGGCCGGTCTCGCCGATCGGGTTGATCTGGTGCTACTGGTGTTTGGCCTGTGTTCGCTGGTGGGGATCTGGATTATTGGCCTGCTGGTGGATCGCTGGTTGCGCTGGCTGACCTTGATCAGCCTTGCGGTGTTTGCATTGACCGCACTGGTGTTGGCGCTGGCTGCGCCGTCACCGTTGCTCGTTTATGCCTGCATGGCGGTGTGGGGCTTGTCGTTTGGCGGTTCGGCCACCTTGCTGCTGACCTCGGCGGCGGATTCGGCCGGTGAACATGTCGACGTGGTGCAAGCGATGCTCACCACTTCGTGGAACGTGGCGATTGCCGGGGGCGGGTTGTTTGGTGGGCTGTTGCTGGATCGGGCCGGGGCGATGTCGTTTCCGTGGGCGTTGTTGATTCTGTCGCTGATCGCCTTGGCCACCGTGTGGATCAACAAAACCCACAGCTTCAAACCGGGTCGGCGGGTACACTGATCCTCGGCTCACCAAATTCCACTACAGAAAAGCGATCGTGAGTTTGATATGGCATAACGATAGACCGCATCGATATATGTGGTTATAAGAAAAATCGCTATGCTGCGGCCAGATTTTTCCTGTCGTTTTTCTGGGCGGTTTAATGGAATTGGCAAATTTCGGCCTGGTGATTGCCGGGCTGGTGGTGGGTTTTATTGTCGGCATGACCGGTGTCGGCGGTGGTTCGTTGATGACGCCGATCCTGTTGTGGTTCGGCATCAACCCGGCAACGGCGGTGGGCACTGACCTGCTGTACGCCGCCATTACCAAATCCAGTGGCGTACTCGTTCACAAAAAGAACAAGAACATCGACTGGGCCATTACCGGCTGGCTGACCCTCGGCAGCGTGCCGGCGGTGGCCATGACCCTGTGGTTCTTGAGCACCCTGCACACCGCGCCGGACGCAATGAACGCCATCATCAAGCAGGCGCTGGGCTTCGTCCTGTTCGCCACGGCGCTGGCGATCTTCTTCAAGAAACGCTTGCTCGAGTTCGCGCACAAACGGGCCGGCGGCAACTACAACCCGAGTGGTTCGCGTCTGAACGTGATGACCGTGATCACCGGTCTGATCCTCGGCACCATGGTCGCCCTGACCTCGATCGGCGCTGGCGCCTTGGGCACCGTTGCGCTGTTCATCCTTTACCCGCTGCTGCCAACCCGTCGCCTGGTCGGCACCGAAATCGCCCACGCCGTGCCGCTGACCCTGGTTGCAGGCCTCGGCCACGCGAGCATGGGCAATATGGATTGGGGCGTGCTGGGCTTCTTGCTGATGGGTTCGCTGCCAGGCATCTGGCTCGGCAGCCACCTGACCGGGCGCATCTCCGATGAAGTGCTGCGCCCGTGCCTGGCGACGATGCTGGTGCTGATCGGTTATAAGCTGGCGTTTTAAGTGGTGTATTTCATCACCGTCACCGGCAGCTCTTCGTACACCAGCTCCTCAACCACTTCCCAGCCCAGCCGCGCATAGAGCGACTGCGACGTGTCGGTGTACAGATACAACTCAGGCACACCCAGCGCCTTCGCTTCCTCAACCACTCGGTTGACCAGTTGTGACGCAATCCCGCGCCTGCGTTCCTCAGCCTTCACATAAACACCTGCCAGCCATGGCGTCAGGTTCGGCCGAAGCTTCAGATCGCTTTCGATCAGCAGCGCGCCGCCCAGCAGTCGTGAGCCGTCCAGCGCTACCACGACGCTCGGCACCGAACCTTTGCCGCAGGCGGCGCGCATGTGTTCGATGCGGTCCTCGACGGTTTGCCCGGGACGAAACTCGCCCCATTCCTTGAAGTTGAGCGTGGCCAGTTCTTCGATCAATTCAGGGTGATTGCACAGGTAATCGATGTGCATGCGGGTGAACTCCATTTCATGGGCAGAACCACCACCCTAATGCGCTCATAAAAGGTAATCAAATCCGGGTTGCGATCACGGCGGCGATGTTGCGCAATGTCGTGCCTGTCCTAAGCTTCTGTACAGGCGATACCTATTTGCCGGGTGGCCCCGGAACAATCGCCACGATGCGCAATCAGTAGTGCGTGGATATCAAAAGGAGATGCGCATGCTCATCAGGTCATTGACCCTGACACTCTTGCTGGCGATTGCCGGCCCCTTGTTCGCCGCTGACAGCGATTCACCCTTGGCCGGGGACGTGGGCCGCGCCCGACCGCTGATCGTGATCGCCCAAAGCACCGTCGACCCCGTGTGGCTAAGCCTGAAAAAGTCGCTGGAAGATCCGGCCAACAAAAAAGGTGTCACCGACCGCAACATCAAGGTCTACACCATTCTCAGCATGGCCGGCCAGCTCGACGGCAAGGACATGGGCCAGCAAGACACCATGGCGCTACTGCGCTCGCTGAAGCTGGGTGCCGGGGCATACCCGAAAGTGTTTCTGGTCGGCAAGGACGGCGAGACCAAATTCTCGGCGTCGGGGGAGGAAGCGAAAGCGGTGGATCTGAAGAAAATCTTCGACACCATCGATGCCATGCCAATGGCCGAGAAGGAAGCGGCCGCTGCCGCTCAGGCGCCAGTCGCGGCTACGCCGGAACCGGCAAAAGGCGCCAAGAATGCCAAGCCGACCAAGCCTGCGAAACCGAGCAAGCCGCCGGAAATGCCGGATGATTGATGGCGAGATCCGATCAAACAAATGGGCGACCTCTACAGGTCGCCCATTTGTTTCCCGCTAAGGGTCGCAGCCTGCGGCAGCGCCTACATTGACCGGGTGAAAACCCGATCCTGTAGGCGCTGCCGCAGGCTGCGATCTTTTGGTTTTCAGTCAGTGACAGCACCGAGAATTGTATGGGCGATTTTCACCCGCTCAGGAATCGGAAAGTTCTTGTTCGCCATGATCACAATGCCAACATCCTTGCTCGGCACAAACGCCACGTAAGTCCCGAAGCCACCGGTAGACCCTGTCTTGTTGATCAACACATCATCCGGTTGCGGCTGCGGCGGATTCAGCCACTGCACTTTATGCGCTTCCATGGCCATTTCCGTCGAGTTGCCCGCGAGCAAGCGATCAAGGCTGATCGGGTAGCGATACATTTCCCAGCCCAGGCCCTGGGTCATGTCATCAACGGTGTAATAACCGGTGTGGGTGTTGGCGATGGTTTTTTGCATGACCGCGTCAAGCGTGCCCGGCTTAAGGTTGGTCTGCACGTAACGCAGCATGTCCACGGTGCTGGTTTTCACGCCATAGGCCTGTGCGTCCAGCGCGCCGGGGGTGACGCGCACCGGTTTGTCGTTCTTGTCATAGCCCTGCGCATATAGACCCATTTGCGCGGCAGGCACGCTGAGGTAGGTGTGCTGCAAACCGAGCTTTGGCAGCAGGGTTTGCGTCATCGCTTGATCAAACGGCTGGCCAAGGCTTTTTGCGGCCAGATAACCAAACAGGCCCAAGCTCGGGTTGGAGTATTGGCGATGGCTGCCGGCAGGATAGGTCGGTTTCCACTGTTGGAAATAGCCGAGCATCTTGTCAGGCGAATCCGCGTCATCCGGGAATTGCAGCGGCAAACCACCGGCACTGTAAGTGCCCAGTTGCAGCACATTGATGTTATCGAAGGCGCTGCCTTTCAATTCGGGCCAGAGCTGACTGGCCTTGGTCGACAGGTCGAGTTTACCGGTCGCCTGGGCGTAACCGGCGAGGGTGGCGGTGAAGGTTTTGCTCACCGAACCGATTTCGAACAGGGTGTTTTCGCTGACTTTTTGCCCGGTATCTTTGCTGGCGACGCCGTAGTTAAAGTAATGCGCCTTGCCGTTGACGGTCAGCGCTACGGTCAGGCCGGGAATGTTCTGTTGTTGCATCACCGGTGTCACCGCAGCGTTGACCAACGCTTGCATCTGCGCATCGTCGGTTACGGCGGCGAGGCAGGACGTGGCGCCGAAAAACAGGCCGAAAGCGGCGCAGGAAATGACCTTGCTCGATTGAATGGATGACATGAATGAACCACTCTCCATGAGTGTTGAGGGCGTTATCCCGCTACACTGCGGGCGTTTTCTTTGTTGGGTGGCTGATCAGCGTCGCCAATCTAGTCAGCGCGGCGCCAATCGGCAAACGACGAAAACTCGCACGAGCCATTAGAAAAATTTGGGACTGGGCATGATTCGACCGCAATTGCCGCTCAATGCACTGCGCGCCTTTGAAGCGTCCGCGCGCCATTTGAGCTTCACCCGTGCTGCCGTGGAGCTGTGTGTTACGCAAGCAGCGGTCAGCCATCAGGTGAAAAGTCTTGAGACGCAACTCAACGTTACCCTGTTCAAACGCCTGCCCCGTGGGCTGATGCTGACCAGTGAAGGCGAAACCTTGCTGCCGGTGCTGAGCACTTCATTCGATCACATTGCGCAGATTCTCGAACGCCTTGCCGGTGGACAGTATCGTGAAATGTTGACCGTCGGCGCGGTGGGGACTTTCGCCGTGGGTTGGCTGTTGCCGCGGCTGGCGGACTTTCGGGCGAAACATCCGCTCATCGATTTGCGCCTGTCGACCAACAACAACCGCGTGGATGTTGCGGCGGAAGGGCTTGATTACGCGATCCGCTTCGGTGCTGGCGCGTGGCATGGCATTGAGGCAGCGCGGTTGCTCGACGCACCGCTTTCGGTGTTGTGCGTGCCGGAAATCGCCCGGCAATTACAGTCGCCGGGGGATCTTTTGCAGCAAACCTTGCTGCGTTCCTATCGCACCGATGAATGGCCGGAATGGTTTCAGGCTGCCGGTCTGGCGACTCAAGCTGCACCGCCGCAGAGTATTGTGTTCGATTCGTCGTTGGCGATGATGGAAGCGGCTTTGCAGGGCAGTGGGGTGGCGTTGGCGCCGCCGCTGATGTTCGCCCGGCAACTGGCGGCGGAGGCGATTTGTCAGCCATTTGCGATTGAGATTACGACGGGGAGTTACTGGTTGACGCGATTGCAGTCGCGACCTGAAACGGCGGCGATGAGTGCGTTCAAGGAGTGGCTGTTACAGGCTTCCGTCTAGCGTAAAACCCTGTGGGAGCGAGCTTGCTCGCGAAAGGGGCAGGTCAGTCAACATTACTGTTTCTGACACACCGCATTCGCGAGCAAGCTCGCTCCCACAGGGGGCAGTGGTGGATTGGAGATCAGGTTCAGCGCACCAGACACGGCCGCTTGTTATCGAATTTCCACCCCGGAATCAGAAATTGCATCGCCACGCTGTCATCCCGCGCGCCGAGCCCCATGCCTTTGTACAGTTCGTGAGCTTTGGCCACCTGGTCCATGTCCAGCTCGACACCCAACCCGGGTTTCTTCGGCACCTGCACCAGGCCGTCGACGATTTGCAGCGGCGCCTTGGTCAAGCGTTGGCCGTCCTGCCAGATCCAGTGGGTGTCGATCGCGGTGATCTCGCCCGGCGCAGCGGCGGCAACATGGGTGAACATCGCCAGCGAGATGTCGAAGTGGTTGTTGGAATGCGAACCCCACGTCAGGCCCCACTCATGGCACATCTGCGCCACGCGTACCGAACCCTGCATGGTCCAGAAATGCGGGTCGGCCAGTGGAATGTCCACCGACTGCAACTGGATCGCATGACCCATTTCACGCCAGTCAGTGGCGATCATGTTGGTAGCGGTTTTCAGGCCGGTGGCGCGACGGAACTCAGCCATCACTTCACGACCGGAATAACCGTTTTCCGCACCGCACGGGTCTTCGGCATAGGCGAGCACCTGATGCTGGTCGCGGCACAAACGAATGGCTTCTTTCAGTGACCACGCGCCGTTCGGATCGAGGGTGATGCGTGCATCAGGAAAGCGTTCGGCCAGGGCGGTGACCGCCTCAATTTCTGCATCGCCGCTGAGCACGCCGCCCTTGAGTTTGAAGTCCTTGAAACCGTACTTCGCATGGGCCGCTTCGGCGAGGCGCACCACGGCTTCGGCGGTCATGGCTTTTTCGTGACGCACGCGGAACCAGTCGTTGTCGGCATCCGGTTCGCTGCGATAGGCGAGGTCGGTTTTGCGCTGATCGCCGACGTAGAACAGATAGCCGAGCATCTTCACTTCGTCGCGTTGCTGACCTTCGCCGAGCAGCGCCGCCACCGGTACGTCGAGATGCTGACCGAGCAGATCGAGCAGCGCGGCTTCCAGGCCCGTGACCGCGTGGATGGTGATGCGCAGATCGAACGTCTGCAGACCACGGCCGCCGGCATCGCGGTCGGCGAAGGTCTGGCGCACCTGGTTGAGGATTTTCTGATACGTGCCGATCGGGCTACCGACCACGAGGCTGCGCGCGTCTTCCAGGGTCTGGCGAATACGCTCGCCACCGGGCACTTCACCGACGCCGGTGTGGCCGGCGTTGTCCTTGAGAATAACGATGTTGCGGGTGAAAAACGGTCCGTGGGCGCCGCTCAGATTGAGCAGCATGCCGTCGTGGCCGGCCACCGGGATGACTTGCATGTCGGTGATGATCGGCGCTTTGGCGGTGTCGTGTGCGGTCATGTTCTTATCCTTTTAAGACAATGTTCAGGCGTGCTTTGGCGCAGCATCGGCCACAGCTATTTCAGCAGCAGGTTTCGGTGCGGTGCGTGCGAAGAAGACAATGATCGCCGCGATGATCGAGGTCGCGGCCAGGCCATAGAGACCGCCCTGAATCGAGCCGGTGTGTTCTTCGAGCAGGCCGAACGTGGTCGGCGCGACGAAGCCGCCAAGGTTACCGACCGAGTTGATCAGCGCGATCACCGCCGCTGCAATACGGGCATCCAGATAGGCCTGGGGGATCGGCCAGAACAGTGACGAAGCGGATTTGAAGCCCAGCGCGGCAAAGCAGATTGCCACGAAAGCGAAAATCGGCCCGCCAGTGGTGGACATGAACATCCCCGCTGCGGCGATCAACAGGGCTGTGGCGACCCACGCCTGCTGGTGTTTCCACTTGGCCGAGAACGACGCGAAGGCGTACATGCCGATGATCGACAGCAGCCATGGAATCGAGTTGAACAGGCCGACCTGGAAGTCGCTCATCTCGCCCATCTTTTTGATGATGCTCGGCAGCCAGAAGGTCGCGGCGTAGATGGTTAGCTGGATGAAGAAATAAATCAGGCAGAACAGGATGATCTGGCGGTCCTTGAGCAGTTTGCCCATGGATGGCCGGATCGGTGTCGCGGCTTCGCGGGCCTTCTGTTCAGCGTCGATGGCGTTGACCAGTGCATCCTGTTCGGCGCGAGTCAGCCATTTCGCATCGTGGGGTTTGGCGTCGAGCCAGAACCAGACGAACACGCACAGGCACACCGAGAACATTCCTTCAATGAAGTACATCCACTGCCAGCCGTGCATGCCCAGCCCGTTGATTTGCAGGAGCAGACCGGACAACGGCCCGGAGATCAACGAGGCCACGGCCGAGCCGCTGAGGAAGATCGCAATCGCCTTGCCGCGTTCGGCACCGGGCAGCCAACGGGTGAAGTAGTAGATCACCCCGGGAAAGAACCCGGCCTCGGCCACGCCAAGCAGGAAACGCAGGATATAGAAGTGGGTTTCGTTCTGGATGAACGCCATGCCGGCGGCCACCAGGCCCCAGGTGAGCATGATGCGGGTCAGCCAGATGCGCGCGCCGACTTTCTGCAAAAGCATGTTGGAGGGGACTTCGAACAGCGCGTAACCGATGAAGAACAGCCCGGCGCCGAAGCCGTAGGCGGCTGCACCGATGCCGAGGTCGTGTTCCATGTGGGTGCGGACAAAACCGATGTTCACCCGGTCAATGTAATTGACGATAAACATGATCACGAAGAGCGGCAGGACGTGGCGTTTTACTTTCGAGATGGCGGACGCGAGTGTCGAGTCGACGCCCTCGTTCATCCCGGAGATGGAGGTTTTCACTTGGTTTTCTCCCACTGATTATTTTTATGCGGGGTAGGGCAGGTGCTGCGTTGTTGATAGACATCATACAACTGCTATTTTTTGTCCTACAAGTGGGGAAGGTCGATTAATTTTTTCTGGAAGGCTGGTTTTTTATGCCTTTTGGTACGTTTGCCCAGTGTTTATTGGGTTTTGTTGATATTCGAACGTGATGCGCTGCTATGGGGTAACGGATTCGTGTGCCAAGGGACACAAGCGAATTTCCCAGCTAGCTGAAGTGTTGTCATACAAGTTGGTGCGCTAAAATCAATCTCGTCATGCCCCGCGCGATGCTACGATTCGCAGGCCCCGATCATCGGAACCGACCCATGCAAGAAGACCTCGACGCCCCCGCTCGCAAACGTGCGCACAACCTCGCCCATGACTTGGTGGAAAAGCTCACCCAGAGCATCCTGCTCGGCCAGCTGTCGCCCGGCGACAAACTGCCGTCGGAGAACTCCATCGTTCAGGAGCACGGGGTCAGCCGTACGGTGGTGCGCGAGGCGCTTTCCAAATTGCAGGCTTCCGGGCTGGTGGAGACGCGCCACGGCATCGGCACGTTCGTCATCGAGCGTGTTGCGGAGCAGGGCTTGCGTTTGAATGTCGAT
Source organism: Pseudomonas sp. IT-347P (assembly GCF_949768005.1). Taxonomy (NCBI): domain Bacteria; kingdom Pseudomonadati; phylum Pseudomonadota; class Gammaproteobacteria; order Pseudomonadales; family Pseudomonadaceae; genus Pseudomonas; species Pseudomonas sp. IT-347P. The sequence goes on from NZ_CATKPQ010000011.1 coordinate 252,405, forward strand.
ACCGCACTCGGCGTACGCAGCATTCTCGAACTGCGTCTGGGTCTGGAAACCCAGGCGGCGGCGCTGGCGGCGCAGCGGCGCACAGAGCCGCAATTGCAGCAGATGCGTCAGGCGCTGGATGACTATCAGCGTCTACTGGATAACAACGACAGCTGCGTTGAGGCGGATCGGCGCTTTCATCTGCTGATCGCCGAGGCCACCGGCAACGTCTGTTTCACCGAGATCATGCAGCACTTGGGCAGCGCGATGATTCCGCGTAACCGGCTCAATGCTGCTGAACGTGGCGCAGCGGACCTGAGCAAGCTCGGGCAACTGGCCCACCTGGAGCATGAGGCGATTTTGAATGCGATCAAACGTCAGGATGCGGATGCCGCGCGCGCGGCGATGTGGCTGCACCTGACCAACAGTCGCGACCGCTTTTCCGCGCGGGGTTGAGGGCCGTTGGTCTGTTCGATGGCACGCCGCCAACAGGGCTGATTCCAAGCTGTACGGCCCGGGTTTTCCGGACCTCCTTGTGAGGTGTGTCATGGCGAATGATTTGCTGTTTCAGGGGGGCGTGCTGCCCACCGACCCGACCCGGCCGCTGCCCGGTACCGATGAGCCGACACTGGCGGATCACGATGCACCGCCGGGCATGGATCCGGGGCACGATCCATTGAGCGACGCCGACCGGCCGGAGGACTGGAAGGATCCGCCAGCGGATGATGATGTACCGCCGGCGGATGAGCCGACGCCGTTGTCCGATGATCGGCGCTGATCGCTGATTGGCATTTAATTAATGCATTGTCTGTGCTGGCCCCTTCGCGAGCAGGCTCGCTCCCACATTGGAACGCATTTCCCTGTGGGAGCGAGCCTGCTCGCGAAGACGGCATACGCTTCAAAACAGATTTCAGATCAGATCCCGGCTGTCCTGACTAAAACAATCCGCCGCTCCAGATTCAACGCCAACACACTGATCAACACCACCACCGACCCCACCAGCACCAACGACGTCGGTCGCTCCGCCAACCCCACCGAGGCAATCCCCATCGCCGTCGGCGGTATCAGGTACAGCGTCATCGTCGCTCGACTCAAATCCATATGCTTGAGCACAAAGCCCCACCCCAGATAGGCCAGCGCACTGGGAAACACGCCCAATGCCAACACCGCCCACTGCACCCGCAACGGCGCATTCAGCACGGCTTGACCCAGCCCCGGCAAATAAACCAGCAGCATGACGGTCCCCGACCACACCGCGTAGCACGTCAGGCTGAAACCGTCGTAACGCCGGGCATGATGCTTTTGCAATGCGAAGTAGAGGCTCCATGAAACCGCCGCCAGCAAGATCAGCAGTGCATGGGCATCGATATCGCCTAAACCCTTATCGCCGCTGACCACAATCACCACGCCGACAAAACCGAGCAACACACAACTCCAGCGCCAGAGGCTGACCTGATCCTTGAACACGAACCGCGCCAGCAGTGTGCTGAACAGCGGACTCGATTGCGCCAACACACTGGAAGCCCCGGCACTGACGCTTTGCTGGCCGATGTTCAGTGCGACGTGGTGCAGACTGACGGCGAAGAAGCCCAAGGCAAACAACAGCGGCACATCGCGCAGAGGCGGCAGGCGAATGCCCTTGAATGCGGCGATCAGCGCCATGAACACCGACGCCAACAGAAACCGCAGCAACGCCAGATGCCCGGGCGCATAGGCTTGCAGGCCGATGTGAATACCGGTCGGCGAATAGGCCCAGCAACCGACGACAAAAGTCATCACCAACAGGATTTTCAACGGGGAAGGGTGCGGCATCATCAAGCGCTCGGTGGTGTTGATGCGCCGAGTATCCGGGTGGTCAACCATTCGCCACAACTGACTTATACTGCGCAAAATGTTCACTCAGAGTGATGAGTATGGAGCTGGCACAAATCCGGATGTTCAAGACCGTCGCCGAGGTTGGCAGCATCGCGCGGGCGGCGGAAAAGCTGTTCTGCGTGCCGTCGAACATCACCGCGCGGATCAAGGCGCTGGAAGCGGAATTGGGCGTTGCGCTGTTTCTGCGTGAGGGGCGCGGATTGCGCATCAGCCCGGCGGGGCAGACGTTTCTCGCCTACGCGGAAAAGATTCTGGCGCTTACGGCCGAGGCCAAACGCGCGGTCGATCCTTCCTCCGAACCTTCCGGGCCGCTGCGCATCGGTGCGATCGAATCTTCAGCGACCGGGCGTTTGCCACGCCTGCTGGCGAAGTTTCACAAGCGCTACCCGCAGGTCGCGCTGGAACTCACCACGGGCACTTGGGCGCAGTTGCTCGACGACACGGTCAGTCATCGTCTCGATGGCGCGATTGTGGCGGTGGATGTCGAGCGTTCGCAGCTCAAGCGCACACCGATGTATCGCGAGGAATTGCTGCTGATCGCGTCAACCTCGTTCGGGCCCGTACGCAGCATCGCCGATCTGCAGGACAAAACCGTGTTCATGTGGCCGCAAGGCTGTCCCTATCGAGCGGCGCTGGAGCATTGGTTGTTGCGTCAGGGCCAGGCGCTGTCGATTGTCAGCCTCGCCAGTTATGGGGCGATTGTCGGGTGTGTGAGTGCCGGGGCGGGGGTGGCGCTGGTGCCCAAGGGGGTGTTTGAGCAGTACGCGAAAGGGGCCGGGTGTGTGGGGTATGAGTTTGCTGAGCTGACGGCGGTCGACAACTTGTTTTACTGGCATGAAAACGCCGGAGTGCATCCGGCGCGGGAGGCATTTGTGGCGATGTTGCGGGAGGAGTTTGTTGAGTAGGAGAAGCTACCCTCACCCCAGCCCTCTCCCGGAGGGAGAGGGGGCCGACCGAGGTGTCTCGGGTGATACGCCGACCTGAACCACCGTGTTGAATATAGATTCAACCAAGTCCAGTGTTCTTGATCAGAAAAAGCCGATTATGGATTCGGCGCGGCACGTTCAGGTCGATGAACTTCTCCAATATCCCCCAATCAGTCCCCTCTCCCTCTGGGAGAGGGCTAGGGTGAGGGCGTTTTCAGGCATCACGCAAATCCCGCATCAACAACCCGAACCGCAAATCCAGCGCATCCGGAATCGGCAAATACACCGTATGCCCATCCCCCGGCGCCACGTCGATGGCCTCACCCTTGAGGCTCTGCAACTCATGCAGGTCAAAATGAAAGTTGCCCGAGGGCGTCATCAACTCCAGATGATCGCCCAGGGCAAAGCGGTTCTTCACCTTGACCTCGGCCAGCCGATCCCGTCGCTCACCAGTCAATTCGCCAATAAACTGCTGACGTTCCGAAACCGAGCTGCCGTGCTGATAATTCTGATACTCGTCATGCACATGCCGGCGCAGAAAACCTTCGGTGTAGCCACGCTGCGCCAGTGATTCCAGATCGGTCATCAGGTCGCGATCAAACTCGCGACCGGCCACCGCGTCATCAATCGCCCGGCGATACACCTGGGTGGTGCGGGCGCAATAGAAGTGCGATTTGGTCCGGCCCTCGATTTTCAGCGAATGCACGCCCATGCGTGTCAGGCGCTCGACGTGCTGCACCGCGCGCAGGTCCTTGGCGTTCATGATGTAGGTGCCGTGTTCGTCCTCGAACGCCGGCATCAATTCATCGGGGCGGTTGGCTTCCTGCAGCAGGAAGACCTGATCGGTGGGGGCGCCAAGGCCCAGCGTCGGTTCGGGCTGGAAGGTCTGAACGATCTCGCCGAGATGATTTTCCGTGGCTTGCTGCGCCGAATATTTCCAGCGACAGGCGTTGGTGCAGGTGCCCTGATTGGCGTCGCGTCTGTTCATGTAGCCGGAAAGCAGGCAGCGTCCGGAATAGGCCATGCACAACGCGCCATGGACGAACACTTCCAGCTCCATGCCCGGCACCTGTTCGCGGATTTCGCCGATTTCTTCCAGGGACAATTCCCGTGACAGGATGATCCGGCTCAGGCCCTGCTGCTGCCAGAACTCGACGCTCGCCCAATTCACCGTGTTGGCCTGCACCGACAGGTGAATCGGCATCTGCGGGAAATGTCGGCGCACGAGCATGATCAGTCCCGGATCGGACATGATCAGCGCGTCGGGAGCCATCTCGATCACCGGTGCGAGATCCTTGAGAAAGGTCTTCAGCTTGGCATTGTGCGGCGCGATGTTGACCACCACGTAGAAACGCTTGCCCTGCGCCTGCGCTTCACGAATGCCCAGCGCCAGATTGGCGTGATCGAACTCGTTGTTGCGCACCCGCAGGCTGTAACGCGGCTGGCCGGCATAGACCGCATCGGCGCCGTAAGCGAAGGCGTAACGCATGTTTTTCAGGGTGCCGGCGGGGGCGAGCAGTTCGGGGGCGGCGAGGGTAGGCGTCATGGCGGAGTCGGTCGTAAAAGCGCGGCAGGGTAATGCGGATCCCGGCGGGGGTTATTGATCTGGATCTACGCTTTGCACTCAGCGTTTTTTGTTGTTGGTGATTGCTCTCGGGATCAGCGGCTCACGCCGATTCGCAACTATGCTCCATGAATAAAGATGGCACTCGTGCAGACCCCGGTTGACTAAGCATCGGGGCGTGCACGACGCCTGACTGACATGGATCGGACATGAACGAAAAAAGCATTCAATTCAAATCCCTCACCGTGCTGTTGTTGCTGGTCACGGTGGCGTTTATCTGGATCCTCTTGCCGTTCTACGGCGCGGTGTTCTGGGCGGTGATTCTCGGTATTGTGTTCGCACCCATGCAGCGTCGGCTGCAAGCGAAATTCGGCTGGGAGCGCAACCTGACGTCGCTGTGTACCTTGTCGATCTGCCTGGTGATCGCGATTCTGCCGGTGATCATCCTCAGTGTGCTGCTGGTACAGGAAGGCGCGGCGGTCTACAAGAACATCGAAAGCGGCGAGCTGGACATCGCCGCGTATCTGGCGCAATTCAAGCACAGCCTGCCGCTGTACTTTCAGCAATTGCTCGACCGTTTCGGCATGGGCGAACTCAATGGCCTGCGCGAGAAGATTGTCAAATCGGCGATGCAGGGCAGCCAGGTGCTGGCCAGTCAGGCGTTCAGTTTTGGCCAGGGCACGTTCGAGTTTGTGGTGAGTTTTTTCATCATGTTGTATCTGCTGTTCTTCTTTCTGCGTGATGGCGCCGAACTCGCGCGCAAAGTGCGCACCGCCGTGCCGCTGGAGGAAGGTCACAAGCGGCGCCTGCAGTTGAAGTTCAACCGCGTGGTACGCGCGACGGTGAAGGGCAATCTCGTCGTCGCGGTGACTCAGGGTGCGCTGGGCGGGGCGATTTTCTGGTTCCTCGACATCCCAAGCGCCTTGCTGTGGGCGGTCTTGATGGGGTTTTTGTCGTTGCTGCCAGCGGTGGGCGCGGGGATTGTCTGGGCGCCGGTGGCGGTGTATTTCCTGCTCAGCGGGATGATCTGGCAAGGCGTGGTGCTGGGCTTGTTCGGGGTGTTTGTGATCGGTTTGGTGGACAACGTCATGCGACCGATTCTGGTGGGCAAGGACACCAAAATGCCCGACTACATGATTCTGATCTCGACCCTTGGCGGCCTCGCGGTATTCGGCCTGAATGGCTTCGTGATCGGGCCGCTGATCGCGGCGTTGTTCATGTCGAGCTGGGCACTGTTCGCCGAGACCAAGCCCAAAGTGCAACTGCCTTAAGCGTGAAACGGTTCGCTGACCAGCTTCTGCGACAGTGCCTGGGCCGCGGGCAGGGAAGTCAGCGGGCCGCTGATCGCTTCGCCGTCGCGCATCAGATACCAGCACGCGAGCAAGCCAGAAGCCCTGAGCGAGGCGGGAACGGCGCTGCCGATAACGGACATGATTTGAACCTGAGCCATGACGAGTACCTCCATCTATCAATGGAGCTACCTTAGAGATTCGCCGCTTCCACGAACAATCAACGCTTTCAATAGTGGACATTGACGCCGTTGGGGGGCTGGCTCAATCAACCACTTGGTCGAGCATGTGCATGACTTCGCGCTCATTGAGCAGCCCTTTGTGCACGAGGTTTTCCGCCAGCAGCGAAAGAAACTTGGCGCAGCGGTGGCCTTCCAGGTGCTTGAGCTCGGTCAGGGCGCTGTACACCTTGCTGGAGGTGCACAGGCCGACGATGCGGTGCGGGTTTTGTGTTGGCATACGGTCGTCCTTGTTGTTATCAACCTGTTGTGAACGGACGGATTCAGATTGCGGTTCCGTCATGACAAATAAATGACCGTTTTGTGGAAATGTACATAACGGTGATTCAATCATGCCGACTTTAGCCGGTGAAACTGTTCCCACAGCGACCTTGGCGAGATTTTTTCAGACGCTCGCCGACCAACGGTCATAAAAAAGCCCCGCTGTAAAAGCGGGGCTTTGTGCTTCGGTTACCAGCGTGGGCCGCCGTAGTAATGCGGACGACCGTAGTAGCCGCGCGGCGGGCCGTAATACACCGGGGCCGGTTGCACGTAGACCGGTTGTTGCACATACACCGGCGCAGGCTGGTAGTAGACCGGTGGCGGTGGTTGTTGCACGTAAACCGGTGGCGGGGCATACACCGGCGCCTGTTGCACATAGACCGGGCGATCCTGATTGATAAGCGCTGAACCGATGATGGCCGAGCCGACGATTGCGCCAAACACTGCCGGACCTTGCCAGCCACCGCCATGGGCTTCTGCTTGCCCTGTGACAGCAATGGCACCGATCAGCAGGGCGACGATAGAGAGTTTACGAATCATGATAATTCCTCGGTTCTTCGACCCGGCACCGGGGCCTGCACCAGGTCCACAGTTGTCGCGGGGATACTTCTAAGACAGCGAAATCCGGAAAATCAGCACAGCCGCTGGGTAAATTTTGTGTAAGGTCTGTACCGGTTTATTTACCGGGGCGGGTGAGGGCCCCGGAGCACGTTTAAATCAGGCCTTTATGATCGTTCAGAAGCCGATGGGCTGGCTAATCCCGTTTATCCGAAAGTGCGTTTGAAGGAGAAGTTTCATGCAGATGAACCCGAACAAAGACACCCAACTGTGCATGTCCCTGTCGGGGCGCCCGGGCAATTTCGGTCTGCGTTTTCATAACCATTTGTATGAGCAACTGGGCCTGAATTTCTACTACAAGGCATTCAGCAGTAAAGACCTGACCGGCGCGGTGAGCGGCATTCGTGCCTTGGGTATCCGTGGTTGCGGCGTGTCGATGCCATTCAAGGAAGCGTGTATTGCGCTGGTCGATGAACTGGATGCGTCGGCGGCGGCGATTCAGTCGATCAATACCATCGTCAACACCAACGGCCACCTCAAGGCTTACAACACGGATTACATCGCCGTTGCGCAGTTGCTGGAAACCCATGCGGTGCCCAAAGACTCGACCTTCGCCCTGCGTGGCAGCGGCGGCATGGCCAAAGCGGTGGCCAGCGCCCTGCGTGACGGTGGTTACAAAAACGGTGTGATCGTCGCCCGCAACGAGCGCGCCGGGCGTGCACTGGCGGATACGCTGGGCTATCGCTGGCAGGCTGAATTGGGCGATGAGCGGCCGCAAATGCTGATCAATGTAACGCCGGTGGGCATGGACGGCGGGCCGGAGGCGGGGCAGTTGGCGTTCGAGCCTCAAGTTATTGCTGCGGCTGAGACGGTATTTGATGTGGTCGCGATTCCGTCGGAGACGCCGTTGATCGTCCGTGCCCGCGCCGAGGGTAAAAAAGTGATCACCGGGTTAGAGGTGATTGCGATTCAGGCGCTGGAGCAGTTTGTCCTGTACACCGGCGTGCGCCCGAATGAAGAGCAGTTTGCGGCGGCAGTGGCGTTTGCCCGGAGCTGATTCTTTGGTTTTGTGTTGATCTGGCGGGCCTCTTCGCGAGCAAGCTCGCTCCCACATTGGAATGCGTTCCCCTGTGGGAGCGAGCTTGCTCGCGAAGGCCGCGACTCGGTCTCAAACTTCGATTGCCTATACTGCCTCCCCAGCAAGCACAGACTTGCCCCCCACAAAACCCGTGTCCGAGGCCCCCATGCACCCACCCATCCTCAACCTGCATCAGGTCGAACTCGAACCCCTGCCCGAAGCCCTTGCCCCGCAAGGCGAAACCGCCGGCCGCTACCAGCAACGCATGGCGCGAATCGGCCAGCAACTGGGTTCGCAAAAACTCGGTTATCGCCTGTACGCCTTGCCACCGGGCATGCGCGGCAGTCCGTTTCACAGCCATCGGGTCAATGAAGAGATGTTTTACGTGGTCGCCGGGGAGGGCGAGGTGCGTCTGGGGGCCGAGCGTTTCCCGATCCGCGAGGGCGATGTGATCGCCTGCCCGCCGGGCGGACCGGACAAGGCGCATCAGATCATCAATACCAGCTCGGGCGAATTGCGATATCTGGCCGTGAGTACTCAACAGCAGCCGGAAATATGCGAATACCCGGATTCGAACAAATACGCGGTGATGGATAATTTTCAGGTGGATGCTGAGGGCAATGCCTCAGGCTTCGTTGCAGTGGCGCGGCAGGCAGATGGTGTTGACTACTGGGATGGTGAATAACCCCAGATTCTGAAACCTGATGAATAACCCCTGTGGGAGCGAGCTTGCTCGCGAATAGGCCGTGTCAGTTACATCATCGTTGAATGACACACCGCATTCGCGAGCGAGCTCGCTCCCACAATGTATTTGTGGTGGTTATTCGAGGCGGGCCAGGCGCTCTTCCAGCGCGGCAATCCGCGCTTCCAGCTCTTCGATACGCTCAACCGAAACGCCACTGCCGGCACCGCGATCCTGCGGATTCTGCCGCGCCGTCATGATCGCTTCGATATCCGCCGGATCCCCCAGCGCATGGGTATACCGATCTTCGCGCTGGCCGGCCTGACGCGGAATCAACACCGCCAGCCCCCGCGCAATCAAACGCTCAAGCTGATGCACCACCTGCTCGGTATCTTCAAATTCATGCATGCGCCCACTGCGGGTCAGCAGTTCATTGACGGTTTGCGGGCCGCGCAGAAACATCAATCCGCTGAGAATCACCTGCGCCGGCACCAGTTCCAGTGCCTTGTCGACCTTGTGCTCCCAGCGGTCGGCCCGGCTGCCCATGACCAGCCTGGTGAAACCGCGACCTTCCAGCGCCCGCAAACTCTGGCCAACCTGACCCTGAGTCAGGTTCATCACCGGTTCGCGGCTGGTTTTCTGGTTGCAGGCCAGCACCAGCGCATTCAGGGTCAGCGGGTAGGTTTCCGGGCTGGTCGCCTGTTTCTCGATCAACGAACCGAGGATGCGGATTTCCGTGGCATTGAGCCGTGGTTCGTCGAAGCTGGATTCTGTCTCTGTGGTCATCGCGCGTTCCCTCTGCAGTCGAAGGCGCCTAGCCTAATCCTTGCCTAACAAAAGGCAAGCCGTGTGGTCATCAAGCATGGCTATAATCGCCTCCTTGTTCCACCCAGCCACCACACGAGACTGCCATGACCATTTCCCTGTACGCCGCATCCGTTCCGGTTTTTCAACAAATGCTCAACGCTTTGAGCGATGTGCTGAAGAAGGCTGAAGCCCACGCCACCGAGAAAAACATCGACCCGAACGCGTTCCTGCAGGCCCGTCTGTTCCCGGACATGTTCCCGTTGACCCGCCAGGTGCAGATCGCTGTCGACTTCGCCAAAGGCGTTTCCTCGCGTCTGGCTGAAGTTGAAGTGCCGAAGTACGAGGATACCGAAACCACTTTCGCCGAGCTGCAAGCCCTGATCGCCAAGGTTCTGGCCTTTATCGGCGAGATCAAGCCAGAGCAGATCAATGGCAAGGAAGGCATCGAAATCGTCACCCGTCCGGGCACGCCGAAAGAAAAGCGCTTCAGCGGTCAGTCGTACCTGCTGACTTACGGTCTGCCGCAGTTCTTCTTCCACGTCACCACCACTTATGCGCTGCTGCGTCACAACGGCGTTGAAGTGGGCAAGCGTGATTACATGGGCGCGTTCTAAACTGCCAGAAGCCCCTCACCCTAACCCTCTCCCAGAGGGAGAGGGGACTGATCGGGTTGTTTGTTCGAGATGCACCGACGTGAAATATCAAGTCGAACTCAAGACTTGTAGGCAACAACGATCGGCTCCCTTTCCCCCTCGCCCCCTTGGGGGAGAGGGCTGGGGTGAGGGGGAAAAGATCTCCGCCACAAAAAAGCCCGCCCGGATTCACACCTCGGCGGGCCTTTTCATTGCGGCGATGATTACGCCGTGCGCTGAGCTTTCTCTTCTTCACCCAGGCACGCCGCAGCGGTAAACAACACGTCAGTCGACGAGTTCAGCGCGGTCTCTGCCGAATCCTGCAGCACCCCAATAATGAAACCGACTGCCACCACCTGCATGGCGATCTCGCTCGGAATACCAAACAGGCTGCACGCCAGCGGAATCAACAGCAGCGAACCACCGGCCACCCCCGAAGCGCCACAGGCGCAAATGGCTGCGACAACGCTGAGCAGAATCGCCGTCGGAATGTCCACGGCAATACCCAAGGTGTGCACCGCCGCCAGGGTCAACACGGTGATGGTGATCGCCGCGCCGGCCATGTTGATGGTCGCGCCCAGTGGGATCGACACCGAATAGGTGTCTTCATGCAGGCCCAGACGTTTGCTCAATTCAAGGTTGACCGGAATGTTCGCCGCCGAACTGCGGGTGAAAAATGCAGTGATGCCGCTTTCACGCAGGCACTTGAGCGTCAGCGGGTACGGGTTGCGACGCAGTTTCCAGAACACGATCAACGGGTTCATCACCAGCGCGACGAACAGCATGCAGCCGAGCAGCACGGCCAGCAGGTGCGCGTAACCGATCAGCGCGCCGAAACCGGAGGTGGCCAGTGTCGATGCCACCAGACCGAAAATGCCCAGCGGTGCAAAACGAATCACCACGCGCACGATCAAGGTCACGCCGTTGGACAGATCACCCAGCACTTCGCGGGTGGTGTCGCCGGCGTGGCGGATTGCGATGCCCATGCCGATCGCCCACGCGAGAATGCCGATGAAGTTGGCGTTCATCAGCGCGCTGACCGGGTTGTCGACCACGCTCAACAGCAGGCTTTGCAGCACTTCGCCGATACCGCCCGGCGCCGTCACCGAGACGTTGTCGGTCGACAGCACCAGACCCGACGGGAACGCCATGCTCGCGACCACGGCCACGACCGCCGCCGCAAAGGTGCCCAGCAGATAGAGGAACAGGATCGGGCGGATATGGGTTTCCTGGCCGTGCTTGTGGTTGGCAATCGAGGCCATCACCAGCACGAACACCAGAATCGGTGCGACGGCTTTCAGCGCCGATACAAATACTTTGCCGATGAACGCCGTGCCTTTCGCCGCTTCCGGGGCGAACAGCGCCAGGGCGATACCGGCGATCAGACCGATGAGAATCTGCGTGACCAGACTGAGGTTCTTGAGGCGTTGCAATAGAGAAGGGGATGAAGCGGTCATAGCGGCATCTCTGATTTTTTATAGGGTGCAAGGTTGCGTAAAGCGATGGCAAAACAGGGGCAGACCACCGCCACGCACCGAAAGTGTTGACGCGACATCAACGTCAATAAACCGCTCGTTGAGCAGGCTGTACGTTTTTCAGGGCGCGGACTTTATCACAGCGTAGGCCTTATCCTTCAGGCATGTGACGATCTGCCACCCGATCATTCGACCAGACAGACAGGTTTGTGCAAGTCAGTCCGGACACACTCTGTTAAGATTGCCCATCCTTATTTTCAAATTCCGCCAGCGGGCCCTCGGGTCAACGCTGGTGTCGTCGTTTTGCTGGAGTTGCGCATGCTGTTGCCCATTCTTCTGTTGTCTGCTGCCGGTTTCACGGTGCTGACCACGGAATTCGTCATCGTCGGCCTGTTGCCGGCGATTGCCCGAGACCTTGAAGTCACCATCCCGCAGGCCGGGTTGCTGGTGACTTTGTTCGCCTTCACGGTGGCGATGTTCGGGCCTTTCCTGACCGCGTATTTCGCCCGCTTTGAGCGGCGCAAGCTGTTTATCAGCATCCTGATCATGTTTGGTCTGGCCAATACCGTGGCGGCGCTGGCGCCGAACATCTGGGTGATGGCGGTTGCCCGGTTGATCCCGGCCTTGGGGTTACCTGTGTTCTGGGCCTTGGCCAGTGAAACGGCGGTGGACATCGTCGGCCCGGACTTCGCCGGTCGCGCCATCGCCAAGATCGGTTTCGGGATTGTCTGCGCCACGGTGTTCGGCATCCCGGTCGGTACGCTGATTTCCGATGCCTTCGGCTGGCGCAGTGCCTTCGGCATTTTGGCGGTGATTGCCTTTGCCAAAGCCTTGCTGCTCTTCGTTTACTTGCCGAAAACCAGCCTGCACCAACATCAGGTGAGCTTCCGTTCGCAATTCAAGATCCTGCGCAGTCCATTGATGATCGGCCACATCGTGCTATCGATTCTGGTGTTCAGTGGCATGTTTACCGCTTACACCTATCTGGCCGATATTCTTGAGCGCCTCGCTGGGTTCAACGGCACCGTGGTCGGTTGGTGCCTGATGGCGTTCGGTGCGGTCGGGCTGATCGGCAACTCCTTGGGCGGTCGTGCGGTGGACCGCCATCCGCTGGGGGCGTCGGTGTTGTTCTGTGCGTTCATGATTGCCGGCATGGTCTCGCTGGTGCCGAACATTCATTCGCCGCTGGGGCTGGCGGTGGCGATGGGGATCTGGGGCGTGACCCAGGCCGCGTTGTTCCTGGTCAGCCATGTGCGCCTGATGAAAGCCGCGCCAGAAGCGCCGGCCTTTGCCGCCTCGTTGAACATCGCCGGGGCCAATCTCGGGATCGGCCTGGGCGCCATCGTTGGTGGCCGGGTCATCGACAGCGCGGGTCTGGGTTTTCTCGGTTTTGCCGCCGCCGGATTCATTCTGCTCTCGGTGTTCCTCGCCATGGTGCTGATGACGCTCAAGCCGCGCGAAATGTGCGCCGAGGCCTCATAACGCGGTAAACAACTCGCGTCGGGCACCTTCGGTAATCGCAACGATGCCGGGGTGCTTGACCTTGCGCTCCACCGAAATGGCATAGAACGACTCGGTCACCGCGTCGGTCTGGCCAATCAGCTCAACGCCGTACTGGCGCTGCACTTCATCGGCAATCACGCTCGGGCCGATAAAAATCCCGCTGCCGGATTGGCCGAACGCTTGCATCAACGCACTGTCATCAAACTCGCCGACGATTTGCGGCTGGATCTGCTGCTCGGCGAACCAGCGCTGCAAGCGGCTGCGCACGACGGTTTCTGCGCCGGGAATCAACAGCGGTGCGCCGTGCAGGCTGTGCGGGAAATCCTGACCGTATTTGCCTGCCAGTTCAGGCGTGGCAAAGAAACTGATTCCGCATTCACCAAGTTTCTGGCTGTAGCCCTTGATGTCCAGGTGCGAGGGCATCGGGCTGTCGGAGATCACCAGATCCAGGCGCTGAATGGCCAGATCGGCGAGTAAGCGCTCGAGTTTGTCTTCGCGGCAGGTGATGCGCAGCGGTTCGTTCAGCTCCATGGTTGGCGCAATCAGGCGATAGACAATGGATTTCGGCACCACGTCCGCCACGCCGACACGAAACAGAATCTGCTGCTCGTTGGGTTGGGCACGCAGCATCAGTTCCAGTTCGCCGCCGAGCTGAAACATCTGCTCGGCGTAGGGCAGGGCCTGGCGCCCGGCTTCGGTCAGCTCCAGTTGTCGGCCCACTCGTTTGAATAACTCGATGCCGTAAGTCTGTTCGAGCAAAGAAATCTGCCCGCTGATGGTCTGTGGTGTCAGATTCAGCTGTTCGCAGGCGCGCACGATGCTGCCGGTCTTCGCCACCACCCAGAAATAATGCAGTTGTCGGTAATTAAGCACCGTCGCGCCTCTTTGCCGGATTCGTAAAAACCGAAGTATAGCCGCTAAAAATACGAATTTTCCTGAAGTGTTTGTCTCCCTAGAATGCCCAGCCATCGACGGCTGGTCTTTGACCCTGTCTGTTCATTCGAAGGAAGCCCCATGAAATACACGATCCCAGCATTGATGTTTACGTCTTTACTGCTAATGGCTGGTTGCGACCAGGCCGAGAAAAGCGCTCAGCAATTAATGGGCAAAGCCGCCGAAAGCGCCAAGCAGGCGATCGACGACACCCACAAAGCTGCCGAGCAGGCGCTCAGCGATGCCACTGGCGGGTTGATCGAGAAGAAAGAAACACCGGAAAAAGATGCGGAAAAATCCGAATCTTCCTCCAAGACCATCTAAACCGTCTTACACAGAGTCAGGACTGACCCATGGAATATCTGTTAGAACTCGCCGCCAGCCCCACTGCCTGGGTTGCTTTGGCCACACTGGTGGTAATGGAGATCGTGCTCGGCATCGATAACCTGATCTTTATCTCGATCCTGACCAACAAGTTGCCCGAGCAGCACCGGCAGAAAGCCCGCCGCATCGGTATCGGCATGGCGTTGATCCTGCGTCTGGCGCTGTTGAGCACCATCGCCTTCATCGTGCAACTGACTGAACCTGTGATCGAGATTCTTGGCCAGGCGTTCTCCTGGAAGGACATGATCCTGATTGCCGGTGGTCTGTTCCTGGTGTGGAAGGCCACGACCGAGATCCACCACAGCATGGACCCGGCACCGGAAGATCCGAAGTCGGCGACCTCGACGGTGACCCTGGGTTTTGCCGCCGCTATCGGCCAGATCCTGATGCTCGACATGGTGTTCTCGATCGACAGCATCATTACTGCGGTCGGCATGACTGAACACTTGCCGATCATGATTATCGCGGTGGTGGTGTCGGTACTGGTGATGTTGTTGGCGGCTGATCCGCTGGCCAAATTCATCAACGACAACCCGACGGTGGTGATGCTGGCCCTGGGCTTCCTGATCATGATCGGCATGACCTTGATCGCTGAAGGCTTCGGCGCCCATGTACCGAAAGGTTATGTGTATGCGGCGATGGCGTTCTCGGCCGGGATTGAAGTGCTGAACATGATGTCTCGCAGAGCCAAGCAGAAAAAGCTGGCTGAGCAGGCGTAACTGCCAATAAGCCAAACAGGCCGCTTGAACTGAGTTCAGGCGGCCTTTTTTTCATTGCAGATTTTCTATGCTCTGATAAAACCAGCCCCTCACCCCAGCCCTCTCCCGAGGGAGAGGGAGCCGATTGGTGCGGTTCTCAAACCTGAGTTCGGCTCGATATTTCAGGTCGACGTACTTCTCGACAGCCCCTCACCCTAGCCCTCTCCCTCGGGGAGACGGCTAGGGTGAGGGGCTTTTGCTTTTAGCGTTAAGCCTCAATGCGCAGTGGCATGGCGCGCGAGGTGTTTCTCGTTTTTTTCAACCGCAGCAGGCTGAACCGGTTGGTGATGGTGGCGCCGCGAAATTCGCAGCACACCCCACAACATGGCAGCGGCCACGGCCAGCCAGCTGGCAATCAACATCACAATGGTCATGATCAGGCTCATCAGTGCCTCCCTCTTCGCCCTGCATCGGGCGCCCACTTTTTCAATTCGTTCTAATTCAGTGACAGTCTAGACAATGGGGTGTTTCAGACTATTGACCAAAGGTCGGTGGCGACCAATCACTTCGCTCTATGCAATCGGTGTGTCTGCCGCTTAAGGCTATACCGCAGCCTGGCGCGGCCCTATGATCGCAAGCGTTGCCGGAACACGATGACCGGCGTCTGAACAGAGAGTGATGATGGTGCAGGTATTTTCTCGAATTCGTGCGGCGCTGTTTGTGGCGGGTTGTGCGGCCGTGTTGGCCGGCTGTGCAGGCAGCGTTGCGCCTGAGGTCAAGCGTCTGCCGGAGCGGGTCGAACTCAGTGGCACGTTCTATCGGGGCGAAGCCAATCAGAGCGGCCCGCAAGTGCTGGCAAGCCTGTTGTCGCAGCAGGGCATCGTGATCACTCCGGGGCTGCTCGAGAAACCCTTGCATCTGCCGGGTGCCGAAGACCAATTGCAGCAGAACCTGCAAAACCTTGCCCGTGAGTACGGCATGGTGGTCTACCCGCTGGACAGCAACTTGCCAGCGCTGCTCACCCAAGTGGCGGCGGGTTACCCGGTGATGGTGCGTTTCAGCGAAGGTTCGGCATTCTGGGCCGAGCCGCGTTACGCGATCCTTTCCGGCTACGATCGCAACAAGCAGAAAGTGCTGCTGCGCGCCGGCATGAACCGTCGCGAGCTGATGAGTTTCAGCGCCTTTGAGTCGGCACTGGAAAACTCCGGCGGCTGGGCCGTACTCATTCAGAAGCCGTCGCAGATCCCCGCGACCGTTGACCGTCAGCGCTGGCTCAAAGCGGCGGATGAGCTGGCTCAGGCCGGTCAGGAAAACGAAGCGGCGCAGGCGCGCAAGGCGTTGGCAGCCCACTGAGTCGCCGTTCGTCATTTGCCGGGCACGACTGCGCCCGGCAAGCCTCCTACCAATAGACCCCGCTTTGCGCGGGTGAAATCAGGAGGCGACATGACCGATTCCCAAGCACCGAAGGGCCCGCACTCGTCCGAGCATGCGTCGGGAGATGATCTGGGATTTGATCCGGATTCGCCCGACCTCGATGATCCGCAAGTCGATCCTGTCGGCCCTGCCAAAGCGCCCCTCGACGTCGAGCCTGGCGAGGATCCGAAGAAGCCTGCCAAACCCTATGATCCCTTGGCTGATCTGAAACCTTGAAGTGAGGTGCGTATGAGTACCGATTCGAGCTTCGATGACCAAAAACCGGACAGTGTGCCAACCACCCCAGAACCGGATATTGATCCGGTGCTGGATCCGGATAGCCCGCTGCGCGACCCGATGGCCCGGCCCAACGTGTTGACGCCGGAACCTGCGCGGGATCCGAGCGCGGGCGATGGCATCCCCGATGACGACAAGATGCCGCTGCCCAATGACTGATCCGCAGATGAAAAAAAGCCCCGAGATTCGGGGCTTTTTCTTGTGCGGCGGGTTACTTGGACGCTTCGACCACGCCGCTCTGGCGCGACTTGAGATTTTTCACGGCTTTGTATTGTTGAGCCACGGCTGGAACGTTGGCGCTTCGGCCGGTTTCCACCCAGCTGCGGATGCGGCTGGCATCGGCAAAATGGGTGTATTTGCCAAAAGCGTCGAGAATCACCAGCGCGACCGGGCGGTTACCCATTTTCGTCACCAGCACCAGGCAATGACCGGCAGGATTGGTGAAGCCGGTTTTGGTGATCTTGATGTCCCAGTCGGCCTTGTTGACCAGGTGATCGGTGTTGCGGAAACCCAGGGTGTAATTGGGTTTGCGGAACGACACGGTCTTTTCTTTGGTGGTGGTGAGTTCGCTGAGGAGCGGGTACTTATGCGCGGCCACCAGCAGCTTGCTCAGGTCGCGGGCGGTGGAAACGTTACGCTCCGACAGGCCTGTCGGCTCGACGAAATGCGTGCTGGTCATGCCCAGCGCCTTGGCTTTGGCGTTCATGGCCGCGATAAAAGCGACGTAGCCTCCCGGATAGTGGTGGGCGAGGCTGGCCGCTGCGCGGTTTTCCGAGGACATCAGGGCGATCAGCAGCATCTCGCGACGCGGCAGTTCACTCTTGAGTTTGACTCGGGAGAACACGCCCTTCATTTCTGGCGTGTTGCTGATATCGACATTGATCCATTCGTCCATGTTTTGCCGGGCTTCAACCACTACCAAACCGGTCATCAACTTACTGACGGAAGCGATCGGTACGATCACGTCAGGGTTGCTGGAGTAGATGACTTTGTTGGTCTGCATATCCATGAGCAGGGCGCTGCCGGACGCGATCTTCAGGGTCGAAGCATCACGAGGGGCAGCGGTGGTTTCCGCAGCGTTGATCGTTGGCGTGATGAATGTGCCTGTAAAAGCAAAAAACAGGCTCAGAATCGAGAGACGAATTTTCACGCGGGCGAACTCATAAAGGTTGGATATTCCGTTAGTTTGTAACGGGTTATTTCTTCAAAGCGTCGCATGATATGAGTATGGCTGAAGATCTGTCGATGGTTGTTTGAGTGACCTGAAAATCTCGTGAAAAGGCCTGTAAAAAGAGGGGTTTCCGGCGAACGGTTACAGTTTTTTCTCAGGCATGAAAAAACCCGCACGAGGCGGGTTTCTTCAGCGCTGAAAACGACGACTCAAGCGTGCAGGGTTTCTGCCGCATAAAGGGTGTTTTCCAGCAGGCAGGCGCGGGTCATCGGACCTACGCCGCCCGGCACCGGTGTGATCCAGCCAGCGCGGGGCAGGGCGGTTTCGTAGACAACGTCGCCGACCAGTTTGCCGTCATCCTGACGGTTGATGCCGACGTCGATCACGATCGCGCCTTCCTTGATCCACTCGCCCTTGACCAGGCCCGGCTTGCCGGCGGCCACCACTACCAGATCGGCACGGCCCACGTGGCCGGCCAGATCCTTGGTGAAGCGGTGGGTCACGGTCACGGTGCAACCGGCCAGCAGCAGTTCCATGGCCATCGGACGGCCGACGATGTTGGACGCGCCGACCACCACCGCGTCCATGCCGTAAAGATCAACGCCAGTGCTCTCCAGCAGCGTCATGATGCCTTTGGGTGTGCACGGACGCAGCAGCGGAATGCGCTGGGCCAGGCGGCCGACGTTATAAGGATGGAAACCGTCGACGTCTTTGTCCGGGCGGATACGCTCCAGCAGTTTAGAGGCATCCAGATGCTCGGGCAGCGGTAACTGAAGCAGGATGCCGTCGATCGCAGGGTCTTCGTTGAGGCGATCGATCAGATCGGTCAATGCGTCTTGCGTGGTTTCGGAGGGCAGGTCGTAGGCTTGAGAGAGGAAGCCAACCTCTTCACAGTCTTTACGCTTGTGCGAGACATAAACCTGAGAGGCAGGATCGCTGCCGACCAGGATCACCGCGAGGCCGGGAGTGCGCAGGCCTTGCTGGCGACGCTCGGCAACTCGTTGGGCGATCTGCTGGCGCAGGCTGGCGGCGATCGATTTGCCGTCGATTAGTTGTGCAGTCATTGCGCGTGATTAACCATCGAGAGGGGAAAAAAAGAGAACGCATTCTCGCATGTCGAGCGGTGAGGGCAAAGGCGCTTGGTCAGCAAATTCCTCTAACTCCTTTAATTAAATGAATTTTTTTCAAAAAGGATTTGACGACCTTCAGAGCGCTCTATACTATTCGTCGCACTTGTCGGGCACAGCCTAGCACTGGTTAAGAAGGTGAAGCGGAATCAAGGTTCTGCAACACTGGAAAGCACTTAGTTTGTAGTCCTTTAAGAGTACAGATTAATAAGGCGCCCGTAGCTCAGCTGGATAGAGCATCCGCCTTCTAAGCGGATGGTCGCAGGTTCGAGTCCTGCCGGGTGCGCCATTAGGCAGCTTTGGCACAAGTAACGCGATATGGTGGGCGTAGCTCAGTTGGTAGAGCACGGGATTGTGACTCCCGTTGTCGTGGGTTCGATCCCCATCGTCCACCCCATATTTCGAAAGGCGCCAGATGTAATAGTCTGGCGCCTTTGCTTTAAAAAGCTTCATCCGCGGATGTGGTGGAATTGGTAGACACACTGGATTTAGGTTCCAGCGCCGCGAGGCGTAAGAGTTCGAGTCTCTTCATCCGCACCAATTAAAGCTTCATTCATGTCTTCGGGCTGGTGAGGTTTCAACAAAGAAGTTGTTTGGCTTTTTTGTTACGCAATATGGTGGGCGTAGCTCAGTTGGTAGAGCACGGGATTGTGACTCCCGTTGTCGTGGGTTCGATCCCCATCGTCCACCCCATATTTCGAAAGGCGCCAGATTTAACAGTCTGGCGCCTTTTTTGTTTTAGCGCTTCTGAAAACCGGCGATTGCCGGTTTCACGGCGCAGGGGCAGGGCGCTTCGTCGTATTTATGTTGCTCGATGATGCTGCGCTGTCTGCCGGTCTTGCTTGCAGGATCGGTCGTCAGGGAGTGATTGGCAGTCTCTTCTATATATAGAAGCGGTTGGCGCCGAGCCCTGGCGTGATTGGTTGTATTCGCCTGTGGGGCGCGCTGCACTGGTGTAGCGGTCCCGATAAAATGCCTGCTGTTTTTTTACCCGTTTTCAGTAGGGTGACTTCTTGAGTTTGACCCACTAGAATGCATGCCCTTGATTCTGGGGTCGGAAACGGCCGGCTAACGTCTGTGCAACGAGGAATATCCATGCAAGTTTCTGTTGAAAATACCACTGCTCTCGAGCGCCGCATGAGCGTCACCGTGCCGGCTGAGCGCATCGAGACTCAGGTCAACAAGCGTCTGCAGCAGACTGCCCAAAAGGCCAAGATTGCTGGCTTCCGTCCAGGCAAAGTGCCAATGAGCGAAATCAAGCGCCGTTTCGGTGCTGACGCTCGCCAGGAAGCGGTAGGCGACGTGATCCAGTCCTCCTTCTACGAAGCCGTAGTTGAGCAGAAACTGAATCCGGCAGGTTCGCCATCGATCGAGCCGAAGTCGCTCGAAGCGGGCAAAGACCTGGAATACGTTGCTGTATTCGAAGTGTTCCCTGAGTTCACCGTTGCCGGTTTCGAAGGCATCACTGTTGAGCGCCTGAGCGCTGACGTGGCTGACGCTGACCTGGACAAAATGCTCGACATCCTGCGCAAGCAGAACACCCGTTTTGAAGTGGCCGATCGCGCTGCCCAGAACGAAGACCAACTGAACATCGACTTCGTTGGCAAGGTTGACGGCGAAGTGTTTGCTGGCGGCTCCGCCAAGGGCACTCAGCTGGTGCTGGGTTCCGGTCGCATGATTCCGGGCTTCGAAGAAGGTCTGGTTGGTGCTAAGGCGGGCGAAGAGCGCGTTCTGAACCTGACCTTCCCGGAGGACTATCAGAACCTGGACCTGGCTGGCAAAACTGCCGAGTTCACCGTGACTGTCAATACTGTCTCCGAGCCTAAGCTGCCTGAGCTGAACGAAGAGTTCTTCGCTCAATTCGGCATCAAGGAAAGCGGCATCGACGGTTTCCGCACCGAAGTTCGCAAGAACATGGAGCGTGAACTGCGTCAGGCGATCAAATCCAAGGTCAAAAATCAGGTTATGGACGGTCTGCTGGCCACCAACCCGATCGAAGTGCCTAAGGCGCTGCTGTCCAGCGAAGTTGACCGTCTGCGCGTGCAGGCTGTTCAGCAGTTCGGCGGCAACATCAAGCCTGACCAACTGCCGGCCGAGCTGTTCGAAGAGCAAGCCAAGCGCCGCGTCGTGCTGGGTCTGATCGTTGCTGAAGTGGTCAAGCAGTTCGACCTGAAGCCTGACGAAGCTCGCGTTCGCGAAATGATTCAGGAAATGGCTTCCGCTTACCAGGAGCCTGAGCAGGTCGTGTCGTGGTACTACAAGAACGAGCAGCAACTGAACGAAGTGCGTTCGGTTGTGCTGGAAGAACAAGTTGTGGATACTGTTCTGCAGAAAGCTAGTGTGACCGATAAAGCGGTCTCTTACGAAGAAGCAGTCAAGCCGGTAGAAGCTCCAGCAGCCGACTGATTGATTTAGCGCTAAGAAGTACACACCATAAGCCAGCTCTCGAGCTGGCTTATGCGTATTCAAGACATAACTATTTGGGAGCGACTGCAGAGCATGTTCCGTAATTCTTATATTCAGCAGAACTCTGATATCCAGGCCGCCGGCGGCCTGGTCCCGATGGTTGTCGAGCAATCTGCTCGTGGCGAACGCGCCTATGACATCTACTCGCGCCTGCTCAAGGAGCGAGTGATCTTTCTGGTTGGTCCGGTAGAGGACTACATGGCCAACCTGATCTGCGCGCAACTGCTGTTCCTTGAAGCGGAAAACCCGGACAAGGACATCCATCTTTACATCAACTCCCCGGGCGGTTCGGTAACAGCGGGCATGTCGATCTACGACACCATGCAGTTCATCAAGCCGAACGTGTCGACCACCTGCATCGGTCAGGCCTGCAGCATGGGCGCGTTCCTGCTGACCGCAGGTGCACCGGGCAAGCGTTTCTGCCTGCCGAACTCGCGCGTGATGATTCACCAGCCACTGGGCGGTTTCCAGGGCCAGGCGTCGGACATCGAAATCCACGCCAAGGAAATCCTATTCATTCGCGAGCGTCTGAACACGCTGATGGCCAAGCACAGCGGGCGTACTCTGGAAGAAATCGAGCGCGACACCAATCGCGACAACTTCATGAGTGCAGAAGCTGCGAAGGAATATGGCCTGATCGACGAAGTGATCAACCAGCGCCCAGCTTAAAATAAGCAGCTCAAAATAGGCTTGGTCGGCTGGTCTGATCAGCGGCGGGCTTGAAAAAGCCCGCAATAGCCTTCATCTTGTGTTGCAAGCCTATCGGATTTGGATCGAACGAATGACTGACACCCGCAACGGCGAGGACAACGGCAAGCTGCTCTATTGCTCCTTCTGTGGCAAAAGCCAGCATGAAGTGCGCAAATTGATTGCCGGCCCCTCGGTCTTTATCTGCGACGAGTGCGTCGACCTGTGCAATGACATCATCCGCGAGGAGGTGCAGGAAGCCCAGGCCGAAAGCAGCGCGCATAAATTGCCTTCGCCTAAAGAAATCAGCGGCATCCTTGACCAGTACGTCATTGGTCAGGAGCGTGCGAAAAAGGTTTTGGCCGTAGCGGTGTATAACCACTACAAGCGTCTGAACCAGCGTGACAAAAAGGCTGACGACGTCGAACTCGGCAAGAGCAACATCCTGCTGATCGGCCCGACAGGCTCCGGTAAAACCCTGCTGGCCGAAACACTGGCCCGGTTGCTGAACGTTCCGTTCACCATTGCCGACGCAACCACCCTCACCGAGGCGGGTTACGTGGGTGAAGATGTCGAGAACATCATTCAGAAACTGCTGCAGAAGTGCGATTACGACGTAGAGAAGGCCCAGATGGGTATTGTCTACATCGACGAAATCGACAAGATTTCCCGCAAGTCCGACAACCCGTCGATCACCCGGGACGTTTCCGGTGAAGGCGTGCAGCAGGCCTTGCTGAAGTTGATCGAAGGCACGGTCGCTTCCGTACCGCCGCAAGGTGGCCGCAAGCACCCGCAGCAGGAATTCCTGCAGGTCGACACGCGTAACATCCTGTTCATCTGCGGTGGTGCGTTCTCCGGTCTGGAAAAGGTTATTCAAAACCGTTCCACCAAGGGCGGCATTGGTTTCAACGCAGAAGTGCGCAGCAAGGAAGAAGGCAAGAAAGTCGGTGAATCCCTGCGTGAAGTCGAGCCTGACGATCTGGTCAAGTTCGGTCTGATCCCGGAATTCGTCGGTCGTCTGCCGGTCCTCGCGACGCTGGACGAGCTTGACGAGGCTGCGCTGATGCAGATCCTCACCGAGCCGAAAAATGCTCTGACCAAACAGTATGCCAAGCTGTTCGAGATGGAAGGCGTGGATCTGGAGTTCCGGACCGACGCGCTGAAATCGGTCGCAAAACGCGCCCTGGAACGTAAAACCGGTGCCCGTGGCCTGCGTTCGATTCTCGAAGGTGTGCTGCTCGACACGATGTATGAAATCCCCTCGCAGTCCGAGGTGAGCAAAGTCGTGATCGATGAAAGCGTGATCGAAGGCAAGTCCAAGCCACTGTATATCTACGAAAACAGTGAGCCGACGGCCAAGGCAGCGCCGGACGCGTAAGCGTCCTCCGCGCCGCAACAAAGAAGGGGCCTTCGGGCCTCTTTTTTTTATGTCATTTTTTACATCCGCTTAGCGCTTGTTTTTTTTCAAGGCAGCCCCCATCTTGGTTTCAAGCTCAATTCCATCTGATTACGGCCATATGGCCGCCGTAGAGGCGAAATCATGAAGACAACCATCGAATTGCCTCTCCTGCCATTGCGTGATGTCGTGGTTTATCCGCACATGGTTATCCCGCTGTTCGTGGGGCGCGAGAAATCCATCGAAGCCCTCGAGGCCGCGATGACGGGCGACAAGCAGATCCTGCTGCTGGCCCAGAGAAACCCGGCTGACGACGATCCCGGTGAAGACGCTCTCTATCGCGTAGGTACCATCGCCACTGTTCTACAGCTGCTCAAGCTGCCTGACGGCACCGTCAAGGTTCTGGTCGAGGGTGAGCAGCGCGGAACCGTCGAGCGTTTCAGCGAAGTCGACGGCCACTGCCGTGCCGAAGTGTCGTTGATTGAAGAAGTCGACGCTGCCGAGCGCGAATCCGAAGTGTTCGTGCGCACACTGCTGTCGCAGTTCGAGCAATACGTACAGTTGGGCAAGAAAGTCCCGGCTGAAGTCCTGTCTTCGCTCAACAGCATCGATGAGCCGGGTCGCCTGGTCGACACCATGGCGGCGCACATGGCGCTGAAAATCGAGCAGAAGCAGGAAATCCTCGAAATCATCGATTTGTCGGCCCGGGTCGAGCACGTTCTGGCGTTGCTGGATGCCGAGATCGATCTGCTGCAAGTCGAAAAACGCATTCGCGGTCGCGTCAAGAAGCAAATGGAGCGCAGTCAACGCGAGTACTACCTGAATGAGCAGATGAAGGCCATTCAGAAAGAACTCGGCGACAGCGACGAAGGCCACAACGAAATCGAAGACCTGAAAAAGCGCATCGACGCTGCCGGTCTGCCGAAAGACGCATTGGCCAAGGCTACTGCCGAGCTGAACAAGCTCAAGCAGATGTCGCCGATGTCCGCTGAGGCCACCGTGGTGCGCTCGTACATCGACTGGCTGGTGCAAGTGCCGTGGAAGGCCCAGAGCAAGGTACGTCTGGACCTGGCGCGCGCAGAAGACATTCTCGATGCCGATCACTACGGTCTCGAAGAGGTCAAGGAACGTATCCTTGAATACCTCGCCGTACAAAAACGCGTGAAGAAAATCCGTGGCCCGGTGTTGTGCCTGGTCGGTCCTCCGGGTGTGGGTAAAACCTCGCTGGCGGAGTCGATTGCCCATGCCACCAACCGCAAATTCGTACGCATGGCCCTCGGTGGCGTGCGTGATGAAGCGGAAATCCGTGGTCACCGTCGGACTTACATCGGTTCGATGCCAGGAAGATTGATTCAAAAGATGACAAAAGTGGGTGTGCGCAACCCGCTGTTCCTGCTCGATGAAATCGACAAAATGGGCAGCGACATGCGTGGCGACCCGGCGTCGGCGTTGCTGGAAGTGCTCGATCCGGAGCAAAACCACAACTTCAACGACCACTACCTGGAAGTCGATTACGACCTTTCGGATGTGATGTTCCTGTGCACCTCGAACTCGATGAACATTCCGCCGGCGCTGCTCGACCGGATGGAAGTCATCCGTCTGCCGGGCTACACCGAAGACGAGAAGATCAACATCGCCGTTAAATACCTCTCGCCAAAACAGATCGCCGCCAATGGTCTGAAGAAAGGCGAGCTGGAATTCGACGCAGAGGCGATCCGCGACATCATCCGTTATTACACCCGTGAAGCCGGTGTGCGGGGTCTTGAACGTCAGATCGCCAAGGTCTGTCGCAAGGCCGTCAAAGAGCACGCGCTGGAAAAACGCTTCTCGGTAAAAGTGACAGCTGACCTGCTGGAACACTTCCTCGGCGTGCGCAAATTCCGCTACGGCCTGGCCGAGCAACAGGATCAGATCGGTCAGGTTACCGGCCTTGCCTGGACTCAGGTGGGTGGCGAATTGCTGACCATCGAAGCCGCGGTTGTGCCGGGCAAAGGTCAGTTGATCAAGACCGGTTCGTTGGGCGACGTGATGGTCGAATCGATCACTGCCGCACTGACTGTGGTGCGCAGTCGTGCCAAGAGCCTGGGCATTCCGCTGGACTTCCACGAGAAGCGCGACACGCACATTCACATGCCGGAAGGGGCGACGCCAAAAGACGGTCCTAGCGCCGGTGTCGGCATGTGCACGGCACTCGTGTCGGCTTTGACCGGCATTCCGGTGCGCGCCGATGTCGCCATGACCGGTGAAATTACTTTGCGCGGTCAGGTGCTGGCGATTGGTGGTCTGAAGGAAAAACTGCTCGCGGCTCACCGCGGCGGAATCAAGATTGTGATAATTCCGGAAGAGAACGTGCGTGATCTCAAGGAGATTCCTGACAATATCAAGCAGGATCTGCAGATTAAACCGGTTAAATGGATTGACGAGGTCCTGCAAATTGCGCTGCAATACGCGCCGGAGCCCTTGCCGGATGTGGCTCCGGAGATAGTTGCCAAGGACGAAAAACGTGAGTCTGACTCTAAGGAAAGAATTAGCACGCATTAATACGCTTTTGCCTGGGGGGCTTCCTTGACAGTTTTTTAGAGCCCTTGTTATAAAGCGGCTCTTAAGTGTCTGTAGGCCATTCAGCACTCGTTTTTGCTTTCACCAAAAAACTTAGAATCATCTCAAAATAGATATAAGGGGACTTAGAGTGAACAAGTCGGAACTGATTGATGCTATCGCTGCATCCGCTGATATCCCGAAAGCTGCTGCTGGCCGTGCGCTGGACGCTGTAATCGAATCCGTCACTGGCGCTCTGAAGGCTGGCGACTCCGTTGTTCTGGTTGGTTTCGGTACTTTCTCCGTGACGGACCGTCCGGCTCGTACCGGTCGTAACCCACAGACCGGCAAGACTCTGGAAATCCCGGCTGCCAAGAAGCCAGGTTTCAAAGCCGGTAAAGCACTGAAAGAAGCTGTTAACTAAGTTTTCAGGTTTTTACCCATCCGGGTCGGGGTCATGCCTGACTTGGCAGCGGAGCGGTAGAGCAGGTAGCTGAAACATTTGCCTGTAACGCCGGGATCGAGGGTTCGAGCCCTGTCCGCTCCGCCAGTTACGAGAAGGCGCATCCTCGGATGCGCCTTTCTTCTATCCGGATTCTACCCACGCTCCACGGTTGCCTAATTTTGAAGTTCAACCGTTTCTGGGGGACGCATGCTGCAGAATATCAGGGACAATTCACAAGGCTGGATTGCCAAGACCATTATCGGGGTCATCGTTGCACTGATGGCTCTGACCGGTTTCGACGCCATTTTCCAGGCCACGACTCACAAGAATGAGGCGGCCAAGGTCAACGGTGAAGAAATCAGCCAGAACGAG
The DNA here is from genome assembly GCF_949768005.1 of Pseudomonas sp. IT-347P. Classification (NCBI taxonomy): domain Bacteria; kingdom Pseudomonadati; phylum Pseudomonadota; class Gammaproteobacteria; order Pseudomonadales; family Pseudomonadaceae; genus Pseudomonas; species Pseudomonas sp. IT-347P. The sequence goes on from NZ_CATKPQ010000011.1 coordinate 279,200, forward strand.
CTGAGCCAGGCCGTTGATATGCAACGCCGTCAGCTGATGCAACAGTTGGGCAAAGACTTCGATGCGTCTTTGCTCGACGAAAAAATGCTGCGTGAATCGGCGCTCAAGGGCCTGATCGATCGCAAGCTGCTGCTGCAAGGCGCCGAACAAGCGAAATTCGCTTTCTCCGACGGCGCGCTGGATCAGGTGATCCTGCAGACGCCTGAGTTTCAGGTGGACGGCAAGTTCAGCTCCGAGCGTTTCGACCAGGTGATCCGTCAACTGGGTTACAGCCGCATGCAATTCCGCCAGATGCTGGCTCAGGAAATGCTGATCGGCCAACTGCGCGCCGGTGTGGCGGGCAGCGGTTTCGTCACCGACGCCGAGGTGCTGGCATTCGCCCGTCTGGAAAAACAGACCCGCGATTTCGCGACCCTGAACGTCAAGGCTGATCCGGCTGCGGTCAAACTGACCGACGACGAAGTCAAGGCTTACTACGACGAACACGCCAAGGAGTTCATGACGCCGGATCAAGTGATCATCGATTACGTAGAACTGAAGAAGTCCTCGTTCTTCGATCAGGTTGCCGTCAAGGACGAAGACCTGCAGGCGGCGTATCAGAAAGAGATCGCCAACCTGTCGGAACAGCGTCGTGCCGCGCACATCCTCATCGAAGTGAACGACAAGACCACCGAAGCTCAGGCCAAGGCGAAGATCGAAGAAGTCCAGGCGCGTCTGGCCAAGGGCGAGAAGTTCGAAGCGCTGGCCAAAGAGTTCTCGCAGGATCCGGGTTCGGCCAACAATGGCGGTGACCTCGGTTACGCAGGTCCTGGCGTTTACGATCCAGCGTTCGAAAAAGCTTTGTACTCCCTGTCGAAAGATCAGGTGTCCGAGCCGATTCGTACTGACTTCGGTTACCACTTGATCAAGCTGCTGGGTGTGGAATCGCCTGAAGTGCCGACCCTGGCCAGCCTGAAAGACAAGCTGACCCGCGAGCTGAAAGCTGCGCAGGTCGAGCAACGTTTTGTCGAGGCAACCAAGCAACTGGAAGACTCTGCATTCGAAGCGTCTGACCTGGCTCAGCCAGCGGCAGATCTGAAGCTGACCGTGCACACCTCCAAGCCGTTCGGCCGTGAGGGTGGCGAAGGCGTTGCGGCCAACCGTGCTGTAGTCACCGCTGCGTTCAGCACCGAAGTGATCGATGAGGGTGCCAACAGCACCGCTATCGAGCTGGATCCGGAAACCGTGATCGTGCTGCGCTCCAAGGAGCATCTGAAGCCTGCGCAATTGCCACTGGAAAGCGTGAATGCGGCAATCCGCACGCAGTTGACCAAAGAGCATGCCAGCGCGGCTGCCAAGACCAGGGCGGAGAAGCTGATTGCTGATCTGCGCGACGGCAAGGCGCCACTGGACAAGGCCGTTGATGGTCAGAACTGGAAAGCCACTGAAGCGGCCACCCGTGGCCAGGAAGGGGTGGACCCGGCGGTGCTGCAAGCATTGTTCCGCATGCCGAAGCCGGCTGCCAAGGACAAGCCGACGTTCACCAGCGTGACGTTGCCGGATGGCAGTCTGATGATCGTGCGCCTCAATGGCGTCAACGAAGCAGCGGCCCCGAGCGATGAAGAGAAGGCGCAATACCGTCGCTTCCTCGCGTCCCGAGAAGGTCAGCAAGACTTCGCAGCGTACCGCAAGCAGTTGGAAGCTCAGGCCGAGATCAAGCGTTTCTGATCCCTGACTGAGTGGCAAGACAAAAAGCCCCGGCCGCAACGCCGGGGCTTTTTTGTGGTCGACTGTCACTGAATGACAGGATCTTCATGGCGCCACGGTAGAGGCGACTTTTGCCTGGCATACATTGTCGATAAAGTTGAAGTGCTTTAAGACACTAATCCATACGCCACAGGGTCGTGATCTGTTGCACAATACGCCCCGGACTGTTTTCTCTCAGGATGTTCAATGTTGATTTCCACTCCCATGCGTGTTGTCGGGTTGGCGCTGTTGTTGACCGCTGTTGCCGGCTGTTCGAAAGACAAGCCGATGTATGAGCATGAGAACTTCGACGACTCCGGTACGTTTTCGCGCAATTACCCGGTGACCGACTCGGTCAGCTGCGAAGCGGCGCGCCGGGCGTTGCTCAGCCAGGGCTACATCATCACCAGCAGCGACCCGAAACTGGTCAGCGGCCACAAGAGTTTCCAGCAAACCGGCGACACCCACATGGAGATCAGCTTCAACGTGGTCTGCGCCGATGACGGCAGTGCCGGGCACCATGCGACGATGTTCGCCAACGCTTTGCAGGATCGCTACGCGCTGAAGAAGACCAATAACTCGGCCAGCCTCGGCGTAGGTGTGTTGGGCTCGGTGTCGATGCCGATCGGTTCGTCGGACGATTCGATGGTCAAGGTCGCCAGCGAGACCGTGACATCGCAGAAATTCTATGAGCGTTTCTTCACGTTGGTGGAATTATTCCTGCCGGCGGAGGCGAAGAAGGCTGCACACATTGAAGAGAAGCCGAAGGCTGACCTCGGTGTGCCTGAGGCGAAAGCGGCTCCGGCAGCATTGGCGCCAGCACCTGCACCGAAGGCGGCGCCAGCGGCTGAGCCTGCGCCTGCTGCGGAACCGGCGGCCGCACCGACTGAAGCAGCGCCGGTGACGTCGGAACCGGTCGCGCCACCCGCAGAGGCGGTGCCCATCACTCCGTCCCCGAGCGCAGAACCGGCCCCGGCCCCGGCACCGGCGACCGACACCATCACGCCACCGGCCAACCCGGACATTCCACCGCCATCCGAGCCGATTCCGGCGATGCCTGCCTCCGGCCAATAATCAGATAATACCCTGTAGGAGTGAGCCTGCTCGCGATGGCGGTAGACCAGTCATTAATGATGTGACTGATCTACCGCCATCGCGAGCAGGCTCACTCCTACATTGTTTTTTGGGGGGGGCTTAAAATCTCGTTACATTCCCCTGACAAAATTCCCCCGATAAATCCCTGAACGCCTGCTACGTTTTATTCATGAAGGCCGGGTTTCACTTTTCCTTCACACGAGCACGTTAAGCTCGAGGCACTGGGCATTTGCTCAGGCCCATTCAAGAGAGCAGCAGGGGGATTACGCGATGGATGAATATCAAGAAGAGCTGCTCGAGTACCAGGCTTTTGAACTGGATCAACCCGAGCCTGCCGAAGACGCCACCGAGCTTTAACTCGAAGCTTGAATTCGCAGCCGTTTTTATGCCGTTTTACGGTGACTGCGGCGGAATTCGCCGGGCGTCTGACCGCTCCAGCGTTTGAAGGCTCGCTGGAACGCTTCGGCTGAAGCAAACCCCAGCAGGTAGGCGATCTCGCCGAATGCCAGTTCGGTGTCGCGGATGTAGGTCATTGCCAGATCCCGGCGGGTGTCATTGAGGATCGCGCGAAACTGCGTGCCTTCCTCGGCCAGTTTGCGCCGCAAGGTCCACGTCGGCAGCTTCAGGCGTGCCGCCACTTCTTCCAGGTCGGGTTCCCGGCCACCATTGAGCAACGGCCCCAACAGTTGAGTGATGCGTTCGCGCAGGCTGCGGGTGCGAGTCAATTGCTCCAGTTCGCGCTCACACAGTTGCAGCAGATGCCGCCAGGTGCTCGGGCAATGCTGCGGATTGCGCTGGGCGAGACTGTTGAGGCTCAGGCGCAGTTGATTGCGCTCTGCACCGAACTGGATGGGGCAATCGCCCAGCACGCTATAGGCATCGCGATAATCCGGCTCATCGAATTCGATTTCGATGCGTTCTGCGTGCAGCGCTTCACGGCTGACGCTGGAGAGCTGATGCAGCCACCCGGCGATGATCGAATCCACGACAAAACGGTTATAGGCGTTGTACGGACTGATCGAATAGAAACGCAGCCACGCACCATGGGCATCTTCGTGGAAACTCGACTGGCCGCGATAGTTGGAACCGTACAACGCCTCGAAACGGATCAGGCAGCGCGCAGCTTCGCGCACAGTCGGCGCTTGTGCGGCAGTGACGCCGGCCAGCCCGGCCTGGCTCAGGCGACTGAGCTGGCCCATGCGCAAGCCTAGCGCCGAATCGCCGGTCAACTGAATCGCCGCGTGGCCCAGACGCATGTAGCGTGGGATCGACAAGCGCGCCCCAGCCTCGGCCAGTCGTGCGGCGTCCAGACCATATTGCTCCAGCAGCGGCTGCGGATCGACTGCATGACTGCGCACGGCATCGGCGAGGCTGTGAACGAAGCCAACCGAAAGATCCCCGAGGCGCATCGGCAGCGGCTTCATGATTTACAACCAGATGTTCAGCAAGCGCGCGCCACGGGCATCGCCATCGGCGAACTGCTGACCGTTGCTGCTGAGGAAACTCTGTCCGGAGCCGGCCTTGTCCCAGAACTGCCCGCGCAGAAACACACTGATGCCGGCAATCGCTCGACTGCTCGGCGGTTGCGCGGTCAGTGTCAGACGATGCCAGGCCTGTCCTTCGCTGACTTCTCCGGGTTTGAGGCTGACTGATCCGGGGGTGCCAGAACCTTTGTAGCCGCGCCAGGGTTGATTCCAGGCACCTTGGCCAAATACCTGCGCCGGTACCGCGACCAATTGTGTGTCTTGCTCGTCGAGTTTGCGGTAGTTGTCCGGGTACCAACTGTCGCTGCCGATCAATACGCCAAGGCGCCCAGCGGGGGTGTCGACCACGTTGAGGGCGTGTTTGTCGGCACTCTCGAGCACCTCGCGCTGATCGAACACCGGGTGCATCTGCCGTTGCGGCTGGCCCAGCGGCACGCCGTCGCGGCCGAACACCACGCTGGTATTGAACAGGGCGCCGCTGCCGGGTTTGAGCTGGCCGTCACGGATACTTGGCTCCGGCAGCACGATCGAGCCGGCGACCAGGGTCACCTGAAACTGTTTGGCCAGACCGCCGAACAGTGCCTGGTAATCCTTGGCCATTGTCTTGGCTTTCATGCGCAGGAACGCGTCATTGAGGCGGTCGCTGCCGTTGGCGCTGAGCCAGGCGCGGGCGAACAAAAAGGGATTGCTTGCCGCCAGCCAATTCATCGCCTCGGCAAGGGTCGGAGCCTGATACAGCTCATCCTTTTCGCCGCTGAGCAGCAGCCAGGTGCCGACATTCTCCGGCAGCACCACGACGGTTTTGTCGTTCAACAGACCTTGATCCTGCGCTTGCTGCAGGTAGGCCGCGAGCTTGCGGTGCAAGCGCTCGGGGCTTTGATAGTCGGTGGGAAACAGTTCGGGCTGGATGCCCAGCAGATTGCCGCGATCGGCGGGGATGCCTTGGTCGACCGCCACTTTAATGCGCAGGTCCGACAGGTAATGGCCCGCCGGCCGGTCTGCCGCCCACATGGCGTAGGTGGTCAGGGCGGCAACGAGGGCCATGGAAAAGAACAGGTACAAAAGTTTGCGCATGAAAACCAACAACTACCGGGTACAGGGTATGGCGACTAGGGTAGGGCCCATGGACCGGGTTGCCAAGGGGCGCTGCGCATTTGGATCAATAAGTTGTCAGTTACGGTCATTGAGTGACAGCGATGCGACTCTTAGTCTGTCGAGCATGACTGACGGGAGCCGCAGAGCGCCCGCAATTTTTCCGTGATTGCTCGTTGTGGAGTTACCGATGACCGCCGCTCATTACCCGCACCTGTTGGCCCCGCTGGACCTGGGATTCACCACGCTGCGCAACCGCACCCTGATGGGTTCGATGCACACGGGGCTTGAAGAAAAACCGGGCGGTTTCGAGCGCATGGCGGCGTACTTTGCCGAACGTGCCCGTGGCGGCGTCGGCCTGATGGTTACCGGTGGTATCGGCCCGAACGACGAGGGCGGCGTTTACTCCGGCGCGGCCAAACTGACCACCGAGGAAGAAGCGCTCAAGCACCGCATCGTCACCCGCGCGGTGCACGACGCGGGCGGCAAGATCTGCATGCAGATCCTCCACGCCGGACGTTATGCCTACAGCCCGAAACAAGTCGCGCCGAGTGCGATCCAGGCACCGATCAACCCGTTCAAACCCAAAGAACTGGACGAAGAAGGCATCGAGAAACAAATCAGCGATTTCGTTACCTGTTCGGTACTGGCGCAGACCGCCGAGTACGATGGCGTCGAGATCATGGGCTCGGAAGGTTATTTCATTAACCAGTTCCTCGCTGCGCACACCAACCACCGCACCGACCGCTGGGGCGGCAGCTACGAAAACCGTATGCGCCTGCCGGTGGAAATCGTTCGCCGCGTACGTGAAGCGGTTGGCCCGAACTTCATCATTATTTTCCGTCTGTCGATGCTCGACCTGGTCGAGGGCGGCAGCACCTGGGACGAGATTGTCACCCTGGCCAAAGCCATTGAGCAGGCCGGTGCGACCATCATCAACACCGGCATTGGCTGGCACGAAGCGCGGATCCCGACCATCGCCACCAAAGTGCCGCGGGCGGCGTTCAGCAAGGTCACGGCCAAGCTGCGGGGTTCGGTGAAGATTCCGTTGATCACTACCAACCGTATCAACACCCCGGAAATCGCCGAGCAGATTCTGGCCGAGGGCGATGCCGACATGGTCTCGATGGCGCGGCCGTTCCTCGCCGACCCGGACTTCGTCAACAAGGCCGCTGAAGGCCGCGCCGACGAAATCAACACCTGCATCGGCTGCAACCAGGCGTGCCTCGATCACACCTTCGGCGGCAAGCTGACCAGTTGCCTGGTCAACCCGCGCGCCTGCCACGAAACCGAACTTAACTATCTGCCGGTGCAGCAGATCAAGAAAATCGCCGTGGTAGGCGCCGGCCCTGCCGGGTTGTCCGCCGCCACCGTGGCTGCCGAGCGCGGCCATCAGGTGACCTTGTTTGATTCGGCCAGCGAAATTGGCGGCCAGTTCAACATCGCCAAGCGCGTGCCGGGCAAGGAAGAGTTCTTCGAAACCTTGCGTTACTTCAAGCGCAAGCTGCAGACCACTAACGTTGAGGTGTGCCTGAACACCCGCGTCGATGTGGCGAAACTGGTTGAAGGCGGTTATGACGAGATCATCCTCGCCACCGGTATTGCGCCGCGTGTGCCGGCGATTCCGGGTGTCGATAATGCCAAGGTGCTGAGCTATCTGGACGTGATCCTTGAGCGCAAACCGGTTGGTAAACGCGTGGCGGTGATTGGTGCCGGCGGTATCGGTTTTGACGTCTCGGAATTCCTCGTTCACCAAGGCGTAGCGACCAGTCAGGATCGTGCGGCGTTCTGGAAGGAGTGGGGCATCGATACGCAACTCGAAGCCCGTGGTGGCGTCGCCGGGATCAAAGCCGCACCGCACGCGCCGGCCCGCGAAGTGTTCCTGTTGCAGCGCAAGAAAACCAAGGTTGGCGATGGTCTCGGTAAAACCACAGGCTGGATTCACCGTACCGGTCTGAAGAACAAGCAGGTGCAGATGCTCAACAGCGTTGAATACCTGAGCATCGACGACCAGGGCCTGCACATCCGCATCGGCGAAACCGGCGAGCCGCAAGTGCTGGCGGTGGACAATATTGTGATCTGCGCGGGGCAGGATCCGCTGCGGGAACTGCACGACGGTCTGGTGGAGGCGGGGCAGAACGTGCACCTGATCGGTGGCGCGGATGTGGCGGCTGAGCTGGATGCCAAGCGCGCGATCAATCAGGGTTCGCGTCTGGCGGCTGAGCTTTAAGCCCCACCGCTGAACCTGTGGGAGCGAGCTTGCTCGCGAAGGCGTGGTGTCAGTCGACAGATGTATTGGCTGACACTCCGCTTTCGCGAGCAAGCTAGCTCCCACAAGGGTTGTGTTGTTCACAGAGTCGGTGCACCCCCCTAAAGCAATGTAGGAGCGAGCCTGCTCGCGATGGCGGCTTATGAGCGACTAGAATGCCGGCTCTGTCCAGATCGAATCGCCGTCCATGCTTTTGCCTCCCTCCGATTGGCTACCCCAAGCCCCGCTTCAATCCCTTCAACTCGACTGGCTCGCAACCGCCGGTATCGAAGTCGCCATCCTGCGCCTCGACCAGATCGATCCGCTGATCAGCGGCAACAAATGGTTCAAACTCGTCGAGCACCTCAAAGCCGCCGACCGCGCGGGTGCCGAGGGCATCATCAGCCTCGGTGGTGCTCACTCCAATCATCTGCACGCGTTGGCGGCGGCGGGCAAGAAGCTGGGCTTCAAAACCGTGGGGCTGCTGCGCGGGCATGCGCAGGAAACACCGACGGTGCTGGATCTGCAGGCGTTCGGCATGCAGCTGCATTGGTTGGGTTACGGCGGCTATCGCGCGCGAAACGAGCCAGGCTTCTGGGAGCCTTGGCATGAGCGGTATCCGCAGCTGTATGCCGTGCCGGAGGGCGGCGGCGGTTTACCGGGGGCACTCGGTTGTGCGGCCATCAAGGAACAGGCGCAAGCGCAATTGCCTACGCTGGGCTGGAGCGACTATCACGCTTGGTGGCTCGCTTGCGGCACCGGGACGACGCTCGCCGGGCTGGTCCTCGCCGAGGCCGGCGCGCATCCGGTCTTTGGTGCGCTGGCGGTACCTGAAGATCACGGCGTGGCGCCGCAGGTCGAGGCAATTGTTCAGGCAGCCGGCCAGGGCAGCGCGGGATATGAACTGATCGACGCCAGCCGCGGCGGTTTTGCCAAGGTCGATCCGCTGTTGCTCGCGTTCATTGAACAAACCGAGCAGGCCAGCGGCGTTCCTCTGGAACCGCTGTACACCGGCAAGGCGTTGCTGGCGCTCAAGAAGCAAGTCGAGGCGGGCAGATTCGCAACTGGCACGCGGCTGATCTTCATTCATACCGGTGGCTTGCAGGGCCGGCGCGGTTTTATCGCCAGCCCCTGACGATCAACCGCGCTTGGGCATCATCCGCAGCAGCGTGTTATCGCGCACCACATAGTGATGATAGATCCCCGCCAGCGCATGCAGGCCGATCAGCCAGTAACCCACAGTGGCGATCAGTACATGCCAGCCCTCAACCTGTTTGGCGAAATCCTTGTTCTCCGCGACCAGCAGCGGCAGATCAAAACCATAGAACATCACCTGATGCCCCTCGGCACTGGTAATCAGCCAGCCAAGGATCGGCATGCTGATCATGAACAGGTACAACGCCCAGTGCATCAGCCGCGCCAGCACGGTTTGCCATTGTGGCGATGCGGGAAAGATCTTCGGCGCCGGGCCAATGCTACGTGCGAGCAATCGAAACCATACCAGCACAAACACGGTCAGGCCGAGCATGTAGTGCACCTCGCGGATCAGCGTGCGCCCGCCACTGCCTTTGGGAAACAGGCCGCGCAACTCCATGCTGGCGTATACCAGCACCAACAACACCAGCATTAGCCAGTGCAGCAGAACCGACACGGTGCTGTAGCGAGATTCGGAACTTGTCCACGGCATACGGTGTTTCCTCACAGATCAGGGTTCAAACCTGCCGTTCTTGAGCGACGGCATGCTTTAACTGTAATCCGCTTTGGCGGATTTGCCTGAGGCTGATCGGACTTTCAATGCTCTGAATCAGGGCTTTGCCAATAAAAAACGCCAGCGTCGTTCAGGCGCTGGCGTTTTGGTTTGCAGCAAGCGGCAGGAATCAGCTCGATTGCGGCATCTCACCGTTGGCCAGGCGCTTGTTGATGTCGGCAATCACTTCCGGCAAATCGGTGATGGTGTCGATCATGTAGTGCGGACGCGAGCCTTCGAACAGTGCGTGAATGCGCTTGCGTTCGCTGGCCAGTTCATCGCTGCCCAGAGCGCGGAAACCGGCGTAATCCAGGCCCAGCGCGTTGCCCGAGCAGATCAGCGCCACGGTCCACATTCCGGCGCGGCGGCCTTCGAGAATACCCGGTACGGTGTCATCGATCTTCACGCACGCTGCGACATCGTCGATGCCCAGTGCGATCACGTTGGCCAGGGCCTGAGCCGGCCACGGACGGCCATTCGGCACTTCGTCGGTGGCCACCACGTGGTCAGCGACGTAGCCGTTGCTGGCGGCGAGTTCGACGACCTTGTCCATCACTTGCTTCGGGTAGCCGGAGCAGGAGCCGATCCTGATGCCTTGCTGGCGCAGATTGGCGATGGTTTCCAGGGCGCCGGGAATCAACGCTGAGTGTTCGGCGATCTTCTCGATCTGCAGCGGCATGAAGCGGTTGTAGATTGCGGTGACGTCATCGTCGGTCGGCGTACGGCCGAACGCCTTGCGATAACGTTCCGCCACTTGCGGCTGATCGCAGAGGGTACGGATGTGGTCCCACTTGCCCATGCCCATCGGGCCACGGGCTTCTTCGATGGAAACCTGCACGTCGAACTCGGCGAAGGCTTCGACGAAAATCTGCGTCGGTGCGAACGAGCCGAAATCGACCACGGTGCCGGCCCAGTCGAGGATCGCGGCATGCAGCTTGTTTGGATTGACGTAGTTCATGGCAATCAAATTCCTGAGTTGAAATGCAATTCAAACTGTAGGAGTGAGCCTGCTCGCGATAGCGGTTGATCATTCAACATCTTCGTCGACTGGCACGGCCTCATCGCGAGCAGGCTCACTCCTACAAGGGATTGGTGACGGGATTCAGATGTCGAGGACTTCCATCTCGCGCAGCACTTCGCCGACCGCCGCAACGGCCTGGCGCATGTCGTCCGGGCTGACGTGGCCGATGCAGCCGACGCGGAAGGTCTCGACCTGGGTCAATTTGCCCGGGTAGAGGATGTAACCCTTGGCTTTCACGCGCTCGTAGAAATCCTTGAACTGGTAGCGTGGATCGTTCGGCGCATGAAACGTAGCGATGATCGGCGCCTGAATCGCCGCCGGCAGAAAACTGCGCAAACCGAGTTTGCCCATCTCGTCCATCAGCGCCTGGCAGTTGGCGGCATAACGCGCATGCCGCGCCGGCAGGCCGCCTCCTTCGTTGTATTGCCGCAACGCTTCGTGCAGCGCCGCGACCACGTGGGTCGGCGGGGTGAAGCGCCATTGCCCGGTTTTTTTCATATAGGCGTGCTGGTCGTACAGATCCATCGCCAGCGAATGCGAATTGCCGGCGGCGGCAGCCAGTGACTCTTTGCGAGCGAAGACAAAACCCATCCCCGGTACACCTTCCAGGCATTTGCCGGACGCGGCGATCAGCGCATCAAACGGCACTTGCTGCGCGTCAACCGGCAGTGCGCCAAAGGAACTCATGGCATCAATGATCAAGCGTTTGCCGTGTTGCTGGACGACCTCGGCGATCTCCGGCAGCGGATTGAGAATGCCGGTGCTGGTTTCGCAGTGGATCAGTGCGACGTGGGTGATGGCGCTGTCGGCACGCAGCAGACGATCGACGTCGGCAGCGGTGGTCGGCTCGTCTTCGGCGGTTTCGAAGGTGCTGAACGAACGGCCGAGCACTTCGCAGATCTTCGCTAGTCGCTTGCCATACGCGCCGTTGATCAGCACCAGCACTTTGCCGTCACGCGGCACCAATGTGCCGATGGCGGCTTCGACGGCGAAGGTGCCGCTGCCCTGCAATGGCACGCAGTGGTGAGTCGCGGCGCCGTTGAGGATCGCCAGCAGTTGTTCGCAAAGGCTGGCGGTCAGCTGATTGAAGCGGTCATCCCATGACCCCCAGTCGACCATCATTGCCTGGCGGGTGCGGGCCGAAGTGGTCAACGGGCCGGGAGTGAGCAGGATGGGTTCGGCGATACTCATTCGTGTGTCCTCGGATAGCGCTGTGGGATGAAGCTACGGGGCATACGTTGCAATTCGCCGTTGCATCAATCAAATTGTTTGTTGTTATGCCAGCCATCAGTGAGGGTTATTCATGAACCTGTTCCAGCTCCGCGCCTTCGACGCGGTGGCCCGTGAAGGCAGCTTCACCCGCGCCGCCGCGCGTTTGTTTATCAGTCAGCCGGCGGTCACCGGGCACATCAAGGCGCTGGAGGAGCACTATCAGATCACTCTGCTGCGGCGTACCGCGCGGCGGGTGGAACTGACCGAGGAGGGCACCAGACTCGCGGCGATTACCCGCGCGATGTTCAGCCTCGCGGACGAGGCGCAGACCATGCTCGAAGCCAACCGGCAATTACTCACCGGCCGGCTGGAGGTGGCGGCGGACGGGCCGCACATGGTGATGCCGATGCTCGCCAGCCTGCGCGCGCGGTATCCGGGAATTACGGTGAATCTGCGCTTGGGCAATGCCCAGGAAACCTTGGCGGCGTTGTTGTCCGAGCATGCGGACGTGGCCGTATTGACCGAAGTCGAGCCGCGCAAAGGCTTGCATCTGCAAGCGTTGAGCGAATCACGGATTTGCGCGTTGGTGCCGGCAGGGCACCCGTGGGCGATGCGCTCCGGGGAAGTGAAACTCAAGGAGCTGGATCAGGTGATCATGGTGCTGCGTGAGCCGAGTTCGATCACCCGGCGCACGTTTGATGACGCCTGTGCGCAGGCTTCGATCCAGCCGCGCGTGTTGCTGGAACTGGACAGCCGCGAGGCGGTGACCGAAGCGGTGGCGGCCGAGTTGGGTGTTGGTGTGGTGTCATCGGTTGAGGTCAGCCATGACCCGCGCGTGGTGGCGATTCCGATTGCTGGCGAAGGGCTGGTGAACCGGCACATGATCGGTTGCATGGAGCGGCGGCGGGAGTTGCGCTTGATTCAGGCGTTCTTTGCCCTGGCGCCAGCCTGATACACCGTGGTGCGCCCTTTGCGAGCAGGCTCGCTTCCACAATGGAATGCATTTCAACTGTGGGAGCGAGCCTGCTCGCGAAGGGGCCAGAACTGTTCACACAAGACTCTCGCGAACCATATCCAGGAAGGTCGCCACCACCCGTCGATTGCTTTGCTCACGCAAACACACCAGCGTCTCCGTCAGCCGGCGAGTGCAATCGACAATCGGCAATGCACACACCCGCGAGTCCGCGCCAAATTCCGCTGCCGAGACCACGCCCACACCAATCCCGACCACCACCGCCTCACGCGCCGCTTCTCGTCCTTCGACCTGAATCGCCGGGCGAATGCGAAACCCCGCCCGGGCCATTTCCTCCTCCAGCGTCTGTCGCGTTACCGAACCGTGTTCGCGCAGCACCAGTGGCGTGTCATCCAGGTCGGCCAGGCAGATCGATTCACGCTCGGCCCACGGATGATGGCGCGACACGAACGCGACCATCGGATCATTGCGCAGCGGCACACACAGCAAGCGTTCATCACTGACATCACGCCCGAGCAGCGCCAGATCGGCCTGATAGTTGAACAGGCGAAACAGCGATTCGTCGGTGTTGCCGGTTTCGATCTTCACGCTGATCCCCGGATAGCGCTCGCAGAATCGCGCGATCTGCGGCAGCACGTGCACCGGCGCATCCACTGCGAGAATCAGGCTGCCGGTCTGCAATGCCTGGGATTCCTGCAGCAATTCCTGCGCTTCGGCTTCAATCACGAACAGGCGCTGGGTGATCGCCAGCAAACGCTCGCCAAGGTCGGTGAGGCGCACAGAACGTTTGTTGCGGTGAAACAGCAACACGCCGAAGCGTTCTTCGAGTTTGCGCACTTGGTCGGATATCGCCGGTTGCGTGAGAAAAAGGCGCTCGGCGGCTTTGGTGAAGCTTCCATGCACGGCCACGGCGTGGAAGGCTTTGAGTTGGGCGTGGGACACCGACATGAAGTCACCTGATCGCAGCGTCAGTAACAAGCTGAGCTTATGTGTGAAATACGATAAATCGATTTTATTTATTAAACAGTAATTGCTTTGATCGGCTCACGCCATCACTGACTGCCCGCTCGGGCAGCACGCTGGCGATGAGCCTGTGCGGGTAACAGCAGGACTCATCTGACCGATATCGCCACAGGGACCGGGGTGATATCGCAGTGCTCAACAATAAAAACACAGGCGTTTTTCTTAACGATTCTGCCGGCACACTCACACCCTGAGGTCAGAACCACCATGAACAAGCACATCGGCACCATTGCGCGTTGGCGCGTGCAGATTTTCGCGATTACCTGGCTTGCTTACGCCGCTTTCTACTTCACCCGCAAAGCGTTTTCGGTGGCCAAACTCGGCATCGGCGAAGACCCCACTTTCATGCTCGACAAGATGGCCATGGCCAACCTTGATGCGATCTATCTGGCGGCTTACGCCATCGGCCAGTTCACTTGGGGCATGCTCGCCGACCGCTTTGGCCCTCGGGTCGTGGTACTCGGCGGCTTGCTGATTTCCGCCGCCGCAGCGCTGGTGATGGGCAGTTTCGCCACGCTGCCGATCTTCGCCACCTGCATGTTAATTCAGGGGTTGGCGCAGTCCACCGGATGGTCGGGATTGTGCAAAAACCTCGGCAGTTTTTTTCCTTCGCAACAACGCGGGCGAGTGCTGGGTTTATGGAGTTCCTGCTACGCGTTCGGTGGTCTGGTGGCGTCGCCGTTCGCCGGTTGGTGGGCGTACACGCTGGTCGGCAGCTGGCACGCGGCGTTTATTTCCAGTGCGGTGGTGGTGGCCGTGGTGGCGGTGCTGTTCTTTATCTTCCAGCGCAACAAACCGGAAGACGTCGGCTTGCCGGCGGTCGAGCCGGAGCCTGAGCTGACGGCGGCAGAAACCGCAGCCAACAGCAAGCTCAGCGTGTGGGAGCCGTTGAAGGAAATCCTGCGTAACCGCACGGTGCTGGTGCTGGGCCTGGCGTATTTCATGCTGAAACCGGCGCGTTACGCGATTCTGTTGTGGGGCCCGGTGATTGTTTTTGAACAGATGCCCAGTGTCGGCAAGGTCGGCGCGGCGATCATTCCCACTTCATTCGAACTGGCCGGGTTGCTCGGGCCGATCCTGATCGGCCTGGCCTCGGACAAACTGTTCGGTGCCCGGCGTATGCCGGCCTGCGTGTTGAGCCTGCTGGCGCTGACCGTGACGCTGGCGCTGTTCATGGCCGCGTTGCAGAGCGGCAGTGTGTTGTTGGTGGTCGCGCTGCTGTTCGTCATGGGCCTGACCCTGTATGGCCCGGATTCAATGATCAGCGGTGCCGCCGCGATCGACTTCGGCAAAGCCAAGGCCGGCGCCACGGCGGCCGGTTTCGTCAATGGCTGCGGTTCGGTCGGCGCAGTGCTCGGCGGTTTGCTGCCGGGTTACTTCGACTCGGTGACGGTGTTCATCGTCTTCGCCGGTTGCGCGCTGTTCTCGGCGCTGGTGTTGATTCCGCATTGGAACAGCCGCCCGGTCGGCGTCATGGAACCGCGCGCCGCGATCCCCAATCGCCCGCTGACGATCAAACCCCTGCGTTCCTGAAAACCCTTTGCCTCGTGGCCTGCTGCGGCGCTCGCGGCAGGCTGCAGTGTGGCCCACTGACTGGAGAAGCCCCATGAGACCGTTTTGGCTGGAGCAGGCCTTGCTGGCCGATACCTCGGAAACTCGCCCGCCGTTGCAGGGCGAAGTGCACAGCGATGTGTGCATTGTCGGCGGCGGCTACACCGGTTTGTGGACGGCGATCATGCTCAAGCAACAGAACCCCGAACTCGATGTGTTGCTGATCGAAGCGGACATCTGCGGTGCCGGCGCCAGTGGGCGTAATGGCGGATGTGCGCTGTCGTGGTCGGCGAAGTATTTCACCCTTGAGCGCTTGTTTGGCGTCGAGGAAGCGGTGCGTCTGGTCAAGGAATCGGAACGCAGCATCCATGCGATTGGCGAGTTCTGTGAGCAGTACGGCGTCGATGCCGACTACCGCCTCGACGGCACGCTGTACACCGCGACCAACCGCGCGCAAGTCGGTTCGACCGATGCGGTAATTGCCGCACTCGAGCGCAACGGCATCAACTCGTTCACCCAGCGTCCGTTGCCCGACGTGCAGCGCATGGCCGGCTCGAGCAAGCATCTGGAGGGCTGGTTCTCGCCGGCGGCGGCCAGTGTGCAACCGGGCAAACTGGTGCGGGGCTTGCGTCGGGTGGCGTTGCAACTGGGTGTGAAGATTCACGAAGGCACGGCGATGACCGGGCTGGAAGAAGGCCGGCCGGCGCGCCTGCGAACGCCAAATGGCAGTATCGTTGCCGATCGCGTGGTGTTGGCGATGAACGCGTGGATGGCCCGTGCCTTTCCACAGTTCGAGCGCAGCGTGGCGATTGTCTCCAGTGACATGCTGATTACCGAGCCGCGCCCGGATCTGTTGCAGCAGATCGGCCTGACCAGCGGCGTGACGGTGCTTGATTCGCGGATTTTCGTCCACTACTACCACAACACCCCGGACGGCCGGATCATGCTCGGCAAGGGTGGCAACACCTTCGCGTTTGGCGGGCGAATGCTGCCAGTGTTCGACCAACCATCGCCTTATGCGGGCCTGCTGAAAACCAGCCTCGCCGACTTCTTCCCGGCGTTTGCCGATGTCAAAGTAGAGGCCACCTGGAATGGCCCGTCGGATCGTTCGGTCACCGGTCTGCCGTTCTTCGGGCAGATGAGCAGCGCCGGCAATGTGTTTTACGGTTTCGGCTATTCGGGCAGCGGCGTCGGCCCGTGTCATATGGGCGGGCAGATTCTCGCTTCATTGGTGCAGGGCCTGGACAACCCGTGGACCCGTTCGCCGCTGGTCAACGGGCCGCTGGGTTATTTCCCCCCGGAACCGATCCGCTACCTTGGCTCGTTGATGGTACGCAATGCCATCCGCCGCAAGGAGCGCGCCGAGGATCACGGGCGGCGACCCCGGCATCTCGACGTGCGCCTGGCGAAATTCGCTGCGGCGGCGGGTAAGGCCGACAAAGCCTGAAGCATGGCGTGTTGATGTAGGTCGAGGGTTCAGCGGGCGTCGCTGTCGAGCAGCCAGTCGAGTAACAAGCTGCTGTCGCGAACGGGCGAGAGTTCGCGCGGGGTTGGGTCGGGTGAGTTGCCCAGGCAAAGAATCGGCCGGTCCGGATCGCTGTCCAGGAAGCTCACCCACACTTCACTGCCCGCGCAGGGCAGTTCCTCCCGGGCGATGCGGCCAGTGGCTCGCGTCATGGCGACGGGCAGCCAGATCGCTTCGTCATTCAAGGGTTGCAGGTGATCCGAGGGCCACAGCCTGACGGCGACTCGGCCCTGTTCATCGAGCTGCGCCGGTTGCCCGGCAGGCCCGAGCACGTGCGCCAGGTGATACCCGGCAATGCTCGGGCGAGCTTGTTTGAGCGCGGGACGAAAATCGCTGGACCAGGGCTGGGCAGTGAAATCGTTGTGATAGCGGTGCAGGGGCGGGTTCGGGTCAAGAATCGACGGGTGTTGCCCGTGATGGCGTACCGCGGTGAGCCGCCATTGTTCGTTGAAGTGGCTGATCGGATGTTCCGACACTTGCAGCAAATGCCCACTGAGTAAACCGACCCGATCGCTGCGGCCGTTGATCGTGCGATGTTGGCAACGTTGCCGTTCCAGATGCCGGCGGCTGCGTTGTTCGTGGTGGCGTTGTTCGAGAGAGGGTCGTGGCGGCAGAGCAGGAGTGCTGCTGTGATTGGCGGCATCGTCATCGATTGCCTGCTGTCCCCGATTACGCACCGCATGCAGGGCGGCAACGGGCGCGGCGTGGTGATGTTGGTACAGCGCACTGACGCTGGGGGAGGATGTTTGCTCGCAGGCCTTGAACGCAACCAGCACGGGTGTTTGCGGCAGGCTCAGGCTGTCATCGGCAAACACGACAATGTGTCCGTCAATCCGGTGTTCGAAGTGATAGTGAATGCCTTCCTCCTCGCAAAGCCTGTCGAGCAGTGCCAGATCGCTTTCTTCGTACTGGATGCAAAACGGCCGGATCGGGTATTGCCCGACGGTCATCTCAATCCGGTAGCCGTCACCGGGCAGGGCATGTTCCGCGAGCAATTGTTGGAGGATTTGCGGCACGCTCCGTTGTACGAATACCCGCCGCTTGCACGGTTGGGCCAGCCTTTGCAGGTGCGGCACGACAGTCACTCGATAGCCGACCCGGTGCGTGCCGCGATGTTCGCAACTGGCACGCTCAATCAGGCCGTGCACCCCGTGATGGTCATCCAGGCGCAGAAACGCCGGTTGCTGCAGGAGTGTGCCCGGCGCCACGGCGGGGGCCAGGCCGATCAGTTCGATGTCGAAACGGTAGGGCTGATTGAGCGCTTCCTCGCCGTGAAAGCGCACCACCGGCAGGCACAAACCGCTGTCGGTCAGGGTCAGGGTAAAAGGACTTTCCTTGTCATTGAGCATTCGAACAGGCTCTGTCAGGCAATACGGGCCTGAGAGGGTACGAAACCGCAGCGCTGAATGGTCGTGTCAAAGGCGTTTTTCAGAATCCCCCTACAAGCTCTGGTGAAGATGTCGATTCTGCATTGTGTTTTTTTGGTCGATTGCCGACTTTAGGCCGTATAAACTCGGCGCCATGCGTCGGCCAATAGATGTCTCGGCGCCACAGATCAAGAGAGTGAGTAATGGGCGCACAGTGGAAGGTTAAACACAAAGAAGCGGCAGCCAACGCCAAGGGCAAGATCTTCGGCAAACTGGTGAAGGAAATCACCATCGCTGCCCGCAACGGTGCCGATACCGCCACCAACGCACACCTGCGTCTGGTGGTCGAACAGGCCAAGAAAGCCTCGATGCCAAAAGAAACCCTGGACCGTGCCATCAAGAAAGGCGCCGGTCTGCTGGGTGAGACCGTGCAATACCATCGCGTGACCTACGAAGGGTTCGCCCCGCATCAGGTGCCGCTGATCGTCGAGTGCGTGACCGACAACATCAACCGTACCGTCGCCGAAATCCGCGTGGCGTTCCGGAAAGGCCAACTGGGTGCTTCCGGTTCCGTGGCCTGGGACTTCAACCACGTCGGCATGATCGAAGCCTCGCCGGACACCCCGGACGCCGATCCGGAAATGGCCGCCATCGAAGCCGGTGCGCAGGATTTTGAGGCGGGTGAAGACGGCGCGACACTGTTCCTGACCGACCCAACCGACCTCGATTCGGTGCAGAAAGCGTTGCCAGAGCAAGGTTTCACCGTGCTGTCGGCCAAGCTCGGCTACCAGCCGAAGAACCCGGTCAGCGGTTTGAGCGACGAGCAGATGGCTGAGGTTGAAGCGTTCCTTGAGGGCCTCGACAACCATGATGACGTGCAAGATATGTTTGTTGGCCTGGCAGGCTGATCTGTTTCTCGTGTGATGGCCTCATCGCGGGCAAGCCCGCTCCCACAGGTTCAGCGGCGTCCACACATTTTGTGAACGACCCGGACACTGTGGGAGCGGGCTTGCCCGCGATTGACTGCGCAGCAGTCAGCTTTGCTGCAGAACCGCAATAACTTCAGCAAACCCCGGCCGCGCCAGCACATCCTGCTGACAGCAACGCCGCTCCAGTTCCTCCAGCGCCACACGCCGCTCATCACTCAACCCCGAGTCGATGCGCGCCAGCAATTCCCCCAGCAAAATCCCGAACGCGCGCACTTCGATGCGTTGCAACGCGCGCGTTTCCAGCGTGTCGTCGACCGCATGGAACGAAGCCCCGCCAAAATCCCCGAGCAGGCAATCGCCGCGCTCGTTCAACAGAATGTTGTGCCCGTAGAGATCGCCATGGGTGATGCCTTGCTGATGCAGGTGTTCGGCTGCCGAAGCGATGCCTTTGGCAATGTTCAGCGCAACCTCGACGCTGAAGCGGCAATCATCGGCGTAAACATCCCGCGAGCAGGACGCCAGGCTCGGCAGGTCGGCGAGATTGCGGAAGGACGGATCGATCAACTGCATCACCAATCCCTGCTGGCCCTCAGGATGGCCGCTGATGCGCCCCTCGACGCGGATCAGATTGGGATGCCCGCCTGCGCTGATACACGCATTCATTTCGTGCAGCGGCGAGCCGTCGCTGGTCATTTCACCTTTGTACAGTTTCACCGCGACCGGCGTCACGGAGCCGTCTTCGCGCCGCCAGCTCGCCCGGGAGATCACCCCCGAGGCGCCTTCGCCCAGGCGTTGCTCCAGGCGCAGCGCCGACCAGGCAATTTGCGGCGTTGCCTGCAGCGCGGCGGCGTCCGCTTCGGTTTCCAACGGGTTACCGGCGTAGGCCAGCCAGGTCAGGCTCGGCAGCGCGAGCAGCCACTGCGGCAACTCGGTCAGGCGGTTGGCTGAAATGCGCAACAGCTCCAGCCGATGGCAGTTGCTCAGGGAGGGCGGCAGCGCTTGCAGACGGTTGCCGGACAACATGAGCTTCTGCAGGGCAGGGCGCTTACCCAGTTCGTCCGGCAGGCTTTCGAGGCAGTTGTCGGTCAGGATCAGCCAGCGCAACTGTGGCGGCAGGGCTGCTGCGGGTACGTTGACGATACGGTTGGCCCTGAAGCCGATCATCGTCAACCCGGTGCATTGGCCGAGGCAGGCCGGCAGTTCAGTGAACGGGTTGTCGGAACAGAACAGCACGCGCAGGCGCGTCAGACGGTGCAA
The DNA here is from genome assembly GCF_949768005.1 of Pseudomonas sp. IT-347P. NCBI lineage: Bacteria > Pseudomonadati > Pseudomonadota > Gammaproteobacteria > Pseudomonadales > Pseudomonadaceae > Pseudomonas > Pseudomonas sp. IT-347P. Next base: position 299,449 of record NZ_CATKPQ010000011.1, read on the forward strand.
GTCGTCCGGCAGACGGCTCAGGGCGTTGCCGCTGAGGTTGAGGATTTCCAGGGTGTCGGCCAGATCGAAAATCTCGCGCGGGAACTCGGTCAGTCCACAAGACAGATCAAGTCGCGTGATGCCCGACAATTCGCCGGCGCGCAATTGAGCAAGGGTGTGCATGTTTGGTGTTCGCTATTGATCAGGGGCGCGCCGCTGGGGCGCCGGGGATGGGGGACATGATAACGGCAATACCCGGATTTGAAATTGAACAGGTGGCGAAACTTCAGATGCCTTTTGTGGGAGCGGTGTGGTCAGTCGCTGTTGTGTACTTCCTGCAACTGTCCCAGTCGACTGCGCGTGCGCGCCAGGTCAATGGCATGGCCGTCCAGGCTCTCGGACAAAGGCAGCTTGCCAAGCAGGGTCAGGTGCTTGTCCTGGTCGTACAGCACGTCGATCAGGTTGATGAAGCGTTGTTGCGCGGCGATCGAGCACTCGGCCAGTTGCGGCAGATCATCAATGATCCAGCGGTCGAAACGCCGACACAGTTCCAGATAATCCATGACGGCCGTGGGCTGTTCACACAGATCGTTAAAAGTAAAACCGACGCGCCGCTCTTCACACCAGCGCGCCTGGATCTGTCGGGTGCCGACCGTTAGCGCCATGGCCGGTGCCGCTGCCGGCGGCAGATCGAGGGCGGCTCGTTGTGCTGGTGTGGCCGGCCATACGTAATGCCCTTGAGTGAATATCTGGTGCGCAGCGTGGCGCGTCTGGCTGCGGTAATCGTGCGGGCCGCCAACTTCCATCACTTGCATATGCGTATTGATCAATTCGATCACCGGTTTGAAGCGGGCGTGATAGAGCGGATTGGGCAGCAAACCCTCAGGTGCATAGTTGGAAGTGACCAGCAGCAGAATCCGCCGTTTGAACAATGCCTTGAACAGCCGGGTAATCAGCATGGCATCGCCGATGTCGTGCACATGAAACTCGTCGAAACACAGCACCCGACAATCCTGCAGCAGTTCGTCGAGGGTCACTTCGAGGGCATCGTCCTGCTCGCGATGGCTGAACATGCCCTGATGCAACTGCGCGAAGAACTGATGGAAATGCAGACGCCGCTTCTGGGTGATCGGCAGGGCCTGAAAGAAACCGTCGAGCAGCCAGCTCTTGCCGCGTCCGACGGCGCCGAACAGATAGAGGCTCGGCACGGTTCGGCTGCCTGCGCCAAACAGCAGACTGGCCTGCTGCGCCATGCAATCGATGACGCGTAGCTGGCTGTGGCTGAGGGTGTAACCCTGACCGCTGGCCTTGCGCCGGAAGTAATCGCGGATCGACTGGGCACTGGTGTCATGTCCGGCGCTCGCGGGCAAACCTTTGCCGAACCAGCGGCGCAACGCCGGCCAGCGCTGGATCAGTCGCGATCGTTTCGGCGGGTGGGCAGGCACTGTCGGCGTCTCCATGTTCGTCAAAACCGGCTCCCGGGAGCACGGCAATGTAGTGTAACCAGACGCTGCCCTGGCCAGCCACCGCGGCACTCGACAGTGGGCGGTTATTGAACAAATTTTTACGGCACGTACAGCTATTTTTAGCGACTTGGTCCGACCTGCTGTCAATCTTTCGAAACATCTTCCGGGCGATCTGTGGATCCAATCGACTGGCGGAATCGTCGACCGTTGCTAACCTCAATCACAGAAACGACGTCGCAAGCGATCACTGACAAGGAACGGCGCAGTGAATGTACAGGTGGTCATGGCTCTGCTGGGTGTTCTCGTTGCACCCGTCCATGCGGCGGATCTTCAGGTCGAAGTGCGCGTCGACGTGCAGCGCGGCTGCCAGTTGATCGGCCAGCAACGTGACGCCGGTATCGAGCAGCTAGGTGTACTCGACTTTGGCAGCACCGCGCGCCTCGATGACCCGGCCGGGCCACTGGCAGCCGCGTTGACCAATCAACGCCTGCCACGGCTCGAGTGCAACCCGGACACGCCTTACCAGATGCGCGTCGATGGCGGCTTGCACGGTGGTGTCGGTGAAGTCCGCTACATGGCCGGTTCGACCGGTAGCAAGCCAATTCCGTATCGCTTGTATCAGGACGCGGCGCGACGGCTACCGCTGGTGGTGGATGTACCGGTCAGTGGGCGGGTGCCGGACAGTGGCACGGTGGAGCTGCCGCTGTATGCGCGGATCGAGCGTTTGGCTGAGGTGCCGCAGGTCAGCCGTTATTCGGATCTGGTCAAGGTGACGGTCACCTGGTGACCGCAGTTTCAAGGTAGCCGCTGGATGCGGGTACCCAAGGAAGGCGTTCATTGATGAGCGCGGATGCAGTCAGCGTAAAGGAGCAGGGACGGGCGCAATGGCAGGTAAATATTGGAGGATGGTGGCGGCAGCTACGCTGGCGTTGCTCGTCGAAGACGTGCAGGCGGCGATGAGCGGGCAGATCAATGCACGGCTGATCCTGATTGCCGGCTGCGAAGTCACCAACACCGACGCCCCCGAGAGCCCGGTCAGTACCCTCGGCACCCTCGATTTCGGCCTTCAGGGTCCCACGTGGAATGCACCGATCAAGGCCAGTCTGGGTGGCGACAGCAGCGGCAAACTCAACGTCGCCTGCAATCCTTCGGTCACCGGTTTCACCGTCACCATCGACGGCGGCACCCACGGTGACGGCAATACCCGGCGCCTGAGCAACGGCCGCCAGACCATTCCCTATCAGCTATTTGTCGATCCCTCCGGCGCCCGGAGCTACAGCATTGGCCAACAACACAATTTCGCTGTCACCAGCGGTGCGCAGATACCCATTCCGGTATTTGGCTCGGTGGTGGCGAATACCCGCGCGGTGCCGGCAGGGGTCTATACCGACACCCTGACGGTGACGCTCGACTGGTAACCCCGTAGAGGACGGACACCATGCGTACGTTTGCATCAAGGATAGGTTTGTCGCTGCTCGGCCTGGCGCTGGTTTCCAGTGCCAACGCCGCCACCACGGTCACCGGCCAGATCACCTCCAGCCTGATTCTGATCAGCAGTTGTCAGGTCAATGGCGCTGGCGGTTCTACCGGGCTGAACTTCGGTGTGTTGAATTTCGGCACCGCCAACAGCCTGTTCACCACGGCCACCGGGCAAGTATTGGGCGGTGGTGGCGGGGCCTTGTCGATTCTCTGCTCCAGCGGCACCACGCCGACGGTCAAGGTTCGTGCCGGTGCCCACGACGGAATGTCACCGGGCGGCACTCGCGCACTGTATGACGGGGTGGCCAATTACGTGCCGTACGATTTGTACACCGACGCCGGGCATTCGCAACTGCTGGCGATTGACGGGACGATCAACCTCGCCGCCAGTACCGGTGTCGCGCAAACGGTGAACATCTACGGTCAGGCGGTGGGCAAGGCCGGTTTGCCGGCGGGGACGTACACCGACACTGTCGCTGTTGAACTGACGTTCTGATGCCATGCGTGGCCATGGCTGTGCCGCGCTACTGCTGCTCTGTGCGGGTAGTGCGCCGCTGCCGCTGAGCGCGGCGACCAGTCAGAGCTTTCAGGTCAGCGCCACGGTCACTGCGGGGTGTCTGGTGGTGGGCGGGGTGTCGAACTATGGCGGGCTGAATTTCGGTTCGCGTTCGGCACTGGCCACCGGCACCGTGCAGGTCGCGCTGACGGGTGGGGTGCAATTGCAATGCACGCCGGGCGTGACGCTGAACATGAGCGTCGATGGCGGCCAGTACAACAGCAGTGGCCGGCACATGCAGGTCAACAGCGGCAGTGCACGGGTGGCGTATGCGCTGTTTAGAGATGCGGCGTACAGCCAGAGCCTGGGCATTGGCCAGAGTGTGGCGGTGGCCTACAGCGATGCGAACAACATCAGCCTGCCGATTTACGGTCAGGTGCAATTGCCGGGCAATCAGCCTGGGGGGACATACAGCGACGTGTTGCAGGTGCAACTGTCGTGGTAAGGCGAAGTTGAATGGCCGACAAGGAGCAGGTTTATGGGGTCAGTTACGTCACGGCACTCACGCGTGCGCTGCGCGATGTGGGCGTTGGTCATGCTCGGGGCAAGTCACGTGCACGCCGCCAGTTCGGTGCTGATCTGGCCGATCGATCCGGTGCTGGAGGCCGATCAACAGGCCAGTGCGCTGTGGCTGGAGAACCGTGGCAGCGAAACCGCCAATCTGCAGATCCGCGTGTTCGGCTGGAGCCAGAGTGGTTTCGCCGAGCAATACCAGAACCAGCGCGACGTGATCGGCAGTCCGCCGGTGGCGAAAATCGAGCCGGGGCAGAAACAACTGGTACGTCTGACCCGGACCAAGGAGGTGCCGCCGGGGCAGGAACTGGCTTACCGGATCATCATCGACGAAATTCCTTCTGCGCAACCCGCGACCGCTGACGGTGGCAAAACTGCCGCCGCGATCCGTTTCCAGATGCGTTATTCGGTGCCGCTGTTCGCCTACGGCGCGGGGCTGTGGAGCAAGGAGGACAGCAGTCGCGCGCGCGATCCCAAGGGTGTCGGCCTGCCGCAATTGAGCTGGCGCACTGTGGCAGTGGACGGCAAGCCCTATGTCGAGGTGCGTAATCAGGGCGCGGTGCATGCGCGACTGACGGACGTGGCAATCAAACAGGCAGGGCAGAGCAGACCACTGGCCGAAGGCCTGCTGGGTTACGTGCTGCCGGGCGCCGTGATGCGCTGGCCGGCACCGGGGCCGTTGGCCAGTGAGTCGGCGTTGCAGGTGCGGGTGAACGGCGCGCCGCAGGTGCAGAGCATTCCGCCTGCCCAGTAAGTGAGTCGTAGCGCAGGCATTTGACGTCGGCGAAAGCGGGATCAGGGAGGATTCAGTCCATTGACGGACGTAAAGCGCGTATGAACCCAGGACGGGTTCGCCGTATTCAGCGTCCGTTGTGGCTCATCACCGGCGCGTGTTGCCTGATGTTCGTTCAATCATCCGGGGCCGGCGATCTGCCGCCGCCACCGAGCGGCATGGAGGCCGTGAGTGATGCACAGTTGTTTCTGGAACTGGTGGTCAACCAAATGAATACCGGTCGCGTAGTGGCGGTGCAGCAGCGCGACGGGCGCCTGTTTGTGCCGGCGACCGCGTTGCGCGAAACCGGCATGAAGTTGCCCGACAGCCTTGGCGTCGAGGTCGACCTCGAGAGCCTGGCGGGGTTGCACAGTGATTACGACAGCGTCGGTCAGCGTCTGCTGCTGGATGTGCCGCCGGACTGGCTGCCGGAACAATTCATCGGCAATCGTCAGGCTTACCCGCGCACCCCGGCGCTGAGCAGTTTCGGCGCGCTGTTCAACTATGACCTGTACCTCAACGACACCGACGATGCTGGCACTTATCTGGCTGCGTGGAACGAAGTGCGGCTGTTCGACAGTTGGGGCACGTTGTCCAACACCGGGCAATACCGGCGCACCTTGTCCGGTGACTCGCTGAGCACGCTGGACAACGGTTACCTGCGTTACGACACCACTTGGCGTTATTCCGATGATGAGCGGATGCTCACCTACGAGGCCGGCGACGTGATCAGCGGAGCGTTGCCGTGGAGCAGTTCAGTGCGTCTGGGCGGCGTGCAGTTCTCGCGGGACTTTGCCGTGCGCCCGGATCTGGTGACTTATCCGTTGCCGCAATTTGCCGGGGAAGCGGCGGTACCGTCCTCGGTGGACCTGTTCATCAATGGCTACAAGTCCAGCAGCGCAGACTTGCAGCCGGGGCCTTACACGCTGACCAATATTCCGTTCATCAACGGCGCTGGCGAGGCGGTGGTGGTGACCACCGATGCACTGGGCCGGCAAGTGTCGACCACGGTGCCGTTCTATGTCACCAGCACTTTGCTGCAAAAAGGCTTGAGCGACTTTTCCGTGGCCGCCGGTACGTTGCGCCGCGACTACGGCTTGAAGGATTTCAATTACGGGCCGGGCGTCACCTCCGGCAGTCTGCGGTATGGCGTCAGTGACAGTTTCACTCTGGAAAGCCATGCCGAAGCGGCCGACTCGCTGACACTGGGCGGCCTCGGCGGCAACCTGCGGCTGGGCAATTTCGGCGTACTCAACAGCGCCATGAGTCAAAGCCGCTTCGACGGCGAGGGCGGTCAGCAACTAAGCCTGGGTTATCAGTACAGCAATCAGCGCTTCAGCTTTTCGTACCAACGCCTGCAACGCCATGATCAATACGCCGACCTCAGCGTGGTCGACAGCCCCTATATCAGCCTCAGCCGGCGCAGTGAACAGGCGACTCTGAGCCTGAACCTTGATCGCTGGGGCAGTCTCGGCGCCGGTTATTTCGATGTGCGCGCGGCGGACGATTCGCGCACGCGGCTGCTCAACCTCAGTTGGAGCAAACCGCTGTGGCGCAGCAGCAGTTTTTACCTGTCGGGCAACCGTGAGATTGGCGACAGCAACTGGGCGGTGCAGGCGCAACTGGTGATCCCGTTCGACTTGCGCGGTAGTCTGGCGATCAGCAGCGATCGCAGTAAAACCGGGCAGAGCCAGCAACGGGTCAACTACAGTCGCGCGGTACCGACCGAGGGCGGCGTGGGTTTCAACCTGGGCTACGCCAAAGGTGACGGCGCCGATTATCGTCAGGCCGACGTCACCTGGCGCCTGCAATCGGTGCAGTTGCAGGCAGGTGTCTACGGCACCGCCGACGCGGAAACCCGTTGGGCCGATGCCAGTGGTTCGCTGGTGTGGATGGACCGACAGGTGTTCGCCGCCAACCGTATCGACGACGCGTTTGTAGTGGTCAGCACCGAGGGTTTCGCCGACATTCCGGTGCGCTACGAAAACCAGCAGGTTGGCCAGACCGACAAGAACGGTCATCTGCTGGTGCCCTGGAGCAGCGCTTATTACCGGGGCAAGTATGAAATTGATCCATTGAATCTGCCGGCCAATGTACGCAGTCCCAACGTCGAACAGCGTATTGCCGTGCGCCGTGGCAGCGGTTATCTGCTGGAGTTTCCTCTGACCCGGGTGATTGCTGCGAGCATCGTGCTGGTCGATGCGCAACAACGCGAATTGCCATTGGGCGCGGGCGTGCTGCATGAGCAGAGCGGCGCGCGAACAGTGGTCGGTTGGGACGGGCTGGTGTATCTGGAAAACCTGCAGGCGCAGAACTCGCTGCACGTGACGCTGGCCGACGGCAAGACCTGTCAGGCGCAGTTCAGCGTCGACCTGAATCAGGACCAGGTGCCGTTGATTGGCCCGTTGGTGTGTCAATGATCCACGCAGGATTGCTTTTGTTGCTGGCGCTGATATTGCCGGGAGCAGCACAGGCCGCGTGCTCGGTGGTCAGCACCACGCCAGCGGCGTTCGGCACGCTCAGTTCGATCGCCGTGCGCACGACTTCGCAGCCCAGTTCCACGCTCAATGCCGGTTTGAGTTGCACCGGTTCGCTGCTGTCCCTGCTGACCAGCAACGATCACTTCTGGGGCACTGTTTCTTCGACTCAGGGCGGTCTGGTCGGGCCGACCGGCGATGTCATCAATTACACGATCTACGCCAACAACAGCACCAGCTACCCGCTGACTCGCGGCACTGCCTATGACTTTGCGCGCAACGGCATCATCGATGCCTTGGGCCTGCTCAACGGGACAACGCCGAAAACGGTGCCGCTCTATCTCGCTACGACCATTGGCAGCAACGTTGCCGCCGGGGTGTACACCGAGACCCTGAGCATTTTCTGGAACTGGAACTACTGCTCGGGGATCGGCATCGGCGCCATTTGCGTCGGCCGCGATATCGCCAACGGCACGACTTCGTTGACGGTGAACATGACGGTGTCCAATGACTGCACGATCACTGCGCCGAACATCGCATTCGGCAGCGCACCGGTGGTCAGCGCGTTCACGCCAGTGACCGGGCAAACCATCAATCTGGCCTGCACCAAGGGCAGTGCCTATACGGTGGGGCTGAGCGACGGGCAGAACGCGGTGAGTGTCGGCGGGCGGCGGCGGATGATTTCCGGGAGCAATTATCTGGCCTATGACATTTTCAAAAGTGCCGGCACCACGCGCTGGGGCAGTGTCGGCGCGGCGCGGCGGGCGAGTACCGATGCCGAGGTCAATCCGGGTAACGGCCTGGGCACAGGCAGCCAGATTTTCAACTACAACGCGAAGATCTACACCGACCAGACCACACCGCCGGCGGGCACTTATCTGGACAACGTGGTGCTGGATGTGGGTTTCTGAGCCTGATGCTGATCCCTCGTGGGAGCGAGCTTGCTCGCGAAAGCGGTGTGTCATTCAACAAAGATGCTACTGATCCGGCGCCTTCGCGAGCAAGCTCGCTCCCACAGGGGAGAGACGGTTTTATCAGAATTGCAGCGATTGCTTGAGCTGTTGCGCCGCCGGTGTATCGACCGGGCTGACCATCGCGTAGTTGTACCCGCCGCCCGACCAGTACTCGGCCTGCAAATCGCCATCACTGCGCGAGCCGCGCGGCAAAAAGGTGTTCTTCGGCCCCGGCGGGCGCACGTAGAAACTCACTTTGTGGCCGCTGCCATCCTCGTACATCACCATCGCTGCCGGACCTTCGTCGGTGCTGAGCAGGCGTCCGCTGACCGGTTCGAACCCGGCCGCCTTCAGATCAGGCAAGCGACTGGCGCGGGTGAAATAGCGATCGAGCCAGCGTTGCATGTCGCCGTCATTGTCGACCTGGTAATCGGCCGGCAACATGCCTTGCTGGGCAATCAAGCGATACGCCTGCAAGGCGTCGGTCATCGGCAACATGGCCGGGCGCACGAGGGTCATTTCCCGGGCCTGCCAGCCGCTGAAGCCGCCGACGCTGACCGCAATCAACAGCACCGCGGCACTGGCCAGATGCCGCCGTGCCTGGCGTTGGCGGCGCTGGCGAATCATCGCCGGGTCAAGCGCCGGATTGGCCGGTTGCTGCAATGCACCGCTCAGTGCTGCGCGCAGTTGCTGGGCATCCTGTTGCCAGGCGCGAACCTGCGCCGCTTCATCCGGGTGACTGGCCAGCCAGGTCTCCAGCACACGCCGGTCGGCATCGCTGAGCTGGTGGTCGACATAGGCGTGCAGGTCACGCTCGTTGGGGGGCAGATTGATCATTTGAGTATCCGCAAAGAAGGGCTGCTGATTTCGCCGTCGCTGAGTTGGCGCAAGGCCTGGCGAGCGCGGGACAGGCGCGACATCACGGTGCCGATCGGGGCACCGAGAATCCCGGCGACCTCTTTATAGGAAAGGCCTTCCACCGAGACCATCAGCAGCAGGGCGCGCTGTTCGGTGGGCAGGCGGTCGAAGGCTTGCAGGGTCGACTGAGCAATGACGGTGCGCTCCACCGAGGGTTCGGTATCGTCGCGACCGGTAAAAAATTCGAGCATTCGTGCATAGCGTCGGGAGCGGCGATGGGCGTCGAGAAACTGCCGATAGAGGATCGCAAACAGCCAGGCACGCAGGTCGCCGTCGGCGCGTTTATCGCCCCAACTCGACAGGGCACGCTCCAGGCTGGCCTGCACCAGATCGTCGGCACTGCTGCTGTTGCGTGTCAGTGACACGGCAAAGCGGCGCAATCTGGGAATGATTTCTCTCAACTGTTCGTCGAATTCGCTCATGAATTTCTGCTAGTCACTACGCTGTGGACTAGGGAGACGCCCGTCGTTGGAGGTTATTCCACGTTCGGAAAAATAAATACCGTCGCGTGGAATAAACCCGCACGAGGCGCGTCTTGCTGATTCTTCCTACTTGTGGCCGATGGCCCCGGAGTTTTTCATGGTTGATCGTTCATCACCCGAGGCTGCACCGCCCGGCGGGCCGCAACGCCCGCCATTGAGTGCCGCGAGCCTGATCCTGCGTCTGGGCGGCATTGCCGTGGTAGTCGCTGCGGTAGCCGGGGCGTTTGCCTACGTCCACGGTAACTTTGACCCACAACGCCTGACGCCAAAAGCGCTGGTCGATGTGCTGGAGAAGAACAACGGCGTGCACCCCGGGTTTCGCCGTAACCATGCCAAAGGCGTGTGCGTGATCGGGCATTTCGAGAGCAGTGGCGAGGCACGGGTGTTTTCCACCGCACAGGTGTTCAACGAGCCGCAGACTCCGGTCGTGGGGCGTTTTGCGCTGCCGGCGGGCAATCCGTATGCACCGGACAGCAGCGTGCCGATTCGCAGTCTGGCGCTGCGCTTCACCCAGGCCAACGGGCAGCAGTGGCGCACCGGGATGAACAGCATGCCGGTGTTCCCGGTCGGTACGCCTGAAGCGTTTTATCAATTGCAGCAGGCGCAATTGCCGGATCCGGCCACCGGTAAACCTGATCCAGCCAAAGTCCCGGCGTTCTTCGCTTCGCACCCGGAAGCCGTGCCGTTTTTGAGCTGGGTGAAGACGGCCAAACCTTCGGCCAGTTATGCCACCGAAACCTACAACAGCGTCAACGCATTTTATCTGGTCGACGCCAGCGGTAAAAAGCAGGCCGTACGCTGGAGCATGACGCCGTTGGCGCGCGATGCTGCGGGTGCCAGTGCGCCTGAAGGGGGCGACTTCCTTGAGAAGGATCTGGTGCAACGCTTGGCAGCTGCGCCGCTGCGTTTTCAATTGAATATCACCCTGGCCAATCCGGATGATCCGGTGAATGACGCCAGCAAGACCTGGCCCGAGGGCCGCAAAGTGTTGAACGCCGGGACATTGGTGCTGGAGAAAACCCAGCCACAACTGAGCGGCGAATGCCGTGACATCAATTATGACCCGCTGGTGCTGCCGGCCGGGATTCAAGGTTCCGACGACCCGTTGCTCGCAGCCCGCTCCGCCGGTTATGCCAATTCCTACCTGCGGCGCACCAGCGAAGTCAGCCAGTTGCCCGCCGCCAAACAGGAGGCTCGCCCATGAGCACTCAACCGACGCATTTCGCCCTGTTGGCGCGGCTGCTGCACTGGTTGATGGCGGTCATGATCATCGCCATGCTGTTTATCGGCGCCGGCATGGTCACCTCGGTGTCCGAGCGGCATGAATGGCTGATCCATCTGCATAAACCGCTGGGTATCGCGATTCTGGCGCTGGTAGTTGTGCGTTTGCTGGTGCGGCTCACCACGCGCCAGCCGCCGCTGCCAGCCGATCTGCCGGACTGGCAAGTGCTGGCGGCCAAGGCTTCGCATCTGCTGCTGTATGCGTTGATGCTGGTGTTGCCGTTGCTGGGTTGGGCGCTGATCAGCGCTTCGGGTGAACCGGTGATGCTCAGCACAACGCTGCAGTTGCCGGCGATCGTTCCGGCCGATGCGCAGTTGTTCGCGTTATTGCGCAAAGCTCACGGGTATCTGGCCTATCTGCTGTTCCTGACAGTGCTGCTGCACCTGGCGGCGGCGCTGTTCCATGGCTGGATCCGCCGCGACCAGGTGCTCGACAGCATGTTGCGCGGTCGCGATCGCGGTTAACCGGCTTGCGTGGCGCACCGTATCGGCGCGCCGCGTTTCAGGGTCAGCCACCAGTACGCCAGCGCGACAGCGTTGATGCCGGCGCCGAGCAGGCACACGCCGATCCAGCCGGCCCAGGCGTACATCGCGGTCGAACCGATGGAACCGAGCGCGCTGCCGATCGAGTAAAACAGCATGTAACCGGCGGTGAGACGGCTTTGCGCTTCCGGGCGTACGCTGTAGATCATGCTCTGGCTGGTGACATGCACGGCTTGCAGACCCAGGTCGAGGGTGATTACGCCGAGCAGCAATGCCCATAGCGAGGATTGAGTCAGGGCGATCGGCAGCCACGAAGCAAGCATCAGCAACAGCGAAAGACCGCTGACCCATTGACCGAGTCCGCGATCAGCCAGATGCCCGGCCCGCGCGGCCGCCAGTGCACCGGCGGCGCCGGCGAGTCCGAACAGGCCGATTTCACTGTGCGACAGGGACAGTGGCGGCGCGGCCAGTGGCAGCACCATCGGCGTCCACAACACCATCGCGCTGGCGAAAGTCAGCAATGCGAGAATCGCGCGCTGACGCAATACCGGTTCTTCTTTGAACAGGCTGAATACCGACGCGATCAGCGCAAGGTAGCGAGTCTGCGGTTGTGGGGCTTCATGCCTGGGCAGTACGCGAAACAGCAGCAACGCCATCAACAGGGTCAGCCCGGCTGACAAAAAATAAATGGCTCGCCATCCGGCCAGATCGGCCATGCCGCCGGCGACCGTGCGTGCCAGCAAGATGCCGACGACGATGCCGCTGGTAACAACTCCGACCACGCGCCCGCGTTGGGCCGGGATCGCCAGCGTTGCGGCGTAAGCCACCAACACCTGCGTGACCACGGCGAGCAGGCCCGTCAAGGTCATGCCGAGCAGCAGCCACGCACTGTTGGGCGCGAGCGCAATCATCAATAACGCTACAGCCGACAGCAGTGTTTGGCTGACGATCAATTTGCGTCGGTTAAGCAGGTCGCCAAGGGGAACCAATAACACCAGACCGATGCCGTAGCCGATTTGCGTCAGGGTGATGACGATGCCGATGGTCGCCGGCGATATTGCAAATGCCTCGGCCATCGCGTCCAGCAATGGCTGGGCGTAATACACATTGCCCACGGCCAGACCGCAGGCCACAGAGAACAGCAATACGGCACTGCTTTTGAGAGGTTTCATATCCCGGATCCTTTTAGGTTTTAAAATAAAACCTTGATCACGGTATTGATTAAGGTTTTATTTTGCAACCTGTTTGCGCGAGATTGTGAATGGCAGAAACAAAAGATCGCAGACAAGCTGCGATCTTTTACAGGACGGAGGCGGGGATCAGCGCAGGGTATCAACCATGTCAGCGATGGTCGTCAGCACGTCTTTACCCAACTGTTTGGAGCGTTTGCCCGACCAGCCGGTGACTTTGTCGGGATGATCGTCGTGATCCTTGAACGGCATTTCCAGGGTCAGCGACAGGCAGTCATATTTCTGCCCGACGCTGTTGCACGCCAGGGTCATATTGGCCTGGCCCGGTTCGTCGCGGGTGTAGCCGTACTGGGTCTGGAAATCTTTGGTGGTGTGTTTCAGGTGATTGCGGAAATGCTCTTCGAGCTTCTCGATACGCGGCGTGTAGCCCGGATTGCCTTCGCAGCCGGCGGTGAATACGTGAGGAATGGTTTCATCGCCATGGGCGTCCAGAAACAGATCGACGCCGTATTTTTCCATTTGCTGCTGGACGAAAAGCACCTCGGGACTGATTTCCTGGCTGGCGTTCTGCCAGGCGCGGTTCAAATCCTGGCCCATGGCATTAGTGCGCAGGTGGCCGTGAAACGCGCCGTCCGGATTCATATTCGGCACCAAGTACAGGTCGGCGCTGGCAAGCAGCTTGTTCAGCACAGGATCATCGTGCCTTTCCAGGCGCTCGATCACGCCTTCCATGAACCATTCAGCCATGTGTTCGCCCGGATGTTGCTGAGCGATGATCCAGATTTTGCGTTGGCCTTCGGCGCCGGTGCCTTTGCGCAACAACTGAATGTCGCGACCTTCGACGCTTTTACCGGTTGCCAGCAATTCGGTACCGGCCTTCGTCAGCGCCTGCTCGATCAGCCAGTCGTGACGGCCACGGCTGTAGGGTTCGAAATAGGCGAACCAGGCGTGGGTCTGGGTGGCTTCGAGGCAAAAGCGCAGGCAGTCGCCTTCGTAGATAGTCGGTACGCGGAACCAGTTGACGTGGTCGTAGGACGCTACGGCCTGATAACCGGGCCAACCCTTGCTGTAAGTAGATTGGCTGGCGTTGTTCAGGCGGAACCAATGTTCCTGGCCGACATGCAGGCCGCTGGCCTTGAAGTGGAACCACTGAAAATGAGCACTGCGGGTATCCGGGCGAATGGCCAGGACCGGATTGAGTGGATTGCTGATGTCGATGACTTGGATGTTGCCGCTGTCGAAGTTGGCGCTGATGTCGAACGAGGATTTGGCCACGGTCATAATCGATTCCTGAATATGATTTTTATGGCGGTTACTTTACACGCAGGCAGGGCTGAAACCGAGGGGAAATGCGGGGTTGTGGCGGGGGCGTCCTCCATGACGCGCAGGCAGCTTAGAGATTGTGCGATTGATTCTCAAGTGCTAATTGTCATTAGTTTGCCCCAATGTGGCCGGGCTTCGCTTGCCAAGAGATATTCTTTTGATATTATCCGCGCCATTGAATTTGCGGCACCTGAAGACTTCATTAGCCTGAAGCCATAAGTCCGAAAAACGGGCAAAAAAAGACCCGGCAAAAAGCCGGGTCAAAAACCGTGATTAGCCTGATGAGGAGATAGTCCAGAAGACCGACCTAAGGTCTCTGGTCCATCGACTGATCTCGCGACCAGCTGCTTGCAATAATAATCATTATCATTTGCAAGTCAAATGTTTTTATCTGCGCGACGGGAAAATTCTTTCCTGTCCGTCGTTACTGCGTTCCTCAAGCTTCATCGCCATCGAGCGAATGGTCGACCATCGCCCGCGCCATATCCACCATGTGCACTACTGAAAATGCCAGATCGCGACTCGCGCCTTGCAGATTTTCGGCTGCCTTGAACGCCGTTGCCGCCGCACAGCGCAACAGGTCCGAGGCGTGCACCAGCGCTTCTTCGCCACTGAGATGGCGCCTGACATCGAAAAAGCGCTCGTCGACCTCAGTTTCTGACACAGCTGGTTTCAAGTAATAGTCCAGCGCCCGCTGTGCCGCCGCATTACCCTGGGGCGAGGTGAAGGTGGTGTCCATTTGCAGATCGGGCAAGTCTTTGCTGCTGATATTCATGATGACGGGGCACTCCTTGATCGATTGAAAATCCGTGCTTTCAGGATAGTACCCTCTGTAGTTGTGACGAGAATTTAAATACTACAATATGTGTTTTGTCGGCCGAAGGCGTCCACGTAAGGTGCTGCACATGGATAAATGGATTGAGTTGGTCAAGGCCAAGATGAGTGAACTCAAAATCACTCAAACAGAGCTCGGAGAGCGCGTCGGCATGTCCCAGGGCGGGATCGGTCATTGGCTGAACAAGCGTCGCGAACCGGGTATCACTGAAATGAACCGCGTGCTGCAAGCGCTGGGCATGGATTTCCTCGAGGTGGTGCTGGTGATCCGTGAACCGCAACCAACGCCGGACGACGAGATGCCGTTGGCGCAGAAGTACAACCCGTACTTCCGCTACCCGGTCAGTGATTGGCAGACGACATGCGAAGTGCGCGAAAGCGATTCGGCGCCCTACGACAAGGCACCAGGCAAACAGCGCTTCGAATTGACGGACTACCACGCGCGCGGCCCGGCGTTCTGGTTGACGGTGACGGGGGATTCGATGACCGCACCCAGTGGCCAGAGCATTGCCGAAGGCATGCTGATTCTGGTTGACCCGGCGGCCGAAGCGGTGCCTGGCAAACTGGTGATCGCGCAATGGCCTGACAGCACTGAGGCCATTTTTCGCAAACTCGACGAAGAGGGCGGCCAGCGTTACCTGGTGCCGCTCAATCCGACCTGGCCGAAAGCCCTGCTGACCGATGAGTGTCGAATCATCGGCGTTGTGGTGCAGGCCACGGCGCGCTACTAGTCAGATCGATCCTCGCCAAGCGCAGGATCGATCCTCCCGTTCACACGTCTTCCAGTTCAACCAAGGCGCTGCCTTCGCCAACCATTTCGCCTTCCTGGCAATACAGCGCTTTGATCACCCCCGCATGTGGCGCACGGATGCTGTGTTCCATCTTCATTGCTTCCAGCACCACCAGTTGCGCACCTGCCTCAACTGATTGTCCGGCCTCGACCAGCACGCGAACAATGCTGCCGTTCATCGGCGCGGTCAGACCGCCCTGATGACTGTGTCTGGCCTCGACGGCGCTGATCGGGTCGTACGTCTCGATGCGCCGCAACTCGCCGTCCCATTGCAGGTACAGCGCATCGCCCTGGCGAATCGCACGCAACGTACGACGGACGCCCTCGCTCTCGACGATGAGTGCTTCACCGGACAGTTTGGCGTGGTCAGCGGCATTCAGCGTCAAAGCTCGATCCTGTCCCTCGCAAAGCAAGTGCAGGGTGATTTCTTGCGGCAACCCCGCACGCAAGCCGCTATTGAGTGACCACGGCGAAGCAGGATCATCCTCACGCACCAATGGCGGCAGACTCTGAACCACCGCTTGAGCCGCGGCGTCCCAGAACGCATCGCTCAACATCCCCGCAGCAGGCAGCAGTTGCTCCTGATAACGTGGAATAAACCCGGTATCCAGTTCCGCGGCCGCAAATGCCGGGTGCGCGATAATCCGCCGCAAGAAATTGATGTTGGTTTTCAAACCGCCAATCGCGAACTCGTCGAGCATGCTCAACAAGCGCAACCGGGCCTGTTCGCGATCCTCGCCCCAGGCAATCAACTTGCCGAGCATCGGGTCGTAGAACGGCGAAATTTCATCACCTTCTGCAACCCCGCTATCGACCCGGCGCCCTGGCCCTTCGGCCGATTCGCGATACAACGCCAGACGTCCGGTCGCCGGCAGGAAGTCATTCGCGGGATCCTCGGCGTACAAGCGCACTTCAATCGCATGGCCGTTCAACGGCACTTGCTCCTGAGTGATCGGCAACGCTTCACCCCGAGCAACACGGATCTGCCACGCCACCAGATCAAGACCGGTAATTGCTTCCGTCACCGGGTGCTCGACCTGCAACCGCGTGTTCATCTCCATAAAGAAGAATTCACCACGCGCATCCAGCAAAAACTCCACCGTACCGGCGCCGACGTAACCGATCGCCTGCGCCGAACGCACGGCCGCTTCACCCATCGCCCGCCGCAGTTGCGCGGACAGGCCAGGTGCCGGCGCTTCTTCGACGACTTTCTGATGGCGCCGTTGAATCGAGCAATCCCGTTCATTGAGGTACAGGCAATTGCCATGCTGATCGGCGAACACCTGAATTTCCACGTGGCGCGGCTTGAGCAGGTATTTCTCCACCAGCATCCGCGAATCGCCGAACGATGACTGCGCTTCACGCTGAGCCGAGGCGAGGGCTTCGGCCAACTGGCTCACGTCCTCGACCACTTTCATGCCTTTGCCACCGCCACCGGCCGTGGCTTTGAGCAGCACTGGATAACCGATGCGTTCACAGGCGTCCCGGAAGGTATCGAGGTCCTGCGCTTCGCCGTGATAACCCGGCACCAGTGGCACACCAGCAGTTTCCATCAGCGCTTTAGCGGCAGATTTACTGCCCATCGCATCGATAGCCGAGGCGGGCGGACCGAGGAAAATCAGCCCGGCCGCTTCGATGGCGCGAGCGAATCCGGCGTTTTCCGAAAGAAACCCGTAACCGGGATGAATCGCCTGCGCGCCACTGGCCTTGGCCGCCGCGATCAGTTTGTCGATTTGCAGATAACTGTCGGCCGCTTTGCTGCCACCGAGATCGACGCGAATGTCCGCTTCACGGCTGTGCCGCGCCTCGCGGTCGGTAGCGCTGTGCACGGCGACCGTGGTCAGGCCCAAGGCTTTGGCGGTGCGCATCACGCGGCAAGCGATTTCGCCACGGTTGGCCACCAGCAGGGTGGTGAGAACAGGTACGCTCATCAACGCGGCTCCTGGGTGGTGGATGCGGCTTGCCAGCTCGGCGGACGCTTTTGCAGAAAGGCGCGCAAGCCTTCCTGGCCTTCAGGGCTGACGCGGATGCGGGCGATGGCATTTTCGGTATAGCGGCGCAGCGCCGGGGTCAACGCGCCATTGCCGACTTCACGCAGCAAATCCTTGCTGGCGCGCATGGCGGCGGGGCTGTTGAGCAACAGGTTGTTGATCCACTGTTCGACTTGCTGATCAAGTTCAGCGGCGGGATAGCTTTCGGACAACAAACCGATTTCCCGCGCGCGTTGGCCGCCAAAACGTTCGGCGGTCAGCGAATAACGCCGCGCCGCTCGCTCGCCGATAGCCTGTACAACGAACGGACTGATCACCGCCGGTGCCAGACCAATGCGCACTTCCGACAGGCAGAATTGCGCATCGTCGGCGCCAATCGCCATGTCGCAGCAACTGATCAACCCCAGCGCGCCGCCGAACGCTGCGCCTTGCACCACGGCAACCGTGGGGATTTTCAGCTTGGCGAGGTTGTACATCAGTTCGGCCAGTTCACGGGCGTCATCGAGGTTGGTGTGGTAATCGAGTTCGGCTGATTGCTGCATCCACGCCAGATCAGCTCCGGCACTGAAATGCTTGCCACGGCCACGCACCAGCAAGAATCGCAGGCTGGCGTCGCTGGCGACTTTGTCCAGCGCCAGGATCAACTCGCGGATCATCTCAGCGTTGAAGGCGTTGTTCTTTTCCGCGCGGTTGAGCCACAGCGTCGCGAAACCGCGCGGGTCGCTGTGCAGTTCGAGGGTGTTGAAATCACTCATGAGATTCTCCCGATCACATCCGGAACACGCCGAAGCGGCTCGGTTCGATTGGCGCGTTCAGCGACGCGGACAAGGCCAGGGCCAGCACATCGCGGGTCTGCGCCGGGTCGATGACGCCGTCGTCCCACAGCCGTGCGCTGGAATAATAGGGGTGACCCTGCTCTTCGTATTGATCGAGGATCGGTTGCTTGATCTCGGCCTCCTGCTCGGCACTGAATGTCTGACCGCTGCGCTCTGCCTGTTCGCGCTTGACTTGCACCAACACGCCTGCCGCCTGTTCGGCGCCCATTACACCAATGCGCGCATTCGGCCACATCCACAGGAAACGCGGGTCGTAAGCACGCCCACACATGCCGTAGTTACCGGCGCCGAAGCTGCCGCCAATGATCACGGTGAATTTCGGCACTTTCGCGCATGCCACCGCCGTTACCAGTTTCGCGCCATGCTTGGCGATGCCGCCGGCTTCGTATTTCTGGCCGACCATGAAACCGGTGATGTTCTGCAAAAACAGCAGCGGAATGCCGCGCTGGCAGGCCAGTTCAATGAAGTGCGCGCCTTTCTGCGCGGCTTCGGCGAAGAGGATGCCGTTGTTGGCCAGAATCGCGATCGGGTAGCCGTGCAGATGCGCAAAGCCACAGACCAGAGTAGTGCCGAAAAGCGCCTTGAATTCATCGAACACTGAACCGTCGACCAACCGCGCAATCACTTCGCGCACGTCGAACGGCTGCTTGGCGTCGGCCGAGACCACGCCGTACAACTCATCGCTGGCGTACAGCGGAGCAATCGGCGCACGTTGCTGCACTTCACCGAGCTTGCGCCAGTTCAGGTTGGCGACGCTGCGGCGGGCGAGGGCGAGGGCGTGTTCGTCGCTCTCGGCGTAATGGTCGGCGACCCCGGAAATCTTGCAGTGCACATCGGCGCCGCCCAGATCCTCGGCACTGACTACTTCACCGGTCGCGGCTTTTACCAGCGGCGGCCCGGCAAGAAATATGGTGGCCTGATTGCGCACCATGATTGCTTCGTCGGCCATCGCCGGCACGTACGCGCCGCCGGCAGTGCAGGAGCCCATGACCACGGCGATCTGTGGAATACCCATCGCGCTCATGTTGGCCTGGTTGAAGAAGATCCGCCCGAAGTGTTCGCGATCCGGGAATACTTCGTCCTGACGCGGCAAGTTGGCACCGCCGGAGTCCACCAGATAAATGCACGGCAGACGATTTTGCTGGGCGATGGTCTGCGCGCGCAGGTGTTTTTTTACGGTCAACGGATAGTAAGAGCCACCTTTCACCGTCGCATCGTTGGCGACGATCATGCATTCGACGCCTTCGACCCGACCGATCCCGGCAATCACACCGGCGGCCGGGACGTCTTCGCTATACACGGCGTGGGCTGCCAGTTGGCTGATTTCCAGAAATGGCGAGCCCGGATCAAGCAAGCGGTTGATGCGCTCGCGCGGGAGCAATTTACCGCGCGAGGTGTGGCGTTCCTGGGCTTTCGCGCCGCCACCCTGCGCCACTTGGGCGAGCAGGGTGTGCAGGGCGTCGACCTGTTTAAGCATCGCCGCGCTGTTGGCAGCGAACTCCGCCGAACGAGGATTGAGCTGAGTGTGCAAGGTAGCCATGGCCAGCTCCGTTTAGCGGGTTTCGTTGAACAGTTCGCGACCGATCAGCATGCGACGGATCTCACTGGTGCCGGCGCCGATTTCGTACAGCTTGGCGTCACGCAGCAGACGGCCCGCCGGGAATTCGTTGATGTAACCGTTACCGCCGAGAATCTGGATCGCGTCGAGAGCCATTTGCGTGGCGCGCTCGGCGGTGTAGAGGATTACCCCGGCGGCGTCTTTACGGGTGGTTTCGCCGCGCTCGCAAGCCTGCGCTACTGCATAGAGATAGGCGCGGCTGGCGTTGAGTTGGGTGTACATGTCGGCGACTTTGCCCTGGATCAACTGGAACTCGCCGATGCTCTGGCCGAACTGTTTGCGGTCGTGGATGTACGGCACGATCAGGTCCATGCACGACTGCATGATCCCGGTCGGGCCGCCGGACAGCACGACGCGCTCGTAATCGAGACCGCTCATCAGCACTTTCACGCCGCCGTTGAGCACGCCGAGGATGTTTTCTTCCGGCACTTCAACGTCATCGAAGAACAGCTCGCAGGTGTTGGAGCCGCGCATGCCGAGCTTGTCGAACTTGTTGCTGCGGCTGAAGCCTTTCCAGTCGCGCTCGACGATAAACGCGGTGATGCCGTGCGGGCCTTTTTCCAGATCAGTCTTGGCGTAGATCACGTAGGTATTGGCGTCGGGGCCGTTGGTGATCCAGGTTTTGCTGCCGTTGAGGACGAATCGATCGCCGCGTTTGTCGGCGCGCAGTTTCATCGAAACCACATCGGAACCGGCGTTCGGCTCGCTCATGGCGAGAGCGCCGACGTGTTCGCCGCTGATCAGCTTCGGCAGGTATTTGTTCTTCTGTTCGTGGTTGCCGTTGCGGTTGAGCTGGTTGACGCAAAGGTTCGAGTGCGCGCCGTAAGACAACGCTACCGAGGCCGACCCGCGACTGATTTCTTCCATCGCCACTACGTGCGCCAGATAACCCAGGCCGGCGCCGCCGTATTCCTCCGGCACGGTAATGCCGAGCAGACCCATGTCACCGAATTTGCGCCACATGTCGGCGGGGAACAGGTTGTCGCTGTCGATCTGCGCCGCACGCGGAGCGATCTCCTTGGCGACAAAGGACTGAACCTGATCGCGCAGCATGTCGATGGTTTCACCGAGGGCGAAGTTCAGGGAGGGATAGCTCATGGGGCACCTTTTGGCTTTTTTGTAGGGTGGGGAGAGCGGTCAATCAGCTCTCACCTTTACGTTAACGTAAGCCTGCGATGGATGGCTGTCAATCACCCTTTACGTTAACGTCAACTTGAGCGAGAGTAAGGACAGTTCAAGATTGAAACGGAGCAGACCTCTTGGGAGCGAGCCTGCTCGCGAAAGCGTCAGATCAGTCAACACGGATGTTGAATCTGCTGGCCTCTTCGCGAGCAAGCTCGCTCCCACAGGGAATGAATCCGGCAAAACCCACTAATAAAGACAATAGGGGTCGTCATGGATCAACCTAGTGCAAACCCGCAGCGCAGTTACACCCGCGGTTCTCAGGACAAAGCCTTGCTGGCGATGACCATCGGGCAGAAGTTCGACCAGACTGTCGCGCAGTATCCCGACGGCGAAGCGCTCGTCGTGCGCCATCAGCACCTGCGCTATTGCTGGCGACAACTGGCCGATGCGGTGGATCTGCATGCCAGAGCGTTGCTCGCCTTGGGTTTACAGGCCGGTGACCGGCTCGGGATCTGGGCACCAAACTGCGCGCAGTGGTGCATCACCCAAGTCGCTACGGCGAAAATCGGCGTGATCCTGGTCAACATCAACCCGGCCTACCGCAGCTCCGAACTCGAATACGTGCTCAAACAATCCGGTTGCCAATGGCTGGTTTGCGCCGGGGCGTTCAAATCGTCCGACTACCACGGCATGTTGCAGGGACTGGTGCCGGAGCTGGCCGAGCAATCCATCGGCCAACTGCGCAGCGAGCGGCTGCCGGAATTGCGCGGAGTGATCAGCCTCGACGCGCAACCCCCGTCCGGTTTTCTGCCGTGGTCGCAACTGACCGATCTGGCCGCCAGCATCTCTCCCGAGCAACTGAACGAACGCAGCGACAGCCTGCACTTCGATCAACCGGTGAACATCCAGTACACCTCCGGCACCACCGGTTTCCCCAAGGGCGCAACCCTCAGTCACTACAACATCCTCAATAACGGTTACATGGTCGGCGACAGCATCGGCCTGACCCCGCGCGATCGTCTGGTGATCCCGGTGCCGCTGTATCACTGCTTCGGCATGGTCATGGGCAATCTCGGCTGCATCACCCACGGCAGCACGATGATTTATCCCAGTGACGCATTCGATCCGTTACTGACCCTGCAAACCGTCGCCGAGGAAAAGGCCACCGGGCTGTATGGGGTGCCGACCATGTTCATCGCCATGCTCGACCATCCGCAACGCGCCGAATTCGATCTGTCGAGCCTGCGCACCGGGATCATGGCCGGTGCGACGTGCCCGATCGAAGTGATGCGCCGGGTCATCAGCGAGATGCACATGAGTGAAGTACAGATCGCCTATGGCATGACCGAAACCAGCCCGGTGTCGCTGCAGACCGGGCCGAACGACGAGCTGGAATTGCGCGTGACCACCGTCGGCCGCACCCAGCCACAGCTGGAAAGCAAAATCATCGACGAGGCCGGCAATCTCGTGCCACGCGGCACCATCGGCGAACTGTGCACCCGTGGTTACAGTGTAATGCTCGGTTACTGGAACAATCCGCAGGCCTCCGCTGAAGCCGTCGATGACGCGGGCTGGATGCACACCGGCGACCTGGCGAGCATGAACGAGGAGGGTTACGTCAACATCGCCGGGCGTAACAAGGACATGATCATTCGTGGCGGCGAGAACATTTACCCGCGCGAACTGGAAGAGTTTTTCTTCACCCACCCGGCGGTGGCGGATGTGCAGGTAATCGGCATTCCGTGCTCGCGTTACGGTGAAGAGATCGTTGCCTGGATCAAATTCCACCCCGGCCACAGCGCTTCGGAACTGGAGCTGCAGGCCTGGTGCAAGGAACGCATTGCGCACTTCAAGACGCCACGGCACTTCAAGTTCGTCGAGGAGTTTCCGATGACGGTCACGGGCAAGGTTCAGAAATTCAGAATGCGTGAGATCAGTATCGAAGAACTGAAAACAATCGAGCGTTAACCGCAACCACTGTGGGAGCGAGCTTGCTCGCGAAGGCGTCAGATCAGCCAATATCTTTGTTGATGACACACCGCATTCGCGAGCAAGCTCGCTCCCACAGGGGGGATAAGCGGTGTTGGAAAGAGGAATCACAGAAAGCACAAAGGGGAGCCGAGGCTCCCCTTTAATTTTGTCGTCGCGTGCTCTTTTTTATTATTGAGGGTCGGTCTGTTGTTGTTTTTGGCAACCGTGGCCCTTTACCGCTGTTTTGGGCGACCCCCATCCGGGATCAAGAGCAAACGTATTTTTTTGAGCGCTGATCTGCTTTCTCGCCAAGCGATCCAACCGATTCGGGAGCTACCTGAAGGTAGTTTTATTGTTCTCTGCCCGGTTGCGGGTCACTCCTGAGAGCACCCTGAAAAGCACACCTTCTCCAAAAAAATCTGTTAGCTGCGTCTCTGCCGTGTTGTTTTTGTTATGTCAGAGTCGGTACGTTTTGTTTTTATTGGTTTGCTGCTTTTTATTCTTGTTATGCCATAGAGATAGCAGAAGCCGTGCCAACTTTTAAAAATCCTTTTAAATCAGCATCTTAAAAAATATCGAGGATTTTCATCCTGGCAGAACCAGACAATTTGTTTCCGTGTTACTCGCTTCAACCCACCTTCCGGACACAGCGGTAACACCTTTGCCCCTCACTGTGCGCTACGAGCCTTGGCCACGCGCGAACCGGTCGGGCGACCGAGTACCGCGCTGATCTGCTGACCCGCGGCAATCAAGGCGTCCAGGTCGATACCGGTCTCAATACCCAAGCCGTTGAGCAGGTACACAACATCTTCGGTGGCAACGTTACCGCTCGCGCCTTTGGCGTACGGGCAGCCGCCGAGGCCCGCGATAGAGCTGTCGAACACCGAAATGCCTTCGAGCAGGCTGGCGTAGATGTTGGCCATGGCCTGGCCGTAAGTGTCGTGGAAATGCCCGGCGAGCTTGTCGCACGGAACCTGCGCCGACACCACTTCGAACAAGCGACGGGTCGCGCCCGCTGTGCCGGTGCCGATGGTGTCGCCCAACGAAACTTCGTAGCAGCCCATCGCGTACAACTCACGGGCGACCATCGCCACTTGCTCCGGCGCGACCGTGCCTTCGTATGGGCAACCGAGCACGCAGGACACGTAACCGCGCACGGTAACGCCGTGCTGCTTTGCGGCTTCCATGATCGGTGCGAAGCGCGTCAGGCTTTCGTTGATCGAGCAATTGATGTTGCGCTGCGAGAAGGCTTCGGAGGCGGCGGCGAAGACGGCGACTTCCTTGACCCCAGCGGCGATGGCATCTTCAAAGCCACGCAGGTTCGGCGCCAGTGCACCGTAGGTCACGCCGGGTTTGCGCTGGATCTGCGCGAATACCTCGGCAGAACCGGCCATTTGCGGCACCCATTTCGGAGAGACGAAACTGCCGACTTCTATATAGCCAAGGCCGGCGGCGCTGAGGGCATCGACCAGTTGCACCTTGTCGGCCACGCTGATCGGTTGGGCTTCGTTCTGCAGGCCATCGCGCGGGCCGACTTCGATCAGGCGTACTTGGGAGGGGAGGGACATGGGCTGACCTGCTCAAATTTCTGAGTGAAATGAGGAACCCTTGTGGGAGCGGGCTTGCTCGCGAATGCGGTGTATCAGAAACATATTTGTCGACTGGTAAATCGCATTCGCGAGCAAGCCCGTTCCCACAAGGGATGGTGTTCGATCCGTTAGATCGCCTGCTGGCTCTTGAGGGTTTGTTCAAGCGCCTGCACGCAACGTTCTTCGGCGGTATCGAGTTCCAGCTTCATTTGTTCGATATCCAGCAACTGTTGCTCAAGCTGTTCGCGGCGTTCGCTGATTTTCGCCAGCATGCTGTTGAGCTGTTTCGTGTTTCCGCTGGACGGGTCGTAAAGCTCGATCAGCTCTCGGCATTCGGCCAGCGAAAAGCCGATGCGCTTGCCGCGCAGAATCAGTTTCAGGCTGACCTTGTCGCGTGGTGAATAGATGCGTTCCTGGCCACGGCGCTCAGGGCTGAGCAGGCCTTGCTCTTCATAAAAGCGGATCGCCCGGGTGGTGATGTCCAGCTCGCGGGCGAGGTCGGAAATGCTGTAGGTCTGGCTGCTCATGAAAGCGCTCGAAAAAAGGTTCTGGCGCTAAGCTAATGGCAGGTTGACGTTTACGTCAAGCAGGATGATTTGTGTTGTATTTGATGGCCCCTTCGCGAGCAAGCCCGCTCCCACATTTTATTGCATTCCATCTGGAGGAACGCGGTCAACTGTGGGAGCGGGCTTGTCTCCGGGCGGCGTTCCGACGAAGAACGATGACGCGGTAAAAAGCCCTACACCTTATCCAGCTTTTTCTCCTGTGCTGTCACCTGCTGGCACAACTCGATCATCTGCTCGCGCATCCAGCGATTCGCCGGATCCTGATCGGTGCTTTCATGCCAATACAGATGCGTCTCCACTGGCGGCACATCATTCACCGGCAGGTTAAACGCCTGCAGCTCATGGCGACGGGCAAAGCGCTCCGGCACGGTCATGACCATGTCGGTCTGCTGCATCACCTGCGACGCCATCAAATAATGCTGCGAGCGCAGGGCGATCTTGCGCTGAATGCCCATTTTGCCCAGCGCCAGATCGACATAACCCAAACCGCTGCGACGGCTGGAAATATGGATATGGGTCAGCGACAGATAATCATCCAGCGAGAGTTTTTCCTTGCCTGCCATCGGATGGCCCTTGCGCATCGCACAGACGTAGCGGTCTTCCATCAGTTTGACGTGACGCACTTGCGGGTCGGTGTTGAGCGGCGCATCCACGGCAAAATCCAGACGCCCGGCGGCCAGTTCTTTGGTGGTCTCGCGGCGTTTGGACAGAAAACTTTCGATGATGACGGTCGGCGCCAGACGGCGCAGGCGCTGGAACAGCGGCGGCAGAATCACCGCTTCGGTGAGGTCGGTCATGCTGATGCGGTAGGTCTTGACCGCTTGCGCCGGGTTGAAGATGCGGCTTTCCTGCACCGACACACGCAGCAGCGACAGGGCGTTGCGCACCGGACCGATGATGTTCTGCGCCATCGGCGTCGGCACCATGCCTTGAGCCGTGCGCACGAAGAGCGGGTCGTTGAAGGTCTCGCGCAGCCGTGCCAGGGCGTTGGACACCGCTGGCTGGGTGATGCCGACGATCTGTCCGGCGCGGGTCAGGTTGGCTTCGGTATAGATCGCGTCGAAGACGATGAAAAGGTTGAGGTCGACCTTGCTCAGATTCATAACGCGGCTTCTCTTGTTATTAAGTGCAAGTGTTTTGGGGCTGACGATCAGCGGATCATATATCGGTGATGAATGTTTATACACGCCGAGAATAGGCTAGGTAAATTATCAACGCTGTTCTAGCATCGATTGCATGACTTAAACAACCTCTGCCAAAGAAGGTAATTGCTCATGGATTTCGCTTATTCGCCCAAGGTGCAAGAACTGCGTGAGCGCGTGACCGCGTTCATGGACACTTACGTTTACCCGGCCGAAGCGGTGTTCGAGCGCCAGGTCGCCGAAGGCGATCGCTGGCAGCCGACCGCGATCATGGAAGAGCTCAAAGCCAGGGCCAAGGCCGAGGGGTTGTGGAATTTGTTTCTGCCTGAGTCTGAGCTGGGCGCTGGCCTGAGCAACCTCGAATACGCGCCGTTGGCGGAAATCATGGGCCGTTCCCTGCTGGGGCCGGAGCCGTTCAACTGCTCGGCACCGGACACCGGCAACATGGAAGTGCTGGTGCGCTACGCCAACGAAGAGCAAAAACAGCGCTGGCTCGAACCGCTGCTGCGCGGTGAGATTCGCTCGGCCTTCGCCATGACTGAACCGGATGTTGCTTCGTCCGACGCGACCAACATGGCTGCCCGCGCCGTGCGTGATGGCGACGAGTGGGTGATCAACGGCAAAAAATGGTGGACCTCCGGCGCCTGCGATCCGCGCTGCAAGATTTTGATCTTCATGGGCCTGAGCAATCCTGATGCCCCGCGTCACGCGCAGCACTCGATGATCCTCGTGCCGGTCGACACCCCCGGGGTGAAAATCGTCCGTCCGCTGCCGGTGTTCGGCTACGACGACGCGCCGCACGGCCACGCCGAGGTGTTGTTCGACAACGTGCGTGTACCGTACGAAAACGTCCTGCTCGGTGAAGGCCGCGGTTTCGAAATCGCTCAGGGACGTCTTGGCCCGGGCCGGATTCACCACTGCATGCGCTCGATCGGCATGGCTGAACGGGCACTGGAGTTGATGTGCAAACGTGCGGTGAGCCGCACGGCGTTCGGCAAGCCGCTGGCGCGTCTGGGCGGTAACGTCGACAAGATCGCCGACTCGCGGATGGAAATCGACATGGCGCGCCTGCTGACGTTGAAAGCGGCATACATGATGGACACCGTCGGTAACAAAGTGGCGAAGAGCGAGATCGCGCAGATCAAAGTCGTCGCGCCGAACGTGGCATTGCGCGTGATTGATCGGGCGATCCAGATGCATGGCGGGGCAGGGGTGTCGAACGATTTCCCGTTGGCCTACATGTACGCCATGCAACGTACTTTGCGCCTGGCCGACGGCCCGGACGAAGTGCACCGCGCGGCAATCGGCAAGTTCGAGATCGGCAAGTATGTGCCGAAGGAAATGCTGCGTAGCGGTCATTAAGACCGCGTCGCCTGCTTCGCGAGCAAGCTCGCTCCCACATGGGATCGCATTCTTCCAATTGGAATGCGGTTAAATGTGGGAGCGAGCTTGCTCGCGAAGGGGCCGGAACATTCAGTACATAACCATCAGGCTCAATACACCCAAACCTCAACCCGCCGATTCTTGATCCTGCCCTCATCCACAGTGTTCGCCGCCACCGGCATCAACGCGCCAAAGCCGCGCACCTCGCGCAATACCACGCCGTTTTTAACCAACTCCCGCCGCACTGCCATCGCCCGCAGCTTCGACAGCAGATCCGCCCGCGCCGGGTCATCCTTGGCATCACCAAAACCCACCAGCGTCACCGCACGCTCGGTCTTGTCGTGGCGCTTTATATAGTCCAACACCCGCGCCAGGTCCTGACGTGCCTTGTTATCCAGCGTCGCGCTGCCTTCTTCAAAACGGAAATTCACCGTCAGACGCTGGGCGTGACGGCTGAGGGATTGATAGCCCTCGGGCATCAGCGCATTCGGTGCGACGCTCATGGCGTGCACGGTCTGGCTGATAAAACCGTTGGCGGCCACAATCGCCTGACCCTGACGACTTTGTGCAAACGTCACCAAGGCTTTCGCCCACGGATTGCTACTGTCGGGCGGCAGATAGAAGAACAAGCGCCGCGACAGTGGATAGTCTTCGGTAGCGATCAGGCTGTTGAGCGGCAGCATCGACTGCGACGCGCCATCGGCAATCGCCACGGCTTTGGCCTGACGCACGTAAGGCAAACCGATGAAGCCAATGCCCTGTGGATCCGCGCTGACGGCGTCGGATAACTGCTCGCTGGATTCAAATCTTTTCGCAGCGTTGCTCAGACTTTTCCCGCGACGATTGAGGACCAGTTCCTTAAACGTGTCGTAGGTACCGGACTGATCATCCCGTGCATATAAATGAATCGCGCCGCCGCGACCGCCGAGGTCTTCCCAGGTTTTCACTTCGCCGGCGAAGATCCGCGCCAGTTGCTCGGTGTCGAGTTGCTGCAGTGGATTGTCGGGATGAAGGATGATCGCCAGGCCATCGATGGCGATGACTTGTTCAGCAGCGGCGCTTTTCAGATCGCCCAGTGACTGCAGGGTTTGCAGCTCACTGTCCTTGATCTCGCGAGAGGACGCGGCCAGGTCGGCGCTGGCGTTTTTCAACGCGGTGAAACCGGTGCTGGAACCGTGGGCGGCGACTTCAACGACCATGCGTTTACCTTCGCTGGTCTGGCCTACGATGCGCAATTCATTGGTAGTGTCTAGTGTTTCGCGGTGGATTTTCAGCAAGCCTTGCTCTTGCAGCAAGCCTTCAACCAGTGCCGGACCGAGTTCGGCGCCGATGGTGTTGGAGCCCTGAATGCGCAATGCCGGGCCGTTTTCAGGAAGGGGCAGGGCGGCGGCAGAAACCGTCAGCCAGGCACTCAAGAGAAAAACGCACAGAACACGCAGGGTCATGCCGGCACCGAATCAAGCCAAGGGGATTGCCGGGGAGATTAAGTCAGGCGCATGACCGAAAGATGACAACTAACCAATGTAGGAGTGAGCCTGCTCGCGATAGCGGTGTACCGGTCAAATGTATGTCGACTGATTCACCGCCATCGCGAGCAGGCTCACTCCTACAGGTATTGCGTAAGGCTTGGGATCAGCTGAGTTCAAGCCAGATCGGCGCATGGTCCGAGGGCTTTTCCATCCCGCGCAGTTCATAGTCCACACCCGCCGCCTTCACCCGCGGCAACAAACCATGGGACGCCAGAATCACATCAATGCGCAGCCCACGTTTCGGTTCATCCTCGAACCCACGGCTGCGGTAATCGAACCAGCTGAACATGTCGGTCACGTCCGGGTTGAGGTGGCGATAGCTGTCGGTCAAACCCCAGTTTTTCAGACGTGCCATCCACTCGCGCTCTTCCGGCAGGAAGCTGCATTTACCGGTTTTCAGCCAGCGCTTCATGTTGTCCGGGCCGATGCCGATGTCGCAGTCTTCCGGGGAGATGTTCACGTCGCCCATCACCACCAGCGGCTGTTCATTGTGGAACTGGCTTTCCAGCAGTGCCTGCAGATCGCTGTAGAAGCGCTGCTTGGCGGGGAATTTGGTCGGGTGATCGCGGCTTTCACCCTGTGGGAAGTAACCATTCATGATCGTTACCGGCACGCCATTGGCGTCGGCAAAGGTGCCCCAGATAAAGCGACGCTGGGCGTCTTCTTCGTCGGTGGCGAAACCCTTGTGAATGGCGATCGGTTCCTGGCGCGAGAGCATCGCCACGCCGTAATGGCCTTTCTGGCCATGGAAATGCACGTGATAGCCGAGGGCGCGGACTTCTTCGAGCGGGAACTGGTCGTCGTGGACCTTGGTTTCCTGCAGGCCGATCACGTCCGGCTGGTGTTTTTCGATCAGCGCTGCCAGCTGATGCGGACGGGCACGCAGTCCGTTGATGTTGAAGGAAACAATCTTCATGGTCGGCAGTCCTGGCAAAAGGGCGATGCTAGCTGACAGGGGGGAAATGGGCCAGTGTGGGACAAATCATTTTGGTCTGTCGGATTTTTGTTGTTGATGAGAACGCCTTCGCGAGCAAGCCCGCTCCCACATTTTGGAACGCAATCCCCCTGTGGGAGCGGGCTTGCTCGCGAAGGCGTCCGCCCAGTCGATGAAGATCCCGAGTTGGTCTATACCTGTGGGGAACCACGCCGCCACCAAAAGGTTCGTACCAACAAGAGCGCCGCCATTTGAACGCGCCCCGGGGAGAATCATCGCCATGCCTGAAACCCAGACCGCCATCGCCGACATTCATATGCTCGACCGCGGCTATTCCCGCGAAGCCCGCTCGCTGCTGTATCAGGCCTATCGCCACGAACCGACCTTCGGCTACCTGTTCGAAGCCGAGCGCCCCGGCTACGAACAACGCGTGCGGGCAACCGTGCGGGAACTGGTCAAGCAACACTTTCTGCAGGATCTGCCGGCCATCGGCCTGCTGGTCAACGATCGCCTCATCGGCATCGCCCTGATCGCGCCGCCGCAACGGCGTTTGGGCATCACCGAAAGTTGGGCGTGGCGTTTGCGCATGGTGCTCAGCACCGGTTTCCGCTGCACCCGCCGCTATCTGGAATACCACGACGCCGTTGCCGCCTGCGTGCCCAGCGACTCGGTGCACATGCTGCCGCTGCTGGGCATTCATCCGCAGTTTCAGGGCAAACACTTCGGCGAACAATTGCTGACGGCGGTACACAACTGGTGCGCCGTCGACGAAACCTCGCAGGGCGTGGTGCTCGATACCGGCAACCCGCGTTACCTGGAGTTTTATAAACGGCAGGGTTACCAAGAGATCGGCGAAGTTGCCGTCGGGCCGGTGCGCGAACACGTATTTTTCCACGCCAATCCGCAGGTGTTACAAACTGCAACAGCATAACAATCGAACTTCTGGGGAAATTTCCTGTTCTATCACGCTCCCAAGCCCGTGATAGCATCCGCGCCTATGAAGTTTCCAGGAAGATTTACCAGTGGCGTGCTCCTGCTGTTAACCAGCTGCACGGCGCTGGCGCAAAGTGAATTGGACGTGCGGATCAAACCGTCCAACGATGAACTTAAAGCCAATATAGAAGGCTATATCGGCAGCCTCGGCGACCGTGACGAAGAAGCCCTGCTGCGCTTCAGTCGCGGCGCCGAAGAGCAGGCGCGCAAAGCGGCCCAGGCGTTGGGATACTACCAGCCGCAGATCGACAGTGACGTCAAGGGCGGCGACAAGCCGCGTCTGGTGTTGAACATCGATCCCGGCGAGCCGATTCGCCTGCGTAATGTCACCATTCGTGTCGACGGCCCGGCGGCTTCCCTCAAATCCTTTCGTGTGCCGAAAAGTGATGCGCTCAAGTCCGGCGCGGTGCTCAACCATGGCCGTTACGAAGACGCCAAAAGACTTATCCAGAATCAGGCCTCGCGCTTCGGTTTCTTCAGCGGCCACTTTACTAGCCAAAAACTCATGGTCGACCCGCGCGCCGGGGTGGCCGACGTCGAACTGATCTACGAAAGCGGCCCGCGGTATGCGCTGGGCAAAGTCAAATTCGAAGGCGACACGCCGTTCGACGAAGACCTGCTGCAACGCATGGTGCCGTTCAAGGAAGGCGAACCCTATGACTCCGAGCTGATCGCCGAACTCAACCGCGACCTGCAATCGAGCGGCTATTTCGAAGGCGTGCGTGTCGATGCCGCACCGACCACGGCAAAAAATGACGTGATCCCGGTGGACGTCAAACTCGACACGCGCAAGCCGCGCACCATGGGCCTGGGCCTCGGTTATTCGACCGACGTCGGCCCGCGCATCAAAGCCAACTGGACGCGCCACTGGGTCAACCCGCAGGGCGACAGCTATGGCTGGGAAGCCGAACTCTCGGCACCGCGGCAAAACGTCGGGCTGTTCTATGACATCCCGCTCGACCCGCCGCTGACCGACAAATTGCGTTGGGCCGGCGGTTATCAGTTCGAAGACATCGACGGTTCCGACACGCTCAGCAAACTGCTGACTTTCGGCCCGGAATGGCACAGCAAATTACCGAGTGGCTGGCAGCGGGTGATCTCGCTGAAATGGCAGCGCGAAGAATATGAACTCGGCGACGACTCGGGCCTGAGCACCTTGTTGATGCCGGGTATCAGTTACTCGTACCTGAAAAGCGACAACCGCATCGACCCGCACAACGGTTATCGCCTGAGCTTCGAAAGCAAAGTGGCGAAGGAAGGTCTCGGTTCCGACAACAACCTTTTATACGGCACGGCGCTGGTCAAAGGCCTGACCACGGTGTTCGACAAGCACCGCTTGCTCGGTCGTGTGCAGGTCGGCGGCAGCGCCACCAACGGCTACAACTCGATTCCACCATCGCTGCGGTTCTTTGCCGGCGGCGATCAGAGCGTGCGCGGTTACGACTATCAGAGTCTGTCGCCGAAAAACTCTGACGGCGACCGCATCGGCGGCCGTTATATGGTCGCCGGCAGCGTCGAGTATCAGTACTCGATCGCCGAAAAATGGCGCGTCGCGACCTTCGTCGACCAGGGCAATTCCTTCAACAAACTCGAACTGCCGAACCTCAAGACCGGGGTCGGTATTGGTGTGCGCTGGGTTTCGCCGGTGGGGCCGATCCGCCTCGACCTGGCCCACGCACTCGACGACGATGGCGGCATCCGGCTGCACTTTTCCATGGGGCCTGAGCTGTGAAGCGTGGTTTGAAAATAACGGCACTGACGCTGCTCGCGTTGGTGTTGTTGATTGTATTGAGTGTCACCGCCGTGCTCGGCACGGCGGCCGGCAGCCGTTGGGTACTGGGCCTCGTACCGGGGCTGAGCGTGGACAATTTTCAGGGTCGCCTCGGCGGGCAATGGAGCGCCGATCATCTGGTGTGGCAGCAAGGCAGCAGCCGCGTCGAGCTGAATCAGGCGATATTTGCCTGGTCGCCGCTGTGCCTGACGCGCATGACCTTGTGCATCGAACAGCTCAAGGCCGATCAGGTCATTCTGCAATTCCCGCCGAGCGAAGAAGTCACCGAAAGCGGCCCGATCAAACTGCCGGATCTGCAATTGCCGGTGGCCATCGAACTGGGCGACGTGCAGGTCGGCAGCCTGTTGTTCAATGGCAGCGAACAGCTTAAAGGTCTGCAACTGGCGGCGCACTGGACCGCTCAGGGCATGCAGATCGACAGCGTCAAATTACAGCGCGACGAGCTCAGCCTGAACCTGTCCGGCACACTCGAACCGAGCGGCAACTGGCCACTGAACATTGCCGGTGACCTGACGTTGCCATCGCCGGGTACGGGGCCGTGGGCGCTGGCCTTGAAGATTGACGGCGACCTGTTGAAAACCCTCAACCTGCACGCCGACAGCCGTGGCTACCTCGACGGTCAGTTGAGCGGCGAGCTGCAGCCACTGGTGGAAAATCAGCCGGCCAAGGTGCGCATCACTTCCCAAGCGTTCAAGCCGAGCGCCGATTTGCCGGACACCCTGCAACTCAATCAACTGGTGCTGACCGGCGAGGGCGACCTGAAAAACGGTTACCAGCTCAACGGCAACGCCACGCTGCCCGCCGACAAAGGTCCGGTGGCGCTGCTGCTCCAAGGCAAAGTCGACGCCAGCGGCGCGCAAATCGCCGGCCTCGACCTCACCGCCAACGACAAACAAGGCCTGAAACTCACCGGCAGCGTCGACTGGAGCAAAGGCCTCAGCGCCCAAGCCAATATCAACTGGCAGGATTTCCCGTGGCACCGGCTCTATAACGAAATCGATGAGCCACAAGTCGCCTTGCGTACGTTTACTGGTGAAGTCTCTTACACCGACGGTCAGTACCTCGGTAACTTCGCCGCCGCGCTGGATGGCCCGGCGGGCGCGTTCACCCTCAGCAGTCCGTTCAGCGGCAGTCTTGAACAGATCGCTTTGCCGCAGTTGAAAATGGAGGCCGGGCAGGGCAAGGCTG
Source organism: Pseudomonas sp. IT-347P (assembly GCF_949768005.1). Lineage (NCBI taxonomy): Bacteria > Pseudomonadati > Pseudomonadota > Gammaproteobacteria > Pseudomonadales > Pseudomonadaceae > Pseudomonas > Pseudomonas sp. IT-347P. Next base: position 333,602 of record NZ_CATKPQ010000011.1, read on the forward strand.
AAGGTCACGTCAACGTACAGTTCGCTGACGGTATCGCCTGGGATACTGCGCTGGAGCTGTCGGCGCTCAATCCGGCGTACTGGGTCGCCGAATTGCCGGGTACCCTGGCCGGGCCTTTGAAGAGCAAAGGCGAAATGAAGAACGAGCGCCTGAGCCTGACCGCTGACCTGGACCTCAAAGGCAAACTGCGCGGGCAACCGGCGATCCTCCAGGCCAAGGCTGACGGCGCGGGCGAACAGTGGAATCTCAACGCCCTGCAAATCCGCCTCGGTGACAACAGCATCAGCGGCAAGGGCAGCCTGCAACAGAAACTCACCGGGCAGATCGACATCAAGCTGTCGCGTCTGGCCCAGCTCTGGCCGCAACTGCGCGGGCAGGTCACTGGCCAGGCGAACGTCGCCGGTACGCTCAAGGCGCCGCAGGGCAAACTCGACCTGCAAGGTTCGCAACTGGCGTTTCAGGACAATCGCCTGCAAAGCCTCAACCTCGATGCCACCCTCGACAGCGCGCAACGGGCGAAGATCGATCTGAAAGGCGCCGGCATTCAGACCGGTGACACTTCATTGGGTACGCTGACTGCCAGCGCTCAAGGTGACATCAAGAGCCAGAAACTCAACCTCGACCTGATCGGGCCGAAGCTGAAACTGGCCCTCGGTCTGGACGGCAATCTGGACAAAGGCAACTGGCGCGGTCGCCTGGCCACCGGCGACATTCAAGCCGGTGGCCAGGACTGGAAACTGCAGAATCCGGCCAGACTCGAACGTCTGGCCGACGGCAAAATCAACTTCGGCGCGCATTGCTGGATGTCCGGCAATGCCAGCCTGTGCGGTGAAGATCAACGGCTGATGCCAGAGCCGAAACTGCGCTATCACCTCAAGCAATTCCCGATCGAAAGTCTGGCGCAATGGTTGCCGAAAGACTTCGCCTGGCAAGGCAAACTCAACGCCGATCTGCAACTGGATCTGCCGGCCAGCGGCCCGAACGGCGTTGTCAGCGTTGACGCCAGCGGCGGCACCTTGCGCATGCGAGAGAAAGATCAGTGGCTGGATTTCCCGTACCAGACCCTGAAACTGACCAGCAAACTCACCCCGAAGCGCGTCGACACCGAACTCAATTTCGTCGGCGGCAAACTCGGAGAACTGCTGGTGCAGGCGCAGCTCAATCCGCTGCCGAAAAACAAACCGCTGAGTGGCTCGTTCCGCCTCAGCGGGCTGGATCTGTCGGTGGCGCGGCCGTTTGTGCCGATGATCGAGAAACTCACCGGACGCCTGAATGGCAGCGGCACGATTTCCGGTGGATTGCTCGCGCCGCTGGTCAACGGCACCGTGCAACTCAGCGACGGCGAAGTGTCCGGCGCCGAGTTGCCGATGGAGCTGCAGAATCTGCAACTCACCGCTGTGATTGCCGGTGAATCGGTGCGCCTCGACGGCGGCTGGAAAAGCGGCAAGAGCGGGCAGGGCAGCCTCAACGGCAACGTCGCCTGGGGTCAGGCGCTGGTGGTTGATCTGGCGTTGAAAGGCACGCAATTGCCGGTCACCGTCGAGCCGTATGCCAAGCTGGAAGTGGCGCCGGACCTGAAGATCTCCATGGCCGGCGACGAGTTGAAAATCGCCGGCAAAGTGCAGGTGCCCAGAGGTGAAATCACTGTGCGCGAACTGCCGCCGTCAACGGTGAAAGTCTCCGACGACACGATCATCGTCGGCGCGCAGACCGAAGAGGGCAAACCACCGCTGGCGATGAAAATGGACATCGACGTGGTCGTGGGCGAAGACAAACTGGCCTTCGCCGGATTTGGCCTGACCGCCAACGTGCAAGGTCATGTGCACATCGGCGACAACATGGATACCCGCGGTGAGCTGTGGCTCAACGACGGCCGCTACAGTGCCTACGGTCAGCGCCTGCAAGTGCGCCGTGCGCGGCTGTTGTTCGCCGGCCCCCTCGATCAGCCGTATCTGGACATCGAAGCGATTCGCCAGACCGACGACGTGATCGCCGGTATTCGCCTGAGCGGCAGCGCCGAGCAGCCGACCACGCAGATCTTCTCCGAGCCGGCGATGAGTCAGGAGCAGGCGTTGTCCTATCTGGTACTCGGTCGCCCACTGAGCACCAACGGTGAAGACAACAACATGCTCGCGCAAGCGGCGCTGGGTCTGGGCTTGATGGGCAGTTCCGGGGTCACCAGCGGGCTGGCCAAGGATCTGGGGATTCAGGACTTCCAACTCGACACGGCGGGCAGCGGCGATGCCACCAGTGTTGTGGCCAGCGGCAATATTACCGAGAAGCTCAGTTTGCGTTATGGCGTTGGCGTGTTTGAACCGGCGAGTACCATTGCGTTGCGCTACAAGCTGAGCAAGAAGGTTTACGTTGAAGCGGCGAGTGGCGTTGCGAGTTCGCTGGATATTTTCTACAAGCGCGATTTCTAAAGCGCGCCCCCCTTCAAAACCGAGTCACTTCAATCGCTGGCAAGCCAGCTCTCACAAGCTTCTGCGGCGTACATGATTGTTGTGTGCGCCAAGGGCTTTGTGGGAGCTGGCTTGCCAGCGATGGCGTCCGCCCATGCAACACAAAAACCCAGTCCACTGGTCAACTAATTACCAAGCCCCCTAACTATTGCGTTGACATTCGCTGCCTAGGCAGTAACATCTCGACATACATTCACTGCCTAGGCAGTTATTAGGTGCGCAAATGAAGCATTTCACTCCGGACGAATTCAAACACTGCCATCTCGGCCTGTTGCTTGGCCGTGCTGCGCTGCTCAAGGACCGGATCATCGACACCCACATGGAACCCCACGGCATCACCGCCGCGCAGTTCAAGGTGTTGATCATCATGGCCCAGTTCGGCGTCGACACCCCGGCCGAGCTGTGCCGGCAACTCTCGCTGGACAGCGGTTCGATGACACGCATGCTCGATCGTCTGGAGCAGAAAGGTTTCCTCGCTCGCCAGCGCAGCGAAGGCGATCGCCGTCAGGTCCAGCTCAAGCTCACCGAGCAGGGCGAGCAATTGATGGATCGCCTGCCGTACATCGGCGCCGAGGCGATGAATGAACTGGCCGGCGCCATCTCCCGGGAAGAGTTGAAGACCCTGGAATACATCCTCAAGAAAATCCTGCTGGCCGCCGGTGACCCGATCACTATCCAGCGCTTAGGTGAACACAATGAGCGGTAAAACCCTGCGCAGCAGCCTGACCCTGGTGCTGTCGGCGATGATTCTGGCCGGTTGCGCCAACTACAGCGGTCTCGACACTGAAGGTCAGCGCCTTGATGCCGCGAAGTTGAAGACAGCGCAGTCTCTCGAAGGCGTCACCCTGTCAGCGGCCGCCTGGCCGAAGAGTGACTGGTGGACCAGTCTCGGCGACCCGCAGCTCGATGGCTTGATTCGCGAAGCCCTGCACGACAGCCCGGACATGCAGATCGCCGAAGCCCGTGCCCATCAGGCCAGCGCCGCGGCGTATGCCGCCGATGCCGAACGCTACCCGACCCTCGACGCCAGCGCCGGCATCAGCCGTTCGCGGCTGGCCCGGGATCAGGATCCGCTGGGGCAGGGTGGGGCTTATTCGACGGTGCGCAATGTCAGCGCCGGCTTCAATTACAACTTCGACCTCTGGGGCGGCCAGCGTGATGCCTGGGAAGCTGCGCTCGGTGAGGCCCGCGCCGCTGAAGTCGACCGTCAGGCCGCGCAGTTGACCCTCGCCGCTGATGTCGCTCGCGCTTACAGCGATCTCGGTCAGGCACACATCGTTTATGACCTGGCCAATGAAGACCTCAAGCGCACCCGGCAAATGCTCGACCTGAGCCAGCGTCGCCTCAGTTCCGGGATCGACAGCCAGTACCAGTTTCAGCAAACCCAGAGTCTGGAAGCCAGTTCTCAGGCCAGCCTGATCGATGCAGAAAAGCGCCTGAACAGCGCAAAAATCGCCTTGGCCGTGCTGCTCGGCAAAGGCCCGGATCGCGGCAACGAGATCGCCCGACCGAAAGTCCTGCAAGCCAGCGCCGTGGCGGTGCCGTCGGTGCTGCCGGCGGAGCTGCTCGGTCGGCGCCCGGATCTGGTCGCTGCCCGTTGGCGCGTCGAAGCGGCGAGCAAGGACATCGACTCGGCGAAAACCCGCTTCTATCCCAACTTGAACCTCACGGCCTCGGCCGGTGCCGAGTCCTTGTTGGGTGATGCGATGTTCGGTTCGGCCAGTCGTTTCTTCAACATTGCCCCGACGATTTCGGTGCCGATCTTCGACGGTGGGCGTCTGCGCGCCAACCTCGATGCGCGCGACGCCGATTACGATCTGGCGGTGGCGCAGTACAACAAAAGTCTGGTGAAGGCACTGGGCGATGTCGGCGACACGATCAACCAGCTGCGTGACATCGGTCGGCAGATCGGTGCGCAGCAACACGCCACCGACATTGCCCAGGATTCTTACAACACCGTCGTCCAGCGTTACGGTTCCGGCATCGGCAACTACCTGGACGTGCTCAGCATCGAGCAGCAATTGCTGCAGGCCCAGCGTCAACTGGCCACGCTCAATGCCGAGCAGATCGACCTGTCGATTCAACTGATGCAAGCGCTGGGCGGCGGCTTCCAGGGTGAAACCCTGACCGCAGCCAACGCCAGCCCAGCCACGCCGCACAACTAATTCAAGGTAATTGTCATGGCCACTGCCGAAAATACCCAAGCTCAAGGCAACACCCCCGATACCGGCAACCCGCGCAAACGCAAAGTGATGCTGCTGGTGCTGGCCGTTGTGGTTGCACTCGCCTGCGCCGGCGTCTGGGCGTATCACGAGTTCATCGGACGCTTTAACGAAAGCACCGACGACGCCTACGTCAACGGCAATGTCGTCGAAATCACCCCGCTGGTGACCGGCACCGTGGTCAGCATTGGTGCTGATGACGGTGATCTGGTTCACGAAGGCCAGGTGCTGATCAATTTCGACCCGAACGACGCCGAGGTCGGCCTGCAAAGTGCCAAGGCCAAGCTGGCGCGCACTGTGCGTCAGGTACGCGGCTTGTACAGCAACGTTGACGGCATGAAAGCCCAGGTCAACGCGCAACAGGCCGAAGTACAGAAAGCCCAGGACAACTACAACCGCCGGAAAAATCTGGCGCAGGGCGGGGCGATTTCCCAGGAAGAACTGTCCCACGCTCGTGATGACCTGACCTCGGCGCAAAACGCCCTGGCCAACGCCAGGCAACAACTGAAAACCACCAGCGCACTGGTCGATGACACCGTGGTGTCGTCGCACCCGGACGTGATGTCGGCGGCTGCCGATCTGCGCCAGGCCTACCTGACCAATGCCCGCAGCACCTTGATCGCGCCGGTCACCGGTTACGTCGCCAAGCGCACCGTGCAACTCGGCCAGCGCGTGCAGCCGGGCACGGCGTTAATGGCGGTGATTCCGCTGGATCAACTGTGGATCGACGCCAACTTCAAGGAAACCCAGTTGCGTGACATGCGCATCGGTCAGCCGGTGGATATCGAGTCCGATATTTACGGCAGCGACGTGAAGTACAGCGGCACCGTCGACAGCCTCGGCGCTGGTACCGGTAGTGCGTTCGCCCTGTTGCCTGCGCAGAACGCCACCGGTAACTGGATCAAGATCGTGCAGCGTGTACCGGTGCGGATTCACATCAACGCCGAAGAACTGGCCAAGCATCCGCTGCGTGTCGGTCTGTCGACCAATGTTGAAGTGAACCTGCACGACCAGAGCGGCCCGGTGCTGGCGCAGCAGCCGCCGCAAAAGGCCTCGTTCAGCACCAACGTCTACGACCGCCAACTGGCCGAAGCCGACGCGATGATTGCGCAGCTGATCCACGACAACAGCGCCGCGCTCAGCAAAACCGCGCAACGCTGATACCGACTCCGCCCCTGTGGGAGCGGGCTTGCTCGCGAATGCTGACTGACATCCAACATAGCCGTTGACTGACACACCGCTTTCGCGAGCAAGCCCGCTCCCACAAGGGCCGAGGCAGCGCCACTTGGTTTCATAGGATTCACAATGAGCAATAACGCCTCTTTCACGCCGCCCAGCCTGTTGCTCAGCACCATTGGCCTGTCGCTGGCGACGTTCATGCAAGTGCTCGACACCACCATTGCCAACGTGGCGCTGCCGACGATTTCCGGCAACCTCGGGGTGAGTTCGGAGCAGGGCACCTGGGTGATCACCTCGTTCGCCGTGAGCAACGCGATTGCGCTGCCGCTGACCGGTTGGCTCAGCCGCCGTTTCGGCGAGGTGAAGCTGTTTCTCTGGGCCACGATTCTGTTTGTGCTGGCCTCGTTTCTCTGTGGTATCTCGACATCGATGCCGGAACTGATCGGCTTCCGTGTGCTGCAAGGCCTGGTCGCCGGGCCGCTGTATCCGATGACGCAAACCCTGTTGATCGCGGTCTATCCGCCGGCGAGGCGAGGCATGGCCCTGGCGTTGCTGGCGATGGTCACGGTGGTCGCGCCGATTGCAGGTCCCATTCTCGGTGGCTGGATTACCGACAGTTACAGCTGGCCGTGGATCTTTTTCATCAACGTACCGATCGGCATCTTTGCGGTGATGGTGGTGCGTTCGCAACTGGCCAAACGTCCGGTGGAAACCAGCCGTCAGCCGATGGATTACGTCGGCCTGATCACGCTGATCATTGGCGTCGGCGCGTTGCAGGTGATCCTCGACAAGGGCAATGACCTGGATTGGTTCGAGTCGAATTTCATCATTGTCGGCGCGGCGATTTCGCTGATCGCACTGGCGGTGTTCGTCATCTGGGAAATGACCGATCAGCATCCGGTGGTCAACCTGCGGCTGTTTGCCTACCGCAACTTCCGCATCGGTACGCTGGTGTTGGTGCTGGGTTACGCCGGGTTCTTCGGCATCAACCTGATCCTGCCACAATGGTTACAGACGCAAATGGGCTACACCGCAACCTGGGCGGGTCTGGCCGTGGCGCCGATCGGGATTCTGCCGGTGTTGCTGTCGCCGTTTGTCGGCAAGTACGCGAACAAGTTCGACCTGCGCTTACTGGCCGGGCTGGCGTTTCTGGCGATTGGCTTGAGTTGCTTTATGCGGGCGGGATTCACCAATGAGGTCGACTTCCAGCACATTGCGCTGGTGCAGTTGTTCATGGGCATTGGTGTGGCGCTGTTCTTCATGCCGACCTTGAGCATTCTGATGTCGGACTTGCCGCCGAGCCAGATTGCCGATGGCGCGGGTCTTGCGACTTTTCTGCGGACGTTGGGCGGTAGCTTTGCGGCGTCGCTGACCACGTGGATCTGGATTCGTCGGGCGGATCAGCATCATGCGTACATGAGTGAGAGCATCAGCACCTTCGAACCGGCGACGCGCGAGACCTTGAATCAGTTGGGCGGTGCGAGCCAATCGGCGTATGCGCAGATGGATCAGATCCTGACCAGCCAGGCGTATATGCTCTCCACCGTGGATTACTTCACGCTGCTGGGTTGGGGCTTTATGGGGTTGATTCTGATTGTGTGGCTGGCGAAACCGCCGTTTGCTGCCAAGGCAGGCCCGGCGGCGTCCGGGCACTAAGATCAAAAGCCCCTCACCCTAGCCCTCTCCCGGAGGGAGAGGGGACTGACCGAGTTGATTGTTAGAGGTACGCCGACTTGCAATACCGAGTCGAACTCAGGTTTTGAAAAGCATAGAGAGCCGGCTCCCTTTCCCCTTCACCCCGTGGGGGAGAGGGGACTGACAGACTTCAGTCGAACTCAGGTTTGAACAGCATAAAGATCGGCTCCCTTTCCCCCTCGCCCCCTGGGGGAGAGGGCTGGGGTGAGGGGGTAGCGATCTTCAGCCGTGCGGCAAAGCCAGCGGCGGGGCGAAGTCGAACGGCGCCAACGCGTAGCCGCTCTCATCCACCTGCAACGCCCAACCCTGCCGATCCCAATCCCCCAGCACAATCCGCTTCGCCGCCTGCTCACCGAGCTGCAACTTGTGGATCGCCGGACGATGGGTATGCCCGTGAATCAACGTCTTCACGCCAAATTCCTGCATGGTCCGCGGAATCTCCTCCGGCGTGACATCGACAATGTCATTGGCCTTCATCCGCGTCTGTGCCTTGCTCTCGCTGCGCAGTTTGCGCGCCAGTTTGTGACGTGTACTCAGCGGCAGGTTACGCAGGATAAACAGCGTGATCGGATTCCGCAGATAACGCCGCAGCTTCATATAACCGACGTCGCGGGTGCACAGGCTGTCGCCGTGCATCAATAGCACCGGCTCGCCGTAAAACTGCACGACACTCGGATCCTTCAACAACGTACAGCCGGCCTGCTTGCAGAAGGCCTTGCCGAGCATGAAGTCGCGATTGCCGTGCATCAGAAAGATCGCCGTGCCGCTGTCGCTGAGTGCGCGCAGGGCCTGGCAGATGGAACGCTGGAAGGGTGTCATGGCGTCGTCGCCAATCCACGCTTCGAAGAAGTCGCCGAGAATGTACAACGCACTCGCCGAGCGGGCGCGTCCGGCGAGCAAATCCAGAAACGCCCGGGTGATGTCCGGGCGCTCCTCTTCCAGATGCAAGTCTGAAATCAGCAATATCACGCTTCGATGATCTCGGCTTTCTCGATGATCACGTCGTCTGCGGGTACGTCCTGGTGGCCGGCCTTGGAAGTGGTCGATACACCTTTGATCTTGTCGACAACGTCGGTGCCGGCGGTCACTTTACCGAATACCGCGTAGCCCCAGCCCTGAGTGGTCTTGGAGCTGTGGTTCAGGAAGCTGTTGTCAGCCACGTTGATGAAGAACTGCGCCGAAGCCGAATGCGGCTCCATGGTGCGTGCCATGGCAACGGTGTACTTCTCGTTCGGCAGGCCGTTGTCAGCTTCGTTCTGGATGCTTGGACGCTTGTCTTTCTTTTCCTTCATGCCTGGCTCGAAACCGCCGCCCTGGATCATGAAGTTGCCGATGACACGGTGGAATACGGTGTTGGTGTAGTGACCGGCGTTGACGTACTCGATGAAGTTGGCGACGGTGATCGGCGCCTTGTCAGCGTTCAGTTCGATGACGATGTCGCCATGATTGGTGGTCAATTTAACTTGAGTCATGATCGCTACTCTTTATAAGGAATTCGTGGGTAATGGGACATTTCGGCCCGTTACCGGTTCAGCCCGTGGGCCAAGGTGCGCAGTTTAGCGTGACAGGCGCGAATTTCGAGGCAGTTTTTCCAAATCCCTGCGATTAAATGCGCTCCTTTATAGGCCGTGCTCTGTCAGCCCCTTGACAGCATCGGCTATGATAGCGGCTTTGTTTTGTCTGGCCCCCTCTGCGGCCGCGCACATGTAAGTCAAGGATCCTATGAGCAAGCCCACTGTCGACCCTACCTCGAATGCCAAGTCCGGCCCTGCCGTGCCGGTCAATTTCCTGCGGCCGATCATCCAGGCAGACCTGGACTCGGGCAAGCACACCCGGATCGTCACCCGTTTCCCGCCGGAGCCCAACGGCTACCTGCACATTGGCCACGCCAAGTCGATCTGCGTGAACTTCGGCCTGGCCCAGGAGTTCGGCGGCGTCACGCACTTGCGTTTCGACGACACCAACCCGGCCAAGGAAGATCAGGAATACATCGACGCGATCGAAGCCGACGTCAAATGGCTGGGCTTCGAGTGGTCCGGCGAAGTGCGCTACGCCTCGCAGTATTTCGACCAGTTGCACGACTGGGCGGTCGAGCTGATCAAGGCCGGCAAGGCCTACGTTGACGACCTGACCCCGGAGCAAGCCAAGGAATACCGTGGCAGCCTGACCGAGCCGGGCAAGAACAGCCCGTTCCGCGATCGTTCGGTAGAAGAGAACCTCGACTGGTTCGCCCGTATGCGTGCCGGTGAGTTCCCGGACGGCGCCCGCGTGCTGCGTGCGAAGATCGACATGGCCTCGCCGAACATGAACCTGCGCGACCCGATCATGTACCGCATCCGCCACGCCCATCACCACCAGACCGGTGACAAGTGGTGCATCTACCCGAACTACGACTTCACCCACGGTCAGTCGGACGCCATCGAAGGCATCACCCATTCGATCTGCACCCTGGAATTCGAAAGCCATCGTCCGCTGTACGAGTGGTTCCTCGACGCCCTGCCAGTACCGGCGCACCCGCGTCAGTACGAGTTCAGCCGTCTGAACCTCAACTACACCATCACCAGCAAGCGCAAGCTCAAGCAACTGGTCGATGAAAAGCACGTCAACGGCTGGGACGATCCGCGCATGTCCACGCTGTCGGGCTTCCGCCGCCGTGGCTACACGCCGAAATCGATCCGCAACTTCTGCGAAATGGTCGGCACCAACCGTTCCGACGGCGTGGTTGACTTCGGCATGCTCGAGTTTAGCATCCGTGACGACCTCGATCAGAGCGCACCGCGTGCCATGTGCGTGCTGCGTCCGCTGAAAGTGGTGATCACCAACTACCCGGAAGGCCAGGTCGAAAACCTCGAACTGCCGCGCCACCCGAAAGAAGACATGGGCGTGCGTGCACTGCCATTCGCCCGGGAAATCTACATCGACCGTGACGACTTCATGGAAGAGCCGCCGAAGGGCTACAAACGTCTGGAACCGGCCGGTGAAGTGCGTCTGCGTGGCAGCTATGTGATCCGTGCCGATGAAGCGATCAAGGATGCTGACGGCAACATCGTCGAACTGCGTTGCTCGTACGACCCGGACACCCTCGGCAAGAACCCCGAAGGGCGCAAGGTCAAAGGCGTGATTCACTGGGTGCCGGCCGCTGCCAGCGTCGAGTGCGAAGTGCGTCTGTACGATCGCCTGTTCCGTTCGCCGAATCCTGAGAAGGCTGAAGACAGCGCAAGTTTCCTCGACAACATCAACCCTGATTCGCTGCAGGTACTCACCGGTTGTCGTGCTGAGCCATCGCTTGGCAATGCACAGCCGGAAGACCGTTTCCAGTTCGAGCGCGAAGGCTACTTCGTCGCGGATTTGAAGGACTCGAAACCCGGTCAGCCGGTATTCAACCGTACCGTGACCCTGCGTGATTCGTGGGGCCAGTGATTCAGCGTCAAGGAAATATAAAGTGCTGACGATCTACAACACGCTCACCAAGAGCAAAGAAGTCTTCAAGCCGCTGGATGGCAACAAGGTGCGCATGTACGTCTGCGGGATGACCGTGTACGACTACTGCCACCTCGGCCACGGCCGCAGCATGGTCGCGTTCGACCTGGTAACCCGCTGGCTGCGCTTCAGCGGTTATGACCTGACTTACGTGCGCAACATCACTGACATCGACGACAAGATCATCAACCGCGCCAACGAGAACGGTGAATCGTTCGAAGCGTTGACCGAGCGCATGATCGCCGCGATGCACGAAGACGAAGCACGTCTGAACATCAAGAAGCCGGACATGGAACCGCGCGCCACGGACCACATTCCGGGCATGCACGCGATGATCCAGACCTTGATCGACAAGGGTTACGCCTACGCCCCGGGCAATGGTGACGTGTACTACCGCGTCGCCAAATTCATGGGCTACGGCAAACTGTCGCGCAAGAAGATCGAAGACCTGCGCATCGGCGCCCGCATCGAAGTCGACGAGTCGAAACAGGACCCGCTGGATTTCGTCCTGTGGAAAGCCGCCAAACCGGGCGAGCCGAGCTGGGAATCGCCATGGGGCGCCGGGCGTCCGGGCTGGCACATCGAGTGCTCGGTGATGTCCACCTGCTGCCTCGGTGAGACTTTCGACATTCATGGCGGCGGCAGCGACCTTGAGTTCCCGCACCACGAAAACGAAATCGCCCAGAGCGAAGCAGCCACTGGCAAGACCTACGCCAACGCGTGGATGCATTGCGGCATGATTCGCATCAATGGCGAGAAGATGTCCAAGTCCCTGAACAACTTCTTCACCATTCGCGACGTGCTGGAAAAGTACCACCCGGAAGTCGTGCGTTACCTGTTGGTGTCGAGCCACTACCGCAGCGCCATCAACTACTCGGAAGACAACCTCAAGGACGCCAAAGGCGCACTCGAGCGTTTCTACCACGCGTTGAAAGGCCTGCCGACCGTCGCGCCGGCGGGCGGCGAAGCCTTCGTCGAGCGTTTCACCACGGTGATGAACGACGACTTCGGCACGCCGGAAGCCTGCGCCGTGCTGTTCGAGATGGTGCGTGAGATCAACCGTCTGCGCGAGAGCGATCTTGATGCGGCGGCGGGTCTGGCGGCGCGTCTGAAAGAGCTGGCGAGTGTGTTGGGCGTGTTGCAGCTTGAGGCCGATGACTTTTTGCAGGCGGGCGCTGAAGGGCGTGTCGATGCGGCTGAGGTTGATGCGTTGATTGCGGCGCGTCTGGCGGCGCGGGCGGGTAAGGATTGGGCTGAGTCCGATCGTATCCGTGATCAGCTCACCGCCATGGGCGTGGTGCTGGAAGACGGCAAGGGTGGGACTACCTGGCGTCTGGCTGACTGATAGCTGTGTTTGGCTTCAAAACAAAACCCGCCTTGTGCGGGTTTTTGTTTGGCCGCAAGAAAAGCCCCTCACCCTAACCCTCTCCCGGAGGGAGAGGGGACCGAATGTGGGATGCTCAAGAGATACGCCGACTTGAAAGTTTTTCTCCGAATCCATAATCGACACAATCTTTCAGGTCGATGCACAACGCCAGACACCTCGATCGGCTCCCTCTCCCTCCGGGAGAGGGCTGGGGTGAGGGAGAGGGTGTCAAAGAGACACGCCGACTTGAACCTGCCTTGAATCCATAATCGACTGGTTTTTTCAGGTCGATGGACAACGCCAGACACCTCGGTCGGCTCCCTCTCCCTCTGGGAGAGGGCTGGGGTGAGGGTTGCTTTTGACGTTCGCGTAGGTCTTGATGTCGGCAACGCGTTCAGCCGGATGCTGAGCGGTGATGATTATGGAAGGTAGGCATCATGGCTAATCACTATCGCGAGTTGCTAACGACGCCCGGCGCTACGGGGTTAGTGCTCGCGAGTTCCATTGCGCGGCTGCCGCAGGCAATGATCGGCATCGGCATCATCACCATGCTGGTGCAGCAAACCGGTGTGTACTGGCTGGCCGGCACAGTCGCCGGTACATTCACCCTGTGCAACGCGCTGCTCGGCCCGCACATCTCGAAACTGGTCGATCGACGTGGCCAGAGTCGCGTACTGCCCGTCGTCACCGCGTTCAGCGTTGCCATGTTGCTGGCGCTGATCCTCGCCGTCCATTTGCGCGCACCCGCCGCCTTGCTCTTTGTTCTGGCGGCACTGGCAGGGACGATGCCGAGCATGCCGTCGATGATCCGCGCGCGATGGTCGCAGTTGTTCCGCGGCAAGCCGCAGTTGCACACGGCGTTCTCGCTGGACACGGTTCTGACCGAGCTCGCTTACATTGTCGGCCCGCCCTTGGCGATCGGTTTGAGTGTGAGCTTTTTTGCCGAAGCCGGGCCGCTGGTGGCGGTCGCGCTGCTGGCCATCGGGGTGACGGCGTTTCTGCTGCAACGCCAGACTGAACCCAAGGTTGTCGTTGGCCACGCCAGCCATAGTGGCTCGACCTTGCTGATCCCCGGCGTGCGCACCATTGTCCTCGCGCTGTTGGCGATGGGCGTCATCGGTGGAGCAATCGACGTCGCCGTCGTCGCGTTCGCCAATGCGCAAGGCTGGCCGGGGGCGGCGACCTTCATCCTCGCTGCTTATGCGTTCGGCTCACTGGTGGCGGGCCTGACGTTTGGTGCATTGCGGGTTTCCCTAGCGATAGAAAAACAGTTTCTGATCGGGATATTGGTAACGGCGTTCACCGGTGTGCTGCCTGTTTTTGCAACGGATGTTTATGTGCTGACAGCGGCACTGTTTATTGCGGGCATCTCGTTTGCGCCGACGATGGTCGTGGTGATGAAAATGGGGACGATCATTATTCCTCCTTCGCGGATCACGGAAGGGCTGACGTGGATGACTACCGGTATCAGCGTGGGTGTTGCACTCGGTGGCATGCTGGCGGGGTTGGTTATTGATGCCTTTGGCGCGCGCGCGGGATTTGCGGTGGCTATTGGTGCAGGTTTGATGATGGTGGTGGTTGTGCTGGTCGGGTTGCGCACATTGGAGGCGGCTTCGGCTGTGCATGTTGAGCCGGAATTTTCGCCCTCACCCTAGCCCTCTCCCCCGGGAGAGGGGACTGAATGGGGGATGTTCAAGAAATACACCGACCTGAACGGGATGCTTTGAATCCATAATCGACTGGTTTTTTCAGGTCGATGTACCCCACCAGACACCTCGGTCGGCTCCCTCTCCTGGGGGAGAGGGCTGGGGTGAGGGGAAGGGATTCACTCAACCTTCAATCTGCCGCAACCGCTTATAAAGCGTATTTCGACTAACGCCCAACCGACGCGCCAAATGCGAAATATTCCCCCCGGCCGCCTTCAACTCCCGGTTCAACGCTTCCACATCGTTCAAATCAACCTCCACCGGCGCCGCGCTCTCCACAGGCTCCATCTCCAGATCAACAAAAAAATCATCCGGCAAATGTTCAGGTCTCACCGGTTGCTCCTCAGCCATCGCCAGCGCCACTTGCATCACGCTGCTGACCTGCCGCAAATTCCCCGGCCACGGATGACGGCTGAACAGTTCCAGCACCTCCTGGCTCAACCCCGCCCATTGCGTCGGCTCACGATGCTGTTCCCACAGGCGTTTAAATAACGCCTGCTTATCACTGCGCTCGCGCAGCGGCGGCAGTTCCAGGGTCAAGCCGCCAATGCGGTAGTACAAATCCTCACGAAACCGGCCCAATTGCACTTGTTCACGTAAAGAACGGTTCGTCGCTGAGATAATCCGCAAATCCACCGGGAACAGCTCGCTACTCCCCACCGGTTGTACGCAACGCTCCTGCAACACCCGCAATAACCGCGCTTGGGTCGGCAACGGCATATCGCCAATCTCGTCGAGAAACAGCGTGCCTTTATCCGCCTTGCGAATCAGGCCGATGCTGCCTTTCTGGTTGGCGCCGGTGAACGCGCCTTTCTCGTAGCCGAACAGTTCGGATTCCACCAGTTCGGCGGGGATCGCCGCGCAGTTGACGGCAATGAATGCCTGTTTGCTGCGCGAGCTGGCCTGGTGCAGGGCTTTGACGAAGACCTCTTTGCCTACGCCGGTTTCGCCGTGAATCAGCAAAGGAATGTCCTTTTCCAGTAACCGTTCGGCCTGACGCACGGCTTTTTCCACACGACTGTCGCCAAAGTGCAGGGTACTGAGGCTGATGGCGCCCGCTGGTTTGATCGGCGTTTCGGCGCTTCTCTGCTCGGTAAAAACCCGCGGTTGAACCGACGCCTGTTTCGGCCGCTTCAACAAACACTGGAAACGGTTGCGCCCGGACGTCTGCAAGGCAAACGGCAAGCCGTCCGGCTGATTGATCAACTCCAGCAGCGACACCTTGAACAGACTTTCAACGCTGACCCGCGACAAACGCACACCCAGCAGATTGTCGGCGCGGCGATTGGCCGACAGCACCTGACCGCTCTCATCAAAGATCAACAAACCCGCCCACTGACTGTCGAGGTTGTTCAACCCGGTGTTGAAGGTCAGTTGAAAATGCTGGCCATGGAACAGGTTGAGGATCAGCCGGTTTTCCACGGTCTGGCTCATCATCTTGACCATGCCCAGGGTGTGCGAGGGCGGCAGGTAGCTGTCGCTGGACACATCGAGCACGGCAATGACCTTGCGCTCGGCATCGAAAATCGGTGCGGCGGAACCGGTCATGAAGCGGTTGGCTTTGAGAAAGTGTTCATCGTGTTCGATATGTACCGCTTGTTCGCAGGCCAGCGCCGTGCCGATCGCATTGGTGCCGCTGCAGCGCTCCATCCAGCTCGCCCCAGCCTGAAAGCCGCGCGCCAGACTCGGTTCGATAAAGCGTTGCGTGCCCCACGAGGTCAGCACCTGGCCCTGATGGTCGGCGAGCATGATCAGGCAGTTGGAATTGCTGAGGATGTTTTCGTAATAGGGCAGAACTTCCTGGTGCGTGGTCTGCACCAGCGAATGATGGCTGTCGAGTAACTGCGCGATGCCGGCGGCAGGCAGTTGATCGAAGGCCGGCGTGCTTTGGTGGTCAAGACCGAACGCGCGGCAACGTTGCCAGGAAGTCTGGACGATCGCGTCGTGGGACAGCGGCGGGACAGGTGCGGCCATGGCAGGTCAGCCTCTGATGCAGCGATTTTTATTGTTGTTATAAACCCAAATCCTGAACACAACCCAGATCAACTGTGGGAGCGGGCTTGCTCGCGAATGCGGTGTGTCATTCAACTGATTCGGTGACTGATACTGCGCATTCGCGAGCAAGCCCGCTCCCACATTGGATCTGCGGCGTTGATGAGATCGGGCAAAAAGCGCTTATAGAGTGTTGTTCACTATTGTTCATTGTCAATCGCCCGGCTGTTCAAATGTGTTCAGCAATGAACGCTCAATCCCCGCGCTTTCAACGATTTTCACGGAAAATCAATCAGTTGCCATTTCTGGCATGAAACTCGCTCCTGTGCACAGGTCGCTTGACTCCAATAATAAAAAGGCCGAGCCATGTCACTCACCCTGGAGCACGTCAGCCGCACCGTCGAGGGCCAGACCTGGATCGACGATGCGTGTCTGAAATTCGAACCCGGTTCGTTCAACGTTTTGCTTGGCCGCACGCTGTCCGGCAAAACCAGCCTCATGCGTTTAATGGCCGGGCTCGATAAGCCCGACAGCGGACGCATCCTGATGAACGGCGTCGACGTCACCCAACGCCCGGTGCGTTTGCGCAACGTATCGATGGTCTATCAGCAGTTCATCAATTACCCGACCATGACCGTGTTTGAGAACATCGCCTCGCCACTGCGGCAGGCCGGTGTCTCGAAAGAGATCATCCACAGCAAAGTGCTGGAAACCGCGAAGATGCTGCGCATCGAGAAGTTTCTCCAGCGCCATCCGCTGGAACTCTCCGGCGGCCAACAGCAACGCACCGCCATGGCCCGCGCGCTGGTCAAGGATGCCGAGCTGATCCTCTTCGATGAGCCACTGGTCAACCTCGACTACAAATTGCGCGAAGAGCTGCGCCAGGAAATGCGCGAGCTGTTCAAGGCGCGCCACACCATTGCGATTTACGCCACCACCGAACCCAATGAAGCGCTGGCACTCGGCGGCACCACGACCATTCTTCACGAAGGCCGGGTGATTCAGAGCGGCCCGTCGACATCGGTGTATCACCAGCCGCAAACCGTACTTGCCGCCGAACTGTTCTCCGAGCCGCCAATCAATCTGATGCCCGGCCGCATCGCCGGCAACGAAGTCAGTTTCGCCAACTTCGTACACTTCCCGTTGAACGTCGATCTGCGCCCGGTAGGCGAGGGCGAGTTCCGTTTTGGTGTGCGCCCCAGCCATATCTCGCTGGTGCCGAGCAACGATGATGACCTCGAGCTTGCGGTCACCGTCGAAGTCGCCGAAATCAGCGGTTCGGAAACCTTCCTGCACGTGCGCAACGAGCATTTCCTGCTGGTGCTGCACCTTCCCGGAGTTCACGAATACGACGTCGATGCGCCGATCCGCATTTACATCCCGACCCACAAACTGTTCGTTTTCGATGCGCAGGGCCGTCTGGTGCAAGCACCGGGCCGGCGTGTCGCGAGGGTTGCCTGATGGCCGAAATCCGTTTGCAGCACCTCGCCCACAGCTACAGCAAAACCCCGAGCGGCGCCGAGGATTACGCGATCCGCGAGATGGATCACGTCTGGGAGCAGGGCGGTGCCTACGCCTTGCTCGGGCCGTCGGGTTGCGGCAAGTCGACCTTGCTCAACATCATTTCCGGCCTGCTCAGTCCATCCCAGGGTCATGTGTTGTTCGACGGCAAAGCGGTGAATGACCTGACGCCGGAGAAGCGCAACATCGCTCAGGTTTTCCAGTTTCCGGTGGTTTACGACACCATGACCGTGTTCGACAACCTCGCTTTCCCTTTGAGAAATCAGGGCATGGCCGAGGCGAAAGTGCACAGCAAGGTGCAGGAAATTGCCGAAGTCCTCGACCTGCAAAACCTGCTGAGCAAAAAGGCGCGCAACCTCACCGCCGACGAAAAACAGAAAGTCTCGATGGGCCGTGGTCTGGTGCGCGACGACGTTTCGGCAATCCTGTTCGACGAGCCGCTGACGGTGATCGACCCGCACTTGAAGTGGAAACTGCGGCGCAAGCTCAAGCAGATCCACGAGCAGTTCAATATCACCATGGTCTACGTGACCCACGATCAACTGGAGGCTTCGACCTTCGCCGACAAGATTGCGGTGATGTACGGCGGCCAGATCGTCCAGTTCGGCACGCCACGGGAATTGTTCGAGCGGCCGAGCCACACCTTTGTCGGTTATTTCATCGGCAGTCCCGGCATGAATCTGATCGAGGTACAGCCGCAATCCGGCGGGGTCGGTTTCGCCTCGACGCACCTGCCGTTGTCTGACGCCATGCAGCGACATATCGAACACGGTCAGTGGAAAAATCTGAAGGTCGGCATCCGCCCGGAATTCATTCATGTGTGGGACGAGCCGTTTGATGACGCGATGCAGGCAAAGGTCGTACACGTCGAAGACCTCGGCACCTACAAGATCATGACCCTCGACCTCGACGGCGCGCCGTTGAAGGTGCGTCTGGCCGAAGACAAGCCAGTACCGCAGGACACCGCGTACATCAGTTTTCCGGCGCAGTGGTTGATGGTCTATGCCGATGAGTTTCTGCTGGAAGCCGATGAAGAGGTGCAGCCATGAACAAGGTGCAGAACAACAAGGCCTGGTGGCTGGTGTTGCCGGTGTTCCTGCTGGTGGCGTTCAGTGCGGTGATCCCGATGATGACCGTGGTCAACTACTCGGTGCAGGACATTTTCGACCAGTCCAGCCGCTACTTCGTCGGTGCTGACTGGTACAAGCAAGTGCTGCTCGACCCGCGTCTGCACGACTCATTGCTGCGCCAGTTCATCTATTCGGCTTGCGTGTTGTTGATTGAAATCCCGCTGGGCATCGCCGTCGCCCTGACCATGCCGACCAAGGGTCGCTGGTCATCAGTCGTGCTGATCATTCTGGCGATTCCGCTGCTGATTCCATGGAACGTGGTCGGCACCATCTGGCAGATTTTCGGCCGCGCCGATATCGGCCTGCTCGGCTCCAGCCTTAACGCGTTGGGCATCAGCTACAACTACGCGGCCAACACCATGGACGCTTGGGTGACAGTGCTGGTGATGGACGTCTGGCACTGGACTTCGCTGGTCGCGCTGTTGTGTTTCTCCGGCCTGCGGGCGATTCCCGACGTGTATTACCAGGCCGCGCGCATCGATCGGGCTTCGGCCTGGGCGGTGTTCCGCCACATTCAGTTACCCAAGCTGAAAAGCGTGTTGTTGATCGCAGTAATGCTGCGCTTCATGGACAGTTTCATGATCTACACCGAGCCGTTCGTGCTTACCGGCGGCGGGCCGGGTAATGCCACGACCTTCTTGAGTCAGACGTTGACGCAGATGGCCGTAGGGCAATTCGACCTCGGTCCGGCAGCGGCGTTTTCGCTGGTGTACTTCCTGATCATCCTGTTGGTGTCCTGGCTGTTCTACACCGCCATGACGCACTCCGACGCCAACCGCTGAGGCCCGGCCATGAGCAAAAGAAAGCTGATCCCGTTGCTGGTGTACATCCTGTTCCTGCTGGTGCCGATCTACTGGCTGCTGAACATGTCGTTCAAGAGCAACACCGAAATCCTCGGCGGCCTGACACTTTTCCCACAGGACTTCACGCTGGCGAACTACAAGGTGATCTTCACCGATCCGAGCTGGTACACCGGTTATCTGAACTCGCTGTATTACGTGAGTTTGAACACGGTGATCTCGCTGAGCGTGGCGCTGCCGGCGGCGTATGCGTTTTCGCGCTACCGTTTCCTCGGCGACAAGCACCTGTTCTTCTGGCTGCTGACCAATCGCATGGCGCCGCCGGCGGTGTTTCTGCTGCCGTTCTTTCAGCTGTATTCGTCGATTGGTCTGTTCGATACGCACATTGCCGTGGCCTTGGCGCATTGCCTGTTCAACGTACCGTTGGCGGTGTGGATTCTGGAAGGTTTCATGTCTGGGGTGCCGAAGGAGATCGACGAAACGGCTTACATCGACGGCTACAGTTTCCCCAAGTTCTTCGTGAAGATCTTCATCCCGTTGATCGGCTCCGGGATTGGTGTCACGGCGTTTTTCTGCTTTATGTTTTCCTGGGTCGAACTGCTGCTCGCGCGCACGTTGACCTCGGTCAACGCCAAACCGATCGCAGCGGTGATGACGCGCACGGTGTCGGCGTCGGGTATCGACTGGGGCGTGCTGGCAGCGGCGGGGGTGTTGACCATTCTGCCGGGCATGCTGGTGATCTGGTTTGTTCGCAATCACGTTGCCAAGGGCTTTGCCCTCGGTCGGGTCTGAGGAGCTGATGATGGAATGGATGAGTTGGACCACACCTACCGCCGCATTCTTCATCGTCATCGGCCTCATTCTGGTCGGCATGACCACATGGGAATTGCGTTCGCCGAGCATCCTGCGGCGAGGTTTTCTGCCGATTGCCACCACCCGTGGCGATCGCTTGTTTATCGGTCTTCTCGGCAGCGCCTACCTGCATTTGCTGGTGATTGGCGCCACCGACTGGAGCATCTGGGTGGCGTCCGCGTTGTCCCTGGTGTGGCTGTTGGCTGTGATGCGTTGGGGCTAGTCGAGTCGTTCGGCAATGCGGCTCCACAACTTAAACAGGAGGTCTCTATGTTCGACAAAAACAATAAGCTGCGACATAGCATTTCATTGGCAGCCATGCTGGCACTCAGCGGTTTGAGCGCATCCGCCTGGGCCGATGCCTACGAGGACGCGGCGAAAAAGTGGATCGGCAGTGAATTCAAACCGTCGACCCTGACGGCCGAGCAGCAACTCGAAGAACTGAAGTGGTTCATCAAGGCCGCCGAGCCGTTTCGCGGCATGGACATCAAGGTCGTTTCCGAAACCCTGACCACCCACGAATACGAGTCGAAAGTGCTGGCCAAGGCCTTCAGCGAAATCACCGGGATCAAGCTCACCCACGACCTGCTGCAGGAAGGCGACGTGGTCGAGAAAATGCAGACGGTGATGCAGTCCGACAAGAATATCTATGACGGCTGGGTCAACGACTCGGACCTGATCGGTACGCACTTTCGCTACGGCAAGACCGAATCGATCACCGACCTGATGGCCAACGAAGGCAAGAACTTCACCTCGCCGACCCTCGATATCAAAGACTTTATCGGCATCTCCTTCACCACGGCGCCGGACGGCAAGATCTATCAACTGCCCGACCAGCAGTTCGCCAACCTGTACTGGTTCCGCGCCGATTGGTTCGAACGTGCGGACCTGAAAGCCAAGTTCAAGGAAAAGTACGGCTACGAATTGGGCGTGCCGGTGAACTGGTCGGCCTATGAGGATATCGCCAAATTCTTCAGCGAAGACGTCAAGGAAATCGACGGCAAGCGCGTTTACGGACACATGGACTACGGCAAGAAAGACCCGTCGCTGGGCTGGCGCTTCACCGATGCCTGGTTCTCCATGGCCGGTGGCGGCGACAAGGGCATTCCCAACGGTTTGCCGGTGGACGAGTGGGGGATTCGCGTCGAGGATTGCCACCCGGTCGGTTCCAGCGTGACCCGTGGTGGCGACACCAACGGCCCGGCAGCGGTGTTCGCCACCACCAAGTATGTCGACTGGCTGAAGAAATACGCGCCACCGGAAGCGGCGGGCATGACCTTCTCCGAATCCGGTCCGGTGCCGTCGCAAGGCAACATCGCCCAGCAGATCTTCTGGTACACCGCGTTCACCGCCGACATGACCAAACCGGGCCTGCCGGTGGTCAACGCCGACGGCACGCCGAAATGGCGGATGGCGCCATCGCCGCGCGGGCCGTATTGGGAGGAGGGCATGAAGCTCGGCTATCAGGACGTGGGGTCGTGGACGTTCATGAAGTCCACACCTGAGAAACAGAAACTGGCGGCGTGGCTGTATGCGCAGTTTGTGACCTCGAAAACCGTATCGCTGAAGAAAACCATCGTCGGCCTGACGCCGATTCGTGAGTCGGACATCAACTCGCAAGCGATGACCGATCTGGCGCCGAAGCTCGGTGGTCTGGTCGAGTTCTACCGCAGCCCGGCCCGTGTGCAATGGACCCCGACCGGGACCAACGTGCCGGACTATCCGCGTCTGGCGCAACTGTGGTGGAGCCACATCGCCGAAGCGGCCAGCGGCGAGAAAACCCCGCAACAGGCGCTGGATGGTCTGGCGAAGGATCAGGACGCGATCATGACGCGCCTGGAACGCTCCAAGGCCCAAGCGGTGTGCGCACCGAAAATGAACCCGGAGCGGGATGCCCAGTACTGGTTTGATCAGCCGGGCGCACCGAAACCGAAACTGGCGAACGAGAAGCCGAAGGGTGAAACCGTGAGCTACAACGAACTGCTGAAATCGTGGGCGGATGCGCGAAAGTAAACGCCGAAGTGTGAAAAGAAAACGGCACCGCAAGGTGCCGTTTTTTTTGCTGCCTGTGCCATTGCTATCGCGAGCACGCTCGCTCCCACAATGGTTTTTGGGTGTACCCGGAGTTTTTGAACAACGCACAAACCTGTGGGAGCCGGGCTTGCCCGCGATGAGGCCAGCGCTATCGCTCGAGATATTGAATCCCGCAAAAACAAAAACGGCACCCGAAGGTGCCGTTTTCATTTCCAGCCAGCCGTACTATCAGCCCGCCAGACCCGCCTGCTGAACCAGGGTCAGCAATGGCTGCGGGTACACACCCAGGAAGAACGCAACCAAGGCGATGGCCAGCAGCATCACGCCGCCTGCCTTCTGTTCCCAGTGCAACTGGGCGTCGTGGCGACGCAGGTTTGGCTCGATCAGGTACAGAGTGACCATCACGCGCAGGTAGTAGAACACGCCGATGGCGCTGCCCAGCACCAGCGAGCCGACCAGCCACCATTGGTGCGACTCGACACCGGTAGCGATGATGTAGAACTTGCCGATGAAGCCCGCGGTCAGCGGGATACCCGCCAGCGACAGCATCATCACGGTCAGCACGGCGGTCAGGTACGGACGGCGCCAGAACAGGCCGCGGTATTCGTACAGGGCATCCGCGTCACGGCCGTTGTACGGCGAGGACATCAGGGTGATGACGCCGAACGCGCCGAGGCTGGTGATCACATAAGTCACCAGGTACACGCCGATGGCTTCCACCGCCAGACCCTTGCTCGCCACCAAGGCAATCAGCAGGTAGCCGAAGTGCGCGATGGACGAATAACCGAGCAGACGCTTGAGGTTGCTCTGGGTCAGGGCCAGCAGGTTACCGAACAGGATCGAGGCGATGGCGATGACGGTGAGCACGTCGCTCAGTACGCCACTGCTGGCAGCAGGGGAGATCTGGAACAGACGCACCATCACCGCAAATACCGCCACTTTTGAAGCGGTGGCGAGGAACGCTGCGACCGGTGCCGGAGCACCTTCGTAAACGTCCGGCGTCCACAGGTGGAACGGTACCAGCGACAGCTTGAACGCCAGACCGATCAGCATCATGCCCAAGCCCAGTTGTGCCAGCGAGCTAGGCAGGCCAGTCGCAGCCAGGGCCTGACCGATACCAACGAAGCTCAGCGAACCCGAGTCGGCGTACAGCAGCGCCATACCGAACAACAGGAATGCGGAACCGGCGGCCGACAGCACCATGTACTTAATGCCGGCTTCCAGCGAACGCTTGTTGAAGAAGGCATAAGCCACCAGACCGTAAACCGGTACCGAGAGCAGTTCCAGACCGATGAACAAACCGGCCAGGTGCTGCGCGCTGACCAGAACCAGACCACCGGCGGCGGCCATCAGGATCAGCAGGTACAGTTCTTCACGGTTGCCCGGGTAACCCGAACCGCCATCACCGAGATAAGCGTGGGCGAGGGTGACGCAGGCGAGGGTGGCGACCAGGATCAGCGCCATGTACAGGCAAGCGAATGTGTCGATCTGCAGCAATGGGGTCACGGCCAGAGGCGCGACTTTCAGGGCCGGCAGGATCGACAGCAAGGCCAGGTTCAGACCGGCGACCGAGATCAGGAAGGTCTGCGAGTGGTTGCGGCGCCAGGCGATTGCCAGCATCACCACGATAATGGTGAGGCTGGTGATCAACAGTGGCGCAAGCGCAATAAAGTGTTGAATCGTGAATTCCATAGCGCTCTTACCGGGCCGAAGCGAGTTGAGTGAAGGCGGTGCCGAGCCACTGCTGCACGCCATGCATCGTGGCGGCAGATGTGTCGAGGAACGGTTGCGGGTAGACGCCGAGGTAAACCAGCAGCACCGCAAGGCCCAGCACCATGATCAGTTCGCGAGCGTCCATACCGTGCAGTACCGCGTCGGATTTCGACGGACCGAAGTAAGCACGGTGGATCATGATCAGCGAGTAGACCGAACCGAACACCAGACCGGACGTAGCAATCGCGGTGACCCATGGAGCACTGGCGAAGGAACCGATCAGGATCAGGAACTCACCGACAAAGTTACCGGTACCCGGCAGACCCAGGGAGGCGGCTGCAAAGAACAGGCTGATCGCCGGCAGGTAAGCGATACGCGACCACAGACCGCCCATCTCACGCATGTCACGAGTATGCAGACGCTCGTACAACTGACCGCTGAGGATAAACAGTGCCGCTGCCGACAGACCGTGCGCCAGCATCTGGATCACTGCACCTTGCAGGGCCAGTTGGCTGCCGGAGTAGATGCCGATCAACACAAAACCCATGTGGGAAACGGAAGAAAAGGCGATCAGACGCTTGATATCGGTTTGTGCGAACGCGAGGAACGCGCCGTAGAAGATCCCGATCAGACCGAGGGTCATGGCGATCGGCGCGAACTCCGCCGAGGCATTCGGGAACAGCGGCAGAGCAAAACGCAGCAGACCGTAAGCAGCGGTTTTCAGCAAGATACCGGCGAGGTCGACGGAACCGGCAGTCGGCGCCTGGGCGTGGGCATCCGGCAGCCACGAGTGGAACGGAACCACTGGCAGCTTGACCGCGAAGGCGATGAAGAAGCCGAGCATCAGAATGTACTCGGTGGTCATCGACATCTTGGTTTTCAACAGGTCGGCGTAGTTGAAAGTAATCACGCCGGTGTTGTTGAAGTTGACCAGCACCAGACCGAGGATCGCCACCAGCATGATCAGGCCGGAAGCCTGCGTGAAGATGAAGAACTTGGTCGCGGCGTAGATCCGGGTTTTCTTGCCGTCCGAAGAACTGTGACCCCAGAGCGCGATGAGGAAGTACATCGGCACCAGCATCATTTCCCAGAAGAAGAAGAACATGAACAGGTCGAGGGCGAGGAACACGCCAACCACGCCGCCCAGGATCCACATCAGGTTCAGGTGGAAGAAGCCAACGTGACGTTGAATCTCTTTCCACGAGCAGAGCACCGAGAGGATACCCAGCAGACCGGTCAGCAGGATCATCAACAGCGACAGGCCGTCGAGGGCCAGGTGCACGTTGATGCCGAAGCGCTGGATCCAGACATGCTTGAACTCAAGCGCCCAGGTCGGATCGGCGCCAGGCGCCGGTGCAAATGAATAGTCACCGTGGGCCCACAGCCAGAGGCCGAGGGCGAGTTCCAGGGTCATGGTCAACAGCGCAATCCAGCGGGGGAGGGTAGCGCCGAAGCGCTCACCCATCCAGCACAGCAGGCCGCCGATGAAGGGGATCAGGATTAGCCAAGGCAGAATCATGACGGGCTCGTTTCCTTTCGCAAATTCGCAAGGTTCATATCAGACCGCTACCAGCACGATGGCGCCGATTACCAGCACGGCACCAGCAGCCATCGAAGCAGCGTACCAACGCAGTTGACCGGTCTCGGTGCGGCTCAGGGCAGTGTGACCACCCTTGGCCATACGCGGGATCAGACCGATGGTCTGGTCGAGCGGGTCTTTGCGCAGTACGTGGCTGATCGCCAGGTAAGGCTTGACGAACAGTTTGTCGTAGATCCAGTCGAAGCCCCAGGCAGCGAACCACCAGGCCGAAAGGAAACGGCCGATGCCGCTGTTGGCGATCGCCGTGACGAAGCGACGCTTGCCGAGGAACAGCAGGGCCGCCAGCAGGATACCGGCCAGGGCGATGGCGCCCGAAGCGATTTCCAGACTGTGCTTGGCTTCGCCACCGGCATGACCAACGCTTTCTGGCAGAACTCCGTGCAGCGGTGGAACGATCATGGCGCCGACGAAAGTCGACAGCACGATCAGCACCGACAGTGGCAGCCAGTGAGCGATGCCGTGACCGGCGTGGGCTTCAGTCTTGGCTTCACCGTGGAACGTGATGAAGATCAGGCGGAAGGTGTACAGCGACGTCATGAACGCGCCGACCAGACCTGCGTAGAGCAGACCGTGGTTGCCGCTGGCGAACGCTTCCCAAAGGATTTCGTCCTTGGAGTAGAAGCCGGCGGTGACCAGTGGCAGAGCGGCCAGGGCAGCACCACCGACGATGAAGCTGGCGTAGGCCAGTGGCAGTTTTTTCCACAGACCGCCCATCTTGAAGATGTTCTGCTCGTGGTGGCAGGCAACGATCACCGCACCGGATGCAAGGAACAGCAGGGCCTTGAAGAAGGCGTGGGTCATCAGGTGGAAAATCGCGCCATCCCAGGCGCCAACGCCAAGCGCCAGGAACATGTAGCCGATCTGGCTCATGGTCGAGTAGGCGAGGATACGTTTGATGTCGGTCTGAACCAGTGCGGCGAAGCCTGCGAGAACCAGGGTCACACCACCGACGATGCCGACCAGGTGCAGAATTTCCGGCGCCAGGGTGAACAGACCGTGGGTACGGGCGATCAGGTAGACACCGGCAGTCACCATGGTTGCGGCGTGGATCAGTGCCGAAACCGGAGTCGGGCCGGCCATCGCGTCCGCGAGCCAGGTTTGCAGCGGCAGTTGCGCCGACTTACCGACCGCGCCACCCAGCAGCATCAGCGTTGCCAGGGTGATCCAGAAATCACCGACCTGGAATTTCTGCGGTGCCAGCACCAGCAGTTCCTGAATGTTCAGCGTGCCCACTTGCTGGAACAGGATGAACAGGCCGATGGCCATGAACACGTCGCCGATCCGGGTCACGATGAAGGCTTTGAGTGCGGCGTTACCGTTGTTGCGGTTGCTGTAGTAGAAACCGATCAACAGGTACGAGCACAGGCCCACGCCTTCCCAGCCGAAGTACAGGAACAACAGGTTATCGCCGAGCACCAGGAACAGCATGCTGGCGATAAACAGGTTGGTGTACGAGAAGAAGCGCGAGTAACCCGCTTCACCGCGCATGTACCAGGACGCGAACAGGTGGATCAGGAAACCGACGCCCACCACCACGCCGAGCATGGTGATCGACAGGCCGTCGACGTAGAGGGCGAAGTCAGGCTTGAAGCCTTCCACCGCCATCCACTGCCACAGCACCAGGGTGTAATGACCGCCTTCGGGTGGCGCGACGTTGAACTGCCAGATGACGTAGGCGGCGACAATCGCCGACAAGCCAATGGAACCCACGCCGACCAGTGCCGAGAGGTTTTCCGACCAGCGTCCACGGGAGAACGACAGCAGCAGGAAACCGATCAGAGGGAATACGAAAGTCAGAAAGATCAGGTTCATCCGCGCATCTCACTGGCAGCGTCGATATCGAGCGTATGGAAGCGGCGATACAGTTGCAGCAGGATCGCCAGACCAATACTGGCCTCGGCAGCTGCAAGGCTGATCACCAGGATGAACATGATCTGTCCATCCGGTTGCGCCCAGCGGGCGCCTGCAACGATGAAGGCCAGTGCAGAGGCGTTCATCATCACTTCCAGACTCATCAACACGAACAAAATGTTGCGGCGGACCATCAGGCCGACCAGACCAAGGCAGAACAGGATGCCGGCAACCGCCAGACCATGTTCGAGAGGGATAGCAGGCATGTCTTACTCCTTCGCCTCGTTACGGCCCAAATGGAACGCCGTGACGGCTGCGGCGAGCAGCAGCATCGAGGCGAGTTCGACCACCAGCAGGTACGGGCCGAACAGGCTGATGCCCACGGCTTTCGCGTCTACGGTGGTGTGGCCGATGGCCTGACCGCTCTGGTGAGCGAACAGCACATACAGCAGTTCGGCCAGCAGCAGGGCGGCGAGAATCACCGGTCCTGCCCAGATGCCGGGCTTGAGCCAGGTGCGTTCCTGCTGAACCGAGGCCGGGCCCAGGTTCAGCATCATCACCACGAACACGAACAGCACCATGATGGCGCCGGCGTAGGCGATCACTTCCAGCACGCCGGCGAATGGTGCGCCGAGTGCGAAGAAGGTCATGGCCACGGCGATCAACGAGATGATCAGGTAGAGCAGGGCGTGCACGGGATTGGTGTTGGTGACCACACGTAGCGTGGACACAACAGCGATACCCGATGCGAAATAGAAAGCGAATTCCATCGTTCTTCCTTAAGGCAGCAAGCTCTTCACGTTGATCGGTTCGGCTTCGTTCTGCGCGGAGCCTTTCGGCTTGCCAGCGATTGCCATACCTGCAACACGATAGAAGTTGTAATCAGGGTTTTTGCCGGGGCCGGAGATCAGCAGATCTTCTTTCTCGTACACCAGGTCCTGACGTTTGAACTCGGCCATCTCGAAATCCGGGGTCAGCTGGATTGCGGTGGTCGGACAGGCTTCCTCGCAGAGACCGCAGAAAATGCAGCGCGAGAAGTTGATACGGAAGAAGTCCGGGTACCAGCGACCGTCTTCGGTTTCAGCTTTCTGCAGCGAGATGCAACCCACCGGGCACGCCACGGCGCACAGGTTGCAGGCTACGCAACGCTCTTCGCCATCGGGGTCGCGGGTCAGGACGATGCGGCCACGGTAGCGTGGCGGCAGGTAGACCGGCTCTTCCGGGTATTGCAGGGTGTCGCGCTTGCGAAAGCCATGGCCGAAGACCATGACCAGGCTGCGCAACTGGGTACCAGTACCCTTAACGATGTCGCCAATATATTTGAACATGGGTCAAATCCTCACTGAACCGCAACCGCAGGTGTGTTCCACAACACAACCGCAGCGGTTATCAGCAAATTGATCAGGGTCAGTGGCAGGCAGAATTTCCAGCTGAAATCCATCACCTGGTCATAACGCGGACGCGGAATGGATGCGCGCAGCAGGATGAACAGCATGATGAAGAACGCGGTCTTCAGTGCGAACCAGACGAAGGACAGTTGCGGCAGGATGCCGAACGGACCGTGCCAGCCACCGAAGAACAGGGTGACCAGCAGCGCCGAGATCAGGATGATGCCGATGTATTCACCGACGAAGAACATGCCCCATTTCATACCGGCGTATTCAATGTGGTAACCGTCGGCCAGTTCCTGTTCCGCTTCCGGCTGGTCGAACGGGTGACGGTGAGTCACGGCCACGCCAGCGATGAAGAAGGTACAGAAGCCGAAGAACTGCGGAATGATGAACCACAGGTTTTGCGCCTGGTACTCGACGATGTCGCGCATGTTGAACGAGCCGACCTGGACCACGATGCCCATCAGGGCCAGGCCCATGAACACTTCGTAGGACACGGTCTGCGCCGAGGCACGCAAGCTGCCGAGCAGGGCGAACTTGTTGTTACTCGACCAACCGGCGAACAACACCGCGTAGACCGACAGACCGGCCATGGCGAAGAAGAACAGCAGGCCGATGTTCAGATCCGCCACGCCCCAGGTCGGGGTGATCGGGATGATCGCAAACGCGATCAGCAGAGCGGACATGGCCACCACCGGCGCCAAAGTGAAAATCACTTTATCGGCAAACGGCGGAGTCCAGTCTTCCTTGAAGAACATCTTCAGCATGTCGGCGGCGATCTGGAACATACCGAACGGGCCAACGCGGTTCGGGCCGTAACGGTCCTGCCA
The DNA here is from genome assembly GCF_949768005.1 of Pseudomonas sp. IT-347P. NCBI lineage: Bacteria > Pseudomonadati > Pseudomonadota > Gammaproteobacteria > Pseudomonadales > Pseudomonadaceae > Pseudomonas > Pseudomonas sp. IT-347P. Next base: position 363,426 of record NZ_CATKPQ010000011.1, read on the forward strand.
CCAGCCCAGCAGGCGACGTTCGACAAAGCTGAGCAACGCGCCTGCGACCACCACGGCCAGCAGAATCACGATGGCTTTGATGACCGTCAGGATCACATCGATCACTTCAGGGGTGAACCAGGTCATTGCGCTGCCTCCTGCAGACCGTCGACGGACACGCCGGCGAATGCCGGTGGAATGCCGGCGATGCCCGCAGGCAAGGCCACCAGACCTGCGCCCAGTTCTTCATTGATGCGCAGCGGCAGACGCAGGGTCTGACCGGCGACGTTCAGGCTCAGCAGGGCACCGTCGTTGACGCCCAAACGATCCGCTTCGGATTTCGCCAGAGCCACGTACGGCGCTGGAATGCGTTCTTGCACCGGTGCGGCTTTCGACGAGTTCTCGTCGCTGCCGAACAAGTGGTAGAACGGCACGGCCTGCCAGGTGCCCGGCGCCGGGTTGAATGCACGCGGCGCGGCAGCGAACCAGTTCAGCGAATCGCCGGTGCTTTCGATCAGGCGGGTGCCCGGATCGCCAGCGCGCAGGTGACCACCGACTTCGTCCTGGAACTTGTTCCACGCTTGTGGCGAGTTCCAGCCCGGCGACCATGCAAAAGGTACTTGCTGACGCGGTTCAGACGAACCCGAGTAACCTTCCATGGAGAAGGCGAACGCGGTGTCTTTGTCTTGCGGGGTGCGTGGTTCGTGAACGCTGATGTCGGCGCGCATCGCGGTGCGACCGGAGTAACGCAGCGGCTCACGCGCCAGTTTCAGACCCTTGATGCGGAACGCGGCCGATGGGGCTGCGTCGACAATGCGAGCCAACTGCTCGGTGCTCGAAGCCACGGCAGCGGTGACGTGGTCAAGTTGCGTCCAGTCGATCGGCTGGTTCAGCAGGGTGGCGCGCAGGGCGTGCAGCCAGCGCCAGCCTTCGTGAACCAGAATGCTCGCGTCCAGATATTGCGGGTCGAAAACCTGGAAGAAGCGCTGAGCACGACCTTCCTGACTGACCAAAGTACCGTCGCCTTCAGCGAAGCTCGCCGCTGGCAGAACCAGGTGCGCACGATCAGTAGTGGCAGTCTTCTGATGATCAGCAACGATCACCACTTGCGCAGCGTTCAGTGCGGCATCGACTTTGGCTTTCGAGGTGCGGGTGTACAGATCGTTTTCCAGCACGACGATGGCGTCGGCCTTGCCATCGATCACAGCTTGCAGCGCCGCGTCGACCGACTCGCCACCGAGCATGGCCAGGCCAAGACTGTTGGCTTCCGGCACGATCAGGCTGATCGAGCCGTTCTTCTCACGCAGCTTCAGCGCCTTGGCGATGTTCGCCGCGGCTTCGATCAGGGCTTTGGAGCCCAGCGAAGTACCGGCGATGATCAGCGGACGTTTGGCCGCCAGCAGTGCGTCGGCGATGCGCTTGGCCAGTTCCAGCGCTTCGGCGTCCAGACCTTCGACGGCCGGGGCGCTGGCGTCCAGTGCGTGAGCAACGGCGAAACCGATGCGTGCCAGGTCGTCAGGCGCGGCGTGTACGCATTCTTCAGCGATGTCGTCCAGCTTGGTTTCCGCCAGGCTGGCGATGAACAGCGGGTTCAGCGCGTGCTGACCGATGTTTTTCACCGCCGCGTCGAGCCAAGGCTGGACGCGCATGGCTTCAGCCATGTCTTCGGCCTTGCCCTTGACCGACTGACGCAGCGACAGCGCCACACGGGCGGCGGTCTGGGTCAGGTCTTCACCGAGGACGAAAATCGCGTCGTGGTCTTCGATGTCGCGCATGTTCGGTACAGGCAGCGGGCTGTCTTTCAGCACTTGCAGGACCAGACGGATGCGTTCCAGTTCGGAGGCTTCGATACCGGAGTAGAAGTGCTCGGCGCCGACCAGTTCGCGCAACGCATAGTTGCTTTCGAGGCTGGCGCGCGGCGAACCGATACCGACGATGTTGCGCCCGCGCAGCAGGTCAGCGGCTTTATCCAGCGCGGCATCCAGACCGAGCTTGGTGCCGTCGGCCAGCAGTGGCTGACGTGGACGGTCGGTGCGGTTGACGTAGCCGTAACCGAAACGGCCACGGTCGCACAGAAAGTACTGGTTCACCGAACCGTTGAAACGGTTTTCGATGCGACGCAGTTCGCCGTAACGCTCGCCCGGGGAAATGTTGCAACCGCTCGAGCAGCCATGGCAGATGCTCGGCGCGAACTGCATGTCCCACTTGCGGTTGTAACGCTCGGAGTGCGTCTTGTCGGTGAACACACCGGTCGGGCAGACCTCGGTGAGGTTGCCGGAGAACTCGCTTTCGAGGGTGCCGTCTTCAACGCGACCGAAGTACACGTTGTCGTGGGCGCCGAATACACCGAGGTCGGTGCCGCCAGCGTAATCCTTGTAGAAACGCACGCAGCGGTAGCAAGCGATGCAGCGGTTCATTTCGTGGGAAATGAACGGGCCCAGTTGCTGGTTCTGGTGGGTGCGTTTGGTGAAGCGATAACGGCGCTCGTTGTGGCCGGTCATCACCGTCATGTCTTGCAGGTGGCAATGACCGCCTTCTTCGCACACCGGGCAGTCGTGCGGGTGGTTGGTCATCAGCCATTCGACAACACTGGCGCGGAACGCCTTGGATTCTTCATCGTCGATGGAGATCCAGGTGTTGTCGGTGGCCGGGGTCATGCAGGACATGACGATGCGACCACGGGTGTCGTTCTCGTCGGTGTACTGCTTGACCGCGCACTGGCGGCAGGCCCCGACGCTACCAAGCGCGGGGTGCCAGCAGAAATAAGGGATGTCGAGGCCCAGCGACAGACATGCCTGTAACAGGTTGTCTGCCCCGTCGACTTCGAGCGCTTTGCCGTCTACGTGGATAGTGGCCATGGTTCAAAGGTCTTCGTTGGCCCGGTGTCAGCGGGCGTGGCTAATGGAATCTTGTTATCCGTCCGAATCCAGTCAGCCCCGAAAGGCGTCATCGGACGAAAGGCGAAGGGCACGGACCCTTCGCCTTTTTAAGCGTTTACGCGCCGATTACGATCGGCCTTGCCAGAGGCGGGACGGCGGCGCTGACTGGCGCGATACCGGCTTCGAACTCTGGACGGAAGTATTTGATGGCACTGCCCAACGGCTCCACGGCACCCGGTGCGTGAGCACAGAAGGTCTTGCCCGGGCCGAGGAAGTTGACCAGACCCAGCAGGGTCTCGATGTCGCCTGGCTGACCGCGGCCTTGTTCGATGGCCATCAAGAGCTTGACGCTCCATGGCAAACCATCACGGCACGGGGTGCAGAAACCGCACGACTCGCGAGCGAAGAACTGCTCCATGTTGCGCAGCAGGGAGACCATGTTGACGCTGTCATCCACCGCCATGGCCAGGCCGGTACCCATACGGGTGCCCACTTTGGCGATGCCGCCGGCGTACATTTGTGCGTCGAGGTGTTCTGGCAGGAGGAAACCAGTACCGGCACCGCCTGGCTGCCAGGCTTTGAGCTTGTAACCGTCGCGCATGCCGCCGGCGTAGTCTTCGAACAACTCGCGACCGGTGACGCCGAATGGCAATTCCCACAGGCCGGGGTTTTTGACTTTGCCGGAGAAGCCCATGAGCTTGGTGCCCATGTCTTCGCTGCCTTCGCGGGCCAACGATTTGTACCAGTCAACGCCGTCGGCAATGATCGCCGGCACGTTGCACAGGGTTTCCACGTTGTTCACGCAAGTCGGCTTGCCCCACACGCCAACAGCGGCAGGGAAGGGCGGCTTGGAGCGCGGGTTGGCGCGGCGGCCTTCGAGGGAGTTGATCAGTGCGGTTTCTTCACCGCAGATGTAACGCCCGGCGCCGGTGTGGACGAACAGTTCGAAGTCAAAACCCGAACCCAAAATGTTCTTGCCCAGCAGGCCTGCAGCCTTGGCTTCTTCCACCGCACGGTTGAGGTGCTTGGCGGCGGTGGTGTATTCGCCACGCAGGAAGATGTAGCCACGGTAGGTTTTCAGCGCGCGAGCACTGATCAGCATGCCTTCGATCAGCAGATGGGGCAGTTGCTCCATCAGCATGCGGTCTTTCCAGGTGTTCGGCTCCATTTCATCCGCGTTGCACAGCAGGTAGCGGATGTTGATGGATTCGTCTTTGGGCATCAGGCCCCACTTCACACCAGTGGGGAAGCCTGCACCGCCGCGACCTTTGAGGCCGGCGTCTTTCACGGTCTGGACGATGGCGTCCTGATCCATGTCGGCGAAGGCCTTGCGCGCAGCGGCGTAACCGTTCTTGGCCTGGTACTCGTCGAGCCACACGGCTTCGCCGTCGTCACGCAGACGCCAGGTCAGCGGGTGAGTCTCGGCCGAACGCTGAATGCGGTTGGCAGGACCGAAAGATGTCAGGGTCATACGTAGCCCTCGAGCAGTTTGGCCACGCCAGCAGGCTGCACGTCGCCAAAGGTGTCGTCGTCGATCATCAGCGCCGGCGCCTTGTCGCAGTTGCCGAGGCAGCAGACAGGCAGCAGGGTGAAACGACCGTCGGCGGTGGTCTGACCCAGGCCGATGCCCAGATTGTTCTGGATTTCGCTGACCACCGACTCGTGGCCACCGATGTAGCAGACCATGCTGTCGCAGACGCGAATGATGTGACGGCCGACCGGCTGACGGAAGATCTGGCTATAGAACGTCGCCACACCTTCAACGTCGCTGGCCGGGATGCCGAGGATCTCGCCGATCGCGTACAGGGCGCCATCCGGCACCCAGCCGCGTTCTTTCTGAACGATCTTCAGGGCTTCGATCGACGCCGCGCGCGGGTCTTCGTAGTGATGCAACTCGTGCTCGATGGCCGAGCGCTCGGTTTCACTGAGGGTGAAACGGTCTGTCTGGATAAGCGTGCTGTTCATGCTTAGCGGTCCACGTCGGCCATAACGAAGTCGATACTACCCAGGTACGCAATCAAGTCCGCGACCATGCTGCCTTTGATCACCGAAGGGATCTGTTGCAGATGCGGGAAGCTCGGAGTACGGATCCGGGTACGGTAGCTCATGGTGCCGCCGTCGCTCGTCAGGTAATAACTGTTGATGCCCTTGGTCGCTTCGATCATCTGGAAGGATTCGTTGGCCGGCATGACCGGGCCCCACGAAACCTGCAGGAAGTGCGTGATCAAGGTTTCGATGTGCTGCAGCGTGCGCTCTTTCGGCGGCGGCGTGGTCAGCGGGTGATCCGCCTTGTACGGGCCTTCCGGCATGTTGCGCAGGCACTGGTCGATGATCTTGATGCTCTGGCGCATCTCTTCGACGCGGACCATGCAGCGGTCGTAGGCATCGCCGTTGGCAGCCAGCGGTACTTCGAACTCGAAGTTCTCGTAGCCGGAGTACGGACGCGCTTTACGCAGGTCGAAATCGCAACCGGTGGAACGCAGGCCGGCACCGGTGACGCCCCATTCCAGGGCTTCTTTGGTGTTGTACTGGGCGACGCCGATGGTGCGACCCTTGAGGATGCTGTTCTGCAGGGCAGCCTTGGTGTATTCGTCGAGGCGTTTTGGCAGCCATTCAACGAAGTCTTTCACCAGTTTTTCCCAGCCGCGCGGAAGGTCGTGGGCAACACCACCGATGCGGTACCAGGCCGGATGCAGACGGAAACCGGTGATGGCTTCGATCACCGTGTACGCCTTCTGGCGGTCGGTGAAGGTGAAGAACACCGGAGTCATTGCGCCAACGTCCTGGATGTAAGTCCCGAGGAACAGCAGGTGGCTGGTGATCCGGAAGAACTCGGCCATCATGATGCGGATGACGTCGACCTTCTCAGGCACCTTGATGCCGGCCAGCTTCTCGACCGAGAGCACGTACGGCAGGTTGTTCATCACGCCGCCCAGGTAGTCGATACGGTCGGTGTATGGGATGAAGCTGTGCCACGACTGACGCTCGGCCATCTTCTCGGCACCACGGTGGTGGTAACCGATGTCCGGCACGCAGTCGACGATCTCTTCACCGTCCAGTTGCAGAATGATGCGGAAGGCACCGTGCGCCGAAGGGTGGTTCGGGCCGAGGTTGAGGAACATGTAGTCCTCGTTGGCACCGGAACGCTTCATGCCCCAGTCTTCAGGGCGGAAGCGTGCGGCTTCTTCCTCAAGCTGCTGCTTGGCGAGGTTGAGGCTGTACGGATCGAATTCGGTGGCGCGCGCCGGGAAGTCCTTGCGCAGCGGGTGACCTTCCCAGGTCGGCGGCATCATGATGCGCGACAGGTGCGGGTGGCCTTTGAAGTCGATGCCGAACATGTCCCAGACTTCACGCTCGTACCAGTTGGCGTTCGGCCAGATGCTGGTGACGGAAGGCAAGCTCAGGTCGCTTTCGGACAAGGCGACTTTGATCATCACGTCACTATTACGCTCAAGCGACATGAGGTGATAGAACACGGTGAACTCGGCGTCCGATGGCAGCCCTTGACGCTTGGTGCGCAGACGCTCGTCCACGCCGTGCAGGTCATAGAGCATGACGTACGGCTTGGGCAGGTTGCGCAGGAAAGTCAGGACTTCGACGAGTCTGGCGCGCGCGACCCACAGTACCGGCATGCCGGTACGGGTCGACTGAGCGGTGAACGCTTCGGCGCCAAAACGGTTGTTCAATTCGACGACCACATCCTGGTCGTCTGCCTTATAAGGCGGGATGTACAGAGCGCTGCCTGTAGTCATGGTTATTTTTTCGCTTTCGGTCAACGTAAAGAATGAAGCCAGCTTCTCGTTTCTTTGTCAGAACAGATCTGGATCAGACTTCGTCAGGGCTGCGCAGGTTGGTGACTGCGATTCGCTGTTCGCGGCGCTGTTCCTTTTGCGAAGGCATGTCGGCGCGATAGACGCCTTGATCACCAACGACCCAGGAAAGCGGCCGACGCTCCTGTCCAATCGATTCCTGCAACAACATCAATCCTTGCAGGAATGCTTCTGGACGAGGCGGGCAGCCAGGTACGTAGACGTCCACGGGCAGGAACTTGTCGACCCCTTGAACCACGGAGTAGATGTCGTACATGCCGCCGGAGTTAGCGCACGAACCCATGGAGATAACCCATTTCGGCTCGAGCATTTGCTCGTAGAGACGCTGGATGATCGGCGCCATCTTGATGAAGCAGGTACCGGCGATAACCATGAAGTCGGCCTGACGCGGCGATGCCCGGATAACCTCGGCGCCGAAGCGCGCGATGTCGTGGGGCGCCGTGAAGGCGGTGGTCATTTCCACGTAGCAGCACGACAGGCCGAAGTTGTACGGCCACAGGGAGTTCTTACGTCCCCAGTTGACCGCGCCACTCAGCACGTCTTCCAGCTTGCCCATGAAAATGTTTTTGTGGACTTGATCTTCTAACGGATCGGAAACGGTTTCGCGTTCGCCAATCGGATATTGCTCGTTAGGAGCATCGGGGTCGATCCTGGTGAGATTGTATTGCATTGCCAAAGCCTCATTGTTTCAGCTTCGCCTGCCGCTTGCGACGAGCTTCCGGAGCCCAGTCAAGGGCGCCCACTCGGAACAGGTAGACAAGACCTGCCAACAGAATTGCTATGAAAACGAGAGCTTCGACGAATCCGGTCCAGCCGCTTTCGCGGACGGACACAGACCATGCAAAGAGAAAGAGGGCTTCGATATCGAAGATCACGAAGAGCATCGCGACCAGATAGAATTTGGCTGAGAGCCGCAAGCGGGCGCCACCGGTAGGTAGCATGCCCGACTCGAACGGTTCGTTTTTGCTGCGACCCCAGGCTTTTGACCCAAGGAGGCTGGAGACGCCAAGCATAAAGGCACACAGGCCGACGACACCCAGAAGGAAAATGGCAAAGCCCCAGTTGTGGGCCATGAGTCCTGTCGCTTCGGGCATGCTGGTAATCCTTAACAGAGAGCAAAGGTCTCTGAGCTTGATAAAGAAATAGGCAGTGACGATATGTCGCAGCAATCAATCGCGCTGATTTTATGGCTAAACACCCTGCAAGTAAAATTCCTATAGCGAAATTATTTATTGGAATAAGGACATAGCGCATCTCCAATGCCCTGCAGCCCATGCGTTGCGGGCATTAGGCTGTTTTGTGCAAATAATGTTTTGTAGGGAATGTAACGAACATAGTTGTGGCTAAATGATAATTGATATCGTTTGCGGAGGTTTTGTAACTGTTTAACGGGAGGTCAGTTGGGAAGTTGTCTTACTTGCACGTTACTGCAAGTAGCGACGGCGTCCGTTTTAGCGGATTTTTCTGACGGTTGTACCGCTCTGGATCAATGTTTTGTCTCGCGGCTGAGGCTTTCCTGTGGGAGCGAGCTTGCTCGCGAATGCGGTTCATCATTCGACATGGATAGTGACTGGCAGGACGCCTTCGCGAGCAAGCTCGCTCCCACAGGGGATTGGTGGTGTCTCGGAGATTATCTCGAGCAAAAAAACGCCCCGAACCAGTCGGGGCGTCAGTTTTGCGGCTCTGCGGTTAGCTTTCTATACGATCCGCAAAGGCCGTTTGCTCAGCGAAGCCGAATCAGTGGAACTGTTCTTCTTCGGTCGAACCGGTCAGTGCGGTTACCGAGGACGAGCCACCCTGGATCACAGTGGTCATGTCGTCGAAGTAGCCGGTGCCCACTTCCTGCTGGTGAGCCACGAAGGTGTAACCCTTGGCGGCGTCAGCGAATTCCTGCTCTTGCAGTTTCACGTAGGCAGTCATGTCGTTGCGGGCGTAATCGTGCGCCAGGTTGAACATGCTGTGCCACATATTGTGAATGCCGGCCAGGGTGATGAACTGGTGCTTGTAACCCATGGCAGACAGTTCGCGCTGGAACTTGGCGATGGTCGCGTCGTCCAGGTTTTTCTTCCAGTTGAAGGAAGGCGAGCAGTTGTACGACAGCAGTTGATCCGGGTATTCCTTTTTGATCGCTTCGGCGAAGCGACGCGCTTCTTCCAGATCCGGCTTGGCGGTTTCGCACCAGATCAGGTCGGCGTACGGCGCGTAAGCCAGGCCACGGGCGATAGCTTGATCGAGGCCGGCGCGAACCTTGTAGAAGCCTTCCTGAGTGCGCTCGCCAGTCACGAACGGCTGGTCGTACGGGTCGCAATCGGAAGTCAGCAGGTCAGCAGCGTTGGCGTCGGTACGCGCCAGGATAATGGTCGGCGTACCGGCAACGTCAGCAGCAAGACGGGCAGCGGTCAGCTTCTGTACGGCTTCCTGAGTCGGAACCAGTACCTTGCCGCCCATGTGACCGCATTTTTTCACGGAAGCCAGTTGGTCTTCGAAGTGAACACCGGCAGCGCCTGCTTCGATCATGCTCTTCATCAGCTCGTAGGCGTTCAGCACGCCGCCGAAACCGGCTTCAGCATCAGCCACGATCGGTGCGAAGTAGTCGATGTAGCCATCGTCGCCCGGGTTCTTGCCGGCTTTCCACTGGATCTGGTCAGCACGACGGAACGAGTTATTGATGCGCTTGACCACGGTTGGCACCGAATCCACCGGGTACAGCGACTGGTCCGGGTACATGGATTCTGCGGAGTTGTTGTCCGCAGCCACTTGCCAGCCCGACAGGTAGATCGCCTGGATACCGGCCTTGACCTGCTGAACAGCCTGGCCGCCGGTCAGGGCGCCCATGCAGTTGACGAAATCTTTCTCAGGACGGAAGGACGGCTTGGCACCCTGGGTAACCAGATTCCACAGCTTCTCGGCGCCCATTTTCGCAAAGGTGTGCTCAGGCTGGACCGAGCCACGCAGACGGACCACGTCAGCAGCGGAGTAAGTGCGAGTCACGCCTTTCCAGCGCGGGTTTTCAGCCCAGTCTTTTTCGAGGGCTGCAATTTGCTGTTCGCGTGTCAGTGCCATGGAGATAAACCTCGTCGCGTCTTTTATGAAAAGTTGTTCTGCGGTGGAAAATTCCTGCGCTCGCTGACCAGAAGCTTAGGTGGTCAAGTCGGATTCGGCGGGGTAGGCGACGGGATGAACGATGGGCTCGAGGGGAAGTGAGCAGGTAGTGGCGCACTGCAGGGCGCATTCGGGCGTCGTGGGCCTTTGTGCGGTCTACAGCGTGAAGCCGGGTTACCTATTTACGCTTCCGTCCCTCGGGACAACTTCGTTCCAGTCGGCAACCTCGTCAAACACACCTTGTGGGCGGTACAGACACGAAACGGTTCGCGGGGTAGGTGCGAACGGCGCTTCGAAGGCCCTTGCCAGGGCCTCTGATTAGCGGGAGCGAGGCCATCATGCCTTCGCTTTTTTACCCCGTCAAACGTTTTGTAGTGCTTTTTTTCAGGCACTACATCTTTCGTCTAATACGACTAATCAGTCAGTTTTCGGTGCTTTAGTCCAAGGCGTCGACCTTCACCCGCAAGGTCATGTCATCCCGGCCTTGAGTCGAGTAGCTGCGGGTCAGGCCCTGTTTGTCGGCCTGAGTCTGGCGATTGACGCCGGCGAGAGTGATCCACTCGCCGAGGCGCCCGCTGACAGTTGTGTCGGTGCTTTGCACGTTCACTACATCGGGACGTTCCTGGCTCATGCGGTCACGGTTAGTAGTGATCGCCAGGTGAACGATGTCGCCGGTAACGCTGGCGGTGACGTAGAAACCCTGGGTGACGTTGCGGTATTGGGTCTGGCTGTTGTAACCGCCGTAGGAATCACTCTGAACATTGGTGATCGGCACACTCTGGCCAACCTGAATCAGCGCCGGCATGCCATCTGTGGCCTGAACTTGCTGGACGCCGCCCTCACGGCTGGCGGTGCTGCGGCTGATGATGCGGGTCTGATTTGGCTGGGCGCCATTGACCGAATAACCTTCGTCGCCACGGCCATTGTTCTCGTTGGTGTCGACGGTAATCAGCAAGCGCTTGGGCGCCGTATCCAGTTGGGTGATCAGCGCCTTGAGTTCCTGGATCTTGTCCGGTTCGGCCTTGATGATCAGCTGGTTGCCGTAAGCACTGACCTGACCATCCTTGCCGAGGAAGTCTTGCGCCATGGGCAGCATGTCAGTGCTGGTGCGGTAATTGAGGGGCACGATTTCTGTGGCTGCCATCACCGAAAAACTGCAACCGAGCAGCAGGGTGGTGAGCAGGGTGCGTAGGGACATGTCCGTTATCTCCGCTTTTGAAAGGCTTGATATTGCCAGTTTGTCGGCCTTGGGTGGGGCAAGTTGAATCGTAGACAGCAAAACGCCCCGGCATCGGTGGATGGCGGGGCGTTTTGTGGTGTGCTGCGGGCATGTCATCGCGAGGAGGCCCACTCCTACAGGGAATCGCATTTCAATTGTAGGAGCGAGCCTGCTCGCGAAAGCCGCGCCGCGGTCTTATGCCGAATGCCTAACCATGTCGACATGCGGAATCCCGGCTTCGAGGAATTCCTCGCTGATCAGGTTGAAGCCCAGGCGCTCATAGAACGCCGTGGCCTGCACCTGAGCGCTGAGCATCTGCTGCTTCAAGCCGCGCGCTTCTGCTTCGGCAATCACCGCTTGCATTAGCGCATCGCCGACCTTCATCCCGCGCCAGTCTCTCAGCACCGACACCCGACCGATGTGCCCATCGGGCAGCAGGCGTGCGGTGCCGATCGGGAAGTCGCCTTCAAACGCCAGAAAGTGCACGGCGGTCGCGTCATCCGCGTCCCATTCCAGCTCAGGTGGCACCGATTGCTCGGCGATGAACACCGTTTCACGAATGCGCCGGATCTCGGCGATGTCCTTCTGCCAGTCTGCGACACGTACGCGAATCTTATTCATCGGCGAACCCCAGGCTACCTTGCTTGACCAGTTGGCACAGCAGGCTGCAACCGTCTTCGTCGTTCAGCCACTCACCGAGGTTGTCGGTGTGCAGGGCGTCGGCGGCGCAGATCAGCTTCAGCAGTTCGCGCAGCTTGCCCGGCAGGTAACGGCTCTGGCCGCTGGCGAACAGCAGCAGATCGTCATCGACTTCCGACCAGGCCAGGCGCGCGCTCGGGTTGCGGATCAGCACGGCGCCATCCTGCAGAGCGGCGAGGAAGTCTTCTTCTTCGATCTCTTCCGGGCCGACCACCAGTTCCGGGTAGCGCGGCTCGGTCATGTACTGGCCGAACCAGGTCAGCAGCAGGCGCTCGTCGCTCATGTGCTCGGCAAGCAGCGCTTTCAGGCGATCCAGTGCATCGTGCTGAATCTGGTGTGGATCGGCTGCGGGCTGTGCGTCGGCGTCGGTGTAGCGCTCTTCGTCAGTCAGGAACTGGCTGAGGAAGTCGGTGAAGTGAGTCAGCACTTCGGAAGCGCTCGGTGCACGGAAACCGACCGAATAGGTCATGCAGTTGTCGACGGCGACACCGCAGTGGGCCAGGCGTGGCGGCAGGTAGAGCATGTCGCCCGGTTCCAGTACCCACTCTTCGGTCTCGTGGAATTCGGCGAGGATACGCAGATCCGCATGTTGCAGCAGCGGGCTCTCGGAGTCGCACATCTGGCCGATTTTCCAGTTGCGCTTGCCGTGGCCCTGCAGCAAGAACACGTCGTAGTTGTCGAAGTGCGGACCAACGCTGCCACCCGGGGCGGCGAAGCTGATCATCACGTCGTCAACGCGCCAGCTCGGCAGGAAGCGGAAGTTTTCCAGCAGCTCGCTGACTTCCGGGACGAACTGGTCGACCGCTTGAACCAGCAGGGTCCACTCTTTTTCCGGCAATTTGCTGAATTCATCTTCAGCAAACGGGCCGCGACGCAGTTCCCATGGGCGCTCGCCGTGCTCGATGACCAGGCGCGATTCGACTTCTTCTTCCAGGGCCAGGCCGGCCAGTTCGTCGGCGTCGATCGGGCTTTCGAAGTCAGGAATCGCCTGACGGATCAGCAGTGGCTTTTTCTGCCAGTAGTCGCGCAGGAACTCGCGTGCTGTGAGGCCGCCCAGAAGTTGAAGAGGAATATCGGAATTCATATGTAACCTATTGAAAAAAAGCACTTTTCAGACGGGAATAAAAACGCCCGGCGCGGCCGGGCGTCTCAAACGGATCAAGCGGTCGATCAGATGCGTTTGGCTTGCGCTACAGCGTTGCCGATGTAGTTGGCCGGGGTCAGTTGCTTAAGCTCGGCTTTCGCTTGCGCAGGCATGTCCAGGCCGTCGATGAAAGTCTGCAACGCTTCAGGGCTGATGCCCTTGCCGCGGGTCAGTTCTTTCAGCTTCTCGTACGGGTTTTCGATGTTGTAGCGGCGCATCACGGTCTGGATCGGCTCGGCCAGCACTTCCCAGCAAGCGTCGAGGTCAGCGGCAATCTTCTGCTCGTTGAGCTCCAGTTTGCTGATGCCTTTGAGGCTGGCTTCGTAGGCGATCACGCTGTGGGCGAAGCCGACACCGAGGTTGCGCAGTACGGTGGAGTCGGTCAGGTCGCGCTGCCAGCGGGAGATCGGCAGTTTGCTCGCCAGGTGCTGGAACAATGCGTTGGCGATGCCCAGATTGCCTTCGGAGTTTTCGAAGTCGATCGGGTTGACTTTGTGCGGCATGGTCGACGAGCCGATTTCGCCAGCGATGGTGCGCTGCTTGAAATAACCCAGGGAGATGTAGCCCCAGATGTCACGGTCGAAGTCGATCAGGATGGTGTTGAAGCGCGCAATCGCGTCGAACAGTTCGGCGATGTAGTCATGCGGCTCGATCTGCGTGGTGTACGGGTTGAAGCTCAGGCCCAGCTCGTCTTCGATGAAGGCGCGGGCGTTGGCTTCCCAGTCGATCTGCGGGTAGGCCGACAGGTGCGCGTTGTAGTTGCCGACAGCACCGTTGATCTTGCCCAGCAGCGGCACGGCAGCGACCTGAGCGATCTGACGCTCGAGACGGTAAACCACGTTCGCCAGCTCTTTACCCAGGGTGGTCGGGGAGGCTGGTTGGCCGTGGGTGCGCGACAGCATCGGCACGTCAGCGAAACGGATGGCCAGTTCGCGGATGGCGTTGGCGGTCTGGCGCATCAGCGGCAGCATCACGTCGTCACGGCCTTCGCGCAGCATCAGGGCGTGGGACAGGTTGTTGATGTCTTCGCTGGTGCAGGCAAAGTGGATGAACTCGCTGACCTTGGCCAGCTCCGGCAGCTTGGCCGCCTGCTCTTTGAGCAGGTATTCGATCGCTTTGACGTCGTGGTTGGTGGTGCGCTCGATCTCTTTGACGCGCTCGGCGTGCTCCAGCGAGAAGTTTTCAGCCAGTTCATTGAGAACGGCGTTGGCCTCGGCGGAGAAGGCTGGCACTTCAGGGATACCAGCGTGGGCGGCCAGACGCTGGAGCCAGCGCACTTCAACCAGAACACGGGCACGGATCAGGCCGTACTCGCTGAAAATCGGGCGCAGGGCCTGGGTTTTGCCGGCGTAGCGGCCGTCAACAGGGGAAACCGCAGTGAGCGAAGAAAGCTGCATGGGGTGTTCTCGGACAGTCGGGCAACGAAATGGGGCGCGTATCATACATGAAAAAATCCGCCGGTCCGTTGCCAACTGACCGGCGTATTACGCGTTACAGACTACAAAGCTTTTATTGCGCGGCGTTTACTCGCTGCGCATCAACGGATACAGCTCTTTGAGCAGCTTGCGCCGGCTGATCACCAACTGCCAGCGATGGCCGCCGAGCTGCCGCCACAGGCGCGCCGAACGAATGCCGGCGAGGAGCAGGGCGCGAATCTTCGAGGCATTGCTCGGCTGCTGCAGATTGCGCATGTCGCCGTGCACCTGAATGCGTTGGCGCAAGGTGCTCAGGGTGTCCTGATACAGCGCGCCGCAGGCCGCGACCACGTTTTCGTGGGCCGGACCAAAGTGCTCGACCTGTGACTGGATCTGCGGCAAGCGCTTGCCGATGATATCGAGCATGTCGTCACGCTTGGCCAGTTGACGCTCCAGACCGAGCATCGACAGGGCATAACGCAACGGCTCGCGCTGCAACGTGCTCGGATCGCGCTCGAGGGCACCGATCAGCGCACGGTAACCCTCGCGCAGATTGATGTCGTCGCCACCGTATACATCGAGCGTGTCCTTAGGATCGCGTACCAACAGGCTACCGAGCATGCAGCTCAGGCCGGCCTCGTTGGTCTGGCCGGTCTTGGCGATCCGGTCGACCAGCACGGCGGCGAGAAACACACCGCCGAGCGCCGTCAGTTGCTCCTGAGTCGGACTCATGCCTGGCCGCTCCACGGCTCGGCGACTTCGATCACGCCGCCGCCGAGGCAGATTTCACCGTCATAAAACACCACGGACTGGCCCGGCGTGACTGCGCGTTGCGGTTCGTCGAACACGGCGCGGTAGCCGCTGGCGGTTTTTTCCAGGGTGCAGGCCTGGTCGCTCTGGCGATAACGCACTTTCGCCGTCAGGCGCAGCGGCTGGCTCAGATCGATCGGGTTGACCCAATAGATTTCCGAAGCGAGCAGGGCGCTGGAGAACAGCCACGGATGGTTGTTGCCCTGGCCGACGATCAATTCGTTGGTGTCGAGATCCTTGCGCAGCACGTACCACGGCTCATCGCCGGCGTCTTTCAAACCGCCGATGCCGAGGCCCTGACGCTGGCCGATGGTGTGGTACATCAATCCGTGGTGACGGCCAATGACTTCGCCTTCGGTGGTCTTGATCTCGCCCGGTTGCGCTGGCAGGTATTGCTTGAGGAAGTCGCTGAAGCGACGCTCGCCGATGAAGCAGATCCCGGTGGAATCCTTTTTCTTGGCGGTCGCCAGCTCGTATTTCTCGGCAATCGCCCGAACTTCCGGCTTTTCCAGTTCGCCGACCGGGAACAGGGTCTTGGCGATCTGTTCGCCGCCGACCGCGTGCAGGAAGTAGCTCTGATCCTTGTTCGGATCGAGGCCTTTGAGCAGTTCGGTGCGGCCATCAATGTCACGGCGGCGCACGTAGTGACCGGTGGCGATCAGGTCGGCGCCGAGCATCATGGCGTAATCAAGGAATGCCTTGAACTTGATCTCGCGGTTGCAGAGGATGTCCGGGTTCGGCGTACGACCGGCCTTGTATTCGGCGAGGAAGTGCTCGAACACGTTGTCCCAGTACTCGGCGGCGAAGTTGGCGGTGTGCAGCTTGATGCCGATCTTGTCGCAGACAGCCTGGGCATCCGCCAGGTCGTCCATGGCAGTGCAGTATTCCGTTCCGTCGTCTTCTTCCCAGTTCTTCATGAACAGGCCTTCCACTTCATAGCCCTGCTCGATCAGCAGGAGAGCGGAAACGGAAGAGTCCACGCCGCCGGACATGCCGACAATGACGCGCTTCTTGGATGTGTCAGAAGGGGCTGGATCACGCATAGGGATTCAATGAGTGTCTTGAAAAAGGACGCGATTCTAGCAGGCTCGCGGCCTCAAGGCTAAAGAGAAGGGCGGATCAGTTCGAGGCTGAAGTGATGACCGGCCAGATAATCGTCGATGCAACGGATGATCAGCTCGCTGCGCCAGTGGTCGCGCTGGGCGATTAATTCGTCACGGGTCAGCCACTTGGCGCCGACGATGCCGTCGTCGAGTTGGTAATCGGGGTGGTGTTGCACGGCTTTGGCACTGAAGCATACGCGCTGGTAGGTCACGCCATTGCTCGGCGCGGTGTACAGGTAAATGCCGATCACGCCGGTGGGTTCGACGTCCCAACCGGTTTCTTCGAGGGTTTCGCGCACGGCGGCATCGATCAGGGTTTCGTCCGGGTCGAGATGGCCGGCGGGCTGGTTGAGCACGTTGCGCCCGGCTTTGTGCTCTTCAACCATCAGAAAGCGGCCGTTGTCCTCGACGATGGTGGCGACGGTGATGTGGGGGAGCCATTCCATAAAACCTTCCTCAATCTATTGGTTGAAACTCATTCCCATTGTGGGAGCGAGCTTGCTCGCGAATGCGGTTTATCATTCAACATTTTCGTTGACTGACCCGCCGCCTTCGCGAGCAAGCTCGCTCCCACAGGGGAAGAGTGAACTCTGGAAACACAAACCCCGGCACAGGGCCGGGGTTTGTGATGTTCCCATTACAACCTTAAACCAGCGCAGCAATCGCCGCGTTGAGGGTTGCGCTTGGGCGCATGGCCTTGCTGATCAGCTCGGCATTGGCGTGGTAGTAACCGCCGATGTCGACTGGCTTGCCCTGAACGGCGTTGAGCTCGGCAACGATGGTTGCTTCGTTCTCGGTCAGGGTTTTGGCCAACGTCGCGAACTGCGCTTGCAGTGCAGTATCTTCAGTCTGGGCGGCCAGGGCCTGAGCCCAGTACATCGCCAGGTAGAAGTGGCTGCCGCGGTTGTCGATGTTGCCGACTTTGCGCGATGGCGACTTGTTGTTGTCGAGGAACTGGCCAGTCGCCTGATCCAGGGTTTTCGACAGCACCAGCGCTTTCGGGTTGTTGTAGTTCACACCCAAATGCTCGAGGGACGCTGCCAGTGCGAGGAACTCGCCCAGCGAATCCCAGCGCAGGAAGTTTTCTTCAACCAGTTGCTGCACGTGCTTCGGAGCCGAACCGCCGGCACCGGTTTCGAACAGTCCACCGCCGTTCATCAGCGGCACGATCGACAGCATTTTGGCGCTGGTGCCCAGTTCCATGATCGGGAACAAGTCAGTCAGGTAGTCGCGCAGGACGTTGCCGGTCACCGAAATGGTGTCCTTGCCTTCGCGGGTGCGCTGCAGGGTGTACTTCATAGCGTCGACCGGCGCCATGATCTGGATGTCCAGGCCGGTGGTGTCGTGATCCTTCAGGTAGGCCTGAACTTTCTCGATCACTACGCCATCGTGAGCGCGCATTGGGTCGAGCCAGAAGATTGCTGGCGTGCTGCTTGCGCGAGCACGGTTGACGGCCAGTTTGACCCAGTCCTGGATCGGCGCGTCTTTGGTCTGGCACATGCGGAAGATGTCGCCGGCTTCAACAGCCTGTTCCATCAGCAGCTTGCCCTTGCTGTCGGTGACGCGAACCACGCCGTCAGCCTTGATCTGGAAAGTCTTGTCGTGCGAACCGTACTCTTCGGCTTTCTTCGCCATCAGGCCAACGTTCGGCACGCTGCCCATGGTGGTCGGATCGAAAGCGCCATTGGCTTTGCAATCTTCGATCACGGCCTGGTAGATGGTCGCGTAGCAACGATCCGGGATCACGGCCTTGGTGTCGTGCAGCTGACCGTCGGTGCCCCACATCTTGCCGGAGTCACGGATCATCGCCGGCATCGAGGCGTCGACGATCACGTCGCTTGGCACGTGCAGGTTGGTGATGCCTTTGTCGGAGTTGACCATCGCCAGCGATGGGCGAGCAGCGTAGACCGCGGCCATGTCGGCTTCGATCTGCGCTTGCTGCTCGGCCGGCAGGGCCTTGATGCGTGCGTACAGATCGCCGATGCCGTTGTTCAGGTTGAAGCCGATCTCGGCCAGCACGTCAGCGTGCTTGGTCAGAGCATCTTTATAGAACTCGGCAACGATCTGGCCGAACATGATCGGGTCGGAGACTTTCATCATGGTCGCTTTCAGGTGCACCGAGAGCAGCACGCCTTGCGCCTTGGCGCTTTCGATTTCAGCAGCGATGAACGCGCGCAAGGCGTTTTTGCTCATCACGGCGCAGTCGAGGATCTCACCGGCCTGAACGGTGGTTTTTTCTTTCAGAACGGTTGCGGTGCCGTCTTTGGCGATCAGCTCGATCTTCACGGCGTCAGCGGCGTCGATCAGGGCAGCTTTTTCGCTGCCGTAGAAATCGCCGGTGCTCATGTGAGCGACGTGGGACTTGGAGTCTTTGGCCCAGGCGCCCATTTTGTGCGGGTGCTTGCGCGCATAGTTTTTAACCGACAGCGGTGCGCGACGATCGGAGTTGCCTTCGCGCAGAACCGGGTTCACGGCGCTGCCCTTGACCTTGTCGTAACGCGCCTTGGCATCTTTCTCGGCGTCGCTGGTCACGGTTTCCGGATAGTCCGGCAGGTTGTAACCCTGAGCTTGCAGCTCTTTGATTGCGGCTTGCAGCTGTGGCACCGAAGCGCTGATGTTCGGCAGCTTGATGATGTTGGCTTCAGGTGTAACGGCCAGGTCGCCCAGTTCGGCGAGGTGGTCGGCTACGGCTTTGTCGCCCAGTTGCTCGGGGAAGCTGGCCAGGATGCGTGCTGCAAGAGAGATATCGCGGGTTTCCACGGCGATATCGGCCGAGGCGGTGTAAGCCTCGATGATCGGCAGCAGGGAATAGGTGGCGAGGGCTGGAGCTTCGTCGGTGAAGGTATAGATGATCTTCGAGCGGGTGGGCATATTCGGATTAACTCTCTCTTCTTTGCTAAAGCGTGCGCAGAAACTCGAGGGGCGCCGGGTAAGCGCGTTCGTTCAAAGTCATCCATGAACCGAATGTCGAGATTCTTCGCGGTGATGTTGGGTGCATCAGTAGAGCGTCAAGCAGTCGGACTGCGGTAACAACCCGACCAATCAGGCGGAAAGTCTCGTGCTAGAGAGGCCAGCCGTCGTGACCCTGTGGTCAGCGGGCGGCATTATACATAGGTAGCTGGCAATCTGCCGATGGTTCATATGCAACGATTCTCGTCCATTGGTCTAAAGGTCGCAGGGCGGGGTGGGGCGTAGAGTCGTCGCGAATGCTTGAGTTTGGCGCTTTTCCCTTTGCTTTCAGGCTTGTACGAAACCAGATGTAGCCGCGCCACGAACAGAGGGTTTGCGTGTTGATTTAACTGGGTTACGCTCGAACCAAGCCAGATGTTCAATCCAAACAATGGAGTTCAGCATGGGTTACAAGAAGATTCAGGTTCCAGCCGTCGGCGACAAAATCACCGTCAATGCAGACCATTCTCTCAATGTTCCTGATAACCCGATCATCCCCTTCATCGAAGGTGACGGCATTGGTGTCGACATCAGCCCGGTGATGATCAAGGTTGTCGATGCTGCAGTTCAAAAGGCATACGGCGGCAAACGCAAGATTTCCTGGATGGAGGTCTACGCCGGGGAAAAAGCCACTCAGGTTTACGATCAGGACACCTGGCTGCCTCAGGAAACCCTCGATGCGGTCAAGGATTACGTGGTTTCCATCAAAGGTCCGCTGACCACCCCTGTTGGCGGCGGCATTCGCTCGCTCAACGTGGCCCTGCGTCAGCAGCTCGACCTGTACGTCTGCCTGCGCCCGGTGCGCTGGTTCGAAGGCGTGCCAAGCCCGGTGAAAAAGCCTGGCGACGTCGACATGACCATCTTCCGCGAGAACTCCGAAGACATCTATGCGGGCATTGAGTGGAAGGCCGGTTCGCCGGAAGCCACCAAGGTCATCAAATTCCTCAAAGAAGAAATGGGTGTCACCAAGATCCGTTTCGACGAAAACTGCGGTATCGGCGTCAAGCCGGTTTCGCGTGAAGGCACCAAGCGTCTGGCGCGCAAGGCCCTGCAATATGTGGTCGACAACGACCGCGATTCGCTGACCATCGTGCACAAAGGCAACATCATGAAGTTCACCGAAGGTGCCTTCAAAGAGTGGGCCTATGAAGTGGCGGCCGAAGAGTTCGGCGCGACCCTGCTCGACGGCGGCCCGTGGATGCAGTTCAAGAACCCGAAAACCGGCAAGAACGTCGTGGTCAAGGACGCCATCGCTGACGCCATGCTCCAGCAGATCCTGCTGCGCCCGGCCGAATACGATGTGATCGCCACCCTTAACCTCAACGGCGACTACCTCTCCGACGCCCTGGCGGCGGAAGTGGGCGGTATCGGTATCGCGCCGGGCGCCAACCTGTCCGACACCGTGGCGATGTTCGAAGCCACCCACGGTACCGCGCCGAAGTACGCCGGCAAGGATCAGGTCAACCCGGGTTCGCTGATTCTCTCGGCCGAGATGATGCTGCGCCATATGGGCTGGACCGAAGCGGCGGATCTGATCATCAAGGGCACCAACGGCGCCATTGGTGCCAAGACCGTGACCTATGACTTCGAGCGTTTGATGGACGGGGCGAAGCTGGTTTCGTCTTCGGGCTTCGGGGATGCGCTGATTTCGCATATGTAAAACGCGGGCACAAAAAAAACCGCCTGATTCGTCGTTGAGTCAGGCGGTTTTTTATGGCTGAAGGTTCTGAGGCGTCAGCTGGATACCGTTTGCGCTGCGGGGGTGGCCGGGGTCGCTTCTTTGACCTCGTCGGCCGTGCAGATCTTTACTGCGTGGAGGCCTTTGGGGCCTTGCACGATTTCGAATTTCACTTCCTGACCCGCTTTCAGGGTTTTGTACCCGTCCATGTCGATGGCGGAGTAATGAGCAAAGAAATCAATTAACTTGCCATCCTCATCGCGGCCTTCACGGGCGTCGGTATTGATAAAGCCGAATCCCTTGGCATTGTTGAACCATTTCACCTTGCCGACAGCCATGCTCAAATCCCTCTGCAACAGACTCCATCGCTGGAGTATCATCCAGTTCATCCGCAATCTTATTCGTGAAAAGAATTGACTCCGCGGATCTTTTTTACCCACTGTGGGCTCTATTGGTTGTAACACCGTTTTCCCGATAGTCAAGGTGACCGGGCAGTCGGAGTTGAAAACGTGGACAACCGCCCCCACCACTGTATTTGCACAACTGACGAACCTTTCTTTCCATGCATGCAATCAGCCAGATTCGACTAACATTCAATCAGGATCGCCCGCTTCTCCAAAAGGATCTTCCACAGGAGCACGACGACGATTCGGCAGGCGTTGCTGTTCAGGAAGCAAAGCCTGCGTTACAGGCGCCGCCGATGTACAAGGTGGTTTTGTTCAACGATGACTACACACCGATGGATTTCGTCGTCGAAGTGCTCGAGGTGTTTTTTAACCTGAATCGCGAGCTGGCGACCAAGGTCATGCTGGCCGTCCACACAGAAGGGCGGGCAGTATGTGGAGTGTTTACCCGCGACATCGCCGAGACAAAGGCCATGCAGGTCAACCAGTACGCCAGGGAAAGCCAGCATCCGCTACTCTGTGAAATCGAGAAGGACGGTTAATCGCCGACCACTTGGGTATGAGGTGAAGCTATGTTAAACCGCGAGCTCGAAGTCACCCTCAATCTAGCCTTCAAGGAGGCTCGTTCGAAACGTCATGAATTCATGACCGTCGAACACCTTCTGTTGGCCCTATTGGACAATGAGGCTGCCGCCACCGTTTTGCGTGCCTGCGGCGCAAACCTCGATAAACTCAAGCACGACCTGCAGGAGTTCATCGACTCCACCACGCCTTTGATCCCCGTTCATGACGAAGATCGCGAAACCCAGCCAACCCTGGGCTTTCAGCGTGTACTGCAACGTGCTGTTTTCCACGTACAGAGCTCGGGCAAACGCGAAGTAACCGGCGCCAATGTGTTGGTTGCAATCTTCAGTGAGCAAGAGAGTCAGGCAGTGTTCCTGCTGAAACAGCAGAGCGTTGCGCGCATCGATGTCGTCAATTACATCGCTCACGGCATCTCCAAAGTACCGGGGCATGGCGATCACTCTGAAGGTGAACAAGATATGCAGGACGACGAGGGCGGTGAGTCTTCTTCTTCAGGCAATCCTCTGGATGCTTATGCCAGCAACCTCAACGAACTCGCGCGCCAGGGGCGCATCGATCCGCTGGTCGGGCGCGAATCGGAAGTCGAACGTGTCGCGCAGATTCTCGCGCGTCGGCGCAAAAACAATCCGCTGCTGGTCGGTGAAGCAGGCGTGGGCAAAACCGCGATTGCCGAAGGTCTGGCCAAGCGTATTGTCGACAACCAGGTGCCGGACCTGCTGGCCAATAGCGTTGTTTATTCGCTCGACCTTGGCGCTCTGCTCGCGGGGACCAAGTATCGCGGTGATTTCGAGAAGCGCTTCAAGGCGCTGCTCAATGAACTGAAAAAGCGTCCGCAAGCGATCCTGTTCATTGACGAAATTCACACCATCATCGGTGCCGGCGCTGCGTCTGGTGGCGTGATGGATGCTTCGAACCTGCTCAAGCCGCTGCTGTCGTCTGGCGACATCCGTTGCATCGGCTCGACCACGTTCCAGGAATTTCGCGGCATCTTCGAGAAGGACCGTGCCTTGGCGCGGCGCTTCCAGAAGGTCGATGTCGTCGAGCCTTCGGTGGAAGACACCATCGGTATCCTGCGCGGCCTGAAAGGGCGTTTCGAGCAGCACCACAACATTGAATACAGCGATGAGTCGTTGCGCGCTGCTGCTGAGCTGGCGTCGCGCTACATCAATGACCGGCATATGCCGGACAAGGCCATCGACGTGATTGACGAGGCGGGTGCCTACCAGCGCCTGCAACCGCTGGAGATGCGCGTCAAGCGTATCGAAGTGCCGCAGGTCGAAGATATCGTGGCGAAAATCGCACGGATTCCGCCGAAACACGTCACCAGTTCCGACAAGGAACTGTTGCGTAACCTGGAGCGTGACCTGAAGCTGACGGTGTTTGGTCAGGACGCAGCGATCGATTCGTTGTCGACTGCGATCAAGCTGTCCCGTGCCGGGCTTAAATCGCCGGACAAGCCAGTTGGTTCGTTCCTGTTCGCAGGTCCGACCGGTGTTGGTAAAACCGAGGCCGCGCGGCAATTGGCCAAGGCCTTGGGGATTGAGCTGGTGCGTTTCGACATGTCCGAGTACATGGAGCGTCACACCGTATCGCGTCTGATTGGTGCGCCTCCAGGTTATGTCGGTTTTGACCAGGGCGGTCTGTTGACCGAAGCGATCACCAAACAGCCGCACTGCGTGTTGCTGCTCGATGAAATCGAGAAGGCGCATCCGGAAGTCTTCAACCTGCTGTTGCAGGTCATGGACCACGGTACGCTGACCGACAACAACGGGCGCAAGGCGGACTTCCGCAACGTGATCGTGATCATGACCACCAACGCCGGTGCCGAAACGGCGGCGCGTGCTTCGATTGGTTTCACCCATCAGGACCACTCGTCTGATGCGATGGAAGTGATCAAAAAGAGCTTCACGCCGGAATTCCGTAACCGTCTGGACACCATTATCCAGTTTGGTCGCCTCAGCCATGAGGTCATCAAAAGTGTGGTGGACAAGTTCCTTACCGAGCTTCAGGCGCAGTTGGAAGACAAGCGTGTGCTGCTTGAGGTCACTGATGCCGCGCGTAGCTGGCTGGCGGCGGGTGGTTATGACTCGGCGATGGGCGCGCGGCCGATGGCGCGTTTGATCCAGGACAAGATCAAGCGTCCGCTGGCGGAGGAGATTCTGTTTGGCGAGCTGGCCGAGCATGGCGGTGTGGTTCACATCGACATCAAGGATGGTGAGTTGACGTTTGACTTCGAGACTACCGCGGAAATGGCCTGAGGGCCTTGGATCAAGAGGGCGCCTTCGGGCGCCTTTTTGTTGTCTGGTATTTTTGTGTGAATATCCGTTGCTTCGGTAACGGCGGCTTAGGGTTTCGCCCTTACGGCGACTCACTTTTTTTCAAACGCCAAAAAAAGTAAGCAAAAAACGCTTGCTCCTACGTTCGGCCCGCTCGCTGAGGCTCGGGGTTCCTTCGCTGCGGGATCGATCCGGGCGCAGCGTCTCCGGTTTGCTTCGCTGCACCTCCTTTCGCTGTGTTTGGCTGCGCCAAACGGTCGCTGCGCTCCCATGCCCGGATCAATCCCTCCACTCAGCCTTCCGACGTCGCCCGTGGATCAAGATCAAGAGCAGGCGAGCTGACACTCGGCCTATTGATTGGTGAAGAGCGGGTGTTCGGCTTTTGATTTGCGTTGTGGCTGCCCCTCACCCCAGCCCTCTCCCTAGGGAGAGGGGGCCGATTTGTGGGCTTTTCAAGATCTGCGTTCAACGCGGTATCGCACGTCGGCGTACCTCTCCCAAACACCTCGATCAGTCCCCTCTCCCTCCGGGAGAGGGCTAGGGTGAGGGGCTTTTGATCTGGTTTGTGATCTTGCTTTGGCTTTGGCTTTGGCTTTTGATTTTTTGCCCCTTCGGCAGGCCGAGCGTAGGTGTTCATCCGGGGGTAGGCGCGCAGCGCCGTGCGGCGCAGCCGCACACATCGAGAGGAGGTGCAGCGAAGCAAACCGTAGGCGATGCCCCCGGATGGGCACCGTAGCGAGGGAACACTGAGCCTCAGCGAAGTGCCGTACGCCGGGGCAAAGCCTTTTGGGTTACCTTTTCGGCGTTTGGAAAAGGTGACTCGCTGTAAGAGCGAAACCGCCAGCGGCAACACCCGCAGCAACGGATGTGCCCCCAATCCCCAATCCCAAAACGCAGATACAAAAACGCCCGGCATAAACCGGGCGTTCTGTATTGACTTGATTAACGAGCGCGGTAAGTGATGCGCCCTTTGCTCAAGTCATAGGGCGTCAGCTCGACGCGCACTTTGTCACCGGTAAGAATACGAATGTAGTTCTTGCGCATCTTGCCGGAAATATGCGCGGTTACGACGTGCCCATTTTCCAACTCCACACGAAACATGGTGTTGGGCAGGGTGTCGACGACAGTGCCTTCCATTTCGAAGCTGTCTTCTTTCGACATGCAGTAAAGCCCTCGGTATCCAATGAATGGCCCGGTGCAACTGCGCCAGGCAAAAGCGGCGTGCATTGTGCCCGAAAAATGGGGTTTACGCCAAGGGGTTTACGGCTTGGGTTTAGTTGAGGATGACCCAACGCTGATTAATCAGCAGTTCGATGGGGCGATATTGGGTCTTGTAGCTCATCTTTTTGCAGTTCTTGATCCAGTAACCGAGGTACACCGCCTCAAGCCCGAGACGCTGTGCCTCGGCGATTTGCCAGAGGATGGCAAATCGGCCAAGGCTGCGGCGCTCTTCGGCCGGTTCGTAAAAGGTGTACACCGCTGACAAACCGTTCGGCAGCAAATCGGTCACTGCCACAGCGAGCAGCCGTCCGTCGAGTCGGAACTCGTAAAAGCGCGAGAAGGGCAGATCGCGGACCAGAAACGTCGCAAATTGATCACGGCTTGGCGGGTACATGTCGCCGTCGGCGTGACGCTGTTCGATGTAACGCTGGTACAGGTCGAAGTATTCTTCACTGAATTGCGGTTTGGCCGGGCGCACCTGTAGGTCCGCGTTGCGCTTTAAAATCCGTTTCTGCTGGCGATTGGCCGTGAATTGCGCCACCGGGATGCGCGCAGGCACGCACGCATTGCAGTTCTGGCAATGCGGGCGGTACAGATGATCGCCGCTGCGACGAAAGCCCATTTCCGACAGGTCTGCGTAGACATGCACATCCATGGGCTGGCTCGGATCGAGAAACAGGGTCGTGGCCTGCTCCTCGGGCAGATAACTGCAAGAGTGAGGCTGAGTGGCATAGAACTTCAAACGCGCCAACTCGGTCATGATCAACCCTCGGGATAAGCTGGTGAATTAAGTGTAAGCCACGCGCGCCAAAGTCGCTCAGCAAACCCAGGTGGCGCGATTGGGTTGATCCAGGTGGCGGGCCAGATAATCGGCGAATTCGTGACGAGGAATCGCTCGGGCGCCGAGGCTGTGCAGATGATCGGTCGGCATCTGACAGTCGATCAGCACGAACCCCGAGTGTTTCAGGTGTTGCACCAGGGTGGCAAAGCCGAATTTCGAGGCATTGTCGGCGCGGCTGAACATCGATTCGCCGAAAAACAATTGGCCCATCGCCAAGCCGTACAGGCCACCGACCAGTTCACCTTGGTCCCAGACCTCCGCTGAATGGGCGAAGCCACGTCGATGCAATTCGACGTAAGCGTCCTGCATGGCTTCGGTGATCCAGGTGCCGTCAGCGTAATCCCGTGGCGCAGCGCAGGCGCGGATCACGGCCTCGAAGTCCTGATCGAAGGTCACTTGATAGCGTTCCTGGCGCAACAATTTGCCGAGGCTGCGCGAAACATGCAGTTCGTCGGGAAACAACACTGTGCGCGGGTCCGGCGACCACCAGAGGATTGGCTGACCCTCGGAAAACCATGGAAAGCAGCCATGGCGATAAGCCTGGATCAGTCGATCGGCCGACAGATCGCCACCGGCGGCGAGCAAGCCGTTAGGGTCGCGCATGGCCTTTTCCAGTGGCGGAAAAGTCAGGGAATTACGTTGTAACCAAGTCAGCATGGCATCCAGGCTTGCAGAAGGGGAGGGCGGTGCGGGCTGTCTGGCCCGCGCTAAAGTGTGCCGTTAAATGACAGGAATGTCGTCCAGATACTTCTCGGCGTCGAGTGCGGCCATGCACCCGGCACCCGCCGACGTCACCGCTTGTCGATAGACATGGTCGGCTACGTCACCAGCGGCAAATACCCCGGGGATCTCAGTCGCGGTGGCGTCGCCGTCGCTGCCGCCCTTGACCCGTAAATAGCCGTCGCGCATTGGCAACTGGCCTTGAAACAGATCGGTGTTGGGTTTGTGACCAATGGCAATGAATACGCCGGCCAGCGCCAGATCACGGGTTTCGCCGGTATGACTGTCACGCAGGCGCGCACCGGTCACCCCGCTGGCATCGCCGAGGACTTCATCGAGATTCTGGTTCCAGTGCAGGCGCACGTTGCCGTTTGCGGCTTTCTCGAACAGTTTGTCCTGAAGGATTTTCTCCGAGCGCAGTTTGTCGCGCCGGTGGATCAGGTGCACCTCCCTGGCGATGTTCGACAGGTACAGGGCTTCCTCAACAGCGGTATTGCCACCGCCAACCACAGCGACCACCTGATTGCGATAGAAGAAGCCGTCACAGGTCGCGCAGGCGGAAACCCCTTTGCCGGCGAAGGCTTCTTCCGAGGGTAGCCCCAGGTACTGCGCCGAAGCACCGGTGGCGATGATCAATGCGTCGCAGGTATAAGTGCCGCTGTCGCCAGTGAGCTCGAACGGGCGCTGCTGCAACTTGGCGGTGTGGATGTGGTCGTAAACGATCTCTGTGGCAAAGCGTTCGGCGTGTTTCTGCATGCGCTCCATCAGCACCGGGCCGGTGAGGCCTTCGACGTCGCCCGGCCAGTTGTCGACCTCGACGGTGGTGGTGAGCTGGCCACCGGCCTGCAGGCCGGTAATCACCACGGGTTTGAGGTTGGCGCGGGCGGCATACACGGCAGCGCTGTAACCGGCCGGGCCGGAGCCGAGGATGATCAGGCGTGAATGCTTCGCTACGTTCATCAAATACACCTCATAAGCCTTTGTCACAAAAGGTAATGCATGCTCAAATTGAGTCGCGGCTTCTGTGTGCTTGACTATGCTCAATCCTGGGGCTTGAAGCATGGCATCGGACGCACAAACCCGTACAATGCCAGGCTGTTACAGAATGTTCGCGTTGCGCTGTATTTATAAAAGCGGCAGCACAGTGTTAAAAGTAGTCTCAGTTGCGCTCGTCAACTTTTTTACCTGCCTGGATTGGGCAGTTTTTTATCGTCATTCAATAGATGGACGCGCCTCGGGCGCAGGAAAAGAAGCGTTTTGAAGAAATCCACCGAAGCACCAAAAACAGTCGTTCCGCTCTGGCGCCAACAGTTGCACTACCGGCTCAAGGAAGGTGCATTGATCGCCATCGGTGCCTTGTGCCTGTTCCTGATGATGGCTTTGCTGACCTACGGCAAGGACGATCCGGGCTGGAGCCACAACAGCAAGATCGATGACGTACAGAATTTCGGCGGTCCGGCGGGCTCCTACAGCGCCGACATCCTGTTCATGGTGCTCGGTTACTTCGCCTACATCTTCCCGTTGCTGCTGGCGATCAAGGCCTACCAGATCTTCCGCCAGCGCCACGAGCCGTGGCAGTGGAGCGGCTGGCTGTTCTCCTGGCGCCTGATCGGTCTGGTGTTTCTGGTGCTGTCCGGCGCCGCGCTGGCGCATCTGCACTTTCACGCGGCGTCGGGTCTGCCGGCGGGGGCTGGCGGTGCGCTGGGCGAAAGCCTTGGCAATCTGGCGAAGAACGCGCTGAACATTCAAGGGAGTACCCTGTTGTTCATCGCACTGTTCCTGTTTGGCCTGACGGTGTTCACCGACCTGTCCTGGTTCAAGGTGATGGACATCACCGGCAAGATCACCCTCGACCTGTTCGAACTGTTCCAGGGCGCGCTCAACCGCTGGTGGTCGGCGCGTACCGAACGCAAGCAACTGGTCGCGCAACTGCGTGAAGTCGACGATCGCGTGCATGACGTAGTCGCGCCGACGGTCACCGACAAGCGTGAGCAGGCCAAGGTCAAAGAACGCCTGATCGAACGTGAGCAAGCCCTGAGCAAGCACATGTCTGATCGCGAGAAGCAGGTGCCGCCGGTTATCGCACCGGCGCCAGCCAAGGCGCCCGAGCCAAGCAAGCGCGTGCAGAAAGAGAAGCAGGTGCCGTTGTTCGTCGACAGCGCCGTGGAAGGCACCTTGCCGCCGATCTCGATTCTTGATCCGGCAGAAAAGAAACAACTCAATTACTCACCGGAATCCCTCGCGGCGGTCGGCCATTTGCTGGAGATCAAGCTCAAGGAGTTCGGTGTCGAAGTGACGGTGGATTCGATTCATCCGGGTCCGGTGATTACCCGTTACGAGATTCAGCCGGCCGCCGGCGTCAAGGTCAGCCGTATCGCCAACCTCGCCAAAGATCTTGCACGTTCGCTGGCCGTTACCAGTGTGCGGGTGGTCGAGGTAATTCCGGGCAAGACCACTGTCGGTATCGAGATCCCCAACGAAGACCGGCAGATCGTGCGCTTCTCCGAAGTGCTGTCGACGCCGGAGTACGACAACTTCAAATCACCGGTCACTCTGGCGCTCGGTCACGACATCGGCGGTAAGCCGGTGATCACTGACCTGGCGAAGATGCCGCACTTGCTGGTGGCTGGTACGACCGGTTCCGGTAAGTCGGTGGGTGTGAACGCGATGATCCTGTCGATCCTGTTCAAGTCCGGCCCGGAAGACGCCAAGCTGATCATGATCGACCCGAAGATGTTGGAACTGTCGATCTACGAAGGCATTCCGCACCTGCTGTGCCCGGTCGTGACCGACATGAAGGACGCCGCCAACGCCCTGCGCTGGAGCGTTGCCGAGATGGAACGCCGCTACAAGCTGATGGCGAAGATGGGCGTGCGCAACCTGTCCGGTTTCAACGCCAAGGTCAAGGAGGCACAGGACGCCGGCGAGCCGTTGAGCGATCCGCTGTACAAGCGCGAAAGCATCCACGACGAAGCGCCATTGCTGCAGAAACTGCCGACCATCGTGGTGGTGGTCGACGAATTCGCCGACATGATGATGATCGTCGGCAAGAAGGTTGAAGAACTGATCGCCCGTATCGCGCAGAAGGCCCGTGCGGCAGGTATTCACTTGATCCTTGCGACCCAGCGGCCGTCGGTGGACGTGATCACTGGTCTGATCAAGGCCAACATTCCGACGCGTATGGCGTTCCAGGTGTCGAGCAAGATCGACTCCCGCACCATCATCGATCAGGGTGGCGCCGAACAACTGCTGGGTCATGGTGACATGCTTTACATGCCGCCAGGCACCAGCCTGCCGATCCGGGTTCACGGTGCATTCGTATCCGACGATGAGGTACACCGTGTGGTCGAAGCGTGGAAACTGCGCGGCGCACCGGAATACAACGACGACATCCTCAACGGTGTCGAAGAAGCGGGCAGCGGTTTCGAAGGCAGCAGCGGTGGCGGCGACGGCGATGATCCGGAAGCCGACGCGCTGTACGACGAAGCGGTACAGTTTGTTCTGGAAAGTCGTCGCGCCTCGATTTCCGCGGTTCAGCGCAAGTTGAAGATCGGTTACAACCGCGCCGCACGGATGATCGAGGCCATGGAAATGGCCGGCGTCGTCACCTCGATGAACACCAACGGTTCCCGTGAAGTCCTGGCCCCTGGCCCGGTACGCGACTGATTGCAAACGCAAGAGGCGGGACAATGACGTGCCGCCGCTCTCCCAACGAGTATTCAAGAGGACTCCCATGCGTCTTATCCGCATGCTGTTGCCAGTACTGGCGCTGACCACGCTCACGGCCCACGCCGATGACAAGGACGTGGCGCGTCTGACCCAACTGCTGGAAACATCCAAGACCCTGAGCGCGAACTTCTCGCAGCTGACCCTCGACGGCAGCGGCACGCAGTTGCAGGAGACCACCGGCAACATGACCCTGCAGCGTCCAGGCCTGTTCTACTGGCACACCAATGCGCCAGCCGAGCAGACCATGGTGTCTGATGGCAAGAAGGTCACCCTGTGGGACCCGGATCTGGAACAGGCGACCATCAAGAAGCTTGACGAGCGTCTGACCCAGACCCCGGCGCTGCTGCTGTCCGGTGATGTGTCGAAGATCAGTCAGAGCTTTGATATCACCGCGAAAGAGGCGGGTGGCGTGATCGACTTCACGCTGAAGCCGAAAACCAAGGACACGCTGTTCGACAATCTGCGTTTGTCGTTCCGCAACGGTCTGCTCAATGACATGCAACTGATCGACAGCGTCGGCCAGCGCACCAACATCCTGTTTACCGGGGTCAAGGCCAACGAGGCGGTGCCAGCCTCCAAGTTTAAGTTCGATATCCCGAAGGGTGCAGATGTAATTCAAGAGTAAAATGCAAAACCCTGTGGGAGCGGGCTTGCTTGCGAATGCGATTTAACATTCAACAAAATAGTTGTCTGACATACCGCTTTCGCGAGCAAGCCCGCTCCCACAAGGGTAAATGATCGACCTGATCAAAGAGGTTTCAACGCTACGTGATGGATCTGTTTCGCAGTGCACCGATTGCCCAGCCACTGGCCGCGCGTTTGCGTGCGACCAATCTGGATGAGTACGTCGGTCAGGAGCACGTGCTCGCTCGCGGCAAGCCTCTGCGTGAGGCGCTGGAGCAGGGTGCCCTGCATTCGATGATCTTCTGGGGTCCGCCGGGCGTGGGTAAGACCACCCTGGCGCGGTTGCTCGCGGAAGTCTCCGATGCGCACTTCGAAACGGTTTCGGCGGTGCTTGCGGGGGTCAAGGAAATCCGTCAGGCCGTCGAGATCGCCAAGCAGCAGGCCGGCCAGTACGGCAAGCGCACCATTTTGTTCGTCGATGAAGTGCACCGTTTCAACAAATCCCAGCAGGACGCGTTCCTGCCGTACGTTGAGGACGGCACGCTGATTTTCATCGGCGCTACCACCGAAAACCCTTCGTTCGAACTCAACAATGCTTTGTTGTCGCGTGCCCGTGTCTACGTGCTGAAAAGCCTCGACGAAGCGGCGCTGCGCAAACTGGTGCATCGCGCCCTCACCGAAGAGCGCGGCCTGGGCAAACGCAACCTGACCCTCAACGATGAAGGCTTCCAGATGCTGCTGTCCGCCGCCGATGGCGATGGCCGGCGTCTGCTCAACCTGCTGGAAAACGCCTCGGACCTGGCTGAAGACAACAGCGAAATCGGCACCGAGCTGCTGCAAAGTCTGCTCGGCGACACGCGTCGGCGTTTCGACAAGGGCGGCGAAGCGTTTTACGACCAGATCTCGGCGCTGCACAAATCGGTGCGCGGCTCCAACCCCGACGGCGCGCTGTACTGGTTTGCGCGGATGATCGACGGTGGTTGCGATCCGCTGTATCTGGCCCGGCGCGTGGTGCGTATGGCCAGCGAAGACATCGGCAACGCCGACCCGCGCGCCCTCAGCCTGTGCCTGGCGGCGTGGGAAGTGCAGGAACGCCTCGGCAGCCCGGAAGGCGAGCTGGCCGTGGCCCAGGCCATCACCTATCTAGCCTGCGCGCCGAAAAGCAACGCGGTGTACATGGGCTTCAAAACCGCGATGCGTGCCGCTGCTGAAAACGGCTCGCTGGAAGTGCCGCTGCATCTGCGCAATGCGCCAACCAAACTGATGAAACAACTGGGCTACGGTGACGAATACCGTTACGCCCACGACGAACCGGACGCCTACGCCGCCGGCGAAGATTATTTTCCGGAAGAACTCGAGCCGATCCCGTTCTATCAACCGGTGCCGCGCGGCCTGGAATTGAAGATCGGCGAGAAGCTCAATCACCTCGCTCAACTTGATCGTTTAAGCCCTCGGCAGCGGAGAAAATAGTGCTTCCATTGATCGTTGCGGTCTCCGCCGGCGGGATTGCCGGCACCTTGTTGCGCTTCGCCACCGGCAATTGGGTCAACGCCAATTGGCCGCGGCACTTCTATACCGCGACGCTGGCCGTTAATATCGTGGGCTGTCTGCTGATTGGCGTGTTGTACGGCCTGTTTTTGATACGCCCGGAGGTGCCGATCGAGGTGCGTGCCGGGTTGATGGTCGGCTTCCTCGGGGGGCTGACGACTTTTTCATCCTTTTCACTGGATACGGTGCGCCTGCTGGAAAGCGGGCAAGTACCGCTGGCTTTGGGCTATGCGGCACTCAGCGTATTCGGCGGGCTGCTCGCCACTTGGGCTGGCCTGTCCTTGACCAAACTTTGATAACGAGAAACCGACATGCTCGATTCCAAACTGTTACGTAGCAACCTTCAGGACGTAGCGGACCGCCTGGCTTCCCGTGGCTTTGCCCTGGACACCGCGCGCATCGAAGCGCTGGAAGAACAGCGCAAGACCGTCCAGACCCGCACCGAAGCACTGCAGGCTGAGCGTAACGCGCGTTCCAAATCCATCGGTCAGGCCAAGCAGCGCGGCGAAGACATCGCGCCGTTGATGGCAGACGTCGAGCGCATGGCGGGCGAACTGAGTGCCGGTAAAGTCGAGCTGGACGCGATCCAGACCGAACTGGATTCGATCCTGCTCGGTATCCCGAACCTGCCCCATGAATCCGTGCCGGTCGGCAAAGACGAAGACGACAACGTCGAAGTGCGCCGCTGGGGTACGCCGACCGCGTTCGATTTCGAAGTGAAAGACCATGTTGCCTTGGGCGAGAAGTTCGGCTGGCTGGACTTCGAAACCGCCGCCAAGTTGTCCGGCGCGCGTTTCGCTCTGCTGCGTGGCCCGATCGCCCGTCTGCACCGCGCTCTGGCGCAGTTCATGATCAACCTGCACGTCAACGAACACGGCTACGAAGAGGCCTACACGCCTTATCTGGTTCAGGCCCCGGCGCTGCAAGGCACCGGTCAACTGCCGAAGTTCGAAGAAGACCTGTTCAAGATCGCTCGCGAAGGCGAAGCCGATCTGTACCTGATTCCGACCGCTGAAGTGTCGCTGACCAACATCGTTGCCGGCGAAATCGTCGATTCGAAACTGCTGCCGATCAAGTTCGTGGCGCACACCCCGTGCTTCCGTAGCGAAGCCGGCGCGTCGGGCCGTGACACTCGCGGCATGATCCGCCAGCACCAGTTCGACAAAGTTGAAATGGTCCAGATCGTCGAGCCGTCGCAATCGATGGAAGCGCTGGAAGGCCTGACTGCCAACGCCGAAAAAGTCCTGCAACTGCTCGGTCTGCCTTACCGCACCCTGGCGCTGTGCACCGGTGACATGGGCTTCAGCGCGGTCAAGACCTACGATCTGGAAGTGTGGATTCCGAGCCAGGACAAGTATCGCGAAATCTCGTCGTGCTCGAACTGCGGCGACTTCCAGGCCCGCCGTATGCAGGCGCGTTTCCGCAACCCGGAAACCGGCAAGCCTGAACTGGTGCACACCCTGAACGGTTCCGGTCTGGCGGTTGGTCGTACGCTGGTTGCCGTACTGGAAAACTACCAGCAGGCCGACGGTTCGATCCGTGTGCCGGACGTGCTGAAGCCGTACATGGGTGGCCTTGAGGTCATCGGCTAAATGAAATATCTGCCGCTGTTTCACAACCTGCGCGGCAGTCGTGTGTTGGTCGTCGGTGGGGGGGAAATTGCCTTGCGCAAATCCCGCCTGCTGGCCGATGCCGGTGCGCTGCTGCGGGTGGTCGCACCTGAAATCGAAACGCAACTGCGTGAGTTGGTCGCCGCTTCTGGCGGTGAATGCCTGTTGCGCGGTTACGTTGAGGCGGACCTTGACGGTTGCGGGCTGATTATTGCCGCCACCGACGATGAGACGCTGAACGCACAAGTTTCCACCGATGCTCACAAGCGCTGCGTGCCGGTCAACGTGGTCGACGCGCCTGCCTTGTGCAGTGTGATCTTCCCGGCGATCGTCGACCGTTCGCCGCTGATCATTGCGGTGTCCAGCGGCGGCGATGCGCCGGTGCTGGCGCGCCTGATTCGGGCCAAGATCGAAACCTGGATTCCGTCGACTTACGGTCAGTTGGCCGGGCTGGCAGCGCGTTTTCGCAATCAGGTGAAAAACCTGTTTCCGGATGTGCAGCAGCGTCGCGGCTTCTGGGAAGACGTGTTTCAGGGGCCGATTGCCGAACGGCAGATGGCCGGGCAGGGCGCCGAAGCCGAGCGTCTGCTGCAAGCCAAGATCGATGGTGAAGCCATGGTCACCACCGGCGAGGTGTATCTGGTCGGGGCAGGGCCGGGCGATCCGGATCTGCTGACCTTCAAGGCTCTGCGCCTGATGCAGCAAGCCGACGTGGTGCTTTACGACCGCTTGGTCGCGCCGGCGATTCTTGAGCTGTGCCGTCGTGATGCCGAGCGGGTCTACGTCGGCAAGCGTCGTGCTGATCACGCCGTGCCGCAGGATCAGATCAACCAGCAACTGGTCGACCTGGCCAAGGCCGGCAAACGCGTGGTGCGCTTGAAGGGCGGCGATCCGTTCATTTTCGGCCGGGGCGGCGAAGAGATCGAAGAGCTGGCGGCTCACGGCATCCCGTTCCAGGTCGTGCCGGGTATCACCGCGGCCAGCGGTTGCGCGGCGTATGCCGGGATTCCGCTGACCCATCGTGATTACGCGCAGTCCGTGCGTTTTGTTACCGGGCATT
This sequence comes from Pseudomonas sp. IT-347P, assembly GCF_949768005.1. NCBI lineage: Bacteria > Pseudomonadati > Pseudomonadota > Gammaproteobacteria > Pseudomonadales > Pseudomonadaceae > Pseudomonas > Pseudomonas sp. IT-347P. The sequence goes on from NZ_CATKPQ010000011.1 coordinate 398,851, forward strand.
TGAAGGACGGTTCCACTGATCTGCCATGGGCCGACCTTGTCGCCCCGGCGCAAACGCTAGTGTTCTACATGGGCCTGGTAGGGTTGCCTGTCATCTGCGAACAACTGATCAAGCATGGTCGTTCAGCGGATACCCCGGCGGCGTTGATTCAGCAAGGTACAACGGTCAATCAGCGCGTGTTCACTGGCACATTGGCTGACCTGCCGCGATTGGTGGCGGAGCATGAAGTGCATGCGCCGACACTGGTGATCGTCGGTGAAGTGGTGCAACTTCGCGAGAAACTGGCGTGGTTTGAAGGGGCTCAGGCGCAGGTCTGAAAACCGAGTCGCCCCATTCGCGAGCAAGCCCGCTGCCACAGAGGATTTGTGCATGACACAGATCCAATGTGGCAGCGGGCTTGCTCGCGAACAGGCCTTCAAAAACTATGCAGATCTCAGCCCCGGCGCCAAACCCCTTTGCCGCTCAACCGCGCCCGATCATGGGCGACGGTGAAATCCTGCTCCGGCCCCTTCGGCACAACCCCTGTCGGGTTGATCGTCTTGTGACTGCCGTAGTAGTGATTCTTGATGTGCTGGAAATCCACCGTTTCGGCAATTCCCGGCCACTGATACAGCTCACGCAACCAGTTCGACAGATTCGGATAGTCGGCAATTCGCCGCAAATTGCACTTGAAGTGGCCGTGGTAGACCGCGTCAAAACGAATCATCGTGGTAAACAGGCGGATCTCCGCTTCCGTCACGTACTCACCCGACAAGTAGCGATTGGCACCCAGCACCCGCTCCAGGTGATCCAGTTCGGCAAACACCTCATCGAACGCTTCTTCATAAGCCTGTTGCGACGTCGCAAAGCCTGCGCGGTACACGCCGTTGTTCACCGCCGGATAGATCCGCTCGTTCAGCGCATCAATCTCGCCGCGTAATGGCGCCGGGTAGAAATCCAGATCATTGCCGGTCAGATCATCAAACGCGCTGTTGAACATACGGATGATCTCCGCCGATTCGTTACTGACGATGCGCTTGAGCTTCTTGTCCCACAGCACTGGCACGGTGACGCGGCCGGTGTAGTCGGCAGTGTCGGCGGTATAGCGCTGATGCATGAATTCAAAGTCGTCGAGCTTGTCGCCGGTCGAGCCGAGCGCCGTGTCGAAGGTCCAGCCGTTCTCCAGCATCAGCCAACTGACCACCGAAACATCGATCAAGCTTTCCAGACCTTTGAGCTTGCGCAGGATCAACGTGCGATGCGCCCACGGGCAGGCGAGGGAAACGTAGAGGTGATAGCGCCCGGCTTCGGCAGCAAAACCACCTTCACCGCTGGGGCCGGGTTCGCCATTGGCGGTTACCCAATTGCGGCGCTTGGCCTGTTCGCGCTGAAACGCGCCGTCTTTGCTGCTTTCGTACCACTTGTCCTGCCAGTGGCCGTCGACGAGTAAACCCATGATCAAGACTCCGTAAACCAATAATCGTTGGAGTCGAGTCTATTCCGATGAGTTCGAACAAAAAGCGCAAAGATCGGGCGCGAATGATCGGTTAAATCGATTTGTTCCGCGCAGCCCAGTATTGCTCGGCGGTTGCGAAGGCTTGTTCACGGCTCTGGCCTAGACCGCGCAAGGCCAGCGCCATGGTCGCGATCAGGGCCATTTGCGGGTAACTGTCGACCACATCGCCACGCCAGACGGCTTTCAGATGATCAACGTCCAGGGTCGCCGGTTTGACGTGACGCTGCGCCGACAATTGCGGCCATTCCTCGTCCCAGCTCTCGCCGCGGGTAGTGCCGTAGAGGTGACTGTCGGCATCCGGATTGATCTCGATTTCGCCACCATCGCCCTTGACCACAATCGCCGTGTCACCCAGCAGACCGCTGGCATCGCGGTGCACCGCTTGATAGCCGGGGTGGAAAATGCTTTGCAGGCCGCAACGAGCGCCCAATGGGTTGAGAATCCGCGCCAGCGAATGAATCGGCGAACGCAGGCCCAAGGTATTGCGCAGGTCAATCATGTTTTGCAGTTGCGGCGCCCAGTCCACCAGCGGCATGAAGGCCAGCCCGCCGTTGTCCAGCGCCGCGCCGACCTGTGGCCAAGTGCGACACAGGGGAATGTTCAATTCACCAAGCAATTGCTCGCTGTACAGACGCCCGACGGTGTGCGCGCCGCCACCGTGCATGAAGATGCGCACGCCGTTCTGCGCCAGGCACTTGGCCGCCAGCAGATACCATGGCAGATGGCGCTTCTTGCCGGCATAGGTCGGCCAGTCCAGATCAACGTCAAGCTCAGGCGCCTTCAAGCGCTCGCGCAACGCTTCGGTGAAACCGGCCATCTCCTCGGCGCTTTCCTCCTTGTGCCGCAGCAACATCAAAAACGCGCCGAGCTGGGTGTCTTCAACCTTGTCGTCGAGCACCATGCCCATGGCTTCCCGGGCTTCTTCGCGAGTGAGGTCGCGAGCGCCACGTTTGCCTTTGCCGAGGATGCGCACGAATTGGGCGAACGGGTGTTCGGCAGGCGTTTGGAGGGTCAGTGCTGGAAAGTCGGTCATAAGCAGTTCGTCGGTTTGGGCAGGCCCGCCAGTTTCGCGGCGAGTTTGGCGGGGGTGCCTTTGAACAGTCGGTTCAGGTGCAGGCTGTTGCCCTTGTCCGGGCCGAGTTTCAACGCGGTGTACTTGATCAATGGCCGAGTGGCCGGGGACAGCTGGAATTCGGTGTAGAAGCTGCGCAGCAGTTCGAGGACCTCCCAATGCTCGGGGGTCAACTCGATGTCTTCGGCGGCGGCGAGGGCGCTGGCGACATCAGCCGACCAGTCGCTGAGGTCGACGAGAAAACCATCCTTGTCCAGTTCGATGGCGCGGGCGCCGACGGTCATGGAGTTCATAGCCAGCTGTTGACCTTGTCGTGGTGGATCGACAGCTCGACGAAGGCCGGGTAATCGATCGCTTCGGCCCAGTCCGGGACTTCGATGGCGCGAGCCTGTGCATCTTCGGCCAGAACCCACAGTTTGATCTGGCGGCTTTTCAGATCGGCGAATGGCGCGGTGTCCGCTTGCAACGCATACACCGCATCGCCGCAGAGCAGCAACGCATCAGCGCTGCCGAGCAAGCGCAGGCAACTGGTCAGGCGAGCGTCGCCGAAGGGGGAGTGAGACAACACATGCAAAGTCGACATCAGAGGGTGATCACCTGGTCGTAACGGTCAATAAGTGCGGTGATTTGCTCGGCGGCGAGCGGCTGCGCTTCGTCCAGCGACAGATTGCCGAGACCGCGCGCGCTGGCGCTGTCGGCGCAGTAAAACAGTTCTTCGACGCCGAACATCGGCAGTGCCTGCAGATTGGCGCTCAGGTCTTTCTGCTGCAGAGCCTTGGCGTTCTGCCCGGCGGCGAGTTGCAGCACGCCATCATCGAGAAACAACAGGCCGATCGGCAGATCGAAGGCGCCACCGGCCAACACGATGTCCAGCGCTTCACGGGCGCCGGGGCCTGACCACGGCGACTGGCGGCTGATGATCAACAGGGACTTGGCCATTCATGCTCCTCCGAAGCAGATCAGACGATCGGCGTCTTGCACCGCGTCATGCAACTGACCGAGGCCAGACAATTCCCACGGCGCGCTGACGGAGACGGCGTCACGCTGATAGCGTTTGGCTTCTTCAGCGTTCAGCGCACCGCGACGCAGGGCGGCGGCGATGCACACCACGCCGTCCAGTTGCTGCTCACTGATGAAGGTGCGCCATTGTTTGGGCAGGTCCAGTTCGTCCTGCGGGGTGACCACCGCATCCGAAGCGTTATAGACGCCATCCTGATAGAAAAACAGCCGGACAATCTCATGCCCCCCGGCCAGCGCGGCTTGCGCAAACAGCAGGGCGCGGCGCGAGGAGGGCGCATGGGCGGCGGAAAACAGCGCAATGGCGAACTTCATGACGGACTCGATCAGCAAAACTGCGGCCATGATAAAGCTTTATCGAGGCTGCCGCGAAACCTTGTAGGCCTTCGCCTGCTCGCGATAGCGGTCTGTCAGCTGGTGAAGATGAAGAATGTGCCGGCGTCTTCGTCGGAACGCCGCCCGGAGCCGGCTCGCTCCAGAGATTTTTGTTGTCCTCGGTTAGCGCGGCATGTAGCCCAGTTGCCAGCGCCGCGGGATTTTCAGGGAGAGCAGCCCGATCATCGCGGCCAGCAAACCGCTGACAAACATTGCCTTGAGGCCCAAATGGTGTTCCAGCACTGCCCCCAGAATCGCGCCGATAAACATCCCGCTCCACGGCACCAGTTGCACCCGCCAGCCGCTGCGTCGTTCGCCGAGCATCCAACGGCCCAATCCACGGCCGAACCGCGACAATGCGCCGGTCACGTAAGTCAGCCCGACCGGCAGGCCGTTCACCTCTTCGACCGACGCGTTGAGCATGCCCATCGCAATGATTGCCGCCATCAGCGCTGGCAGTTGGCTGTCGAATGGCCAAGCGGCAGCCGCACACAGCAGGGTGGCAATACACAGCAGCAACGGCAGCGCCCGGCGTCCACCGAAACGGGCAACGATAACGCCCAAGGCGTTCCCGGCGATAAACGTTGCGACGAGGATCAACAAACGCACGGTCAACCCGATGTCGCCATCGCTGATCGCCACGGCAAGTCGAGTGGTGTTGCCGCTCATGAACGAGACAAAGTCACCGCTGGCCATAAAGCCGATGGCGTCCGTCATCCCGGCCAGGACCGAGAGACAGGCCACCAGCGCCAGACCAATCCGCCCACGCCACTTTTGTGTGTGCAGATGGCCGGGGCTGGCGCGGTGAGTCGAGGCGGATGGCAACATCGTGGCGTTGTCCTTGGGTGGCGGTTACGGCTCTATGCCATACAGATCGCAGTATTCCAGCCAATCCATCCCGGCCATTTCCGCGACTTCACGGTGTACTTCCAGACGCTGCGCCTGGTATTCCTCCGGCGAGTCGGCGGTCAGTTGCAACGTCAGTTCCCAGGCAAACAAGCCGAGACTTTCCGCCTCGGCTTCGAACGCTTCGTGCAGACGTTCTTCGCGATACTGTGCCTGGGTTTCGCCTTTGGCCTGGGCCAGCAACGGGTTGAGATGATCGAGGGTTTCGCGCAGTTCGGGACGCGCGTCGAGAAACAGTTTCAGGGCATGTTCATGTCGCTGGTCGGAAGGCGCCATGTGTTTTCCTTGTGAGGCTGTTGACCGTAGGTTGCCGCAGGGGCCTGCGCCTGTCGCGCTATAAATGCAGTAAAGCAGAACGATTCCTGCTGCTGCGATGATACAGTCCGCTTTTTTCTGAATGAGCGAATGCAATGCGAATGCTGATGGTAGCGCTGGCGGCGACGCTGCTGGCCGGTTGTGCGGGCTCGGTGATGGACGATGCTCGCACGAAAACCCCGTACAAGGTATTGACGTCGGACAAAGCCGAAAAAGACGTGGCGCGCTGTGTGCAATTCGGCTGGCAGGACGAAGCGGTGTTCGGCGTGGACGCGGCGGCGTATCTGGAGCCGCGCAAGTCGGGCGGCACGACGGTGTATACCCGTTCGGCGGAGTCGTTTGTCGATGTGATCACCGAGGCATCGGGCACAACGCTGAATTACTACGCGCAGAAGGATGACTTTGTCGCCAAGCGCCGGTTGGCGGCGTTGGCGACCTGTCTGTAGGGGCCAATGGTCGCGTTGAGGCTCAAGCCGCCTTCGCGAGCAAGCTCGCTCCCACATCGATTCTTTGTCGGTCACGAATCCAGTGTGGGAGCGAGCCTGCTCGCGAAGGGGACGTCACATTCAACCTACGAGTCGCTTCTGGAAGAAATGCCGCTTGTGTCCCGGCGGGTAGTCGACAATCTCCCCAAACTGGCTATACCCGAGCTTCTTGTAGAACTCCGGTGCCTGAAAGTCGAATGTGTCGAGCCATGCGCCGATGCAGCCTTTCTCCCGCGCCAGCTCCTCGGCCATGCGCATCAGCTTCGATCCAATACCTTGACCCCGCCCGGCTTCTGGCACTGACAGCAGATCGACGAACAACCACTGGCAGGCCAGCCGGCCGTAGAGTCCGCCGAGAATCTGGTCATCATCGTCACGCACCAGCAGGGTCAGCGGCTCGGATACGGCGATTCCTGCCTTGGCCACGTTAAAGGCGTGCAGGGGGGCGAGAATGGCCTGACGTTCCACTTCTGTGGAGTTTTGCGACAACTCGATGCGCAAGTTCATGCATGACTTCCTTGTGGTTTGAATGCGCAGCCTATCCTGCCCGGCGTCGAACTTCCAAGCCTTGCCTTAACCCGGTGGAACTGCCGCTCTTGCGTCGGGGTCTAGCCTTTACCGCGTCATTCCGGCACGCGGTTGACAAGGATCCCCATGAATATCTTCGAAGCCCTTCGCGAAAGCCACGACCGCCAGCGCAGTTACGCCAAAAACCTGATCGAGACCAGCGGCGACACCCCGGAACGGGTCGAGGCCTACAAGCAACTCAAGGCCGAACTCCAGGCTCATGAAACCGCCGAAGAGCGCCATTTCTATGTGCCGTTGATGGCGTTCGACAACGGCGTTGACCTGAGCCGCCATGCCATCTCCGAACACCATGAAATGGACGAAATGATGGAGGAACTCGACAGCACAGAGATGTCCAGTCCGGCCTGGCTGGCGACCGCCAGGAAGCTGTCGGACAAGGTTCATCATCATTTGAAAGAAGAGGAGCAGAAATTTTTTCAGATGGCCGGCAAATTGCTCAACGAAAAGCAGAAACGGCAACTTGCCGGACAATACGAAAAGGAGTACCAGGCACAGTTGTCGTGAGTACTGAATGGCCGTTTTTGCAGTATCGGCGTGTAGTCTTTTGACTCCATCGCGAGTCAGCACTGTCCTAGGTTGCTGTATATCCATCCAGTATTTGCGGTGTTTTTTCAGTTCAAGTCTGCCGGCTGCGACAAAACCGCCGATGGACAAAAAACTCGCCTCCGTTAGCTTGAAGGCCTCTCCTCGGAAAGGAGAGTTCTTGAATCAACGGAGTGAAAAAAATGAATCAACCACAAGCACAAACCCAACTGCGACACGGTCGTGTCATTTCCCCTGCAAGCCGCGGCGCGGTAGCGATCGAGCAAGGATTGCTCGGCGCCTGGCAGGTCAACGAAATGGAAGGCGGGAAAAATTTCCCGGCGCTGGCAGCGGGGCCGTTTCCGGCGCCGTACCAGAGCGACTCGGACAGTGTTACACCACCGGCCGACGGCTACATTCTCAGCGGCGGCAAGAGCGATGCCCGCGACTGCGTGAACTTCACCAGTGAAGAGATGAGCAAGAAACTCGCTCGTCCGTTTGCCTGGCCGCTGCTCAATGTCACCCCGGGACAAACCCTCGAGATCAAATGGGAATACACCGCGCCGCACACCACCCGCGGCTACCGCTGGCTGATCACCAAGGATGGCTGGGATCCGAAACAGCGCATCACGCGTGCGCAACTGGAAACCCAACCGTTCTTTGAGGACTTCTACACTCAGGTGCCTTATTACAGTTACCCGAATGAGTTGAAGGCCAAGGTCAACCACGCGGTGAAACTGCCAGCCAACAAAAAGGGCCATCACGTGATCGTACTGATGTGGATCGTCGCCAACACCGGCAACGCCTTCTATCAGGCCTTCGACGTCGACTTCAAATAACAGCGCAGCGGCGCCAAATCCATACGTTCTGAAGGATTAGAACATGTCAAATATCGATTTCTCTTTAGTGCAAAACGCCGCGAGCGATGCCGCCTCGCTGATGCCGAGCATTGCCGGCAAAAAGATCCTTATGGGCTTCTGGCACAACTGGCCGGCAGGTCCGAGCGATGGTTACCGTCAGGGCCGCTTCGCCAGCCTTTCGCTGGAGGAGGTGCCGAAGGAATACAACGTCGTCGCGGTAGCCTTCATGAAAGGCAGCGGCATTCCGACTTTCAAGCCGTTCAACGTTTCCGATGCCGAGTTCCGCCGTCAGGTCGGCGTGCTCAACAGTCAGGGGCGGGCGGTGCTGATTTCCCTCGGTGGTGCCGATGCGCACATCGAGTTGCGCAGCGGTCAGGAACAACCGCTGGCCAATGAAATCATCCGTCTGGTGGAAACCTACGGCTTCGACGGACTGGACATCGATCTTGAACAGAGCGCGATTGATTTCGCGGCCAACAAGACCGTCCTGCCGGCTGCACTGAAACTGGTCAAGGATCACTACGCAGGCCAAGGCAAACATTTCATCATCAGCATGGCCCCGGAGTTTCCATACCTGACCAGCACCGGCAAATACGTCAGCTACCTGCAGGCGCTGGAAGGCTACTACGACTTCGTCGCCCCGCAGTTCTACAACCAGGGGGGCGACGGCGTCTGGGTGCCGGAAGCCAATAACGGTGCCGGCGCGTGGATTGCGCAGAACAACGATCCGCTGAAAGAGGATTTTCTTTATTACCTGACTGAAAGTCTGGTGACCGGCACTCGTGGTTTCACCCGCATTCCGGCGGACAAGTTCGTCATCGGCCTGCCGGCCAACAACGATGCGGCGGCCACCGGTTATGTGATCGACAAAACCGTGGTCGGGAATGTCCTTAAGCGTCTGGCGATCAAGGGGATACCGATCAAAGGTCTGATGACCTGGTCGGTGAGCTGGGACAATGGCACCAGCAAGGATGGCGTGCCGTATAGCTGGGAGTTCAGCCGGCGTTATGGGCCGTTGATTAACGGGGTTCGTTCAGTTGAGCAGGGTGTCAACGACTCGCTGTCGCACGTCGCTCGTTAGCTGCAAATAAAGAAGCCCGGTAGCGCTGCCGGGCTTCTTTGTTGGTTTGGAATGCGTGCGGGTATGTTTTTATTCGGTTTTAACCAGGACATACAGATTGTCATTGATCGACATTTTTTCGATTATGTTTAAAGAGATAAGCTCTTGGAATTCTTTTTCGAGTGTTTTCTTGTCGCAGTATTTTTCATATATAAGCGGCCTGTCCAAAGCGTAAATGTAGAGGCGCCATACGTCAAAGCCGTCGATTCTACTGTTTGAACCGTAGTCAAAATTCACTGATTCGGTAGTGAAGTGAACGATGCAGCCAACTCCATGAAGCTCGTACTGGGTGTTGTCAGTTATGTCTCCGCAACGTTGTATTTGATTGCTGCGCCAAAGCCTCAGAATATTTCTGGTACCAAACCTTTTCTCGAGCAGCAACGTCGCACTATCAACCTTAGAAAGAAAGTCGTTAATGAGGTCTTCAAGGCTTTTGTCTTTTTTGTTCATCTTCTTCTGTGATGCTCCAATCTGTCATTGCCGACGTTAGCCGCTGACTCTAGTACTTCTTGAATAGTGTTTAGGGTGCCGTGGTGATCTTTGATGTTCGTTATTAGCTGGATCGTTACTTCTGTAGAGGTTTGTCGTGCGGCCGAAGCTCTATGATGGCCATCTAGAATGTAGAGGCTGCCGTGGTGCTCAGCGACATCTATTGGAAACTTGCGATTGAACCCAATATTTCGCATTTCTATCCTCATTGCCTCGACTAGTTTAGTTGAGGTTTTTCCCATGAGCGCATGTGTTCGCTTCAATGTTTTTGGGTCTACGCCATGAGTTAGATTTGGTACCTGTGGCTCACCCTCATCTACCTTAGCGCCACCAACCCCACCCGGCACCTCACAACCCGGCTTATTCGGCGGCGGGCAATTGAAACTCAACCCCAACGGATCCACCCACCCCGTCGGATTCGGCACGTACTGGTACTGATTCAATCCACCCGCCAGCTTGATCGGGTCCGGCGTCAGATACCGCCCCAACCTCGGGTCGTAATACCGGTGGCGGTTGTAATGCAGGCCGCTTTCCGCATCGAAGTACTGCCCCTGAAAGCGCAGCGGCTGGTTCAGGTAATCGTCGCCGGCGAGGGTCAACGTGGCGACTTTGCCGTAGGCGTCGTATTGCGCCGACCAGACGATGTCGCCACTGTAGTCGGTGAGTTCCTGCGGGGTGCCGAGGTGGTCGAGCTGGTAGTAGAACGGGCAGGCTTTTTGCGGGCCTTTGCCGTCGAGCAGTGCCAGCGGGCGGAAGGTACCGGGTTCGTAGACGTAGCTGCGGTATTCGCGTTCGCTGCTTTCGGCGACGAGCTGGTCGCCTTGCCAGAAGAATTCGGTAGTGTCGCCATTGACGGTTTTGCGGATGCGCCGGCCGAAGGCGTCGTAGGCGTAAGACGCGGTCTGGCCGTCGGGGCGGGTCAGGCCGATCAGGCGGTGCTGGCAGTCGTAGCGGTATTCGGTGACGAGTGTCTGCGCACGGCCTCGGCGTTCGCGGATCAGATTGCCGAAGGCGTCGTAGTCATAGTGGCGATCGCCCTGCATCAGCAGGCGGTTGCCCTTGATCTGGCTGGGGCCGGGACGGTCCTGCATCAGCAGGTTGCCGGCCGGGTCATGGGCGAAGCTTTCCGGCAGTTCGTCGCGCGAGTGGCGGACACGGATGAGGCGGTCGAGGGCGTCGTAGCCGTAGGTGCGCTGGCCGTGGCGGCTGTCGGCGATGTGCGCGAGATTGCCGTTGGCGCTGTAGGCATAATCGCGGCGGTACAACGCATCGCGCTGATGGCCTACGGCGTGAGCAAGTAAGCGTCCCTGATCGTCGTAGGAGTATTCACTGAGCAGCAGGCCCTGCTGGCGTTGCCGCTCGCGCCCGGACTGGTAGACGTGGCGGGTCAGTGGCGTGCCGTTGAGGTCAATCCCGCTCAGCGCGCCGCCCTTGGCGTGGTGATAGTCGAGCAGGCTGTTGTCCGGCAGGCGCATGCGCTTGAGCTGGCCGCAGGCGTCGTAGCGGTAACGCAGGGTGCCCCAGCCCTGATGCTCGGTGATCAGCCGGTCCTGACGGTCGTACTCAAAGGCCAAAGGATGTTGCTGGCCGTCGTCGACTCCGACCAAACGACCGAGGCGGTCGTATTGGTAGGAGACCTTGATGCCGTCGGGCAGGGTTTTGACCAGCAGACGCCCGGCAGCATCGCGTTTATAAGCGGTGACCAAACAAGAGCCGTCATCACCGAATTCGGTCTTCTCCAGCAGATGACCGTTGAGGTCATAGGCATACGCGGTACGGCGGCCGTCAAAACCGACCTCCTGACGAATCAGCCCGGTCGGCGTGTAGTCCAGCCGGTATTTTTCCCCAGACTCGTTTTCAATCTCGGTGAGCAATAACTGCGCATGGTCGTAGCGGTACTGCACCCGTGTGCCGTCGGGGTTGATCCGCCGTGAGACCAGGTGCAAATCGTCGTCGTATTCGTAGCGGGTGATGCGCCCCAGTTCATCGCGCTCGGCGGTGACCTGACCGTAGGCGCCGTAGCTGTAGGCGCGACTGCTGCCGGTAGGAAAGGTCGTCTGGATCAGTCGGCCGACCGCGTCCCAATGCTGACGGGTGACCGCACCGTGTTCGTCGGCGGTCGTGGTCCGCCGCCCCAATGCGTCGTAGGAAAAACGCCGCACACCACCGTCGGGCAGGGTTTCCTCGGTCAACTGGCCAAGGCTGTTCCACACCAGGCGATGGCGACTGCTGTCCGGGTAACGGATCGACAGCAACTGACCCCGGGTGTCGTAGTAGTAATGGGTGACTTGGCCGTCAGGATCGACCGCTTCGGTGACATCGCCCTCGGCATTGCGCCGGTAGATCCACACCGCATCCCCGCGCGAACGTTTGTGCAGGAAACCGTTTCGATACTCGTAGGACGTTGGCACCTCATCCGGCGGAATCAGCGCCACCAGCCGTCCGACTTCGTCGTAGCGGTATTCGGTGACGGCGCCCAAAGCATCCTGCTCGGCAATCACCCGGCCGGCATCGTCATAGGCCTTGAGCTGCTCGCCACCATCCGCCGAGACTTTACGCACCAGCCGCGCACGCTCGTCGTGCACGTAAGTCTCTTCGGTGCCATCGACGTAATGCACCGCCACGCTGCCGTCATCGTTCCAGACGTATCGCGTGTCCATCTGCGAGAACGACGCCCAGTGTCTGATACACCGAGCGGATTTCCCCGACCGCTCCCACTCCCAGAAAAAACTCGCGCCGCCGGCCAGTTGCCGCTGCAGGATCACGTGGGCGTCGTCGTAGTCGTAACGCTCGCTCTCGCCGACGGCGTTGGTCGCTTCGATCAGGTGCTGATAGGCGTCGTAGCGGTAACTGACCAGCGTCTGTTGGGTGCTCCAGGCTCCGTCGCGAAACACCTGGTAATCAACCCCGAGCAACTGCGCCCGCTCATAGCGCAACAGCAGCGAACGCCCGGCACCGTTGTCCAGGCGCTGCACCCGGTCAGAGCGATCGCGCTGCAGCGTCAGACGATTGCCATAGGCATCGCTGATCGCCGTCAGCCGTCCTGCGCGAAAGTGATAAAAGCGCGCCGTTTCTCCGGCCAGCGCGAGAATCAGTTCTTCCGGTTCATCACCCAGAAAGATCGCCGCCCGCGACAGGCTGTTGTGAATCGCCGGCCGTTCAACGCTCGGCAACGGAAAGCGGGTGCGGCGGTTTTCGTGGTCGATCCAGACCACCTCATCGGCGGAAAACTCCAGCCGATGCGCCAGCGAATGACTCCAGCCAAAGCCCAGGCCGACATCGAGTTCGACGGCGCTGGAGCGATACAAGCGGCTGAACTCAAACGGCAACACGCCATCAAGCACCGCATCAGTCAGGGTCAGCAGTTCTTCGCCGGTGACCATCGACACCGGGCAGCCGTTGGTGCAGGTGCGGGGTACGCAATCGGCACTGTCACCGTTGGGGTTTTTCGCCTGATCCGGCGAGTCGTCATGGGGCTCATGCCGTTCCAACCGGCTCGAACCGCCAGGCTTGTCCCGTACAACAGGCGCCGGATTCGGCACCGTCAACACCAGCGAATCGGCCTGACGAATGTTCAGTGGAATCGACGGCGTGGGTTTCAACTCAACGTCACGCGCATGAAACATCAGCGGCTTCAACGCGCTCGCGTGTTTGTTCAGTTCCGGTGCTGACGTTAATTCCGCGAGTCGCAACGCTGAAGCCGCCAGCCATTCCCGAGCGCGAGGCGACTTGATCTTCGCCAGCACCTTGCTGCTCAAGCGCAGTGGCACGCCGACGCCGCCTGACAACGCCGTCAGCAGAAAACCGATCAGCAGTTCGGCACGCACTTCGGCGACCACTTCGGCTAAATGTTGCGGCGGCAGCATTTTCAACCAACTGGTAAACGCGGCCAGATGAATAAACAGAAGAGGTTCGTCACTGAGGATCAGCAAGCCGTTGGCAATGGCGTCGCTGGAGGCATTCAACAACGCCTCAAGCTCGGCCTCGCTGAGGTACTCCAGCAGTTTTTCGCTGTTGGCCTGCAAGTCGGCGAGCAGGGCAAATACCTGTTTGATGTCGTCCCAGACACCATTCAGGGCTTGCTCGAATCCACGCCAGTCGGCCCGTTGCAACTGACCGTAACGCTCAAGAAACCCGGCGCTGGAAAACTCCGTCCACTGTGGTTGAAACCCTGCCCACTCAGCGCGCAGCCAGCCTTCCAGGCCTGCAATGACACCTTCATAAGAGGCATACAGAGCACGCACATGGTCGGTGGACACATCGGGAAAGAAGGTGATGCGATAACGCTGGCCCCGATCGCAGTCGGTCACCTGCAGAATGCCGCTGGGGCCGATTGTGTAATGCAGCGCTTCGCCGAACGTCAGCACACCGCCAACATCGGCAAGCACCGGTTCGAGGGTTACCGGGGTGTTGCCGATCGGCACAAACCGCGCAGCCTCGAACATATGCACCAGCGTCAACTCCCCGCTGGCCGAGCACATGACCACCGATGAACTGAGCGGTTGGCGCGACTTGATCGGCGCACTGAGACGCACGTCGTTACCGACAGTGAAGACCTGCTCGACATCCAGCGCGGTCCCGGTCCAGAACTGCTCGGCCCAGGCGTCGTAGTGGTTCAGGCACAGGCGGAATTCGCGGATCAGGTGTTCGAAGTCCGGCTCGTCCGGGTTCAACGCAGCAACAACGAGCAGGCCGATGCTGTTGTTCAGGGCCAGCAGCCGATCGGTTGGAAGCATTCGCAGTCTCTCGCGCACATCAAAAAGGTGCGCGGACTTTGCGGGGGATCAATCAGGAAAGAAGTCGGGCGAGTAGGCGATGTCTGTAGGATGTTTCGACATGGTTTGTAGGGCGGTATAGGGTTTCGTTTTTTCGTTCACAAAAAGGGCCTTTACCTACCCGGGTGCCCTTCAATGACAAAAGGATCAAGCGTCATGTCCAACACAGCCGAGCGGGTCAACATCGTCGACACTCAGGTGTTGTCCCATGACTGGTATTTGCTGAAGAAAATCACCTTCGACTATCACCGCATCAATGGCGAGTGGCAGCGTCAGACCCGTGAGGTTTACGACCGCGGCAATGGCGCTGCGATTCTGTTGTTCAACCGCGAGCAGCGCACGGTGGTGCTGACCCGACAGTTTCGCTTGCCGGTGTTCGTCAATGGCCATGATGGTTTGCTGATTGAGGTGGCGGCCGGGTTGCTCGAAGGCGCGGCGCCGGAGCAACGGATTCGCGATGAAGCCGAAGAGGAAACCGGGTATCGCGTGCACGATGTGAAGAAGGTGTTCGAGGCTTACATGAGTCCCGGCTCGGTGACCGAGAAGCTGCACTTTTTCATTGCCGAATACGACGCCGCATCGAAGGTCAGCGACGGTGGTGGTCTGGAAGAGGAGACTGAAGAACTGGAGGTGCTGGAGTGGGGCTTCGATGACGCGTTGGCAGCGTTTCAGCGCGGTGAGATCTGCGACGCCAAGACCATCATGCTGTTGCAGTATGCGGCGATGAATAACCTGTTCGGCGCTTGAGTCAGAACAAATCCCCGGTTTTGCCAATCTGCGACCAGTCGCCACCTTCAAGGGTCAGCAAGCGTTCTTTCGCCTCAAGCCCCCCGGCAAAACCGGTCAGTTTCCCCGAGGCGCCGATCACCCGATGACACGGCGCCACAATGGAAATCGGATTGCGTCCGTTCGCGGCACCTACTGCCCGCACGGCGGTGGGATTGCCAATCTGTTCGGCAATCTGGCTGTAGGTGCGCGTCTGGCCAAAGGGAATGGTGAGCAGCGCCGCCCAGACCTTTTTCTGAAAGTCGGTGCCGGCGAAATCCAGTTCCAGATCAAAACAGTCACGCGTCCCGGAAAAATATTCTTCAAGTTGTCGAGCCGTTCGAATCAGGATCGGATTGTCGGATGCTTCACTCATCGGCCCGAGACGCACGCGGTTCGGTTTGTCGTTTTCCCAGAGGATGGCTGCCAGTCGTGAGCCGTTCGCGACCAGCTTCAGCTCGCCGACGGGCGAGGGCAGGGTGAGGAACGTATAAGACATGACGGCAGACTCCGGATCAGGGCGGCAACAGCGCTCAGCATACTGCCTGATCGGGGAGGCGCAATACGCAAAGCCGACCATACTGCTTGGTGCTCTTGCAGCGTTCCCCCTCTGTTCTGCACAGACCCTGAAAACAAAAAAGAGATCGACTCATGAAGT
This sequence comes from Pseudomonas sp. IT-347P, assembly GCF_949768005.1. Taxonomy (NCBI): domain Bacteria; kingdom Pseudomonadati; phylum Pseudomonadota; class Gammaproteobacteria; order Pseudomonadales; family Pseudomonadaceae; genus Pseudomonas; species Pseudomonas sp. IT-347P. Next base: position 414,293 of record NZ_CATKPQ010000011.1, read on the forward strand.
ACGAACCTTTGGCCAAGTCGCTGATAGCGACCTCACTGGCACTCAGCTGTCTCATGGCTCACGCGGCATCGGTGGCTCCGGTTGCCGCGGAAAACGGCATGGTGGTCACCGCGCAACATCTGGCTACCCATGTCGGCGTCGACGTACTGAAAAGTGGCGGTAATGCCGTCGATGCGGCGGTCGCCGTAGGTTACGCGCTGGCGGTGGTCTATCCCGCGGCAGGTAACCTCGGTGGTGGCGGTTTCATGACCATTCAACTGGCGGACGGGCGCAAGACCTTCCTCGATTTCCGTGAAAAAGCGCCACTGGCGGCCACCGCCAATATGTACCTCGACAAGGAAGGCAACGTCATTCCCGAGCTGAGTACGCGCGGCCATTTGGCAGTGGGCGTGCCGGGCACCGTGTCCGGTATGGAGCTGGCGCTGAGCAAATACGGAACCAAGCCGCGCAAGGAAATGATTGCGCCGGCGATCAAACTGGCAGAAGACGGTTTCGAACTGCAGCAGGGCGACGTCGAGTTGCTGGAGTACGCCACCGACGTGTTCAAGAAGGACATGCGCGACTCCGGTTCGATCTTCCTGCACAACGGCGAGCCGATGCAGGTCGGGCAGAAACTGGTGCAGAAGGATCTCGGCAAAACCCTGCGAAGCATTTCCGAACAAGGCGCCGACGGTTTCTATAAAGGCTGGGTCGCCGATGCGATTGTGACCTCCAGTCAGGCCAACAAAGGCATCATCACCCAGGCTGACCTCGACAAATACAAGACCCGCGAACTGGCTCCGGTGGAGTGCGATTACCGTGGTTACCACGTGGTCTCGGCGCCACCACCAAGCTCCGGCGGGGTGGTGATCTGCCAGATCATGAACATTCTCGAAGGCTATCCGATGAAGGATCTGGGCTTCCATTCCGCCCAGGGCATGCACTACCAGATCGAAGCGATGCGCCACGCCTATGTTGATCGCAACAGTTACCTTGGCGATCCGGATTTCGTCAAAAACCCGATCGAGCACCTGCTGGACAAACACTACGCAACCAAACTGCGCGAGGCCATTCAGCCGCAAAAGGCCGGCGTGTCGGCTGAACTCAAGCCCGGCGTGGCGCCCCATGAAGGCAGCAACACCACTCACTATTCGATTGTCGACAAGTGGGGCAATGCAGTCTCGGTCACTTACACCCTCAACGACTGGTTCGGCGCGGGCGTGATGGCGAGCAAGACCGGGGTGATCCTCAACGATGAAATGGACGACTTCACCTCCAAGGTCGGCGTGCCGAACATGTATGGTCTGGTGCAGGGCGAAGCCAACGCCATCGCTCCGGGCAAGGCACCGCTGTCATCGATGAGCCCGACCATTGTCACCAAGGACGGCAAAGTGGTGATGGTCGTCGGTACTCCGGGCGGCAGCCGCATCATCACCGCGACCTTGCTGACCATGCTCAACGTCATCGACTACGGCATGGGCGTGCAGGAGGCGGTCGATGCGCCACGTTTCCACCAGCAGTGGATGCCGGAGGAAACCAACCTCGAAGACTTCGCCGCCAGCCCCGACACGAAGAAGCTTCTCGAGAGCTGGGGTCACAAGTTCGCCGGGCCGCAGGACGCCAACCACATCGCCGCGATTCTGGTCGGCGCACCGTCGCTGGGCGGTAAGCCAGTCGGCAAAAACCGTTTCTACGGCGCCAATGACCCACGCCGTAACACGGGCTTGTCATTGGGTTACTGAGGGGCGTAAAAAGGGGGCGGACGTACGTCCGCCCCTGTCTCAAGGACTCAAGGAAGGCTCATCATGACCACCGCATTGCTGATCATCGACGTCCAGCAGGCCCTCTGCTCGGGCGAATATCAGTGCTACGACATTCAGCGCGTGATCGACACCATCAACGGTCTCAGCACCCGCGCCCGCGACAAAGATGTGCCAGTGGTACTGATCCAGCACGAAGAAAAGGACAGCCCGTTGGCTCACGAAGCCGAAGGTTGGCAACTCGCCGAAGGGCTTGAGACATCTCCGAAGGATCTGCGTGTCCGCAAGACTACCCGGGATTCTTTCTACCAGACGGGCCTGGGTAAATTATTGCCCAGCGAAGACTTCGAACGTCTGGTCATCTGCGGCCTGCAAACCGATTATTGCGTCAATGCCACCGTGCGCCAGGCCCATCAATTGGGTTATGACGTGGTGCTCGCCGCCGACGCGCATTCCACCGTCGACAACGGCAATATGAGCGCTGAAGACATCATCGCCGAACACAACAAAGACCTGGCGCACCTGACTGGCGCGACTGGCCGCATTGACGTCATGCCCGCAGCCGACATCACGTTCTGACAGCGCATACAAAGCCCTGTGGGAGCGAGCCTGCTCGCGAAGGCAGTGTGTCAGTCGACATTTATAGTGGCTGAGCCACCGCTTTCGCGAGCAGGCTCGCTCCCACAGTGGTTGAGCAAACCTGATTGCTATGTACATCAAGGATTTCCGACAGCAGCACTGGCATACTGCCCGCCGTCCGAAGAATGGAATCTCTCGATGTTCGCTCTCTCCCTGCGTCAAGCCTTGCTGCTGACATCCCTTGCGTTTGCCTCTGTCACCCACGCCAGCAGTTTTGATTGCGCCAGCGCTGCCAGCAAAACTGAAAAAGTCATTTGCGCCGACCCTTATCTCTCGCAACTTGATGAACAGCTTGCAGAGCGCTGGCGCTCGACCCTCGCCAAGGTCCCCGATCCCAAGGCGCTCAAGACCGATCAACGGCAATGGCTGAAAAACCGTAATGCCTGTGGCGCCCTGACGGCCTGCTTGCGCCGCCAGTATTTGATGCGTCTGGCCGAACTGGAACACGCTACTCGGCCCTTCCGTTGGGACGCGACCTGGCAGCTCGTTCCTCCGAATACTTCAACGGCGGCAACGGTGACAACGCATCGTCGCGATGCAGCGCACATCACTTTTGATATTGACGCGGGCGAGGGTGCCAATTCGGGAAATCTCGAGGGTGTCGCCGTACTTGACGGCGACGAAGCACATTATGTCGAAGGTGAATGCGCGTTGACGTTCACCCCCCTAAATGGCGTTCTGAAAATCTCGCAAATCGGCGCAGATGCCGATTGCGGCGGCGGAATGGGCGTGTATTACGCCGGCACTTACGTCGCCTCGGAACAACCACTGACGCTTGATTACGACTTGCTCAGCCTTGGCCTGGCGCGAACGCCTGAGGAAAACCAGGCCCTGCATGGATTGCTCAAGGATGATTATGAAAGGCTCGTTCAGCTCTCGGGCACCTTGCAAGTCGGTGATCCCTCAGCCGACGTGCCGGGCAGTCAGGTCGTGGAAATGTGGATGCGTGGCCTGGGCGGCACCGGCATCATCATGAGCACAACCGACCAGCGTTTCTGGATCATCCTGCTGACCTACGATGAGCAAGGTCATCAACGGGCACGCTATTACACCAACGCAGTGAAATGGAAAGGGCGTCTGCCCGATGTTCTGCAAGCCTGGTACCAACGCACCAATGGCAATCGCACGATCCCACTGGATTCCATGCCCTGATCGCCAATCCTCAAAATCGCAAACAACACTCCACGAATCTCGCTCACCCGCTTCGTATGAATCTCTCGGCTACGTGCGGGACCGCGATTTAACACTTACAACCTCGATTGCGTCAGGGTTGAACAGCCTCCGCCAGCAATCGCTCGATCTGCGCCAATTCCCAGGTACTCAGCAGATTCACCGGATCGGTGCCATATCGCTGCCAGCTGTCCAGCGCGCCTTCCTGTCCGTCACTGTTGCGAGCAAATTCACAGTGGTGTAACCGCCCACCTTCAACATCCAGGCGTAATTGCCAGCCCTCGATATCAACCGCGACCAGTCCGGCCGCGGCAGGCTGTTCGCAGATTTTCAATGCGAGCACGCCCAGCGCCGCTTCTCGCAAACGCTGACACACCTCGCGGGCGCTCAGAAATGCAGACATGTCGAACTCGATCACCAGAGGAACGCGCCAGCATAAAGCCCGAGTCGACAAGTGTCAGCGTTCACTGGCCCGATCCCGAACAATTCCGTAACATCCGCAACCCTCTTTTTCCCGAACCCCTGCAGCCGCGCTCGGCGGCCGCTTAATCAGGTAAGCCATGAAACCGATTCGTCTGCGCGCCGATGTCCTGGCCGGACTCACCACCTCGTTTGCCCTGTTGCCCGAATGCATTGCGTTCGCGCTGGTGGCGCACCTCAATCCGCTGATGGGCCTGTATGGCGCGTTTATCATTTGCACGCTGACGGCGTTATTCGGCGGACGACCGGGCATGGTCTCCGGCGCGGCGGGTTCGATGGCGGTGGTCATCGTTGCGCTGGTGGTGCAGCACGGTGTGCAGTATTTGCTGGCGACGGTGTTGCTCGGCGGTCTGATCATGATGGCGTTCGGCTTGCTGCGCCTGGGCAAACTGGTGCGCATGGTGCCGCACCCGGTGATGCTCGGCTTCGTCAACGGTCTGGCGATCATCATTGCGCTGGCGCAACTGGAACATTTCAAGAACGGTGAGGACTGGCTCAGCGGCACGCCGTTGTACCTGATGAGCGGGCTGGTGGCGCTGACCATGGCCATCGTCTACATCCTGCCACGCCTGACCCGCGCGGTGCCGCCGGCCCTGGTGGCGATCCTCGGTGTCGGTCTGCTGGTCTACCTGTTCGGCCTGCCGACCCGCACCCTCGGCGACATGGCGCACATCGCCGGCGGCTTGCCGACTTTCGCCGTGCCGGACATCCCGTGGAATCTTGAGACCCTGCGCATCATCGCGCCGTACGCGATTTTGATGGCACTGGTCGGTCTGCTGGAAACCCTGCTGACCCTTAACCTCACCGACGAAATCACCGAAACCCGTGGCTATCCGGACCGCGAGTGCGTGGCGCTCGGTGCAGCCAACATGGTCTCCGGCGCATTCGGCGGCATGGGCGGTTGCGCGATGATCGGCCAGACCGTAATCAACCTCAGTTCCGGCGGGCGCGGGCGTTTGTCCGGCGTAGTCGCTGGCGTGTTGATTCTGTTGTTCATTCTGTTCCTGTCGCCGCTGATCGAGCGCATTCCGCTGGCGGCGCTGGTCGGCGTGATGTTCGTGGTGTCGCAGCAGACCTTCGCCTGGGCGTCGTTGCGGGTGGCGAACAAAGTGCCGCTCAACGATGTGCTGGTGATTCTCGCCGTGACCACCATCACCGTGTTCACCGATCTGGCCACTGCGGTGCTGTGCGGCATCATCATCGCCGCGCTGAATTTTGCCTGGCAGCAGGCCCGTGAGTTGTACGCCGATGAGCATCTGGAGGCTGACGGCAGCAAGCTCTATCGCCTTCACGGTACGTTGTTCTTTGCCTCGACCACGCCATTCCTCAACCAGTTCGACCCGGCCAATGACCCGGCCCGGGTGACGCTGGATTGCCGGCATCTGAGCTTTGTCGATTACTCGGCGATCGCCGCGTTGAAGACGTTGCGCGAGCGCTATGCCAAGGCGGGCAAGCATTTGCAGGTGTTTCACCTGTCCGAACGCTGCAAGAAATTACTCAAGCGCGCCGGTGTCGAGCACGATTGAAGGTGCTGTTGCTGGCGCCTTGAGCCAGGTCTTGCCGAGAATCCGCGAGACCTGGTCGGCCGAGTAAGGCTTGGCGAGAAACTCGAAACCCTCGTGACCGCAGCGCGCCAGTTCTTCGCTGTAGCCGGATGTCAGTATCACTGGCAGATCCGGACGGCGACGGCGCAACTCCCTGGCGAGCGCGACGCCCGTGATGCCGGGCATGACGACATCGGAAAACACCGCGTCGAAAGCCCTTGCGTCGTCACCTGCCAGTTGCAAGGCTTCTTCGGCATTGGTGGCCCACGTCGTCTCATAGCCTAGATCCTGCAGAATCTGATTGGCGAAGCGGCCAACCTCCAGATTGTCCTCGACTACCAGCACCCGGCGTCTTTCACGGGGCGCCTGCAGTTCGCCTTCGTCCGGCGTCTCGCCGGCCTGCAGCGCAAACGCCGGTACCTGGGGCAGGTACAGCGTGAATTCGGTGCCGTGACCGAGCACGCTGGACACATCGACATTACCGCCCGATTGCTTGGCAAAGCCGAATACTTGCGACAACCCGAGCCCCGTGCCTTTACCGACAGCTTTAGTGGTGAAGAACGGTTCGAAAATATGCTCAAGGGTGTGCGCATCGATACCACCGCCGGTGTCCGCCAGTGCGATCGACACAAACGGGCCGCTGGCGCCGGCGTGGCCGCGTATCGCTGGCAGAGGCTTGTCGCACTCAAGGCGCAATTTCAGCAGGCCCTGGCCATTCATGGCGTCACGGGCGTTGAGCGCAATATTGATCAGGGCGGTTTCGAATTGACTCAGGTCGACGCGGATGCAGCAGGGGTAATCCGGCCGTTCGACGCTGACATGAATTTGCGCACCCGTGACCGATTCGAGCATTTCACCGATGTTTGCCAACCGTTCACCCGCATCGACCACTTGCGGGTTGAGGGGCTGACGCCGGGCAAAAGCGAGTAACTGACTGGTCAGCTTGGAGGCGCGTTCGACGGTGTCGGAAACCGCGCGCATATAGCGCTGGCGACGCTCCTGCGACAGGTTCGGCTGGCGCAGGAAATCCACCGAAGAGCGAATGATGGTCAGCAGATTGTTGAAATCATGGGCCACACCACCGGTCAACTGGCCGATGGCTTCAAGTTTTTGTGACTGGCGCAGCGCCGACTCGGTTTCGGCCAGACGCAAGCTGCGTTCTTCGACCCGTTGTTCCAGCGTGGCATTCAGTTCCGCCAGCGCCAGCAGGCCCGCACGCACATTGGCATCGGCGCGGACCCGTTCGATGTGCGCCCAGCAACGCTCGGTGACTTCGATCAACAGCGACTGTTCGAAGCGCGACCAGACTCGCGGCACATTGTCGTGCACCGCCATCAACGCGGTCAGTCGCCCTTGTTTGATCAGCGGCACGCAAATGGTGGCCGTGATGCCGATGGCCTGGAAGGTTGCTGATTCTTCCGGGGGGAGTTCGCTGCGGTTGTCATGGATGATCAGTGGTTGGCCGGCACGCAGCAAGGTCACGGCTTTCTCACCGAAATCGCGCAGTCGATAGTGGCCGACGATGCTTGGCGAGCCGGGCGCGGCCCAATCGCCGCGAATGGTGAAGCCGTCCTCATCGTCGTCCATGTCGGCGTAGGCGCAGTTGGACAGTTGCAGGTGCTCGACCATCAGCCGCGTGCTGGTGGCGAGGATGGCTTGCGCGTCGGTCGCGTTGGCAACGGCGTTGCCGAGCGCCTCAAGCACGGCCAGGCGCTGGTTGAGAAAAACGGTCTGGGTGGTTTCCGTAACGGTATCGAGCAAGCCGACCACGTTGCCGCGCGAATCACGGATCGGGCTGTAGCAAAAAGTAAAAAACGCCTGCTCCGGCCCCTTGCCTCGCTCGATGGTCAGCGCAAAGTTTTCGATGTAAGTGGCTTGCCCGGCGTACGCCGCATCGGCAATCGGGCCGATCTCGCTCCAGGCTTCTTCCCAGATCTTGCTGAAAGGTCTTCCCAGGGCGTTCGGTTTGTCGCCAAGAATCGGCAGGAAGGCGTCGTTGAACAGGGTGATCAGTTCCGGCCCCCAAACGATGGCTTGAGGGAAGTGCGAGCCAAGGCTGAGCGAGACCGTCGTTTTGAGCACATCGGGCCAGTGTTGCAAAGGGCCAAGCGGGGTGCTTGCCCAATCATGCCGTCGAATCTGCTCGGCCATTTCGCCGTTGTCTTGCAACCAGTCTGTCATGGGAATCGTGTCTTTCCGGGCGTTTGCATGTGGAGAAAGACCTTTGCGTGTGATGTTTGTTTCAGTCCACGAGTTTGTGACGAAAATGATGGGGTAGCGAAGAGGGTTTGCTCGCGCTGTGTGGCGCCTCCAAGATGCCATGGCCTTGTGGCGCAGTCCAGCGCGAGCGCCGAAGGGGTTTGTGACCTTTGATCAGGCATCGATCGCCGGGAAATCGATATCCGTCAGCGCTACATTATTCAGGTAGTTGGTCAGGGTCTGCACGGCCACCAGCGCAATCGTTTCAATGATCTTCACGTCATCGATACCGGCAGCGCGGGCGGCGGCGATCTGTTCATCAGTCAAATGGCCACGGCTTTCAGTCAGCTGGCGGGCGAGGGTGGCGTAGGCGTTGAGTTCGCCCTGGCGTGCGGCGACGATGTCCTGCGCCGAGACCCCGGCCTTGCCGGCAAACAAGGTGTGCGCCGCCAGGCAGTAATCACAGCCGTTGACCTGTGAGGTGGCGAGGTACACCGCTTCTTTTTCCCGGGCGCTCAACGAAGTCTTGCCGAGGATCGCCGAGGCTTGCACGTAAGTTTCGAGGGCCACCGGCGCTTTGGCCAGGGTGGTGAAAAGGTTGGGCAGGAACCCGATTTTCTTTTTCACCCCTTCCAGTACAGGGCGGCTGGCGTCGGCGGCGGTTTCGAGGCTGATAGCGTGGATGCGGCTCATGGTGATTCTCCGAAAGACCGGTGCGAAGTGCGCCGGGGATGGAGGTCATGTTATGGAGTGAGGCTGGTGCATTGGCGGCAAATCGTCGAGGATATGCGGCAGATCGTCCAGATATGCCCTTGGAGTCGTCCATGGATCGCCTTTCAACACTGCTCAGCCATTTCGGCGTGAATGCCGGTACGTTCCACAGCGGCGCGTTTTGCGGCGTCAGCGTTCATGACAGCGAGCCGGTCGGGCATGTGCATCTTTTGCAGGCCGGTGAATTGCTGCTCAAACCGGGCAGCGAACGTGAAATCCGCCTGAGCGAACCATCGCTGATCTTCTTCCCCCGACCTTTCGCCCATCGCATGTTTGCCGATGAAAGCATGGGCACCCGGGTGGTCTGCGCCACGCTGACGTTTGACGGCGGCTCCGGCAATGCTCTGGCGGCGGCGCTGCCGGATTATCTGGTGCTGAAACTGACGGACATCCCGGAGCTGGGCAACACCGTGGAATGGCTGTTCAAGGAAGCGTTCGAAGGGCATTGCGGGCGGGTGGCGGTGATGGATCGCCTGTTCGAATTGCTGGTGATTCTGCTGTTGCGGCACCTGATCAGCAGTCGCGAACAACAACCGGGGATGATCGCCGGGCTGGCCGACCCGCGCCTGTCCCGTGCCTTGAACCGGATGCACGAGCAACCGCAAAAACCGTGGAGCGTGGCGGATCTGGCCGCAGTCGCCAACCTGTCCCGCGCCGGGTTTGCCGAGCAGTTTCGCCGTGTGGTCGGGCAGACACCGGCCGATTATCTGCTGAGCTGGCGCGTCAGCCTCGCGCAGAAACGCCTGCGCGAAGGCAGACCGATTGCGCTGATTGCCGAGGAGGTCGGTTACGAAAGTCCTTCGGCGCTGGCCCGGGCGTTTCGGCGCAAGACCGGACTCAGCCCGCGCGAGTGGAAGGCCAGTGCCTGAGGATCATTTGGCGAATTTCTTCGCCCCGGCCACGCAGAGGATTACGCCCAACGTCACGGCGAGCATGCCGACGCTGACGTGTTCATGCAGCAGCGTTGCCGCCAGCGCCAGACCGAAAAACGGCTGGAGCAATTGCAACTGACCGACCGCGGCAATCCCGCCCTGGGCCAGGCCGCGATACCAGAACACAAAGCCAATCAGCATGCTGAACAGCGACACATAGCCCAGGCATAGCCATGCCGACAGACTGATCGTGCTGAACGAGGCGGGCGCCAGCCACAGACTCAACACCGCCATGACCGGTAGCGACAGCACCAGCGCCCAGCAAATCACCTGCCAGCCGCCAAGGGTTCGCGACAATTTCGCGCCTTCGGCATAACCTAGGCCGCAAGCGAGAATGGCGGCGAGCATCAGCAGGTCGCCGGTAGGCGAGGCGGTCAGCCCTTGCGCCAGCGCGAAGCCGACCACCAGCGCGCTGCCGAGCATGGAGAATATCCAGAACACCGGGTGCGGCCGCTCACCGCCGCGCAGCACGGCAAAAATCGCCGTCGCCAGCGGTAGCAAACCGACAAACACAATCGAATGCGCTGACGTCACGTGTTGCAGTGCAAGGGCGGTCAGCAGTGGAAAGCCGAGCACCACGCCCATCGCAACAATCAATAGCGACAGCCACTGATTACGCGCCGGACGTCGCTCGCGAAACAGCCACAACAGCGCCACTGCCAAGGCTCCGGCAATCGCGGCGCGGACCACGGTGAGAAACACCGGATCGAACTCCAGCACCGCCAGACGCGTGGCCGGCAGCGAACCGCTGAAGATCACTACGCCGATAAAGCCGTTGATCCAGCCACTGGTTTTTGCCAGTGCCGGGGTCGCCAGATTCGAGGTCCGTTCCATCAAGATCACGCTCAGAAGTGGGTTGCGTAGGGTCATGCTAGAGCCGAGAATCAGCACAATCAAAGAATTGTCATGGATACATCCGGCATGCCACGTTCGCGCTACAAAACACTGGTTGACGCTTACGCGGCGAACATTCGCTCGGGCCAATTGCCGCCGGGTACGCGGCTGCCAACTCATCGGCAGTTAGCGGCTCAGGAGGGATTGGCGCTGGTCACGGCCTCGCGGGTGTACGCAGAGCTGGAGGCCATGGGCCTGATCAGCGGCGAGGCCGGGCGCGGCACATTTGTCCGCGAAACCTCGTTGTCGCCGGGGCAGGGCATCGATCAGAAACAGGTGGCGGTCGGCATGATCGACCTCAACTTCAATTACCCGTCGCTGCCCGGTCAGGCGGATTTATTGCGCAGCGCGTTGCGCCAATTGGCATTGTCCGGCGACCTGGAAGCCTTGCTGCGTTATCAGCCGCACGCCGGTCGCGGCCACGAGCGCGCGTCGGTCGCTCGGCATCTGCTGTCGCGCGGCGTGCAGGTCGAAGCCGAGCAAGTATTGATCGTCAACGGTGCCCAGCAAGGCCTGGCGGTGACGTTGATGGCGCTGCTCAAACCCGGCGATGTAATTGCCGCCGACGCGCTGACCTATTCCGGGTTCAAGGTGCTGGCCGAAGCGCTGCATCTGGAAGTCGTAGCCATCCCGCTCGGTGATCAGGGGCCGGATCTCGCCGCGCTGGACAAGCTCTGCCGCAGTCGCTCGGTGCGCGCCGTGTACAGCATGCCGACGTTGCACAATCCGCTGGGCTGGGTGATGCCTCTGGCGCAACGCGAGCAGTTGGTCGCGATCGCCCGTCGGCATGATCTGACCCTTATCGAGGACGCGGCCTACGCGTTTCTGGTAAACAACCCACCGCGTACGCTGATTGATCTGGCGCCGGAGCGCACGGTGTACGTCTCGGGCCTGTCGAAAAACATCGCCACAGGCCTGCGAGTCGGTTTCATCGCTGCGCCGACAACGATGGTGCCTGCGCTGGAGCGCATCATCCGCGCCACGACCTGGAACACGCCGGGCGTCATGACCGCCATCGCTTGCGGCTGGCTCGACGACGGTACGGTGACGCTGCTTGAGGAACAGAAACGCAGCGACGCCAAGGCGCGGCAAGCGTTGGCGGCCGAGGTGTTGAAAGGACTGCCGAGCATTGGCCATCTGGCGTCGTATTTCTTGTGGCTACCGCTACCGGAGGACGTGCGCGCCGATCAGGTTGTTGTGGAGCTGATGCACGCGCAGGTTTCGGTGACCACGGCTGAACCGTTTTCAGTGGCAAGCCATACGCCGCATGCCATTCGCCTGGCGTTGGGGTCGGTGGACATGGAGGTGTTGCGTCGGGCGTTGATAACGGTCAGGAAGATCATTGGCGCTTACCTGTAAAAACAAAATGCTACCCTTGCGCGGCCCGATGCCGACCGATCCGGAACTCTCGATGAAAAACACTGCTGCACTGTCACTTGCCCTGACACTCGTCACCGGCCTGTTCAGTACGTTCACCCACGCCGCAGGCGACCCCGAAGCCGGCGCGAAAATCTTCCCGCGCCTGTGCGGCGGCTGCCATCAAGTCGGCGAATCGGCGCGCCCGGGATTCGGTCCGCAACTCAATGGCATCATCGGCCGACCCGCCGGTACGTCGGCCAACTACGTGTATTCCGAGGCGATGAAGAACTCCGGGGTGACGTGGGACCGTGAAACGCTGATCGCCTATCTGAAGGATCCGAAAGGTGTCGTGCCGGGCACGCGGATGATCTTCTGGGGCTTGAGCGACGAAGAAAAACTCGACAACTTGCTCGCCTACCTCCAGACCTTCACCCAATGACGGCAGCTCCTGTAGGGCGTGCGTGTTTTTGAGGGGCAACGATGTCGGGTTGATGCCCCGACTGGCATCCCCTGTCACGCTCGATCGATTCCATCGTCAGGGTCATAACCGTCACCGCTACGTCTTGTTCACGACTCAAGTATTGCTGTGTTCGGGCGATATGCCTGACACCCAAGTCCCTGATTGAAAATCACATGAAAAAATTATTCGGCGTGATGGCTGCCCTGGTTTTGTTAACGGGATGCGTCACCAAAAACCTCAGCCTTGAAGATCGCCAGCAAATCAAAACCGTGAAAGTGCTGCCGGTGTTTGTGGCCGTCGACAACTTTCAGTACACCAGCATGACGCAGGCCTGGGGAGCAGGTCTGGGCGCCGGAGCCGGTGCGGCGACGGGTATGGCGTCCGGCAGTTCGACGAGCGGGACTACGGCATTGACGGGGGTAGGTTCCGTGGCAGGGACGAAAGCGGCGGACGTGGCGACCGGCGATATTACTCTGGCGATTCGCAACAACATGAAGGCCAATGGCATCGACCTGAGCCAGTTGATCCGGCAAAGCTTCGAAAAACGCGTGCAGCAGGAACACCTGTTCACCGTGGTGGGCGACGATCAGCGAGCCGATGCCGAGGTGGAAATCCTGGTCTCGCAATGGGGGCTTTGCCTGAAGAACTACAGCACCGTGTTGTACCCGGTGATCGGCGCCACGGCGCAAATCAAACGCAACGGCTCGGCGGTATGGCGCAATTTCGACACCATCTCCGTGTTCAACGATGCCAACACCATTGCCTACACGCCGGAGCAATACGCCACGGATCCTGAGACGTTGCGCAAGGCATTCAGCCATGTGTCTGATCTGGTCGTCGACAAGCTGGTTGATCACTTGAAACAGTGAAGGCCTGATCACGCCACCTGATTGCGGCCCGCGGCTTTGGCCTGATACAGCTGCTGGTCGGCGCGTTTGATCACTGCGCTGTGGCTATTATCCGCCGGGTCCGCCAGGCCGACGCCGATGCTGACCGTCACTTGCCCGACCACCGGGAAGTCAGCCTCGGCGACTGCCACGCGAATCTTCTCGGCGACCACTTCGGGCGTGTCGGGTTTGGCGATTTCCGGCAATAGCACGGCGAACTCTTCGCCGCCGTAACGAGCAACGAAATCGGTGGTGCGCAGGCTGCTCTGAATCAACTGCGCCAATTGTTGCAGCACATCGTCACCCACCGCGTGGCCGTGGCTGTCATTGATGCGCTTGAAGTGGTCGGCGTCGATCAGCAGCAGGGCAAACGGCCGCCCGGTGCGACGGAACAGCAGGGTGTATTCGGTGAGTTTCTCGTCGAAACGGCGACGGTTGTAAACGCCGGTCAAAGCATCGTGGGTCGCCAGGCTCAGCAGTTCGGCGTTGGCTTGCGTCAGGGCCGCAGTGCGTTGCGCTACCGTGGCTTCCAGCGAGGCATTGGCCTCTTGCAGTTCGCGTTCCTTGCCGAGCAATGACTGGGTCATGGCATCAATGGACTGGCCGAGCTGGGCGATTTCCAGCACGGGGTGTTGCAGCGGGAATTGTGCGCCGGGCTGCTGGTTCTGCACCTGCCGGGCCGAGCGCGCGAGCTGTTCAATCGGGCGGCTCAGGTACAGCGCCAGGTAGTAAGCCACCAGACCGAACACTACGGCGGCGAATACGCCCAGGATCAGCAGTTTGTACATCAGCAGGCGCGCCGGTTGCAGTGCGGTTTGCAACGGCTGGCGCACCGCGATCGACCATGACAACGCGGTGCTTGACGGCGTCGGCACGCTGACCATGCTGGTGAGGAATCCGTTGCCCGCAGTCCAGCCTTGGCCGTTGGTGTCAGTTGCCAGTTGCTGACCCATCAGCGCTTCCGGGTAGAGCACCTTGCCATCGTGATCGATGATCAACGCTTCGATATCCGGCGTTGAGTTTTTATGCGAGAACGCCGCCGACTCGACAATGCGCGTCACCCAGTTCCAGTGCGCGTGGGCGCCCAGGACACCAATCACCTGACCGTCGGCGTTACGGATCGGCGCGGCGAAATCGATGAAGCGCAGCGGTTCACCGTTCGGCAGGGCCGGCAGCTTTTTCGCCAGCAGCACCGCTTCGTGGGGATCGCCGGTGTACTCTTCGCGCATCCCGGCCTGGAACCAGGGGCGTTGTTGCACGGATTGGCCGACCAGCAAATCGTTCACCGCCTGACGCACCTTGCCCTCGGCATCGGTGACGCCCATCCACGCGTACTCGGCGCGCGCCTGGGTGCGCAGTTGCATCGATTTCAGAATCGCCGGGTTGTCCAGATCACCACGCTCCAGATGCGGCGCGCGGCTGAGCAGATAAACCTCCAACTGGCGTTCGCGCAGTTGTTCGCCGAGTAACGATGCGGCCGAACGCGCGGTGTTGAGCAAGGCATTGCCGCTGGCCTGTTTCATTTGTTCAGTGGCGATATGGCCGACATAGAAGCCCACGCTCAGCAGCGTCAGCAGGGACAAACCGGCAAACCAAAGGGTGAGGTGGCTACGCAGACTGGCTTTGAGCATGGGCAGGCGAGGTCTGTTTTAGAGTTGTGGCCGCATGGTATGCGACATCGTCATCGGGCTGCCAGCGCAGTGGTTGATGAGTGTCTACTGCGATTTCAAAGAGCCATCACTTTCAGTAAGGTGTCTGCCCAAATACCAGCGATAAGGTCTGGCTCAAAGTTTTCCTTGTTGCTCAGGTAGAACAATTACCCGTCAGGTGGCTGCATTGCATATAGAAAAAATCAAGTTCAGTGCTCTCAGAGGTGTGGCGTTTTACGTAGGCGTCGGTGCAGATGTTCACGGATCCGACGCTGGATTCCACGACATGCAATGCGCTGATCTTGAGCAGATCAATGTGTTTGGTGGCAGGAACGGTGCAGGTAAGTCAACGCTTCTGGATGTGGTGGGAGCCTTGTCCCGGCCAGAGTTATTTCAAACCCTCAAACGAACGGCACTTGGCGAACGAGTCTTTCATGGCCTGGATATTACCTTTAAGGGCGATGATTCAAGTTACATGCCTGTGCCTGCTCCGTTGGTCTTGCATGTCGAGTTTGAGCCGGCTCGAACGCCCATTCTGGCGCTGCGCGTTTTTGACCGGGCGAATCACTCGGAAGAGATTCTGGATGCAATATATGCGCGTATCCCGGCGACGGGCGTGGCAGCCAGCGATATACAGAAAATCCGTCAGATCGTATCGAGAATGGGGCTCACGGTTTCTTATTGGCGAGGCCCCGAACAAGCCTGTTTCGATGCGGCGTTCGTTGTCGCCCTGGGTGAAATCCAGCCAGAGTTGTGCGGAGTCAGACGCGTAGAACTTGCTACGACGCAGGAACTGCAAGAAACGGGTGTGGTTAAGTTGCGGCTCTATTCTGATCTGATGGTTTCACAAGCTGTCCCGTTTGAGTATTTGCCTTCGGGCTGGAAAGCCGCTGCCGGTATGCTCGGCTGGCTGCGCGAACAACCAGACGGTTCTATTGTGATAATTGAAGAGCCGGAGTCTCATTTGCACCCTCGACTCCAGCGCTTGTTGGCGATGAATCTGGCGCGGTTGGCGAAGGAAAAAAACCTGCAGTTGCTGGTCTCTTCGCATTCCTCTGTTTTTCTAAGCCCTGATGTCTGGGGCGCAGCTGACGCAACAAACGCTGTTCCGATCGCGCATTTCCATGTGGACGGACGCCGCATCCATAGTTTGCAGGGGCCACGTGTCATCGCTTCGCCACAAAAATTGCTGGATGAGTTGGGTGTGCGGGCGAGTGATCTGTATCAGTCAAATTTCGTGATATGGGTCGAAGGCCCTTCGGATCGCCTCTACATAAAATACTGGTTGCAACGCTGGTGCCGAGAGCATGCCGAAGTCGAACTGGTAGAGAACGTGCATTACTCGTTCGTGCTGTATGGCGGGTCGATACTGTCCCACTATGACGCGGGCAAAGAACTGCAGGCAGAAGAGGCAATCTCGATGCTGCGCATTAACAGGAATTCTTTTGTCGTCATCGATCGCGATCACGATTTCGAATTCGATGATGACGTCGGCACCCGTACGAAAAAAGACTCAGCGAAATACAAGGTACTTGATCAGCTGGACGACAACAGCACCTGGATTACCCGGGGCTATACGATGGAAAGCTATTTGCCCGACGCCTTCAAAAAATACCTGGTCAGGAAAAAGAATGGAGCCATATCTATCGGCACCAAATTGACCAAAGTGGAGCTGGCCAAGAGATATATCAAGGAGACCGAGGGGCTGAAATTCAAACAGATTTTCAAGCGCACTCAAACCAGTGCCATCCAGGAAATCGAGAAGATTTTTCGCGGTATAACCCGAGCGAATTTATAACGTCGCGACCGTTGGCCATCAAGGCCGGGATTACGGGCTGGCGTGGCCGATTTTCCAACACAACAAAATGTGCAAATGAGTCAGCCATAAAACAAGCCCGGCTGATCAGGCCGGGCTTGTTTGGGAGCTACGCTGAAGCAGTTGGTTCAGGCAACACGGCGTTCGATCAGGCGATCGGAACCACCTTCAGCAACACGGCGTTCGAGCAGACGATCAGCGCCACCTTCGGCAACACGGCGTTCGATCAGGCGATCGGAACCACCTTCGGCAACACGGCGTTCGATCAGACGATCAGCACCACCTTCGGCAACGCGGCGTTCGATCAGACGATCAGCGCCACCTTCGGCAACACGGCGTTCGATCAGACGATCAGCGCCACCTTCGGCAACACGGCGTTCGATCAGACGATCAGCGCCACCCTCAGCAACACGACTTTCAATCAACTTGTCCGAACCGCCTTCAGCGATTTGGGTGTGTGCCGGGGTGGCGGCAAAAGCGCTAATGGCGAAAACCGAGAAAGCGATGCTGAGAAGGGTCTGGCGTTTCATGATCGTGTGCTCCAAAGGGGTAGTTGTTTGTCTGGAGCCGATGTTACGCCGCTGATTTTTTATGAGAACTTCATTGACGTGATGGTGAACATCGACCGCAATGATGGTTCACCAATCACCTGTAGGCGCTGCCGCAGGCTGCGATCTTTTGATCTGGCCGTTGCTCAGAGCGCCTTCGCCGGCCGGATACACAGTTCACCGGTCGCCCGTGTCAGTGCCAGGTCATGCAGCGCGTCGTGGGTCAATCCGCTGCGCGCCTTGGCCAGCCACGCCGGGCAATTTGCGTCATGGCGATACGGCGCGAAGTCGGCGTATTGCTGCAGCAGGCGGGTTTGCAGTTCGTCCAGACGCGGGCGGATCTGTTTGCTCAGGTCGGGACGCGGGGTGTCCGGCGCAGCACCGGCCGCCTGCCATTGCGCGAGCAAACCGTACTGCACCAGTTTGTTCGCCTCCATTTGCGCCGCAATCAGTTGCGCGACGTCTTCGGGGTCGAGCTGACGCGCGGTGGCCAGCGTTCGCGCGTTGGCGATGACCTGCGCCTCACGAGGGCTGTCCTGGATCGGCTTGCCGCTGTCCCATTTGGTCAGCGCGACAAGGTCGCCGATGTTCAGCCGTTCATTCAGCGTTTCCAGCAACGGCGTCAAGGTCTCCACAGGCGCGGCGGCGTGAGTGCTGGTGGCGAGCAGGGCGAGGAGGGTGGCGGTCAGCAGATTGGCAGAGTGCGGCATGGACAGAGCCTCGAGGAGAGAAATGAAGATGGGCAGTTGTTTACCACAGCTCTGAACCGACACCTACAGATCCGGGCCCGTTACACAGACGTGAGCAACGGCAATAAACACCGATCGGAAATGTTAATTGCGCCCAGCGTGCAACTCACCGAAGCTATCCTCCATCAGCCCTCCGCCGTCGAGATGGACCTCTATTCAATGCAAGCCGTCGCCCAACGCCCACTCTGGCACACCTACCTGCTGTTCCTCGCGCCAATGGTGCTGTCGAATTTCCTGCAATCGATGTCGGGCACGGTCAACAGCATCTACATCGGCCAGATGCTCGGCACCCAGGCGTTGGCGGCAGTGTCGGGGATGTTTCCCATCGTGTTTTTCTTTATCGCGCTGGTGATCGGCCTCGGTGCGGGCGCCGGAGTGTTGATCGGTCAGGCGTGGGGCGCGCGTGAGCCGCACATGGTCAAGGCGATTGCCGGGGCGACGCTGTTGCTCGGGGTGTTGATCGGGCTGGTAGCGGCGGTGTTGGGCAGCGTGTTCGCGCGCCAGGCGCTGACGGGATTGGGGACGCCGGCGGATGTGCTCGACGATGCGGTGGCGTATGCCCATGTGATGATGTGGATCTTGCCGTCACTGCTGGTGTTTGTGTTGTTCACGCAACTATTGCGCGGGGTCAGCGATACGCTGTCGCCGTTGCTCGCGCTGATGGTCTCGACCTGTGTCGGGCTGGCCCTGACGCCGGCGCTGATCCGCGGCTGGTTCGGCTTGCCGCAATTGGGCATTCAGAGTGCGGCGTACGCCGGGCTGGCCGGTAACCTGGCGGCGATGGCGTGGCTGGCGTGGCGCCTGATTCGCAAGGGCCATCCGCTGGCGCCGGACCGGGAGTTCTTCGCCGCGCTGCGCCTCGATGGGGTGATTCTCGGCAAGGTCTTGCGCATCGGTCTGCCCACCGGCGTGCAGATGATCGTGCTGTCGTTGTCGGAGCTGGTGATTCTGGCGCTGGTCAACCAGCACGGCTCGCAAGCGACGGCGGCGTATGGTGCGGTGACGCAGATCGTCAATTACGTGCAGTTCCCGGCGTTGTCGATTGCGATCACCGCATCGATCCTCGGTGCACAGGCGATTGGCGCCGGGCGGCTGGAGCGCATGGGGCCGATTCTGCGCACCGGGCTGTTGATCAACGTGTGCCTGACCGGCGGTTTGATTGTGCTCGGTTACCTGTTGTCGCATTGGTTGCTGGGGCTGTTCCTGACCGAGGATTCGACCCGGGCGATGGCTGAGCACCTGCTGCACATCATGTTGTGGAGTCTGTTGGTGTTCGGCTTCCAGGCCATTATTGGCGGGATCATGCGCGCCAGTGGCACGGTGCTGGTACCGGTGGCGATTGCGATCATTTGCGTGGTCGGCGTGCAATTGCCGGCAGCGTACTGGCTGGACGGGCACTTTGGTTTGCAGGGCGTGTGGATGGCCTTTCCGGTGGCGTATCTGGGCATGCTGCTGTTGCAGATCTTGTATTACAAACTGGTCTGGCAGCATCAGAAGATCGAACGTCTGGTGTAGGCGCTGGCGCAACGCGCGGATGTTTGCTTAAGTCAATCGAGGCCCTCGATGGCCAGCCCCGCCTGGAGAATCCCATGTCGATCCGATTGCTGCTGGCTGCCGCGTGCTCGCTGTGCGTCGTCAGTGCTGCGCAGGCTGCCGAATACACCCGGGTCAACACCAGCGCCAGTCAGATCAGCTTTACCTACAACCAGATGGGCTCGCGGATGTACGGGACCTTCGGCAAGTTCGAAGCGACGCTGGACTTCGACGCTGACGATATCGACAACGCCCGTACCACGCTGCACATCGACCTCAACAGCATCGATGCCGGCAGCGAAGACGCCAACACCGAGCTGGTGAAACCGGCGTGGTTCGACACGGAAAGATTTCCCGTGGCGGTATTCGTATCGAAGCGTTTTACCCAGATCGCGGAGCATCGTTATCGGGTCGACGGCGAACTCACCCTCAAAGGCATCACCCGCAAAGTACAGGTGCCGGTTGAATTGAAACCGGACAGCGACATCGGCATCTTTGACGGTGAACTGGTACTCAAGCGCGACGAGTTCGGCCTCGGCGCGGGGGAGTGGGCGGACACCGTGGTGTCCAGGGACATCGAGATCAAATTCAAAGTGGTGGCGCCACAGCAGTGACCGTTCTCCCGGTCAATAAAACCGGTCTTGTTCTTTCATCGCCTGTATCTGCCAGAACGTTCTGCCCGAGATCAGCAGAAACAGCAGCGCGAGCATCACACCACCGGTCATGATGCAGAAGCCCGTACGGTAACTCTGCAACTGGCTGGCGATGCAGCTTTTATCCGGCATCCAGGGCGACACCAGCAGGTCGATGGGGCCATCCACTTCGTACTGGGTATGTTCGACGTAGCGCTCGTCGGAATGCAGCCCTTCATGGGGCTGGCCTTGGGCATCGGTGTATTGATAGTGAATGACCTTGCCGTTGGCGTTCATCGGAATCTGCTCCAGTGCCGTGACGCTGCCGCGGGTGTGCGCACCGTTGAAACTCAGCGCGCCATACAGCACGCCCGACTTGTGGGCCATCGCAGCGAGCAGCAAAACCACGCAGCAAGCGACGGTCAACATGACGATACGGTTGTAGAGGTGATCCTTGGCAGCTTCGCGCGGGTAGTACATGGCCGATCCCTGGTGGTGACATTTGTAGGAGACCGATACATCGGCGCTCGGCGCAGGAACTTTAGACGTCGAGCAGGCGCGCCACGGTATGATGTCGCGGTTCGTCGACCGCTGCGGCGGTCGGCAACGCTTTTTACCGTCGGAGTTCGTCATGCCACGCATCACCCATTACAAATCCCCATGCCCCGAGGGCGTCAACAGCCAGATCCTGCAGATGGTCGTCGACTACCTGACCGACATCAGCGCAGTCGGTCTGGGCCCGAGCAACCTGCTGTACAACGTCTATCAGTACGCGGTCGGTTATGAGGTGCATCTGTATCTGGAAGCGTTGAATGGCGAGAAGGGCACCGACGTCGAGTTGCTGGTTGCCACCGACGAAGATGATCCGGAGCAAGTGATCGGTTTTCTGTTGTACCTGCCGGTGCAGGGCGATTGGGAAGCCTGCAGCGTGGCTTACATGGCCGTGCGCGAAGGGCATCGGCGTCAGGGCGTGGCGCGGGCAATGATCGGTGAAATGCTCGGGCGTTATCCCCATGCGGAACTGGCCTGCACGGTCGGCAAAGTGCCGTACTTCGAAGCGTTGGGCTTTGAGGTAATTGGCCAGCGTGAAACCCAGGTGTTGATGAGCACCCGGCATTACCGCAGCAACGGTTTGCGCGGATTTATCGACACCACGCCGATTTACCGCTCGCTGGAAGTGCAGCAGATCCACACCTATCTGCTGCAGAAAAACGGCAAGCGCGCGATGCTCGACGCCGAGAAACAGCGCGACCGACACCTCGATCAGACCACCCGCCATGTCGAGGAATTTGTCCGCCAGCGCCTGACCGTGCACTGAACCCACCGCGGCGAAAAAGCCCTTGCTGCGCATCGTGCAGCAAGGGCTTTTTTCTGCCCGCGATTCAGCCGGGTTTGACGTTCATGGTGATCCGCGCCGTGAACACGTGTTTGCCCTCGGTATCGTGAATGTCCACTGTGACGATCTTGTCGCCCGCGCTTTGCCAATCCACGCCCTCACCACTGGCCACCGCCGTGACATCGGTTTTCGCCTTGGCCAGATACTCCACGGTCATGCCTTTGGGGATCCAGCGTGCGCCGGTCGGGATCGACACATCGGTCATCATTCCGGCGGCCAGCTCGGCAGCGTTGCACAGGGCAATGGCATGCACGGTGCCGAGGTGATTGGTGATTTCGCGGCGGAACGGCACTTGTACCGTCGCCGCGTTGGCGCGCAACTCGGTCACCAGTGGGTTGATCGTGCTGAAGTAGGGCGCGAACTGACAGGCCATCTGACTGAAGGCCTGCGGACCCACACTGTTGAACATGCTGAGAGATTGACTCATGGAAAGCCTCGCGAAGGATGATTGACCGAATGATGTTCCGTTACAGAATAATATTCTGTAACGGAACGGTATTCTGTCTGCGGGAAATCTGTCAACCTGTGCGTGTTTTTTTCATGGGCACGATGTGTGCCTTCAATCCGATTTTCAGGCAGTGAGCCGCATGGACACCGCAGATCTACTTGAACGCAGTTTCCCCGGCCGCCGCGCCGAACTAAAACGCGACATCTTTCGCAAAGCCCTGAGCCTGTTCAACGAACAGGGGATCGAGGCCACCACCATCGACATGATTCGCGCCGAGTGCGATACCAGCGTCGGCGCGATCTATCACCATTTCGGCAACAAGGAAGGTTTGGTCGCCGCGCTGTTTTTCACCGCGCTGGAGGATCAGGCGCGGTTGCGCGATGCCTATCTGCAGGCCGCGCAAACCACCGAGGAAGGTGTGCAGGCGCTGGTGTTCAGTTATGTCGATTGGGTCGAACGTCAACCGGAGTGGGCGCGCTTCCAGTACCACGCGCGGTTTGCCGTGACCAAAGGGCCGTTCAAGGACGAGCTGGCCGAGCGCAACAAGATCCGCAACGTGCGTCTGCGCGACTGGCTGGCGGAGTCGGGGCGCGCTGCCGAGCTCAAGGCGCTGCCCGCCGAACTGTTGCCGTCGCTGATCATCGGCCAGGCCGACAGTTACTGCCGCGCCTGGTTGGCGGGGCGCGTGAAGGGCAGTCCGGCAGACTATCGCGAGTTGCTGGCGCAGGCGGCGTGGCGCTCGATTTGCGCCGATTCATCGCCGGACAGCTGATTTTCGCGGACAAAAAAAGAGCCTCAAAGCTCTTTGATGGGGAGGAAGTAGAGCCCTCGAGGCTCAAGATGCGCATGAAGCAAGGCACGGGCTTGATTGGGGTTCAGAGCACCCGTACCTACGCAGCGCTCGAAGAGCGGAGTCACTGCGTGATTCCATCCTAGGAGTGTGCAAGGGGTGGCTCAAGTACCGCCAGTCGCACGGGCCGTTGCGCGAACCTGGCACACGAATACTGACGTCATCCTGTGTGGGAGCGAGCCTGCTCGCGAAGACGGAGTGTCAGCCGATTCAATATTGCCTGACATATCGCCTTCGCGAGCAAGCTCGCTCCCACAGTGGAACTCGGATGTCAGCGGGCGCCAGGCCAGCCTGATTTTTCGAGGGCGGCGAGCAGGGTTGCGGAATCCAGTCCCGGCACCGAATGTCCGTTGCCCTCTGTGCTGTCGCTGGCCAGCAACGCATTGATGATCGCTTCTTCAACCGCTTCGGTCGCGGCCAGGAAAAGCTCGCTGATATGGTCATTGTTGACCATGCGCAAACCGTCGCAGGTCGGCGCGCCTTTGCCTTCGTAGGCCGCTGGCGGGACGTGCTCGTTGCCGGTGGCAAAAGCGATAAAGATGTCGCCGCTGTGATCCTCGTTACCGCCGCCGGTGCGCGCCAGACCCAGGCTGGCACGTTGCGCCAGACGTGTGCACTGGTGGGGTAACAGGGGCGCGTCGGTGGCCAGGCAAACGACGATCGAACCCATGCCCGGATGCGGCAATGATGCGCGCAAGAACGGTGAGTCTTTCTGTTCCATGTAACGCCCGACCGGGTAACCATCGACCCGCAATTCACTGCGAATGCCGTGGTTGGCCTGCACGATTGCGCCGACCGTCCAGCCGTCCTGGGCAGTGCTCAAACGCCGCGACGCAGTACCGATGCCACCCTTGAATTCATGGCAGATCATGCCGCTGCCACCGCCGACGGCGCCTTCGCGAACCGGGCCGTCGATCGCGCTTTTCAGGGCTTGGTCTACATGCTCGGGCTGCACGTGGAAACCGTTGATGTCGTTGAGCAAGCCGTCAAAGGTCTCCAGCACCACTGGCATGTTCCAGTAGAGACGACCGTCGTCCGGCTGCTGCTGGCGATCCAGTGCAATCAAGGCATCGCGCACCACACCGAGGCTGTGGGTGTTGGTGAATGCAATCGGGCTGGTCAGCAGGCCTGCCTCGCGAATCCATTCAAGCCCGGTGGCGTCACCATTGCCGTTGAGCACATGCACGCCGGCAAAACATGGCTGCTGATTGGTCGAACCCGGGCGCGGTTCGATCAGCGTCACGCCGGTGCAGATGTCGCGTCCGGCGCTGCTGCGTCCGCGCACATTGCTGTGGCCGACGCGTACGCCGGGCACATCGGTGATGGCGTTGAGCGGGCCGGGCTGCAGTTGGCCGATGCGGATGTTGAGGTCACGGGCACGAGGTTTCATTGGTTTTTGTCTCTCAAAGAAATGTCTGGTGAATCACAAAACCTGTAGGAGTGAGCCGGCTCGCGATAGCGGTTTGTCAGGCAAAACAGTTTTATCAGGCAAACCGCTATCGCGAGCCAGCTCACTCCTACAGGGGGGGCGTTATTGGCCGTTCTTGACCTTGCTCCACACCCGCGTGCGCACGCGCTCGGTGGCTTTCGGCAAAGGTTCAAGGGTGTACAGCGTGGCCATCGCTGCGGCGGAGGGATAAACCGCCGGGTTGTCCCGCGTGGCAGCGGCTACCAACGCTGTCGCCGCGCGGTTGCCATTGGGATACGACAGATGATCACTGACCGGCGCGATCACTTCGGGGCGCAGCAGGTAGTCGATAAACGCCAGCCCTTGCGGACGGTTCGGCGCGTCCTTGAGCAACACCAGCGTGTCGAACCACACCGGCGCGCCTTCCTTGGGCAGGCTGTAGGCGATCTTCACGCCGTTGTTGGCTTGCTCGGCATTGGTCTTGGCTTCCAGCATCGCCCCCGACCAACCGACCGCCACGCAAATGTTGCCGTTGGACAAATCACTGATGAATTTCGACGAATTGAAGTAGGCGATGTGCGGGCGCAGTTTCAGCAGCAGCGCTTCGGCTTTTTTATAGTCTTCGGGATCGGTGCTGTTCGGTGGCAGACCGAGATAGTGCAGGGCGACCGGCAGCATTTCCGACGGCGAATCGAGCATCGCCACACCGCACTGGCCAAGTTTGGCGAGGTTGTCTGCGTTGAACACCAGATCCCACGAATCCACCGGCGCCTTTTCTCCGAGCGCCGCGCGCACCTTGTCGACGTTGTAGCCGATGCCGTTGGTGCCCCACAGGTAAGGCACCGCGTATTGATTGCCGGGATCGTTGTTGGCCAGTTTCGCCAGCAAATCGGCATCGAGATTCTTCCAGCCCGGCAGTTGATCCCGTGGCAGCGGGGCGAGGGCGCCGGCCTTGATCAGCGTTGGCAGGCTGAAGTTGCTCGCCACCACCACGTCGTAGCCGCTGCGGCTGGTCATCAGTTTGCCTTCGAGGACTTCAGCACTGTCGAAGGTGTCGTAAACCGGCTGGATACCGCTGTCGCGCTGGAAATCGTGGAGGGTATTGGGGCCGATGTAGTCGTACCAGTTGTAAACGTGCACGCTCGGCGCGTCAGCGGCCAGGGCGATCGAGCAGGCGCCCACGCCGGCCAGCAGGCCCAGTTGAATGCTGAGGTTGATACAGCCACGGTGACCACGCATGATGCGGCACTCCTGGCCCGTACAGGCCGGTGATGAACAGGAGTGGTCAGCCTATCGGGCCGGTCACGCCTGACCCATTCCCATCATGGGTTACTCAAAAGGGGTAGAGCGTGGACGCGTTGCTGCAGGAACTGCCAGTGCATCAAAGCCTGGCGCGGGTATTTGCCGGTGTCGGTCAGGACGGTTTCTGGCGTGCACTGGTCGATACGTTGCGGCTGCTGGTGCCGCTGGACAACGCGCTGGTGGCGCTGATGACAGCCGGGCAGGCGCCGCAATTGCTGATCGACTTCGACAGCAAGGGCCGCGCTGACGAGCAGGAGGAACTGGCCGGTTACAGCGCCGGGATGTACCTGCTCGATCCGTTCTATCAAACCGCGTCGACCGGCATTGCCGACGGCTTGCACAGCCTGGCTTCGGTGGCGCCGGACCAGTTTCTGCACAGCGAGTATTACCAGAGCTACTTTCGTTCGGTGGTGGGCGAGGACGAGTTGCAGTTCATGATCAACGTCGAGGGCGGCGTGCTTGGCTTGTCACTCGGACGTTCGACGCCGTTCGACATGGCCGAGCAGGGCCGGTTGCTATGTGTACGCGATTGGGTGTTGGCGGCCATGCGTCGGCATGTGCAGTTGTCGCCGCCGCAGGGCACGGTGGCGCAAACGCCGGTCGGGGATCTGGCAACGTTGCTTGACCGCTTCGATGCGCGGCTGACGGTGCGTGAGGTTGATACGGCGCGGCTGATCTTGCAGGGCTTTTCCAGCAAGGCGATGGCCCAGCAGATGGGCATCTCGCCGGAGACGGTCAAGGTGCATCGGCGCAATCTGTATCACAAGCTCAATGTCACCGGGCATGGTGAGTTGTTTGCGTTGGTGTTGCGTCCCCACTAAAGATCATCAGCCGTACACATAAACCTGTGGGAGCGAGCTTGCTCGCGAATGCGGTAGATCAGTCAACCTCATTGGCGACTGACAAAACGCTTTCGCGAGCAAGCTCGCTCCCACAGGGGATGTGTGTTGTTCAGGGGCTCTTCGGGGTGTCAGGGGGTGCGGTGGAAGACCAAAGCCTTGAGGCCGCTTTGCGGATCAATGTCCGCAAACTCCGGCGGGTTCTCCAGCCGCTCTACAAAACGCAGACTCGGCGCTTCCCGGGTCACACCATCAATCAGAAAGTCCGGACCAAACGCCGGGTCATTCATGCACGCCAGCACCGTGCCTTGCGCGCTGAGCAACTCCGGCAAGCGGCGCAGTACGCGCTGATAATCCTTGGTCAGCAGAAAACTGCCTTTCTGGAACGACGGCGGATCGATGATCACCAGATCATACGGGCCGCTGTTGATCACCTTGCCCCAGGACTTGAACAGGTCGTGACCGAGGAAACTCACTTTGCTCAGGTCATGGCCGTTCAAGCGATGGTTGTCGCGGCCGCGACTCAGTGCAGCACGGGACATGTCCAGATTGACCACATGGCTGGCACCACCCTCGATGGCTGCCACGGAAAAACCGCAGGTGTAGGCAAACAGATTGAGCACGCGTTTGCCCTTGGCCTGTTCGCGCACCCAGTTGCGCCCGTAACGCATGTCGAGAAACAGCCCGGCGTTCTGTTTGCGCCCCAGATCGACGCGATACTGCAAACCGCCCTCGACGATGCTCATTTCGTCGATCTCATCACCCACCAGCCATTCGGCGGTGCTCTGCGGCAAATAGCGATGCTGGATCAGCAAGGTGTGCGCGCCCGACTGTCGCCATTCTGCGCTGGCGGTCAGGCCCAGCAACAACGCTTTGAGATTGTCCAGTTGCTCGGGCGCCGGTTCCTTGAACAGCGACACCAGTACCACGCCTTGCAGCCAGTCTACGGTCAACTGCTCCAGCCCTGGCCAGCAACGCCCGCGCCCGTGGAACAGGCGCCGGGTTTCGCTCGGTGCGGCCGCAAGAGCCGGCAGCAGATGGGCGTGTAGGGTAGCGAGGGCTTCAGGGTTCATCGGTCGGGATCGGCAAGCAAAAGGGCGGGCATTTTAACCACAAATCCGCGGTCGCGAACGATTGCCGGCGACGGGCAAAAACGGCCTTTGGCAAAAGACCTGTATCAAAAATGAATTTCTACAGAGCCCGCTGCTCATACCAGTTAAGCAGCGGATTCAAGCCGCTAAAACGTTAATGCAATTCAGGGAGTGCAGTTCCATGTGCCCAACATCGACGGCGAGCGCGCACCTTCCTGACGGATTGATTCTGGTGGTTGAGGATGATCCGTTGATTCTGGAATTTCTCTGCGAAATTCTTCAGGAGGAAGGTTTCACGGTCGAGCCACATACCAGCGCCGACGCCGCATCACTTTATCTTGAGAAAAATGCCCCGAACGTGGCGTTGTTACTGACCGACATCACCATGCCCGGCACCCTCAATGGCGCAGATCTGGCCAACCTGGTCGGCGACCGCTGGCCGGAAAAACCGGTGATGGTCATGTCCGGCTATGAAACGCCCGAGTCCTCCGGGGTCAAGCATTCGGTGGCGTTCATCAAGAAGCCCTGGGCCATTGGGCAATTGCTCGACTGCGTCGAAAGCGCTTTCAAATCCAAGGCACCGCGTCTGCACTGACACGCTGGGTGAATCGACCGGGCAAGTGCTACATTGCCCGCCCGGTCTTTTGCCAGAGGATGCGACCCTTTGTCTGCTCACACTTGTGTATTCGATCGCGCGTTCGGCGCGTTTCTGTTCGACATGGACGGCACCGTCCTCAATTCCATCGCCGCCGCCGAACGGATCTGGGCAGCCTGGGCCGTGCGCCATGGCGTCGATGTAGACACCTTTCTGCCGACCATTCACGGCGCGCGCGCGATCGATACCATCACCCGTCTGAACCTGCCGGGCGTGGATGCCGAGGCGCAAGCGGCGTTCATCACCGAGGCGGAAATCGAAGACGTTGAAGGCATTGTCGAAATTCCCGGCGCGGCGAGATTTCTCAACAGCCTGCCCAAAGATCGCTGGGCGATGGTGACGTCGGCGCCACGGGATCTGGCGTTGCGGCGGATGGCGGCGGCAGGGATCCCGGCGCCTGCGGTGATGGTCACCGCTGAAGATGTGAAGGCCGGTAAACCCGATCCGGCCGGCTATTTACTGGCGGCCAAACGGCTTGGTCTGGAAGTACGTGATTGCCTGATTTTCGAAGATGCCACGGTGGGTATTCAGGCTGCTGAAGCGGCTGGCGCGCCGCTGATGATCATCACCACCACGCATCAGCATGCGCTGGAAACGGCACACGCGACGTTGGCCAGTTATGCTGCAGTGCAGGTCAAAGTCGACAGCGACGGCAAACTTCTCCTGCAAAAAAACTGACACCCCGCAGCCCCCTGTAGGAGTGAGCCTGCTCGCGAAAGCGTTGGCTCAGTCAAATTCGATGTTGGATGTGCCGGCCCTTTCGCGAGCAGGCTCGCTCCCACAGGGATCTGCGTCGTACAGAAAATGCGAGATCATTTCGGAATCTGTGGGAGCGAGCTTGCTCGCGAAGGGGCCATGTCAGTCAGCAGATACCTTGTCGTCAGTCAGGACTTTGCGGAAGGTCTCGACCAAGGGCCGCAGATTGATCCGGTGCCACGCCGCCCACAAGGGTGTGGTCAAGGTCAGCCACGGCAGTTCGCGCAACACCACGCCCGGCGGGGCGTTATGGCTCAGGCCTTTCTGGATCATCGCAATCCCCAGCCCCGACGCCACCAGCCCCAGCGCCGTAAACGGCTCGCTCGCCTGCATGCGCACATCCGGGGTGAAGCCGGCGCGGATGCAGGCGCTGACGAATTCATCATTGGCGTCCTGACGCGGCTGCACGCCGATCCATTCCTGATCGGCCAGATCCTCGGGACTCAACGCCACTTGCTGCGCCAACGGATGCTGTTCCGGTAACGCCAGCAGCATCGGCTCATCGAGCACCTGGAAAGCCGACAGATCCGCATCGTCATCGGTCGGCGGCTCACTCACCAATGCGATATCGAGACTACGCTGTCGCAAGCCCTCCAGTTGCTCGGCGGAACTCAGGTTGTACAGCGCGACGTGCACATTCGGTCGATCGGCGCGCAACACGCGCAGGGCATTGGGCAACACGCCAGCGTGCATGGCGTTCTCGATATAGCCGATGCACAAACCGCCTTCTTCGCCACGGCCCAGGCGTTTGCCGAGGGATTCCAGGCGATTGGCGTGGGTGAGCAGGGCGCGGGTTTCGGCGAGAAAGGTCTGGCCGTCGCGGGTCAGGCGAATGCGTTGCTGGCTGCGCTCGAACAGCGTCAGGCCCAGGCGCTCTTCGAGCTGGGCTATCTGTCGACTCAATGGCGACTGGGAAATATGCAGCCGTTCGGCGGCGCGGCCGACGTGCTCTTCCTCGGCGACTACAACGAAGTAGCGCAATTGGCGGATGTCGATCATGTAAGACCTATAGGGACTCAAGTGCTGCGCATTATGTCTTGGACGGTCTCGGTGTCGCAATCTAGGATCTGCTCAACGGTCGCACCGACCAAGAACATATGAGGACAATCCAATGAGCTTGAAAGACAAACTGCCCGGCCAGCTCGGCTTCGGCACCGCGCCACTGGGCAACATGTTCCGCGCCATCCCCGAAGAAGAAGCGCAAGCCACCGTGCATGCCGCGTGGGATGCCGGCGTGCGCTACTTCGACACCGCGCCGTTCTACGGCTCGGGGCTGTCGGAGATCCGCCTCGGCGAGGCCCTGAAGCAATACAAGCGCGACGACTATGTGTTGAGCAGCAAGGTCGGTCGGGTGATTCTCGATGAAGTCGAAGACGCCGCCGCCCGTGATCTTGGCGAGAAAAGCGGGGTATTCGAACACGGACGCCCGAACAAAATCGTCAACGATTACAGCGCCGACGCAACGCTGCGCTCGATCGAAGACAGCCTTAATCGCCTGCAAACCGATCGTCTCGACATTGTCTGGGTGCACGACATCGCGCAGGACTTCTATGGCGATCAATGGCTGGAATACTTCAATCAGGCCCGCACTGGTGCCTTCAAAGTTCTCACCCGTTTGCGCGAAGAAGGCGTAATCAAAGGCTGGGGCCTGGGCGTGAACAAAGTCGAGCCATGCGAACTGACCCTCGACCTCAGCGAAGCGCAGCCGGATGGCTTCCTGTTGGCCGGCCGCTACACGCTGCTCGACCATGAGCGTCCACTGCAACGCTTGATGGATGCGGCGCTGGCGCAGAACGTTGAAATCGTTGTCGGTGGCCCTTATAGCTCGGGCATCCTCGCCGGTGGTTCGCACTTCGAATACCAGCAAGCCAGCCCCGAGGTCATCGCCAAGGTCGAGCAGATCAAACGCATCGCCGCTGCTTACAACGTCGATATCAAAGCCGCTGCGCTACAGTTTTCGCTGGCCAATCCAGCCGTCGCGGCGGTGATTCCCGGCGCGAGTAAACCGCAACGCATCGCCGAAGATGTCGCGGCATTGTCGGCGACCATACCTGCCGGTTTCTGGCAGGCGATGCGCGACGCCAGACTGGTTTCCGAACGTGCACCATTGCCAATCGATGAGGTGAAAGCATGAAGATTGATCTGAGTGGAAAACTGGCCATCGTCAGCGGCAGCACCGCTGGCATTGGTCTGGGCATCAGCCAGTCGCTGGCCGAATCCGGCGCCACGGTGGTGGTGATCGGTCGCGATACCGGCAAGGTCGAGCAGGCGCTGGCGAGCATTCGCGAGAAGGTGCCGGGCGCGCAGTTGCGTGGTTTGACTGCGGATCTCGGTACCGCCGAGGGCGCGCAAATACTCTTCGCCGCCGAACCGCGCGCGGACATTCTGGTGAACAACCTCGGTATCTTCAACGACGTGGATTTCTTCGACACGCCGGACAGCGAGTGGACACGCTTCTATGAGGTCAACGTGATTTCCGGCGTGCGCCTGTCCCGGCATTACGTGCCGGCGATGGTCGAGCAGGGCTGGGGCCGGGTGATCTTTTTATCTTCGGAATCCGGCGTGGCCACGCCAGCCGACATGATCAACTACGGCGTGACTAAAAGCGCCAATCTGGCGGTGTCCCACGGTCTGGCCAAACGTCTGGCTGGCACCGGCGTGACGGTCAATGCGATCCTGCCGGGGCCGACCTTCACCGACGGCCTGGAAGACATGCTCAAGGAGGCCGCCGCCGAATCCGGGCGTAACCTGCGCGATGAAGCTGACGCCTTTGTGCGCAAGGCCCGCCCGACTTCGATCATCCAGCGCGTGGCCGACGTTGAAGAGGTCGCGCACCTGGTGACCTACATTGCTTCGCCGCTGTCCTCGGCCACCACCGGCGCCGCGCTGCGCGTCGATGGTGGCGTGGTCGACAGCCTGACTATCTGAATTCTGGAGAGACGTTTATTTATGCCAACAGCATCCGCAATCATCGATATTCCGGCCTCGGCCGATCAGGTCTGGCAATTGATCGGCGGCTTCAACACGCTGCCCGATTGGCTGCCGTTTATTCCCAAC
The DNA here is from genome assembly GCF_949768005.1 of Pseudomonas sp. IT-347P. Classification (NCBI taxonomy): domain Bacteria; kingdom Pseudomonadati; phylum Pseudomonadota; class Gammaproteobacteria; order Pseudomonadales; family Pseudomonadaceae; genus Pseudomonas; species Pseudomonas sp. IT-347P. Next base: position 446,096 of record NZ_CATKPQ010000011.1, read on the forward strand.
AGTGAACTGAGCGAGGGTGGCCGCGTGCGCACCTTGCAAACCGCTGATGGCGCTGTGGTGGTCGAGCGTCTGCAAACGTTCGATAACGCCGCGAAGACCTACAGCTATTCGATTGAACAGGCGCCGTTTCCAGCGACTGATTATCTGGCGACGATCCAGGTTGAAGCCCTGGGGCAGGGCGCACGGGTAACGTGGTCGGGGCGCTTCAACGCCAAAGGCGTGAGTGATGAGGAAGTGGTGGCGTTGTTTAACGGCATTTACCAGGGTGGCCTCGAGGCGCTGCGCGCCAATTACCCAACTTAATCATTCAACACAAAAAACTGTGGGAGCGGTCTAGCTCGCGAAGGCGTCAGGTCATCAACATCTAAATTGACTGATCCACCGCCTTCGCGAGCAAGCCCGCTCCCACATGGATAGCATTCCAAGGTAGAAGTCAGGAATTCTCGATCAGGCTCTGCCGGCAATCGAGCACCAGCTTCGCCCCGCCCAGATCACTGCTGCCAACTTCAAGACTGAAGCCATGCAGACTGACAATCGCCGCGACAATCGACAGCCCCAAACCAAAACCACCTTGCGGCTGCCCACCCTCGGCGCGATAGAAGCGCTGAAACACCGCCTCACGCTCAGCCTCGGGAATCCCCGGCCCTGAGTCGTGGACTTCAATCCGTGTCTGCCCTCCGGCGTTCACACCGCGCAGCATCACCGTGCCGCCCGGTGGGGTGAACTTGATCGAGTTGCTCAGCAGATTCGCCAACGCCTCGAACAGCAGCGCCCGATCACCATTGAGCGGCGGCAGTGTTTCCGGCATGTTCAAGTCAAAACGCAGCTCGCCTTCCTCGGCCAGCGGCAGGTAAAACGCATGCAGTTCTTCCAGCAGTTGCACCGGGTCGAGTTCGACAAAACCGGAGCGGCGCTGGCGATCCTCCAGTTCGGAAATCCGCAACAAGCCGCGAAACCGCGCCATCAGCGTGTCCGCTTCGGCCAGCACCAGATCCAGTTGCGCCGCTTCCTGCGAGCCTTCGCCGGCCTGTTGCTGCATGCGATACAACTGCGCGCGCAGGCGTGTCAGTGGTGTGCGCAGATCATGGGCGATGTTGTCGCAGACGCCTTTGACTTCATTCATCAAACGCTCGATGCGCTCCAGCATTGCGTTGACGATGGCGGCGAGCATGTCCAGTTCATCGCGGCGATTGGACAGCGGCAGGCGATGGGTCAGGTCGCCGGCCACAATTGCCTGGGCGCTGTCCTGAATCGCCCGTATCCGCCGCAACGGTCGCCGTCGCAGCAAATGCCAGCCGGCAATCCCCGGCAGAATCGTCAGCGACACGCCCCAGAACAACGCATGCAAAATGATCCGCGTGACGGCGAACAGCGAGCCGTTGTCGCGCAGCAACACCAGCCAGCGGCCGTCGCGAGTTTGCGTGGCCACCGCGTCGCAACTGTCATTCGGCAAGGTCGGGTCATCGGAGTCGGCGCAATCGGCGAGCATGTGGATCTTGCCGTCCAGCGGCAGGCCTTCGGGGATCTGCTGGAGTGCGCCGCCGAGATACACGCCTTGCGCGTCGAACAGGCCATAGGCGTCAATGCCGCGAATGTCGAAGGTCATGCTGGCGGCGAGGGCGTCTTCCAGTTGCTCGCCACGAAAGTGCGAAAACAGGTGCTGACGTTGCATCAGCGAGTGTTTGGCGAGGTTGTCGAGGTAGCCGGAGACCTCGTAATACATGACCCCCATGAGGATCGCGCTCCAGGCCACGAACAGCGAACTGTACAACGCCAGCAAGCGGCTGCTGGAGGAGCGCCAGCCGTCAGACGGGTTCGGCAATGACATAACCCGAGCCCCGTACCGTGCGGATCAGCGGCACATGGCCGGTGGCGTCGATCTTCTTGCGCAGACGGCCGATGTGCACGTCGATCAGGTTGGTGCCGGGATCGAAGTGATAGCCCCAGACCTCTTCGAAAATCATCATCCGCGACAGAATCTGGCCGCTGTTGCGCATGAGGAATTCGAGCAGCTTGTACTCGGTCGGCAGCAGTGTCAGCACCTGTTCGGCACGGCGCGCTTCGTGGCTGATCAAATCCAGCTCCAGATCGGCCACCTGCAACGTCGTCGCCTGAGTGGCGCCGCTGTTCTGCCGACGCAACAACACTTCGACCCGCGCGGCCATTTCATCGGTGGCGAACGGTTTGGTCAGGTAATCATCACCGCCGGCGCGCAAGCCGCGTACGCGCTCATCAACATCGGAGAGGGCGCTGATCATCAGGATCGGTGTGGCCACGCCCATGGTGCGCAGGGTGGTGACGATGGCCAGGCCGTCGAGTTCGGGCAGCATGCGGTCGAGGGTAATCAAGTCGTAGTTGCCGCTCACGGCGCGGTCGAGGCCTTCGCGGCCATTGTCGACCCAGTCGACATCGAGTCCGTGGCTGCTCAGTTCGGCGACGATCTCCCGGGCGGTCACGGCGTCGTCTTCGATGGTCAAGATACGAGTCATAGGCAGGCCTGCTGATCGGTTCAAACGGAATGGCAGCATTTTGCCAAGAAAATCCGCTGACGCTTTAAATTAACTTTCATGTTGTAGCGGTCATTTGCGCGTGCCGGGGATTAATTTGCCGGAACGTTGATATCATCTGGCCACAATTCTCTCAGGAGTCGTCCCGTGGGTATTTCACTTCGCGGTTGCTGGATGCCGATCGCTGGCCTGTTGCTGGTGCTGCTCAGTACGTCGAGCTGGGCCGCCAACGCCCCTTGTTCCGGCAAGAAAGGCGGAATTGATCGCTGCGACGGTGATCTGTTCCTGTGCAATGACGGCTCTATCAGCGGCTCGAAGAAAAGTTGCGCAGCGATGTTCGGCGAGCGCCAGTCGGCCCGACCGCAAACCTTCCTGCAAAACAATGACGGCTGCGCCTGCGGCACGGGTTCGTTTTGCACCGGCCCACGCGGCGGGGTGTATTGCCTGACGCCTAGCGGTACCAAGAGCTACAAGCGCAAATAACTGGCATTTGTGCCAATGCATAAAACCCGCTGCTATCCGGCGTTTGTTGCAATTTGCATGGTCCCAGGAAGTTCATTCTTTCTAACTAATTGAAATCAATGGATTTATTTAATCTGTTCGACTGGCACGGTCGCTGCAATTCATCTGATGACGAGTTGTAACACCATTTTTCATGCCTGGAGCAGAACAACAATGAATAGATCCCCTGATGGGTTTTATCCCGCCATTGAAGAGTCGAGCAGCGTTTCGGGCGTGTCCTGGGGCGCGATCTTCGCTGGTGCCGCGGCTGCCGCTGCACTGTCGATGATTTTGGTCCTGCTCGGGTTTGGTTTGGGTTTCTCTGCCGTTTCACCGTGGGCCGGAGAGGGCGTCAGCGCCAAGGGCCTGGGCATTTCCACGATTGTCTGGCTGGCGGTGACGCAAATCATCGCATCCGGCATGGGCGGCTACATCGCCGGGCGCCTGCGGGTGAAGTGGGCGAACATGCACGGTGATGAAGTCTACTTCCGCGACACCGCCCACGGCTTCCTTGCCTGGTGTGTGGCCACGTTGGTCACTGCGATGCTGGTGGTCGGTTCGGTCAGCAGTGTCATCAGTGGTGGTGTGCAGGCCGGTGCCAGCGTGGCTGGCGGCGCAGCCGGTGCCATGACTCAGGCAGCCGGTACGGCTGCGGCGACCACCGACAGCGACCAGTACGGTTACTACATCGACAGCCTGTTCCGCGACGACCGTCCAGCCTCCGTCAGTGATGACGCGGCCCATGGCGCCGTGGCCCGGATCTTCGCGCAAAGCCTGGCCAACGGTCAGCTGAGTGCCGAAGACCGTACCTACCTCGCGCAACTGGTGGCGCAGCGTACCAACCTGACCCAGGCCGACGCCGAACGTCGTGTTGACGAGATCTATGCGCGCACTCAGAAAGCCCTCGCCGACGCCAAAGTCAAAGCTCAACAAGCCGCCGACACCGCTGCGAAAGTTGCTGCGTGGACCTCGCTGTGGATGTTCATCTCGCTGTTGGCCGGGGCCTTCTTCGCCAGCCTCGCGGCCACCTTCGGCGGTCGTCGTCGCGATGCCGTCGAGTACGTTGAAGTCGAGACCTACACCACGACCACTCCAGTCCGTTAAACAAGGAGCATCACCATGCGCTCACTACTGCTGTTTTTCCTCGGCGTACCGATCCCGATCATCATCCTGATCGCCCTGTTCGTGCACTGATTGCTCGATTGAGGCAGATGCCTCGGCCGCTTTCCCCTTCGGGTGGAAGCGGCTTTTTGCTTTCTGGTGATCTCGTTGGACAATCCAGCCGCTTTCACTGGCCTGGATCAATATTTCGTGCGGCGATATCGCCTAACGTAAATGATCCAGGCCTTTGCTGAGGCATGAACTACAGTGCTTCACGCGCACCTTGTTGCGCTGACGAAGTAGCTGCGTCGACGCCCCTCACAGCCACAATAAACGCGTCGACCCGGTGTAGTGCAGCAAGGAGCTGACACCACCTCAACCGAATCTTCACGGATGAACATTGCAATGCACTGCCTAGAAAGAACTTTCGATATCCAGCCGTTGGCGCAGGCGGACATGACCGTCCACATCAATGGTCAAGCGGTCACCGCCGCCATCGGCGAAACCGTACTCAGCGTTATTCAATCCCTCGGCGTGCGCCAGGTTGCACGCAATGACCACAACCAGATCAGCGGCGCCTATTGCGGCATGGGCGTGTGCCAGTGCTGCCTGGTGAAAATCAACGGTCGGCACAAACGCCGCGCCTGCCAGACCGTGGTGCGTGACGGCATGCAGATCGAAACCCAGGTCAACCGCATCACCGCGCAGGAGGTTATATGAGCCAGCAACCGGTAATCGTCGGCGGTGGTCCGGCGGGGATGGCGGCGGCCATTGAACTGGCGCGCCACGGGGTGCGCTGCACTTTGCTTGAAGAAGCTTCGCGCCTCGGCGGCGTGGTCTATCGCGGGCCGTTGCGCGACGGTGTGCAACTGGATTATCTCGGCCCGCGTTACGCCGAGGTGCTGGGCAAACTGCACGGTGATTTTCAGGCGCAGGCCGGGTTGATCGACGTGCGCCTCAACCATCGTGTGGTCGGCGCCGAAGGCACTCGTGCGCTGGTGGTGCTCGATGGCGACGAACAATTGCACGAGATCGAGTATGCGCAATTGCTCCTGGCTGCCGGTTGCCATGAGCGCAGCGTGCCGTTTCCCGGCTGGACGTTGCCGGGAGTGATGATGCTCGGCGGCCTGCAACTGCAGATCAAAAGCGGCGTGGTCAAACCGCAAGGGCCGGTGATCATCGCCGGCACCGGGCCGTTGCTGCCGCTGGTGGCGACGCAGTTGCATGCCTCGGGCGTCCGCGTCGCGGGCGTGTATGAGGCCTGCGCGTTCGGCAAGATTGCCCGCGAGAGTCTGGCGTTGCTGAACAAACCGCAACTGTTCCTCGATGGCTTGAGCATGCTCGCCTACCTGAAACTGCACGGTATCCCGATGAACTACGGCTGGGGCGTGGTCGAAGCCCACGGTGAAGGGGAACTGAAAAGCGTCAGTGTCGCGCCGTACTCGGCGACATGGGCGCCGGACATGTCGCGCGTCGAGCGCTTCGAAGCCAAGACCCTGGCGGTCGGTTACGGCTTTATTCCGCGCACCCAACTGAGTCAGCAGATGGGCCTGGATCATGGCTTCAGCGATGACGGTTATCTGCGCGCCAACTCGAACGTCTGGCAGCAAAGCAACGAACCCCACGTGCATCTTGCCGGTGACATGGGCGGGATTCGCGGCGGTGAAGCGGCAATGCTTGCCGGCAAGATCGCCGCAACTTCGATTCTGCTGCAACGCGGCGTGCTCGAAGAAGAACTGGCGCGGGTCCGTCGTGACCGTTACCTGAGCAAACTCAAAGCCATCGTGCGTTTCCGCGCGGCAGTGGATCGCTACACCGAGCGCGGCGTCGGCCAGACCGCATTGCCCGCCGCTGACACGGTGATCTGCCGTTGCGAACACGCGACCCGCGCCGACATCGACCTGGCGCTGGAGCAAGGCGTGCAGGACATTGCCAGCCTGAAAATGCGCACCCGCGTGAGCATGGGCGATTGCCAGGGGCGCATGTGCGTCGGCTACTGCAGCGATCGCCTGCGCCAGGCCACCGGCCGCAAAGACGTCGGTTGGCTGCGCCCGCGATTCCCGATCGATCCGATTCCATTTTCCGCGTTCCAGTCTGTCGACACGGAGGCCGCTGCCCATGAGTAAGTTCTATGACGTGATCATTGCCGGCGGCGGCGTGATCGGGGCGTCCTGCGCCTATCAATTGTCCAAGCGCAAAAACCTCAAAGTGGCGCTGATCGATGCCAAGCGTCCGGGCAACGCCACCCGGGCTTCGGCCGGCGGTTTGTGGGCGATCGGCGAGTCGGTCGGCCTCGGTTGCGGGGTGATTTTCTTCCGCATGATGTCGGCCAACCGCAAGCGCGACACCCAAGGCGCGGCAGTGGCGGTGGACGCGAGTACGCCGCACATTCTGCCGGAATCGTTCTTCGATTTTGCCTTGCAGTCCAATGCGCTGTACCCGGCGTTGCACCGCGAACTCAGAGACAACCACGGGATGGATTTCAAGTTCGAAAAGACCGGGCTGAAATTCGTCATTTATGACGACGAAGACCGGCTCTACGCCGAGCACATTGTCAGCTGCATTCCGCACCTGGCCGATCAAGTGCGCTGGCTCGACCAAGCGGCACTGCGTGAGTCGGAGCCGAGTGTCAGCCACGAGGCACGCGGGGCATTGGAGTTTCTCTGCGACCATCAGGTCAGCCCGTTCCGCCTCGCCGATGCCTACATGGAAGGTGCGCGGCAGAACGGCGTGGATATCTTCGTCAACACCAATGTCACTGGCGTGTTGCATCACGGCAGTCGCGTCACCGGTGTGCAGACGGCCGAGGAGGGCGTGTTCCACTGCAAGACGCTGATCAACGCCGGCGGAGCCTGGGCGGCGGACTTGAGTGAGTGGGCGACGGGTATTCGTATCCCGGTGAAACCGGTGAAAGGCCAGATTCTGCTGACCGAGCGCATGCCGAAAATCCTCAACGGTTGCCTGACCACCAGCGATTGCTACGTGGCGCAAAAGGACAACGGCGAGATCCTGATCGGCAGCACCACCGAAGACAAAGGCTTCGACGTCACCACCACCTACCCGGAAATCGCCGGGCTGGTGCAGGGCGCGGTGCGGTGTCTGCCGGAACTCAAGGACGTCAATCTGAAACGCACATGGGCGGGTTTGCGTCCGGGTTCGCCGGATGAATTGCCGATTCTTGGGCCGATGCGCGGGGTGGAGGGTTATCTGAATGCCTGCGGCCACTTCCGCACCGGGATTCTGACCTCGGCGATTACCGGTGTGTTGCTGGACAAACTGGTCAACGATGAACCGCTGCCGCTGGACATCACACCGTTTCTGGCGGATCGGTTTGAGGTGGCGCCGGTCAAACAGGAGCACACGCTAGAACCTGCTTGACTCAAATCCCCTGTGGGAGCGAGCTTGCTCGCGAATGCAATCTGTCAGTCATTTATATGTTTACTGACACACCGCCTTCGCGAGCAAGCTCGCTCCCACATGGGGTTCTGTGCAGGGCTCAGGTTTGGCGCGATTCTTCTTCGAGCTGGTCCGATTCGAACAACCGCGCCAGTTCCGCCCGGGATTCCTGGGCGGTTTGCAGGACTTTGGCCGCATCGTCGTAGATCGCGTGTTGTGCCTCGAGCACCTGTTCGTCGTGATGCTTGAAGCGTTTGATCCGCGCATCGGCCTGGGCCTGGGTCAACCCGAGGCCGACCAGGGTGCGTCGGCTCATCTCCAGACTCGAGTAATACGTCTCACGAATCGCCTCCGCGCCAACATCGACCAAACGGTGCACATGTTGACGGTTACGCGCTCGGGCAATGATCTTCATGTGCGGATAGAGCTTGCGCACCACTTCGGCGGTCTTGATGTTGGTCTCCGGATCATCGGTGGCAATCACGAAATATTCCGCCTCGCCGGCCTTGGCCGCATTGAGGATTTCCGCGCGCATCGGGTCGCCGTAGAACACCGGCACACCGCCAAAGCTGCGTGACAGTTCAATGGTCTCCACCGAGGTGTCCAGCGCGACGAATTTGATGTTCTGCGCACGCAGAATCCGCGCCACGATCTGACCCATCCGGCCCATGCCGGCGATCACCACACGTGGGGTGTCAGTGTCGATCTGACGGAATTGCTCCGGCACTTCCACTGGCTGCACTTTCGGGCTGACCAGCCGCGCGCACACCAGCAGCAACAACGGCGTCACCGCCATCGACAGGGTGATGGTCAGCACCAGCAAGTCATACAAGCGCGGTTCGAACAGGCCCTGATCACGACCGATCTTGAACACCACAAAGGCAAATTCACCACCGGCCGCCAAGACGATGCCAAGGCGAATCGCACTGACCTTGTTCAAGCCACCGGCCAGCCGCCCGACGACGAACAGCAGCGGCAGTTTCAAACAGATCAAGAGCAGTGTCAGCCCCAGCACGGTGATCGGCGCACTCAGCAGCAAACCGAGGTTGGCACCCATGCCGACGCTGATGAAAAACAGCCCGAGCAGCAGACCTTTGAACGGTTCGATCTGCGCTTCCAGCTCATGGCGATATTCCGAATCCGCCAGCAGCAAACCGGCAAGAAACGCGCCCAGCGCCATCGAAACACCGACCAGATCCATCAACCACGCCGTGCCGATCACCACCAGCAACGCCGTGGCCGTCGACACTTCCGGCAGACCGGTTTTCGCCACCACGCGGAACACCGGACGCAGCAGATAACGCCCGCCGATCACCACCACGGCAATGCCGCCGAGCACCTGCAAGCTGTGCCGAATATCGTCGGCGGTACTGGTGTGATGATCGACACCGGCGAGCATCGGCACCAGCGCAATCAACGGAATCGCGGCGATGTCCTGGAACAGCAGAATGGCGAACGCCAGCCGCCCATGGGGGCTGGTGAGTTCTTTGCGCTCGGCGAGGCTTTGCAGGCCGAAAGCGGTAGAAGAAAGCGCCAGACCGAGACCCAGCACAATCGCGCTGTTCAGCGGTTGGCCAAACACCGACAACGCCAGCACGCCAATCACCGAAGCGGTCAGCAGCACTTGCGCCAGGCCGACGCCGAACACCGATTTGCGCATCACCCACAAACGTCGCGGCGACAGCTCCAGGCCGATGATGAACAGCAGCAACACCACGCCCAGCTCGGAAATGTGCGCCACGCTTTGCGGGTTGCCGATCAGGCCCAACACCGAAGGGCCGATAATGACGCCGGCAAACAGATAACCGAGCACGGCGCCCAGTTGCAGACGTTTGGCCAAAGGCACGGTGAGCACGGCCGCGAACAGAAAGACGACGGCGGCTTGCAACAGATTGCCTTCATGGGGCATGGGGGTTACTCCTGACAACGGTACGGCGGGGGTGACAAGGATAAGGGCTGTACGGACCTTCAATCCACAGAAGATCCAATGTGGGAGCGGGCTTGCTCGCGAAAGCGGAGTGTCAGTTAACAGGGTTTGAACTGATAGAAAGCATTCGCGAGCAAGCCCGCTCCCACCGGGTATTTGGTTAATTCTGTAACAACTGGCATCAATTGGTTACATTTATAGCCTCAGCGAATCAATCTTCGAGTTCCGCCATGGCCATCAACTTCGACCTCAACGACCTGCAAGCCTTTCGCGCCGTGGTCGAGCAGGGCAGTTTCCGCAAGGCCGCCGACACCGTGCGCCTGTCGCAACCGGCCTTGAGCCGGCGCATCGAAAAGCTCGAAGACGCCTTGGGAGTCAAATTGTTCGAGCGCACCACGCGCAAGGTCAGCCTGACCCAGGCCGGACGCGGCTTCATGCCCAGTGTCGAACGCTTGCTGGATGATCTCGACGTGGCGTTGCTGGGCATCAGCGAAGTGGCTTCGACGCGCCTGGGCCATGTCACCGTCGCGTGTGTGCCTTCGGCGGCGTATTACTTTATGCCACGCGTGGTCGCGCGTTATCACCAGCAATTTCCACGAATCAAAGTCAAAGTGCTCGACTCCAGCGCGCACGATGTGTTGAGTGCGGTGGTCAACGGCGAGGCGGATTTCGGCTTGAGTTTTCTCGGCACGCAGGATGCCAAAGTCGAGTTCGAACCGCTTGTGCAGGAGTGCTACGTCGTGGCTTGTCGTCGCGATCATCCGCTGGCCGGGCGCAGCAGCGTGACCTGGGATGAGTTTTATCAGCAGGATTACATCTCGCTCGACAAGACCTCCGGCAACCGCTTTCTGCTCGATCAGGCGTTGAGCCGCGTGGCGCCGCAGCGCCCGAGCATCTGCGAAACCCGGCATGTGACGACGATGATCGGTCTGGTGGAGGCGGGGCTGGGGGTGGCGGCGGTGCCGCTGATGGCAATGCCGGGGCCGGATCATCCGATCCTGACGCGGGTGCCGCTGACCGATCCGCAGGTGATGCGCAGTGTCGGTATCATCAAGCGCCGGGGTCGTACCTTGACCCCGGCAGCTCTGGAACTGGAGCGACTGGTGGTGGAAATGAAAGTCCAGCCGCCTGCGATCAGCGCTTGACCGAGTCCAGTCCGGTGGCCTGCACGTCAGCTTGCGCGGCCGGCGCAGCGAGATAAGCGAGCAGGGCTTTGGCTTCTTTCGGATGCTGCGCGCCGACCGGAATCCCGGCAGCAAAACGCGTCACCGACTGTACCGATTCCGGAATCTTCGCGACGAAACTCACGCCCGGTACCGGCAGCAATTCGCTGACCTGCTGGAAGCCCAATTGATAGTCGCCGGTGGCAACCACCGAACCGACCGGGACTTTCGGGATCATTTTGGCTTTCGGTTTCAGCTGATCTTCGATGCCCAGTTTCTTGAACAACTGCTGCTCGATGTACACGCCGCTGGCGCTGTCGGAGTAGGCCACCGACTGCGCGTCGAGCAGGGTTTTCTTCAGGCCGTCGACGCTGCTGATGTCCGGTTTCGGCGCGCCTTCACGCACCACCAGGCCGATCCGCGAATCGGCCAGTTCCACGCGCGAGGCCGGGTCGACCTTGCCTTGCTTGATCAGCTCATCGAGGGCGTAGCCGACCATGATCACCACGTCGGCGTGTTCACCGCGCGCCAGACGATTGGGGATCGCCTCGGGGGCTTTGCCCATCGACGGGCCGAGGCTGGTGGTCAGTGTGTTGCCGCTGGCGGCGGCGAATTTCGGCCCGAGAATCTTGTAGGCGGCGGTGAAGCCCCCGGAGGTCATCACGCTCAATTCTTCGGCCTGCGCCGCGAGGTTGAACGCGAGACCGGCGAGCAGGGCGGTGACAGTAAACAGTTTTTTCATGGCGAGTTTTCCTCAGGCCGCGACAGGTTGCAGACGACCACCGGCACGGCGGTACAGATAAAGAGTGGCGCACAACGCGCACAGCGCACCGATGCTCATCCAGTAACCCGGTGCGGCTTTGTCACCGGTGTACTGAATCAGGAATGTCGACATCGCCGGGGTGAAACCACCGAAAATCGCCGTGGCCAGGCTGTAGGCGAGGGAGAAACCGGCAACCCGCACTTCAACCGGCATGATCTCGGTCAGCGCCGGAATCATTGCGCCGTTGTACAAGCCGTAGATAAACGACAGCCACAGCAGCGACAGCAACATGTGGCTGAAGCTTGGCGCCTGCACCAGATACGACAGCGCCGGATAAGTCGTGGCCAAGGCCAGCAGCGACATGGCGATCAGCACCGGACGACGGCCGATCCGATCCGACAACAGACCGCCAATCGGCAGCCAGAAGAAGTTCGACACGCCGACCAGCAAGGTCACCAGCAGCGCATCGGAAGTGCTCAGGTGCAGCACGGTTTTGCCGAAGGTCGGAGCGTATACGGTGATGAGGTAAAACGCGGTGGTGGTCAGCGCGACCATCAACATGCCGCCGAGGACCACGCCCCAGTTCTGGCCGAGGGTGCGGAATACTTCGCCCATGCTCGGACGATGTTTGCGCGCGGCGAACTCTTCGGTTTCCGCCAGATTACGGCGCAGGAAAAAGATGAACGGCACGATCATGCAACCGACGAAAAACGGAATCCGCCAGCCCCAATCGGCTACTACATCCGGCGCCATCCACTGGTTCAGCCCGTAGCCCAGCGCGGCAGCGACAATGATCGCCACTTGCTGACTGGCCGATTGCCAAGCGGTGAAGAAACCTTTGCGGCCCGGCGTGGCGATCTCGGCGAGATACACCGACACACCGCCCAGTTCCGCTCCAGCCGAGAAGCCTTGCAGCAAGCGCCCGATCAACACCAGTGCAGGAGCAAACAGACCGATGCTTTCGTAACCGGGCACCAGCACGATCAATATCGTGCCGCTGGCCATGATCGACAGCGTGACAATCAACCCTTTGCGCCGGCCGACATCATCGATATACGCCCCGAGCACGATGGCACCCAGCGGACGCATCAAGAAGCCTGCGCCGAACACGGCAAACGTCATCATCAGGGAGGCGAACTCACTGCTCGCCGGAAAGAACACCGCCGCGATCTGCGTGGCGTAGAAGCCGAACAGGAAGAAATCGAACTGTTCGAGGAAGTTGCCCGAGGTCACTCGGAAAATGGCGCCGGCCCGCGAGCCGTTGCGTGGGATTGAGGCTGTCATAGAAAAGTACTCCACCGCTTTTATGACGTGCGCGACGGGAGGGCGGCGCACGGTTTTTATTGAGGTGGATGGTGGCGCAGATGTAACAATCTGTTAATTGCATTGTTGGCATGGATTGATGTGCAAAGTGGATCAATCCTTTTTTTGGGTACAAATCCATTTCTGCGGTGACGGCTGCTTATGGTTTCGCCCTCACCCCAGCCCTCTCCCGAGGGAGAGGGAGCCGATTTCGGTTGGTTTTGAAACTTGCATTCGACTCGGTATCGCACTTCGGCGCACTTCTGCCAAACACCTCGGTCATTCCCCTCTCCCTCCGGGAGAGGGGTAGGGTGAGGGGGGCTCTTGATTTTGCTTATGTCTCCAGGACATCAAAATTCCAATGACCTCTAGCGCCCACCCCCGGAAAAAAAGGAATGATTCCCGCCCCACGCAGTCGGAGTTGAGGTACTACCCAATTCAGGAGGTTCACCGATGAACAGCAAAACCCTAATCGCCAGCCTGGCCCTTGTCGCCGGCATCGCCGGGATCAGTCCACTTGTTCAAGCGGCGCAAACCTCAAATGAACAGGCCGTGCAATCGCCGACCAGCGACCGGGAGTTGAAGGTCAACGACCGCGCGCCGGAAATGTATCAGCGCAAGGACAAGGCTCTGCAGAGCTGGAAAACCAAAGGATTGAAAGCACCGGTCGAGCAGGCCCAATGGGTGCAGATCAACGACAAGTACGTGATGGTGATGATTACCAACGGGACAATTGTCGAGATGCAGCCGGTCGAGCGTTAAGGCCGGTCATGATTGGCCATGGATGGCTGATTGCATTCCAGTGCCGTTCCGGTAAAACGGTGGCGTCTGGAGGAGGAAATACGGATTGGATAAGAAACTGCTCTACCGCAAAGTGAATACCCGCACGTGGGGTGTTCGTCGCAACGAATCGGTCGCGCATTACCGCGATCAGCGCAACAGCAAAGCCGCAAGCCGTCACGAAGCCATGCGAAGTTCGATGCATCCTGACAAGCAATACGGAAGAGACTACACCCCGCTTTTTCGCTTCCTGTTGTCTCGCGTTGGCGGCCAATGGGATTCCATTTTCAGTGAGGCTGTCGCGCGACTTGATCAATCGGAACCGGTGTTCTGGATGGTCGCCATCCATGAAGAAGATCGCCGGGAAATTGTACGATTGGGTGAATCCAGCTATTTCAGCGGGCTGTATGTCGACGAGCAGAATTGCCTGCAAAAGGTCAATCCGAATCTGAAGGCGCAAGACATGACGCCGCGTTGCAAGTGCTGTACGCATACATTCAACGGTATTGTTTTCGGCCAAACGGAAAGCTTTGGCCCACGCAAATTGTCAGGTGTTGGTGCAGAGGATCCGCCTGCATGATTCACAGCAACTCCCCCTTTTCCCACAAATGCACCAGATCCCCCGGCGCCCGATCCTCCGGTACTTTCAACACCATTTCCCCGGACTGATAGCGCACTTCAATCTGATAGAAGCGTTGATCCCCACGTCCGGAGTCGCTGCTGTCCAATGGCAGACAGCCCTCCAGCACCGAACAGATCCTTGAACGCTGACTGATGTCGCATTGCGCAAATTCGATTTCACGTGGGCGGCTCAGGCTGTGAATCGCTGCAACGCCACCCTGGCGAGATACGCGCAAAACGGAATCGTCATCCAGCTCGGGTAGCGTTTTCATACAGCCTCCTCGAATTATTCGATGCCGACCTGTGCCCAGGCTTGCTGCACTGCGTCGGCTGCTTCCGCACCAAAACGCTGGCCCGCGTGATCGATGGTCAATTTTGCGAACGCGTCAAACGTTGCGTCCTGGCTCAAGCGGTCATCGCACAGCGTGTCGTACCAGATTCGTCCGGCCTTTTCCCAGGCGAAGCCGCCAAACGCTCGGGCTGCCAGATAAAACGCACGGTTGGGAATGCCCGAATTGATGTGCACGCCGCCATTGTCTTCGCTGGTGATGACAAACTTGCGCATGTGCTCCGGTTGCGGATCCTTGCCCAGCAGCGGGTCGTCATACGCCGTGCCGGGGTGCGACATCGAGCGCAGGCCCTTGCCCTGGATCTTCGGCATCAGCAGCTCGGCACCGATCAACCAGTCGGCCTGCTCGGCTGTCTGGCCGAGCGTGTATTGCTTGGTCAACACTCCGAAGACATCCGAGAGCGACTCGTTCAACGCGCCGGACTGGTTGGCATAAATCAGCCCGGCCTCGCTTTCGGTAACGCCGTGGGCCAGTTCATGGCCGATGACGTCGAGCGAGCGGGTGAAGCGCTGGAAGATTTCGCCATCGCCGTCACCGAAGACCATTTGCGCGCCATTCCAGAAAGCGTTTTCGTAACCCTGGCCGTAATGCACGCTGCCAATCAAGGCGAAACCCTGATTGTCGATCGAGTCACGACCGAACACTTTCCAAAAGAAATCATAGCTGGCCCCCAGCGCATCGTAAGCCTCGTCGACCGCCGGATCACCACTCGGCGGCTGACCTTCGAGGCGCACGATCTGGCCCGGCAAGAGCATTTTGTTTTGCGCATCGTGCACGCTGCGTTCGGCCAGACCCGGCTTGCTCTTCTCGGGCAGGATCGCCCGTGCCGGTGGTTGCGCGGGTGCGCCTGGATTGGGCAACAGACTGCGTACATGGTTGAGCGTGAGTATCGCTGCCGAACGTTGCGGCGCTGAACCGTGAGCGATGATGCGGTTGAGGATGTAGGGTGGAATAAAACTGCGCAGCAATTGTGAGTCGGTCATCAGAGCTTCCCTGGCTTAATGCGATGTCGATAAACATGTGAGCGATGACGCGTGTTTCGGTTCCATGGATTGCCATCGACGCCGGATTCTGCGAAAAACGCCATCCGCGCCCGACCGGGCCAAACACAAAGAGTCCACGAACATGACAGATGAACTGCAGGTAATCGATCTTCAGGTCGGCGAAGGCAAAGCCGCCGTCAAAGGCGCGCTGATCACCACCCAATACACCGGATGGCTGGAAGACGGCAGCGAGTTCGATTCTTCCTACAGCCGTGGCAAACCTTTTCAGTGCGTGATTGGCACCGGGCGGGTGATCAAGGGGTGGGATCAGGGCCTGATGGGAATGCAGGTGGGGGGCAAGCGCAAATTGCTGGTGCCGGCGCATTTGGGGTATGGCGAACGGACGATGGGCAAGATTCCGCCGGGTTCGAATCTGGTGTTTGAGATTGAGTTGTTGGAAGTGTTGACGCGGGAGGATTGAGGTGGGGGACATCGATTTGGATGAAGTCCATTCCCTAATCCAAATGCCGTCAGGGTGGATCAGGTGAATACGTCTATATCGTCGAGCGTGTCTTCGATGATCCCTTGCAGTGAAGGGTGCGTTTGCTTGGCTGATTCGAGTGCCGCAAAAACTGTTTCAGTATCCAGCTCGCCATGTCGGCGAGCGATGTGCCCGAGCGCAGTAGTAGCAGCGGCCACAATTGCTTCGGTTTTGCTGGTGAGCTGTTTCAGGCAGATGTCCTGAGCCCAATTTCTATCGGTTTCATTTAGGTCAATGGATATGAGTGCGGCGATTACGTTTGCATCGGTGTCGCTGGCAAGGAGTTTTATGGCTTCGTCATGGCTTATGGATGGATCTTGAAAGATGAGGTTCATTGGCGAAGTTAACCCCTGATGCCGATAAAAAGATCGAGTTCCGATGGAAGTTTTTCGTTAATCGCCATGCCGATTTTTTGAGCTTGAGCGAGTGTCAGCAGCCACTCGCCGTCGGGACTTTCATCAAGGCTTTTCCAACCCATTGCAGCCAAGACTGCCGGTTCAAATTTCGGCCCAACTGTAAGTTCGTATTTTAAGGTGTCGTCTTCGTCGTCACCTTTCAAGAAACCGCTAATCCATAAAAGCATTTGTAGCTTCCTGTCTGCCTCATCCATTGGAGTGGCGGGTCTGACGGGGGAGTTCTCTCGTGAAAGCGTGCACCTCAACTTGGTCAGCAAACGCATATTGGCAGCATCCTGCGGCGTGTCTTCCAGTGCATCCCAGACACAATAGAAGCTTTGGAGTTGGGGGGAATGTTCCTTCATGGTTTAAGCCTTCCTGGTATTTGGCTTTCAGATATTCGTCGGCAGAAAGAACGCCATCGCGAGCAGGCTCACTCCTACATTGGAACGGCGGTGTACTCGAATGTCGCGAGTAACCGCGAACAACTGTGGGAGCGAGCCTGCTCGCGAAGAACGATCACGCGGTCAATCAGGCTGCGTGCGCCATCTCGGCCAGTGTGTCGGCCACGGTTCTTTGCAGTGAGGGGAACCGGCGGGTCACGCGGCGCAGTGCGGGTAGCACGGCGTCGATTTCCAGTTCATCGAGTTGGGCGAGGGCGATAACGGCGGAGGCGACGATGGTCTCGCGTTCGCTTTCGAACAGCACCAGGCAGGCGTTCTGCGCCCAGCGTCCGTCCCGTTCGTTGAAGCCCATGGCCACCAAGGCTGCGACGACTTGTGCATCTGTTTTGTAGGTCATGGTCATTGCCTCAGTGCAGGGTCGATTTTGTCGAGAGCGCGGTTGACTGCGAGTTCGCCGAGCATGACCACTTGCTGGATGCCGAGCACGGTGTTGCGGTAGGGCGAGTCGAGCAGGGCGGCGAAGTCGCTGAGCATGATGCTGGCCGATGCCATGGATTCGCAGGCGTGAGCCATGAGGTCTTCGGCGCCGGTGTTGGGGTCGACGAGGAACATGGTGCTGGGTCTGCGCGGTGGTGAAGGCGGCGTGGGTTTCAGGTAATGATCGAGGGCGCGTTCGGCGGCTTCGTGGAGTTTTCTGGAGCCCGGCGTGGAATAGGGGGACGTTGGATTTGGATCGATTTCCGCTTCTGTTTCGGGCGGATTCGGCGTTATTTTGAACATTTCTTAGAACCTTTTAATGAGGCCGACACGTTCATTGCGACTAAACAAATGGGTGGCAGCTATGCGCAGGTTAGTCGACCGGTGGTTCTAAGCAGTCCCGGCGCACCCGAAGGCGCCCTGCGCACAGCTACCATTACGCTCAGGCGCGAGAAGGCCTGACTGAACGGACTGTATGCTGCCAAAAACCACCGAGCGACTAAACCCGATCACTGAACATTCAGTGACGCGAACCAAGTTACCGGCGACCCCCAAGCCGCACAAGCCGGCGGATTCTGGCGTAGTTGTAGGCAAAGGCGCAAGGCGCTGTAGCCTCGTGGCTGATGTCTAAATGATGCTGCGTTTTACCGGACGCCTTCGCGAGCAAGCTCGCTCCCACCTTTGAAATGCGTACCCCTGTGGGAGCGAGCTTGCTCGCGAAGGCGCCTTCAAAATCACCTCAGGATTCAACCCTCACACCCCGCCCAAACCGCTCCCGATACACCGACGGCGGCACCCCCACCACCCCACGAAACGCCACACGAAAACTCTCCACCGACCGATAACCGCAACGCTCGGCAATCTGCTCGGTATTGTCCGGCGTACTCTCCAGCAGCTCCCGCGCCCGCGCCAACCGTTCATGCTGCAGCCACGCTTTGGGCGACTGCCCACTGGCCTCGGTAAACCGCCGCAGAAAAGTACGCTCACTCATCGCCGCTTCGCTGGCCAGATCACGCACGTCCAGCGGTTCATGCAAACGCTCGCGCGCCCACTGCATCACCCGTGACAGATCATTGCGCGGCGTCGGGCTGACCGGTGTCGGAATAAATTGCGCCTGGCCGCCGGTGCGTTGCGGCGACATCACCAGGCGCCGCGCCACCGAGTTGGCGACTTGCGTGCCGAAATCCCGCGCCACCAGATGCAGGCAGGCATCGATCCCGGCAGCGCTGCCGGCCGATGTGATCAACTGCCCGGAGTCGACATAAAGCACATCCGGATCGACTGCAATCGCCGGGAAGCGCTGCGCCAGTTCCGACGTGTAACGCCAATGGGTGGTGGCGCCGTGGCCGTCGAGCAGGCCGGTGGCCGCCAGCACAAATACACCGGAGCAGATCGACAGTAATCGCGCACCCCGGGCGTGGGCCTGGCACAGCGCGTCGATCAATGCTGGAGGCACCGCCGCGTTGCGATCGCGCCAGCCGGGAATGACGATGGTGCGCGCCTCGGCCAATAATTCCAGACCGCCGTCGGCCAGCACCTGAATGCCGCCCAAGGCACGCATCGGGCCTTGATCGACCGCCGCGATGGCGTGGGTGTACCACGGGAAATCGAACTCCGGCCGGGTCAGGCCGAAGACCTCCACGGCAATGCCGAACTCGAATGTGCAGAGGCCGTCGTAGGCCAGAATCGCGACCAGACCTGGTGATGTCGGCATTTGGCGGAAAATTCCCGGTGAGTGTCTTGTGCGCCACTGTAGCCGCAAGCGGCCGCTCGATAAAGTCTGTTCACACCCGTTCAGACAAAGGAGCAACACCCATGGCTAGCCTGGTTAGCAATATCCCCGCCGCCCCCTCGGCAATCGCCCTGATGCACTTCAGCAATCGCCTGACCTACGAAACCGATTGTTCCGACGTGTTCAGCAGCCAGGAGGCCGGTGAGATCGATTTTGTCCTGGTCGATGTGCGCGGGCCGCTGGCCTTTGAACGCGGGCATGTGCCGGGCGCGATCAATATCCCAAACCGGTTGCTGACAACGGCGGAACTGGCCAGCTACCCGAAAACCACGCTGTTCGTGGTCTATTGCGCCGGCCCACACTGCAATGGCGCGAACAAGGCTGCGGTGAAACTGGCGGCGCTCGGTTACCCGGTCAAGGAGATGATCGGTGGCGTCACCGGATGGCTGGATGAAGGCTTTCAACTGAGCGTTGAGCAAATGGGCAAAACCGCAATCGGCTGCGAATGCTGACGTTCGTTTAGGAGAATTCCTGAGCAAAAAAAGCGCTTGTCCTACAGCCTTTGCACCACGACGGCGCACCCGTTGACCCCGGTCAATCGGTGCGCCGATCTTTCATAAGTATTTGTCGCTTAAACACAATTTACCCTGTGCGCGCCGCCATAGACTGCCGGCCACTTCGGTGTTTGTAGCCAATTGGCCATGACCGAACGCTGAATCGAAAGCTGCCAATAAAAGCCTCCGCACACAGGAGTAATAAATGAAGAAGCTAGTGATGTTCGGTGCCCTGGCACTGTCGATGTTGTCTCTGACCGCTGTGGCCGAAGACGCCAAGCCGATCCGCATCGGTATCGAAGCCGGTTACCCGCCATTCTCGATGAAAACCCCTGACGGCAAACTCACCGGTTTCGACGTTGATATCGGCGATGCGCTGTGCGCGCAGATGAAAGTCAAATGCACCTGGGTCGAGCAAGAGTTCGATGGCCTGATCCCGGCGCTGAAAGTGAAGAAGATCGACGCGATTCTGTCGTCGATGACCATCACTGATGACCGCAAGAAGAACGTCGATTTCACCATCAAGTACTATCACACCCCGGCGCGCTTCGTGATGAAGGCAGGCTCTGGTGTCAAAGACCCTCTGACCGAGCTCAAAGGCAAGAAAGTCGGCGTGCTGCGTGCCAGTACCCACGACCGTTACGCCACCGAAGTGCTGGTGCCGGCCGGGATCGATCTGGTGCGTTACGGCTCGCAACAGGAAGCCAACCTCGACATGGTTTCCGGGCGTATCGACGCGATGCTGGCCGACTCGGTCAATCTGAGCGACGGTTTCCTGAAAACCGACGCCGGTAAAGGTTTTGAATTCGTTGGCCCGACCTATGAAGACGCCAAGTACTTCGGCGGCGGCGCCGGCATTGCGGTGCGCAAGGGCGATACCGCGCTGGCCGAGCAATTCAACAAGGCCATCACCGAAATCCGCGCCAACGGCGAGTACAAGAAAGTCCAGGACAAGTACTTCGACTTTGACGTGTACGGCCATTAATACGCCGTAGAAAAAAGTGGCCCCGTTGGCGCGGTGGCCACTTTTTTTATGCTTTTTTTCTACTGATGGAGATCCCTGTGGGAGCGAGCTTGCTCGCGAATGCGGTTTAACATTCAACATCTTTATTGACTGTCGAATTGCATTCGCGAGCAAGCTCGCTCCCACAGAGATCTCATTGATCTAGATCTACCAGACTGCAGGAGTTTCCCCATGCAACGCATCGACCATGTTCTGCCCTGGAGCCACTTGGGCAGCGAACGTTCGCTCAGCGTGTTTCGCTATGGCGCGGGCGCCCGCAAGGTGTACATCCAGGCCAGCCTGCATGCCGATGAACTGCCGGGTATGCGCACCGCGTGGGAACTCAAGCAGCGCCTCAATGAACTGGAACAGCAAGGCCGTTTGCAGGGCGTGATCGAGCTGGTGCCAGTGGCCAACCCGATCGGCCTCGATCAACACGTGCAAGGCGCACACATGGGCCGCTTCGAACTGGGCAGCGGCAAGAATTTCAACCGCGCTTTCGTCGAACTCAGTGCCCCGGTCGGGGCGTTGATCGGTGAGCGTCTGGGCGCGGATGCCGAGGCCAACGTCGCGCTGATCCGCCAAGCCATGGGCCAGGTCTTTGATGAGCTGCCGGCGCCGGCGTCGCAACTGGAAGCCTTGCATCGCTTGCTGCTGCGCCATGCCTGCGATGCCGATATCACCCTCGATCTGCATTGCGATTTCGACGCCGCGATTCATTTGTACGCGCTGCCGCAGCATTGGCCACAGTGGCAATCACTGGCGGCACGTTTGAAGGCTGGCGTGGCGCTGTTGTGTGAAGATTCCGGCGGCAGTTCGTTCGATGAGTCTTGCTCGACGCCGTGGCTGCGTCTGGCGCGGGCGTTTCCGAATGCTGCGATTCCAGCGGCGAATCTGGCGACCACACTGGAGCTGGGCAGCATGGGCGATACCCGGGTCGATCAGGCGCAGGCCAATTGCGAGGCGATTCTGGGCTTCCTCGCCGAGCAGGGTTTCATCAGCGGCGAATGGCCGGCGGCGCCGGGCGAGTGCTGCGAAGGTCTGCCGTTCGAAGGCACCGAATACCTGTTCGCGCCGCACCATGGCGTGGTGAGTTTCCTGCGCAATGCCGGTGAATGGGTGGAGAAGGGTGATGCGCTGTTTGAGGTGGTGGATCCGTTGCAGGATCGCGTGACCACCGTGCGTGCCGGTACCAGCGGTGTGTTGTTTGCGCTGGATCGCGGGCGTTATACCGAGCCGGGGATCTGGCAAGCGAAAGTGGCGGGGCGGGTGGCGTTTCGTACAGGGAAATTGACCAACGACTGACAGATCTTCACTGGATTCATCGGCCCCTTCGCGAGCAAGCTCGCTCCCACAGGGGAATGCATTTCCAATGTGGGAGCGAGCTTGCTCGCGAAGGGGCCATCAGCAGCACCCAACATGTTGATCCACGCCGCAGGATGTTAGGCTCCCCCCGAACCCGACACTCTGTGAAGGAAGGCTCTATGTTGAAGGTCTTTGCTCTATTGACCCTGCTGGCGTCCAGCGCCGTGCAGGCGCAAACCACGCTGCAATCCGATCTGCCGCTCAAGTACATTGAACAGGTGCACGCCGACGCCGAGGCGCGTCCGCTGGTGATTTTCCTGCACGGTTACGGCAGTAACGAAGCCGATCTGATTGGTATGAAATTCCAGCTCCCGAAGCAATACAACTACCTGTCGGTGCAGGCGCCGCTGTCATTGGGTGAAGGACGTTTCCAGTGGTTTCGTAAAAAGGGCGAAGGCGCCTACAACGGCGAGACCGATGATCTGAAGGCCAGTGGCCAGAAACTGCGCGACTTTATCGCCCAAGCAGCGAAGAAATATCACACCACCCCGGACAAGGTGTACCTGATCGGCTTCAGTCAGGGCGCGATGATGACCTACGAGGTCGGGCTGCGGCCGCCCGTTGCGGTCGGCGGGATCGCCGCGTTGAGCGGGCGCTTGTTGCCGGTGTTGAAGGCTGAACTCAAAGGTGAGCAGCAGCCGTTGCCGCTGAGCATCTTCATTGGCCACGGCACCGCCGATGATCCGGTGCCGTATAAAAACGGCACCGAGGCCAACACGCAGCTACAGAAACTGGGTTACGCACCGCAATTTCACGCCTATCCCGGCGTCGGCCACAGTATCAGTGCGGCCGAGTTGCGTGACTTGAACGGCTGGTTGCAGCAGCTCAATCCTTGAGGATGGTTTTCACCAGCGCATCGTGACCTTTCTTGTCGCTGGCGCGGGAGATCACCTGCACCAGCGCCATCTTCGTGCCGGAGCCGGCCATCAGCGTGGTGTTGAGGGTCTGGCCACCGCCCTGGGTCGCGGTGCTGTCGACCTGACGCAAGCCAAGGCCGGTGCCTTTCTGGGTAAGACTCTTCTCAGTGAGTTTGTTGAAGTCCGGCAGGGCCTTGCGCTGGTCTTCGATGAAGCTTGAGACGGTGCCATCGAGGAACTGGCCGTCGTTGTCCTTGACGTGCTGACCTTCGGGAATTTTGTTTTCAGCGGTAATGACTACGGTCTTCGTCGTTTCATTGGTGTACATCGTGCCCTTCGTCCCGCTCGGGCTCGGCGGCAGCGGGTCGGCGACGAAACCTTTAGGCAACACAAAGGTGAACTTGCCATCGAGCATCGAGACTTTCTCGGTGCTGGCTTTTTCCTTGGCTGCTTGCGCGTGGAGGGCGCCGAAACCGGCGAGGGTCGCCACCAGCAGGACGACGGCTTTTTTGTTCAACAATGGCATGTGAATCTCCGGTGGATGGTCGCGCGAGGCGGGCGATCATCCCACGGAGGGGGCCGGGCGTTCCAGCGCGAATCATCCGAGCGGTTATTGCGTCTGCGCTTTCGCCGATGGGCGCGCCAACAGCCGCTTGGTCACCCCGAGCATCGCCACCGACACCGCAACGCCTACGGCAAATCCGCTCAGCCCCATACTCGGCAAGGTCAGTGCCGAGACCAGACAGAACGCCGAAAACGAATACATCCCGGTCGCCGTCGCCCGTAACAATGCGGCGGTAAACGCTGGGCCGCGGGTCTGCTGCGAGAACACCGCCATCACGCTGCCAAGCACCGGGAACACCGCGAGCAAACCGCTCCAGCGCTCACCGACGGTGCTGGCGAGCATCGTCACCACCAGCGTCAACGCGGCGCCGGCAATCATCCGCCAGATCAGTTTGTCCGACTTCGGCGCCGCGCCGCTCAGCACGGGTTGCACCGTGGGAAACAGATACGGCGATGCCAGCAGCGCAATCGCCGCTGCCGCCACCGAAAATGGCAGCGACGGCGGAATCAGTGACAACACTCCAGCGATGACGGCCCACACCGACAGCGACGCCGCCAACGCCAATGGCCAGTTCGCCCGTTGCGCCACCTGCGCGTAGGTGATGCAGAACGCAATCATCGCGAACATCGCTGATAACGCGGCCACCGCCGACTGCGCGGCAAACGCCGGACCTTGCTCGATGGCGAGGAAAAACAGAATCGGCCCGACCACCACCGGCAATCCCGACAGCCACCCGGCCACGCTCGGTCCCCAGCGTTTGCCCGCCAGGGAAATCAGCAGCAGAAAACCGGGAATCAGCAGCAGTTTGAGGATCAGCACGCAAGAGTCTCCATCCGTTGAAGGTTCGCCACGTTAGCATTGTCGTTAGGCGATTGCTGCCTATGTGCGCAGTTTTTGTATACAAAGTGTCGGCGGCGATACCGGCTATGCTTTGACCATCAGGGCTTGCCGGAGTCGATGCCGCAATGAACAGAACACCGAAGGTGTTGCGGGGATGCTGCGGCATCGGCTTGTGGGCGCTGTTGCTGACCCCAACCTGGGCCAACTGGCAGGACGCCGTGCCCGGCGCGCAGATCATCGGCAGCGGCGATTACAGCGTATGGGGTTTCGATGTTTACAACGCGCGCTTGTGGAGCGCCGCGCGTCCCTTGGTCGACGGCCAGCCGTTTGCGCTGGAGCTGATCTATCGTCGCAATATCTCTCGCGATGACCTGGTCAAGGCGAGTGTCAACGAAATCAAACGCCTGGGCGGTGCCCGGGTCAGCCCGGCGCAATTGGCCGGGTGGCAGATACAGATGCAGCAATCGTTCGTTGATGTGCAGGCCGGTACGCGGATTACCGGCGTGTATCTGCCGGGACAGGGCGCACGGTTTTTTGTTGGTCAGCAATTGCAGCACGAGATCAATGACCCGCTGTTTGCCCGGGCGTTTTTTGCTATCTGGCTTGATCCGCGCACACGCAGTCCTGAGTTGCGCGAGCAGTTGTTAGGAATGAATCGATAGATTTTTTTGCGCTTCAAGGCTCAGGCGGAAACCTCTAAGCTGCGTCTTTCCGACTTGTTTCTGGATGTGTGCGTGAAATTCAGTTTGCCCAAAATCGCCACCGCGCCGTTTTGCCCGCCGGAAGTGGCCGGCAGCGTCGCGGTGGATCCCACTGCCTCGTTCTTCAAACGCGTGCTGCGTTTCGCCGGCCCCGGTTTACTGGTCTCGATCGGTTACATGGATCCCGGTAACTGGGCCACCGCGATCGAGGCCGGTTCTCGCTTTGGCTACAGCCTGTTGTTTGTGGTGTTGCTGGCAAGTCTGGCGGGCATGGTCGTGCAATGTCTGTGTTCGCGGTTGGGCATCGCCACCGGGCGCGATCTGGCGCAGCTATCTCGCGAGCGTTACAGCACACCGACGGCGCGCCTGCAGTGGCTGCTGGCGGAGATCTCGATCATCGCCACCGACCTCGCTGAAGTGCTCGGCTGCGCGTTGGCGTTCCACTTGCTGCTCGGCTGTTCGCTGACCTTCGGCATCGCCCTGACCGCGTTCGACACCTTGCTGGTACTGGCCCTGCAAAATCGTGGTTTCCGCCGTTTGGAAGCGATCATGCTGGTACTGGTTGCGACCATCGGCGTGTGTTTCTTCGTTGAACTACTGCTGATCAAACCCTACTGGCCGGACGTCGCCCAAGGTTTCAAACCGTCGCTGGCGGCGATTGGCGAGGCGGCGCCGTTGTACCTGGCCATCGGCATTCTCGGCGCGACGGTGATGCCGCATAACCTCTATCTGCACACCTCGATCGTGCAGACGCGGATGATTGGCAAGGACCTGGCCAGCAAGCAGGACGCGGTGAAACTGGCGCGCATCGACACCATCGGTTCGCTGGCCCTGGCGTTGCTGGTCAACGCGGCGATCCTGATTCTCGCCGCTGCTGCGTTCCACCAGTCCGGGCACACCGATGTGGTGGACATTCAGGACGCCTACCACTTGCTTGATCCGCTGGTGGGCGGCGCGCTGGCCAGTGTGTTGTTCGGCGTCGCTCTACTCGCCTCGGGGCAGAGTTCGACGTTCACCGGCACCATCGCTGGCCAGGTGATCATGGAGGGTTACCTGAACCTGCGGATCCCGTGCTGGCAGCGGCGCTTGATCACTCGCGGACTGGCGTTGATTCCGGCGTTTATCGGCGTGTGGCTGATGGGCGATGACGCGATCGGCAAGTTGCTGGTTTTGAGTCAGGTGGTCTTGAGCCTGCAATTGCCGTTCGCCCTGTATCCCTTGATCCGCATGACCAATGACAAACGACTGATGGGGCCGTTTGTGAATCGCTGGCCAACCCGGGTGTTGGCTTGGGGGTTGTTTGTGGTGATCAGCGGCGCCAATAGCTGGCTGATTTTGCAGTGGGCGGTTTGAGCCATGCATTTGTAGTGGCTGGGCTGGCCTCTTCGCGAGCAGGCTCGCTCCCACAGGGGTATCGGGTGTGCACACTGTTGTGATCACCCGATAACTAATGTGGGAGCGAGCTTGCTCGCGAAGACGGACTGTCAGGCGCCCATATCGCTGAACACTGGAATGCGCCCATTCAGCGAGGGCCTGTAGTGCCAGTTCAGGCGATTCAGGTCGATCTCATGCCCAAGTATTTCCCTCACCGTCGCCCCGGCAATACTCATCGCCAACGCTTGCCCCGGACACTGATGCCGACCACTGCCAAAACTGAAACTGCGGCGGTTCTCGCGATTCACCAGAAACTGTTCCGGCCGTTCATTAAGTGCTGGATCACGATTGGCCGAGGCCAGCAGCACCAGAATCACATCGCCCGCTTCGACACGCACACCGGCAATCTCGCATGACGCGGCGACAAAGCGCCGGGTGTTTTGTACCGGCGGGTCGAAGCGCTGGACTTCGCTGAGCAGCGCTTCGACAGATTCGCCGCGCAACGCTGGCTGACGACGTAGCGCCAACAGCGTATTGCCGATCAGGCCGGCGCAGGCTTCGAACGTCTGCGAACAGAGGCCGATCAGGTTGGCGATCAGGGTTTCTTCATCGCCCGCAAAGCGCTGGCGGATCGCGCTGAGCAAGTCGCTGGCGGGTTCGGCGAGCAGTTCGATGAACTCACCACGCAGCTGTTCGGCCGCCGCAGCGGCTGCGGCCAATTGGAGGTCATTGCTCAACGGTGTCAGGCAGGCGACGAAGTCCGCCGTCAGCTCATTGATTACCCGCGCTTGCGCCGGGGTGAATCCCAGCAGCGCCGCGACCACGCACACCGGGCCAGCAAACATCGCCTGGTTCACGCCGTGCGCATCTGCCGTGATCAGCCGCGCGGCGACCAACGCGTTGACGACGTCAGGGTCGAGCACTGCCAACTCAGGTTCGATGGCGGAGCGCGGGCAGCGCTGACGTGCCCCGTCATTCATGCGCATCAGTTGGCCGAAGACTTCGCCGGCCATGCCTCCGGCAATCGCCTTGGGCACCGGCTCTTGCGCCGGACGCACCCGGCAATCGGCATGCGCCAACACTGCACACACCGCTTGGGCGCTGCTGGCGACCCACAGTTTCAGCTCGGGATGAAATGTCAGTCCACTGTCTGCGCGCAATTGCGCGTAGTAGGGATAAGGATCGACATGCGTTGCTGCGCTGATCGGGTCCATGATGGGTAACCTTGTCGTTGGGGAAAGTGTTGCTACTATCTCCACTGCGCAGCGACGACGATTCGTCCGGGAGCGAACCATGCACGCAGAACATCAAGACATCGGCGTTTCCCAAGTGGCCGCCGCCATCGCCGAACCGGCGCGAACGAAAATCCTCTGTTCGCTGATGGACGGCCACGCCCGCACCAGCACAGAACTGGCGACGATCGCCGAGGTCAGTGCTTCGACCGCCAGCGCGCATCTGGCCAAACTCAAGGATCTGGCCCTGGTGCGCCTGCACGTGCAGGGCCGCCATCGCTATTACAGCCTGGCCGATCAGCGGGTGGCGAAAGCGCTGGAAGCGCTAATGGTGATTGGCCAGAACGCCGCACCGACGTTCAAGGCGCACACTCCGGATCGCCTGCAATTCGCGCGCACCTGCTACGACCACATGGCCGGGACGCTGGCGGTGTTGCTGCATGACCGGTTGCTCGAGGCCGGTTGGCTGGTGCAAACCGACGAACAGGCGTATCGCTTGAGTGAAAGCGGCGAGGCGTTGTTTTTCGGGCTGGGCATTGACGTGCAGGGCTTGACGACCCTGCGTCGCAAGTTTGCCTGCCCCTGCCTGGACTGGAGCATGCGCCGGCCGCATCTCGGTGGCTCGCTGGGCGCGGCGCTGTTGCAAACGGCATTGAAGCGCAAGTGGGTGACACAGGATCTGGACAGTCGGGCGCTGACGTTGACGGCGCTGGGGCGCAAGGAGATCGGTGCGCGGTTCGGTGTTGAGTGGCCGGTGGACGGGCAGATCAAAAGATCGCAGTCTGCGGCAGCTCCTGCAGGAGTCGCGCACACCCGATAAATCTCGACCCAATCCAAGGAGCTGCCGCAGGCTGCGATCCTTTGATTTTGTGCATCTGACCGACGAGGGGCGCATCTGCCACCTTGTATCACCGCTGTCGACTCTATACTGTATATCCAAACAGTACAGAGTCCCGCGCCATGCAAATCATCGACAAGCTGAGCATTCTCGCCGACGCCGCCAAGTACGACGCCTCATGCGCGAGCAGCGGTGCGCCCAAGCGCAGCTCCGAAGGCAAGAGCGGCTTGGGTTCGACCGATGGCATGGGCATTTGCCACAGCTACACGCCGGACGGGCGCTGCGTGTCGTTGCTGAAGATTCTGCTGACCAACTTCTGCCTTTACGATTGCCAGTATTGCGTCAACCGCCGCTCCAGCGATGTCCCGCGTGCGCGCTTTACGCCTGAAGAAGTCGTCGCGCTGACCATGGATTTCTATCGGCGCAACTGCGTCAGCGGATTGTTTCTCAGCTCCGGCATCATTCGCTCGGCGGACTACACCATGGAGCAACTGGTGCGGGTGGCGAAGCTGCTGCGCGAAGAGCATGAGTTTCGCGGGTACATTCATCTCAAGACCATTCCCGAAGCCGATCCGGCATTGATCGAAGAAGCAGGGCGCTACGCCGATCGCCTGAGCGTCAACATCGAACTGCCCACCGATGCCAGCCTGCAAGTGCTGGCGCCGGAGAAGGACATCACCTCGATCAAGCAAGCGATGAACACCATCTACACCGGCGTGCAGACCGTGTTGAACGAACCGCGCTCGGCGAAGTTCGCCCCGGCCGGGCAGAGCACGCAATTGATTGTCGGCGCCGACGACACCGACGACAGCACCATCCTCCACAGTGCCCAGGCCCTGTACGGCAACTTCCGTCTGCGCCGGGTCTACTATTCGGCCTTCAGCCCGATCCCCGACAGTCCGAAAAGCGTGCCGCTGGCCGCGCCGCCGCTGATGCGCGAGCACCGCTTGTACCAGGCCGATTTTCTCCTGCGCAGCTACGGCTACAGCGCTGATGAATTGCTCAAGGGGCCGGGCAATCTGGCGCTGGACATCGACCCGAAACTGGCCTGGGCGCTGGAGAATCGCGAAGTGTTTCCGCTGGACCTGAACCGTGCCGAAGCGTCGTTGATCGCACGTATTCCCGGTATCGGTTTGCGCACCACTGAACGTTTGGTGGAGTTGCGCCGCCAGCGGCGCATCCGTTACGAAGACGTCGCGCGCATGCGCTGTGTGCTGGCCAAGGCCAAGCCGTTCATCATCACCAGCGACTACCATCCGCAGCAGGCCGAGGTCACCAGCCATTTGCTCTATCAGCAATTGCGCGACCGGCCGATGCCGCAGCAAATGGGGCTGTGGGGATGATCAATCTTGATTGCGACGACCTGTTCGACACATGGCGCCAGCAGGCGCGCTGGCTGTTGAGCCATGAAGTCGATCCGAGTCTGGTGAGCTGGGCTTCGCAAGGTGTGGGTGATCTGTTCGCCAATGACGATCCGGTGCCTGAAGGGCAGGGGCCGTTTCAGGCGCGTATTCCGCGTGCGCTGCTCGACACGCTGGAGCAGGCCTCGCACTATCGCGGTGATCAGCGCTGGAGTTTGTTGTATGAAGTGTTGTGGCGCGTCAGTCACGGCGACCGCACCGCGATGATGGCCGGGGATAAACTTGGCAGCGAGTTGCAGCGACGCATCAAGCAAGTGCATCGCGAAGCCCATCATCTGCATGCGTTTGTGCGTTTCATCGAACGCCCGTTATCCAGTGCTGGGCCGCAATACGTGGCTTGGCACGAACCGGCCCATGACATCCTGCACAGTGCCAGCGAGCATTTTATTGGGCGGATGGGCCGACATCGCTGGTTGATCGCCACCCCGCGTGACGGGGTCTATTACGATGGCGAACAACTGATCCATCAGCGGCAATGCCCGCTGGAATGGCAGCAACTGGCGCAGAATGTCGACGATCCGCATGGCGATCTATGGCTGACTTACTACAGCCACATCTTTAATCCAGCGCGGTTGAACGAGAAGGTCATGCAGGGGCATTTGCCGGCGCGATTCTGGAAGAATCTGCCGGAGGGGGAGTTGATTCCAGGGTTGATTACCCAGGCGCGGATGGGTAAGCAGCAGAATGGGCAGGCGAGTGGGATTGCTGAGCGACTTGGTAAACGGATTGCCTTGAAGAGCGAAAAGCCTACCCTCACCCCAGCCCTCTCCCAGAGGGAGAGGGGACTGACCGAGGTGTTCTCGCGTACTACATCGACCTGAACGATCAGGTCGAACTCAGGTTTTGAACGGCACAACGATCGGCTCCCTTCCCCCTCGCCCCCTTGGGGGAGAGGGCTGGGGTGAGGGGGAAAGAATCTCAAGCACGCCACAAATACTGCGCCAAACGCCACAAAAAAAGCCCCCCACCAATTACTCGGTGGAGGGCTTTTCTACATCAGCAGCCGTCAGTTCAAACCTTGACGATCCAGCCCGCTGGCGCTTCGATGTCGCCGGTTTGCACGCCAGTCAGCTCTTTGTAGAGCTTCTGGGTGACCGGGCCGACTTCGGTTTCGCTATGGAACACGTGCAGGTGGTCGTTGTAGCTGATGCCGCCGATCGGGGTAATCACCGCAGCAGTACCGCAAGCGCCGGCTTCCTTGAAGTCCGACAGTTTGTCGATCAGCACGTCGCCTTCAACCACTTCCAGACCCAGACGCGATTTTGCCAGTTCGATCAGCGACAGGCGGGTGATGCCTGGCAGGACCGAGGGCGAGTTCGGGGTGACGAACTTGTTGTCGTGGGTGATCCCGAAGAAGTTGGCCGAGCCGACTTCCTCGATCTTGGTGTGGGTCATCGGATCCAGGTAGATCGCGTCAGCGAAGTTGGCTTTCTTCGCTTTCGAGCCAGGCATCAGGCTCGCGGCGTAGTTGCCACCGACCTTGGCCGCGCCCGTGCCCTGTGGGGCCGCACGGTCGTAGCTGGAGATCTGGAAGTTGTGCGGGGTCAGGCCGCCCTTGAAGTAGGCGCCGACCGGGATGCAGAAGATCGAGAAGATGAACTCGGGTGCGGTGCGCACGCCGATGTTGTCACCCACGCCGATCACGAACGGACGCAAGTACAGCGCGCCGCCAGTGCCGTAAGGCGGGATGAAGCGCTCGTTGGCACGAACCACGGCTTTGCAGGCTTCGATGAACTGCTCGGTGTCGACCGTCGGCATCAGAAGACGCGCGCAGCTGCGTTGCATGCGCAGGGCGTTCTGGTCCGGGCGGAACAGGTTGATCGAGCCGTCCTTGCAACGATAGGCCTTCATGCCTTCGAAGCATTGCTGGCCATAGTGAAGGGCAGTCGAGCCTTCGCTGATGTGCAGCACGTTATCTTCGGTCAGGGTGCCTTTGTCCCATTCGCCATCGCGAAAGTACGACAGATAGCGTTTGTCGGTCTTGATGTAGTCAAAACCCAGCTTGTCCCAATTGATGCTTTCGTTACCCATGACACCCTCTATCACTGAACAACCGCCGAAACGGTTCAAGGCTTCTGACGTTTTTTGGATGGGCACAACAATACTTCATTCTTGAGTGGTTTCGCAGCCCGGACTATCGGATGACACACAGATAGTTCCGGTTGCCCCTGAGAATTCGCGAGCAAGCTCGCTCCCACATTTGAAATGCATTCCTCCCTATGGGAGCGAGCTTGCTCGCGAAGGGGCCATCACTGCCACCGCACATCACATATGCAGCGCATGCCCGAGGGCACGCAACGCTGCCTCCTGCACCGCCTCACCCAAAGTCGGATGCGCATGGATGGTGCCGCCGATGTCTTCCAGCCGCGCGCCCATTTCCAGGCTTTGCGCAAATGCGGTGGACAACTCGGAAACGCCCACGCCCACCGCCTGCCAGCCGACAATCACATGGTTATCCCGACGAGCGACCACACGCACGAAGCCGCTTTTCGACTCCAGCGTCATCGCCCGGCCATTGGCGGCGAACGGGAAGCTCGAGATGATGCAGTCCAGCCCGGCAGCCTTGGCCTCGTCCGGGGTCTTGCCGACTACCACCAGTTCCGGGTCGGTGAAGCACACGGCGGCGATGGCGGTCGGGTTGAATTCGCGGGTTTTGCCGCTGATCAGCTCGGCGACCATTTCGCCTTGGGCCATGGCACGGTGAGCCAACATCGGCTCGCCGCTCAAATCGCCGATGGCGTAGACATTACGCATGCTGGTCTGGCAACGGCTGTCGATCTTGATCGCCGAGCCGTTCATGTCCAGATTCAGCGCTTCGAGGTTCCAGCCCTGCGTGTTCGGTTTGCGCCCTACGGCGACCAGCACCTGATCGGTTTCCAGGTCGAGGGTTTCGCCCTCGGGATCGCGCACCTGCAAAGTGCCGTCGAAACCCAGCACACTGTGCTTCAGATACAGCTTCACACCCAGTTGCTTCAACGCGTCATGCACCGGTTGCGTCAGCTCGGCGTCGTAAGCGGGCAGAATGCGATCCTGCGCCTCGACCACACTGACCTCGGCACCGAGCTTGCGATAGGCAATGCCCAGTTCCAGACCGATGTAACCACCGCCAACGACTACCAGACGTTTTGGCACAGACTTCGGTGCCAGCGCTTCGGTGGAAGAGATGATCGGCCCGCCAATCGGCAGGATCGGCAGATTGACGCTGGTCGAACCGGTGGCCAGCACCAAGTGCTCGCACTGGATGCGCATGTCGCCGACATCCACGGTTTTACCGTCGATGACCTTGGCCCAGCCATTGATGACCTGAACCTTGTTCTTTTTCAGCAGTGCCGCCACGCCAGTAGTCAGGCGATCAACGATGCCGTCCTTCCACTCGACGCTTTTGCTGATGTCGAGAGTTGGCGCGGAAACATTGATGCCCAACGCCGAATGCTGGCTGTGATGCTGCGTCTGATGAAACTGCTCAGCCACATGAATCAGTGCTTTCGACGGAATGCAGCCGATGTTCAGGCAGGTGCCACCCAGCGATTGGCCTTCGACCAGAATGGTCGGGATGCCCAGTTGCCCGGCGCGAATCGCCGTGACATAACCGCCGGGGCCGCCGCCGATGATCAGCAGCGTAGTGTTCAGAGATTGCATGCGCGCCTTACTCCACAAACAAAGTGGCAGGTTGTTCGAGCAAGCCACGGATGGCCTGGATGAAGAGTGCCGCGTCCATGCCATCGACCACGCGGTGATCGAACGAGCTGGAGAGGTTCATCATCTTGCGGATCACCACCTGGCCTTTGACGACCATTGGCCGTTCGACGATTTTGTTCACGCCGACGATCGCCACTTCCGGCAGGTTCAGCACCGGGGTGCTGACGATGCCGCCCAGCGCACCGAGGCTGGTCAGGGTGATGGTCGAGCCAGACAGCTCATCGCGGCTGGCCTTGCCATTGCGCGCGGCGTTGGCCAGACGCGAGATCTCGGCGGCGCTGTCCCACAGGCTGCGCGCCTCGGCGTGACGCACCACCGGCACCATAAGGCCGACATCGCTTTGTGTGGCGACGCCGACATGCACCGCACCGAGGCGGGTGATGACCTGGGCTTCGTCGTCGTAACGGGCGTTCATCTGCGGGAAGTCGCGCAGGGCCACAACCAGGGCGCGAACGAGGAATGGTAGCAAGGTCAACTTGCCACGGCTGGCACCGTGTTTTTCGTTCAGATGGGCGCGCAGTTCTTCAATCGCGGTGACGTCGATTTCTTCGACATAACTGAAATGCGCGGCACGTTGAGTGGCGTCCTGCATGCGCTGGGCGATCTTGCGGCGCATGCCGATGACTTGAATCTGTTCTTCGTCATTACGCTGGGCGTAAGCGGCAGCCGCCGGCGCTGAGGCGTTCGACTGACCTTGCGCCAGATAAGCTTCGAGGTCTTCGTGCAACACGCGACCGGCCGGGCCGGAACCGCGCACCAGACGCAATTGAATCCCCAGATCCAGCGCATGTTTGCGCACGGCCGGCGAAGCGAGCGGGCGTTCGTCTGCTTCGCGAGCAACCATCGGGCCTTGGCAAACCGCAGCCGGACGCGGGGCGGCTGGAGCAGGTTTGCTTTCAACAACGGCTTCAACTTTCGGCGCAACAGGTGTTTCTTTAACAGGCGCGGGGGTAGCGGACTCTTTCAAGTTACCGGCGCCCTCAACCTCGATGCTGATCAACACACTGCCAACCGCCATCACTTCACCCGGCTGACCACCGAGGGCAATCACCTTGCCGTGTACCGGCGACGGAATATCGACCATCGCCTTGTCGGTCATCACGTCCGCCAGCACCTGATCCTCAACGACCAGATCGCCAACCTTGACGTGCCACTGCGACAGTTCTACTTCTGCGATGCCTTCGCCGATGTCCGGCATTTTGATAACGTGCGTGCCCATTCAGACCTCCATGACCCGTTTCAACGCCGCGCCCACTCGGGACGGCCCTGGGAAATACGCCCACTCCTGCGCGTGCGGGTAGGGAGTGTCCCAACCGGTGACGCGTTCGATCGGCGCTTCCAGGTGATGGAAGCAATGCTCTTGCACCAGCGACACCAGTTCGGCGCCGAAACCGCAGGTGCGGGTGGCTTCGTGAACGACTACGCAACGACCGGTTTTCTTCACCGATTTGACGATGGTCTCAAGGTCCAGCGGCCACAGGCTGCGCAGGTCGATGACTTCGGCATCGACGCCGGATTCTTCGGCCGCGACTTGCGACACATACACGGTGGTGCCGTAGGTCAGCACGGTCACGTCCTTGCCCGGACGGGTAATCGCAGCAACGTCCAGCGGCACGGTGTAGTAACCGTCCGGCACCTGGGCTTGCGGGTGTTTCGACCACGGGGTTACCGGGCGGTCGTGGTGGCCGTCGAACGGGCCGTTGTACAGGCGTTTCGGCTCCAGGAAGATCACCGGATCATCGTTTTCGATGGAGGCGATCAGCAGGCCTTTGGCGTCATACGGGTTGGACGGCATCACGGTGCGCAAGCCGCACACCTGAGTGAACATCGCCTCGATGCTCTGGCTGTGGGTCTGACCGCCATAGATGCCGCCGCCGCATGGCATGCGCAGGGTCATCGGTGCGGTGAACTCGCCAGCCGAGCGATAACGCAGGCGCGCCGCTTCGGAAATGATCTGGTCGGAGGCGGGGTAAACGTAGTCGGCGAACTGGATCTCGGCGACCGGACGCAGACCGTAGGCGCCCATCCCAACGGCGACGCCGACGATACCGCTTTCCGAGATCGGTGCGTCGAATACCCGCGAGGTGCCGTACTTGGTCTGCAAGCCTTCGGTGCAACGGAACACGCCGCCGAAGTAGCCGACGTCCTGACCGAACACCACGACATTGTCATCACGCTCAAGCATCACATCCATGGCCGAGCGCAGGGCCTGGATCATGGTCATGGTGGTCGTGGTCATGGCGGTTTCCAACTGAATATTGTTGTTGTGATCGTTCATGTCAGATCCCCAACTGCTGACGCTGGCGCTTCAAGTGCTCCGGCATCTCTTTGTAGACGTCTTCGAACATGGTCGCGGCGCTGGGAATCTGGCCGCCGGCGAGGGTGCCGTACTGTTCGGCCTGTTTCTGCGCGGCAATCACTTCGGCCTCGAGTTCGGCGCTGACCGCAGAGTGTTCTTCATCCGACCAGTGACCGACCTTGATCAGGTGCTGCTTGAGGCGGGCGATCGGGTCGCCGAGCGGGAAGTGGCTCCAGTCATCGGCCGGACGGTATTTGGAAGGATCGTCGGAGGTCGAGTGCGGGCCGGCGCGGTAGGTGACCCACTCGATCATGGTCGGGCCGAGGTTGCGGCGGGCGCGTTCGGCGGCCCAGGCGGAGGCTGCATAAACTGCATAGAAGTCGTTACCGTCGACACGCAGCGAGGCGATGCCGCAACCGACACCGCGTCCGGCGAAGGTGGTGGCCTCACCACCGGCAATCGCCTGGAAGGTCGAAATCGCCCACTGGTTATTCACGACGTTGAGGATTACCGGCGCGCGGTAAACGTGAGCGAAGGTGAGGGCGGTGTGGAAGTCCGATTCGGCGGTAGCGCCGTCGCCGATCCACGCCGAGGCGATTTTCGTGTCGCCCTTGATCGCCGAGGCCATGCCCCAGCCCACACCCTGTATGAACTGGGTAGCGAGGTTGCCGGAGATGGTAAAGAAACCGGCGTCCTTGACCGAGTACATGATTGGCAACTGGCGTCCCTTGAGCGGATCGCGCTCGTTGGACAGCAGTTGGCAGATCAGGTCGACCAGCGGCACATCGCGGGCCATCAGAATGCTTTGCTGGCGGTAGGTCGGGAAGCACATGTCGTCGATATTCAGCGCCAACGCCTGGGCGCTGCCGATGGCTTCTTCGCCGAGGCTCTGCATGTAGAACGACATTTTTTTCTGACGCTGGGCGACGACCATGCGGTTGTCGTAAATCCGCGTCTTGAGCATGGCGCGCATGCCCTTGCGCAGGATCTCTACCGGCACGTTCTCGGCCCAAGGGCCAAGGGCATTGCCCTGATCGTCGAGCACGCGAATCAGCCCACGGGCCAGATCGGCGGTGTCGGCAGGTTCGACGTCAATGGAGGGTTTGCGCACCGTACCGGCATCGGTCAGATGCAGGTAGGAGAAGTCGGTTTTACAGCCGGGACGGCCCGAGGGTTCAGGGACGTGCAGGCGTAGCGGTTCATACGCTTGGGTCATGGCTTCTACGCTCGATCTTGTGAATTTCTTGTAGTGAGCTGGCAGTCATTCCTCGGTAGAAGAAATCTTGTCCTACAACAATCATAGGCCCGGGCAAGAAGAATATTTATCTCTGTTTCGTTGCGCTGGAGACGATTTGCAGATAGAAATTCTGCATAAACATAAAAAGCAGGTGGTTTTGTCTCATGCGCAAACTGGACCGTACCGACATCGGCATTCTCAACAGCCTTCAGGAGAATGCGCGCATCACCAACGCCGACCTCGCACGTTCGGTCAATCTGTCACCGACGCCGTGCTTCAACCGGGTAAAGGCCATGGAAGAGTTAGGGCTGATTCGCGAACAGGTGACGTTGCTGGATGCCGACCTGCTGGGGCTGCATGTGAACGTGTTCATTCACGTCAGCCTGGAGAAACAGGTGGAGGAGGCGCTGCAGCATTTTGAAGAGGCGATTTCCGATCGCCCCGAGGTGATGGAGTGCTACCTGATGGCCGGAGACCCGGACTATCTGATCCGGGTGTTGGTGCCGACGATTCAGTCCCTGGAACGCTTCATGATGGACTTCCTGACCAAGGTGCCGGGGGTGGCGAACATCCGGTCGAGTTTTGCGCTGAAGCAGGTGCGCTACAAGACCGCGCTGCCGCTGCCGGCGAACGGTTTGACGTTGGGGGCGTGAAGATCAAAAGATCGCAGCCTGCGATCTTTTCCCGTTAAAGCTTATTGAGCGGGATCTTCAGGTACACCACGCCGTTGTCTTCCGCCGCCGGCAGATTCCCCGCCCGCACATTCACCTGAATCGCCGGCAGCAACAACGTCGGCATGCCCAGCCCGGCATCACGCTTGGTGCGCATCTCGACGAAGGCTGCCTCATCGATGCCGTCATGCACATGAATATTGTTTTTGCGCTGCTCACCGACGGTGGTCTGGCACTGCGGTTCGCGGCCTTCGGGCGGGTAATCGTGGCAAACGTAAAGCTTCACGCTCGCCGGGAACGCCAATAGCTTGTGAATCGAGTTGAACAGCTGATGGGCATTGCCACCCGGAAAGTCGCAGCGCGCGGTGCCGACATCGGGCATGAACAGCGTGTCACCGACCAGGATCTGTTCGCCATCAATCAGATAGGCCATGTCCGCCGGCGTATGCCCGGGGACATGCAGGGCCGTGGCCTTGAGGTTGCCGATGCGGAATGATTCGTTCGGCGCAAACAGGTGATCGAACTGCGAGCCATCGACGCAGAATTCCGGCTCCAGATTGAACAGCGTCTTGAACACGTTCTGCACTTTGCTGATCGATTCGCCAATGGCAATTTTGCCGCCCAGTTCGCGGCGCAGATACGGCGCGGCGGACAGGTGGTCGGCGTGGGCGTGGGTTTCCAGCAGCCACTGCACCTGCAGGTTGTGCGTGCGAACGAAGGCGATGATTTTGTCGGCCTGGGCGGTGCAGGTGCGTCCGGCGGCGCCGTCGTAATCGAGCACTGGATCGACGATCGCACATTGCCCGCCAGCGGTTTCGTAGACCACATAGCTGTAGGTCGAGGAGGCGGGGTCGAGGAAAGCTTCAATTTGCGCGGGCATGGACACCAACCTGAACAAGGAAAATGGGTTGCAACACTTTATCGAAAAACATAATGTTCGCAGCTTAAGTGACCTTGAAGGCATCGTGCAAATGCAATCCAGTCTGACCGAATGTGAAGTCGCCCAACTGCGCGCCTCGGCCTCCAAGGCCTGCGCGTTGCTCAAGGCCATGGCCAATGAGGATCGCCTGCTGATTCTGTGTCAACTGACCCAGGGCGAGCGCAACGTTGGCGAACTGGAAAAGATGACCGGTGTGCGCCAACCGACGTTGTCGCAGCAACTGGGCATCCTGCGCGATGAAGGCCTGGTCGCGACCCGTCGTGAAGGCAAGTACATTTTTTATGGTCTGGCCAGTCCGGAAGTCATTCAGGTGATGAAGACCCTGTCCGGGTTGTATTGCGGCGCCGTGCTGAAAAGTCTGGGCCATCAATAAATGCCAGCCAGCGCACCGTCCAAATGTGGGAGCGGGCTTGCTCGCGAAAGCGTCGTATCAGTCGACATCGTTGTTGAATGATCTACCGTTTTCGCGAGCAAGCCCGCTCCCACAATGGATGTGTGTGAAGGCTGAGAAACCCTTGCGTGCAGCAAAAGGAACAAGCAATGAACGATCAACACTGGGGCCCATCCATCAGTGCGGACATCGTGGTCATCGGCGGCGGTACGGCCGGCATCGGTTTCGTCGCCAGCCTGCTCAAGCGTGACCCGCGCCTCAACATCACGGTGATCGAGCCGAGTACTCACCATTATTACCAACCGGCGTGGACGCTGGTCGGCGGTGGCGCCTATGACGTGAAAGATACGGCAAGACCTATGAACAAGGTCATGCCCCGGCAAGCAAACTGGCTGCAAGCGGCAGTCACCGCGATCGACCCGGACAAGCGCCAACTCACCCTCAACGATCAACGCACGGTCAGCTATCAGTACCTGATTGTCTGCCCCGGCCTGCGTCTGGCCTGGGAAAAGATCGAAGGCTTGCAAGAGAGCCTTGGTCAGTACGGTGTCACTTCCAATTACAGTTATCAGCACGCGCAGTACACCTGGGATCAGGTGCAGAAGCTGCGCGGCGGCAAAGCGCTGTTCACCCAACCGGCGATGCCGATCAAATGCGCCGGCGCGCCGCAAAAGGCGTTGTATCTGTCCTGTGATCACTGGCGTAAAAACGCGGTGCTGAACAACATCCATGTCGAATTCAATCTGGCCGGCGCCGCGCTGTTCGGCGTGGCGACGTTTGTGCCGCCGTTGATGAAGTACATCGAGAAATACAACGCACAACTGGCGTTCAACTCAAACCTGGTCAAGGTTGACGGCCCGGCGAAAACCGCGTGGTTCGAGGTCAGGGATGCTGGCGGCAACATCAGCCTCGAAGCGAAAGCCTTCGATCTGCTCCACGTCGTGCCACCCCAGGTTTCGCCGGACTTCATCGCGCAGAGCGCTCTGGCCGACGCCGCCGGCTGGTGCGAAGTCAACCCGCACAGCCTGCAGCATCCGCGTTATCCCGACGTGTTCGCACTCGGTGATGTCTGCGGCACCAGCAACGCGAAAACCGCCGCAGCGGTGCGCAAGCAAATCGTTGTGGTCGCGGAAAACCTGCTGGCGCTGCGCAAGCAGCAACCGTTGCCGCTGAAGTACGACGGCTACGGTTCCTGCCCGCTGACGGTGGAGAAGGGCAAGGTGATTCTCGCCGAGTTCGGTTATGCCGGGAAGTTGCTGCCGACCTTTCCTCTGGACCCGACCGTGGCGCGGCGATCGGCGTGGCTGCTCAAGGCGACGTTGCTGCCGTGGTTCTACTGGAACGGCATGCTCAAGGGCCGCGAGTGGCTGACTGGTCTGTCCAAGGTTGACTGAGAAAACCCTATGTTGCTGGCAAGCCTGTTTGGTGTGGTGATGGGGTTGGTCCTCGGCTTGACCGGGGCCGGCGGCGGGATTCTCGCGGTGCCGGCACTGGTGCTCGGGTTGGGCTGGACGATGACCCAGGCCGCGCCGGTGGCGTTGTTTGCGGTGGGCAGTGCGGCAGCGGTTGGCGCTATCGATGGTCTGCGACATGGCCTGGTGCGCTACCGCGCGGCTTTGTTGATTGCTGCGTTGGGCGCGGTGTTTTCGCCGTTGGGAATCTACTTCGCGCACCAGTTGCCGGAGAAAATCCTGATGATCCTGTTCAGTCTGCTGATGGTCATGGTGGCCTGGCGCATGCTGCGCCGCGAGCGTCAGCAGGAGGGGCCGAGCGATCACGGTCACGCCAGTTGGGGTCAGAAGAATTGCATGCTCAACGAGGACACCGGGCGCTTCGACTGGACCGCCAAATGCACCGCCACGCTGGCGGCATTGGGCGCGGTTACCGGGGTGGTGTCCGGTTTGCTCGGCGTCGGTGGCGGCTTCTTGATTGTGCCGGCCTTCAAGCAGCTGACTGACGTGCAGATGCGCGGCATCGTCGCGACGTCGTTGATGGTGATCAGTCTGATTTCGGCGATTGGCGTGGCTGGATCGTTTCACGCCGGTGTGCGGATCGATGCGCAGGGCGGGGCGTTTATCGTGGCCAGCATTGTCGGCATGATCATCGGCCGCAAGCTGTGCGCGCGGGTGCCGGCGCGGGCGTTGCAGGTCGGGTTTGCCAGTGTCTGTCTGGTGGTGGCGGGGTATATGTTGTTACGGGCTTGAGATGACAATCGCAGCCCATGAAGGGCTGCGATTGTTTATCGGCTTACAACACCAGATGTGGCAACCACAGCGAAAGTGCCGGCACGTAAGTCACCAGCATCAACACCAGGAACAGCACGGCATAGAACGGCAGCAACGCTTTAACAGTGCTTTCAATACTCACTTTGCCCACCGCTGACCCGACAAACAGTACCGCACCCACCGGCGGCGTTATCAATCCGATCCCCAGGTTGACCAGCATGATCATGCCGAACTGCACCGGATCAACGCCGATGCCGAGAATCACCGGCATCAGGATCGGCGTGAGGATCAGGATCAGCGGCGCCATGTCCATCACCGTGCCGAGCAACAGCAGCATGACGTTGATGCACATCAGGATCACGTAGCGGTTGTCCGAGAGGGTCAGGAACAGCGTGGTGATTTTCGCCGGAATCTGCATCAGGGTCATGATGTAGCCGAAGCTCGCGGCGAAACCGATCAGGATCATCACGATGGAGATCGTCCGCACCGTGCGGTGCATCAGTTTCGGCAGTTCGCTCCACTTGTAGTCGCGGTAGATGAACATGGTCACGAAGAACGACCACAGCACTGCGATGGCCGCCGATTCGGTAGCGGTGAAGATGCCGGACAGGATGCCGCCGAGGATGATCACCATCGCCATCAAGCCCCAGAGCGCTTCGCCGACGATTTTCAACGCCTGGCGCATCGGGATCACTTCACCCTTGGGATAATCGCGTTTTCTCGCGAAAATCAGGCACAGCACCATCAGGCAGGCGCTCATCAGCAACCCCGGCACGATGCCCGCCATGAACAGCGAGGCAATCGACACCGTACCACCGGCGGCCAGGGAGTAGAGCACCGAGTTATGGCTGGGTGGCGTGAGCAGGGCTTGCACCGAGCCGCTGACGGTTACCGCGGTGGAGAAATCCCGTGGATAGCCCTTGCGTTCCATTTCCGGAATCAGCACCGAACCCACCGACGCGGTGTCGGCCACCGAGGAACCGGAGATCGCGCCGAAGAAGGTCGAGGCGACGATGTTGACCAGCGACAGACCGCCGCGGACAAACCCCACCAGCACCCCGGCACACGCCACCAAACGCCGGGACATGCCGCCCTCGGCCATGATCGCACCGGCCAGGACGAAGAACGGAATGGCCAGCAGCGAGAACTTGTTCACCCCCGACGCGACCTGGATCATCACCGCCTGGAACGGGATGTCGATCCACCATGCACCGATCAGCGCGGCGGCGCCCAGCGCATAGGCGACTGGCATGCCGATCAGGATCAATACGATAAAACTGCCCAGCAGAATCAGAGCGTCCATTAAGCGGCACCTTCACTTTCTTCAACCAGATCGAACTGCACGACCCGCCGTTTGCTCTGGTCACCGAGCAAGAGTTTTTCCAGCACGAACACCAGCGTCAGCAAGCCGCCCACGGGAATCGGCAGATAAGTCACGCCCACCCGCAGATCGGGCAGGGCGGCCATGAACTGGTTCCAGGTCGACATGCACAGT
Source organism: Pseudomonas sp. IT-347P (assembly GCF_949768005.1). Lineage (NCBI taxonomy): Bacteria > Pseudomonadati > Pseudomonadota > Gammaproteobacteria > Pseudomonadales > Pseudomonadaceae > Pseudomonas > Pseudomonas sp. IT-347P. The sequence goes on from NZ_CATKPQ010000011.1 coordinate 488,746, forward strand.
TTGGCGCCCCAGATCGTCATGAAGATGCAGATCGCCGCCATCAGCAGTTGCGAGAATATCGCCGCCGCCGATCTCAACCGGGGTGGCATGCGGTCGGTGAGCATGGCCACGGCCATGTGCGCACCGGCGCGGTAACTGGCGGCGGCGCCGATGAAGGTGAACACCATCATCAGCAGGATCGCCGTCGGCTCGGGCCAACTCGATCCGGTGCCCAGCACGTAGCGGGCGAACACGCCCCAGGGAATCATCAGGGAAATCGCCAGGACGGAAAGGCCGGCGACCCAGATGCACGTCATGTAGATCTTGTCGTTGATACGCAGCAGCAGATTCTTCATCGGGTTCCACCGTAACCGGGCGCGCCTGAGTGATCAGGTGCGCCGGGCCTTTTCATGAGTACGGAGCGGGAGACGTTACTGAACGGCTTCGATTTTCTTGATCAGGTCGGCGTACTTCGCGCCGTACTTTTCCCGCACCGGCGCGGTGGCGTCGTAGAAGGGTTTCTTGTCGACCTGGATGAATTCGACGCCAGCGGCCTTGAGTTTTTCTTCACTGGCAGCGGACTTCTTGTCCCACAGCACGCGCTCTTCAGCCTGGGCAGCCTTGGCGGCGGTCTTGACCAGCGCCTGTTGATCCGGGGTCAGTTTTTCCCAAGTGATTTTCGACATCACGATTGGCTCTGGCAGGATCAGGTGACCGGTCAGGCTGTAGAACTTGGCGTTCTGGAAGTGGTTGTGTTCGAGCAGGGTCGGTGGGTTGTTTTCCGCGCCGTCGATCACGCCGGTCTGCAGGGCGCTGAAGATCTCGCCGGTGTCCATGGCGATGCCGTTACCGCCCATGGCGTTCATCATGTCGATGAACATCGGGTTGCCTTGCACGCGGATTTTCATGCCCTTGAGGTCTTCGAGCTTGCGTACCGGTTGCTTGGTGTAGATGTTGCGTGTGCCGCCGTCCATCCACGCCAGAGCCACCAGACCGAATTCGGAGTTGGTGATTTTATCGAGGATTTCATCGCCCACCGCACCGTCGATGACGTTACGCATGTGTTGATGGTCGCGGAAAATGAACGGCATGTTGAACACGTTCACGTCCGGCACTACAGGGCCGACGATACCCAGGCTGACGCGCGACAGCTGTACCGCGCCGACCTGCATCTGCTCGATCACTTCTTTTTCAGAGCCGAGCACGCCGCCGGGGAAGTATTGGAAGGTCAGCTCGCCGTTGGTTTCCTTGGTCAGGGCCTTGCCCATGTTTTCTTCGGCCACCACGGTCGGATAACCGGCGGGGTGAATGTCGGCGAATTTGAGTTGCAGTGCCTGAGCGGCGCCAGTGAAGGTAAACATCAGCGGGAGTGCAGCGGCCAGCAAGGTGCGTTTGAAGTTCATGGGGGTGAGTCTCCAGTCTTGTTATTGTTGTGTTCAAGGCGCAGCGGTGCAGCAGAGGGTTTAAAGCAAATCGTTGAACAAGGGTTCGGCAAGGCCTTTGACGCCTGGCTTCAGGGCGAATACGCCGCCGGCCAGGGATTGCGGGTCGTGATCGTCGCCAGGGCGAATCGAGGCGACAAACAGGGTGTCCATGGCGCTGCCGCCGAAGGCACACATGGTCGGTTTTTTCACCGGCACTTCCAGGGAGAAATCGAGGCGACCGTCCGGGGCGAAGCGGTGAATCAGGCCGGCGTCGTTGGCGCAGATCCAGTAGCAACCTTCGGCGTCCACGGCAGCGCCATCCGGCCGACCGGGAAAGTGGTTCATGTCGACGAACACGCGACGGTTCGAAGGCGTGCCGGTCTCGGTGTCGTAGTCGAAGGCCCAGATCAATTGCACATCGGGGTGCGAGTCGGACAAATACATCGTCTTGCCATCAGGGCTGAAGCCGAGGCCGTTCGGCACGATGAAACCGTCGAGCTGCGCGCCGATCACACCTGACTGTCCGGCGCCGTAGCGATAGAGCCGGCCTTCAGGCGCGTTCAGACCCATGTTCAGCACCATGCTGCCGGCCCAGAAACGGCCCTGGCGGTCGCAGCGACCGTCGTTGAGGCGCATGTCTGGTCGGCTGTGCTCGACGGTGGCGAGCATTTCGCTGTCGAGGCTGCCGTCGCTGTGCGGATGCAAGTGAAAGAAACCGCTCTCCATGCCGGCGATCCAGCCACCGCTGCGGTGGCGGCTGATGCAGGCGAGCATCTCCGGGGCCGTCCAGGACGCGACGTGGCCGGTGTCGGCGCTCCAGCGTTGCAGCCCGCCGTTGGGAATATCCACCCAATACAGCGCGTTTTCCTGCGGCACCCAGACCGGGCTTTCGCCCACGGCGTTGCGGGCATCGACGATCAATTCGGCTTGCATACTCATTCCTTTGCGTCGTTGTCAGAGTGATCAGTCGCCGAACGGACCTGCCGCGACAAAAGCGCCGCCCTGATAGATGCGTGCCGGATCATCGGCAGCCGGTATGGGCTGCGCCTCGACTTTTTCGCGGAACACTTCGGAGCTGTCCTTTGCCACAAAGCCGAGATGGCTGGCGAAGCGGTTGTCCCACCACACGTCCTTGTTGTCGGACATGCCGTACACCACGGTGTGGCCAACGTTGGGCGTGTACAGCGCGCGCTCGAGCAGTTGCGTGAGATCGTCGAAGCTCAACCAGGTGTGCATCATTCGACGGTTCTGCGGCTCGGGGAACGAGGAGCCGATGCGGATGCTGACGGTCTCGATGCCGTAGCGATCGAAGTAGAAACTGGCCATGTCTTCGCCGTAGGACTTGGACAGTCCGTAGTAGCCATCGGGGCGGCGCGCGGAGCTGGCGTCGAGCGGTTCGTCCTGTTTGTAGAAACCGATGACGTGGTTGGAACTGGCGAAGAGCACTCGCTTCACGCCATGCCGACGCGCCGCTTCGTAGATGTGAAATACGCCGCAGATGTTGGCGCCGAGGATTTCTTCGAAGGGCCGCTCCACGGAGACGCCGCCGAAATGCAGGATCGCGTCGACGCCTTCGACCAGTTGATGCACGGCGTGTTTGTCGGCGAGGTCGCAGAGCACGACTTCTTCATGCTCATCGGTTGCCGGGGCGAGGGCGGCTATGTCGGACAGGCGCAGCACGTTGGCGTAAGGACGCAGGCGTTCACGCAGCACTTTGCCCAAGCCGCCGGCGGCGCCAGTCAGCAACAGACGGTTGAAGGGAACGCGGGGAGTAGAGGTAGACGTCATGGCAATCCCTGGACACATTGTTATAGGTTTGTTGTAGGTTGTCGTATGACTTGGCTGAAGTATCGGTAGGGTTTCCGGATCTTGTCAACGCGACTTTTGGTGTAGATGACGGAAGGCCCGGTTCTCTTGTGATCAGCACAATCCTCTCCTTGCAATGCAATCCCCTGTAGGAGTGAGCCTGCTCGCGATAGCGGTGTGTCAGTTGAGGAAGAGGCGGCTGACACACCGCTATCGCGAGCAGGCTCACTCCTACAGAGGGGAGCGTCGCCTGGTGGTTACAACAACGAAATCGGATAACTGATAAAGATCCGGTTCTCGTCAAACTCGTTGGTGCTGAAGTCCCGACGTATCGTTGCGTTGCGCCATTTCACGTTGAGGTTTTTCAATGGACCGCTCTGCACGGTGTAGGCCAGTTCAGACTCGCGGCCCCATTCCTTGCCGTCAGTGATGGTGCCGGTGTGCACGTTGTCACCGCTGATGTAGCGGTTCATCAGCGTCAGGCCGGGGATGCCGAGGGCGACGAAGTTGTAGTCGTGGCGCAACTGCCAGGAGCGCTCTTTGGCGTTGTCGTAACTGGCGTTGTAGCTGTCGTTGGCCAGGGTGCCGCCGCTGGTGCCGTTGACGCGCATCCACGCGTCGTCGCCGCTGAGTTTTTGCAGGCCGACATAGAAGGTGTTGCCACCGTAGCGGGCTGACAGCATGGCGAATGCGGTCTTGTTGTCGAGGTCGCCGGCCTGGGCGCTGCCGTCTTCCTTGCCGGTGAAGAACCCGAGGTTGGCGCCCAGCGTCCAGTCACCCAGTGGCTGGCTGTGGCTGAGGTTGAAATACTGCTGTTGGTAGATGTCGCTGAGTTCGGCGTACCACACGCCGACCAGGGTGCGCTTGTCGTTGAACGTGTATTCGCCGCCGCCGAAGTTGAAACGATCGGAAGTGAACGCGCCGCGGCCGTTCATCGACATGTCTTCCATGCTCGCGTCGTTGCGCGGGCTGTTGCCACGGAACTGGCCGCCGTAGACGGTCAGGCCGTTGATTTCGGTAGAGGTGATCTGGCCGCCACGAAAGGTCTGCGGCAGCGAACGGCCATCGTCGGAACGCAGGATCGGCAGCACCGGCATCCATTCGCCGACCTTCAGTTCCGTCTTCGAGACCTTGGCCTTCAGCGCCACACCGAGGCGGCCGAAATTGTCCGCCGGGCGTCCGTCATCGTGGATCGGCAGCAGTTGCGTACCGCCCGTGCCTTTGCCGCCATCGAGCTTTTGCGAATACATCCCCAGCACATCGATACCGAAACCGACGGTGCCCTGGGTGAAGCCGGACTTGGCGTCGAGGATGAAGTTCTGCGTCCACTCCTCAGCCTTACCCTGCGGATAGGCCGGGTTGACGAAGTTGCGGTTGAAATAGGCGTTGCGCAGGTTCAGCGTGGCTTTGCTGTCTTCGAGGAAGCCTTCGGCATCGGCGCTCATCGGCAAGGCCAGGGCGAGGCTGCTGCAGCCGAGCAGGCCAAGGGTGGTACGCGGGCGCAGCGTGGCAAAGCGGGAAGGGCGGACGGAACTGCAGACGAGTGTGCTCACTGTGACGCTCCCTGTTTCATTTGTTGTTTTTATTATTTGTTATACGTCGTCGTACAACATGGGTGCGGATATTTCCTAGGTTTTGCGGGAATGTCAACAGCGAGTTATACGATGACTATCTAGCATTACGCAGATCCCTGTAGGAGTGAGCCTGCTCGCGATCGCGGTGCATCAGTCGACATTTCCATCACTGATACGCCGCGATCGCGAGCAGGCTCACTCCTACAAGGGATTTGTGTTGTCCATGGGATGTGTGTTGCCGGTGAATTTGCGGCAAACTTCACCCACCTTCCGCACAAGGCCTTTCCATGGATCAATACGCCCCGCGCAACTGGCAGCCTCACGAAAAGCCCAGTCTGCCCGGTTCCCCCTCGACGCCGTTGCACTCCAATCCCAAGCGCCTGGCCTATGCGCTGGTCGGCGTGCTGGTGGCAGTGACCGGTGGCTTGGGCAATTCGCTGGTGGTGGCCAACCTGCCTTATCTGCAAGGCGCGCTCGGCGCGACCACGGCGGAGATGGCCTGGTTGCCGGCGGCGTTCGTCATGACCAACGTGTCGATGAACCTGCTGCTGGTGAAGTTTCGCCAGCAGTTCGGTTTGCGTGCATTCACCGAGGTATTTCTGGTGCTGTATGCGTTGGTGACCTTCGGCCATCTGTTCGTCAACGACCTGAATTCCGCCGTGGCGGTGCGCGCAGCCCACGGCATGGTCGGCGCGGCGCTGAGTTCGCTGGGTTTGTATTACATGGTCCAGGCATTCCCGGCGAAGTGGCGGATGAAGGCGCTGGTGCTCGGCCTCGGCACTTCACAACTGGCGCTGCCATTGGCGCGATTATTCTCTGAAGACTTGCTGCAGATCGCCGAATGGCGCGGCTTGTACCTGTTCGAACTGGGCATGGCGCTGTTGTCACTGGGCTGCGTCTTGCTGCTCAAGTTGCCGCCGGGCGACCGCTTCAAAACCTTCGAAAAACTCGACTTTCTCACCTTCGCCATTCTCGCCACGGGCGTGGCGTTGTTGTGTGCCGTGTTGTCGTTGGGGCGGATCGATTGGTGGCTGGAGGCGGACTGGATCGGCGTCGCTCTGGCATCGTCGATTGCCTTGATCGTCATGGGTCTGGCCATCGAACATAATCGCAGCAACCCGCTGCTGATGACCCGTTGGCTCGGCAGCGGAACGATGATCCGCCTGGCGCTGGCGGTGACCCTGATTCGCATGGTCACCTCGGAGCAATCCACCGGTGCGGTCGGTTTCATGCAGAACCTGAACATGGGTTATGAGCAGTTGCACAGCCTGTACGTGGTGATGCTGATCGGCAGCGTCGCCGGGCTGTTGACCAGTGCGCTGACCATCGACCCCAAACACCTGTTGATGCCGTTGATCATCTCGCTGGCGCTGATGGCCACCGGGTCGGTCATGGACAGCTTTTCCAACAACCTGACCCGCCCGGAAAACCTCTATTTCAGCCAGTTCCTGCTGGCATTCGGCAGTACCTTTTTCCTCGGCCCGACCATGGTTTTCGGCACGCGCAACGTGCTGACCAATCCGCGAAATCTTGTGAGTTTTTCCGTGTTGTTCGGGATCTGCAATAACCTCGGCGGCCTGCTGGGCGCGGCGCTGTTGGGCACGTTTCAGATCGTTCGGGAAAAATTTCATTCCAGTCACATCGTTGAGCACCTGACGCTGTCTGACCCCTTGGTGGCTGCACGCGTGCAGAGCGGCGGCTCGGCGTATGGTTCGCTGTTGGCCGACCCGAGTCTGCGCAACCTGGCGGGTATTCGCAGCCTGTCCAATGCCGCCACCCGTGAGGCCAACGTACTGGCCTATAACGATGTGTTCATGCTGATCGCCGTGATTGCGGTGCTGACCATGATCTGGCTGTCCATTCGTGCGCTGTGGCTGATGAGCACTACCAAAGCCGTCGCCCCTGCGCCATCCACACCTTCGAGCGGTGCCACTTCTTCATGACCGAACCGACCACTACAACCACCAACGCCATCGCTGCCACGCCTGAAGGTGTGGCGCCGCCGTCATCGCCGAACACCGAGCCGCGCTCGCTGCGGGTGCGGATCATTTCTTCGCTGGGCTTTGCCGCGATTGCCATCATTGGCGTGTTGATTGTTTTGTATGCCTGGCAGTTACCGCCGTTCAGCAGTGCAGTGGAAACCACCGAAAACGCGTTGGTGCGCGGGCAGGTGACGATCATCGGTCCGCAACTCAGCGGTTATGTGTTTGAAGTGCCGGTGCAGGATTTCCAGTATGTAAAGGCCGGGGATTTGCTGGTGCGCCTCGATGACCGCATCTACCAGCAACGTCTTGACCAGGCACTGGCGCAACTGGCGGTGCAGAAAGCTGCATTGGCTAATGTGGTGCAGCAACGCAACAGCGCGGAGGCGACGATCAAGTTGCGTCAGGCGGTGCAGGCGGACAGCGAAGCGCAGTTGCGCAAAAGCCAGGCGGATCTGCGCCGTAATCAGGAATTGGTGCGCGACGGTTCGGTGTCGAAACGCGAGATGGACGTGGCGCTGGCAGCGAATGCGCAGAGTGTTGCGGCGGTCGCGCAGGCCAAGGCCAATCTGGAAATCGCCCGTCAGGATCTGCAAACGGTGATCGTCAATCGCGGCTCGCTGGAAGCGGCGGTGGCCAGCGCCGAAGCGGCGGTACAACTGGCGCGGATCGACCTGTCGAACACGCGCATTGTCGCCCCGCGTGACGGCCAGCTCGGGCAGATCGGCGTGCGCCTCGGCGCTTATGTCAACTCCGGGGCACAGTTGATGGCGTTGGTGCCGAACCAGAAATGGGTGATCGCCAACATGAAGGAAACCCAGATGGATAACGTCCGCGTCGGGCAGCCGGTGCGCTTCACCGTCGATGCCCTGAACCACCGCCGATTCACCGGGCATGTGCAGCATATTTCCCCGGGCACAGGCTCGGAATTTGCCCTGTTGCAGGCGGACAACGCCACCGGCAACTTCGTGAAAATTGCCCAGCGGGTGCCGGTGCGGATCACCATCGATCCGGATCAGCAGGAAGAGGAACGGTTGCGGCCGGGGATGTCGGTGGTGGTCAGCATCGACACCGCAGCGGGCAACACCCAACCTCATTGAATCAGCGCAAATCCAAAATGTGGGAGCGGGCTTGCTCGCGAAGGCGTCGTGTCAGATACAAAGATATCGACTGTCACACCGCCTTCGCGAGCAAGCCCGCTCCCACATTTGAACTGTGTCTATCCTGCGATCATCGGCGGTAAGGTGCCCAGCAGCGAGACGGCCGCCACCGCGCCAATGCCGAGTAACCATTCCAGCATCACACTGCGCTTGAGCGTGCCTACGCGCTGTTCGCAATCCTCAATCCGCAAGCGATTGAACAGCGCCAGGCCAAGCATGCCCAGCACGAGCAGCGCCTTGATCAACAGGATCAACGCAAACCCGCTGAACAACGGCGTCGGCCACCACTGGCCGGTCAGCACGCGGACATTGATCAACCCCGTGATCAGCAGTCCGGCGACCAGCGCATAACCGATCCCGCTGAAGCGTCGCAACACCTCATGCATCGGCTCCGTCGGTTGGCGCAAAATCAGCACCAGCAACAACAATCCGCCGAGCCATGCTGCCACGCAGGTCAGATGAACGATCTGGTTGAGAATCAGCAATTGCCCACTCAAACCGTCGAGCATTGCGCCGTGCCCGACCGGAGCCAGAGTCGCCAGTAACAACGCACTGAAGCCCAGTCGCAACGGCATGCTCGAACGCCAGGGTGTGAACAGCAGCGCCAGCAGCACAGCATTGATCAGCAGATGCCAGCGCCATACCTGGCCAAAAAACGTATTGCCCAGCACCAGCGCAACCGTGTCCGGGTCAAACGCCGCCGCTGCCGAACCGGCCATGCTCGCAGTAATCAAAAGTGCCCAGGCCATCCCGCTGACCAGCGCCACCGCCGTCAGCCACCGCGCCAGTCGCGCCACGTGCCGATCCACCGACGGCGCTTCATCCTTGAGCAGCAACGGTCTGAACAGCCAGACCCCGAACAGCATCAACACCGCGATGAAATGCACAAAGCGGCACAGCACCAGCGCGTCACTCATGGGTTACTGGCCAACCTTGAACTGGTAGGCGCCTTCGCTTTTGTGCGTATCGACCGACACCGCGTGCCATTCGACTTTGTACTCGCCGGCATCCAGCGGTGCAGCGGGGGTGACGATCAAGGTTTTCTTGTCGTTTTCAGTGGTCAGCGCTTTGACTGCGACCGGTGCGCCGTCCTTGGTCAACGTCACTTTGGTAAAACTGGCCTCGACGCCTTCGGAAAAGGTCAGACGCAAATCGGCGGGAGCAGGGACGGTGCTGTCGGCGGCCGGGGTCTGGCTTTTCAGATGCGCGTGGGCGAATACCGAGGATGTGGCGAACAGCGAAGCGAGCAGGGCAGTGGTGGTCAGGACGTTCTTGAACAGCATCGCGGATACCTCTGAGGCAGGATCGAAGAGGCGTCAGTTTAGCCATCCGCTCACGCCAGTACGAAGTTTTGTTTGCAGCGGTCGCCCGCGGACCAGAGCGGATGCTAGTCTTGGGCAACGCTGTTGTCAGGGAGCCCTTATGGGCAATCACAAGATCGAGATTCGTCGCAACAACGTCGAGAAAATCCTTCTCGCGGCGGAAAAAGTCTTCGCCGAAAAAGGCTTCGGCGGCACGGCCATGGCCGACATCGCGGCGGAAGTGCAATTGCCGCGCTCCAACCTGCATTACTACTTCAGCACCAAGAGCGAGCTGTACAGCGCGGTGCTGTTCGACTTGCTGGAGGTGTGGAAACAGGACGCGCTGTGCTTCGAAATGTTCGACGATCCACGCGTGGTGCTGAGCAGCTACATCCGCGCCAAGATGAACCACTCGCGCAGCCGGCCATACGGCTCGAAAGTCTGGGCCAACGAGATCATCCATGGCGCGCCAACATTGGGCGAGGCGCTGGATGTCAGCCTGTATGACTGGGCGAAAATGAAGGAAGCGAAGATTCGTCAGTGGGTCGAGGACAAGCGGATTTTGCCGGTGGAACCGTCGAGTTTGCTGTACATGATCTGGGCGTCGACGCAGCACTATGCCGACTTTGATCATCAGGTGAATATCCTTAACGAGCATCAACCGCTGTCGGACATGCAGTTCGAGCGGGCGGTGCAGACGGTGACCAGTGTGATCTTGCGTGGGATCGGGCTGGAGCCCTGAAGATCACCGTCAACGGCCGACCCTCACCCCAGCCCTCTCCCGGAGGGAGAGGGGGCCGACCGAGGTGTCTCTCGAGGTACATCGACCTGAAAAACCCAGTCGAATATGGATTCAAAAAGCCGTCCGTGCCTGGGCATGTATCGATTATGGATTCAAAGCAGTTCTTGCCTGTGAGTCTTGTCGATTATGGATTCACAACAGCGCTTTCAGGTCGGCGGAGTTTCGCAGCATCCCCCAATCAGTCCCCTCTCCCTTTGGGAGAGGGTTAGGGTGAGGGCTTTTCAGGATCAGCCCCCGATTCAGACTGCAACGTGATACGGATTCCTGGGATCATGATTCCAGTCCAGAAACGGCTTGCCCGTCTCCATCGGCACCATCTCGATGCAATCCGCCACCGGGCAAGTGATCTGACACAGATTGCAGCCCACACACTCCTCATCAATCACTTCATATTGATGCGTGCCGTCCGCCCGTTTGAGACTGCTGATCGCCTGGTGTGAGGTGTCCTCGCAAGCAATGTGGCAACGCCCGCAACCAATGCACGCGTCCTGATCAATCTTCGCGATCACCTGATAGTTGATATCGAGGTACTTCCAGTCGGTGGTATTGCCCACCGCACGCCCGGAAAACTCACTGATGCTGGCATAGCCCTGGCTGTCCATCCACCGCGACAGTCCGTCCTTCATCTCCTCGACAATGCGGAACCCATGCAACATCGCCGCCGTGCACACCTGCACCGCGCCGCTGCCCAGCGCCATGAATTCTGCGGCATCGCGCCAACTGCCGATGCCGCCAATCCCGCAGATCGGCAAGCCCTGAGTTTCTGGATCGCGGGCAATCTCGGCGACCATGTTCAACGCAATTGGCTTCACCGCCGAGCCGCAGTAGCCGCCGTGGGTGCTTTTGCTGCCGACGGTGGGCAGGGCGACCATGTGTTTGAGGTCGACGCTGGTGATCGAGTTGATCGTATTGATCAGCGACACCGCATCCGCGCCACCACGATGGGCCGCGCGGGCGGCGACGCGGATGTCGGTGATGTTCGGCGTCAGTTTGACGATCACCGGCAGCGAGCAATAAGTCTTGCACCAGCGCGTGACTTGCTCGACGTACTCCGGCACCTGACCGACCGCCGCGCCCATGCCGCGTTCGGGCATGCCGTGGGGGCAGCCGAAATTCAGCTCGATCCCGTCAGCGCCGGTGGCTTCCACCAGCGGCAGGATGTGTTTCCACGACTCCTCGACGCACGGCACCATCAGCGAAACGATCAGCGCGCGGTCCGGCCAGTCCTTCTTCACCTGAGTGATTTCGCGCAGGTTGATCTCCAGCGAACGGTCGGTGATCAGCTCGATGTTGTTGATGCCCAGCACTTCACGGTTATTGCCGTAGTGCGCCGAGTAACGCGACGACACGTTGACCGCTGCCGGGTCCTCACCGAGGGTTTTCCAGACCACGCCACCCCAGCCCGCCTCGAAGGCGCGGACCACGTTGTAGGCTTTGTCGGTCGGCGGCGCGGAGGCCAGCCAGAACGGATTCGGCGCTTTGATGCCAGCGAAGACAATCGACAGATCGGCCATTTACGCAGCCTCCACGTTAAGCATCAGTTGAGCATTGATCGCCTCGGCGGCGCGTTTGCCGTGCTGCACGGCTTGTACGGTCAGGTCCTGATCGAGGCTGGTGCAGTCGCCGCCGGCATACACGCCGGGGATGCTGGTGCGCAGGTTTTCGTCGACCTGAATCCGCTCACCCTGACGTTTGAGTTCGCGCGCCAATGGGTCGGCGAGGGCGCTGCCGTCGAAGGCCTGGCCGATGGCCTTGAAGATCGCGTCAGCGGCCAGTTCGAAGGTCTCGCCGGTGGTTTGCAGGCGACCGTCGACCAGATCGGTACGGGCGAAACGCATGCCGCGCACGTGGCCCTGATCGTCGAGCAAGACTTCCTCCGGTTGCGCCCAGGTCAGCAGGCGTACCTGATTGGCTTTGGCAATGTCCTGCTCATGGCCGGTGGCGCCCATGTCGGCGGCGCCACGGCGGTAGACCAGATTGACGTCGCGGGCGCCGAGGCGGGCCATTTGCACGGCCATGTCGATCGCGGTGTTACCGGCGCCGAGGACGATGCAGCGTTCGGCCAGCGGCAGTTGCGTGAGGTCATCGGCCTGGCGCAGTTCGCGAATGTAATCGGTGGCGGCAAGCAGGCCCGGCGCGTCTTCGTGGGGCAGGCCGAGTTGCTTGCTGGCGTTGAGGCCGAGGCCGAGGAACACCGCGTCGAACTGCTGATGCAGTTCACTTAGCGTCAGATTCTCCCCCAGCCTCTGCCCATGACGAATCTCGATGCCGCCGATCTGCAGGAGGAAATCCAGTTCCTTCTGCGCGTAGTCGTCGACCAGTTTGTACTTGGCGATTCCGTATTCATTGAGGCCGCCAGCCTTCTCCCGTGCTTCGAAAATCACCACGTCATGTCCGTGCATGGCACTGCGATGGGCGCAGGACAAACCGGCCGGCCCGGCACCGACCACGGCGATGCGTTTGCCGGTAGCAGCCGCGCGCTGGAATGGGTGTTCAGTGAAGTGTGCATTGTCGACGGCGTAGCGTTGCAACAGGCCGATCAGCACCGGCGCGCATTCCTGCGCGTTGTTGCGCACACAGGCTTGCTGGCAAAGGATTTCGGTGGGGCAGACCCGCGCGCAACTGCCGCCGAGGATGTTCGCCGAAAGGATTTTCTGCGCCGCGCCAGGGACGTTGTCCTGATGAATGTTGCGGATAAATGACGGGATGTCGATCTCGCTCGGGCATGCATTCACGCACGGCGCGTCATAGCAATACAGGCAGCGCGAGGCTTCCAGATGCGCCTGCCGATCGTTGAGCGGCGGCGCCAGATCGGTGAAATGCCCGGCGAGGGCGGCCGCACTTTCGTGCGGGTGGGGGAGATGGTTCAGGGTCTCGATCACGGTTTTGTGCCTCACGGTTATTGAGGTTCTCTGCCTCTATCGGGCAGTGGTTTTTGTGGCGTTCGGGATGGCCTCTTCGCGAGCAAGCTCGCTCCCACATTTGGAATGCATTCCCCTGTGGGAGCGAGCTTGCTCGCGAAGGCCGAAGGCCTGGATTTCAGCGTTTCACAGCAACTGGCTTATGTTGCTCAGCCCGCTTGCTCAGCAAATCAAACACCGCCGGATACGCCGGCCGTTCGATATACCGCCCGGCCCCACGCTCGGCGCGCAGGTCACCATCGGCCCAGACCACCCGGCCCTGGCTGACGGTATGGCTCGGTACACCGCGTACGGTCTTGCCTTCGAAGATGTTGAAGTCCACCTGCTGATGGTGGGTCTTGGCGGAGATGGTGCGGGTGCCTTGCGGATCCCACAGCACCAGGTCGGCATCGGCGCCGACGCGAATCGCGCCTTTGCGCGGATACAGGTTGAAGATCTTCGCGGTGTTGGTGGAAGTGAGGGCGACGAAATCCTGCATCGACAACCGCCCACTGTTGACGCCTTCGTCCCACAGCACCGCCATGCGATCTTCGATGCCGGCGGTGCCGTTGGGAATCTTGCTGAAGTCATCGCGTCCGGCGGCTTTCTGCTCCGCGCAGAAGCAGCAATGGTCGGTCGCGGTGGTGTGCAGATTGCCGTTTTGCAGTCCGTGCCACAGTGCTTCCTGATGACCACGCGGACGGAACGGCGGGCTCATCACATAACCGGCGGCGGTTTGCCAGTCCGGGTGTTGGTAGACGCTGTCGTCGAGCAACAAATGGCCGGCGAGCACTTCGCCGTACACCGGTTGACCCTTGCTGCGCGCATAGGTGATTTCGTCGAGGGCCTCCTTGGTCGAGACGTGCACCAGGTACAGCGGTGTGCCGATGGTTTCAGCGATACGAATCGCCCGGCTCGCCGCCTCACCTTCAACCTGCGACGGACGCGACAGCGGATGCGCCTCCGGCCCGGTGATGCCCTGGGCCATCAACTTGCGTTGCAGGTGATAGACCAGCTCGCCGTTTTCCGCGTGCACCGTTGGCACGGCGCCGAGTTCCAGGCAACGCTCGAAACTCGCCACCAGCGTGTCGTCGGCGGCCATGATCGCGTTCTTGTAGGCCATGAAATGCTTGAAGCTGTTGATCCCGTGATGGCTGACCAGCTCGGCCATTTCCTCACGCACCTGCTCGCTCCACCAGGTGATCGCGACGTGGAAGCCATAGTCGGATGCGGATTTTTCCGCCCAGCCGCGCCATTGATGAAACGCTTCCATCAGCGACTGCTGCGGATTGGGAATCACAAAATCGATGATCGACGTGGTGCCGCCGGCCAGACCCGCCGCCGTGCCACTGTAGAAATCCTCACTGGCCACAGTGCCCATGAACGGCAGTTGCATGTGGGTGTGCGGATCGATGCCGCCGGGCATCAGGTATTGACCGCTGCCGTCGAGCACTTCGGCGCCGGCGGGAACATCAAGGTTTTCACCGATGGCTTTGATCACGCCGTCGGCGCAATAGACGTCGGCGCGATAACTTTCATCATGGGTAACAACGGTGGCGCCACGGATCAACAGAGACATTCCGAGTTCCTCGCAGGCATGACCGACTTGTGTCGGTTCTAGATGTTTTATTGATGTACGGCACAGCAGGTCGTATTCCTGTCAGTGCTGTCAGGAATAGAAGCTAGTCGCAGAGTTGCAATAGATCAAGATTATTTTTTATAAGCTTATGACTGTTTTAAGTGTTTGAAAAATAAGGAAAAAACGTTCAAATCACCAAAATGGTGAGGCTGCTCACCATTTTGACGCACTTGACAGGATGGAAATATGAGCAAGATTTCCTATGTGAAATCAGCCGCTTGAAGTTGAGCTGCGGTTGCTCGCTCACGATGAAAATAAATGCAGTGCACCAGATTGAGTCCTGTCTGTTCGGACAACTTGCCAAGTGTTTAGCCTGAGCACCCAGACAAGTTTCTGTGGACCCATTAGGTAAATAATTAAAACTGATAAATATCAGAAAGTTGCAAAGCGTTTAAAGCACGGCCCGATGCGCAAGCGGGGCACCCGGCACGTTTATTGATGCCGCCGCTGACACCATGGCCGGTGCACGAAAGTTGTCAGTTCCTCCGGCCATCGTCCGGCTCGCGCTTTGAGCGCCAGCCGCCTGATGAGCAAAAAAATAATCAGAAAAACAGTGGAGCGGCCATGCAACAGATCAGATCGCAAGTGACCGAGCGCGACGGCTTGTTCGAGCTTGAAGCCGGCAGCGACGTCCTCGACAGTCCCCGTTACAACCACGACATGGCACCGACCAAGGTGCGCGAACGAACCTGGAACAAATGGCACATCACCGCGCTGTGGGTCGGTATGTCGATCTGTGTGCCGACCTACACCCTTGGCGGCGTGCTCACCGCCTACTTTGGCCTGACGGTCGGTGAAGCGCTGCTGGCGATTCTGTTTGCCAACGTCATCGTGCTGATTCCGCTCACGCTGAATGCGTTTCCCGGCACCAAGTACGGCATTCCCTTTCCCGTGTTGCTGCGCTCGTCGTTCGGCATTCTCGGTTCCAACGTGCCGTGCCTGATCCGTGCGCTGGTGGCGTGTGGCTGGTTCGGCATTCAAACAATGTTTGGCGGCTTGGCGATTCACCTGTTTCTCGGCTCGGTGTTCGAGGGCTGGAAATCCCTCGGCGGAACCGGGGAGGTGATCGGCTTCATGATTTTCTGGGCGCTGAACCTGTGGGTAGTGATTCGTGGCGCCGAGTCGATCAAGTGGCTGGAAACCTTGTCCGCGCCGTTGCTGGTGGCGGTTGGCATCGGCCTTTTGGTGTGGGCGATGCCCAATGTGTCGATGACCGAGCTACTGGCGATTCCACCGAAACGTCCAGAAGGCGCCAGTGTGGTCAGTTACTTCGCTGCCGGGCTGACCGCGATGGTCGGTTTCTGGGCGACGTTGTCGCTGAACATTCCTGACTTCAGCCGTTACGCCAAGAGCCAGAAAGACCAGATTCTCGGGCAGATTTTCGGCCTGCCGCTGACCATGTTTCTGTTCGCCTCGCTCGGCGTGATCATGACGGCTGCGTCGGTGAAGCTGGTCGGCGTGACTGTTTCCGATCCGGTCAGTCTGATCGGTCATATCCAGAGCCCGGTGTGGGTCGCGGTGGCCATGGCGCTGATCATCATCGCCACGCTGTCGACCAACACGGCGGCGAACATTGTTTCGCCGACCAACGACTTCCAGAACATCGCGCCCAAGGTCATCAACCGCACCAAAGCGGTGTTGCTCACCGGGTTGGTCGGGTTGTTGTTGATGGGCCATGAACTGCTGAAAAAACTCGGTCTGATCGTTTCCGATGTGAGCCTGGAAACCGTGTATTCCAACTGGCTGCTGGGCTATTCGAGCCTGCTCGGGCCGATCGCCGGGATCATGGTGGTGGACTATTTCCTGATCAAGAAGCAGCAACTGGATTTGGCTGGTTTGTACCGTGATGACGTGTATCCGGCGTGGAACTGGGCCGGGTTCCTCGCTTTTGGCGTGCCGGTGGTGCTGACCTTGCTGTCGCTGGGCAGCGATGCGTTCAGCTGGTTCTACAGCTACGGCTGGTTCACCGGCTCGGCGCTGGGCGGGATTATTTATTACGGGTTGTGCGTGATGCGCGCTAGTCCGTCAGTAGTGAAATCTGCGGTGTGAATGCAGGTCTCTTCGCGAGCAAGCTCGCTCCCACAGGGGTACGCATTCCAAGTGTGGGAGCGAGCTTGCTCGCGAAGACGGCCTCACTTGCGGCAGAGATGTATCTGAAGAAACTCATAAGAAAAGCAGCCTGAGGAGATCCCCATGAACGCAGCCGTAGACGTTCTGCAATCGAGCCATCAGCACATCAACCGCGATCGCCTGTGGGCCTCGCTCATGGAGCTGGCCAAGCTTGGCGCCACGGTCAAGGGCGGGGTCTGTCGCCTGGCCCTGACCGATCTCGACCGCCAGGCCCGCGACCTGTTCGTGCAATGGTGCAAGGACGCCGGATGCAGCGTCACGGTCGATGCCGTCGGCAATATCTTCGCCCGTCGCCCCGGACGCAATCCCGACCTGCCGCCGGTGATGACCGGCAGCCACATCGACACCCAGCCCACTGGCGGCAAGTTCGACGGTTGCTTCGGCGTGCTCGCCGGCGTGGAAGTCCTGCGCACGCTCAATGACCTCGGCGTGGAAACCGAGGCGCCGCTGGAAGTGGTGGTCTGGACCAACGAGGAAGGCTCGCGTTTCGCTCCGTGCATGATGGGCTCCGGCGTGTTTGCGGAGAAATTCACCCTCGAAGAAACCCTGGCCAAAGTCGATGCCGACGGCGTCACCGTGGGCGAAGCGCTCAACGCCATCGGCTATGCCGGCCCGCGCAAGGTCAGCGGGCATCAGGTCGGCGCCTATTTCGAGGCGCACATCGAACAAGGCCCGATCCTTGAAGACGAACAGAAAACCATCGGCGTGGTGCTCGGTGCACTGGGGCAGAAGTGGTTCGATCTCAAGCTGCGCGGCGTCGAGGCGCATGCCGGCCCGACGCCGATGCACCTGCGTAAAGACGCGCTGGTCGGCGCCTCGGTAATCGTCGGTGCGGTCAACCGCGCTGCCCTCGGTCACCAACCCCATGCCTGCGGCACCGTCGGTTGCCTGCAAGCCTATCCCGGCTCGCGCAACGTCATTCCCGGCGAAGTGCGCATGACCCTCGATTTTCGTCACCTGGAACCGGCGCGGCTGGACTCGATGATCGCTGAAGTAAAGCAAGTCATCGACGCCACGTGCGAAGAACATGGCCTGACCTATGAACTGACCCCGACCGCCGATTTCCCGCCGTTGTACTTCGAAAAAGGCTGCGTGGATGCGGTGCGCGGCGCGGCGAAAGGGCTGGGTCTGTCGCACATGGACATCGTCAGCGGCGCCGGGCATGACGCGATTTTCCTCGCCGAACTCGGCCCGGCCGGGATGATCTTTGTGCCGTGCGAAGGCGGCATCAGCCATAACGAAATCGAGAACGCCGCACCGGATGATCTGGCGGCGGGGTGTGCGGTGTTGTTGCGCGCGATGCTGGCGGCGTCGGCGATGGTGGCCGGCAGTCAAGCGGCGGCGTGAAGGGCAGAGATCGCTGTCTTCGGCAACGCCTGCAGGGACAACACACAGCCTGTGCAACGGCTGCCGAAGGCGGCGATTTGTTCTGACGGCACACAAAACGAAATCGTCGCTGACGAATCTTCAATCGGCACAACGGTCGGTCACTGGGCGCCAAACACCATCGTCCAGTAAACCCCTTCATCGCTACGTGCCTCACTGGCAAACCCGGCGCCGACCTGGGTGAACATCGGGTTCATCAGGTTGGCGCAATGCCCGGGACTGGCCAGCCATCCGGCCATGGCCTTGCCCGGTGAACTCTGCCCAGCGGCAATGTTTTCGCCGATCTGCCGACCGCGATAACCGGCCGCGCGGGCACGATCGGCAGGCAGGTCGCCGTCCGGGTCGCGGTGGGAGAAGTAGTTGCCGTAAGCCATGGCTTTGCTGTGCCCCTGTGCGGCGGCGCCCAGCGCGGCGTTCCAGCTTAATGGCCGGGCGGCGGCGAAGCGCTGGCGTCCGCACATCCGTGGGCGGGCGCGGGCGGCGTTCACCTCGGCAAGCAGCGCCTTGCCGACGCTGCTGTTATCGCCAACGCGGCTGTCGAGCACCGGTTGCGCCAACACCACTTGCCATTCATTGCGCGAACGACTGACGCCGATATCGGCGTAGCTCGCATCCAGCAGCGCGGCGCAGTGCTCGTCTTGCAGCAGGTCGAAAGCCTCTTCGGCGTCCTCGGCCCCGGTCACGCGAATACTGCGCACCGCGATGGCGGAATAACCGGACGACTTCAATACTTCACGCATGCCACCGGCATAGCGGTAACCGATCGGCAAGGCCAGGTTCGACTTCAGCGCCAACGGCGCCAGGCGCTGCGCCGGGCGTCGATCACAGCGCTGCGGATGGGCGCGATAGTCGTTGATGGCGGCGACCAGTTGCCGCTCCGCACCGGCATGGGCGGTTGCAGCGAACAGGGGTGAAAGGATCAGCAGGCACAGCGAAACGAAGCGAGACGAACGAACGGCGTGGCGCATGAGACGGGCAGCTCTGAAGGGGGACAGCGCAAAAGTTGAGTGAGCCGCAGAAAGCGGCGCGGGTAGGACTGGGGATTCGGGACTTGGTTCAAAGGGCGACGGTGAGATTATTGTCGGGTAGACGAAGCGCGGGTGATCGGTTGGATTTCATGGTGTCATTGCTGGCCTCTTCGCGGGCAAGCCCGCTCCCACAGGGTCTGATGTCGTTCGCAATATTTGTGCACAACACTGCCCACTGTGGGAGCGGGCTTGCCCGCGAAGAGGCCAGTTGCAACACCACCAAAATCCTTGAACTCAATCGAATCAGCGATTCAACACATCTCCCATCCACTGCAAATACTGCGCGCGGTCCGAAATCGAGTTATGCCCCGAATCCGGCACCACCCGCAGCACCGCCAGGCCTTGCGGGAAATTCTCCAGCAAACGCTGGGTGCTGGCGCGCGGAATCACCTCGTCATCACTCGCTGCCAGTAACAACGTCGGCACGCGGATATGCGCGGCGTACTTGCCGGATTCGAAGCGGTCCTTGAGCATCCACTGCACGGGCACCCACGGATACTGCCGCGCCGCGATTTCTCCGAGACCGTTGTAAGGCGTCACCAGAATCAGCTGCTGCACCGGCCGCTGACTGGCCAGACGTATCGCCACACCAGAACCGAGACTGCGCCCGATCACCGCAACCTGCGGATGGCTGGCGTAGACCTGATCGAACAGCGCCAGCGCATCCTCGGCAATCGCCGCCTCGGACGGGGAGCCGCCGCTGCCACCGAAACCACGGTAGTTGAGCAAATACACCGCGTAATCGGGGAACGCCTCGGCAAACTCCGGCAGATTGCGCGACACGTCCTCGGCATTGCCGCCGAAGTAGATCAGCGCCCGTGGCCCTGCGCGCTCGCGGGTGACCACTGAAACCTGCGCGTCCGGCATCGCCAGTGTCATCCGTGAATCGGCGCTGTTGATGACATTGGGCTGCGGAAAATAGATCAGCGAGCGTTGAAAAAAAAACAGCGCCGCGCACAGCACTAGGTATGCGGCAACGATCAATGCGACGAGTGACATCAGGGTTCGGGACATTCGGCTACTTTTAACGGTGTGTGAGAGATGGCTGTCGCAGTGTAGTCCAGCGCTGCCACCGGGCCGCTCACCCACACAACCGGCAACAGAACCACGCAGCAGGGGAACCAGCATGAGCCACACTGAGGGTTGCTCCCGTCGCCGATTGCTCACGCTGGCTGCCGGGGTTTCGGCGGTCTTCACCTTTGATCGGGCGTTGGCCACATCCACCACGCCCGCGACCACCGGAGGCCAAACCATGCAGACCCGCGCCATCCCGTCCAGTGCCGAGTCGCTGCCCATTGTCGGCCTGGGCACCTATCGCGGTTTCGATGTCGCACCCGGCGATCCGGCCTACCGGCAATTGCCAGCGGTGCTGGATGAGCTGTTCACCAAAGGCGGCACGCTGATCGACAGTTCGCCGATGTATGGCCGCGCCGAACAAACCACGGGTGAACTGCTGTCGATCCACGAACCGCGTTCGCCGGCGTTTCTGGCGACCAAAGTATGGACGCGCGGGCGCAAGGAAGGTATTGCGCAGATGGAGCAATCGTTCAGCCTCCTGCGCACCGAACGCATCGACCTGATGCAGATCCACAATCTGCTCGACTGGCAAACCCACCTGCCGACCCTGCGCGAATGGAAAGCGCAGGGGCGCATCCGCTACATCGGGATCACCCATTACACGCCGTCGGCCTACGAGGAAGTCGAAGCGGTGCTGAAGGCCGAACCACTGGATTTTCTGCAAATCAACTACGCCCTCGATGATCGCGGCGTAGAAAAACGCATTCTGCCGTTGTGCCGCGAGCGCGGCGTGGCGGTGATCTGTAATCGGCCGTTCGGTGGCGGGGGGCTGCTGGCGCGGCTCAAGGGCAAACCGCTGCCGGGCTGGGTTTCCGATGTGCAGGTCAACAGTTGGCCGCAACTGGCGTTGAAGTTTCTGCTGTCCCATCCAGCGGTGACGTGCGTAATTCCGGGCACCGGCAATCCGCGCTACATGGCCGATAACGCAAAAGCCGGGTTCGGGCCGATGCTCACCGACGCCCAGCGGCATCAGTTGATTGCATTGGCGGGGTAATCGATTCCCTGGACGGCGCTCATCCGCGATAGCGCAACGCCTCCAGCAACAACGCGAACGCCGGCGCAGCCTGACGTCGGCTCGGGTAATACAGGTGATACCCGGCAAACGTCGGGCACCAATCCTCAAGCACCTGCAGCAAACGGCCCTCGGCCAGATACGGCGCGACGACGTTTTGCGGGATGTAGCTCAATCCGAAACCGTCCAGCGCAGCGTCGAGCAACGGGTAGACGCCGTTGAGGGTGATCTGCCCGGAAACCCGCACCTTCAGGCTTTCGCCATCCTTCTCGAACTCCCAACTGTACAACCCGCCGTTGGTGGGCAGGCGCAGGTTGTTGCAGGCGTGGTCAGTCAGATCGCGGGGCGTTCGCGGCAGGTTGCGCTTGGCGAAATAGGCGGGTGAGCCCACCACCGCCATGCGCATGTCGGGGCCGATGCGGGTGGCGATCATGCCTTGCGCGACGTCTTCGCCCAGGCGCACGCCAGCGTCGAAACCCTGGCCGGCGATGTCGACGAAACCGTAATCACAGCAGACCTCGATGGTGATGTCCGGGTACTGCGGCAGAAAATCCTTGAGCACCGGGCGCAGCAGCCAGTTCAGCGAGTGGTCGGTGGCGCTGATGCGGATCTTGCCGGCCGGGGTGTCGCGCAGGTTGCTGAGCGCCGCGAGTTCGAGTTCGATTTCTTCAAAGCGTGGTCCGATGGTGTGCAGCAAGTGTTCGCCGGCCTCGGTGGGCGAGACGCTGCGAGTCGTGCGGGTCAGCAGGCGCAGGCCCAAACGCGCTTCAAGCGCGCGAATCGTGTGACTGAGCGCCGATTGCGAAACGCCGAGTTTGGCCGCCGCTTTGGTGAAACTGCGCTCGCGGGCGACGGCGAGGAAGGCGAGGAGGTCGGTGGCGTTTTCACGCAGCATTGATGATTGTCCTGCATAAGTTTTTTCGAATTCTAGTCGATTATCTGAAGAGTTGGTGTCGGTAGAGTGGTGGCATTGTTTATCTGGAGGAACCGCCATGAACCCGATTGCCGCTTCTGCGTTGACCCTGTCCCTGTTGGCGGGTGAGGTGCAGGCCAACGAAACCCCACGAGTGACCGTCACACCGAATGGCTCGCAACCCTCGGCCAAGGGCCCGGCGGATTGGTTCACGGGCACTGTGCGGGTCGATGCGCCGTTCAAGGGCACCGACGCAGCCCGGGTCAGTGGTGCGACGGTGACGTTTGAGCCGGGCGCGCGTACCGCGTGGCATACGCATCCGTTGGGGCAGACCTTGATCGTCACGGCCGGTTCCGGTTTTGTGCAGGAGTGGGGGCAGCCGGTTCGTGAGATTCGTCCTGGGGATACGGTGTGGATTGCGCCGGGGGCCAAGCATTGGCATGGTGCGGCGCCCAGCACGGCGATGAGCCATATCGCCATTGCTGAAGTGCTCGATGGCAAAGTCGCGGACTGGATGGAGCAGGTGAGTGATGAGCAGTATCCGTCAACCGAGTGAAGCTTTTCCCTCACCCCAGCCCTCTCCCGGAGGGAGAGGGGGCCGACCGAGGTGTCTTGTGTCATACATCGACCTGAGCGACCGAGTCGATTATGGATTCACCGCAAAGCGCTATCCATCGACCTGAAATGGCTCTATCGATTATGGATTCACAGCAAGACGTTCACGTCGGTGCAGCCCTCGAATATCCCCGGATCGGTCCCCTCTCCCTTTGGGAGAGGGCTAGGGTGAGGGGCTCTTTTCAGGCGTTTAGATCATCTCCGGCAGTGAAGAGAGAATTTTATCGAGGGTAATCGGATACTCCCGTACCCGCGCCCCCGTAGCGTTGTAGATCGCATTCGCGACCGCCGCACTGACCCCGCAAATCCCCAATTCACCAACACCCTTGGCCTTCATCGGCGAAGACACCGGATCGGTCTCATCGAGGAAAATCACCTCCTGATGCGGTATGTCGGCATGCACCGGCACCTCATACCCGGCCAGATCATGGTTGACGAAAAAGCCCACCTTCTTGTCCACCGCCAGCTCTTCCATCAACGCCGCACCAACGCCCATGGTCATCGCGCCGATCACCTGACTGCGCGCCGACGTCGGGTTGAGAATCCGTCCCGCCGCACACACCGCCAACATGCGCCGCACGCGGACTTCACCGGTGGCAGCGTCGACGGCGACTTCAACGAAATGCGTACCGAACGTCGACTGCTGATACTTCTCGGCCAGATCACCGAACTCAATGCTGTCCTCGCCGACCAGCGCGCCGCCTTCAGCCGCGTTGCGCAATGGCACGCTCTTGCTGCCCACGCGCACTTGGCCATCGACGAACTCGGCCTGATCCACCGCCAGCCCCAGTTTGCTCGCCACCGCTTCGCGCAGTTTTACGCACGCGGCGTAGACGCCGGCGGTCGAGCAGTTACCGCCGAACTGACCGCCAGAGCCGGCCGACACCGGAAAGTTCGAATCACCCAGCCGCACCTCCACAGCATCGAGGCCCACGCCCATCATCTCGGCCGCAGTCTGCGCGATGATCGTGTAGCTGCCGGTGCCGATATCGGTCATGTCGGTTTCCACAACGATCTTGCCGTCACGCTCCAGGCGAACGCGGGCACCAGACTTGACCAGCAAGTTATTGCGAAACGCCGCCGCCACGCCCATGCCGATCAGCCAGCGACCTTCGCGTCGGCTGCCCGGTTGAGCCTTGCGCTGATCCCAGCCGAATTTCTCCGCCCCCATCTGCAGGCACTTGATCAATTGGCGCTGGGAAAACGGTCGTTCCGTCTTCACCGGATCAACCTGAGTGTCGTTGAGAATGCGGAACTGCACCGGGTCCATTTTCAGTTGCTCGGCCATCTCGTCCATGGCGATTTCCAACACCATCAAACCTGGCGCTTCACCCGGCGCACGCATCGCGTTGCCTTCGGGCAAATCGAGCGGCGCGAGACGCATGCTCACGCGACGGTTTTCAGCGGCGTAAAGCAACTGGCTCGGTTGTGCGGCGAGTTCGACCTTGCCGTCGGCGAGGTTGCCCGACCAGCCTTCGTGGGCGATGGCGGTGAGCTTGCCGTCGGCCGTGGCGCCCATGCGGATGCGCTGAATCGTCGCCGGACGGTGCGTGGTGTTGTTGGCCATCTGCGGGCGGGCGAGGGCCACCTTCACCGGGCGGCCAGCCATGCGCGCACCGAGGGCGGCGAGGATCGCGTCGGCGCGGATGAACAGCTTGCCGCCGAAACCGCCACCGATATACGGCGAGACCAGACGAACGTTTTCCTTCGGTAAACCGAGGGTTTTCGCAATGTCGCCGACACTCCAGGCAACCATCTGATTGGAAGTCCACACGGTCAGTTGATCGCCTTTCCACGCCGCCAATGTTGCATGAGGTTCCATCATCGCGTGGGACTGGTCCGGGGTGGTGTAGGTCTGATCGAACTGCACCGGCGCGGCGGCGAAGGCTTTGTCGAAGTCACCATGATTGACGTCGGGCAACTCGTCTTTCGGCTCGACGCCCAGGTCTTTCACGCTGGCCAGATCGAACTTGCCTTCGACGGTTTCGTAATCGACCTTGACCCGTTGCGCGGCGGCACGGGCCTGTTCGAAGGTCTCTGCGACCACCAGCGCGACGGCCTGCTGATAATGCTGCACGTCGGGACCGGCGAGCAGGTGGGCTGCGTTGTATTGACCCTTGTCGAGCTTGCCGGCATTTTCGGCGGTGACAATCGCCAGCACGCCCGGCGCCGCTTTCGCCTCGTCCAGATGAATGGCTTTGATCCGCCCCTTGGCGATGGCCGCATCGACCATGACACCGTAAGCCTGATTGGCAGCCGCTTCATGTTGCTCGTAGGCATACGTGGCCTGGCCACTGGTCTTCAGCGGGCCTTCGATGCGCTCGGTGGGTTGGCCGACAACCTTCAACCGGTCGATCGGATTGCTGGTGGCGGGCGTGTCGAATTTCATGCTTCATCCCTCGCTTGCGCCAACACCGAACCGAGCGTGCGCTCGACCAGGGTCAGTTTGAACTGGTTGTCGTGGGTCGGTGTGGCGCCGTCGAGCAGACGTTCGCTGACCGCTTTGGCGCCTTTTGGCAGCAGCGCTTCGGCCGCTTCAACCCGCCACGGTTTCGGCGCGATACCGCCGACGGCAACGCGGCCGCTGCCGTCCTTTTGCAGGATCAGACCGACTGACACCAGCGCGAATGCGTAGGACGAACGATCACGTACCTTGTGATAAACGTGGGTGCCGCCGACCGGCGCGGGGAGTGTTACCGAGGTGATGAACTCGCCGGGCGTGAGGCTGGTTTCGATATTTGGCGTGTTGCCAGGCAATTGATGAAAATCAGCCATGGCGATGTTGCGAGTCGTGCCGTCGGGTTTCACCGTTTCAATCTGCGCATCGAGCGCGCGCATGGCAATCGCCATGTCGCTTGGGTGGGTGGCGATGCACGCGTCGCTGACGCCAATGATGCCCAGTTGCCGACTGACCCCGCCAATCGCCGCGCAACCGCTGCCGGGATTGCGTTTGTTGCAAGCCTGATGGGTGTCGTAGAAGTACGGGCAGCGTGTGCGTTGCAGCAGGTTGCCGGCGGTGCTTGCCATATTGCGCAGCTGTCCGGAAGCCCCGGCGAGCAAGGCGCGGGAGAGCAGGGCGTAGTCCTTGCGAACGCGCGCATCGGCAGCCAGATCGGTATTGCGCACCAGCGCGCCGATGCGCAAACCGCCCTCGGGCGTGGCTTCGATCTGATCCAGCCCTAGATGATTGACGTCGATCAGATGCAGCGGGGTTTCGATGTCGAGTTTCATCAAGTCCAGCAGATTGGTGCCGCCGGCGATGAAGCGTGCGCCTTCGACCTGTGCGGCTTGCGCAGCGGCAGCGGCGGGGGAGTCGGCGCGGCTGTAGTTGAAGGCTCTCATACCGGCACCTCCGCGACTTCGGTAATGGCTTCGATGATGTTCGAGTAGGCGCCGCAGCGGCAGATGTTACCGCTCATGCGTTCCTGCAATTCGGCGGCAACAAGCTTCGGCGGTTCGGTAAGGCTGGGGCTGACGTGACTGGGGATGCCGTCGCGGATCTCTTTGATCACCGCTACCGCCGAGCAGATTTGCCCCGGCGTGCAATAGCCACACTGATAACCGTCGTGCTTGATGAACGCGGCCTGCATCGGGTGCAGATGGTCGGGCATGCCGAGGCCCTCGATGGTGGTGATCTCACTGCCTTCGTGCATCACCGCCAAGGTCAGGCAAGAATTGATGCGTCGGCCATCGGCGATCACCGTACAGGCGCCGCACTGGCCGTGGTCGCAGCCTTTTTTAGTGCCGGTCAGCTGCAGGTGTTCGCGCAGGGCATCAAGCAGGGTGGTGCGGGTGTCGACGTCAAGCGCGCGCGGCTTGCCGTTGACGTTGATCGTCACTTTGCTCATGGCCGGTTGCTCCAGATTGGCCGCGTAGGCCTTGAGGCTGATAAACGGTGGCATCGCGAAGGCGGTGGCGGTCACGGCGCCGAGGATCAGAAATCTGCGTCGGGAAATCGTCATGGTTCGATTCCTTTTCTCTCTTCATCAGGGCAGCAGGGTCGTGGATGGCCCAAACGGGCAGCCAGCGTCATCGCCGGTCTCGTTAAGGAGTGACTGCCAGAGAGAGGAAAAGGTTTTGTCGGATTTGCGCTATAGAGTTATGCGCACAGCTCATTAATCGTCTATACGACACAATCCCCTGTAGGCCTTCGCCTGCTCGCGATAGCGGTGTGCCAGTCGCCATATCGTTCACAGGTCTACCGCTATCGCGAGCAAGCGAAGGCCTACAGGGATCTGCGCTGTAACCACCACCTCACTAAAAACCTGAACCCTGTGGGAGCGAGCTTGCTCGCGAAGAGGCCGGCACATTCAACCTCTTCACTGACTGAACGGACGCCTTCGCGAGCAAGCTCGCTCCCACAGGGGAATGGGGTGTACCTGGCTAATGCGAGCCCACCACCATCGAGGTAAACGGCGCGACATACGCCTGCAACGTCACCAGCCCGCCGACCAGAATCGCCAGCACAATCGAGTGGAAGAACACATAGCGCAGAATCTCGCCCTCGTGCCCGTACCAGCGGGTCGCGGTGGAGGCGACCACGATCGATTGCGCATCGACCATTTTGCCCATCACCCCGCCGGAGCTGTTCGCCGCCGCCATCAGTACCGGACTGATTCCGAGCTGTTCCGAGGTGACCCGCTGCAGACCACCAAACAGCACGTTCGACGCGGTATCCGACCCGGTCAACGCCACGCCCAGCCAACCGAGCAGCGTGCCGAACATCGGGTAGAAAATCCCCGTCGCGGCAAACGCCAGGCCCATGGTCGCGTCGAGTCCCGAGTAGCGCGTGAGAAACCCCAGCGCCAGCATCGCCGCAATGGTGATCAGCGAAAACCGCACCACCCATAATGTGCGCAGGTATTGTTTGATCAGTTGCGGAATCGAATAGCCCATCAGCAGGCCGCCAACAATCGCTGCCAGCAGAATCCCGCTCCCGGTGGCAGTCAGCCAGGTAAATTTGTACACCGCTTCTTCCGCTTTCGGCGCGGCCACCACGGGAGGGACTTTCTCGATTTGCAGGTGCAGGCTGGTGAACGTCACTGCCGGGGCGAAAATCGGGTTGGCCTCACGCAGCGGTTTGCCTTGCGGATCAACCTTGGCTGACTGGGTGACCGGGTCAATCGCCGGACGGGTGTCGAACATGTTCTTGAAACCCTGCGTACCCCAGGCAAATACAAACACGGTGAGGATGATCCACGGCATCCACGCACGCATCACCGCCGGTCGCGCCTGATCGCTGAACGCGGCGCTGGCAGTGACTTTTTCTTCCTCGACTCTGGAGTTGTCGACCCGGCCTGACAGCGCCGCCGAGGTGTGAATGGTCGCCGGTTTCCACACCTTCAAAAACAGCGTCAGACAGGCCATGGAAATCAGCGCGGCGATCACGTCGACCAACATTGGGCCGTGGTAGTTCGACACCAGAAATTGCGGGATCGCGAAGCTGACGCCGGCCACCAGAATCGCCGGCCAGATCTCGAGCATCTTGCGCCACCCGGCGAACGCCCAGATCAACCAGAACGGCACCAGCACCGAGAAGAACGGCAGCTGTCGCCCGACCATCATCGACAACTCCATTTCATCCAGCCCGGTGACTTTGGCCAGCGTGATGATCGGCGTACCCAGTGCGCCGAATGCCACCGGCGCGGTGTTGGCGATCAACGCCAGACCGGACGCGGCCAGCGGCGAAAACCCCAACCCGATCAGAATCGCCCCGGTCACCGCTACCGGCGTGCCGAAGCCTGCCGCGCCTTCGAAAAACGCCCCGAAGCAGAACGCGATCAGCAGCAACTGCAAACGGCGATCATCGGTGATCCGCGCGAGGGAATCCTGCAGCACTTTGAACGAACCGTTCTCGGTGGTCAGGCGATGCAGAAAGATAATGTTGAGGACGATCCAGCCGATCGGCAGCAGGCCATTCGCCGCACCGAACAGCGCCGCGGAGCCAGCCATGCTCGCCGGCATGCCAAAGGCGAAGATCGAAATGAGCAGGGCGGACGCCAGCGCCAATAGCGCCGCGATGTGCGCCTTGACGTGAAAGAACGCCAGTGCCGCAAGCATCACCACTACCGGCACTGCGGCCATGAGCGTGGAGATCACCGGGTTACCGAACGGGTCATAGATTTGCTGCCAGACCATGGTCCACCTCTGCTTGTTGTTATTGAGGGCGCAGATCCATTGCATGGGGCTAGGTTGCAAGGAGTATAGGTGGCATTTCGCCGCTGCTCGGACAGCGCGGGCGGGGCGACAAACGGTCAATAGTGGCCAGTGAATCAACCTCGGTTTGTCCGGTCGTATCTGCGGCTGCACGCACCGCGTCCTGAAGGCGAGGGCAGCGTGGCCGATTCCGTCGTCAAGACCTTGGTTTTAGGGAAGTGTTGAATGAAGCGCGCAACAACGATGCTGCTGACCGTGACCGCCGCCGTATTGCTCGGTGGTTGTGTCGCGGACTTTGATGATGACCACCGCCACGGCCGGCACTACGACCGTGATCATGGCCGTTATTACGACCACGACCGGCGCTGGGATGACCGCGATGACCGCCGCGACGGGCGTCGCTACTATCGCGACCGGGATGATGACTGATTGAACGCAAAGAGGGCGTCCCACAGGGGACGCCCTCGTTGGTCAGCCTTTGAATTAAAAGTGAGCGCTCGCCCGGACGCTGGATCGCGCAGGCACAGAGGCCTCGATGTCCAGCAAATGGGTGGCGAGAATGTCGCTCAGAAAACGGAACTGATCGTTGATGCCGATCACTTCGTTGCTGAAGTGATGAGTCGCGGCGGGCATCAGCAGATCATCGAAATCTTCGTTGAACACCAGTGGCTGCGTTTTACGCGACACCACGTGTTGCTCGTAGTAATTGCTGCCGAACAGCGGAAAACGCACATTCAGGGTTACGTAGTGAGTCATGGCATTTCCCCCCATTCGAGGTTGTCTTCGAGATGGGCTTATCGTGCCTGACGGTGGGCAGCTGCGGAAGGTGATCCTCGCAATGGTCAGTATCGATACCATTGATGATCGGCATGTTCATTCGGTACAGAAGCTGCCGACGCCGGCACTCGCGTCGGGCGCTCTGCAAGCATGGCAATCGTGGGCTCAGGGGGTGCCGTTTCTGCCGTACAGACGGAAGCCGGGACGGCCGTTCAAGCGATCGTAATACGCGCTGACTGCCGGCAAGTCCGGGTGCGCCAGAGGGGTTTCGAACCAACGGTTCACCGACAGCCCGATCGGTATGTCCGCGAGAGAAAATTCGTCGCCACTGACGTAGGCACCGGTCTTCTGCAGTTGTCGCTCGAGGATTGCCATGTGCGCTGCCCATTGATGACAACCTTGCTGTAAGGCATCGGCGTCCTGGTGAACCGCACTTTTGCGCACCAGCGACATGAAGGCATAACCCCAGGACTTGTTGAGGTCGGTTGCCTGCCAGTCGATCCATTGGTCAATTCGCGCCCGCGGTTGGGCAGCCGAGGGGTAAAGGTGCAATGCGTTGTCGCGGTTTGCCAGGTAGCGAATGATCGTATTCGATTCCCACAACACGAAACCTTCATCATTAATCACCGGAACCATGGCGTTAGGGTTCAACGCGGTGAATTCGCAGGTGTTCGTATCCCTGAAACCTGATCCCCAGTCTTCTCGTTCAAAGTCAATTTGCAGCTCTGCGCAGGTCCAGAGCACCTTGCGCACATTGATCGATGACGCCTTGCCGAGTACCTGTAGCATTTTATCTCCCTTCCATAGCGACTTGGCCAAGGCGCCTATGATGCCATCGGCGATTAGCTTAAACGAGCATGGCGGTTAAATGTCCGGGTTGGAACCCCCGCAGTTGTTTGCTGGCTCAAGAATTCCAGCCGCCCAGTACCCGGCACGAGTCATCCGCTGTAGGCACCTATACTGCACGTTGAATATCGGAGAACACCCGGCACCGTGTTCGGCAGTGTGATGGGGCATTGGTATCTTGAGTCTGCGCTCGTTGATCGTCGTCGCGATTCTGGTTTTGGCGGGATGCGCCACGCCGCCTCGTGCGCCGCAGGCGCCGATCGCCGTTGCCGTATCCGTCGCGACCTGGCAGCAAGTGGACCGGGATCTGTTGAGCGCTTCGCAGCAAGCCACCGAACAGGTCAAGCTGTTCGCACGCGGCTCGATGGAACACTGGCGCACTCGCGTCTATCAGCAAACCGAAGAGAATTTCATCCCGTGGTTCAGTAGTTACTGGACCCAGGAATGGCTGTCGATGAAAGTCAGTTGGTACACGATCAATGCCGGTGGCGAACAGGATGCATCGGCCAAGCGGCTGGCGGCGTATCTGCTTGAGCAATATCAGGAGAGGGTACTGGCGCCCGTGGCGGTGGAGATCGATCCGGATGCGATCCTCGGGCAGGCGACAGCGTTCTATGCGCAACTCATGGCCCGGCAGATGCCGCTCATCGCCCAGCGCCATGGGGTGCCGATTGGTCAACTGAACGGGCATTTGCAGCGAGTCCCGGCCATCGCGCTCGGCCCGCCACCGGCGCGGGACGCTTCGCTCTATCAAGTCATCAGTACCGAACCGTTGAACACGTTACCGGCCTATGCCGCACTGATCGACAAGATCCACACCGAAGGGGGCGCCAAGGGCATCGCTGCGACCGATGCCGGTATGGCGCCGGTGGCCAAGCGCGCCAGCCAGCGGATGGAAGCGGAAATGGCCCCGCGCGGGGCTGCCAGTGCGGTTGCTGCTGCGGCGGGGAAACTGGCCGGCGGACTGATTTCGGTCGGTGTCGCGGGAATTCGCGCCATCATTCAGGCCAATGACCGGCCCGACAGCGAAGCGCTGATCCGCAGCAGCCTCGGCGGCACTTTCGACAAGGCCTGGCTGAAACTGGTGCAGAACCCGACCACCGGAGTCATGGCTGGCACGCTGCATATCGCCGGGCAGGTCGAGCGCCATCTGGGTGGAGGTGATGAACCGTCGGTCGGTGTGCGGGTTAATCCTGTCGAATGGCGGCCGCCGCAGTCGACTAACCAGCAGATCGAACCCAACGTGCAAGGAGAGTGATCATGGCTTACATCGATATTTTTGTAGCACCGGTGCCGAATGCCAATCGTGAGCAGTACAAGAAACACTGTGAAATTGCCGCGAAACTGTTCAAGGAATACGGCGCACAGGACGTGGTGCAGTGCTGGGGCGATGACGTGCCTGAGGGCAAAGTCACTTCATTCCCGATGGCGGTCAAGCTGAAGGAGGGCGAGACGGTGTCGTCCGGCTGGTTGATCTGGCCAGACAAAGCCACCCGCGATACCGGCATGGCCAAAATGATGGAGGACCCGCGTATGCAGCCGGACGTCAACCCGATGGGATTTGATGGCCAACGCATGATCTTTGGCGGTTTCAAAAACATCCTTGAACCCTGAGGCCATCGCAAATCTCATGCAGGAGTGAGCCTGCTCGCGATGCGTCTGCAAGTTCAACACCTCATTGGCAGACCCACTGCCATCGCGAGCAGGCTCACTCCTACAGGGACTGTGTTCACTCGGCTGAGGGGGTGATGCGGCAACCTTTACGGTTGCGGATCTGCTCGTCAGTCGGGCGTTCGCGGACGAATTCGAAGCGCGGTTCACCCTCGCTGTAATGCACCAGCCAGCCCCATTCCAGTTCCTTTTCGTCCTGTCCGGGATGCGGCGGGCGGGCCCACCACGGTTCTTTGCTGAGGATTTCGCGCATGGCGGCCTCCGGTTGATGGCAATCCTTGAACTATAGCCAGCTGTCACGATTCGTCCGGTCAGGCTGTGTAGAATCAGTCGATCATGATGAACAAGGGAGCAGGGCCATGACCGATCGTGCGCACAGGGATGAACCGTTCAAGCGGCTGTTTTTCGCGCTCGATTGCCCATCCGCGCAGCGCAAGGCCATTGCACAATGGCGCGGGGAGTTGGGCTTGCGAACCGGCAAACCGGTGCCGGCGGACAATTTTCATCTGACCCTGCTGTTTCTCGGCGCCGTGCCCTTGGCGCAGATCCATGAAGTCTGCGAGGCGGCCGGGCAAGTGCATATGCCGGGAGAGGGGCTGAAGATTTCGCTGGATCGTTTGCAGGTCTGGCATCGCGCCGGGGTGTTGTCGCTGGCGCCCGAGCAGGCACCGCCGGCCCTGTTGCGTCTGGTCTATGCGCTGGAGCAGGCGATGTTGCCATTTGGTTTTGAAGAGACACCGCGCGAATTTCGTCCGCATCTGACGTTGGCCCGAGACTACCGTGCGCCGGAGCCGGAATCTGTTACGCCGCCAGAGTTCTTTTTGCGCGCTGAACGCTTCGCCTTGTTCGAATCGCACAAGGGCCGTTATCGGATCCTGCAGGAGTGGCCGCTGATTTGAGCGCACAAAAAAAGGCGCCCGAGGGCGCCTGAAATTCACCTGAACCGAGGAAGCCAGGTGAGGCCGTTCATTGCAGGGTGCAGCGGTGGTAAGGCGCTGCGTGAACGGGAAATCATAAGTTTTTCGAGTCGGCCACTGACCCTGTGGGAGCGAGCTTGCTCGCGAATACGTCGGCACATTCAGCGTCACTGTTAACTGAACCACCGCTTTCGCGAGCAAGCTCGCTCCCACATTTGGATTTTCGCTGGCTTACTTACCGAGTTTCACCCGGGTCCAGCCGCGGGTCATGATGCGCTGGGTGGCGATCGGCTGATCCGGCACCGCATACAGCGTCGCCATCACCGCTTGCGACGGGTACGACCCCGGGTCGTTGCGGATTGCCTCATCCACCAGTGGCGTCGCTGCCGCGTTGGCATTGCTGTAGCCGTTGCTGTTGGTGATCTCGGCAATGATGTCCGGGCGCATCAGAAAGTCCATGAACAGGTATGCGTTCTCGACGTTTGCCGCATCGCGCGGGATGGCGACCATGTCGTAGAAGCTGCCGGCGCCTTCCTTGGGAATGCTGTAGTCGATCACCACGTTGTTGCCCGATTCCACCGCACGGGCCTTGGCCTGCAGCACGTCGCCGGAGTAACCGACCGCCACGCAGATATTGCCGTTGGCCAGATCAGAGATGTACTTCGAGGAATGGAAATACGCCACGTTCGGGCGGATCTTCATGAACAGCGCCTCGGCTTCCTTGATGTGCGCGGTGTCCTTGTCGTTCACCGGATAGCCCAGGTAGTGCAGGGCAGCCGGGATCATTTCCGTCGGCGAGTCGAGGAAACTGATGCCGCAGGCTTTGAGTTTTTCAGCGTTTTCCTGTTTGAACAGCAAGTCCCAGGAGTGGGTCGGGGCGTTGGCGCCGAGCACTTCCTTGACCTTCGCCGGGTTGAAACCGATGCCGATCGAGCCCCACATGTACGGGAACGCGTGGGCGTTGTCCGGATCACTCGCGGCGGCGTTTTTCAATAGCACCGGGTTGAGGTTCTTCCAGTTCGGCAGCTTCGATTTGTCCAGCGTCTGATAGACACCAGCCTTGATCTGCTTGGCCAGAAAACTGTTTGACGGCACGACCAGATCGTAGCCGGATTTGCCCGCCAGCAAACGCGCCTCAAGGGTCTCGTTGCTGTCGAAGACGTCGTAGGTCACGCGGATGCCGGTCTCGTCTTCGAACTTCTTGACGGTGTCCGGCGCGATGTAATCGGACCAGTTGTAAACACGCAGCACCTTGTCGTTGGCCTGGGCGCCCATGACCATTGCGCCCATTAAGGACAGTGTCAGCAGAGTCCTGCCAAACATTTTCATCGGTACAACTCCATTCTTCTTATTCACATTGCGCAAAGCCCCCTCGACCTGGCCCTCTCCCGAGGGAGGGGGTCAGGGTGAGGGATACAGGTTAAGCAGTTGCTGCGGATTGCCGAGGTTGCCACGACTCGTTCGCCGTCTGATCCATCGCCTCCTGAATCGCCCGCTTGCGGTTGGCTTCTGCCTTGCGCCCGAAGTACCAGACCAGGAAGGTCACCAGCGACACCGCCAGCAGAATCAGGCTCGCCACCGCGTTGATCTCGGGCTTCACACCCAGACGCACTGCCGAGAACACTTCCATCGGCAAGGTCGTCGAACCCGGCCCCGAAACGAAGCTCGCCAACACCAGGTCATCCAGCGACAAGGCAAACGACATCATCCCGCCCGCCGCCAGCGACGGCGCAATCATTGGAATGGTGATCAGGAAAAACACCTTGAACGGCTTCGCGCCGAGATCCATCGCCGCTTCTTCGATCGACAGGTCCAGCTCGCGCAAGCGCGCGGAGACTACCACCGCGACATAAGCGGCACAAAACGTGGTGTGGGCGATCCAGATCGTGACGATGCCACGCTCCTGCGGCCAGCCGATCAACTGCGCCATCGCCACAAACAGCAGCAACAGCGACAGACCCGTGATCACTTCCGGCATCACCAACGGCGCTGTCACCAGGCCGCCAAACAGGGTGCGACCCTTGAAGCGTGTGACGCGGGTCAGCACGAAAGCAGCGAGGGTGCCCAGCGCCACGGCGGCGATCGCGGTGTAGCAGGCAATTTCCAGCGAGCGCACCACCGAGCCCATCAGTTGGGTGTTGTCGAGCAAGCCGACGTACCACTTCACCGACCAGCCGCCCCACACCGTCACCAGTTTCGAGGCGTTGAACGAGTAGATCACCAGAATCAGCATCGGCAGATAAATGAACATCAGACCGAAGATCAGCATGAACCTGGAAAAATTGAAGCGTTTCATCCCCGTGCCTCCATCTCTTTGGCCTGGCTGCGGTTGAACAGCAGAATCGGCACAATCAGGATCAACAGCATCACCACTGCCAGGGCAGACGCCACCGGCCAGTCGCGGTTATTGAAGAACTCTTGCCACAGCACGCGACCGATCATCAGCGTCTCCGGGCCACCGAGCAGTTCCGGAATCACGAACTCACCGACCACCGGAATGAACACCAGCATGCAGCCAGCGATAATCCCGTTCTTGGCCAGCGGCACGGTGATTTTCCAGAAGTTGTTGAAGTTGCTCGAACCCAGATCTTGCGCGGCTTCCAGCAGACTGCCGTCGTGCTTCACCAGGTTGGCGTACAACGGCAACACCATGAACGGCAGATACGCGTACACGACCCCTATATAGACGGCGGTGTTGGTATTGAGGATCTCGATCGGGTGATCGGTCAGCCCCGTCCACATCAGAAAGGCGTTGAGCAGGCCGTTGTTGCTGAGGATGCCCATCCACGCATACACGCGGATGAGGATCGCGGTCCAGGTCGGCATCATGATCAACAGCAGCAGGACGTTTTGTGTTTCCTTGCCGGTCTTGGTGATCGCGTAGGCCATCGGGAAACCGATCAGCAGGCACATCAGCGTGCTCAGCGCCGCGACCTTCAGCGAACCGAGATACGCCGACAAGTACAGCTCGTCTTCGCCGAGCAGGGTGTAGTTGCCGATGTTCAGCAGCAGCTGGAATTTCTGTTCGGCATAGGTGTAGATCTCCGAGTACGGCGGGATCGACAGCGCGGCTTCCGAGAAACTGATCTTCATCACCAGGAAGAATGGCAGCATGAAGAACAGGAACAGCCAGATGAACGGGATGCCAATGACCAGTTTTCGCCCGCTGGGCACCAGGCGCACGCATTGCTGATTGAAGGTTCTCATGAGCGCAGTACCACGCCGCTGTCGTCTTCCCACCACACGTAGACCTTGTCGTCCCAGGTCGGCCGCGCACCACGGCGTTCGGCGTTGGCCATGAACGACTGGACGATCTTGCCGCCGGGCAGCTCGACGTAGAACACCGAGTGGCCGCCGAGGTAGGCGATGTCGTGCACCTTGCCTTCGGACCAGTTGTAGCGGAACTCCGGTTGGGTGGTGCTGACCAGCATTTTTTCCGGGCGGATGGCGTAGGTGACCGACTTGTCCTGCACCGAAGTGCTGACGCCGTGACCGACGTAGATCTTCTGCTGCAAGTCCGGGCTGTGGATGATCGCGTGACCTTCAAGGTCTTCCACCACGGTGCCGTCGAAGGCGTTCACATTGCCGATGAACTCACAGACCATGCGGCTGACCGGCGCTTCATAGATATCGACCGGGCTGCCGATCTGGGCGATCCAGCCCAGGTGCATGATCGCGATGCGCTCGGCCATGGTCATGGCCTCTTCCTGGTCGTGGGTCACCATTACGCAGGTCACGCCGACGCGCTCGATGATCTGCACCAGCTCCAGTTGCATCTGCGAACGCAGCTTTTTGTCCAGCGCACCCATCGGCTCATCGAGCAGCAACAGCTTCGGACGCTTGGCCAGCGAGCGGGCGAGGGCGACGCGCTGACGCTGGCCACCGGACAACTGGTGCGGGCGGCGTTTGGCGTATTGGGTCATGTGGACAAGGCGCAGCATTTCATCGACACGGGCGTCGATTTCGCTGGCCGGCAAACGGTCCTGCTTGAGGCCGAAGGCGATGTTTTGCGCGACGGTCATGTGTGGGAACAGCGCGTAGGACTGGAACATCATGTTGATCGGCCGCTCGTACGGCGGCATGTCGGTGATGTCCACGCCGTCGAGCAGAATCCGCCCTTCGGTCGGTCGCTCGAAACCGGCGAGCATGCGCAGCAGGGTCGATTTGCCCGAACCGGAGCCACCGAGCAGGGCGAAGATTTCGCCCTGATGGATCTCCAGGGACACATCGTCCACGGCCACGGTTTCGTCGAACTTCTTGGTGACACGATCGACTTTCACCAGCACCTTTTTCGGTTGCTGATGACCTTCAAGTGCCTTCCTGTAAGTGCTGGAGGCGTTTGCCATGTGAAACTCCCAACAGGTTTCAGTCGCCGGGCCAATGTGGCCGGGCTTAAGTGGATTGCAAGCCTGTAAGTGCATTACCCGTCGGATCACATCCCCCTGTGGGAGCGGGCTTGCTCGCGAAATCGTCGTGTCAGTCGACATTTTTGCTGGCTGACACTCCACCTTCGCGAGCAAGCCCGCTCCCACAAGGTTTTGCATTGCTCTGACAGGTATTGCACTTACCGATCCGGCTTGTTCGGCGCCGCCGTCCTGGCTGCCTGGGTCGTACTTGTTGTTATTACGGGTGTTGTTGTTCACGGATGACGGATGTGCGCAGGCACACCCGACCTCCGAGGGGGCAGTCAATCGTTACTTATTCTTTGCTGGGGTCAGCGTTTGTTGCGCCGCGCCGCCCGTTGCCGGCAAGCCGCGCCGAATGCCTGGAAAATCGTCAGGTAGTTCGGGTTGTCGAGCACTTGCCATTCCGGGTGCCATTGCACGCCGAGGGCGAAGGTCGGGCTGTGCTCGACCGAGATAGCCTCGATCAAGCCATCCGGCGCCACCGCTTCGGCACGCAGGCCGGGGGCGAGGCGGTCGATGCCCTGGCTGTGAATCGAGTTGACTTGAAACTCAGCCGGCAACTCCAGCGCTTCGAACACGCCGCCGCTCAATACCGTCACGGCATGGGCCGGTGCGTATTGCACGGCGACATCCGGGCTGTCGGCTTCGCGGTGATCGAGCATGCCCGGCAGCTCATGCACCTTCTGATGCAGGCTGCCGCCGAACGCCACGTTCATTTCCTGAAAGCCCCGGCAAATGCCGAGCACCGGAACGCCCGCCGCGATGGCTGCACGCAATAAAGGAAGGGTGGTGGCGTCCCGTGCCGGATCGTGATCCGTGCCGGGAGCGCTGGCCGGGCCTTGATAGTGGAAAGGTTCCACGTTGGAGGGCGAGCCGGTCAGCAGCAGACCGTCGAGTTGACCGAGCAGGTCTTCGATTTCAGTCAGCTTGCCAAGGGAAGGAATGACCACTGGCAGCCCCTGCGCGCCAACGCTGACAGCACGTACGTACTTGTCGCCGCTGATGTGATAGGGGTGCAGGCCAATCTGTTTGACGCACGCAGTAACGCCGATCAATGGCTTGAATGCCATTTTTATTCACCTCGAAGTTTGACACTTGAACGAGCTTTTCCGGAGCTTAGCCTCGTTGATTTTAATTAACAACTGTCATGTAAAAAATTCTAAACGCCGTTCATCAAATCTTCATGATTCACAGGGCATCGGCGCCTGTATTGGCACGCAAGTGTTAAAAAAAGCCCGAAAAATAAACCTCTGGCGGCCATCTGTTCGCTATTGACTTCACTTTGCCGTTCGGGTTGACTGGCTCGGCGAAACAGCAGTGAACATAATAATTAACAGCTAAATAGGTGCATCATGTCGGTCCCTCTGCGTACCGTTCAACTCAACGAAGCAAACGCATTCCTTAAGAAATATCCTGAGGTTTTGTACGTCGACCTTCTGATTGCGGATATGAACGGTGTGGTGCGCGGCAAGCGCATCGAACGCACCAGTCTTCATAAGGTTTACGAGAAAGGCATCAACCTGCCGGCCTCGCTTTTCGCGCTCGACATCAATGGCTCCACGGTGGAAAGCACCGGTCTGGGCCTGGACATCGGCGACGCTGACCGCATCTGCTACCCGATCCCCGGCACCCTGAGCATCGAGCCGTGGCAGAAGCGCCCAACCGCACAACTCTTGATGACCATGCACGAGCTGGAAGGCCAGCCGTTCTTCGCTGACCCGCGTGAAGTGCTGGCCAACGTCGTACGCAAATTCGACGAGATGGGCCTGACGATTTGTGCGGCGTTCGAACTCGAGTTCTATCTGATCGACCAGGACAACGTTAATGGTCGTCCGCAGTCGCCACGTTCGCCGGTATCCGGCAAGCGTCCGGTGTCGACTCAGGTGTATCTGATCGATGACCTCGACGAATACGTCGATTGCCTGCAAGACATCCTCGAAGGCGCGAAAGAGCAGGGCATCCCGGCTGATGCCATCGTCAAGGAAAGCGCCCCGGCGCAGTTCGAAGTCAACCTGCATCACGTGTCCGACCCGATCAAGGCGTGCGACTACGCCGTCCTGCTCAAGCGTCTGGTGAAGAACATCGCTTACGACCACGAGATGGACACCACCTTCATGGCCAAGCCGTATCCGGGCCAGGCGGGCAACGGTTTGCACGTACACATTTCGATCCTGGACAAAGAAGGCAACAACATCTTCGCCAGCGAGGATCCCGAGCAGAACGCCGCACTGCGTCACGCGATCGGCGGTGTGCTCGAGACCCTGCCTGCGCAAATGGCGTTCCTCTGCCCGAACGTCAACTCGTACCGTCGCTTCGGCGCACAGTTTTATGTACCGAACTCGCCGAGCTGGGGCATCGACAACCGCACCGTGGCCGTGCGCGTACCGACCGGTTCGCCGGACGCTGTGCGTATCGAGCATCGCGTCGCCGGCGCCGACGCCAACCCGTACTTGCTGATGGCTTCCGTTCTGGCCGGTATTCACCACGGTCTGACCAACCAGATCGAACCGGGCGCCCCGGTGGAAGGCAACAGCTACGAGCAGAACGAACAGAGCCTGCCGAACAATTTGCGTGACGCACTGCGCGAGCTGGACGACAGCGAAGTCATGGCCCGCTATATCGATCCGATGTACATCGACGTGTTTGTCGCTTGTAAGGAGAGCGAGCTGGCCGAGTTCGAGAACTCGATTTCTGACCTTGAGTACAACTGGTATCTGCATACGGTGTGAGTGTTTGAGGGCCCCAAAAGCCAAAAGCCCCTCACCCTAACCCTCTCCCAAAGGGAGAGGGGACTGACCGGGTTGTATCGATATATCCGGCGACCTGAACGATCCAGTCGATTATGGATTCGGTATCGATTTTTCAGGTCGGCGGAGATTCTGAGCATCCCCCAATCAGTCCCCTCTACCCCTGGGAGAGGGCTAGGGTGAGGGCAGCCATCTCAAGCCAGACCCAACACCCCGCCACCCCCAATCCCCCTTGTCGAGCCACAACAATGACAACGACCCGCAACGACTGGGAACAACGCTTCCAGTCCCTGACCATCGAAGCCCGCGCATTCATCAACGGTGAATACCGCCCGGCCATCAGTGGCGCCACGTTTGAATGCCTGAGCCCCGTCGATGGCCGTTTCCTCGCCTCCGTGGCCAGCACCGATGAAGCCGACGCCAACCTCGCCGTTGCGGTCGCGCGCCAGTCTTTTGAATCCGGCGTGTGGGCGAAAAAAGCCCCGGCCGAACGCAAGCGCATCCTGATCCGTTTCGCCGATCTGATCCTGCAACACCAGGAAGAATTGGCGCTGCTGGAAACCCTCGACATGGGTAAACCGATCAGTGATTCGATGAGCATCGACATCCCGGCGACCGCCAACGCGATCCGCTGGAGCGCCGAAGCCATCGACAAGATCTACGACGAAGTGGCCGCCACTCCACACGATCAACTTGGCCTCGTGACCCGCGAGCCATCCGGTGTCGTCGCGGCCATCGTGCCGTGGAACTTCCCGCTGATCATGGCCAGCTGGAAATTCGCCCCGGCGCTGGCGGCAGGTAACTCGTTCATTCTCAAACCTTCGGAAAAATCGCCGTTGACCGCGATCCGCATCGCCCAGCTCGCGCTGGATGCCGGCATTCCGAAAGGCGTGTTCAACGTCCTGCCAGGCTTCGGCCACACCGTCGGCAAGGCGCTGGCGTTGCACATGGACGTCGACGTGCTGGCCTTCACCGGGTCCACGGCGATTGCCAAGCAACTGATGATTTATGCAGGCCTTAGCAACATGAAACGCGTCTGGCTCGAAGCAGGGGGCAAGAGCCCGAACGTGGTGTTCGCCGACGCACCGGACTTGCGTGCGGCAGCACAAGCGGCGGCCGGCGCCATTGCGTTCAACCAGGGCGAAGTGTGCACTGCGGGTTCGCGTCTACTGGTCGAGCGTTCGATCCGCGAGCAATTCATTCCGCTGCTGGTGGAAGCGCTGCAAGCATGGAAACCGGGTCACGCACTGGATCCGGCAACCACCGTCGGTGCTGTGGTCGATCAGCGTCAACTCGACAACGTGCTGCGCTACATCAGCATCGGTCGCGAGCAGGGCGCCGAGCTGATTGTCGGCGGCCAACGCACACTCGAAGAAACCGGCGGCCTCTATGTGCAACCGGCGTTGTTCGACGGCGTGACCAACGCGATGACCATCGCCCAGGAAGAAATCTTCGGCCCGGTGCTGTCGCTGATCACCTTCGACACCGCTGAAGAAGCGCTGCAGATCGCCAACGACAGCATCTTCGGCCTCGCCGCC
The DNA here is from genome assembly GCF_949768005.1 of Pseudomonas sp. IT-347P. Lineage (NCBI taxonomy): Bacteria > Pseudomonadati > Pseudomonadota > Gammaproteobacteria > Pseudomonadales > Pseudomonadaceae > Pseudomonas > Pseudomonas sp. IT-347P. Next base: position 530,532 of record NZ_CATKPQ010000011.1, read on the forward strand.
GGCGTGTGGACCAGCAATCTCAGCAAGGCGCACACCTTCGCTCGCGGCCTGCGTGCCGGCAGCGTTTGGGTCAACCAGTACGACGGCGGCGACATGACCGCGCCGTTTGGTGGCTTCAAACAGTCGGGCAACGGCCGCGACAAATCGCTGCACGCGTTCGACAAGTACACCGAGCTGAAAGCGACCTGGATCAAGCTCTGACTCTATTACAGCGGTGGTCGCCTTCTATTGGCGGCCCTCGGAGAAACGTATGAAACAGCAACACGTAAACAGCTACTACGCCGCCACCCGCAACGAAGTCATCGACTTTCCGACCCTCGAAGAGTCGGTCGAATGCGATGTGTGCATCATCGGCGCCGGCTACACCGGCCTGTCCTCGGCGCTGTTCCTGACCGAAGCCGGCTACAAAGTGACCGTGCTGGAAGCGGCGAAAGTCGGCTACGGCGCCAGCGGTCGCAACGGCGGTCAACTGGTCAACTCGTACAGCCGCGACGTCGACGTGATCGAAGAGCGCTATGGCGACAAGACCGCAGAAATCCTCGGCAGCATGATCTTCGAAGGCGCCGACATCATCCGTTCGCGCATCAAGGAATACGACATCCAATGCGACTACCGCCCGGGCGGCATCTTCGCAGCAATGAACAAGAAACAACTCAACGGTCTGGCTGAGCAAAAGCGCAGTTGGGAGCGTTACGGTAACCGCAATCTGAAGATGCTCGACGCGGCTGACATCCGTCGCGAAGTCGGCTCCGAGGCTTACGTCGGTGGTCTGCTCGACATGCAGGGCGGCCACGTTCACCCGCTGAACCTGGCGCTCGGTGAAGCGGCTGCGATCACGCGTTTGGGCGGCAAAATCTACGAGCAATCCGCAGCCGTGGAAATCAAATACGGCGAGCCGAACGTCGTGCGCACCGCCAAGGGCCAGGTTCGCGCCAAGTACCTGTTGATCGCCGGCAACGCCTACCTGCCACAAGGCCTCGACAACCGCGTCACCGCGAAAAGCATGCCGTGCGGTTCGCAGATCGTCGTCACCGAACCGTTGACCGAAAAGCAGGCGCGTAGCCTGATCACCAACAATTACTGCGTCGAAGACTGCAACTACCTGCTGGATTACTACCGCCTGACGGCCGACAACCGTCTGCTGTACGGCGGCGGCGTGGTCTACGGCGCGCGGGAACCGGACGACATCGAACAACTGATCCGCCCGAAGATCCTCAAGACCTTCCCGCAGCTCAAAGACGTCAAGATCGACTACCGCTGGACCGGCAACTTCCTGCTGACCATGTCGCGCATGCCGCAATTCGGCCGCATCGAAAAGAACGCCTACTACATGCAAGGCTACAGTGGCCACGGTGTCACGTGCTCGCACCTGGCCGGCAAGCTGATCTCGGAAATGATCCGCGGCGACGCCGAACGCTTCGACGCCTTCGCCTCCTTGCCGCACATGCCCATGCTCGGTGGCCGCACGTTCTCGGCGCCACTGACCGCCATCGGCGCCGTCTACTACTCACTGCGCGACCGCTTCGGCCTTTAAGTTACCTCCCCGGCGGCGGCCCAAGACCCCGCCGGTTTTTTACATGACACACCGAAGCTCCAACTGTAGGAGTGAGCCTGCTCGCGATGAGGCCAGCCCAGCCACCATCCCTCTCACAGAAACACCAAAAACCCTGTGGGAGCGAGCTTGCTCGCGAAGGCGGCCATCCAGGCAAAATGATGTTGGATGTGCCACCGAATCGCGAGCAGGCTCACTCCTACAGGTCCGTATTGCCAAGGCAACAAGGACTTTTGCCCCACCGTCCATCGAACCTGCTGAGCAACACCGGCAAACGTGATTTAATAGCCGCCTTTCACGGTTCCGGGACACGGGAGCAACGTGATCCGCGCCTCTCGCGCGGCACCCGCCACCCACCCCCCATTACCCGTGGGTCTGCGCGAGAACCGCCGAGCGGCGATCAGGCAAGGCAAAAACAGGCGAGGAAGCGGAGTGTAGGTCCCTACATGAGCATTCCGAGCCTGTTTTTAACGCAGCATGATCGTCGCGCAGGCAGTTTTCGCGCAGAGCCTAAGTACTACTCACATAAGGCAGTCATGGATACGGGTTCTCGACTCAAACTAGTACGCGAAAGCTACAAACTCTCCCAGCGCGAGCTGGCCCGGCGTAGCGGCGTGACCAATGCCACCATCTCCCTGATCGAACAGAATCGCGTCAGCCCCTCCGTCAGCTCACTGAAAAAGCTGCTCGAAGGCATACCGATGTCCCTGGCCGACTTCTTCACCTTCGACCAACCCCCGCGCGAACACCAATACGTCTTCCGCGCCAACGAACAACCCGACCTCGGCCGCCACGGCCTGCGCCTGCTGCTGATCGGCGCCTCCGTGCCAAGTCGTCAGATGCGTCTGCTGCGCGAGCAATACGCACCGGGCGCGAGTTCCGGGGAAGAACCGATTGTGCATGCCGAGGGCGAGGAGTGTGGGCTTGTCACCCGTGGCACGGTGGAGTTGACTGTGGATGGGTCGGTGAGCGTGTTGAATGCTGGGGATGGGTATTATTTTCCGACGACGTTGCCGCATAAGTTTCGGAATATTGGGGCGGATGAGGCGGAGATTATTAGTGCGAATACGCCGGCGAATTTTTGATAGCTTAGATATCGATAGCTTTAATTTTAATCACAGGTTTTGAACACAGAATAGTCGGCATCACTCTGATACCGACTTTGGAAGTTTTGTTTGTGTGCGAAAAGGTCTCAGGAAATCAGGTGTTCCTCTTGCAGCAATTTATGCATAAGTTTAACTTATATATGCTGCTACAGGTTTTTCGGGGAGTCATTGTTGTTTTGTTGTATGGCGCTCAAGTCGATATAGCATGTCGTTGTTGTTATTTGGTGCTTTCCAGACTGTACAGGGTCGTAGTTAAGGCTTTTAACCTCGGCGGCGATTCCTGCAAGTCCAGGATATATAAAGGAAGTCGATACGCCCATTTTTTTAAGTCTTTCTCTGAGCTGCGGTTTAAGATTTTTGTCAAAATTAATTTTCATCATGCTGTCTGTTTCTAATGGTGTGTAAGGATCCTGAGGGCATGAGAAAACTGATTTTTGATTTTGATATCTGCGATCTTTGTACTTCGGCCGCACAAAAATAACTGTCCCTTGGGTTGGTTGGATTGCAAATATGCTAGCCGGGGCATTTTTGTGCTCGGCTGTATAATTTGCAGTCCTAAAGTCAAAAAGCTCGTACTGGTCTGTTACAGATCTTTTAGCTATGTATACAGCGCCATCTGTATCGTCGTCCTTTTCTACCGCGAAGAATAACGCGACAAGTGGGTTTGTTGACCAATCAAGGAGCCTTGTCGGCAGTCCGTAGTGTTGAGCAAGAAATATCCACTCGAAATCATTATTTGGTGGTGTATCCAACTCTGGAACCGAAAGCCTTTTGAATTCTGTTAGTAGAGTGTCTTCCAGTGCTGAAATATCATTTTCAGTGTATTCGCGTCTGTGCCGTCCGATAGATGGGATGAGCGAGTGGTCTTTATTTGTAATGCCGCGAAATATTAATTCAGGTCCACCAAAACAAGTGTTGAAAGCTTCGCGTAAAAACAAGCTCCAGAATTCCTCGAGATGCTGATGGGTGTGCATTGTCGGCGCTGCCTAAAAATGGGGTTTGGTTGTGTAGCTTCAATAGAGTGAAACGGAGGCCGAAAAGGAGACGGCCGAAAAGGTGACAGATCTATTTTGTCAGTGATCTGTCACCATTGTGGATTATTTCTTTTTAGGTTTACCTGCATCACTTCGCTTGTCGCGAACTTGACCATCATTGTTTCTGGAGCGAGGCTGCTCACCACCGCCTGGCTTCGGTACAGTCACGTTTGGGTTAAAAGGTCTTCTGTCTGTCATTTTTTCTTCCTTACATTAATTGAAGGGGTACATGAAAAAACACAGCCTTGATTCACTAAATACTCGGTAGTTTTACCGAACTGCTGATGGCCAATGGCTGATCCGAACGCTATCAAATCGCCATCGCTATTTCCATCCCCTATTGTGGAAAGAATGGCTATCGAAAAAATGCGGTGGAGGAGTGACGTCCACTTTTCGCACCGATTCTTTCTACGATGCAGGTTCAAACCCCCGCCGCTCAATAACCCGAAACACGTCGCTCACATCCTGCACCATGATCCTGGCGATGTTGGTCACGGTGTTGATGTCATGCTCGGCATGATCGGGGAGGCGGATACAGGCCATGAGGTCGAGGTATTTGAGGATGGAGTTGAGGCGTTCTGCTACGCAAGCGTGAAGGTCGCGTAGCGGGGCGTTGGCGTCGATAAGGAGAACGGGGTGGTCGGTAGCGGGGTGGGACATGGGGGCGTAGTGGTGAACCGGTTTTTTGATCGTCATAGGTTGCACTCTTCAATTGGTCAGTAAGTGCCACCTTTTTGCTGCGAAACAAATGGGTGGCAGCTGTATGCGGGTTCGCAGACCGGAGAAGAGTCAAACCGGCAGACCCGAAGGTCTCCCACACACAGCCGCCATAAAATGAAGCGGTGGCGGATTTTGCCACAGTTGTCATTTAGCGGTGCGTGTCACTTCTGAGGGCTGCGAAACCCATCGCCGACTGCGGTCAGCGACTACCCCACTCTAGGCATCAATTTCACCAGCCACAACCGACCTGTAGGACGTGAAACCCATACCCGTGGCGAGGGAGTTTGCTCCCGCTCGGCGACGCAGTCCTCGTAATCCGGGGCGTGCGGTCTGTCTGAGAGAAGCGGACTATCCGGTTTTGGGGTCGCTTCGCAGCAAGACGGGAGCAAGCTCTCTCTCTACATGGGGTGTTTTCCTACGAGATTTTCAGACATCGAAATTGCGCGAGCCTCTGGGCGGTAACCATTCGTCCGACGCACCGCACGTTCGCCGCACACCTTCTTCCAATGCTGTAACTCACCACGCAAAGGAAGAGCCACCATGCTGAACCATAAAATCGCGGTGTTAACCCTCGCGGCGTTGCTGTCCGGCAGTTCGCTGTACGCGATCGCTGCTGGCGAAACGCCGACTCCGACGGCGAACGACGGCAACAGCCAGACTCGTGACCCGGCGTCTCCCGCCACCAATGCCGATCCGGATGCCGATTCGCTGCCCAAGGGCGGTGACGGTGGCAAGACCGACAATGGGCCGGTGCCTTCAGCCTCCAAGCCCAGCCCTGCGGGTCAACCATCCGGTAGCAGCAGTGGCGGTAGCGGCGGTGGTTGATGGATATCGCGCACTAAAAAGCCCGGTCTTTTGAGCCGGGCTTTTCTTTGCGCATCGCCTACGTCGTGGCACCGAAATTACTTCGCCTTCCAATGCCCGCCGCCATTCTCACAATCAATCCGCGCCTGAGCCAAATGCTCCACGTCGTAGTAATACGTGGTCACTTGCGCGTTGTCGGGGATGTTCAGCGCCTTGGCGCTCTTGTCCTTGCTGGTGGAATGCGGGTTGGCCAGGGATTCCTGGGTGATCGTGGCGATGCACGTGGCCTGGTAGTGATCAGCGCAGTGTTCGACCTTGGTTTTCTTGCTATTGAGCATGTCTTTGCTTTCGTTGCTGCACGACCAGTCTATGGCGTTGACCGGCATGCCTTCGTATTCATAACAACTGTGGGTTTCCACCGCTGGCACCGAGGCGCTGGAGGATTGGGTCTGGACGTCGCAGCCTTCGGCCATGACGCAAGTGGGGATGACGGCGAAGCTGGCGATCAGAAGCAGGAAGCGAATGTTCATCGGGGTTTCCTCTTCAAGAGCGCCGGGTCTCATCGATGATGTTGGCGCTTTGTAGTTTCGAGGTGGCGTGGAGGAGGGAGGTTCCATCGGGTTTTTGATTTGCTCCGGTGGCGTACACTGCGAAACAATCGGAAACATTCAGTGCCCAAGGATTGGAACATTGCCATGATGGTCATCGGCTGCCGCAACAACGCTCCCACGCTGCAACACAAAACCCACGACGTTTACGTTTTCAGCATCGACCTGTCCCGGCCGGCCACGCCTTTGTGTTTTGAGCAGTCAATAGGCGGCGGGCATGCCGAGCAGGGCGGTGCCCGGTGGTTGGCGCTGGATGAGCTGGACGCCTGGCCGGGCGATTGGCGTGAACACCTGAAAAAGGCTGGTTGCGCATGGGTTGCCGAGTTGATCGATGCTCATCCGAAAGCCGATCAGGCTACTTTGGTGTCACTGATCCTGCAGCGTCATTCCGCGCCCGCCCAGCCAGTCGGTCGGCTGAAGGCAATCGGTAACTGGCTCAAACGCAACATCCATGTCGGCGGCCGCTACGGTCTTTAACCCACGGAGACTCCCATGAGCCAGACCCTCGAACGCGCTATTGCCATCGCCGCCACGGCCCACGCCGGGCAGGTCGACAAGGGCGGTGCGCCGTACATTCTGCATCCGCTGAAAGTCATGTTGCGCATGACCACATTGGAAGAACGCATCGTCGCCGTGCTGCACGATGTGGTTGAGGATTGCGGTGTCAGCCTTGATGACCTGCGCAAGGAAGGTTTCAGCGAAGAGGTGCTGACGGCGATTGAGTCGGTGACCAAAGTGCCGGGCGAATCCTATGAAGACTTCGTCGACCGCGCCGCACAGAACCCGATCGGGCGGGTGGTGAAACTGGCGGATCTGGAGGAAAACAGCGACGTGTCGCGCATTGCCTCGCCGAGTTGGGAGGATCTGGAACGGATCGAAAAATATCGCCGGGCAATTGCACGGCTGCGAATGTAATAGAAAAGATCTCCTTGTGGGAGCGAGCCTGCTCGCGAAGGCGTCAGGTCAGTTACCTATCTGCGACTGGCACGACGCTTTCGCGAGCAGGCTCGCTCCCACAGTGACAAGTGATTATTCGACGATGTTGGGTCAGTTTATTAGCCAGGAAGGCGATCATGAAATCCATTCTCTGTGTGTTGATTGCTGCCGGTTTCGGCGCACTGTTGCAGTTCCAAGGCGTGCCGCATGGCTTGCTGTTGGGTTCGATTATCGTCACCGCATTGTTTGCCAGTAAAACCGGTATCGCCCCGGCAACACCTTATGGGCTGGGCTACATCCAGGTTACGTTGGGCATCGCAACCGGGCTGATGTTCGAAGCGTGGGACAGTGAGACGGCCTCGACGATGTTGCCGAGCCTTGGTGTGTTGCTGATTTGCCTGACGGTGCAAATCACGTTGGCCGGATGGTGGCTGACGCGCGGCGCAGGCTGGAATCGCACTGATGCGCTGTTGGCGGTTTATCCCGGCGCACTGGCGGCGGTGTTTGATTTACTCGAGTCGGAAAAGGCATCGAGCAAGGTCATCATCGTGCACTTGATGCGCTTGCTGCTCATCACTGTGCTGGTGAGTTTCCTGATTCCCGGCCAGGCCGCTGCGGTGGCGGTTGCCGATGGTGTTCCTTTGACTACAGGCATGGCACTGACGGCGCTTTCGGTCATCGCATTGAGCGTGCTCCTCGGGCGCTTGTTGTTAGTGATCGGCGTGCCGGCGCCGTTCATGCTCACCGCGATCATCATCACGGCGGTGTTTGTGAAAGCGGGATGGCTGCACGGTTTTCACATGCCGGACTGGAGTTTGAATCTGGCGGCGCTGATTCTCGGCGTGCGGATCGGCTCAAGGTTTCAGGGGCTTGGCTTCGCGGAACTGGGACGTCACGGGCGCACGGCGTTGGTCTCGGTTGGGTTGATGATCGTGGTTGCGGCGGTATTTGCGGAAGTGGCGGCGCGGTGGTTGGGCAGTGATCCGCTGTCGCTGTGGCTGGCGTACATGCCGGGGGCGATCGAGACGATTGCCATCGTCGCGTTTGGTGGTGGGCTGAATGTGGTGTTTATTCTGACTCATCATTTGAGCCGGATGGTGTTGTTGCATTTTGCGCCGGCATTGTTGGTGCAGGTGCGGCGGGGGCGAGCGGGTGCCTGATTCTTCAGGCACCGGTAGAAAATGGGATCAGTCGTCGTTGTACATGAGCTCTAACCTATCAATCCATTTTTGTGATGCGTTAAATCTCTCGTAGTAAGCCTGTTTTTCGTTGTTATTGAGATTTGTAAAAAAAAGGGAAAAATAAATGTTGTCGTAATATCCCTGCGCACCCTCCATATTTCCACCCCACCATGCAGGCTCATAACCCGGAAATGCAATCCATGGTGGTGGTGCGGAGAATTTTTTTTGACTCAGTAGGATTAGCAGTTCTGTGCTATTCGTTACGAGGCGAATTGTGGCTGATTGGAATTCTCTAAGAGATATAAAATATATTAGTCGAGATTCCGTAAGCATGTTTTTACATTGAAATACCGTCAATCCATTAAATGTTCTTTCGCTTTCTGTTCTGAAGGTGGAAGCTATGAGTGTATTAAATTCAGGGATTTCATCAATAGCTATTAGGAAAGAGGAGTAATACGCGTCGATACCCACATTTTTTAAGAGTGAAGTGGGAGGGTATATTGGCAAGCTCGTGGCAGGTATTGGAAGAAGGAACAACTTTTCCAGCTCTGAAATGCTGTATCCGACAATTTGCTCCTGAGGCGATGATTTCAATGAGCCGAATATGCGTCGAAAAAAATTCATAAGATTATTCCTGTAAGTATTCAGTAAGCCATGTAGCTCCCAAATACCCGGCGGTGCCAAATACTATTCCACCGATCGCGCTACTAACGATAGCACCAGGCCCCGTTTCAATTCCCACTGCCGCGCCTGCCACCAAACCTATTCTGGCGCCTGCAATAGCTGCTCCCCAGCCTCCAGCCTGCTTGACGACTTCCACGGATATTGGTTTTACGCTTTTTTGCTTAAAAGACTCTTCGGCAGCAAGTTTTAGATCATATGCAGTGAAAGCGATAGCAAATACTCTTACTACTTTTGCGCCTTTAATAAATGTACTTGTGATCTTGTGTGAGGATGGAGTGAAAATTGCACTGGCAGGTACTTTTTCGGACTGGACTAAGACCTCTTTGTCGATATTTTTTACCCAGTTCGCAATTTCGTCGATTTTAGCTACGTTTTTAGGTGCGTTTTTTTTGTAGTCTTCAAGTGCTTTTAATATTTCATCTGTACTAACAAGTTTTGCACCGGCAGCTTTTGCTTTCTCGATGTCAATATATACTGTTTTACCATCGAATCTTGGCGATCCATTGGGGAATTCGGAACTGGTGGATAGATAGCTTGAAGGGTACTTTCGACTGCTATAGACGTGTTCCGCCACTGTGGCGTTAGAGTTGGGTGCTACCGGCCGCATGCCATATTTTTCTGGCCAAACCTCATTCTTGATCTGAAATTCAGGAAGGTTTTTAGCGACTAGGTGCGGATTGTCGGGCGAAGAGTAAATTTTTCTGACGAGAAATCCATCTTTACCTATCTCGTCGACTACAACAAACAGGTGGATGTTAGCGGGCATTAGATAGCCGGGGACGTTGCTCACCGAGCCTGCTTGTTTGTTAGTTGGAATCTGGCAAGAAAATTCCGTCATGCATCACCCCATTTTTCCAGTGCGGCAACGCCCGTTGTTATTTCTAGTGTTTCTTGTTTGCTTGTGGCAATTCGTGGCGTATGGCCCGCTTCATCAGAAAAGCCCGTATAAACGCGGCCGGTCTCATCTTTAATGTGATAGGGCACATTGGCCAAAGGCTGACCATCACTGCCGACGATCCTGAATTTTTCGTCGAAAATCATCGCCCAGAGTGGCATGGCGGATGGCGGGACGAATTCTGCGGGAGTGTGCGAATTACCGATTATTACGGTAGACGAGCCACTTACGACATTGTTGCCGTGAGCACCAATGCTGCCAACGGTAGCGGCGGGCATACCGTTGATGAGGACAGTTGAGGCAACCTCTCCAGTGATAGGGCTGCCGCAGGCGCTCTTGTCGTTTTGGCGGGCGGCAGCCAAACCATCAAAAAAAACATCAGGAGAGCCAGCGGCAATCGGGTTAACGCCGTGGCCCGGAAGGGGACAAGAGGTAGGGTCGGTAACTCGGGCAGCAGGTTTGCCAGACATTGTGAACTTCCTTGTAAAAGCGACTGTTCTGGAAATGTTACACAACACAGGTGATGTGAACCAATATTCTGTTTACATGGCTTAAGCGCACCTAAAGAAAATGCTAGTCACTCAAGGCTGGCGGATGTTAAACGCTGTGCGCTGCAAAGCCTTCTGTCCCGCGTGCGATTTCATCCTTCAACGTCAAAGCAGGAATCTCATACTCCCCACCATTCTGCTGCCGAAACCCAATCGGCCGCGCACTCCACAACTCATCCAGCCGCCGCCCCAGCTCATCGCTAGTCTCGGCATACCGCGCCGCATCCATCCGACTCGTCCGATACACCACAAACGGCGGCACCACTTCAAACCCCGGGTAGTACAAAATCCCGTGCTGAATCGGAAACAGCAGATCATCCATCGGCCCGTTAATCCCGCGTGGTGCGTAGTGCGATTCCCAACCGCCAGTGGTAACCATCAACATCGCCCGTTTGCCTTTCATTTTCCCTTCGCCATAACGCTCGCCCCAACGGCTGTCGGAGTGCTCGCCGACGCCGTAGGCAAAGCCGTAGGCGTACACCCGATCGACCCAGCCTTTGAGAATCGCCGGCATGGTGAACCACCAGAGTGGAAACTGCAGGATCAACGCATCGGCCCACAACAGCTTTTCCTGCTCGCGAGCGATGTCGACAGCCTGGGTGCCTTGGGCATAGGCGACTTTCGAGTCGAGTGAGGCGTGGAACGGTTTTGTCGCATCGCGCTGCGGGGCGTCTTCGGCGTCGAGCGTGGCTTTCCAGTTCATCGCGTAGAGGTCGGAGACCTGCACGGTGTGGCCGGCGGCTTGCAGGCGCTGGACGCTGAAGTCGCGCAGCGAGCCGTTGAGTGAGGTTGGTTCAGGGTGGGCGTAAACCAGTAAGACTTTCATGATGGAGCTCCGTTGGCTGAGTGACTGCAGGATCGGCGTTCAACCGGTATATTGGAAATGAATGTCTGATATGTCTGGTATAGCCATGAATAATTTAAGACGGCTGGATATCAATCTGCTGCTGACCCTCGATGTGTTGCTGTCGGAGCACAACGTCACCCGCGCGGCGCAGCGGCTGAACCTGTCGCAGCCTTCGGTGAGTGTGCATCTGGCCAAGTTGCGCGACATCTTTGGTGATCCGCTGCTGTTGCCCGGGCCGCGCGGCATGCGCCCGACGGCGCGCGCCGATGAACTGCGTGAGCCCTTGCGCGAAGCGTTGGAGGCGTTGGAGAGGGCGGTAGCGCCGGCCAGTGCATTCGACCCGGCGCAGGCGACGCACAGCTGGAAAATCGCCGCGACGGATTACGGCGAGTCGACGGTGGTGTTGCCGGCGCTGAGCAGTTTGCGCGAACAGGCGCCGGGCACGCGGCTGGCAGTGATCGATCTGACCCCGGCGCATTTGGTTAAACAGGCCGAGCAGGGCGTATTCGATCTGGCGCTGCACATCAGCGAAGACGCACCGCCGGAGTTGCACCGACGACCGCTGTTTACCGAGCGTTATGTGCTGGCCGGTCGAGTCGGGCATCCGGGGCTGAAATCAGCACCCACACGCAAACAGTTCTGCGCGCTGGAGCACGTGATGGTCTCGCGCGAGGGCGGGGGCTTTTTCGGGGTGACCGACCGGGCGTTGGCCGATGTCGGGTTGATGCGCAAAGTGGTGTTGTCGGTGCCGCACTTTCTGATGGCGATGTCGGTGTTGGCCAGCACTGATCTGGTGGCGATGCTGCCGTCACGCCTGGTGCGCGGCAACCCGGCCTTGCAAGTGGTCGACGCCCCGCTGGAAGTGCCGGGTTACGAGATGGCGATGTTCTGGGGTGAACGTTCACACCGCGATCCGGCGCACAAATGGCTGCGCGAGCATTTGTTGGCGTCGGTCTGAGGCACTTTCAGGCGTGGCCCAAGGCAATCGCAAACGACACGACGATCATGCACGCAAACGCAAAATTGAGATTCATGAGGTGTTCATCCTGAGCCTTTTAGAAGTGCGGTCATTCTGAACAGCTTGAAAGCAAAGAAAAAATTCGTCTTGTTGATTCCAATGATCGAAACCATTGATACCTCGTCGATTTGTGTTTGCTACGGGCTTTCGCTACGCTTGCAAAACCTGCAATTACAAGCATAAACAGGCACAACCATGCACGATCATTCCACGGCTGAACTGCCATCCCTGCGTCGACAGAAAATTCTTTTGCTCCTTGAGCGTGACGGCAAGGTCATGGCTTCCGAGCTGAGCCAGCACTTTGCGGTGTCCGAAGACACCATCCGCCGCGACCTCGCCGAGCTGGACACGGCCGGGCTGGTGCAGCGGGTCCACGGCGGCGCGTTGCCGCGTCCGAAAGATTCCGGCAAGGATTACTTCACCCGACTGGACGAGACGGATGAGGTCAAAGTTCGACTGGCGCAACGGGCGGCGCGGGAGATTGAGGACGGGCAGATTGTGTTGTTCGATTCCGGTTCGACCACGTTGCAAGTGGCACGGTCGCTGCGGGCAGATATCAGCATCACGGCGGTGACCGCTTCACCGATGACGGCGATTGCGCTCTCGGAATTCAAGGGGGTGCAAGTAATTCTCGCCGGCGGCCAGTTGAACCCGCGAACGATGGCGGCGGGTGGGCATGAAGCGGTGCGGCTGCTGGCCGGGATCAAGGCAGATCTGGCGATTACCGGGGTGTGTGCGATTCATCCGGAAGTGGGGATTACCTCGCTGCATTTTGATGAAGTGCCGGTAAAGCAGGCTCTGCTCGACAGTGCCGCGCGAGTCATTGCGGTGACCACGGCGGACAAGCTCGGGGCGGTGGAGCCGTTTGTGGTGGCGCCGTGCACGCGCCTGCATACGCTGATTACCGAGCAACATGTGGCGTCGGGGAGTGTCGATGATTATCGGCGGTTGGGGATTGTCGTCGAGCAGTTGCCGGATTGAGGTTTTGTGGTGGTTTTGATGGCCCCTTCGCGAGCAAGCTCGCTCCCACATTCGAACGCATTTCTGAGATAGAACTCGGTCAACTGTGGGAGCGAGCTTGCTCGCGAAAGGGCCGGTACATTCAACACATGTTTCAGCGCAGGCGCTCAAGCATCTGGTAATACCACATCCCCGCCGCCAACAACGGGTTACCCAACAAATCCCCCATCGGCACGCGAATGTGCTGGCACGCGGCAAAGGTATCGAACTGCTCCATCTGCCCGGTGATCGCCCGGCTCATGATTTCGCCCATGATGTGCGTGGTCGCGATGCCGTGCCCCGAGTAGCCCTGGCAATACCAGACGTTGTCCGAGAGCTTGCCCAGTTGCGGGATGCGGTTGATCACGATGCCCATCGCGCAGCTCCACTGGTAGTCGATCTGCACGCCTTTGAGCGCCGGGAAGGTTTGCTCGATGCACGGGCGCAGTTCGGCGGCGATGTCCCGTGAGTCCTTGCCGCTGTAGTTGGCGCCGCCACCGAACAGCAAGCGGCCGTCGGCAGTGAGGCGGTAGTAGTCGAGGACGAAGCGGCAGTCGTACACCGCCAGGTCTTCGGGGTTGATCTGTTTCGCCAGATCGCCGAGTGGCGCGGTGGTGACGATGCCGCCCATGGCCGGGAAAATCTTGCCCTTGAGCTGCCCCGGTTCGAGCTTGTGATAGACGTCGCCGGCGAGCATCACCTGATTGGCATCGATCTGCCCATGCGCGGTGCGCACACCGGGCGTAGTGCCGTGAATGATCTCCAGCACTTCACTGTTTTCAAAGATCAGTGCGCCAAGACTTTCCGCCGCCCGCGCTTCACCGATGCACAGGTTGAGCGGGTGCAGATGCATGTTGCGGGTGTTCTTGATAGCACCGTCGTAGAGCTCGCTTTGCAGCAGGTCACGCACCTGGCTGCGGTCGAGCAGGCTGACTTCATCGCCTAATCCGCGCCGTACGGCTTCTTCGTAATCCTTGCGCAAGTCGGTCATGTGGCTGGGTTTGTATGCAGCGTGCAAGTGACCGTGTTTCAGGTCGCACTGAATGCCGTACTTCTTGACGCGTTGCTGGATGATTTCATGCCCGCGCCAGCGCAGGTGCCAGATGAAATCATCGACGTCATCGCCGAGTTTCGCGCGCATCTGTTTACGCATCGCACCGTCGCCGGAAAGGCTGCCGGTGACCTGCCCACCATTGCGCCCGGTCGCGCCCCAGCCGATCTTGTGGCTCTCGACGATGGCGACTTTCAGGCCTTTTTCGGCGAGTTCGACGGCGGTGGCGACGCCGGTAAAGCCGCCCCCGATGATCACCACATCAACCTTGTGCCGGCCTTGCACGGTCGGGTAGTCGGTGTCCTGGTTGAGGGTGGCGGTGTAGTAGGAATTGCAGCGTTCGGTCATGTCAGTGTCCACACAAATTCGGGAGTCGGAGTGCAGTCCCCTGTGGGAGCGAGCCTGCTCGCGAAAGCGGCGTGTCAGTCACCCAAAATGTTGAATGTGATGACGCCTTCGCGAGCAGGCTCGCTCCCACAGGGGAGATGAGAGTCTTCAGGCCTCGGTGAGATACCACCGCCAATCCTGCTCACCCACCTCGGCCATGAACTGCCGGTACTCGGCACGCTTCACCGCCAGATACACCCCGAGAAATGCCTGGCCCAAGGCATCCCGCGCCCACACCGAGTTTTCCAGTGCCTGCAGCGACGTCAGCCAATCGGTCGGCAACAATTCCTTCGCTTGCGCATAACCATTGCCCTCGACCGGCGCACCCGGATCAAGGTCTTCACGAATGCCGCGATGAATTCCGGCAAGGATCGCCGCTGCGGCCAGATACGGGTTGGCGTCGGCGCCGCAGATTCGGTGTTCGATGTGCCGGGTATGGGCCGGGCCGCCGGGCACGCGCAGACTGACGGTCCGGTTGTCGACGCCCCAGGTCGGCGCCAGCGGTGCGTAGCTGTTGGCCTGGAAGCGTCGGTAGGAGTTGGCGTTCGGGCAGAACAGCAGCAACGTATCGAGCAAACAGGCGAGCATCCCGCCAATCGCCGTACGCAGCAGCGGTGTGCCGGCCGGGTCTTCCGAGGCGAACAAATTGTGGCCCGCGCCATCGGCCAGGCTGACGTGCATATGCATGCCGGTGCCGGCCAGATCATCGAACGGCTTGGCCATGAACGTCGCCTGCATGCCGTGCTGATGAGCGATGGCCTTGACCAGACGTTTGTAGCGCACGGCCTGGTCCATCGCCGCCAGCGCATCACCGTGTTCAAGGGTGATTTCCACCTGACCCGGCGCGTACTCGGAGATCGCCGTGCGCGCCGGAATGCCATGCAGTTTGCAGGCGTTGTAGAGGTCGGCGAGGAACGGTTCGATCTGTTCCAGCTCACGCAAACCGTAAACCTGTGTATGTCGCGGTCGGCCACCGTCTGCGTCCAGCGCCGGTTGCGGGCGGCCGTTGTGATCGCGTTTGGCGTCGAGCAGGTAGAACTCCAGCTCGCAGGCCATCACCGGGTGATAACCCTCGGCTTTGAGTCCGTCGATGACCTTGATCAGCAAGTGTCGCGGGTCGGCGATGCTGGCGGGCATGCCCTCGCTGGGGTGCATGCTGACCTGCACCGCGGCGGTCGGAATCTTGCGCCACGGCAGGCGCACCAGACTGCCTTCCAGCGGGTAGGCGCGGCAGTCGATATCGCCGACGTCCCAGACCAGACCGGAGTTCTCGACGTCTTCACCCTGCACGGTCAGACCAAGAATAGTGCTCGGTAGTGGGCGGCCGCTTTCATACACGGCGAGCAGTTCTTCACGATGCAACAGCTTGCCGCGCGGCACGCCGTTGGCGTCGAGAATAAACAGCTCGATCATGTCGATATCGGGGTTCTGTTCAAGGAACAGACGTGCGTCTTCGATGGCTGCGAATTTCATAGTCCACATCACTCATGTTGGCGCCACGCAGGCGCGCAGATTCGGGCCAAAGGACATTAATGGGCGAAGGCCCAGGCTGTCCTGGCGGGGATATCGAAAGAGAACCGTCCTACGCGTTTTTCAGACGCGATCAGACGCAGACGCGGATATCCGGCGGGCGTGCGGAGTGACGCAGTTTGGAACGGCGCAGGGCCATGGGGAGATTGACGATACGATTCATACGCCGCCCTTGTGAGAAAGGGCACGCTGGGTAGAGACGTTCAACGATTCTGATTGTTGTGGTGACGTACTCATGACGCGTGTTTCCGTTGGCGGAAAACGTCGGTGGCGGGCTGACCCGCCGACCGGTGTGCCCGGATAGTAAGGGGGAATTCGCGGGCGTGTAAACGGGAGATTCGCCGGGCTGGGCTCAGCGCATCAGCGCAAAGCCCAGCCCGGCGAGGGCGCAAACGATCAACACACTGATCACGCCGCGCTTGAAAACGAACAGCGCCAACGCCGCCGCCACCGCCAGTACCAGCGAAAACACATCCAGCGCCCCGGCAAAACCGTTTGGCCAGAGTACGTGGTAGGCAAAAAAACACGCCAGATTCACAATCACCCCGACCACGGCCGCGGTAATCGCCGTCAGCGGTGCGGTGAACTTCAGTTCGTTGTGCGTTGATTCCACCAACGGCCCGCCGGCGAGGATGAACAGAAACGAGGGCAGGAAGGTGAACCAGGTCACCAGCGTTGCTGCCAGCGCTCCGGCGGCGAAGGCATGTTCGGGGCCGAACGCCGGTTGCACGTAGGCACCGACGAAACCGACAAATGCGACCACCATGATCAGCGGCCCCGGGGTGGTTTCGCCGAGTGCGAGGCCGTCGATCATCTGGGTCGGCGTCAACCAGCCGTAATGCCCGACGGCGCCCTGATAGACGTAAGGCAGCACCGCGTAGGCACCGCCAAAGGTGAGCAGGGCGGCTTTGGTAAAGAACCAGGCCATTTGCGTGAACGTGCCGTCCCAGCCGAACAACGCCGTCAATAACGCCATGGGCAAACACCATAGCACCGCACCGATCAACCCCAGCCGCAGCAACTTCGCCAGACTGAAACGGGTATGCCCGGGGGCTGGCGTATCGTCATCGATCAACGCCGGGCCGAAAGATTTCTCGCTGTTGCGCGCCCCCGCGTTGCTGAACCGCTGCGGTGCGAATCGCCCGCCCAGATAGCCGATCAGCGCGGCCCCGAGAACGATCAGCGGGAAGGGCACATTGAAAGCGAAAATCGCCACGAACGACGCCCCGGCAATCGCCCACAGCCAGGCATTCTTCAAGGCACGCGAGCCGATGCGATGCGCGGCGTGCAGCACAATCGCGGTGATCGCCGGTTTGATCCCGTAAAACACTCCGGCCACCGCCGGCACGTCACCGAAAGCGACGTACACCCAGGACAAGCCAATCAGAATGAACAGCGACGGCAGCACAAACAGCGCACCAGCGATAACACCGCCCCAGGTGCGATGCAGCAGCCAGCCGATGTACGTCGCCAATTGCTGAGCCTCGGGGCCGGGCAGCAACATGCAGTAGTTGAGCGCGTGCAGAAAACGCTTTTCAGAGATCCAGCGCCGACGTTCGACCAGTTCTTGATGCATGATCGCGATCTGCCCGGCCGGCCCGCCGAAGCCGATGCAGCCGAGTTTCAGCCAGAAGCGCCAGGCCTGGCGCAGGGTGACGGGATCGGGGCGGGGCAGGTTGTTCGGCGCTGTGTTCAAGCGTAACTCCGGAGTTGAATCCTGGCGGAGTGGCTATCTAATCAGATTTTTTACCCTCACCCCAGCCCTCTCCCGGAGGGAGAGGGAGCCGACCGAGGTGTCTGGCGTTATCCGTCGACCTGAAAGATCGAGTCGATTATGGATTTGATGGTCACCCGAAGGGGCTGACCGAGGTGTCCGGCATCGTTCGTCGACCTGAAAAATCGAGTCGATTATGGATTTGATGATCACCCAAAGGGGCTGACCGAGGTTTCCGGCATCGTCATCGACCCGTAAGACCCCGTCGATTATGGATTCACCTCAGCCGCTTCAGGTCGGCGTACCTCTGCAATATCCCCCAATCAGTCCCCTCTCCCTCGGGGAGAGGGCTAGGGTGAGGGGCTTTTGCTTTTTTTAGGCGTGCGCCAGACTCCAGCGTAACGCCGCATTCCGATCGCTCTCACGACCCTCGACCCAGTGAGAACCCTCAGGCGTCGTCTCACGCTTCCAGAACGGCGCGCGGGTCTTGAGCACATCCATGATGAACGCGCAGGCCTCGAACGCCATGTGCCGATGTTTGCTGCTGACGCCGACAAACACGATCGGCTCACTCACCGACAACGCACCGACCCGATGCACAATCTCCACTCCCAACAGCGGCCAGCGCTCGCGGGCTTCTGCGGCAATCTGTTCGAGGGCCTTTTCGGTCATGCCCGGATAGTGCTCGAGGAACAGCTCATTCACGCTCTGGCCAATGTTCAGATCACGCACGTAACCAATGAAGTTCACCACCGCGCCAACCCGTGGATTGCGCGCGTGCAGATCCGCCGTCAACTGGCCGACATCAAAGCTTTTGTGCTGGACTCGAATCGTCATCATCAACCCCCGGTGACCGGCGGGAAAAACGCGATCTCATCGAAATCCTCAATCACCTGACTCGGCTGACACAGCTCTTGATTCACCGCGCACATCAGGTTGCCGGCACCCAGCACTTCGCGCCAAAGATCACCACGCTGCATCAGCATTTGCCGCACATCTTCGACGCAGCTCAATGCATCAGTCAGCGGGATTTTTTCTCCGCCCAGATTGAGCCGGTCACGGTAGCTGGCGAAGTAGTTGATCAGGATCATTGCGCGTTCTCCCATTGAAAGTGGCCCGAACGGCCGCCCTGTTTGCTGAGCAGGCGGATATCGCCAATCACCATGGCGCGGTCCACCGCTTTGCACATGTCGTAGATGGTTAGCGCGGCTACGCTGGCGGCGGTCAGGGCTTCGAGTTCGACGCCGGTCTGGCCGGTGAGGCGGCAGGTACTGGTGATCTGCACGCGGTCCGGTTCGCAGGCCTTGAGTTCGACGTGAATCGAGCTGAGCAGCAACGCGTGGCACAGCGGAATCAGTTCGTGAGTGCGCTTGGCTGCCTGTATCCCGGCAATCCGCGCCACGGCGAAGACATCGCCTTTTGGATGGCCGTTGGCCTGGATCATCTGCAACGTCTCCGGGCGCATCTGCACCCAGGCTTGCGCGGTGGCTTCGCGACGGGTCGCGGCTTTGTCGCTGACGTCGACCATATTGGCGCGGCCCTGATCGTCGAGGTGGGTGAGGGTGTGGCTCATGCGGAAAACTCCTGGATCGGGCTGTAAATTCGCGGGGCGTTACGGTGCGGCACGTGGATCAGATTGAGCCGGTGCTTGAGTGCCCAGCGCACGGTCAATGCGGTGGGCGCGGACAGGCTGACGAGAGTGCCGAGGCGGGCGCGCACGGCTTTGTGGATCAGTTCGAGGCTGCAGCGGCTGGTGACCACGACAAAACCTTCAGCAGCATTGAGGGCGTCGGATTGCATCGCGCCGATCAGCTTGTCGAGGGCGTTGTGGCGGCCGATGTCCTCACGGCACAGCAGCGCTTCACCGTTGCCGTCGAAGTACAGCGCGGCATGCAGCGCGCCGCTGCTGCGCGCCAGTTGTTGAGCGGCTTCAATGCGTTGGCGGATGCCGTCGAAATGTCCGGCCGGCGGCAGTGCTGACGGTTGCAGGATTTGCAGTTGCGGCAGCGCCTGCTCCAGCGCTTCGACGCCGCAGATGCCGCAGCCACTGGTGCCAGTCATCTGCCGACGATGATCCTTCAAGGCCCAGAACGCGCGACTGGAAATCTGCACATCGGCCTGACAGGCCTGATCGAAGTGCGTGAGGCGGATGTCGTAGATCTCGTCGACGCTGTCGATGATCGCGTTGCTCAGGCTGAAGCCACGGATGAAGTCTTCGAGGTTGCCCGGCGAGACCATCATCACCGCCTGGCTCAGGCCGTTGTAGGTGATGGCCAGGGCGATTTCCGAGGCCAGCGCGGCGTGCGAAACGATGGCTTCCGGCAGGTATTCGCGAAACGCCACCTGCGCCGGTTGCGGCGCGGGGGCGTTGGGTTCGGTGGAGGATTCTGTGAGGGTTTCGGCGTGGCAGAGCATCTGAAAAGTCCCGAAGCGCTGAAGAGTGTTCAGGCTACGGGGGTGTTAAAAATGCGTCCAATCGCTTGTTCTGATGTGGTGATTGCTTTGCTCGATCAATCAGGATTTGTATCGACTGTTCGGGCCTCTTCGCGAGCAAGCTCGCTCCCACAGGGGAATGCATTTCAATTGTGGGAGCGAGCTTGCTCGCGAAGGCGGTCTGACATCCAACATCAATTATTCAGCGGGAACTTCTACCCCAAACAACTTCCGCGCCTCGGCAAAACACTTCTCGGCAATCGCCGAACGCGGTTCGGTCTTGCGCATCACCAGGCCCAGCGGCGCCAGCACACTGGCATCGGGCAATTGCATGAACGACAGGTGCTCGATCGGTTCTTCCAGGCCACTGTCCAGCGGCATGATCGCGCAGCAGAAGCCCTGGTGAATCGCCTGCAACAGCTGATAGGTCGAATCGCTTTCCATGATCGGCTGCGGACTGAGGCCACGGCTGCGGAAGCTCAAGTCGATGGATTTGCGGTAATGCATGCCGGCGGTGATCATCCCCAGCGGCAGTTCGGCGGCGTCCTCCCAACTCATTTCCGTGCCTTCGAACTGGAAGTGGCGGTTGTCGTAGAGCAGGCCGACACGGGTTTCGCCGATCTCGAAAAATTCGAAATAGTTCGGGTTGACGTGGTCCAGGTAGCACACGCCCAGATCGAGCTGATTGTTGCCCAGCCCGGCGATGATTTCGTCAGAACTGAGCGACGACAGGCTGAACTTCAACTCCGGATACGTTCCCGACAAACCCTGAATGTAATTGACCGGGTTGAAGCTGCTCAGCGGCACCAGACCCAGACGCAAGCTACCCACCAGTTGCCCGCGACACGCCGCCGCTTCGGCGAACAATCCGTCATGGGCCGCCAGCAACGTGCGCGCCCAGGCCAGCACACGCTCACCGGCCTGGGTGAACCCTTCAAAGCGCTGGCCGCGGTTGACCAGCACCAGATCCAGCTCGTCTTCCAGATTGCGCAGGCGCATCGACAACGTCGGTTGAGTGATATGGCAGCGGGCGGCGGCCTGGCCGAAGTGGCGGGTTTCGTCCAGTGCGATCAGGAACTTGAGTTGTTTGATGTCCACGAAGGCACCTGCTCGTTGAGAAATGGGATTGAGTATTGACGCAGATGCGCGAGGCGCACGAAAAACGCGAGGTGCGACGATCTCATCTGCACGGATATTCGTCCAATCGGAACTGTTTAAGGGACTATCGACCAGCTCTATCACACCCGGTTCTACTGGCGTTCAGCGATGTGAAAAACACCGATAGAGCCGGTCGATAATGTGGTTGGCCAGAGTGATTAGACAGTACTCATAAGTGGCACTTAGGCTGCTCGGCAATGTTATTGACTGCTGCCGGAGAACTGCCATGAGCGCCAAAGCCGATGCCCTGTTTGTCCCCCTGAATATTGCCGTGCTGACGGTCAGCGATACTCGCGATTACGCCAGCGATACGTCGGGCCAATTGCTGGTCAGTCGGTTGCTTGAGGCCGGGCACACCTTGAGCGAGCGCAACTTGCTCAAGGACGATCTGTACAAGATCCGCGCGCAGGTAGCGAACTGGATTGCCGACGACACCGTTCAAGTGGTGCTGATCACTGGCGGTACCGGCTTCACCGGCCGCGACAGCACGCCGGAAGCGGTGGCCTGTCTGTTCGACAAGCAGATCGACGGTTTCGGTGAGCTGTTCCGGGCGATTTCGATTCTGGATATCGGCACGTCCACCGTGCAAAGCCGCGCGCTGGCCGGGCTGTCGAACGGCACGCTGGTGTGCTGCCTGCCAGGGTCGACCGGCGCTTGCCGCACGGCGTGGGAAGGCATTCTGGCCGAGCAACTGGACAATCGTCACCGTCCGTGCAACTTCGTCCCGCACCTGAAAGCCGTGCAAGCCTGCGGGCCACGCGGATGAGCAAGGCACCGTTGATGCCGGTCGAGGACGCCCTCGACCAATTGCTCGGCATGGCCAATGAGCAACGTCTGGCCGACAGCGAACTGCTGGCGCTCGACGATGCGCGTGGGCGGGTGCTGGCCAGTGATCTGGTGGCGACACTCGACTTGCCGCCGTGGCCGAACAGCGCCATGGATGGATACTCGCTCAATCTCAGCGATCTTCACCGACAGCCGTTGAAGGTCTCGCAAAAGGTTTACGCCGGGCAGGCACCGGACACGTTGCTGCCCGGCACCTGCGCACGGATCTTTACCGGCGCACCGCTGCCGCCCGGCGCCACCTGCGTCGAGATGCAGGAGAACGTCGAAGTGCTGGAGGACGGTCGCGTGCGCTTCTTGCAGCCGCTGAAGGCGGGGCAGAACATCCGCGCGCAAGGTCAGGAAAATCGCGTCGGCGATATCCTGCTGCGGGCCGGCAAACGCCTTGGGCCTTTCGAGCTGGCGGTCGCCGCCGGGCAAGGGCTGGCGCAACTGCACGTGGTGCGTCGCCCGCGTGTGGCGCTGCTGTCGACCGGTGATGAACTGGTCGAACCGGGCCAACCGCTGCGCCCCGGCAGTATTTACAACAGCAACCGCGTGTTGCTCGGCCACTGGTTGCGTGAGCTGGGCTGCGAAGTGATCGACGCCGGGATCCTCCCGGATCGCCCGGCCCAGACCCGGCTCAAGCTTGAGCAACTGCAAGTGAGCGCTGACCTGATTCTGACTACGGGCGGCGTGTCTGCCGGCGATGCCGATTGCCTGGGACAAGTGCTGCGCGACAACGGCAAACCGCTGTTGTGGAAACTGGCGATCAAGCCTGGCAAACCGCTGACGGTCGGGCATTTCGGCGCTGTGCCGGTGATTGGCCTGCCGGGCAATCCGACCTCGGCGCTGGTGACGTTTGGCTTATTGGCGCGGCCGTATCTGTTGCGCATTCAAGGCGTGGAAGAAGTCATGCCGCTGAGTTTTACGGTTAACGCGGGCTTCGATTGGCACAAGGCTGGCAGCCGCCGTGAATACTTGCGCGTGAAGCTGGAGGCGGGGCGTGCAGTGCTTTATCCGAATCAAAGCTCCGGCGTCTTGCTCGGTGCAACCTGGGCCGATGGCCTGGTGGAAATTCCCGAGCACAGCACGCACAGTGTCGGCAACCCGCTGCGCTTCATCCCGTTCAACGAACTCTTCTGACCTCACCACCAATCAAACTGTGGGAGCGAGCTTTATGGCGCTCATCAATATCCGGGTGTGAATGCAAAACCTGTAGGAGTGAGCCTGCTTGCGATGACGGAGGTTCAGTCGACGAAGATGTTGACTGGGCCGGCGCCATCGCGAGCAGGCTCACTCCTACAATGGTTTTGTGGTGGTCATCAATATCGGCGGTGTACGCAAACCCTGTGGGAGCGAGCCTGCTCGCGAAGGCGGAGTGTCAGTCAACATTGATTTCGGCTGACAGGGCCCCTTCGCGAGCAAGCTCGCTCCCACAATGGCTTTATGGCGCTCATCAATACTCGGGTGTGAATGCAAAACCTGTAGGAGTGAGCCTGCTCGCGATGACGGAGGTTCAGTCGACAAAGATGTTGACTGGGCCGGCGCCATTGCGAGCAGGCTCACTCCTACAATGGTTTTGTGGTGGTCATCAATATCGGCGATGTACGCAAACCCTGTGGGAGCGAGCTTGCTCGCGAAGGCGGAGTGTCAGTCAACGTTGATAGTGACTGACATGCCCCCTTCGCGAGCAAGCTCGCTCCCACAGGGTTTTGGGGTGTTTGGAGAGAAGGATCAGCTCAGCACATAGTCCACAGGCTTCAGCGCCGGCGGTACGTCTGCACCGAGTTCGCTGAGGATGTCGCGTTCGATGGTGCGTACCAGCGCATCGGTCGGTAGGTCGTTTTCATCGCGGCCGAAGGGATCTTCCAATTCATCGGCAATCGCATCCAGGCCAAAAAACGTGTAGCTGACAATCGCCGTGAACAGCGGCGTCAGCCAGCCCAGCGGCTCTGCCATGGCAAACGGCAACAGGATGCAGAACAGATAAATCGTCCGGTGCAGCAGCAGCGTGTAAGGAAACGGCAGCGGCGTGGTTTTGATCCGTTCGCACACCGCTTGTGCCTGGGTGAGGCTGGTCAGGTGGTTGGCCAGCAGCATGTAGCGCCACTCAGTCAGCTCACCGTTTTGATGCAGATCGGAACACTGCTGACCGACTGTTTGCAGAATGCGCCCACTGTAATCCGGCGTCTGTGGATCAGGTTTCGGCATGATCCATTGGCTGCTCGCATCGGCCTCGCTTTCCTTGCGCAACCGCGCGTTCAACGCATGGGCGAAGCCGCACAGATTGAGCAATAACGGCTTGCGCTCAGCCGATTCACGGATCACATGGGTTTCACGAATCACCGAGCGAATGTGCACAATCACCTCGCCCCAGGCCTTGCGCGCCTCGTACCAGCGGTCATAACAGGCGTTGTTGCGAAAATTCATGAAGATCGACAGCGACAAACCGAGCAAGGTAAACGGCGTGGCATTGACCTTGGTGAAGTTGCTCGGATGAAGGATTTCCACCAGCACGATGGCCGAAGCGAGCAGGGTAACCATCAACGTACGCATGGCGATGCGCTTGGCGATCGAACCCTTGAGGGTGAAGAGAATGGCGAACTGGTTGACCTTGGGTCTGATGATCATGCTGTGCGGTTCCGATAACCCTTGGGAGGGGCGGTCTAGCCGCCCGTCATGTTCATGAAACGCACGACCTGGACGTCGTCGTTCACTTCGAAGTTATGTCGATACGGCTTGAGTTTCATCGCCTCGACAATGGCTTTCTCCAGCCGCTGCGGTTGTCCCGGATGGGCACGCAGCACCGCTTTCAGATCCACCGAATGCTCGTTACCCAGACACAGTAGCAGGCGCCCTTCAACGGTGAGTCGTACGCGGTTGCAGGTGCCGCAAAAGTTATGGCTGTGCGGCGAGATAAACCCCAGGCGAATCTCCGGTGCTTCGGCCAGCCGCCAATAGCGCGACGGGCCTTGTGTCGATTCGGCCGAGTCAATCAAGGTGTAGCGTTCGGCAATCTTCTCGCGCACCTGGGCGCTGGAGAAAAACGACTCGGCGCGGCTGTGTTCGCTGATGATCCCCAGCGGCATTTCCTCGATGAAGGAGACGTCGAGCTGACGGTCAATGGCGAAGCTGACCAAGTCGTTGATCTCCTCGTCGTTGCGGCCCTGCATCACCACCACGTTGAGTTTCGTCCGGGTGAAACCGGCCTTGCGCGCGGCATCGATGCCGCTGATCACCTGCGCCAGATCGCCGGTGCGGGTCATCTGTTTGAAGCGCTGCGAATCGAGGCTGTCGAGGCTGATGTTCAGGCGTTTGACCCCGGCGTCGAATAGCGGCGCGGCGAGTTTGCCCAGTTGTGAGCCGTTGGTGGTCATGCACAGTTCACGCAGGCCGGGCAGGGCGGCGATCTGCTCGCACAGCTTGACCACGCCCGGACGGATCAGCGGCTCACCACCGGTGAGGCGAATCTTGCGCGTCCCGAGTGCCACGAAGCTCTGCGCCAATTGATAAATCTCTTCCAGGGTCAGCACTTGCTGGCGTGGCAGAAACTGCATGTCTTCGGCCATGCAATAGACGCAGCGGAAGTCGCAGCGGTCGGTCACCGACATGCGCAGGTAGTCGACGCGGCGGTTGTAACCATCGATCAAGACACGCTCTGACATGACAGCCTCGCAGAAAAGAAAATCCCGGTTGAAGGGATTCGGTCAGCGCAGATTATGACTAACGTTCCGCGCCGTCCAATCACTGTTAATGAACAGCTGATTGATTGCGTCGATGATCAATTATTTTTTCCTTAAAGTTACGCCGTTAGTTTTGCAAGGCCCCGTAATCAAAGGCTTTTTCCTCGTGATAGATGCTTTCGATAATGCGGTCATTAATAGCGATTAGACAACGTTTTGTAACGGTTCATATCCTTGCCCCGGCAAATCAAACGACCACTTTTCAATCTTGAGAGTCGGCCGTCGCTGTTTAACCGAATCAGGTTCATGCCTGTGTGCATCGTCATGGAGAGTCCCATGTCACAAGTCGACCGTTACAAACCCTACAAAGGCGCCGCCGCCGGTTGGGGCGCTGTCATCAGCCTGACCAAGAGCTGGCTGGGCAGTGAAAACGCCCTGAAAAACATCCGCGCCATGCTCAAGACCAACCAGAACGGTGGCTTCGACTGCCCGGGTTGTGCCTGGGGCGAAGCGCCGGGCGCGAGCATGTTGAAGTTCTGCGAGAACGGCGCGAAAGCGGTGAACTGGGAAGCGACCGGGCGTCTGGTCGACCCGGCGTTCTTCAACAAGTACACGGTGTCGAGCCTGGCCGAGCAGAGCGACTACTGGCTGGAATATCAGGGCCGCCTGACCCATCCGATGCGCTACGACGCGCGGGTCGACCGCTATGTGGAAATCAGCTGGGAAGAGGCTTTTGCGCTGATCGCCGATCACCTGAAAAATCTCAAGTCGCCGCACGAGGCTGAGTTTTACACCTCGGGTCGCGCCAGCAATGAAGCGGCGTTTCTCTATCAGTTGTTCGTCCGTGCGTTTGGCACCAACAACTTCCCTGACTGCTCGAACATGTGCCACGAAGCCAGTGCGGTGAGCATGATCGAAACCTTGGGCGTCGGCAAAGGCACTGTGGTCTACGAGGATCTGCACCACGCCGACGCGATTTTCGTCATCGGCCAGAACCCCGGCACCAACCACCCGCGCATGCTCGAGCCGCTGCGCGAAGCGGTGAAACGTGGCGCGCAAGTGGTGTGTATCAATCCGCTGAAAGAACGTGGCCTGGAGCGTTTCCAGAACCCGCAGAACCCGATCGAAATGCTCAGCAACGGCTGGGAAGCGACCAATACCGCGTATTTCCGCCCGGCTCTTGGCGGCGACATGGCGATGATTCGCGGCATGGTCAAATTCCTCCTGCAGTGGGAACGCGAAGCCCAGGCGAATGGCGGCGAACCGGTGTTCGATCATGCGTTCATTGCCGAGCACACTTCGGGCCTCGACAGTTATCTGGCCGAAGTCGATGCGACTACTTGGGAACACATCGTCGAGCAGTCCGGCGTGCCGCTGCATGACATCGAACTGGCCGCGCGCATGTATGGCCGCGCCAAGAGCGTGATCATGTGCTGGGCCATGGGCCTGACCCAACACGTGCATTCAGTGGCGACCTTGCAGGAAGTGATTAACCTGCAATTGCTGCGCGGCAACGTCGGGCGTCCGGGCGCGGGGCTGTCGCCAGTGCGCGGCCACAGTAACGTGCAGGGCGACCGCACCATGGGCATCAACGAACTGGCGCCGAAGGACTTGATGGACGCGCTGGAAAAGCGTTTCAATTTCGATGTGCCGCGCATGCACGGGCACAACACGGTGATGGCGATCGGCGCCATGGAACGTGGCGAAGCCAAGGTGTTCATCGGTCTGGGCGGCAACTTCGCCCAAGCCACGCCGGACACCCCGCGCACCCACGCGGCGATGCGGAAACTCGACCTGACGGTGCACATTGCGACCAAGCTCAACCGCAGCCATTTGGTCACCGGTCGCGACGCGTTGATCCTGCCCTGCCTCGGGCGTACCGACATCGACATCCAGGCCGAAGGTCCGCAAGGCGTGACCGTGGAAGACACCTTCAGCATGGTGCATTTGTCGTTCGGCCAGTTGAAGCCGAAGTCGGCGCACTTGAAGTCCGAGCCGGCGATCATTGCCGGGATCGCCGCCGCGACGCTGGGCAAGCATCCGATCGATTGGGAATGGGTGGTGGGCGACTACGGGCGCATCCGCAACCTGATTGCCGACGTGATTCCGGGCTTCGAGAACTTCAATGAAAAACTGCTGACTCCGGGTGGCTTCCACCTCGGCAACGACGCCTCGGACCGGGTCTGGAACACCGAAAGCGGCAAGGCCCAGTTCACGCCGTGCGTGCTGCCGGAGCACTTGATCAGCGAGGGCGTGCGCAACCTGCCGGTGAAACCGCATCTGATTCTGCAAACCATGCGTTCCCACGATCAGTACAACACCACGCTGTACGGCCTCGATGACCGCTATCGCGGGGTCTATGGCATGCGCGATGTGATCTTCGCCAACGAGCAGGACATCCAGCGTCTGGGTTTCGAGCCGGGGCAGAAGGTCGATCTGGTCGCGTTGTGGGATGACGAACGCGAGCGTCGGGTCAGCGGCTTCACCCTGATTGCCTACGACATTCCGCCAGGGCAGGCGGCGGCGTACTACCCGGAAACCAACCCGCTGGTGCCGCTGGAAAGCTACGGCGATCGGACTTACACGCCGACCTCCAAGTTCGTGGCGATCCGTCTCGAAGCCGCGAAGGTCAGCAACCTGATCCCGTCGTCGGTGGCGTAACCCGCAACCTATAAAAAATCATAGCTATTTGACTGGCTGCAGGCGTTCGCGCCTGGCGGTGGCCCGGGTTCGTGCTGCCGCTGTTCAGCCTGGATGAGGACATCATCATGTTCAATCTGGAGGCACTGGACCTGGCGCGAATTCAATTCGCGTTCACGGTTTCGTTCCACATTATTTTCCCGGCGATCACCATTGGCCTGGCGAGTTTCCTCGCGGTACTCGAAGGCCTGTGGCTGAAAACCCGCAACGACACGTACCGCGATCTCTACCATTTCTGGTCAAAGATTTTCGCGGTCAACTTTGGCATGGGCGTGGTTTCCGGACTGGTCATGGCGTACCAGTTCGGTACCAACTGGAGCGGGTTTTCCGACTTCGCCGGGAGCATCACCGGGCCGTTGCTGACCTATGAAGTGCTGACCGCGTTCTTCCTTGAGGCGGGGTTCCTTGGGGTGATGTTGTTCGGCTGGAACCGCGTCGGCCGTGGCTTGCATTTCTTCGCCACGGTGATGGTCGCGATCGGCACATTGATTTCGACGTTCTGGATTCTTGCGTCCAACAGCTGGATGCAGACGCCGCAAGGCTTCGAGATTGTCGATGGGCGCGTGATGCCGCTGGACTGGCTGGCGATTGTGTTCAATCCGTCGTTCCCGTTCCGTCTGGCGCACATGGCGATTGCCGCGTTTGTCGCGACGTCGTTCTTCGTCGGTGCGTCGGCTGCCTGGCATTTGCTGCGCGGCAATAACACGGCGCCGGTGCGCAAGATGTTTTCCATGGCGTTGTGGATGGCGTTAATTGTCGCGCCAATTCAAGCGGTGGTCGGTGACGCCCATGGTTTGAATACGCTGGAGCATCAACCGGCAAAAATCGCCGCCATCGAAGGTCACTGGGAAAACGCCGACAACGGTCCGACGCCGCTGGTGCTGTTCGGCATTCCGGACATGGCAGCGGAGAAGACCAGGTATGCGTTGGAGATTCCCTATCTCGGCAGCCTGATCCTCACTCACAGCCTCGACAAGCAGATCCCGGCGCTGAAGAGCTTCCCGAAAGAAGACCGGCCGAATTCGACCGTGATCTTCTGGAGCTTTCGCGTCATGGCCGGGCTGGGGATGTTGATGATCCTTGTCGGTTTGCTCGGTCTGGCGTTGCGCCGCGGCGGCAAGCTTTACCAGCATCGCGGCTTCCAGCGTCTGGTGTTGCTGATGGGGCCGAGCGGCTTGATTGCGTTGTTGGCCGGTTGGATCACCACGGAAGTCGGACGTCAGCCGTGGGTGGTGTACGGCTTGCTGCGCACCCACGATGCCGCTTCGCATCACTCGGTGGCGCAGATGAGCACGTCGCTGGCGTTGTTCGTGGTGATCTATTTCACCGTGTTCAGTGTGGGCATCGGCTACATGATGAAACTGGTGAAAAAAGGCCCGCAGCCGCATCACGAACATCCGCCTGAGGGCGACGAATTGCAGACGCCGCGTCGACCGATTTCGGCGGCTACCGCCCCTATGAAGGAGCATTGAGTCATGGCTATTCAAGGTATCGATCTCTCGTTGATCTGGGGCGTGATCATCGCCTTCGGGGTGATGATGTACGTGATCATGGACGGCTTCGATCTGGGCCTGGGGATTCTGTTTCCGCTGATCCCGGATGAGCAGGAGCGCGATGTGATGATGAACACCGTCGCCCCGGTTTGGGACGGTAACGAAACCTGGCTGGTGCTCGGTGGCGCGGCGTTGTATGGCGCGTTTCCGCTGGCGTACGGGGTGATTCTCGAGGCGCTGTATCTGCCGCTGATCCTCATGCTTTGCGGACTGATTTTCCGCGGTGTGGCGTTTGAGTTTCGCTTCAAGTCGTCGCCGCAAAAACGCCATTGGTGGGACAAGGCGTTTATCGGTGGTTCGCTGCTGGCGACGTTCTCCCAGGGTGTGGTGATTGGCGCCTATGTGTCCGGGATTCCGGTGGTCGATCGACAGTTCGCCGGTGGCGGTCTGGACTGGTTGGCGCCGTTTCCGCTGGTGTGCGGCGTGGGGCTGGTAATTGCCTACGCATTGCTTGGCAGCACGTGGTTGCTGGTCAAGACCGAAGGCATGCTGGAGTCGCGGATGCGTCTGTTCACCCGGCCGCTGGCCTTGCTGTTGATGGCGATGGTGCTGGTGATCGGCGTCTGGACCCTGCAACTGCATCCGGAGCTGGCGACGCGTTGGTCGACGCACGGGCATCTGCAGGTGTTTGCCGGGTTGGTGGTGTTGGCGTTGCTGGCGGTGTTCGGGCTACTGCGCACATTGCGTCAGCGGCATACGCACTGGCCGTTCGTGTTCACGCTGGTGTTGATGTTACTCGGTTACATCGGCCTGGCACTGAGCATCTGGCCAAACATCATCCCGCCGTCGGTGAGCATCTGGGCTGCCGCCTCACCGCCCTCGAGCCAGTTGTTTGCGCTGATCGGCGCACTGTTCATCCTGCCGGTGATCCTGATGTACACCTTCTGGAGCTACTACGTATTCCGCGGCAAAGTGAGGATTGGCGATGGCTACCATTGATTCCCGTGAAGTGAACAGCAGCCGCTGGTACAAGCGTCTGGGCTGGTTGCTGTTGATCTGGCTGGGCAGCGTGGTGTCGCTGGCGGTTGTCGCCAGCCTGCTGAAACTGGCGATGTATGCCGCGGGGATGAGGACCCACTGAGTCGCTCCCTGTGGGAGCGGGCTTGCTCGCGAAGGCGTCAGGTCAGGCGAGCTTGATGTTGAATGTGCCGACGTCTTCGTGAGCAAGCCCACTCCCACTTCCGATTTCTGCCACGCCCAGGCCTTTCATACTCCAGCAATTCATTGTGGGAACGAGCTTGCTCGCGAAGGCGTCAGGTCAGTCAAGTTCGATGTTGAATGTGCCGACATCTTCGTGAGCAAGCCCACTCCCACTTCCGATTTTTGTCATGCCCAGGCCTTTCATACGCCAGCAATTCATTGTGGGAACGAGCTTGCTCGCGAAGGCGTCAGGTCAGGCGAGTTTGATGTTGAATGTGCCGACGTCTTCGTGAGCAAGCCCACTCCCACTTCCGATTTCTGCCATGCCCAGGTCTTTCATACGCCAGCAATTCATTGTGGGAGCGAGCTTGCTCGCGAAGGCGTCAGGACAGGCGAGTTTGATGTTGAATGTGCCGACATCTTCGTGAGCAAGCCCACTCCCACTTCCGATTTCTGCCACGCCCAGGCCTTTCATACTCCAGCAATTCATTGTGGGAGCGGGCTTGCTCGCGAAGGCGTCAGGTCAGGCGAGTTCGATGTTGAATGTGCCGACATCTTCGTGAGCAAGCCCACTCCCACTTCCGATTTCTGTCATGCCCAGGTCTTTCATACTCCAGCAATTCATTGTGGGAGCGGGCTTGCTCGCGAAGGCGTCAGGTCAGTCAAGTTCGATGTTGAATGTGCCGACATCTTCGTGAGCAAGCCCACTCCCACTTCCGATTTCTGTCATGCCCAGGTCTTTCATACTCCAGCAATGGATTCTGTGTTCGGACACATCCTGCCATTAAACATGGCATCGATCTTCACTGCGCTGATCTAGCCTTTTTTGAACTCAATCAGAATTAAGGCAAAGGAATGCCCGAACGCTTTTCATCACACAGACTCAGAACCGGACGATATTGCGAAGTGAATCGCATCTATCTTCTGACCGCCAACACCTTAGGGAGGGTACCGATTTTCAGGGACTACAGGCTTGGCAGACTAGTCGTCCATCAGTTCAGGCAGGCACAGGAGGAGGGCTTCGCCGAAACGTTGGCGTGGGTGGTTATGCCGGATCATTTTCATTGGTTGATCCAACTGCAGAAAGGAACACTTGGACAACTGATGTGCGGAGTAAAATCTCTAAGCACTCGATCCATCAACAAGGCAACCGGTCGAACAGGAAGTCTCTGGCAACAAAGCTTTCATGACCATGCTCTACGCAAGGAAGAGGACTTGGTAAAACTTGCCAGATATGTCGTTGCTAACCCATTGCGGGCAGGTCTCGTAGAAAAAATAGGTGATTACCCATTGTGGGATGCAATTTGGGTATGACCTTTATTTAGCCCCGATTCATTGTGGGAGCGGGCTTGCTCGCGAAGGCGTCAGGTCAGGCAAGTTTGATGTTGAATGTGCCGACATCTTCGTGAGCAAGCCCACTCCCACTTCCGATTTCTGTCATGCCCAGGTCTTTCATACGCCAGCAATTCATTGTGGGAGCGAGCTTGCTCGCGAAGGCGTCAGGTCAGGCGAGTTTGATGTTGAATGTGCCGACGTCTTCGTGAGCAAGCCCACTCCCACAATGGTTCTGTAGGGTTTTTGAGATTGGGGCTACTGGGCACCGAACATGGCTGTCCAATAGATCCCCGCGCTGCTTTTCGGGTCGGTCGCATAGGCGGCGCCGAGTTCCTGGTATTGCGGGTTCATCAGGTTGGCGCAATGGCCGGGGCTGGCGAGCCAGCCTTCGACGACTTTGTGCACGGTGTCCTGGCCGGCGGCGATGTTTTCACCGACCTGTTGGCCGCTATAACCGGCGAGTTCCGCGCGGTCGCCCGGGGTGCGGCCGTCGCGGTCCTTGTGGTCAAAATAATTGTTATTGGCCATGTCGCGGCTGTGATCCTGGGCGATCGTGCCCAGGCTCGCGTTCCAGGCCAGCGGCGCAGCAGCGGCGAACGACTGACCGCCACACTGACGCGCCTGGCTGCGGGCGACGTTGAGTTCGCTCAACAACTTCTGCCCCTCACTTTGCGCATCAGCGAGCCTGGCCGACAGCAGCGGGCGGGCCAACACAATGCGCCAGTCACGGTCATCGCGGCTGACACCGACATCGACAAACTGCGGATCGAGTACCACCTGACAGAAACTTTCCTCAATCGCCTGCATCGCCGACGCCGCATCGCGCGGGCCATTGAGGGTGATCGCCTGCACATTGACCATCGGGTAACTGGCGCTGGCCATGGCTTGCTGCAGATCGACGGCACCGCTGGCGCGCAATCTCAGCCGTGGATCAGCCGACAGCGGTGGCAGTTCATTCGAGGCCTGCGAACCGCAACGCTGCGGTTGGCTGCGGTAGCTGTTGATCGACTCGATCAATTGCGACTCATCGCCAGCCATTGCCGGGATGGCCAACACAACGCCCACGGACAACGCGGCAAAACGCAAAACAGATGGCATGAAGCGCATGGAAATCTCCCTTGAGCTGAATGCGCCCATGATGCGCGAAAGGCCCCCGGTGAGTGCAATTTCTTTTTCATCATCGAGACCTTTTTCTGCGCAACTTTGTCTGTGGATTTGCCGTCTACACTCACCGAAGGCCCCGGGAACCGGGTGTCTCCCCGACGTAACACCTTGCCCGCATCGGGCGCTGCCGGAAGAACAGACATGGGATTGAAAGGCTGGGCGGGTTGTCTCGTATTCACCCTGTTGGCAGGCTCCGCATGGGCCACCGATCAGGCCCCGATCAAAGCGAAGGCTGAAGAAAAAGCCCAGGTACTGGAAGAGAAAGCGGCGGACAAAGTCAGCGCGGCCCCGGCACCGAAAGCCGAAGCCATCACCCCGACCGAAGTGCAGGCGGTTGATCCGGTCGGCGCGGCGCCGCTGGACGATCCGATCACTTGCCTGGCCCGTAGCATCTACTGGGAAGCCAAAGGCAAAGACACGCCGGAAATGGAAGCCGTGGCCAGCGTGGTGATGAATCGCCTCGGCCACGAAGGGTTTCCCGACACGGTCTGCGCGGTCGTCAAACAAGGCTCGGAAACCAAGAGCTGCCAGTTTTCCTGGTGGTGCGACGGACGTCCGGATCAGGTCAAGGAAGATGCCGAATACACGTTGGCCAAGGACATCGCCCGCAAAGCGCTGAACCGCCAACTCAACGATCGCACCCACGGCGCGCTGTATTTCCATGACCGCAATGTTCATCCGAGCTGGGCCAAGGAATACCGCAAGACCGCCAGCACGAAAAAATTCCTCTTCTACAAACCCGCAGGCGGCGACGCGCGTTAGTTGCAGACTTGCCGCACACAATCGCGCAACCAGCGATGCGCCGGGTCAGCGTCCATGCGCGGGTGCCAGAGCATCGACACGCTGATGTCGGGTATCGCGAAGGGCAGGGCGAAACTGTGCAGGCCGTGCGGGGCGGCGGTGATGGGCGCGTTGTTTACGCTGGCGGCGGGGGATCCGACGCAGGCGCCTACAGGTAACCGCGGTGTGTCAGTCCCGAGATTGCCGGGCGGGGAAGAACAGTTCGAAGCAGGTGATGCCATCGGCACTGCTGGCGCTGTAGCGGCCCTGATGCAACTGCATGATGGTCGCGACGATCGACAAGCCCAAGCCATTGGATTGCGCCGAGCGCTCACGGGACTGATCGACGCGGTAAAAACGTTCGAACAGCCGCGCCAGATGTTCAGGGGCAATGGTTGCGCCGTGATTGCGCACCCGCAGATACGCGCCATCAAGTTCGGCAATCGCCTCCACCTGCACCGTTGAATCCGCCGCGCCGTACTTGATCGCATTCGCGCATAGATTGGCCAGCGCACGGCGCAACAGCATCGGTTCGGCCCAGATCACTCCGCTGCCACGTGCCTCGATGCACACCCCGACATCCGCCGCGAGGCCTTCAAAGTAATCGGCGATGCGCTGCATTTCGTCCGCCGCATCCAGCTCCTGACGCTGGCTCAAGGCACTGGCCGGATCGGTGCGGGCAAGGAACAGCATGTTGTCGAGCATCCGCGTCAGGCGTTCCAGCTCTTCGACGTTGGAGGCGAGCAATTGCTGATAGGCCTCGATGCTGCGGTTCTGCTGCAGCGCGACCTGGGTTTCGCCGAGCAGATTGTTGATCGGCGTGCGCAGTTCATGGGCCATGTCAGTGGACACCTGACTCAACTGCGCAAAGCCCTTGGCGAGGCGATCGAGCATGGCGTTGAACGCTTCGATCATCGGCTGCAATTCCCGTGGGGCGCCGTGACTGTCGAGGCGTTCGCCAAGGTTGCCGACGCCGATACCGTGGGCGTGTTTTGCCAGGCGCCGCAACGGCAGCAACCCGCGATACACCAGCAGACAGCCCACTACCGCCAGCAAAAGCGCGGCCAGCGAGGCGAGGCCATAAACGCTCAAGCGGTAATTGGCGAGCATCGCCGTGCGTTCGCTCATCAGGCGCCCGGTGGTGACTTGCAGGTTGCCCAGTTCGCCGGAATCGATGCTCGCCGCCACCGCCGAAAACGGTACGCCGTCGACGCTCGGCAAATGCTGCACATCTTTCAGCGTCATCGCATGGTCAACGGGCACTGCTGGCAACGACGGCGGGTTCAGATTACCCGGGTTGACCACCAGCAGCGGCGGTTGTCCCGGCGTGCCGATGGTCAGCAGCGCTTCGCGGTTGCCGAGCATGTTCTGGAACAGCGCCGGTTTGTTCTTGATCAGCTCCAGGGTGTTGCTGTCATTAAGGAACGTGCGCAATTGGTCGACGCGACTGACCAGCGCGGTGTCATCACGGCGGATCAACTGTTGCTCCAGTTCGTTGTACAGCGCGGCACCGAGACCGGCCAGCGAAGCGAACGCGAGCAGGGCGAACACCAGCGCCAGACGCAAGGTCAACGAATACGGGCGATGGTCGCTCATGGTTGGGTATCGAAGCGATAGCCGATGCCGCGCACGCTGTGGATCAGCTTGAGCTGGAACGGATCATCGATCTTCGCCCGCAAACGGCGCACGGCAACATCGACCACGTTGGTGTCGCTGTCGAAATTCATGTCCCACACCCGTGAGGCGATCAGCGAGCGCGCCAGCACTTGCCCGGTATGACTGGCGAACAACTGCAGCAACGCGAACTCTTTATTGGTCAGGGTGATGCGCACCCCGGCGCGGCTCACGCGGCGTTTGAGCACGTCGATCTGCAGATCGGCCACTTGCAGGTATTCATCTTCATGGATCGGCCCGCGCCGGGTCAGAGTGCGCAGGCGCGCCACCAGTTCGGCGAAGGAGAACGGCTTGATCAGATAATCATCGGCGCCCAGTTCCAGGCCTTTGACGCGGTCGGCGATATCGTCGCGGGCGGTGAGGAACAGCACCGGCGTGTCAGCTTCCTTGCGCAACCGGCGCAAGACTTCCCAGCCATCCATTTTCGGCATCATCACATCGAGCACGATCACGTCGAAGTTGTGCTCCAGCGCCAGGTGCAGGCCGTCAGCGCCATCGCGGGCGAGGCTGACGCTGTAACCCAGTTCCTGCAAGCCGTTGAGCAGGTAATTGCCGGCCTTGGGTTCGTCTTCGACAACCAGAATATTCATCGATCGGTCTCAATGGTCATTGATGCAGCCGCTGCCTTGTACCTGATAGTCCAGCACATGTTCGCGGCCCTGATGGTCGAGGTAATCCAATTGCGCCGGGACCACGCCACACGCCTGTGAAATATCGGTGCTGGACAGGACTTTGTCGACATCCAGGTTCACGTAGAAAGCGGATTTGTCATGAATC
Organism: Pseudomonas sp. IT-347P; assembly: GCF_949768005.1. Taxonomy (NCBI): domain Bacteria; kingdom Pseudomonadati; phylum Pseudomonadota; class Gammaproteobacteria; order Pseudomonadales; family Pseudomonadaceae; genus Pseudomonas; species Pseudomonas sp. IT-347P. The sequence continues at coordinate 567,368 of NZ_CATKPQ010000011.1, forward strand.
ACGGCGGCGTCGGGCATGTTCGCGGCGAACGCGCTGCCGGTGGCGAGGAGGGCGGTGAAGGCGAGCAGGAGGGTTTTCATGGTCAGTCACTCGGTGTTTGAAGTTGATCGGCATTGGCGCCGGGACAACTTCAGGCTACCGAGCGATCCGCACGGCAAACCGACAGCTGAATGACAAAGTTGTAATGAAACGGTGCGTGAAGATTTGCCAGGCTAAACGCTAACCCTGTGGGAGCGAGCTTGCTCGCGAAGGCGTCAGGTCAGGCGACATACATGTTGAGTGTGCCGGCCTCTTCGCGAGCAAGCTCGCTCCCACAGTGAGTTGTGCGAAGTTGAGATCTTCAGCTCGCGTGGGTATTGAGGATGCTCGCCACCTGTTGCGGCTGGCAATTCAGGTACGGCGACGACTTCAACCAGCGCTGATCCGGGTACCACGAAAACATGAACTGGCCGTTCTTCAGACGATCAATCACCTGTTTGGCAATCTGTGGCCTTACCGCCGGGCAACCCTGGCTGCGGCCGATGCGTCCCTGTTTCTTGCTCCACAACGGGTTCACGTAGCTGGCGGCGTGAATGACGATCGCGCGATCGCGGGCCAGGTCATTGAAGCCCGGCTCCAGACCGTCCATGCGCAGCGAATATCCGTGGGTGCCGCTGTAGCTTTCCTGGGTTCGGAACAGGCCGAGGCTGGATTGATAACTGCCTTCGACATTGGAAAATTGCGTGGCGAAGTTTTCCCCGGAATTCGAACCGTGGGCGACCAGATCGCGCAGCACCAATTTCTGTTTGCTGAGGTCGAAGATCCACAGGCGGCGTTCGGTGGACGGTTGCGAATAGTCGATGATCGCCAGGTGGCGCGACGGCTTCGCACCGTTGTTGACGGCACACTGCATGGCGCTCAACGCACCTTTCAGCGCTTGGGGATTGAGTTCTGGCGCGGCGTGCGCGAGGCTGGTGTAGAGAACCGGCGAGGGTTTGCCGGCGGCAAAAACGGGACTGGTCACGACGAGAGCGGTGGCAGTCAGCAGAAGTCGGCGCAAAAACGTCAACATTTTATAAAGTGTCCTCACTTGCTACTTATCTGGCACTTTGGCTCCTGACTCCCAGTCGTTACCCGCAAGCCCGCAGATCGAGCCTGACTGTTCAGCGCACCTGATGTAAGGTTGGCCATCATCTGGACGGCCATGGATTGGAGTAAAGCAGTTGTTCAAAAAGTATGCATGCTACTTGAGCATTTGTTTGCTCGCTGCGCCGTTTGTCGCTTGTGCCGATGAGCCGCTGCCGCCGTTGGAAACACTGCCAACGCCGCCGGCAGAAATGCCAGTGGAGCCGCAAAGTCCGCTGCAGGCGGTTTTGATCAGCCTGCCACAGTCATGTCCGGCGATTGCTGCGCATCTCAGCGGCCCGGCGCTGACGCAATTGCAGGCGTTCTACCAGCAGCAGGACTGGATGCCGGTGTGGGCCAGTGAATCCGCACGATTGCCGGCCTTGCACGCGCAATTGCAGCTGTTGGCCGACGATGGCCTCAATCCAAAGCGCTACCCGATCGCAACCACCGCGCCGCAGGATGGCGAGTTGTGCGCCGACATCGACATCAGTCGCAACTACCTTCAGGCCCTGCAGGATTTGCACTACGGCCGCCTGTTGCAATCGCACTTCGAACCGCTGTGGCACGCTGATGACACACCACGCGACCGTCAGGCGGAATTGTTGGCCATCGCCGTACCGGGCATGCACGACATTCCCGCCGCGTTTGATCTGGCTCGGCCGCGCCTGGCGCAATATCAGAACCTGCGCCAGCTCTATGCCGCGCAACGGCTCAAAGCCTTGCCGCAATGGCAATCGGTGGGTAACGGGCCGCTGTTGCGCCCGGACATGGAAGACAAGCGCGTGCCGGAACTGGCCCAGCGTCTGTACAGCGAAGGTTATCTGACTCAGGTCATGGGTACGCCCGGCAATGCTTATGACGGTGTGCTGGTCGACGCCGTGAAGAGTTTTCAGGCCAACCATTCGTTGCAGGCTGACGGTGTGGTCGGGCCGGGGACGATTGCCGAACTCAACATCAGTCCGCTGAGCCGCCGCGAACAACTGCGGGTCAACCTTGAACGCTTCCGCTGGATGGCCCAGGACATGGAGCCCGATGGCTTGCTGGTCAACGTCGCCGCTGCTGAACTGATGCTGTATCAGGGCGGTGTGGCGGTGTGGCAGACGCGCACGCAGGTGGGCCGCGCCGAACGTCAGACGCCGCTGCTCAAATCCCGGGTGACGCGCCTGACCCTGAACCCGACCTGGACCGTGCCGCCGACCATCTGGAAGGAAGACAAACTGCCGGAAATTCGCAAGGATCAGACTTTCCTCAGCCGTCAGAACCTGCAAGTGCTCGACGCCAACGGGCAGCCACTGGCAGCGGCGGACATCGATTGGGGCAACCCCGGCAACATCATGCTGCGTCAGGATGCCGGGCCGCGTAATCCGCTGGGGCAAATGGTCATTCGCTTCCCCAACCCGTTCTCGGTGTACCTGCACGACACACCCAGCAAGGCGCTGTTCGAAAAAGGCCCGCGCGCCTTCAGTTCCGGCTGCGTGCGGGTCGAGCACCCGATGCAACTGCGCGATCTGCTGCTCACCCCGGCGGAAAAAAACCGCACCGACACCCTGCTGGCCACCGGCACCACCCACGAATTTCGTCTGTCGGCACCGGTGCCGATCCTGATGACTTACTGGACGGCACAGGTCGACAGCAGCGGCCGCGTACGTTACGCACCGGACATCTACAGCCGCGACAGCGCGTTGCTCGCCGGGCTTGATCGCGCGCATTGAGCCTCAGCGGGTGCTTCGCTTCCAGCACACCCGCGCCAGCCACGCATCGATACTCAACTTGCCAGCCCCGGCGAATACCAGCGGCAGCAGTGCCGCCAGGTAAATCGCCGGCAGCTTGAAGTTGCCGAAACCTTTGTTGGTGATCGCATAGCCCTGCGCCAGTTCGCTCAATGACGACCAGTCAGCAGGCCAGTGCACGGCGGCGGTGGCGACCACGGTCACTACGATCAGCGAGATCGCCGAGATGCGTGTGCCGAAACCCACCAGAATCGCCACAGCGCAGATCAGCTCGGCCCACATCGACAGTTCCCAGTTCAGCGTGGCCGGCAGGTGATCGAACGGGAAGGGGAATCTGTCCTGGATGTCTTCGAACCAATTCTGCCCGTTGAATTTCTCCAGCCCGGACTCGAAGAACTCCCAGGCGATGAACAGGCGCAGGGTCAGAGGGGCGAGCCAGGTGCCGGCGCGGTCGAGGTTCAGGTGCAGGCCTTTGACGGCGCTTGAAAGGGTCGTGGTCATGGTGATTCTCCGGTGAATTGGGCGAGTTGAATCGACCGGGGCATTTCAGCGTCGGGGTGTATCGGGGATGTGTCGGCGGGGTGGGGGATTGTGCTTTTGGTGTGTCTGCGGCTTCGGGGTATACAGTGCGATACAGTCAAAGGCCCCTCACCCTAACCCTCTCCCAGAGGGAGAGGGGACTGACCGAGTTGTCTTGCGTCATCCATCGACCTGAAAAACCGAGTCGATTATGGATCCAGGTCTTGGCGAGCATGAATTCACAGACGCTCTGTCGGTCATGAATTCGGAGGCGCTATTTCAGGTCGGCGTAAACCTCGAATATCCCCCATTCGGTCCCCTCTCCCTCCGGGAGAGGGCTAGGGTGAGGGCAGCAGTTTCGGCACCCGCCACAAATACCACGCAGCCACCGTCCGACACGGGCTCCACGCCAAACCAATCTCAACCATCTGCCTGCGCGTCGGCTGCACCTCCAGCCCCTTCAACCGCCGATACCCCTCGCGCACGCCAAAGTCATCCGCCGGCAAAATATCCATGCGCTCAAGGCTGTAAATCAGCAACATCTCTACCGTCCAGCGACCCACCCCGCGCAAACTGACCAGTCGTTCGATCAGCGCCTCGTCATCCATGGCCAGCGCCGTGGCGTAATCCGGCACCACGCCATCCAGTGTCGCCTGGGCAATCCCCTGAATCGTCGCGATCTTGCCCGCAGAAAACCCGCAACTGCGCAGACGAGCAAACTCCGTCGCAAGAATCTGCTCGGGGCGGGGAAACGTCTGGCCGGGAAACAATCCGACCAAGCGCCCGACAATCGCATCGCCAGCCTTGGCATGCAGTTGCTGATAGGCAATCGCCCGCACCAGCGACTCGTAAGGATCGCGCGCAGGATGCGGCAGATGCTGGCACGGGCCGACCGCTGCGACATGACGCTGCCAGTCCGGATCGAGCGCAGCCAGAAAGGCGCTGGCCGCTTGATAATCGTCGGCCATTTATTTCAGCAGGCCGTTGACTTCGCCGTAGGTGAAGGCCTTGAGGTCATGGCTGTCGAGTTTGCCGCTGGCCAGAAAACCTTTCACCAGCCCGCCCATGGCGGCGTCGGCGACGTTGGCCAGCGTCAACAGACCTTGCTGGTGCAACGGGTGAAACTGCGTTGCGAGCGCGTTCATCAAAAATCCTTCTTGTCAGTTGATTCGAATGGTCAGAATGCCAAGGGTTGCGTGAGCTGCACGGCGGCGTTTTCCAGTCGCAGCAGAAATGCTTTGCGCGGTTGTCCACCACCATAGCCGGTCAACGAACCATCCGCGCCGATCACCCGATGGCAGGGCACCACGATCGACAGCCGATTGTGTCCGTTGGCCAGACCCACCGCGCGACTGGCGCCGGGTTTACCGAGGCCCAAGGCGATCGCGCCGTAAGTGCTGGTGTGGCCGTAAGGGATTTGCAGCAGCGCCGACCAGACCTGCCGGGCGAACTCGCTGCCGGGTAGGTGCAGTGGCACGGTAAAGGTATTCAGTTGGCCGGCGAAATACTGCGCCAGTTGCGCCTCGATCTGCTGCAAATGCGCGTTGTGTCCCGGCGCCACCGCGTAACCGTAGCGGTTCTGCAATTCTTCGACTTCGCGGGTCAGCGCCGGGCGATCAAGAAACTCCAGCAACACCAATCCACGACGTTCAGCCATGGCAATCATCGGCCCCAGCGGTGTGGTCAACCGGGTAAACAGCAGCGGCTCGCTGTGTTCGGCGCGACCCGGGGTGATGTGAAAGGATTTCTGAAAGGCATCCCGAAAACCGCTGAGCGATTCATAACCCGAATCAAACGCGGCGTGATCAATCGAGGTACCTTGCTTGATCCCGCCCAAGGCCATGCCCAGCCGACGTGTGCGCAGCCACGCATGGAAGGTCATGCCGAAATGCTGCTTGAACCAGCGCCGCAGCTTGAGCGGCTCGATGCCTTCGGCGAGCAATTGTGCGTCGCTCCAGCGTACGTCGGGATCGGCCTCGACAGCGTTGAGCAAGCGTTGCACCCAGTCCGGCGCGATGGCCGCCGCGTCCAGCGGTTTACAGCGCAGGCAGGCGCGATAGCCCGCCGACAGACAGTCGTCGGCATGGGCGAAGAATTCGACATTCTCCGGTTTCGGCTTGCGCGCCGTGCAGCTGGGGCGGCAGAAGATCCCGGTGGTTTTCACGGCCGTGAAGAACACGCCTTCGTAGGCAGTGTCGCGTTCGAGCATGGCGCGAACCATTTCGGCGTGGGGCGGCAGGGCAGCGGTGTGTATGTTCATGGGCTGAGAGTAAAACCAGTTTGTCGATGGCTCCACCGAAAAATCGACAGTGAATTTTTTCGATTCTGCACCAAAATGACCGAGTCGCTGAATGTGAGGAATCAAAGCCATGCATCCGTTTTCCATTCAACATATTGATCACATCGTTCTGCGCGTCGCGGATCTGCAACGCAGCATCGACTTCTACGCCCAGGTGTTCGGCGCCGAAGTGGTGAAGCGCAACGAACCGCTGGGCCTGATACACCTGCGCGCGGGCACGTCAATGATCGACCTCGTCGACCTGCAAGGCGAACTCGGCCGCCAGGGCGGCGGCGCAGCCGGCAGCGAACGGCGCAACGTTGATCACTTCTGCCTGCGCATCGAGCCGTTCGATGAAGCAGCACTGATTGCCCATCTGCAATCCTTCGGCCTGAACGTGGCAAAAGCCGAGTCACGCTTCGGCGCCGAGGGCAAAGGCCTGTCGCTGTACTGCTTCGACCCGGACGGCAATCAGGTCGAACTCAAAGGCCCGTCCGAAGCTTAAGCGCGTTTGGCCATCAACGGCACCGAAGCCAACGCCGACAGCAGGCCTGCTGTCGGGCAACGCGGTCGAACTTTTTGCAGATGCCTCTACTCTGTATCAGTCAGAGGGTGATGTCATCGGCAGAAAAAACCACCGATCCGGTCAGAAACCGCGATAGCCGTGTAAGATTTCGCCGACGTTGCACTCACCCCCGTTTGGCCCCAGGCGGCCCCACCAAGAGCGATCTACATGCAAGCAAAGGCCCGTGAAGTCTATGTGCCACCGGTGCTGCAAGATCTGCGAGCCGGCACTGCCGAACTGCACATCGCACTCGAAAAACGCCTTCCCTTTTTCTCCGATACCCTCGATACCCAGGCTTTTGTGCGGTTGATGCAGGCTTATTACGGCTTCTATCTGCCGCTGGAAAGCGCCTTGCTGCGCAGCGACGCCATTCCCGCTGATTTTGATCTGACGCCTCGTCTGAAAGCGCCAACCTTGTGCGCTGATCTGCACGCGCTGGGCGTATCTGACGAAGCGCTGCAAAGCCTGCCGCAGTGCCAGCAGTTGCCGATCATTGATTCCAGCGCCGCCTGTCTGGGCGTGCTCTATGTGCTCGAAGGCGCGACCCTCGGCGGGCAGATTCTGCGTCGGGAAATCTCCAGTCGGTTAGGCCTGGAAGCCGATAACGGCGCGGCCTTTCTCGATATCTACGGCGCCGCCACGGGCCGACGCTGGCGTGACTTCATCGAAGACCTCGGCAGTCGGCCGATGAGCGCCACCGAGCGCGCCGCTGTCGTCACCGCCGCACAAACCACATTCAGTTGTTTCGAGCGCTGGCTCGAAAGCCGGGAGGTACTGGCATGAACCCGCAAGACAAAGAAGCCTTTGAAGAACTGCTGGCCAACTGTGCTGACGAGCCGATTCGTTTCCCCGGTGCGATCCAGCCCCACGGGCTGTTGCTGACCCTGAGCGAACCTGCGCTGGCGATCATTCAGGTCAGCGCCAACGTCGAAACCCTGCTGGCCCGCACACCGCACAGTCTGATCGGTCTGCCACTGGAAAACCTGATCGGCGACGCCGAAGCGGCACAAGTGCGTCAAGCCTTGCTGCAACCGGGATTGTCTGACGCAGCGCCGCTGCACTTCAGGCTCAACGGTACGGCGTTCGAGGGTTTGCTGCACCGGCATCAAGGTGTACTGATTCTGGAGCTGGAAATCCACGTGGAGAATTTCCAGCCACGCAATGTCGCCGGCACCCCGACGCATCTGGGGCGCATGCTCCAGCGTCTGCAAGCGGCCACCACGTTGCAGGCGCTGTATGACATCAGCGTGAAGGAAATCCAGGCCATGACCGGTTACGACCGGGTGCTGATCTATCGTTTCGAAGAGGAGGGCCACGGTCAGGTCATCGCCGAAGCCTCCGACCCGTCGATGGAAGTGTTCAATGGCCTGTTCTTCCCGGCGTCGGACATTCCCGAACAGGCACGCGAGCTGTATCGCACCAACTGGCTGCGGATCATCCCCAATGCCGACTACCAGCCGGTGCCGCTGGTGCCGAAGTTGCGCCCGGACACCCAGACGCCGCTGGACCTGAGTTTTGCCACGCTGCGCAGTGTGTCGCCGATCCACTGTCAGTACATGAAGAACATGGGCGTGCTGTCATCGATGAGCATTTCCCTGCTCAAGGGCGACAAGCTCTGGGGCTTGATCAGTTGCGGCAATCGCCAGCCATTGCACGTGCCGCACGAGTTGCGTGCGGCGTGCCAGACCATCGGCCAGGTGCTGTCGCTGCAGATCAGCGCCATGGAAGCACTGGAGATCAGCCGCCAGCGCGAAGAGAAAGTCGCGGCCCTGGCGCTGCTCAATCAAGCGATGATCGACTCGCCACAGAACGTCTTCGACGGCCTGGCCAATCAGCCGCAGACGTTGATGGCGCTGACCAATGCCGGCGGCATCGCCATCATCGAAGACAAACAACTGCACCGCTACGGCAACTGCCCGGAACCGGACGATATTCGCGCCTTGCACAAATGGTTGCAGGACAGCGGCGAGCCGGTGTTTGCCAGTCATCACCTGGCCAGCGTCTACCCGCCGGCCGCGCAATATCAGCAGGTGGCCAGCGGCGTGCTCGCCATGAGCCTGCCGAAACCGGTGGACAACGGCGTGTTCTGGTTCCGCCCCGAGGTGAAGGAAAACATCAACTGGAGCGGCGATCCGCGCAAGCCGCTGGATCTTGAAAACTCCGATGCTGGCCTGCGCTTGCGCCCGCGCACCTCGTTCGAAATCTGGAAAGTCGAGATGGCCGGGATTTCCACCAAGTGGAGCCACGGTGATCTGTTCGCCGCCAACGATCTGCGCCGTTCGGCGCTGGAAAACGATCTGGCCCGGCAGGTGCGTCGCGAGCAGGAAGCGGTGCGCGCCCGCGATGAGCTGGTGGCGGTGGTTTCCCACGATCTGCGCAACCCGATGACCGTGATCTCGATGCTGTGCGGCATGATGCAGAAGGCCTTCAGCTCCGACGGCCCGCACACTTCGCGGCGCATCTCCACGGCCATCGACACCATGCAACAGGCCGCCGGACGTATGAATACGCTGCTGGAAGATTTACTCGACACCTCGAAAATCGACGCCGGGCGCTACTCCATCACCCCGCAGAAACTCGACGTCGGGCAGATGTTCGAGGAGGCGCAGGCACTGCTCGCGCCACTGGCAATGGACAAGGACATCAGCATTTCCTTTGCTGCCGATCCTGATCTGCGCATTCACGCCGACCCCGAGCGGCTGTTTCAGGTGTTGTCCAATCTGGTCGGCAACGCGATCAAGTTCACCCCGCGCCTGGGCACGGTGGGCGTGCATGCCACATCTGTCGGCGATGAAATCGTCTTCACCGTGCGTGACAGCGGCGAGGGCATTCCCAAGGAGCATCTGCCACACGTATTCGACCGCTACTGGACGGTGAAAGAGGGGAACCCGACCGGCACTGGTCTGGGCTTGTACATCACTCAAGGTATCGTCGAAGCCCACGGCGGGCGAATCTTCGCCGAGAGCGAGCCGGGGCAGGGCAGCGAGTTCCGCTTTACCGTGCCGCGCCTGGACTGAACATCGATGTTTGTGTGGGAGCGAGCCTGCTCGCGAATGGGGCTGTTCTGTCTATGCAGCATTGAATCACCCACCGCTTTCGCGAGCAGGCTCGCTCCCACAGGGGAATCACATGGAGATGTGCAGGCAGGGGCATTTTCTTCAATACCGAGGATCGCGTACTCGATACCGTGAGCACCTTGTTCCCCGATTTGAAGCAGGTGTGCGATGAGTCTGATTGTTTCCATGGCGGCGTTTGCGCTGGCGGCGTCCATTACGCCGGGGCCGGTGAACATTGTCGCGTTGAGTGCCGGGGCGCAGTTCGGCTTTCGCGCCAGCCAGCGGCATGTCGCCGGGGCGACGCTGGGATTTGTGTTGCTGCTGGTGTTGATGGGGCTGGGCCTGCATGAAGTGCTGAAACTCTGGCCATTCCTGACCCGGGTGGTGCAACTGGCGGGTGTGGCGTTTCTGCTGTTCATGGCCTGGAAACTGGCCATGGATGATGGACAGTTGAACGCCAAGGATTCCGGGCGGGCGCCATCAATGCTCTATGGCGCGGTGATGCAATGGCTCAACCCGAAAGCCTGGCTGGCCTGCGTCGCGGGCATGGGCGCGTTTGTCGCCGATGGCGAAGCGCGGCTGGTCTGGCAGTTTGCGGCGGTGTATCTGGTGATCTGTTACCTGTCGGTCGGCTGCTGGGCGTATGCCGGGACGTTTTTGCGCGGGTATCTGAGCAACGCGGCGGGGATGCGCTGGTTCAATCGAGTGATGGCGGGGTTGTTGGCACTGAGTGCAATTTACCTGCTGCTACCGTAAACCCTGTAGGAGTGAGCCTGCTCGCGATCGCGGTGTATCCGTCAATATAAATGTCGACTGATACACCGCGATCGCGAGCAGGCTCACTCCTACAATGGATCTCGGGCAGCCGAGAGAGCGCTCGTCACTTTCCGGCGCTAATTGAACGGCTTATGAAACGCGCCGCCTTCAATGTGCCAGACCTTCGGTTCGTCCGAAAAATAATCCTCCAGCCCCAGCATGAATACCCGATGGTCTTCACTCGCTTCAAAACCCGGCGTGTGATCTTCGAGGGATTGCCAGCGCACGATCAGATTGAATACTTCTGGTGTTTCGATGCCCGGCGCGAGCAGGTGGCCGCCGTAACCCTTTGCACGTTTGAGCAAAGGCTCGACCTCGGCAAACGCACGCCGAAACGCTTCAGTTTGTTCTTTGTGAACGGGCAGTAACGCGATCTCATAAATCATGGTGTTCTCCTGGCACTGAGTTCAGCGATTGGCGAGTTCGGACGACGGCGCGACGGCAATCGCGATTTTGCCTTGGACGCCGTTGTTGGGCGTTTCCAGCCGGGCATGGGCGAGGCCGATGTCGGCTAGCGCATAGGCCGCGCCAACGTGCGGGCGCAACTGACCGTTCGCGATCAATGCGCTTAGCTCGTCGAGCTTGCCGCGATTCTGCCGGGTGAAAACGAAGTGGTAGCTGGCGTTCTTGCCCCAAGCCTGAATCAGGTTCTGCGGCTGGGCAATGTCCACGATCGATACCACGCGGCCCAGTTGTGCGAGGGCGTCGGCGCTACGCGCCAGGGTGTTGCCGCCGATGGTGTCGAACACGACATCGACGCCGCGGCCCTTGGTTTCACGCAGGATTGCGTCGACGTAATCCTCCTTTTCGTAGTCGATCAGCACATCGGCACCCATGCGCTTTGCGAACTCGAAATTACCTTCACGCACGGTGGTGAAGACCTTCGCGCCGATGGCTTTGGCCAGCTGAATCGCCACATGACCGACGCCGCCCGCGCCGCCGTGGATCAGAATGCTTTCGCCGACCCTCAGCGCCGCCCGCACAACCAGCGCTTCCCACGCCGTGCCGCCAACCAGGCTCAGGCTGGCCGCTTCAAGGTGGCTCAGCGAGGGCGGCTTCTTGCCGACAATGCTTGCGGCTGCAACGTGGTACTCGGCATAACTGCCCGGGCCGTCAAATATTTGCGGGGTGTACCAGACTTCGTCACCCGGCACGAACGCCGTCACTCCGGGCCCGACGGCTTCAATGACGCCGGAAACGTCGTGACCGGTGATGGCTGGCAGGGGCACCAGATCGGCATAGTCGCCACGGCGAACCTGATAATCGAGCGGATTGATGGAGGTGGCGTGCACCCGCACCAGCACTTCGCCCGCTTGTGGCACTGGCTTGGGCACGTCACAAAGTTCGAACGATTGCGCGCCGCCAAATGAAGTAAGGATCATCGCTTTCATTGCATTTCCTCGTTTCGGTAAAAAGGGATATCGGGAATTCTCGATATCATGGGGCAAAAAATTACAGCTCGCTGCCGATGATCTCGGCCAGCGCACTGATCGCTGCTTCGTTACGTTTGTAATAGGTCCACTGCCCAATGCGCCTGACCTCGACCAGGCCTGCGCGTTGCAGCGTCGCCAGATAATCGGACACCGTCGACTGCGACAGCCCGACGCCTTCCTGAATGCTGCTGACGCAAACGCCCACCGTGTGCACGTCACCCTCATCCTGGGGAGGAAAGTGTTTCTCGGGATCCTTCAGGCCTTTGAGAATTTCCAGGCGTGTACGGTTCGAGAGGGCTTTGAAGATTTCGAGTAGTTCCATGCCGCGAAGATATCGGAATTTACCGATATGTCAATATCTGAATGTGTTGGCCAGAGCTGTGTCATCTGACCCTGTGGGAGCGAGCTTGCTCGCGAAGGCGGTGTGTCAGTCAATGGATGTGCTGACTGTTCCACCGCATTCGCGAGCAAGCTTGCTCCCACAGCGGGAAGTGTTGAGTTTCAGATGAGGTGTCAGCCGCGATATTGGCCGGGCGTCGCCGCCAGATGTTGCTTGAACGCTCGCTGAAAATGCGCCTGATCGGCAAACCCCGCCTCTAGCGCCACATCAGCGATCAACTGCCCGCTGCGCAAACGCTCGCGGGCGAACTGGATGCGCTGGTTGACCAGAAACGCGTGGGGCGTCATGCCGTAATGTTGTTTGAAGGCGCGGATCAGGTACGACGGTGACAGCTGTGCCGCGGCGCAGATGTCGTCGAGGTTCAGCACCTCGGTGCAGTGTGCGCGGATGAAATCGGCCGCGAGTTGAAGTTTGAAATTCGGCTCGCGCAGGGAGGGGGCGGCGGGATTCAAGCGCAGTTGCAGGTCGCTGAAGAACTCCACCGCAGCGCTTTGCTTGCGCAGTACGTCCTGTTGTTCGTCGACCAATGTTGCATAAAGCTCATTGAGGTTATTGAACAGCGCGGCGTCGTCGAGGTGAGTCGTGGAAAATCGCCGAAACTCAAGATCACTGGCAAAGCCCAGTTGATGCTGCAGATCCGTCAACCACGGCGTCTCGACGTACAACATCACATACGACCAAGGCTGATCATCGATCGGATTGCACGCATGCACATCGCCGGGATTCATCAGCACCACCGTGCCCGACGCCACTTCGAACTGTGCCTGCTCATGCACATAAGTGCTGCGCCCGGCGGTGATCGCCCCGATGGAAAAATGCGCGTGGGAATGTCGCGCGTAGCAGACCTCGCGGCCATCGGCGATGGCCCGCGCCTCAATAAAGGGCAGCGCCGCGTCACGCCAGAAACGCGGGGCTTTTTCAGGGTGTTTGGCGGCAGCGTGTCTCATCGTTTTTATTCCCGGCAGGCCAGGGCGCCAGTGTATTAGCTCTGGCCGGCAAAGGCCCGTTCGAGTTCGGCAATGTCGAGTTTTTTCATTGTGAACATAGCCTGCATGGCGCGCTGCGATTTGCGGGTGTCGGCATCCTGCATCATGTGCATGAACGCCACCGGCACAATCTGCCACGACACCCCGAACTTGTCCTTGAGCCAGCCACACTGCTGGGCTTCGACGGGGCCACCCTCGGACAGATTGCCCCAGAAATGGTCGACTTCTTCCTGATTCTGGCAATTGACCTGAAACGAGATCGCCTCGCTGAACGTGAACATCGGCCCACCATTGAGCCCGGTGAAAGTCTGGCCGTCGAGTTCAAAACTGACGGTCATCACCGCGCCTTCCGGTTTGCCGTGAAATTCCTGACCGACCTTGCTGTAGTGGGTCAGGCCGGTGATTTTCGACTGATCGAAGATCGAGCAATAAAACTTCGCGGCGGCTTCGGCCTGATCGTCGAACCACAGGCAGGGCGTGAGTTTCTGAAAGCGTTGCATGGCAGTCATCCTCGGCAGGTTAGACACGCTGGATTTACAGCGTAGTCAGTCCCTGGTCGATTGCCGGTGCCGTAGATCGACAAGTAACCCGGGGTTAGAAACAGTTCTTAATGTCGAGCACAGTGGGCGGTGTTTTCCAGATTTAGCGCCGCTCGGCCACCATCAACAATGACTGCGGCACCGGACTTTGCGGGTGCTGTGGCTCTTGCAGGCTGGCCAGTTGGAACCCGGCCATGTCCAGCGCATTCAGCCAGCTCGACAATGTGCGGAAATACCAGGGCATCGGTTGCCATTGGCCCTTGAATCCGGCGAACGACTCTTCACGCCAGCCATCCTGATAATCACCGGCCGCGACGACCCATGGATGCAGCGTCTGGATGAGTACATTGCCGCCGGGGCTGAGCAACCCATTCATCGCAGTCAGCAGCGGAATAATGTCCTGGTGCAGCAGTGAGAAATTGGCACAGATCAAATCGTAGTCACGGCCCACGTCGACCTTCGCTTCGACCAGCGCGTCATAACTGGCGACATGCACTTGCGCCGTCCCCGCCAGACGCGCCGCCTCGACCAGCCGCGGATCGCCATCCACACCGACAGCTTCAACCCCCCGATCCGCCAGTGCCCGCAACAACCAGCCTTCGCCACAACCAAGATCGAGCACGCGCTCAGGCTGCCGGCCCATGATCGCCAGCAGAATCGCTTGATCGGTCACCTGCTGACGGCTTTCGATGGCGCCGCTGCGGATCACTTCGATCCAGGCATTAGCGTTGTCGTGCCAGCTCTGCAAAAGGCTGGATTCGGGGGAGGGCATGTCAGTGTCCCAAGTGGTCGAAAAAATCAGTATGGACGCAGTAGTTGTCGTGTGCGCTTGTGCATGTCGATCTCCCGTTGGGCGTGGGGAGAACAGTCAGCGAGGTGAGGGATGCGGCAGAGCGAAAGTGAGGGGAGAACCCCTCACTCATTCCGTCTGGTGACTATTGCGGTACGCGCAGCTTGTCCAGCAGTCGATTGACCAACAGTTCGTTCAGCATGATCACCTGTTGCAGCGCCAGCAGCGGTTTGCGCTCCGGGCCGCCTATCGAGTTGGCGATGTTACCGGCCATGGAGTGGGCGTATGAAAGCGATTCGCAAGCTTCGACCAGCAGGGTTTCTTCATCCAGCGTGGGGTCGACCAGATAGACGGGGCGGAACTTGGGCGGGCTTGGCGGAGCGCCCAGTGCTTCGGGCCGCAGGTAGTAGTCGAGGGCGCGGTCGGTTGCCTCTTTGACCTTTTGCGGGTCAAGTGAGGGATCGTGGGTAATTGAATCTGTGGCGGGTGGGTTGGGCGTGATTTTGAACATAGATAAAGCTCCGTATCGAAGAAATAGGAGCCATCACCCTCGCTACCAAACGATGGGTGGCGGCCATGCGCGGGTTGGTAGACCGGTCGATACGGAAACCCGGCGCTCACGAGTGAGCCCCACGCATGCCCACCATATGAAGCGCGGCCTCAAAAGGAGGCTGCATAAGGTGACGCTATACGACCGTACCGAAGCGGGCTACCAAACCCGATCACTGTTTTGCAGTGACAGGCAAACGATATAGCCCGGCCCATAGCCGTGTAAGCCGGCGGATTCTGGCGTACGCGTAGGTAACGACGCAAGGTGTTGTAGGGAGGATGGCGTAACGGTTTGTGTGTTTTAAACGTGATAACCGGATGACGTTTACCAATGGGCATTGCCGAGCAACGAGATCCAAATTCAGGAGTTTTACGGACTACAATTTTGGGTGTCATGACCTACAGATCTGCAAGAATCCGCCGACTTGTCTGCGTTGAAACAAGATCCTATCGTTTGCCGGTCAAAACTTAATCACTTAAGCTGGTCAGCATGAATACACATCCTTCGGAGGCTCCGATGGCCACCACCAGAAAGACCGACAAACCTAACAAAAAGGAAGTTCGTGATGAGCTGACATTCCTTGATGTTCGGCAAGCCGCGCGTGATGGGCAGAAAGTGTTCGATAAATTTGTGATCACTGGCAGGCTACCTATTACAAAGTAGGCCTGAATGCCAGCCATCAAGATTTCTGCGCTTTTTGAACAAATCACTAACTGGCAAAACTTCGCTGCTCATTTTTATAACCGGCCCGGATGCGCATAACCGAAGCGAGTGGGGCTCATTTCTGCGCAGTGTGCATTGCCAGATTGTTGAGCCTTGGACGCTGGGCAGGATTGCCTTTCCCGATTTGGACGATCTGTAATTTGCAGTCGAGCAGAGGAGGTGTGACATGGATCGATTGACTGGCGGATGCCTATGCGGCGATGTCCGTTTCGAAGTGACGGGGCAGCCTTACCGCGTCGGTATTTGTCACTGCCTCGACTGCCGCAAACGTCACGGCACGCTCTTTCACACCTCGGCAATATTTCCCGAGGATGCGCTGAAAGTCACCGGCGAAACCCGCGACTTCAATGGGCGCTTTTTCTGTCCGCGCTGCGGCTCACCGGTGTTCACGCGTTCCGAAGATGAAGTAGAGGTCAACGTCGGATCGCTCGATGAGCCTAATCAGTTCAAACCCACTTACGAACTCTGGACCATTCGCCGCGAGTCTTGGCTGCCGGCGCTGCCCTTGACTCACCACTATGAACGTGATCGTGAAAGCACGGGGCGCACGGAGGATTAGAGAGGGTAGGAAAGTCGCGGGAGCTGGAATGGAGTGAGGATTATTGGCATGCCGCATAGCCCCTGTGGGAGCGAGCTTGCTCGCGAAGGCGTCGTGTCAGTCGACATCAATATTGAAAGTAATGACGCTTTCGCGAGCAAGCTCGCTCCCACAGGGTGCAGTGCATAAACTTACAAATCTTCACCACGAATAAAGGCCAGCAGATCCGCGTTGATCGTCTCGGCCTCCGTCGTCGGCATCCCGTGCGGAAACCCCGGATACGATTTCAACGTGCCGTTTGGCAACAACTTGGCCGACAACGGCCCCGAATTCGCATACGGCACAATCTGATCATCCTCGCCATGCATCACCAGCACCGGCACCGTGACCTTCTTCAAGTCCTCGGTGAAATCCGTCTGCGAGAACGCGACGATCCCGTCGTAGTGCGCCTTGGCGGCGCCGATCATGCCCTGACGCCACCAGTTGGCAATAATCCCCTCTGAAGGTGTGGCGCCCGGCCGGTTGTAGCCATAAAACGGCCCGGTCGGAATATCCCGATAAAACTGCGCGCGATTCGCGGCGAGTTGCGCCTGGAAATCATCGAACACCGACTTCGGCAAACCACCCGGATTGCTCTCGGTCTGCACCATCAACGGCGGCACGGCACTGATCAGCACGCCTTTGGCGACGTTGTCCTGACCATGCCGGGCTATGTAATGAATCACCTCACCGCCACCGGTCGAGTGGCCGACATGTACGACGTTCTTCAGGCCTAGATGATTGACCACCGCCAACGCATCATCGGCGTAGTGATCCATGTCGTGGCCGTCCCAGACCTGGCTCGAACGCCCATGCCCACGGCGATCATGGGCAACCACCCGATACCCTTTGCCCAGAAAGAACAGCATCTGCGCATCCCAATCGTCCGAACTGAGCGGCCAGCCGTGGTGAAAGTGGATCACTGGCGCGTCTTTCGGTCCCCAGTCCTTGTAGAAAATCTCGACGCCGTCTTTGCTGGTGACAAATCCCATGTTCGCAACTCCAGACCAATCTGATGGATAACCCGCGCGGTAATCGCGGACCGGTTTCGCTCATGACGAGTTTTTCTACTGCGCCGGCTCGGTGCGAGCCGTTATCAACTGTAGGATTAAAGTCGACATCTGCATGACCGGTGGTCGCAACGTCTGGCTTCGTGCGCAAATTAGGCTTTGCTGAAAGGGATAAGCCGAGGCGCGCGTAGGCATTGATGGCCACAGCGGCGCCCCTTCAGAACACCGTGAGTCTGAGGAAATTCCCCGATGTTGACCTTGAATATCAATGGCAAGGATCAGGAGCTCGATGTCCCCGCGGACATGCCGTTGCTCTGGGTCTTGCGCGATGTCGCGCACCTGACCGGTACCAAGTTCGGCTGTGGCATGGCCCAGTGCGGGGCCTGCACCGTGCACGTTGACGGCGCGCCATTGCGCGCCTGCATCACGCCCGCTACCGCCGTGGCCCACGGGCAGAAAATCCTCACCATCGAAGGCCTGTCCACCGACGGTTCGCACCCGGTGCAGCAAGCCTGGGCCGAACTCGACGTGGTGCAGTGCGGTTACTGTCAGTCGGGGCAGATCATGTCGGCTGCCGCGCTGCTGGCGAAAATCCCCAAACCCACCGACAGCGATATCGATCAGGCGCTCTCCGGCAATATCTGCCGCTGCGGTACCTATCCACGGATCCGCGCAGCGGTAAAACGCGCGTCGGAAATCGGCTGATTTACGTGGGAGTTAGACGATGAACAGTCCTGTATCGCGTCGCGGTTTTCTCAAGGGCAGTGCCGTGTTGGGCGGCGGGTTGGTGGTGGCGTTTGTCATCCCCGGCGGCCACAAGTTTGCCTATGCGGCCGAGAATGAAGGCAAGGTGTTTGCGCCGAATGCGTTTTTGCGAATTGCGGCGGATAACAGCGTCACCGTGTTGCTCGGGCATTCGGAGATGGGACAGGGGATCTGGACCGGCCTGACCATGTTGATTGCCGAGGAGCTGGACGCTGACTGGTCGAAAATCCGCGTCGAGCATTCGCCAGCATCGGCGGCGGATTACGGCATGCCGGGGTTTGGCGGCATGCAGATTACCGGCGGCTCGACGTCGACGTGGATGGAGTTTGACCGTTATCGCCTGGCAGGCGCGACCGCGCGGCAGATGCTGGTGGAGGCGGCGGCGCAGCGCTTTGAGGTGGCACCGTCGGCGATTCGCACCGAATCGGGTGTGGTAATTGCTGGCGAGAAACGGGCGACTTACGGCGAGTTGGCAGATGCCGCCGGGCAACTGCCGGTGCCCGATCCGAAATCGATCACCTTCAAGGAAGCCAAGGACTGGAAAATCATCGGCAAACCGACCAAACGCCTCGACACCCCGGAGAAAATCACCGGCCGCGCCAAATTCGGCATGGACGTGCAGTTCGACGGTTTGATGACCGCCATGGTTGCGCGCCCACCGGTATTCGGTGCCACTGTTAAATCCTTCGAAGGCGCCGAAGCGCTGGCAGTGCCGGGCGTGCACAAAGTCGTGCAAGTGCCGACGGGCGTGGCGGTGATTGCCGAACATTACTGGGCGGCGAAACTGGGGCGTGATGCGCTGAAGGTCGATTGGGATCTGGGGCCGCATGCAGACCTGAGCAGCGAGAAGCTGCTGGAAAGTTTTCGCAAACTGGCCACCACCCAAGGCACATCGGCGAGTCAGGCCGGGGACGCCAAGGGCAGTTTCGGCAAAGCGGCGAAGAAAATCGACGTCGAGTACAGCGTGCCGTATCTGGCCCACGCGCCGATGGAACCGCTCAACTGCACGGTGAAAATCAGCGCGCAGAAGTGCGAGATCTGGACCGGCACACAATTCCAGACGCTGGATCAAATGGTCGCTGGCAAGATCACCGGCCTGAAGCCCGAGCAGGTCGAAATACACACTGAGTTTTTGGGCGGTGGATTCGGGCGCCGCGCCAATCCCACTTCAGACTTTGTCGCTGAAGCCGTGCAAGTGGCGAAAGCCGCTGCCATGCCGGTGAAAACCGTGTGGTCGCGCGAGGATGACATTCGCGGCGGTTATTACCGCTCGATGTTCCTGCATCAGGCGAAGATCGGACTCGGTGCCGATGGCATGCCGTCGAGCTGGCAACACGTGCTGGTCGGGCAGTCAATCATGGCCGGCACGATGCTGGAACAAACCATGGTCAAGAACGGCGTTGATGCAACGTCGGTCGAAGGCGTTGCCGACAGCCCGTACGTCAAAGGCCTGGCCCATCATCAGGTCGATCTGCATTCGCCGCAGACCGGGATCAATGTGTTGTGGCTGCGCTCGGTGGGGCACAGCCATACGGGCTTCGTCATGGAATCGCTGATCGATGAAATGGCCACTGCGGCGGGCAAGGATCCGGTCGAATACCGACGAGCCTTGCTCAAGGATCATCCTCGGCATTTGGGCGTGCTCAATCTGGCGGTGGAGAAGGCCAACTGGAAAGCGCCGCTGCCGGACGGCCATGCACTGGGCGTGGCGGTCCACGAATCGTTCGGCAGTTACGTGGCGCAGGTCGCCGAGGTGTCGCAGGACAATCTGGCGATTCGCGTGCATCGCGTGGTTTGTGCCGTGGACTGCGGGATTGCGGTGAACCCGCAGAGCATCGCCGCGCAGATGGAATCGTGCATCACTTTCGGCCTGGGCATGGCGCTGCACAGCAAGCTGACGCTCAAGGACGGCGCGGTGGTGCAGTCCAACTATCACGATTATCAGGTGCTGCGGCTCAACGAGATGCCGGTGGTGGAAGTGCACATCGTGCCCAGCAGCGACAAACCCGGCGGTATCGGCGAGGCCGGTGTACCGCCGACCGCGCCAGCGGTGGCCAACGCGGTGTTCGCCCTGACCGGGCAACGCCTGCGCGAACTGCCGCTGCAACTGTCGGGGGTGTGAGATGAAACGACATTTGTTGTTGGGCACAGTCATTCTGCTGGGGCTGGGCGGTTACGCCTCGGACCTGTTCGCCGATGATCAGGAAGCGCTGAAAGCGTTCGGCACAGTGCAGAAAGTCTTCCAGAGCCCGCGCTGCCAGAACTGTCACATTCCCGGTGATTCGCCGTTGCAATTCGACGCCGGTATTCCCCACGCCATGAATGTGGTGCGCGGAATGGACGGCAAGGGCGCCGCCGGTTTGCCCTGCGCCACCTGCCACGCGGAAAACAATCCACCCGCCAGTTACGGCCCGCATGCGCCACCGGGCGCGCCGCACTGGAGCCTGCCACCGGCGGCGCACAAAATGGCCTGGATCGGTCTGCCGCCGGACAAACTCTGCGCAATGATCAAGGACCGTTCGAGCAATGGCGATCGCGACTTCGCCGCGCTGCTCAAGCACGTCAGCGAGGACAAACTGGTGCTCTGGGGCTGGAATCCTGGAGCAGGGCGCGCGCCGGTGCCGGTGCCGCACGATATTTTTGTCGCGCAATTCAAGCTCTGGGCCGATGCGGGCGGGCCGTGTCCGGTGGCGGGCGGCTGACGTGCTTTGCTTGGCACGGTCCCGCGCAACGTGCCAGCCTACACCCGCAACCATCCGTCGGCACCTGTCAGATCTGACAGGTGCCCCCGCGCGTTTTTTCCTGTTTCATGGCTTCTGCGTCCCCCAGACCCGGAGCCAGCCCATGAACCTCCCTGTACCGACAGACGAAACGCAATCTCAGCCCGTCGAACCGCTGGAGCTGCGGCCACCGATTTTTTCCAGCATGCGAACGCCCGTCCAGGGATACGACGGCGGCTTCGGTGTAGGGGCGGTCGAAGGGGGGCTGCGATTTACGGTCAATCCGTGGGGCCCCATCATGGCTGCGGGCGATGAAGTCAGGGTTTACTGGGGTAATGACACTCATGAGGTGTGGAGCCACACCGTGTTGGCCGGCGAGGAAAACACGCCGTTGCACGGCCTGATTCCTTCCGGGCACGTGATCAGGGGGGACGTTGATCAGGTGTTTTATTCGGTCAAGCGTCCGACTCAGGGTTGGGAAAATTCCACACCGAAACTCAAGGTACTGGTCAAGCTCGACCGTCCCGGCGGATTTGATGATGACTACAATGAGGACGGTCATTCACGTCTGCAGTATTCGATCCCGCAAGCCATCATCGACCATGGCATCGGTCCGGTCGAAGCCGCGGCGGGGGTAGAGGTCACCATCCTGCCGTACCCGTTCATGCGGGTGAACGACGCTGTCCATCTTATCTTTGGCTCGAAGCGACTGATCGAGCGCGTCACCCTCGAGCACGTTAAAGATCCGACCAATCATCCATTGATCGTACTCCTCGACAAGGAGACCATTGAGGAGGTTGGCGATGGCCCAAGGATCAGCGTGCACTATCAGGTGATCGACGAAGTGGGCAACTACCCGGACGAGCGCTCGCCCTGGTCGGCGACCACCTACCTGCTGGTTGATCTCGAACGGAAGCGGCTTAGCCCGCCCGTTGTGCTGGACGCTGACCCGGACACGGGGATCATCGAGCTGGAAACGTTGGGGGAAAAGGATGTCACCGTGCTGGTCAACACTGATGGTGAACCTTTCAAGACCGGTGATTCCGTCGTATTGACGTGGACCGGCACCCCGCCCTCAGGATCGCAGGTTATCCACGGGCCAATCGAGTTACCGGTTATTCGCACCGGCGTGCAAGTGGTCTTCAAGATCCCTAACGCCAAGGTCAAGGCCATCGCCATGGGTTCGGCGCTGGTAGCGTATACATTGAACCGTGACGGCGTCATTGTCCGCCCCTCAAGAAACGCCAGTGCCACCGTCAAGGGCGAAATCAGCAGTTTGCAGGCCCCGCGCGTACTTGAGGCGTCCGGCGGCCAATTGCCGGCGGACGCGCCGCGCGCCACGGTGACGGTGCCGTATTACGAAGGGCGACGCAGGGGCGATCTGATCGTGGTGTATTGGGAAGGCAAACGTCCCGGCGGCGGTGATACCTATTACCCGATCAGGATCATCGTCGCCGACGAACCGGAAGGCACGGCCATCGTCCGCGAGGTGCCGGCTAAGGAAATCCTGCCGCTGGACGGCGGCTCGGTGAAAGTCTGGTACACCGTGGCCAATGACGACGTGATGCTCAGCAGCGTGCGCAACTCGCTGCCACTGAACCTTACCGTTGGCGACGCCCGACCCGATCTGCAGAAACCGGATGTGGCCCAGGCGGACGACCAGGACATTCTGCTGCCGGAAAACGCACCCAACGGCGCCGACGTGACCGCACCCTTTGCCGATACGGTGAAAGACGACATCGTCGGCCTGCGCTGGGTCGGTTCCATCAGCGGCCCGCATCCTAAATATGAAATTCCCCTGAGCACCCACAGCGCCGGTTTCCCCGTGCCGTTTCACGTGCAGCCCGCGCACATCGAGCCCAATCGCAATGGCAAGGTCGACGTCAGCTACTACGTCATTTTTGCCTCGGGCAAACCGACGCGCTACTCACAGACCCGCACGTTGACCATTGGCCAGGCAATGCCCCAATGGGACGCGCCCACCGTACTGGAAGCCCCTACCGGACAACTCGACCCCAATACTCATCAAAGCGGATTTACGGTGCGGGTCGACACAACCGCATTGCAGGACAATGATGGCATTGATTTGATCATTGAGGGACGAGCCGGCGAGGGGTCGGTTCGGCCGGAGCGGCGGTATGTTTCGGGGCCGGAACCGCTTTATTTTTCGATTGCCGCGTTGATTACGGCGGCCAATATGTCGCGGGAGGTCAACATTCGTTATGACGTTGTACGTGCTTCAGGGCCGTTGCCTTCCAAGACGTTGCCGTTGCAGGTGGGGACGTTGCTGGAGCAGAGCATGCCGAGGCCGCAGCTGGAAGGGTTTGAAGGCGAGTTGATCTATCTGAACGAAATGCGTGATGACACGCAGGTGATATGCAAAGCATGGCCATTTCAGTTGTCTGGTGGGCCGGTCTGGTTGCGTTATACCGAACAAAGGCAGGATGGAACGTCACGATATAAAGATCAGTTAGTTGGACTCCCGCATAATCAGGGGGATGGGCTTGCCTTGACTGCGGAAGTGCAGTGGTTGCGGGAGTGCCTTGAGAATTCGACTGTGACGATTGAGCTTAAAGTTGGATTGTTCAAGGCGGCCGTGTTGGCGGATGCATTGGTGTGTCCGACTCGAATATACAGGATGTATAGAGTGCTTTTTGATGACCTGACGACATTTACAGGAAAAAATATGAACGGATGGGCGAGTCAAGCACCTGGGGGGCTGGGGTATACAAAGATAGATAACCGAGAAGTAGCATGGTCGGGATCAGGGCCTTTGGGAGGTAGTAAAACATTTACTAATTTGAAAGTGGGCGCCAAGTTTGAACTTAGCTTTGATTGTTATTCTACGGCTTCAAACAGCTCATTAAAATTTTATCTTTCGTTAAATGCAAGCACAGTAGGTGTATATGAAGCCGGCCAAGTATGGAAATCAATACGTCACGAATTCGTAACTACAAGTACGACTCTCACGGTGAGACTCTCATCAGAGTATGCGGCGTTTTATTTCGATGATATTCGTCTGAGAGAGATCGCATGAAATTTCTTTAGGGCCCGGGCAGGTCCATGTCCGCCGGATGCGTTGGTATTTGGCCATTCAAGTTCCGTGCGAGTCGGAGTGGTACTTGACGGGATGAGCTCTCCTCAAAAAATCGCGCTACTCTTAGCTTATCAACGCTGATGGAGCACACGATGCTGGCCCCCGGAAAACCCGCCAACGAAACAGCGCGCCTGCAAGCGCTGCAAGGCCTCAATCTCCTCGATTCTGCCCCCGAGGAGCGCTTCGACCGGCTGACGCGGCTGGCCAAGCGTCTGTTCAACGTGCCGATCGCGCTGGTCACGCTGGTGGACAAGGATCGCCAGTGGTTCAAGTCCTGCGTCGGCCTCAACACCACAGAGACCCCAAGGGATGTCTCGTTCTGCGGCCACGCGATTCTCCAGGATGAGATGTTGCTCGTACCCGATGCCCGCGAAGATGAGCGCTTCCATGACAATCCGCTGGTCACCGGCGCACCCAACATCCGCTTCTACGCCGGTTACCCGCTGACCGTGCCCAACGGCAACAAAATGGGCACGTTGTGCCTGATCGACACCAAGCCGCGCGAACTCGACGACGAAGAGCGCGCGCTGTTGCGTGATCTGGCGCAAATGGCCGAGCAAGAGCTGACCGCCGTGCAGATCGCCAGCATGGACGAGTTGACGCTGCTGTCCAACCGTCGCGGCTTCAAGCAACTGGCCCAGCATGCGCTGGACGCCTGTGCGCGTCTCGACCGCCCGGCGACGCTGCTGTTTTTCGACCTCAATGACTTCAAGCAAATCAACGATCTGTACGGCCATGCCGAGGGCGACAGTGCGCTGAAGACTTTTGCCGATGTGCTGCGCATCGCCTTTCGCGAAAGTGATGTGGTCGGGCGTCTGGGCGGCGACGAATTTGTCGCGTTGCTGACCGGCTCCAGCCATGTCGAAACCACGGCGATCATGGCGCGCCTCAAGGAAATCCTCGAAGAACGTAACGCCACGCTGCATCGCGGCTATGCGATTCGCTTCAGCGTCGGTCAGATCGAATACGACCCCAAGCGCCACGAAAGCGTGGAGCGACTGCTGGCGGATGCGGACAGTGCGATGTATGAGCATAAGCAGGCCCTGAAGCGCTGTTAGCACGGGCCGCATCGCTGCCAAGTCGGCCGCCACAGGTTTTTTGGGTGTTCAGCATATTTCCGGTTCACCACACATCCCTTGTGAGAGCGGGCTTGCCAGCGAAGGCGTCCGCCGATTCAGCATCTTCACTGGTGACCCACCGCTATCGCTGGCAGGCTAACTCCTGCAGGGTCCCGAGTGTTCACGTAATCCCGTTTCGCCGGAGGTTCTTGTGGCAGCCAGATGAATCGGCGTGAGCCGTTTGGAGCCTGAGGGACACTAATCTGGCTCATAAAGATAGTCAGACTGTCATTTATGACAGGTGTTTTCGCCTGTGCTTCAGGTGACAGTCAGTTGCGCAAATTTATTGACTGTCTCAAGACTTCCAGATCATCCATTCGCGCAGGGAAGTGCGAGCAGTGCAATGAAAAGGACAACTAAAATGAGCAACGCGGCTAACTCTCCTGCTGTTAACAATCCCGGCGATCTTGATCCCAGCTTTGGCGTAGAGGGCGTTGTACAAATTCCCAGTGGTTCAGGGACCATCAGGTGCATGGTTGAAGATGAACAGGGGGCGATTGTCCATGGCGTCTGGGTACGTGATGAAATCTGGCTGTACAGGATTTTTGCTGATGGAAGTGCGGATCCCGGGTTTGGAGAAGAAGGTGTCACGAAATGGGGATTTGCCCCGAGAAAGGTGTCCGTTCCGGTTCAATTACTCATCCAGGCAGATGGCAAATATGTATTGATCGGGTCGCTACGCAACGTAATGGATGATCGCCAGTCACAGGTTGCGCTGACCCGTTTTAACAGCAATGGAACGCCGGATCTGGTGTTCGGCAATAAGGTTCTGCCGTTGCCGGCAGAAGACCATGTACTGACCGAACTTCCTTCGTATGGATGTTTGCAACCCGACGGGAAAATCCTCGTCGCAGCGCCTTATATGCGGTTGGATCAAGAAGGAAACGTTATTTACAAAGGAGCCAGGCTCTATCGACTTCAGACCAACGGCGAGCAGGATCTGGAGTTTGGCGGAGGGCAGGGTTTTATCGAATTGCGTTTCAATGGGCAAAATACAGCCATTAAAAGTATTGAGAACGGCCAGGACGGGAAGATTCTGGTGGCGGGGACACTTGAAATTTCCGGCAGCAGACAATCGATCGCACGTTTTACCTCCCTCGGTGCTCTTGACGAGACCTTCGGCAGGCAGGGGTATTGGCAGGCGAAAGATTCCACATTCATGGGGCGGATTATCCTTGATGATGAGCAAAGGATCATTGTTGTCGGAACTGAGGGGGCGGGAGCCGGGGAATATCATGCGTGCATTTCCCGGCTGACTGCCGATGGCGAGTTTGATAAGACGTTTAACAACGGCAGCAGTCTGTTGGTAGACATACCAGTGAGTATGCCCAGGGAGTTCGTCACGTGTTCTTCTGTAGCTGTGCAGGCAGACGGGAAAATAATTGCCGCTGGCTATGCTGGCCTGGCATTGCAGTCTTACTGGTTACGTGTACAACCCAGTGGGGTACTGGATCCCGGTTTCGGAGAGCAGGGAATTCGAGTGCATGAACCGGCCCATGTACTGGGCGGTGCGTTGGTTCAGAGAAATGCACAACGGATACTTGTTGCGTTGGACTCAGCTGAACTCAAACCGAAAATTCTCGGAATCCTGAGTTAAATGCCAGGGAGAGCTAGCGTCGGCCAGATCGAACACATCATGAATCGGTGGATCGACTGTTGGCCGACGCAGGCGCCGCGATTTACGGGTACAGGCGGGCTTTGAAATGAACCTGCCGCAACCCGGTCACACCCCCGGGGACGTCAGCGTCTGATAAAACGCCAGCCACTGTCGATGGCTTTGTGCGGCCTTTTCCAGGTTTGTCTGGCTTTGCATCTGACGGGCGACCAGGCGCTCGGCTGCAGCGGACAGCTGTTTCACGGCCGTGCGCGCAATGGCCTCGACCCGCACAGAGTTGAACGTGTCAGGGACCACTTGCCCAGCGGCGTCAGCCAGTGGCGCACCCTCGATCGCCAAGGCCTTGAGCATCCCGCGACAGCTGCGTTGAGCGCGGGGGCGCAAACCTTGCTGATACGCCTGGGCGTCGAACGGCAGTTGCCGCGGCAGCGTATCGGATGTGCTCGGCAGCAATGTGTTCTGGACGTCGCGGCGCAAGACAACCGCCGTATCCCGCACCATCACCTCATAGAGCCGATGCGGATTGCTTTGGCACGAAACGATGATGCCGAATGTACCGGCGGGCACATCCCATGGCGAGCCGGCGGGCGGTTCGGCAAAGCCTGCGGGCACCGGGTGCAGCGTGAACAGCCTCAGCGCACCGCGTTCCAGATCCTGGCGCTGATGCAGTGGCAACTGGCAGAACAGCTCCTTGATCATCGCGACCTGAGCTGCCGCCATGCGCCGTAGTCTGGATTCGAGCAGCGGCGCGAACTGCTCACTGACGGCGCTCAAGCGAACGAACTGTGGCGACAGTTCGGCCAGTTTCAGCAGTGGCTGGGTACAGCTCCAGTCTTGCAGTGCGCCTTGCAATTGTTGGGCGATGTGCAGTTCGACCAGCGAGTACAACGGCGGTTTTTCGGTTTCGGCGTCCTGGGCAATCTGCCGATGCAGGCATTTTTCTTCGAGATACAGATTGTCGGGGAACACTTTGCGCAGATCGGCGAGCGCAACGGTGTAGGGCGTCGGAAAAGGGCGGCGGAAGGCCAGTTCCAGATGGTTGAACAGGAGCTGACTGTGCTCGACGAAGGCTTTTTCGGCCTTCATCCGCGTTGCAGTATCCACCGAGTGTGCGCCCGCATCCCGATGAATCAGCCCCCTGGCCACCGCCCAGTCGAGCTGCGCCAGCGTCGATGCTGGTTGCGCCCGAATATCCTCCAGCTGCTCAATGGACGGTTGCATCGTCAGGTCCATCAGCTCGCTGAACGTCATCAGGCGGGCCAGGCCGGGCGCGCTCTGTTCGATAAACATCACCACCTGCGTGAGTTTGACCCATTGATTGGAACTCATGTACGCGAGCCATGCAGGGATGCCGCGCACCAAAAACACCGGGGCAAGCCCCGATAGCAGCAGGTGAGTCGCCAGAGTCTTGTTCTTGACCAGATGTAAGGCGAACTGATTGGCGATGAAACGTCGCACTTCGGCCATTGGCTCGCCCCAGAAGAACGGATCATCCAGCGCCTGACCGATCACCTTGTCGGGCTGGCGTCCGGCCTCCGGGTCGAGGCTCAGGATCAACGCGGTCAAAACCAATTGTTCGCGCAGCACTGCCCGCAATACCTTTTCATCCCAACTGGCCGGCGCCAGTGCCATCAGCAAACGATTGCCCAACTCGTGCGCCTGCGGGGTGATGAGGATCAGCCCCAGCAGCGCATCGGCTCTGGCCTGCTGGAGCGCCGGTTCGAGGTCATCCGTGATGCCTTCGCACAGGTGGTCGATGAGGGGATGGGTAACGCCTTCCAGAAATGCGTTGGTGGTGTCGAGAATTTTTTGCCGTTTGCTGCGGGACAAACCTTTGATGGCGTGTCCGGGGCGCCCCAAGAGTGCCCAGTGATTATTGAGGTTAGGCGCCAGCCGGTACGCCGGTTTGGTCCAGAGCCCGGTAATTCGCGCTTCTTCGGGTGTCAGACGACGCGGAATGGCGTAAAACTCCAGCATCTGCGCCAGGCTGGCGAGCCCGTCGCTGCGCAAGGCGCCGCCAGCTTCTACGGCGAGTTCCTTGAGGCGGTTGACCCGCGCTGTCAGGGCGGCCTGGCTTGCGACTTTCGCTGTCAGATCGATCGGATTGTGTCCCGGGTTGATAACGCTGACCTCGCCGGTGCCGGTCAGCCGCAAGCGAGAGTGTGCGGGCAGTCGTTCGCGGGTGAGCAGCCGTTGAAGTTCGGGTCTGCCCCTCAACTGTCGCAATTCGCGCCAGCCTTCCTCGATGGCTTTGTACAGCGATGATCCGGGCACCGGCCTGTTGAGTTCCTGCAGTGCGACACTGACGTCGTTATCCGTATGGCTACCGAGTTCCTGGAGGCGCAGGGCGATATGCCGGTAATCCTCGGCATCGGCGAAAGCTTGTTGATGGCGCAGGATGGGCGCGCGTGTCTGCAGGTATTCGCTGACGTAGGGCAGGCGCGTCCAGGTTTTTTCGCGCAGCCGCGTGATCAGGTCTCCGGCCTCGGCAAGCGTTTCGGGGATAAAGAAGTCGTAGCAATTGAGCAATTGATCGAGACTGAAAAAACCGTCGCTGGATACGTCGGCATCGACGGCTTTCGCCGCGAGGTTGAGTGAAGTGAGCAGTTTTTCCGGCACCTTGCCGACCAGTGAAGTCTCAGGCAACTCGCTGACTTTGCGGTCGTTACCGACAAGGAAGAAGGTTTGGGTGGACGCTGCATAGCGGCAGCTGGCAAACGGCGCGGCCTCGCCGGCGGCGCTGATGAATGCAGCGTGACGGGTGACTGTCGAGAGCGCGGTCCCGGCCTTTTGCATGGCTGCGGCCAGGAAGGAGCCGTCACGCAGTCGCACCTGCGTATTACCCAGTAAAACCGCGTCGTAGGGCTGTTTCTGTTGCGCGTGAATGGCCAGCGTTTGCTCCAGCGCATTGGCGCTGGCGGCAAGATCTTGCAACTGCGCGGCACGTTCGCCGACCACGGCCGACGTGGTATGGGCATCACTGCCGATGCTGGCCAATCCACGCGTTTTCAATTCATTGATGATGACGTACGCCTGTTGGCGATTTTCCGGCTCGGGATAGCCGTGAAACTCCAGCACCAGATGGCGGGGGAACTGATGGAGCGGGTTGGCGGATTTACCACCGATGTAAGGCAGGCCTCGGCCGTGCGGGTCGATTTTACGCGCCACGGCGAGGATCGGCGGGGCCACCTGCCACCAGCCGGATTCGTCCTCGAGCATGAACACTCGGGCAGAAGTGACCCCGTCGTGCGTGACGGAGGCATGCAGCGTGTCGCCTTCGAGACGGAAGGTGTCCAGGTCAATGTCAAAGCGACTGGCCCAATCCAGAAATTCCGAACGCTCCAACGATTGCCAATACAGTTCGATCCAGTCATGCAACAGGCTTTGCCTGGGAATCGTCAGCGAGCGCGAAGCGGCGTCGTCCTGATTTACGGTCGGAAACGCTGTCAGTTCCTCGATGAGGGTCTGGACGATTCTGGCGTTTTGCCTCGCGGCATCGTGGGGCGGTGCTACAGGGTTCATAGGCATTCTCCAAAGGGCGGCAAAGGATTTGCCGGGGTCGATTGTCGAATGGGTGGGGCGGGCGCGTGCGGTACATAGTTAGTGCTTTGGCGCCCATAAAAAAACCCGCCGTATTGGCGGGTCTTTTTATCGGCTAGGCGAAGATCACTCTTCGATGTTGCCCATGGCGGTGGTGTTGAAACCACCGTCGACGTACATGATTTCACCGCTGATGCCCGACGCCAGGTCGGAGCACAGGAAGGCGCCGGCGTTGCCGACTTCGTCGATGGTGACGTTGCGACGCAGCGGGGTTTGCGCTTCGTTGGCGGCCAGCATCTTGCGGAAGTTCTTGATGCCCGAGGCGGCCAGGGTACGGATCGGACCAGCCGATACGCAGTTGACGCGGGTGCCGTCCGGACCCAGCGAGCCGGCCAGGTAACGCACACCAGCTTCCAGCGAAGCCTTGGCCATGCCCATCACGTTGTAGTTCGGCATGGTGCGCTCGGCGCCCAGGTACGACAGGGTCAGCAGGCTGCCATTGCGGCCCTTCATCATTTCGCGACCAGCCTTGGCCAGGGCCACGAAGCTGTAAGCGCTGATGTCGTGCGCGATGCGGAAACCTTCACGGGTGGTGGCTTCGGTGAAGTCGCCGTCCAGTTGGTCGCCCGGTGCGAAGCCGACGGAGTGCACGATGCAGTCCAGGCCGTCCCACTTCTTGCTCAGTGCTTCGAAGACCTTGGCGATTTCTTCATCGCTGGCCACGTCGCACGGGAAGCACAGCTCAGGGCTCGAACCCCAGCCTTGGGCGAATTCTTCAACACGACCTTTCAGTTTGTCGTTCTGATAAGTGAAGGCAAGCTCAGCGCCCTCGCGATGCATGGCGGCAGCGATGCCGGATGCGATGGACAGCTTGCTGGCGACACCGACGATCAGTACGCGCTTACCGGCGAGAAAACCCATGTGTTGCTCCTCTTTCAGGTTATTGCGCAGTGGCTGGTGCCAAAAAAGCGGCTTCCAGCAACTGCTGTGTATACGGATGTTGGGGGGCGGCAAAAATTTCTTGCGCATCTCCCTGTTCGACCACTTGGCCATGCTTGACCACCATCAACTGGTGGCTCAGCGCTTTGACGACAGCCAGGTCATGGCTGATGAACAAATACGTCAGGTTGTACTTGGCTTGCAGTGAACGCAACAGCTCCACCACTTGCCGCTGCACCGTCCGGTCGAGCGCCGACGTCGGCTCGTCCAGCAGGATCAGCGCCGGTTTCAGCACCAAAGCCCGGGCAATGGCGATTCGTTGCCGTTGCCCACCGGAAAATTCGTGGGGGTAGCGGTGCCGGGTTTCCGGATCCAGACCTACCTCCTTCAATGCCGCAATAATCGCCGCCTCTTGCTCCTCGGCGGTGCCCATCTTGTGAATCCGCAAGCCTTCGCCAACGATGTCACTGACACACATGCGTGGGCTCAGGCTGCCAAACGGGTCCTGAAACACCACCTGCATTTCCCGACGCAACGGGCGAACCTCGTTCTGCGTCAGGCAGTCTAGCTGCTTGCCCTCAAAGCGGATCGCGCCTTTGCTGCCAATCAGCCGCAAAATCGCCAGACCCAG
Organism: Pseudomonas sp. IT-347P; assembly: GCF_949768005.1. Classification (NCBI taxonomy): domain Bacteria; kingdom Pseudomonadati; phylum Pseudomonadota; class Gammaproteobacteria; order Pseudomonadales; family Pseudomonadaceae; genus Pseudomonas; species Pseudomonas sp. IT-347P. The sequence continues at coordinate 598,872 of NZ_CATKPQ010000011.1, forward strand.
CGTGGACTTGCCGGAACCGCTTTCGCCTACAATCCCCAGGGTCTGACCCTGCGGCAGGCTGAAATTGATGCCGTCCACTGCCCTGACGTGATCCACCGTGCGTTTGAGCAGACCTTTCTTGATCGGGAACCAGACTTTCAGGTCCTCGACTTCCAGCAGCGGCGCGCCGATTTTATTGCTCGCCGGGCCGCCGCTGGGCTCCGCGCCGAGCAATTCCCGAGTGTACGGATGCTGCGGCGAACGGAACAGCTCTGCGCACGATGCCTGTTCGACGATGCAACCGCGCTGCATGACACATACGCGATGCGCAATTCTTCGCACCAGGTTCAAATCGTGACTGATCAGTAACAGCGACATGCCCAATCTGGCCTGAAGTTCCTTGAGCAAATCGAGGATTTTCAGCTGAACGGTCACGTCCAGAGCGGTGGTCGGCTCGTCGGCAATCAGCAGTTCCGGTTCGTTGGCCAGGGCCATGGCGATCATCACGCGCTGGCGCTGGCCGCCGGACAGTTCGTGGGGCAGGGCCTTGAGGCGCTTGTGCGGCTCGGGGATGCCGACCATCTCCAGCAGCTCCAGCGTGCGTTGGGTCGCGACTTTGCCGGTCAGGCCCTTGTGAATGCCGAGCACTTCGTTGATCTGCTTCTCGATGGAATGCAGCGGATTCAGCGAAGTCATCGGCTCCTGGAAGATCATCGCGATGCGGTTACCGCGAATGTGGCGGATGGTTTTTTCGCTGAGGCCCAGCAGGTTTTGCCCGGCATAGTTGATGCTGCCGGCCGGATGGCGCGCCATCGGGTAGGGCAGCAGGCGCAGGATCGAGTGCGCGGTCACCGATTTGCCCGAGCCGGATTCGCCGACCAGCGCCAGGGTTTCGCCACGCTTGATGTCGAAACTCACACCTTCGACGACCCGGTGCACGCGCTCGCCGAAACCGAATTCGACGGCGAGGTCGCGCACTTCGATCAGATTGTCCTGATTCATTTCACTTCCTCGGGTCGAAGGCATCGCGAGCGGACTCGCCGATAAACACCAGCAAACTCAACATCAACGCCAGCACGGCAAAGGCACTCATGCCCAGCCACGGCGCTTGCAGGTTGGATTTACCCTGGGCGACCAGTTCACCCAGCGACGGACTGCCGGCCGGCAGGCCGAAACCAAGGAAGTCCAGTGCGGTGAGGGTGCCGATGGCGCCAGTGAGGATGAACGGCATGAAGGTCATGGTCGAGACCATCGCGTTGGGCAGGATGTGGCGAAACATGATCGCGCCGTTCTGCATGCCCAGCGCCCGTGCCGCACGCACGTATTCGAGGTTGCGCCCACGGAGGAATTCGGCGCGCACCACATCGACCAGGCTCATCCACGAGAACAGCAGCATGATGCCCAGCAGCCACCAAAAGTTCGGCTGGACGAAACTGGCGAGGATGATCAACAGGTACAGCACCGGCAGCCCTGACCAGATCTCGAGAAAGCGCTGCCCGGCCAGATCGACCCAGCCGCCATAAAAGCCCTGCAAAGCACCGGCAATCACGCCGATGATCGAACTCAACACGGTCAGCGTCAGCGCGAACAGCACCGAAATCCGGAAGCCGTAAATCACCCGCGCCAGCACATCGCGACCCTGATCGTCGGTGCCGAGCAGATTGTCCGCCGACGGTGGCGCCGGGGCCGGGACTTTCAGGTCGTAGTTGATGCTCTGGTAGCTGTAGGGGATCGGCGCCCACAGCACCCATGCGTCCTTGGCTTTGAGCAGTTCGCGGATGTACGGGCTCTTGTAGTTGGCTTCCAGCGGGAATTCACCGCCGAAGGTGGTTTCCGGGTAACGCTTGATCGCCGGGAAGTACCAGTGGTTGTCGTAATGCACCACCAACGGCTTGTCGTTGGCGATCAGCTCGGCGCCGAGGCTCAGGCCAAACAGAATCAAAAACAGCCACAGCGACCACCAGCCACGCTTGTTGGCCTTGAACAGTTCGAAGCGGCGGCGGTTGAGAGGGGACAGGTTCATCTCAATGCTCCCGGCTTTCGAAGTCGATACGCGGATCGACCAGGGTGTAAGTGAGGTCGCCGATCAGTTTCACCACCAGCCCCAGCAGGGTGAAGATGAACAGGGTGCCGAACACCACCGGGTAATCGCGGTTGATCGCCGCCTCGAAACTCATCAGGCCGAGACCGTCGAGGGAGAAGATCACTTCCACCAGCAGCGAACCGGTGAAGAAAATGCCGATGAACGCCGACGGAAACCCGGCAATCACCAGCAGCATGGCGTTGCGGAACACGTGGCCGTAGAGCACGCGGTGGCGGGTCAGGCCTTTGGCCTTGGCGGTGACCACGTACTGTTTGTTGATCTCGTCGAGGAAGCTGTTTTTGGTCAGCAGGGTCATGGTCGCGAAGTTGCCGATCACCAGCGCCGTCACGGGCAGCGCCAGGTGCCAGAAGTAATCGAGGATCTTGCCGCCGAAACTCAGTTCATCGAAGTTGTTCGAGGTCAGTCCGCGTAACGGGAACCAGTCGAGATAACTGCCGCCGGCGAACACCACGATCAGCAGGATCGCAAACAGGAATGCCGGGATTGCGTAGCCGACGATGATCGCCGAACTGGTCCAGACGTCGAAGTGGCTGCCGTGCCGTGTGGCCTTGGCGATCCCCAGCGGGATCGACACCAGGTACATGATCAGCGTGCTCCACAGCCCCAGCGAGATCGACACCGGCATCTTTTCCTTGATCAGGTCGATGACCTTGGCGTCGCGGAAGAAACTGTCGCCGAAATCCAGCTGCGCGTAGTTCTTGACCATGATCCACAGACGTTCCGGGGCCGACTTGTCGAACCCGTACATGTGCTCGATTTCCTTGATCAGCGCCGGGTCCAGGCCCTGCGCGCCGCGATAGGACGAGCCGGCCACCGACACCTCGGCGCCGCCGCCGGCAATCCGGCTGGTGGCGCCTTCGAAGCCTTCGAGCTTGGCGATCATCTGTTCCACCGGGCCACCGGGCGCGGCCTGGATGATCACGAAGTTGATCAGCAGGATGCCGAACAAGGTCGGGATGATCAGCAGCAGTCGCCGAAAAATATACGCCAGCATCTGATTACTCCGTGCCCACAGGGTCGGCTTGCAGTTTGGTTTCGACTTCTATCGCCGGTTTTGCGTCGGGCTTGACCCACCAGGTGTTAATCCCGATGTCGTACTTGGGCGAGACTTTCGGGTGACCGATGTGGTTCCAGTAGGCCACGCGCCAGGTCTTGATGTGCCAGTTGGGCACCACGTAGAACCCCCATTGCAGCACGCGATCCAGCGCGCGGGCGTGGGCCACCAGGCTTTTGCGTGAGTCGGCGTTGATCAGGTTCTCGACCAGTTGATCGACAATCGGATCCTTCAGGCCGATGGTGTTGCGGCTGCTCGGTTTGTCGGCAGCGGCGCTCATCCAGAATTCGCGCTGTTCGTTACCCGGCGAGTTCGACTGCGGGAAGCTGCCAACCATCATGTCGAAGTCCCGCGAACGCACGCGGTTGATGTACTGCGAGACGTCGACACGGCGGATAACCAGATCGATGCCGAGGTCGCTGAGGTTGCGCTTGAACGGCAGCAGCACGCGTTCGAACTCGGTCTGCGCCAGCAGGAACTCGATCACCACCGGTTTGCCGGTGGCGTCGACCATTTTGTCGTCGACGATCTTCCAGCCAGCCTCTTGCAGCAATTGATAAGCCTCGCGCTGCTGGGTACGGATCATGCCGCTGGCGTCGGTCTTCGGATTTTCGAAGGCTTCGCTGAACACCTGCGCCGGCAGTTTGCTGCGGAACGGCTCGAGGATCGCCACTTGATCGGCATCAGGCAGGCCGGTGGCGGCCATTTCCGAGTTCTCGAAATAGCTGCGGGTGCGGAAATAGGCACTGTTGAACAGCTGTTTGTTGGTCCACTCGAAGTCGAACAGCAGACCCAGCGCCTGACGCACCCGCACATCCTGAAACACCGGACGGCGCAGATTGAAGACGAAGCCCTGCATGCCGGTCGGGTTGCTGTTGGCGATCTGTTCCTTGATCAAGCGGCCTTCGGTGACCGCCGGGATGTTGTAAGCATTGGCCCAGTTCTTTGCGGTCATCTCCAGCCAGTAATCGAACTGCCCGGCTTTCAGCGCTTCAAGGGCCACGGTGTTGTCGCGGTAGTAATCGGTGGTCATCGTGTCGAAGTTATAGAAACCACGGTTGACCGGCAGGTCCTTGCCCCAGTAATCCTTGACCCGTTCGTAACGCACCGAGCGCCCGGCCTTCACTTCGGCGACCTTGTACGGGCCGCTGCCCAGCGGAATTTCCAGGTTGCCCTTGTTGAAATCGCGATCGGCCCACCAGTGTTTTGGCAGCACCGGCAGCTGGCCGAGGATCAGCGGCAGTTCGCGGTTGTTGCTGTGCTTGAACTTGAACAGCACTTTCAGCGGATCTTCGGCGATGACTTCGGAAACGTCGCTGTAGTAGCCGCGAAACATCGGCGAGCCTTCCTTTGTCAGCGTGTTGAAGCTGAACACCACATCGTCGGCGCGTACCGGGTGACCGTCGTGAAAGCGCGCTTCGGGGCGCAGGTAGAACCGCACCCAGCTGTTGTCCGGGGCTCTTTCGATCTGCCGGGCGATCAGGCCATATTCGGTGAAGGGTTCGTCGAGACTGTGCTTGGTCAGGGTGTCGTAGATCTGCCCGACGTCATCGGCCGGCACGCCTTTGCTGATAAACGGATTGAGGCTGTCGAAGCCGCCGAAACCGGCCTGACGGAAGATGCCACCCTTGGGCGCATCGGGGTTCACGTAGTCGAAATGCTTGAAATCGGCCGGGTATTTTGGCGGCTCGTTGTACAGCGTCACGGCGTGTTGCGGAGCGGCGAAGGCCAGCCCGGCGAACAGCAAACCGCTGGCCTGGACGAGCAGGGCGCGGATCGGTTTCATTGATCTTTCTCCGAAGACTTCAGCCACCACGCGCTCAGACCCAGGGTGTAGGGCGGCGTGGTGACGAAGGCCAACCGGTTGCGGTAGGCCAGACGGTGATAATTGAGGTACCAGTTGGGAATGCTGTAGTGCTGCCAGAGCAGCACGCGGTCGAGCGCCTTGCCGGCGGCGACCTGCTCGTCGCGGGTGCGCGCGGCGAGCAATTGTTCGAGCAGGTGATCGACCACCGGGTTGGCGATGCCTGCGTAATTCTTGCTGCCCTTGACGTTCACCTGACTGGAGTGGAAGTACTGCCACTGTTCCAGACCCGGGCTGAGGGTCTGACCGAGCGTCATCGAGATCATGTCGAAATCAAATTGATCGAGACGCTGTTTGTACTGCGCCCGATCCACGGTGCGCAGGCGCGCGTCGATGCCAATGCTTTGGAGGTTCTCGATGTAGGGCTGGTAGAGGCGCTCGAGGTTCGGATTGACCAGCAGCAGTTCGAACCGCAGCGGTTGGCCGTCGGCGTTTTGCAGACGCTGACCGTTGAGCTTCCAGCCGGCTTCGGCGAGCAATGTCAATGCCTTGCGCATGGTTTCCCGGGGAATGCCGCGACCGTCGGTTTTTGGCAGGGTGAACGGCTCGGTGAACAGTTTGGCCGGCAATTGATCCTTGTACGGCTTGAGCATCAGCCATTCACGCCCGACCGGCAGGCCGGAGGTAGTGAATTCACTGTTGGGGTAGTAACTGGTTGTGCGTTTGTAGGCATCGCTGAACAGCGCGCGGTTGGTCCACTCGAAGTCGAACATCAGGCCCAGCGCTTCGCGGGTTTTCACATCCGCGAACGTCGCGCGGCGGGTGTTCATGAACAGGCCCTGAGTCTGGGTCGGGATCTGATGCGGGATCTGTGCCTTGATCACCTCGCCACGGCGCACGGCGGGGAAGTTGTAGCCGTTGGCCCAATTCTTCGCTTGATGCTCGATGTAGATGTCGAACTCGCCAGCCTTGAACGCTTCAAAGGCCACGTCGCTGTCGCGGTAGAACTCGACTTCCATGCGATCGAAGTTGTACTTGCCGCGATTGACCGGCAAGTCCTTGCCCCAGTAATCCTTGACCCGTTCGAAGATCAACTGCCGGCCCGGCGTCACCGAGGTGATGCGATACGGCCCGCTGCCCAGCGGCGGTTCGAAGGTGGTGGCCTTGAAGTCGCGGTCTTTCCAGTAATGCTGCGGCAGCACCGGCAATTCGCCGAGGCGCAGGATCAACAGCGGATTGCCGGAGCGCTTGAGCACGAAGCGAATGCGCTGTTTGTTGAGAATGTCGACCCGCAGCACTTCCTGCAATGCGGTGCGGTACAGCGGATGACCGTCCTTGAGCAGTGTTCGATAGGAGAACGCCACGTCATAAGCGGTGATCGGTGTGCCATCGTGGAAGCGCGCTTCGGGACGCAGATTGAAGACAACCCAGCTGCGATCTTCGCTGTACTCCACCGATTGCGCGATCAAGCCGTAGCTGGACGCGGGCTCGTCGCCGGACGGCGAGTACTGGCCGGTACCGACCATCAACGGCTCGTTCAGCTCATTGATGCCGTACTGGAGGAAATTCGCTGTGGTGACCGGGCTGGTGCCCTTGAACGTGTACGGGTTGACCGTATCGAAGGTGCCGAACGCCATCACCCGCAACGTACCGCCCTTGGGCGCTTGCGGGTTGACCCAATCGAAGTGGGTAAATCTGGCCGGGTACTTGAGCGTGCCGAATTGCGCATAACCGTGACTTTCGGTAATCGTCGCGCTTGCGGTTGAGCTCAAGGCCAGGCTGATCAGGAGCAGGAGGAGGGCACGCTTCAACTCAGATTCGATCCAGGCGGCTTGGGCTTTGTGGGCCGTACAGTAACAGCTTGTCTGGACAGGAAAAAGATGCGGGTTAATGCGCGGTTAATCGTTTGCGCGAAGAGCCCCTCACCCTAACCCTCTCCCAAGGGGAGAGGGGACTGACCGAGTTGTTTCTTCGAGCTACGCCGACCTGAACTGTCGAGTCGAACTCACGTTTTGAAAAGCCCCTCACCCTAACCCTCTCCCGGAGGGAGAGGGGACTGACTGTGGTGATTGGGGGAGATACGCCGACCTGAAATACCGAGCCGGACTCACGTTTTGAAAAGCCCCCGGTCGGCTCCCTTTCCCCCTCGCCCCCTTGTGGGGAGAGGGCTGGGGTGAGGGGGGATGGATCTAAAGCACACCCCAAAAACCTGATCCAGAAAAAAGCCCCTGAAATTTCAGAGGCTCTTTCAATCAATGCGGCTGATAAACCGTGAGCATCTGCCCCGGTTTCAACGCCTTGCCCGCACCCGGATTCCAGCGCTTGAGGTGCTGCATCTCAACGTTGAAACGCTTGGCCACCACGTACAACGTGTCGCCGCGCTTGACCTTGTACTGGGTCTGCTGCTGGCTGTCGTCCTTGCCTTTGCTCTTGCTGTTGGCCGCAACCACTGTGTTGACGCGCCCGGACTTGCGAGCCGGCGCACGCTTGGTGTTGTCCTGCATCACCAGAGTCTGGCCGACCTTGAGGTTTTTGCCGGTCAGCTTGTTCCAGCGCTGCAGATCTTTCACTTCGACCTTGTTGGCCTTGGCGATGGAACCGAGGTTGTCGCCACGCTTCACGCGATAGGCGCGCTTGAGCTGCGCCACTTCCGAGGGATCGGCGCCTTCAAACACCGGTTTCAACGAGCGCGGGCTGATCAGTTCGTCAGGCCGCATGGTCTGCAGGCTGGCGGTCAGCAACTGCGCCTTCGAGGTTGGCACCAGCAGATGCTGAGGGCCGTCGATGGTGGTGCGTTGCTTGAAGGCCGGGTTGAGCTGGAACAGTTCGTCTTCATCGATGTTGGCAACCGCTGCGACCTTGGACAGATCCATGCGCTGGTTGATTTCGACGACCTGGAAGTACGGTTCGTTGGCGATCGGATTGAGGTTCACGCCGTAGGCTTCCGGCGCCAGCACCACTTGCGACAACGCCAGCAGCTTCGGCACGTAGGCCTGGGTTTCCGCTGGCAGCGGCAGGTTCCAGTAGTCGGTTGGCAGACCGAGCTTTTCGTTACGCTCGATGGCGCGGCTTACGGTGCCTTCGCCAGCATTGTAGGCCGCGAGGGCCAGCAGCCAGTCACCGTTGAACATGTCGTGCAGGCGGGTCAGGTAGTCCATCGCTGCCGTGGTCGAGGCGGTGATATCGCGACGGCCATCATAGAAGCGCGTCTGGCGCAGATTGAAGTAACGCCCGGTGGACGGGATGAATTGCCACAGCCCCACCGCATCGGCCCGGGAATAGGCCATCGGGTTGTAGGCGCTTTCAATCACTGGCAGCAAGGCCAGTTCCAGCGGCATGTTGCGTTCTTCGAGGCGTTCGACGATGTAGTGAATATAGAGACTGCCGCGTTCGCCGGCGTTCTCGAGGAAAGAGGGATTGCTGGCGAACCACAGGCGCTGTTGCTCGATGCGCGGGTTGACGCCGAGGCCTTCCTGCAGCTGAAAGCCCTGGCGCATGCGTTCCCAGATGTCCTGGGGAACCTGTGGGCTGGGCTTTTCGGTCAGCCAGATCGGCTTCTGCTTGGCTCGCGCAGCAATGTTCGGCGTATGGGTCGCTTCAGTCTGCGGAGCATGGCTGGAACAGCCCGCCAGCGTGGCGGACACAGCCACCGCGATGGCTTGCGCCAGGCGGGTCAATGCGTCTGAATTGACGGACTTACGTATGGATGACGACATTGGCTGGAAGTAAGTTCCGGGCAAAAATGTCGGGCGATTCTAGAAAGCGCACCCCCTGCGGTCAACCATTCAGAATTTTTGTACCCGATGGCGGGGGGCTTAGAACTTATCTTTCCACGCCCGCAGCGCCGCAAATACCTCACTCGGCGCCCGGTTTTGAGCGCCTGCCCGTTCGTCCACTTTTTGTGTAACTAATGTTTCAGTGGTGCGTAAAAAGGGATTGGTGAGCTTTTCCAGGGCCAAGGTCGAGGGCAGGGTCATCACACCGTTTTGCCGTTGTTGAGTAACTTTTTCCAGACGGGCGGCAATGTCGGGGTTGCCCGGCTCGACGGCGGCGGCAAACTTGAGGTTGCTCAGGGTGTATTCATGGGTGCAGTACACCAGCGTATCTTCAGGCAACGCGGCGAGGCGGCTGAGCGAGTGGTGCATTTGCTCCGGCGTGCCTTCGAACAAACGACCGCAACCGGCAGCGAACAGGGTGTCGCCGCAGAACAGCAGGCCATGGTGGTAATAGGCAATGTGGCCCAAGGTGTGACCGGGCACCGCATAGACGTCGAAATCCCAGCCGAGCACGCTGACCGAGTCGTTGTCCTTGAGCGCCACATCGCGCGCCGGGATGCTTTCGCTGGCCGGACCGTAAACCCTGGCACCGGTCGCCGCTTTCAGGCGTTCGACGCCGCCGACGTGATCATGGTGATGGTGGGTGATCAGGATATCGCTCAGCACCCAGCCTGGATGGGCGGCGAGCCATGCCTGCACTGGCGCGGCATCGCCAGGGTCGACCACCGCGCAGCGCTGGGTGCGGTGATCCTGTAACAACCAGATGTAGTTGTCGGTGAACGCGGGCAGGGCACTGATCTGTATCATCGTCGGAATTCGCCAAGCGGAAAACATTGGCGCATCTTAGTAGTTCCTGGCGCTTTGGAGAATGCGATGAGTGATAAAGCGTTCGCACAGGCTGATCCTGACTGGCTGGCCCTGATCGGTGCAGCTCGTGAATGGTTGTCCGGCCCGCTCGGGCAATTTCTGCTCGATGAAGAGCGGCGCATGCTCGAAGACGAGTTGGGCCGTTTCTTTGGCGGTTATCTGGTGCATTACGGGCCTTCGGCCGAAACCCCGCCGGCGGCGCCGCAGGTGCAGCGCAACGTGCGTCTGGGGGCACCGTTGCCCGGCGTCGAGATTGTCTGCGAAGAACAGGCGTGGCCGCTGAGCGAGCATGCCGCTGACGTGGTGGTGATGCAGCACGGTCTGGATTTCTGCCTGTCGCCCCACGGTTTGCTGCGTGAAGCGGCGAGCAGCGTGCGCCCCGGCGGACATTTGCTGATCATTGGTATCAACCCCTGGAGTACCTGGGGCCTGCGCCATGTGTTCGCCCACGACGCCTTGCGCCAGGCGCGCTGCATCTCGCCATCGCGGGTCGCTGACTGGCTCAATCTGCTGGGCTTTGCGCTGGAGAAACGCCGCTTCGGGTGCTATCGTCCGCCGCTCGCGTCACCCAAGTGGCAGGCCCGTCTGGCCGGCTGGGAACGCAAGGCCGGTGATTGGCAACTGGCGGGTGGCGGCTTCTATTTATTGGTCGCGCGCAAGATCGTGGTCGGGTTGCGGCCGCTGCGTCAGGAGCGTCGCGAGCCGATGGGCAAGCTGATTCCGCTGCCGATGGCCAAGGTCAACCGCCGCCGCATCGAACCGTAAACCTTCTTTTTATTCGTGGCCGGGTTTTCCCCGGCCTCGGTCATTGTCGATCCGTGATCGGCAAGACAGGCATTTTTCTGGATAGAGTGGCATGAGCGAAAGCGTTGAAAGCGTCGACACCGTAGAGCTGTTCACCGACGGTGCCTGCAAGGGCAACCCCGGCCCCGGCGGTTGGGGCGCCTTGCTGGTGTGCAAGGGCGTCGAAAAGGAACTGTGGGGCGGCGAAGCCAATACCACCAACAACCGTATGGAACTGCTGGGCGCCATTCGCGGCCTCGAAGCCTTGAAGCGCCCGTGTGAAGTGCTACTGGTGACCGACTCGCAATACGTGATGAAGGGCATCAATGAGTGGATGGCCAACTGGAAGAAGCGCGGCTGGAAAACCGCCGCGAAAGAGCCGGTGAAGAACGCTGATCTATGGAAAGAGCTGGACGAACAAGTCAACCGCCACAAGGTCACCTGGAAATGGGTGCGTGGGCATATCGGCCATCACGGTAACGAGCGAGCGGACCAGTTGGCTAACCGTGGGGTGGACGAAGTACGCGGTTACAAGCAGACCTGATTTCGCTTCTCAACCGTGGTGCGGCCATTCGCGAGCAAGCTCGCTCCCACACTGGATCGTGTTCACAACACAAATCCACTGTGGGAGCGAGCTTGCTCGCGAATGGGACGCCACGGTCCACCTGAAACACCCCCGACGAGCGTGTTAACATCCGCGTTTTTTGCAAGATCGACCCGCTGAGAGCTGAACACTGATGGCCACCAGATCCGTTGTACTCGATACCGAAACCACCGGCATGCCGGTGACCGATGGTCACCGGATCATTGAAATCGGTTGCGTCGAACTGATCGGCCGACGCCTGACGGGCCGGCACTTTCACGTTTACCTGCAACCGGATCGCGAGAGTGATGAAGGCGCCATCGGCGTTCACGGCATCACCAACGAATTCCTCGTCGGCAAGCCGCGCTTTGCCGAAGTCGCCGATGAGTTCTTCGAGTTCATCAAAGGCGCGCAGCTGATCATCCACAACGCGGCGTTCGACGTTGGCTTCATCAACAACGAATTCGCCCTGATGGGTCAGCACGATCGCGCTGACATCACGCAACACTGCAGCATCCTCGACACCCTGATGATGGCCCGGGAACGTCACCCCGGGCAGCGCAACAGCCTCGATGCGTTGTGCAAGCGTTATGGCGTCGACAACTCCGGCCGTGAACTGCACGGCGCCTTGCTCGACTCGGAGATTCTTGCCGACGTTTACCTGACCATGACTGGCGGCCAGACAAGCCTGTCGCTGGCCGGCAATGCGTCTGACGGTAATGGCACGGGCGAGGGCGCGGACAACTCGGCGACCGAGATTCGCCGGTTGCCGGCGGAACGTCAGCCGGCGCGGATCATTCGTGCGACGGAAGAAGAACTGGCGGCGCACCTGGCGCGGCTGGAAATCATTGCCAAGTCTGCCGGTGGCCCGGCGTTGTGGACGCAGATTGCCGAGGCTGACGCTCAAGCCTGAAAGATCAAAAGATCGCAGCCTTCGGCAACTCCTGCAGGGATCGCATTCCAATGCAGCTGCCGCACGCTGCGATCTTCTGCTTCTGGCGGCATGAAGCCAACTGGCCACCCTCGCCACTTTCGTTGCAACCCTCTACCCTGAGTGCATTGGCAGATTCAAACCTGCCGCCTCAGGACACTGAGCCTCATGTACAAAGATTTGAAGTTCCCGGTGTTGATCGTCCATCGCGACATCAAGGCCGACACGGTTGCGGCGCGCGGCGACGTCGAGGCGGTGCCTATCGATGAACTGGAAAGACGCGTCGCCGCGTTGAGGCTGGTGCCGTATCCGCCGGGGATACCGCTGTTCATGCCCGGCGAGCGCTTTACCGAATCGACGCGCTCGATCATTGATTACCTGAAATTTGCTCGCACGTTCGATAGCAGCTTCCCCGGTTTTGTTGCGGATGTGCATGGATTGCAGCACGAAGATGAAGGCAATGGGCGGCAATGCACCGTCGATTGCGTCAAGGAATGAGGACTTTTCCCAGTATGCAACCGGTCATGAATCCGAAATACCCAGGGCTGTCGGTGCGTGTCGCCGATGAAGGCTTTGCGCCGTATATCTGGGGCAGCGACTTCAGTTTCGAAGTCGCTGCCTATGGCGCCGCCGTGATCGGCCAGCCTGTCGAGCGATGGCGGGTGACACCGATCGTGCCGTACCGCAAGTGCTATGGCATCGACCCGGAGGAGTTCAGCGCTTTTCACAACGCACCGGACAGCGCGATTTTCATGGCCTACCTGGATGACGAGCCGGTCGGGCATCTGGTGATCAGCACCAACTGGAACGGCTTCGCCCATATTGATGAGCTGGCGGTGCATGCGCCGGCCCGGCGCCATGGCGTGGCCAAGGCGTTGCTCGATGTTGCGCAGTTCTGGAGCCGCAAGAAAAAGCTGCCGGGGATCATGCTCGAAACCCAGAACAACAACCTCGGCGCCTGTCGGCTGTATGAGCGTTGCGGCTATGTCATTGGCGGTATCGACCAGTTGCGCTATCGCGGCATTGATCCGAACACGGCCGAAGTGGCGCTGTTCTGGTATCGATTGTTCGATAATCCACTGGAAAATCCCTTCAGTTCGCCAGCATCGCCCCGGCTTGTTCCGTGATGATCGTCAATAGCGTCTGCACTGCCGATGAGGGTGCGGCGTGCTTGAATGTCAGGGCGTAAAGGCTGATCGGCACGGCTGGCGACAACGGGCAGACATCCAGTCCGGCGGCACGCGCGCCCAGCGCCGTGAACGGGTCGACGATGGCCAGGCCTTCACCGGCCTCGACCATGCTGCGCATCATCTGATGGGTTTGCACGCGGGTCTGGATGCTCGGCGCCGGGCGCAAGGCCTGGAGTTTGTTTTCCAGTGCCGGGCTCAGCGGGTCCTGGCCCTCGAGACCGAGCATGGCCTGACCGGCCAGATCCTGCAGGGAAATGTATTTCTGTTTCGGTTGCAGCCAGCCATGGGGCGCGAGCAGTTGCAGCTTGCCCTGGGCCAGTGGCCGGCACTCGATGTCGGGGTGTTCGGGGTCGTGCAGGCTCAAGCCGAGATCGCTTTCGCGCAACAACAGGCTGCGGACGATGTCGCGGGTCGGCGCGCTGAGCAGACTGCACGGCGCATCGGGCAGGCGTCGGCGCAGGGCGGCTAGGCTTTGTGGCAGTAATTGCTGCGCCAGCGGCGGGGTGCCGATGATGCGCAAAGGTGGGGCGAGGTATTGCTTGAGACTGCTGGCCAGGCGCTGCACCGGCTCCAGCGCTTCATAGACATGCGCGATTTCGACCTGCAACGCCCGCGCTTCGGGCGTCGATTGCAGACGCCCACGCACGCTGGCGAACAGCATGAACCCCAACTGACTCTCGGCTTCGCGCAAACGCTCTTCGACCTCGGTCACCGGCAACTGCAGCCATTCGGCGGCAGTGCCCAGGTGACCGGTCTGCAAGAGCGCCTGAATCACTTCGATATGACGTAAACGCATGCGTGAAGTCCATGTTCAGCAGGTGGGGTCAGTGGCTGAATCCTACCCCAAGTCTGCGCATATGACTTCTGCTCATAACGGCCGGTTATGAAGCGACGGTTGGCTCAGGCTCGCGGATCAGGGTGATGCCTGACTGAACCAGAAGAAACTCGCTCTCACTGACCTTGTTGACGCGATCGCCAATGGCCAGTCTGTAAATCGGCTCCGAGCCAGTGGAACCGTCTGCCGACGGGTTGGATTCCTGGAACTCATGCACGGAATAAACGCGGCCTTCCGCATCTCTTGCATGGAACTGACCGACGAGTACTGCTGCCATCTGCTTAGAACCTCTGGAGATAAAACGCTTGATTTGCGGCTTGGTAGACCGCCATCAAGGCCTGTAAGTTTTCCTACAGGAAAAAAATAATCAGCGCGCAGGATTTTCCATCGCGTGCTGGTGGAATCGTCACCGGATCATTTATAACTACTGGCTCCTCCCACGGATCATCGAGAGTCTTCCATGAGTAATGTCTACAACGTCGCTGTAGTGGTCGGTAGCCTGCGCAAAGCATCGATCAATCGCAAAGTCGCCCTGGCACTGGCAGAGCTGGCCCCGGCGAATCTCAAGCTGGAGATTGTCGAAATTGGCGATCTGCCACTGTATAACGAAGACATCGACGGTGATTCCCCGCCAGCAGCCTACAGCACTTTCCGGCAAAAAGTGGGTTCTTCCGACGCGGTGCTGTTTGTCACGCCCGAGTACAACCGCTCGGTGCCGGCGCCACTGAAGAATGCCATCGACGTGGGGTCGCGGCCTTATGGCAAGGCTGTCTGGAGCGGCAAACCGGGGGCCGTGATCAGCGTATCGCCGGGTGCCATCGGTGGTTTTGGCGCCAATCAGCATCTGCGCCAGTCGTTCGTGTTTCTCGATGTGCCGTGCATGCAGCAGCCGGAAGCGTATCTGGGCGGCGCGGGTTCGGCGTTCGATGAGGCCGGTAAATTGAGCGAATCGGTGAAACCGTTTCTGCAAAAATTCATCGATGCTTACGGGCAATTCGTAGAACAACACAAGAAGTAACTTCACCCAAAAAACAAATGTGGGAGCGGGCTTGCTCGCGAAAGCGGTGTGTCAGGTACTGACTTGTCAACTGACACACCGCTTTCGCGAGCAAGCCCGCTCCCACATTTTTGGATCTTCACTCATTTCATTTAAGGCTGTTGCGGATGCTCGCTGCGTCACTGATTTTTCTGCTGACCATTACCCTTGTCATCTGGCAACCCAAAGGCCTCGGCGTCGGCTGGAGTGCGACACTTGGCGCCGTGCTCGCGCTGATCTTCGGTGTTGTGCACCTCAGCGACATCCCGCTGGTCTGGCAGATCATCTGGAACGCCACCGGCACCTTTGTCGCCCTGATCATCATCAGCCTGTTGCTCGACGAAGCCGGGTTCTTCAACTGGGCCGCGCTGCACGTGGCGCGTTGGGGGCGGGGCAATGGGCGCAAACTGTTTGCCTTCATGGTGCTGCTCGGTGCGCTGGTGTCCGCGTTGTTTGCCAATGACGGCGCGGCGCTGATCCTCACCCCGATCGTGATTTCGATGTTGCTGGCACTGCGCTTTTCTCCGGCGGCGACCCTGGCGTTCGTCATGGGCGCGGGTTTTATTGCGGACACGGCGAGCCTGCCGCTGGTGGTGTCGAACCTGGTCAACATCGTCTCGGCGGACTTCTTTCACATTGGCTTCAACCGCTACGCAGCGGTGATGGTGCCGGTCAACTTCGTCAGCGTGGCGGCGACCCTGGGCATGTTGCTGTGGTTCTTTCGCCGGGACATTCCGGCGGCGTACGACCCTGAACAACTGGCGCACCCGGAAACCGCGATTCACGATAAGGCCACGTTCTACGCCGGTTGGGCAGTGCTGGTGATTCTGCTGATCGGCTGTTTTGCGCTGGAGCCGCTGGGCATTCCGATCAGTGCGATTTCCGCCGTGTGCGCCGCGCTATTGCTGGGCATCGCCGCCCGGGGCCACAAGATTTCCACGCGCAAAGTGATGAAAGAAGCGCCGTGGCAGATCGTGATTTTCTCGTTGGGCATGTATCTGGTGGTGTATGGCCTGCGCAATGCCGGACTCACCGGGTATCTGGCCGGTTGGCTGGATGTCTTTGCCGGTCATGGCGTTTGGGGCGCGGCCATGGGCACCGGTGTGCTGACTGCGTTGCTGTCATCGATCATGAACAACTTGCCGACGGTGTTGATTGGCTTGCTGTCGATTGATGCCAGTCAGGCCAGCGGCGTGGTCAAGGAGGCGATGATTTATGCCAACGTGATTGGCAGTGACCTGGGGCCGAAAATCACGCCGATTGGCAGCCTGGCGACTTTGTTATGGCTGCATGTGCTGGAGCGCAAGGGGATCCACATTGGCTGGGGCTATTACTTCCGGGTCGGGATCGTGTTGACGGTGCCGGTGTTGTTGGTGACGTTGGCGGCTTTGGCGGTGCGGCTTTCCCTCTAGACCGAGGTGACCCTATCGCGAGCAGGCTCACTCCTACAGGGGAACGCATTCCAATGCAGGAGTGAGCCTGCTCGCGATGGGGGCGGTACAAACGCCACGAAAATCTCAGGCCTGGCCCGGCACATTCGGCCAAAGATCCGACACCAGGAACAACCGTTCTGCCTCTTCCCATTCCCCTTGTGAATTCTCGAGCAGGCGCACCATTAACTGTGCCGGAGCCAGGGGTTCCAGATCGTCCAGCCATGTCTGCAGATGTTCAAGGCTCCACGTCTGATCCGCCGGATAATGCGCCGGCGCCAGCCAGGCATGGCGGGGCAGGGGTTGCCAGCGTCCAGGCGGGCGTTGCGCGAAAAACGCCGGCCAATCCTTCTGATGCAACCAGCTACCACGCAAATGCTGCGGATGCGCGCCGCTCGGTGCTTCAGCCGGCCCGGGCCACGGGTACAGCAAATAGCCACCGAGCCACAGCTGCGCGCTGAATACCTCGATATCCAGTGCCGCCAGCACTTCGCGACTCTCCGGGCGCGCCGAGATCGGCAATTGATGCTCGGCCAGATGTGCCAGTTTGCGATCCAGGCGATCATGACAACCCGGCCCCAGCCACTGCGCCGGATCACGGCCGTCGCCATTTTGCGGGCCGAGGTAAAGCTTGATCGCCAGTTCCAGGTGATGCACGCCGTCGCGGTCGCGCAGCAGCATGTCCAGTTCGCCGAGCGTATGCCCCTCACGGCGGATCGGCAGGTTGGCGGCGATCAGCTCAATGCCCGGCGCATGCTCCACGGCAAACTGCCACAGCCGTTCGTAATACAGGCCCAGACGCCGTGTTCGCGCCTGCGACAGCCAATGCAGCAGGCCATAACTGTCGCGGTCGAGCTGGCGCAACCAGTGCTCCAGTCGCTGCGGGTCATGCACCCAATCACTGCCGGCCAACGGATGACGCTGCGGCCATGGCGTGGTGGCGAGCATCGGCGGGGCGAGAATCACCCACGCCAGATCCCGCACTTCCGGGTGGCGTAATTGGTGGGGCAACTGCAGCAAGTCGGGAAACAGGATCATCTTGCGAGCATAGCCTGAAACACGAGCACACCCTTGAGGCTGAAAGGATTTTGTCTAACCGGCGCTTTCGCCCATAATCGTGGTTTTCGCGTTTCCGATTGTCCGCAGAGGTCCCATGGAGCAATTTCGTAATATCGGCATCATCGGTCGCCTGGGCAGTTCCCAGGTGCTGGATACCGTCCGCCGACTGAAACGGTTTCTGCTCGATCGGCATCTGCATGTGATCCTCGAAGACACCATTGCCGAAGTCCTGCCGGGCCACGGCCTGCAAACCTCATCGCGCAAGATGCTCGGCGAAGTCTGCGACATGGTCATCGTTGTCGGCGGTGACGGCAGCCTGCTCGGCGCCGCCCGGGCACTGGCCAAACACAATATTCCGGTGCTCGGTATCAACCGCGGCAGCCTCGGCTTCCTCACCGACATTCGCCCCGATGATCTGGAAGTCGAAGTCGCCAAGGTGCTGGACGGCCACTATCTGGTGGAAAACCGCTTCCTGCTGCAAGCCGAAGTCCGTCGGCATGCCGAAGCCATCGGCCAGGGCGATGCGCTCAACGATGTGGTGCTGCACCCGGGCAAATCGACGCGGATGATCGAGTTCGAGCTGTACATCGACGGTCAGTTCGTCTGCAGCCAGAAGGCTGACGGCCTGATCGTCGCGACGCCGACCGGTTCCACCGCGTACGCACTGTCCGCCGGCGGGCCGATCATGCATCCCAAGCTCGATGCCATTGTGATCGTGCCGATGTACCCCCATATGTTGTCGAGCCGGCCAATTGTGGTCGATGGCAACAGTGAGCTGAAAATCGTCGTGTCGAAAAACATGCAGATCTATCCGCAAGTCTCCTGCGACGGGCAGAACCACTTCACCTGCGCACCGGGCGACACCATCACCGTCAGCAAGAAAGCGCAGAAGCTGCGGCTGATTCACCCGCTCGACCACAACTACTACGAAGTCTGCCGGACCAAGCTCGGCTGGGGCAGCAAGTTGGGTGGTGGAGGCGACTGATGCTCGATCCCGCGCGCAGTTATGACCTGATTGGTGACGTGCACGGATGCGCCCTGACCCTCGAACACTTGCTCGACCGTCTCGGTTATCACAAGCAGGGCGGGGTCTGGCGGCATCCGTCGCGCATGGCGGTGTTCGTCGGCGACATCATCGACCGTGGCCCGCGCATCCGCGAGGCGCTGCACATCGTTCACGACATGGTCGAGGCCGGCCAGGCCTTGTGCATCATGGGTAACCACGAATTCAACGCGTTGGGCTGGAGCACCCCGGCGCCGCCGGGCAGCGGCAAGCAGTTCGTGCGCGAACACACCCCGCGCCATGCGCGTCTGCTCCATGAAACCCTGACTCAGTTCGAAGACCATCCCGGCGACTGGCGTGATTTTCAGCGCTGGTTCTATGAGTTGCCGCTGTTTGTCGACGCCGGACGCTTCCGGGTCGTGCATGCCTGCTGGGATGCCGGCCTGATCGAACCGTTACGTGCGCTGTTCCCCAATGGCTGCATCGATGAACACTTCCTGCAGGCCTCGGCCGTGCCGGACAGCTTCGCCTGCACCGTGTTCGACCGTCTGCTGCGCGGCACCGACATGCGCCTGCCGGATGGCCTGACCATGACCAGTGGCGACGGTCTGGTGCGTTCGTTCTTCCGCACCAAGTTCTGGGAAGACGATCCGAAAACCTATGGCGACATCGTTTTTCAACCCGATGCACTGCCCGATCCGGTGGCGCAGAAACCGCTGACGTCCAGCGAAAAAAACAACCTGCTGCGCTACGGCGTCGACGAACCATTGTTGTTCGTCGGCCATTACTGGCGCAGCGGCAAACCGGCGCCGATCCGCCCGAACCTCGCGTGCCTGGATTACAGCGCGGTGCTCTACGGCAAACTGGTCGCCTATCGTCTGGATCAGGAAACCCGTCTGGATCCGCATAAATTTGTCTGGGTCGATGTCGAGCGGCCGGAGGTGCTGCAATGAGTGCGGTGGCGGTATTACGACTGCCGTTGGCAGTGGACCTGAGCGGTTTCGTCAAGCTGCTGCAACGCATGCAGGTCCCGCATCGCGTCAGCGAGGAGGCGGGCGAGCAAGTGTTGTGGGCGCCGGCGGAAATCAGCGAAGACGTGCGCTCGCTGTACGAACGCTTCCCGGCGGGCGATCCCGAGCAAACCCTGGACATCCCGCTGGCGCAGACTTCCAGGCGTCCGGGTTTTGCCGAACAGCTGAAATACGCCAAGGCCACCGGGTTAATCCTGTTGCTGTGCCTGATCGTCGGCGGATTGACGTACCTCGGGGAGAACCTGCAAACCTTGCGCTGGCTGACCTTTCTCGATTTTCAGGTGATCGGCGAGTACATCCACTTCACGCCGCTGGCCGACAGTCTGGCGGCGGGGCAGTGGTGGCGTCTGGTCACGCCGATGCTGATTCACTTCGGCATCCTCCATCTGGCCATGAACGGCATGTGGTACTGGGAGCTGGGGCGGCGCATCGAGTCGCGCCAGGGCAGCATCAACCTGATCGGCCTGACGCTGCTGTTCAGCCTGGTGTCCAACTACGCGCAATTTGCCTGGAGCGGGCCGACCTTGTTTGGCGGCCTGTCCGGCGTACTTTACGGCTTGCTCGGGCATTGCTGGATCTTCCAGCTGCTGGCGCCGAACCCGGCCTATCGCCTGCCGCGTGGCGTGCTGGTGATGATGCTGGTGTGGTTGCTGGTGTGCATGTCGGGGCTGATCTCGATGATCGGTTTCGGCGAAATCGCCAACGCCGCCCACGTCGGCGGGTTACTCATCGGATGCTTCACCGGTTTGTTGGGCGGTTTGTATAACCGCCGTAAACTGGCGGCCTGACATTTTTCTGCAGATAAAGAGCACGGAGACCCTGATGTCCTCTTTTAACGACATGATCAACAACATCACCCCGGACATCTACGAGAGCCTGAAACTGGCCGTGGAAATCGGCAAGTGGTCCGACGGTGGCAAACTCACCGCCGAACAGCGCGAGCTGTCGCTGCAGGCGATGATTGCCTGGGAAATCCAGAACCTGCCTGAAGACCAGCGCACCGGTTACATGGGCCCGCAGGAATGTGCATCGAAGTCGATCGAAGTGCCGAACATCCTGTTCAAGTCGGATGCCATCCATTGATCGAGATTGGCCGCGGTGCAATCAGCAAGATGTCGGCGCGCCTGGACGGGCCGAACGTGCAATACGCGTTTCGTCTGGATGACGTCGAGGTGCCGGTCAACCCGTTGATCGGCAGCACGGTGCGTCTGGAGTATCTGGGGGCGATCCACTGCACCCATTGCGGGCGCAAGACCAAAACCAGTTTCAGTCAGGGTTACTGCTACCCGTGCATGACCAAACTGGCGCAGTGCGACCTGTGCATCATGAGCCCGGAGCGCTGCCACTATGAGGCCGGCACCTGCCGCGAGCCTGAGTGGGGTGAGAAGTTCTGCATGACCGACCATGTGGTTTACCTGGCCAATTCGTCGGGGATCAAGGTTGGCATCACCCGTGCTACGCAATTGCCGACCCGTTGGCTCGATCAGGGCGCCAGTCAGGCGTTGCCGATCATGCGCGTTGCCACACGGCAGCAATCGGGCTTTGTTGAGGACCTGTTCCGCAGTCAGGTCGCCGACAAGACCAACTGGCGCGCGTTGCTCAAGGGCGATGCGGCGGCGGTGGATCTGGCACACGTGCGTGACCAGCTCTTCGAAAGTTGCGCTGAAGGGCTGCAAGGCCTGCAAGAGCGATTCGGCCTGCAGGCCATTCAGACCATTGCCGATGTCGAGCCGCTGGAAATTCGCTACCCGGTCGAGCAATACCCGGCGAAAATCGTCAGCTTCAACCTGGACAAGAACCCGATTGCCGAAGGCACGTTGTTGGGGATCAAGGGCCAGTACCTGATCTTCGACACCGGCGTGATCAATATTCGCAAGTACACGGCTTATCAGCTCGCCGTGCATCAATAAGGACGCCAGCATGCGCACCGAACAACCGAAGATGATTTACCTGAAGGACTATCAGGCGCCCGAGTACCTGATCGACGAAACACACCTGACCTTCGAGTTGTTCGAGGATCACAGCCTGGTGCACGCGCAGTTGGTGATGCGCCGCAACCCGGCGCGTGGCCTGGGCCTGCCGCCACTGGTGCTCGACGGCCAGCAGCTGGAGCTGCTGTCGGTGACGCTGGCTGACCAGGAACTTTCCGAGGGCGATTACCAGCTCACCGAAAACCACCTGACTCTGCAACCGGCCAGCACAACCTTCACGGTCGATACCAGCGTCAGGATCCACCCGGAAACCAACACCGCGCTGGAAGGCCTGTACAAGTCCGGCACGATGTTCTGCACCCAGTGCGAGGCCGAAGGTTTCCGCAAGATCACTTATTACCTCGACCGCCCGGATGTGATGAGCAAGTTCACCACCACCGTGGTCGCCGAACAGCACAGCTATCCGGTGCTGCTCTCCAACGGCAACCCGATTGCTTCTGGCCCGGGCGAAGACGGCCGGCACTGGGCAACCTGGGAAGACCCGTTCATGAAACCGGCGTACCTGTTCGCGCTGGTGGCCGGTGATTTGTGGTGCGTTGAAGACAGCTTCACCACCATGACCAACCGTAATGTTGCGCTGCGTATTTATGTCGAGCCGGAAAACATCGACAAGTGCCAGCACGCGATGAACAGCCTGAAGAAGTCGATGCGCTGGGACGAAGAGGTTTACGGTCGCGAGTACGACCTGGACATTTTCATGATCGTCGCCGTCAACGATTTCAACATGGGCGCGATGGAGAACAAGGGCCTCAACATCTTCAACTCCAGCGCCGTACTGGCCCGCGCCGAAACCGCGACCGACGCCGCACACCAGCGGGTCGAAGCAATCGTCGCCCACGAATACTTCCACAACTGGTCGGGTAACCGCGTGACCTGCCGCGACTGGTTCCAGCTGTCGCTGAAAGAAGGCTTCACCGTGTTCCGCGATTCCGGCTTCTCCGCCGACATGAACTCGGCCACGGTCAAGCGCATTCAGGACGTGGCGTACCTGCGGACCCACCAGTTCGCCGAAGATGCAGGTCCCATGGCCCACGCGGTGCGCCCGGACAGCTTTATCGAAATTTCCAACTTCTACACCCTGACCGTGTACGAGAAGGGTTCGGAAGTGGTCGGCATGATCCACACCTTGCTCGGCGCCGAAGGCTTCCGTAAGGGCAGCGATCTGTACTTCGAACGTCATGACGGCCAAGCGGTGACCTGCGACGATTTCATCAAGGCGATGGAAGATGCCAACGGCGTCGACCTGACCCAGTTCAAGCGCTGGTACAGCCAGGCGGGCACACCGCGTCTGGCGGTGAGCGAGTCTTACGACGCTGCCGCAAAAACCTACAGCCTGACTTTCCGCCAGAGCTGCCCGGAAACCCCGGACAAAGTTGAAAAACTGCCGTTCGTGATTCCGGTCGAACTCGGCTTGCTGGACAGCCAAGGCAACGAGATTGCCCTGCGTCTGAGCGGCGAGGCAGCGGCGCAAGGCACCACCCGCGTGATCTCGGTGACCGAAGCCGAGCAGACGTTTACCTTCGTCGACATCGCCGAACAGCCGCTGCCATCGCTGCTGCGCGGCTTCTCGGCGCCGGTGAAGCTGAGCTTCCCGTACAACCGCGATCAATTGATGTTCCTGATGCAGCACGACAGCGACGGCTTCAACCGTTGGGATGCCGGTCAGCAACTGGCGGTGCAGGTCCTGCAAGAGTTGATCGGCCAGCAGCAGAAGGGCGAGAGCCTGAAGCTTGATCCGCGTCTGGTCTCGGCACTGCGTACCGTGCTGTCGGACGAATCGCTGGATCAGGCGATGGTCGCTGAAATGCTCTCGCTGCCGGGTGAGGCTTATCTCACCGAAATCAGCGAAGTGGCTGACGTCGACGCGATCCATATCGCCCGTGAGTTCGCCCGCCAGCAACTGGCCGAAGGTCTGTTTGAGGCACTGTGGCTGCGTTATCAGGCCAACCGTGACCTGTCGAAGAAAACCCCGTATGTGGCCGAAGCCGACCATTTCGCCCGTCGCGCGCTGCAGAATATTGCGCTGTCGTACCTGATGCTCAGCGGCAAGCCGGAAGTACTGGCGGCGGCGCTGGAGCAGTTCGAAACAGCCGACAACATGACCGAGCGCCTGACCGCGCTGGCGGTGTTGGTCAACTCGCCGTTCGAAGAGCAGAAAGCCCTGGCGCTGGCCAGTTTCGCCGAGCACTTCAAGGACAATCCGCTGGTCATGGATCAGTGGTTCAGCGTGCAGGCCGGCAGCACCTTGCCGGGCGGTCTGCAGCGGGTGAAAGCGTTGATGCAGCACCCGGCGTTCAACATCAAGAACCCGAACAAGGTGCGTGCGCTGATTGGTGCGTTTGCCGGGCAGAACCTGATCAACTTCCACGCCGCCGATGGTTCGGGTTATCGCTTCCTCGCGGACCTGGTGATCGAACTGAATGGCTTCAACCCGCAGATCGCTTCGCGCCAACTGGCGCCGCTGACCCGCTGGCGCAAATACGACGTCGCGCGCCAGGCGTTGATGAAGGCTGAGCTGGAGCGGATTCTGGCGTCGGGGCAGTTGTCGAGTGATGTGTATGAGGTGGTGAGCAAGAGTCTGGCTTGAGATCTGTGGTGGCGCTTTCCCTCACCCTAACCCTCTCCCAGTGGGAGAGGGGACTGACCGAGGTGTTT
Organism: Pseudomonas sp. IT-347P; assembly: GCF_949768005.1. NCBI lineage: Bacteria > Pseudomonadati > Pseudomonadota > Gammaproteobacteria > Pseudomonadales > Pseudomonadaceae > Pseudomonas > Pseudomonas sp. IT-347P. The sequence goes on from NZ_CATKPQ010000011.1 coordinate 622,983, forward strand.
TTGCGCTATACGCCGACCTGAAAGACAGGAGTCGAACTCAGGTTTTGAATAGCCCCCAATCTGCTCCCTTTCCCTCTCTCATAGCGGGAGAGGGGACTGACCGAGGTGAATGCTTGAGTAACACCGACCTGAAAGACCGGAGTCGAACTCAGGTTTTGAATAGCCCCGATTTGCTCCCTTTCCCTCTCTCATAGCGGGAGAGGGGACTGATCGAGGTGAATGCTTGAGTACACCGACCTGAAAAACAGGAGTCGAACTCAGGTTTTGAAAAGCCCCCGATCTGCTCCCTTTCCCCCTCGCCCCCCTGGGGGAGAGGGCTGGGGTGAGGGGGTAAGATTCAAACATCACCACAACTCCCAAGCCGTACGCACAAAAAACGCCGCATTAACCCATGCGGCGTTTTCATTTTCCGAAAAATTACTTCAAATCAAACCGATCCAGATTCGTCACCTTCGTCCATGCCGCAACGAAATCGCTGACGAACTGCTCCTTCGCATCCGAACTGGCATACACCTCAGCCAGCGCCCTCAACTGCGCATTGGAACCAAACACCAGGTCAACCCGCGTCGCCGTCCACTTCACATTGCCGGTTTTACGGTCGCGCCCCTCGAACTCATCCGCATCCCTCGAAGTTGGCTTCCACTCCACGCCCATGTCCAGCAGGTTGGTGAAGAAGTCGTTGGTCAGCGCTTCGGTTTTATCGGTGAACACGCCATGCCGCGTCTGCCCGACGTTAGTGTTCAGCACGCGCAAACCACCCAACAGCACCGTCATTTCCGGTGCGGTGAGCGTGAGTAATTGCGCCTTGTCGATCAGCAGGGTTTCCGCTGCAACGGTGTATTTGCCCTTGCTGTAATTGCGGAAACCATCGGCGATCGGTTCAAGGAAACCGAACGATTCGACATCGGTTTGTTCTTGCGAAGCATCGACGCGGCCCGGCGAAAACGGCACCGACACCGACTGCCCCGCGTTTTGCGCTGCTTTTTCCACCCCGGCATTACCGGCCAACACGATCAGGTCCGCCAGCGAGATTTTCTTGCCGCCGGCTGCGCTGTTGTTGAACTCGGTCTGAATGCCTTCCAGCGTACTCAGCACCTTGTCCAGTTGCTCGGGCTGGTTGGCCTGCCAGAACTTCTGCGGGGCCAGCCGCAAGCGTCCGCCATTGGCGCCGCCGCGCTTGTCCGAGCCGCGGAAGGTCGACACGGACGCCCAGGCGGTAGAGACCAGTTGCGATACCGATAGCCCCGAAGCCAGCACCTTGCTTTTCAGCGCCGTTGCGTCGCTGTCATCAATCAGCGGATGCGTCACGTCGGGCAGTGGGTCCTGCCAGAGCAATTCCTCTTGCGGCAATTCCGGGCCGAGATAGCGCGAGAGCGGACCCATGTCGCGATGGATCAGCTTGTACCAGGCGCGAGCAAACGCATCGGCGAGTTGATCGGGATTGGCCAGGAATCGACGCGAAATCTGCTCATACGCCGGATCGAAACGCAGCGCCAGATCGGACGTCAGCATGGTCGGCGAGAGCTTCTTGTTCGGGTCGTGAGCGTGGGGCACGGTGCCGGCACCGGCGCCGTTTTTCGGTTGCCACTGGTTGGCGCCCGCGGGGCTCTTGGTCAATTCCCACTCGAAGCCGAACAGGTTTTCCAGGTAGTTGTTGCTCCACTGCGTCGGCGTGGTGGTCCAGGTCACCTCCAGGCCGCTGGTGATGGTGTCGGCCCCTTTGCCGGTGCCGAAGGCGTTTTTCCAGCCCAGGCCTTGTTGCTCGAGGCCCGCCGCTTCCGGCTCGGGGCCAACATTGTCCGCAGGCCCGGCACCGTGGGTTTTACCGAAGGCATGACCGCCAGCGATCAACGCCACGGTTTCCTCGTCGTTCATGGCCATGCGGCCGAACGTTTCGCGGATGTCCTTGGCCGAGGCCACCGGATCCGGATTGCCTTCAGGGCCCTCCGGATTCACATAGATCAGGCCCATTTGCACGGCAGCGAGGGGATTTTCCAGGTTGCGTTCGCCTTGGTCGGTGCGGCTTTCTTCGCGGCCATGCAGATCCGGCTCCGCCACCAGCGTGCCGTCGCCGGGCTCCTGCACCGGGCCGTTGCTCTTGCCGTAACGGTTATCGCCGCCGAGCCACTCGGTTTCTGAACCCCAGTAAACGTCTTCGTCCGGCTCCCACACATCGGGACGGCCACCGGAGAAGCCGAAGGTTTTGAAACCCATGGATTCCAGCGCGACATTGCCGGTGAGCACGATCAAGTCAGCCCAGGAAATGTTGCGGCCATATTTCTGCTTGATCGGCCACAGCAGGCGCCGGGCCTTGTCGAGGCTGACGTTATCCGGCCAGCTGTTCAGTGGGGCGAAACGCTGTTGGCCGGAACCGGCGCCACCACGGCCATCAGCAGTGCGATAGGTCCCGGCGCTGTGCCAGGCCATGCGCACGAAGAGCGGGCCGTAGTGGCCAAAGTCGGCCGGCCACCAGTCCTGGGAGTCGGTCATCAGTGCATTGAGGTCTTGTTTCAACGCCTGGAAGTCCAGGCTCTTGAAGGCTTTGGCGTAGTCGAAGTCCTTGCCCAACGGATCGGACTTGGGCGAGTGCTGACTCAGGATTTTCAGATTGAGTTGATTCGGCCACCAGTCACGGTTCGTCGTACCACCACCGGCGGCGTGGTTGAACGGGCATTTCGATTCGTTTGCCATGTTCGGATCCCTATCAGGTCGTCTACGGCCGGCTCGTGCCGACTTCGGACTAGTAAGGCTAGACCCGAGTTGGCGAGTCGGCTAATAGGTCGAGTATTGGAGAGTGATAGCGAAACTCTTTTACCTATCAACCATTTCTTTGCCGGTTTTTTGTTTGTTATCGCTAATGGTTCTAAAGAACTGTCATTTATTACAGTGGTGAAAATCGGGTGAGTGATTTAATTTTTTATCTGAAGTATGAGGTTATTGTTAGTTTGACTTGATGGATTTAAAAGGAGTAATTGCCATGTTGCAAAAGTGGAAGGCGTTGGTTGGAAGTAATAAAGGAAAAACCAGTGGGCATCTTCGTGGTTATATGGAGAATGGTGAACAATTTCTTGATAGTAAAACTGTTGATTACCTGCGTGCGGAATCGCATGAGTTGATAATCGGGAGTCAGCAGTTAGACGACAACTTTGATCAGAATTGGGTAGCTTTTTCTCTGCCGAATGATCTGCCTGAGAACCAGCCTAATCATGTTGTTCTACTTCATCATAATTCCTTGGAGTGGGCGTTTCACATTAAAGATACATATTATAAAGTTGATGAGGGAAGTGTGACCTTCTCATATAAGCCTGGGAAAGGCGGCGTTTTCGGAAAATTTGATTTTACCTCTGGAGCGACCAAAGTGAGGGGGGATTTCGATATATGGAATAAGTGAAAATGCAGGCAGGGTGTATCAATACCCTGCCTTCCATTAAATGAGAAGCTCGTAATGGTGAATCAAAGCGTACGACACACTTCCGGATTCGTGATTAGCTTGTACTCCTCTCATCCTCCGGCACTTCATCCAGCAAATCCTCCTGCCCCGGCAACTCGGTAATCACACTGAAATCCGTCACTTCAACCGCACCCAATCCATACCCCAGCAAATGGAAAGAAAACGCTTTGCGCTCTTGCGGGTTGTCGAAGCTGAAGTTCATTTCCAGTGGCTGGTCGGCGGTTGCCACCATCTCCTGCGGTAGGCCAATCTGCACGTCCTGCTCAAACTCCTTGGCCTTGAGCTGAATGTACGCCGCCTGCTGCGGATCGACCGAGCGCACGGTCAGGCGTACGCGGGTGTGCGAGCCTTTGGGCATTTCCAGGTATTGCGCGCCGATCAGGTTGTCGGCCCAGTCATCGTTGATCTGCGCCTGCAGCGGGATGATGTTGGTGCTGCCGAACTGATAGCGATGATTGAGCGGCGTGCGCAGCAGCGACAAATCCAGAGCGTTGGCCCGGGCGGCGATCTGCCGGGCCGGGTGGCCGCTGTAGTTGCCTTTGTAGAGGGCGCTTTCGGCGATGAACCCGGCACTTTCGTAGTAGCGGCAACGGCGCGGCATGTCGCACTCGGAAAAGATTCCCTGACCGTTGTGATAGCGCAGCTTGCCGTTGGTGAAGGACATGATTTCGCGGCCGCTGTCGTAGTCGCGAAACAGCGAACGGCCGCTCAGCGCGGAAGGCACCGGCAGGTCGAAATAGTCGAGGATGGACGTGCTCAGATCGACGTGGCCATACACGCCTTTGTTGAGCCGTGGCAGTTGTTCCTGCTCCGGCGCCAGGATCAGACTGAAACCCCACGACGACGCCAGGCGCACACCGTCGATGCCGTGGGATTCATCCGAAGTGATCACCACCAGCGTGTCTTTCAGAACACCTTGGCGTTCGAGACCGCTGAGGAATTGCTCCAGCGCATCGTCGAGATAACCGACGGCCGCCTGTTTCGGCGTTTCGTAGCGCTCCAGGTAGTCCTCGGGCGCGGAGTAGGGCTGATGGGTGCCGACGGTCAGCAGCGTCAGCATCCACGGCTGTTTGTGTTTTTTCAGTTGGCCGACGTAGTCCAGCGCGCCTTCGAAAAACGCCCTGTCATCCTTGCCCCAAGGGAACTCCAGATAATTGCTGTTGGTGAACCATTCCAGACCATGGGTCGCATCGAAACCGATGTGCGGCATGATCTTGTCTTTGGCCATGAAGCGTAGCCCGGCGCCTTGCAGATAGTGCGTGCTGAAGCCATGTTCACGCAGTTGCGCCGGCAGGCAGGCCTGATTGCGCTCGTTGAGGGTGAGCATCTCCACGCCCTTGGGCGTGCCGTTGTTGAGTTTGTCGTAATCGCCGCAGAGCATCGCGTACAGACCGCGAATGGTCTGGTGCGTATGCAGCACGTAATCCGGGGTGTTCATGCCGCGCTCGGCCCAGCGGCTCAGATTCGGCATCAAGTCTTCCTGATAGTGGCTGCCGATGGCTTCGCGGTTGGCGCGCAGGTAAGCACCGGGAATGCCTTCGAGAGCGATGATCAGTACGTTGCGCGCTTGTCCCGGCGCGGCGAGCAGTTTCTGTCCGTTGAGATCTACATCGGTAAGTCCGGCCATGGCCGGCGCGGGTTCTTCGACATCGCCGTCCAGCCATTCCTCGGCCTCAATCTGCAGATCGGCGACTTCGCTGGCCAGCAATTGGTGCGGCAGGTTGTACTGGCGCCACGGATCCGCTTCGCTCGGCCACAGATTTTGCGCACCCCAGTGTGCGGCGAACAACACCAGCGGTGCGCTCCAGGCCGCGCGGGGCAGGGGCGGACGCGGTATGCCGCGACCGGCGAACTGGGTCAGCAACCAGATCGACAGGGCCAGCAGCAAGGTGATGCCCAATGCCGGGTGCGCCAACCCGCCACCGGAGGAGTTCTCGACGAACTGCGGATCGATCAGGTAATGGATATCCGAAGGCGTCGGCAGACGCCCGACGGCGCTGACCAGTTCCGCGGTCGCCACCGCCAGCAATCCCCAGAACAGCAGCACCGGCAAGGCCAGCCACCACGCCCGACGATGCAATAACAGCACCAGCAGGCTGCCGATCGCCAGGTCCGACAAGTAACCCAGCGGCGTCGACCAACCGAGTGCCGCACGCAGGCACACTGGCACCACCAGCACCAGAACCATAAGGGAAAAGAGGCGGGCATACGGCTGCCGCAACCGGTTAAAAAGAGCGCTCACAAAAAAGACCTTCCAGCCATTAAATCGTCATAAAAGTGTGCGCGATGATACCAAGCGCGGACTGTCGGATCGCCCTTTTAAACGCGCAACCGATGCGCTGGTGCGCGGGCCGCAGAAGGTCTGCAGCCCTGATCGGCTCTTGGGTCACAGGGTAATCGGGGGATGTTGTCGCCAGCGGCTATATTGTTTCAGGCTGTTTAAACAGCCGAGTCCTCACTGAGACCTGCTGTAAGAGTGGCTGACCGCTGCGATCCTTTGATCTTGTCTCCAAACCTCGGAACCTAAAGCTTGCAGCTTCCTTTCGGCCAACAACCCGTGCTATCGATATGCGATAAAGATATTTAATTTATGTTTTTTATAGCGATAAAGTCAGGCCTTTCAGCACACCACCCCATGCTGCGAGGTTGTCATGGCCACACCGTTCAAACGTTCCGCACTGACTCTGATGGCCGCATCCCTGGCCGCGAGCGCGTTGTTCAGCACCGGCGCTCAGGCTGAAGGCAAGATCAGCATCGCCCAGCAATTCGGCATCGGTTACCTGATTCTCGATGTGGTGCGCGATCAGAATCTCATCGAAAAGCACGGCAAGGCGCAGGGCCTCGACATCAAGGTCGACTGGAACAGCATCTCCGGCGCCACGGCGATGAACGAAGCGTTGCTCACCGGCTCGCTTGACGTGGTTTCCGCTGGCGTGCCGCCGATGCTCACCGTGTGGGATCGCACCAAGGGCAAACAGAACGTCAAAGCCATCGCCGCACTGGGTTCGATGCCCAACTATCTGCTGACCAATAACCCGAACATCAAAACGCTCAAGGACTTCACCGACAAGGACCGGATTGCCGTGCCTGCCGCCGGCGTGGGTTTCCAGTCGCGCACCTTGCAGATCGAGACCGCCAAAGAGTTCGGTGACGCGCAGTACAAGAAATTCGACGACATCTCAGTCAGCCTGCCGCACCCCGATGCGACGGCAGCGCTGATTGCCGGCGGCTCGGAAATCAACTCGCACTTCTCCAGTCCGCCATTCCAGTACCAGGCCCTACAGAATCCCAATGTGCACAAAGTGCTGAGTTCCTATGACGTGCTCGGCGGTCAGGCGACGTTCAACGTGCTCTACACCACGGAAAAATTCCACGACGATAACCCGAAGACCTACAAGGCCTTCTATGACGCGCTGGCCGAAGCCGAGAAGATCATCAAGGCTGACAAACCGGCGGCGGCTCAGGCGTACATGCGCGTAGAGCAGTCGAAGTTGCCGCTGGCGCTAGTGGAGCAAATCGTCAAAGACCCGGAAATTGATTTCACTGTGGTGCCGCAGCGTACGTTCATCTACGCCGAGAAATTGCAGGAACTGGGCGTGCTGAAGAACAAGGCCGACAGCTGGAAGGATTACTTCTTTGAAGAGGCCCATGGTGGTGCGGGGAGTTGATCGAACAGGGGCAACGTGTGTTGCCCCTTTTTCCATTCAAGATTCGCCATCATCAAAAATGCTCTCAATCGGCAGCTCGAACGCCCGGGCAATCTGAAAGGCCAATGGCAGGCTCGGGTCGTAGCGTTCGTTTTCGATAGCGTTGATCGTCTGGCGTGACACGTTCAGGCGTTCCGCCAGATCAACCTGGGACCACTTGCGCTCGGCGCGCAATTCCTTGAGGCGGTTTTTCATTGGTAGCGGCGTCGCGCAATGTGCAGGCCGACAATCCACATCAGCCCCATCACCGGCCACACACACGTCCACGGAATATGCGGGGCGCCGACGTTTTCCAGAAAACCGTAGCTGAAGGTCAACAATGCCGAGGCGGCGAAGGCAAAACCCAGCGCTTCGAACTGGATGCGCAGATGCATTTCGTCCATGCGCCGCATGTTCCGCACGATGGCCCAACACATCAGTCCTGCCGGAATGATCGGCGTCAGTGCGACGGCCGAGCGCAGCACGAGGTGCGCGTCCATCAGGTATTGCGAGGCAATCAATGATGCTGTCAGCACCAGCATGTAGAGGATTAAGGCTGCGCCCAATTCGAGGTGGTACCGGCTCATTCTTCACTTCCTATGTAAAAGACCCTTTACATGTTTGCTGATGTTGTTTCCGATGTAAAGCACACTTTCCATCAGGCTGGTTGCTTCAAACATGTTCGAGCCGGATAACTTGCAGCCGGGTTCACGCTTTCTGGACAGCGTAGTAGCCACTCAGTAGCATTCGCCTCCAACGGATTTTCCCTTCGCACGTCGTCCGACGTGGAACGCTCAAGGAATCGACATGCGCGACACTCCCACTGACTCACAACGAACGGTCGTGACCCTGGTCAACGGTGAGATTCGCTGTGACACCCAGATCAGTTTCAGCTCCGTATCGCTCGTCGATGGCGAAGTTCGTGTGCATCGAGCTGAAGGCAATCAGATCGAGGTGCCTGTGCCCGGGGCGGACTTCGCGCTGCGCTTTGATCTGCAGGGGATGCAAAAAGTACCGGAGGCGCCACAGACGCCGGTCGAACCGGTGCCTGCCGACGGCAGTTTGAAGTTGTTCAACTCGAAAACCGTGTGGATCACACTGGCGCTGTGGTTCTTCGTGAGTTCGGTGTTCGGTTGGCTGGGGATTGTAGTGGCAGGCGGATATTTCGCTTACCACTGGCGTCAGGTGACGAAGCGCAAGGAACAGTTGGCCAAGGCGACCGTCGTTGAACCCGTGACCCGTTCCAGCTCAGGGATGTCACGGGAAAGCGTGCGCAACGCATTGGCCCGCAAGCGTTAATTCGGCGCACATCAGAAACAGAAAAGGGGCGGCCTGATCATCGATCAGGCCGCCCCTTTTATTGCCGCTCAGTCAGATCAGTGCATTTTGCTGTGATCGTGACCTTCCATGTTGGTCAGCGCGCGAACCGGTGCTTTCACCTCGATGGTTTCTTTCTCGCCCTTGGCGTTTTCCACGGTCAGGGTCAACGGCACTGTTTCGCCTTCTTTCAACTGGCCGGTGAGGCCCATCAGCATCACGTGGTAACCGTTCGGATCAAGCTTGACTGCTTTGCCGGCCGGCAGGTCGACCGATTTCACCGGGCCCATGCTCATCACGTCGTTCTTCATCGACATTTCGTGAATCTGCACATCTTTGGCCATGGGGGTCGCAACGCTGAGCAATTTGCTGTCGCTGTCGGCGGTGAGGGTCATGAACGCACCGCTGGCGGACTGGGTCGGCACGGTGGCACGGACCCAAGCGTCATCGACCTTGGTCGCTGCGGACGCCTGGAACGCCAGGCCCAGCAGCGAAAGACCGATGACAGCGCGTTTGATCTGGTTCAGAACAGGTTGCATCAGCAAACCTCCATAACAGTAAGCAAATCTTCCGTGCATTGTTCTGCCGAAAGCGAGGTGGACAGACCCAGGCGCAGGCCGCCATTGGAGTCGTAAACGTAACTGGTGGCAGTGTGCGAGATGGTGTACGTGTCGCCGGCCGGGACTTTCTCGTAGAACACGTCGAATTCCTTGGCCGTGGCTGCCGTTTCCTCGAGCGTGCCGTACAGCGCAACGAACGTCGGGTCGAAGGCTTTCATGTAGGCGTCGAGGATTTCCGGGGTGTCGCGCTCGGGGTCGAGGGTGATGAAGATCACCTGCAAGCGATCGCCATCGGCGCCCATCAGTTTCTTGATTTTCGCCGCGCGGGCGAGGGTGGTTGGGCAGACTGCCGGGCATTGGGTGAAGCCGAAGAACACCATCGGCATCATGCCGCGGAAGCTCGACAGCGTCATGGTTTCGCCATCGGTATTCTTCAGTTTGAAGGTGCGCCCCATGATCTTGTTACTCAGATCCTTGCCGTACTTGTACGACAGTTGGCCGCGGGTGTCGCAGCCGGCGAGCAGGCCTAGCCCGAGCACGCCCATTCCCGCAAGCACCTTGCGGCGAGTCAACAAAGCCGTCATCTAATACCGCCTTTTGCAGCCCGTCAGTCTGCAGGACTGGCGGGGGGTTAACCGTAAAAGCGGCGCATGATACCAAACTGAAGGCAGACGCCGGCCACGGATCGCCGCACGGCACAGGATCGCGCGACAAAAGGTGTAAGAAAAAGTGACTACGGCTTACTGCACACGCGATCCATCGGCGCCCCAGCCGCCGCCCAGCGCGGTGTACAGATTGACCTCGGCGACCAGTTGCGCCAGGCGATCGGTGATCAGACCTTGCTGCGAATTGAACAGTGAACGCTGCGCGTCGAGGAACGTCAGGCTGCTGTCGACGCCATTCTGATAACGGTTCTGCGCCAGGTTGTAGTAAGTCTGCGTGGCCGCGACCAGATCGCGCTGCGCCTGCAATTGCTGCTCATAGGTGCTGCGCGCGGCGAGGCCGTCGGCAACTTCCTGAAACGCGGTTTGAATCGATTTTTCGTATTCGGCCACCGCCACATCCTTCTGCAACTTCGAATAATCAAGACTGGCGCGCAAACTGCCGGCATTGAAAATCGGCAGGCTGATCTGCGGCTGAAAGGTCCAGGCACCCGAGCCGCCGCCGAACAGCCCGGACAGATCGCGACTTGACGTGCCGGCATTCGCCGTCAGGCTGACACTGGGGAAAAACGCCGCCCGCGCCGCGCCGATATTGGCGTTGGCGGCTTTGAGTTTGTACTCGGCCTGCAAAATGTCCGGGCGCCGTTGCAGCAGATCCGAGGGCAAACCGGCGGGCAGTTGCCGGACCAGCTCGCTGGCCAGTGGACGGGCGGGCAGTGACTCGGGCACCGGCGCGCCGACCAGCAAAGTCAGGCTGTTCAAATCCTGGGCGACCTGACGCTGATAGCGCGCGAGATTGGCCCGGGAGCTGTCGACGCTGGTCCGCGCCTGCGCCTGCTCCAGCGCCGACGACTTGCCAGCCTCACGGTTGCGGGTGGTCAGGTGCAGGCTCTGTTCATCGGCGGCGAGGGTGTCGCGGGTCAGTTCCAGCAGCTCCTGATCGGCGCGCCAGGTCAGGTAGGCGTTGGCGACGTTGGCCACCAGACTCAGCTCGGCACTGCGCCGCGCTTCTTCAGTCGCAAGCCAGGTTTGCAGCGCTTGCTCGCTGAGGCTGCGCACGCGGCCGAAGAAGTCCAGCTCATAGGCGCTGATCCCGAGGTTGACCGAGTACGTCGAATTGATCAGTGCTTTGCCCTGGGTCACGCTCGGTGGCAGGCGCTGGCGTAATTCATTGGCATTGGCCGACACCGCCGGCAGCAGGTCGGCGCGCTGAATGCGGTATTGCGCCTGGAAAGCTTCGACATTCAGTGCCGCCACGCGCAGGTCGCGGTTGTTGACCAGCGCGCTTTCAATCAGTTGTTGCAGCGCCGGATCAGTGAACAGCGTGCGCCAGTCCTCGCTGCCCGTTGCTGCCTGCGTAACGGTCGGATATTGCCCCGCGCTGGGTGAAGCGGGGCGTTGGTAGTCGGGGATCAATGAACAACCGCCCATCAGCATCGCCATGGACAGCAGGGAAAGTCGCAACTTCAACATCGAACTGCCTCATGCATATGAAGAGCGTTGTGCTCAGGCCCCGGCCATCCATTTCGCCAGACCATGGCGGCCACTGACGCCGAGTTTGGCGGTGGCGCGTTTCAGGTACGTCTCGATCGAACTGTTTTTGACCCGCAGCTTTTCCGCCATTTGCGGCACGGTGCCGCCAGTCAACAACCCCAGGCAAACCTCTTTTTCGCGCAGTGACAGGGCGATGTTGCTTAATGCCAGGCGCTCATCGAACACCTGCGCCAACGGTGCTTGATCCAGTTCTGCCAAAGGCTGGCGCGGTTGTCGGGCGAGGATTTGCCGACTGATCTGCGCGTGACGTTCAATCAGCGGCAGCAGGGTGTCGGACAGGCGCTTGAGAAACGACAGCTCGGGCAGGGAAAACACCCGCTGAGTGCTGGGTCGGTAAAAGGAAATGACACAGCGACGGTTGGAGGTGCGCGATACCAGATTGCATTGATGCACGCTGTGCTGTGGATGCCGGGGCAGAAGCGAGGCTTTCAATTGAATCAGCAGCGAGTCGTTCATCTCGATCATCTTCTGCAACAGCGGATGATCGTCGGGGCGCTCCAGCGGATTGGCCGAAGCACACGTCTGTGTCAAACCGGCACTGCCCAACGGTTTGATGTCGACGACACTGGCCTGTCGCTCATCCAGCGTCCACTCACTCAGGTCCATGCGGTTGACCGGCACCAGGGTGTCGACCAACTGGAACATGTTCGTGGCGAAGTGATCATCGCCGGTGCTTGCAATCAGCTCCCCCAGTTGCCGGTAGAAATGCGGGTTTTCCATATTGCGAATACTGCCGGTCAGATTCATATCCTTGTCATCCCTGGTTCAGAACCTTCACTGAATCGTCTTCCGTTTATGCAAAAGCCGCCCACGCCGTCATTTATCCTTGAACACGATCTGGAGCGGAATTTAAGCCCATGGATTTGTCCTACGTCTGTAGGGGAAAACAGGGACACAAAGTGCCATCATTTCTGAATGTTGGCGCCGGGCTTCTGACGGCTTCGAACACAGTTGAGTACGCATCAGTGACTGCTCAGTCACGCCAGGGCCCCGGAAATCCACGGGTTGCTGATTTCAGACAATTAACGCCCGGGCAAAAGGCGGCGCTGGCGTGTGGGTTTTTTCCTACAAACTTTTCAGAATTTCCTCTCCGAGCTTTTAGACAGTGCCCGCGATAAACGCTCCCGCAATATCAGACAGGCGCGTACGGGCGGAGTGGTTGTCCGGGTTTCAGGTGTCATGCCGGTGGCGGGGCCGATGCTTGAATACCGGCAAAATTTCATGAGATGGATCTTATGCAGCCTACTTCTGCCAACGTGGCGGACGATGTGTCCGTGCCTGTCGAGACTTTTGCGCTGACGGCCGCCCAACGGGATATCTGGCTGGACCAACTGAGTCGGGGAGATTCGCCGCTGTACAACATTGGCGGTTACGTCGAACTGAGCGGGCCGCTGGATCCGGCATTGCTGCAATCGGCGCTTGAAGTTCTGGTGGCAGCGAATGATGCCTTGCGCATTGTTCTGCGCTCGGACGTTGGTCACGATGGGCTGCCGTTGCAAGGGTTTGCGCAGGCGCTGCCGGTGGTGATGTCGCAGCATGATGTCAGCGGCCAACCCGATCCACAGGCGGCGGCCCGGGAGCTGGTCGACGCGCAGATGGCGCAAGCCTTTGTGTTGAGCGGGCAAGCGTTGTTCCGCTTCAGCCTGATTCGCCTTGATAGCCATCGCCACTGGCTGGCAGCTCAGGCCCATCACTTGATCATTGATGGCTGGGGGTTCGCGCTGCTGTTCAAGTCGGTCGGCGAGATCTACAGCGCGTTGCGCCGTGGCGAGCGCCTGCTTACGGCGGCACCGTCCTATGTCAGCTTCATCGAAGATGATGCACGCTACCACCAGTCACCCCGTTACGAACTCGATCAGCGCTACTGGCTGGATAAGTACCGCAGCCTTCCCGAGCCGTTGTTGACGCCCCGCCATCGCGAATCCCCCGACGCGCAAGCGGCGCCAAGTCGAATCCACGTCGAGGCTTTTCCAGCCCTGCTGCACCAGCGCATGAAAGATTGCGCGCGACAATTCGGTGGTTCGGCCTTCCACGTGTTGCTGGCGGCGCTGCATGTGTATTTCAGTCGCACTGCCCAGCGTGACGAGTGGGTGGTCGGTTTGCCGATTCTCAATCGCTCCGGTGCCCGCTTCAAAAACACTTTGGGCTTGTTCACCCAGGTCAGTGCAATGCGCATGGGCTTCGGCCGAGCGTTGTCATTTGCGGACTTGATCAAGGCGATCGGCGCGAGTCTGAAGCAGGATTTCCGCCACCAACGCTACCCGCTGAGCGAAATGAACCGCGCGCTGGGCCTGTTGCGAGAAGACCGTGCGCAACTCTTTGAGCTGTCGGTGTCCTACGAGCAGGACGACCATGACTACCGTTACGGTGAGGCGTCGGGGCACTCGGTCAAGGTCTCCAACCAGCACGAGGCGACGCCGCTGGCCATGCACCTGCGCAGCAACCGTTACACCGACAAGGCCTGGTGGCATCTGGTGTACTCGCCGGCCTATTTCACCGCTGACGAGATTGCGGCGTTGACCGAACGCTTGCTGCTGATTCTGCAGCAAGGCCTGGAATGTCCGGCGCTGACGGTCGCCGATTTCAACCTCAACAGCCAGGCAGAACTGGCCCTGCTCAATGAGTGGAACGATACCCGGGTCAGTTTTCCGCAAGGCCATTTGATTCATCAACGTTTCGAATCCCGGGTAGCCGAACAGCCGGACGCTGTGGTCGCGACGCATCAGGGGCAAACCCTGAGCTATGCCGCGCTGAACCGCCAAGCCAATGCGCTGGCTCATCATCTGCTGGGTCTCGGTGTGCGGCCTGACGATCGGGTGGCGATCGTTGCCCGTCGGAGTCTGGACACGCTGGTCGGGCTGCTGGCGATTCTCAAGGCTGGCGCTGCTTATGTGCCGATTGACCCGGCGCATCCGCCCGAGCGCCTGAGTTATCTGCTCGACGACAGCGCGCCGGTAGCGCTGCTGACGCAAAGCGGTCTGCGTGATCGTCTGCCCGCCACAACGCTACCGGTGATCGAGCTTGATCGTCGCGAGTGGTCGCTCGGCAACGTGTCCGATCCCGAGGTGCCGGGGTTGAACACGAGCAACCTCGCCTACGTGATTTACACCTCTGGCTCGACCGGGTTGCCCAAAGGCGTGATGGTCGAGCACCGCACGCTGGGCAATCTGATCGACTGGCACTGTGCAACGTTCGGACTAGGCCCCGGGCAGCACACGTCGAGCCTTGCCGGGTTCGGTTTCGACGCAATGGCGTGGGAGGTCTGGCCGGCGTTGTGTGCCGGGGCAACGGTGCATTGTGCGCCTGCAAGCGAAGGCAGCGAAGACATCGATGCGCTGCTCGCCTGGTGGCGGGCGCAGCCGCTGGACGTCAGCTTTCTGCCGACGCCGATCGCCGAATACGCCTTCAGCCAACAACTCGATCACCCGACCTTGCGCACCTTGCTGATCGGCGGCGATCGCCTGCGCCAGTTCAACCGTGCGCAGTCTTTTGCGGTGGTCAACAACTATGGCCCGACCGAAGCCACGGTAGTCGCCACCTCGGGGCTGATCACCCCGGGGCAGCCGTTGCACATCGGTAAACCCGTGAGCAATGCCACGGCTTACCTGCTCGATGATCAGCAGCGCCCGGTGCCGATTGGCATCATCGGTGAGTTGTATGTCGGCGGCGCCGGGGTGGCCCGGGGTTATCTGAATCGTCCGGAGCTGACCGCCGAACGCTTCCTCGACGATCCGTTCAGTGTGCAATCTGGTGCGCGCATGTACCGCACCGGCGACCTTGCCCGTTGGCGCGGCGACGGCAACCTTGAGTACATCGGGCGCAATGATGATCAGGTCAAAGTCCGTGGCGTGCGCGTAGAACCGGGTGAAATCGAAGCGGCACTCGCCAGCCATGACGCGGTGCGGGAAGCCGTGGTGCTGGTGCGCGACGGCCAATTGTTGGCCTGGTTTACCGAACGTGAAACGCTGGACATCCTGCAACTGCACACGCACCTGACATCGCGCTTGCCGGCCGCCATGCTGCCGGCGGCCTACATCCGTCTGGCGACGTTGCCGCTGACCGCCAACGGCAAGCTTGATCGCCAGGCGCTGCCGGCGCCGGGGCCGGAAGCATTGATCCGTCGTCAATACGAGGCGCCACACGGTGACGTCGAAATCGCTTTGGCGCAGATCTGGGCCGAGGTCTTGCAGGTTGAACGGGTGGGGCGTCACGACCATTTCTTTGAACTGGGCGGCCATTCTTTATTGGCCGTGAGCCTGATCGAACGCATGCGCCAGATCGGCATGAGCAGCGATGTTCGCGTGCTGTTCAGCCAACCGACGCTGGCCGCGTTGGCGGCGGCGGAGGGTAGCGGCCGCGAAGTCGAGGTGCCTGCCAACCGCATTCCCGCCGATTGCACGCACATCACGCCTGACCTGTTGCCACTGGTGCAACTGGATCAGGCGATGATCAATCGCATCGTTGCGACAGTGCCCGGCGGTGCCGCCAATGTGCAGGACATCTACCCCTTGGCGCCGCTGCAGGAAGGCATTCTCTACCACCACATCACCGCCGCGCAGGGCGATCCTTATCTACTGCAGTCGCTGCTGGCGTTCGACAGCCTCGAACGGGTCGAAGCCTTCGCCGCTGCGCTGCGCCAGGTCATCGCGCGGCACGACATTCTGCGTACGGCGGTGGTCTGGGAGGGCCTGACGTCACCGGTTCAAGTAGTTTGGCGTGAGGCGGTTTTGCCGGTGCATGAGGTCGAACTGGATCCGGCCCACGGCGCGATCCTCGATCAATTGCACGCGCGCTACGATGCACGGCGCTATCGTCTGGACGTCAGTCAGGCACCGCTGCTGTGCCTGATGTATGCCCGTGATCCGGCGCATAACCGGGTCGTCGGCATTTTGCTGTTTCATCATTTGGCCATGGATCACGTTGCGCTGGAGGCGATGCGCGAAGAAATCCACGCCAGCCTGTCCGGGCACGGCAAACCGCTGGCAGCACCGGTGCCGTACCGTAACTATGTGGCGCAAACGCGACTGGGCGTCAGTGAGCAGGAGCATGAAGCGTTCTTCCGGCAGATGCTCGGCGATATCGACGAGCCGACACTGCCATTCGGTTTGCAGAATGTGCAGGGCGACGGCCGCAACATCGAAGAAGCCGGGCAGACACTGGCGAGTGATCTCTACCAGCGCCTGCAACGGCAGGCGCGTCTGGCCGGGGTCAGCATCGCCAGCCTGATCCACCTCGCCTGGGCGCAAGTGCTGGCGGCGACCTCCGCGCAGCAAAGTGTCGTATTCGGTACCGTGCTGATGGGGCGCATGCAGGGCGGCGCGGGTGCCGACCGGGCACTGGGGGTGTTCATCAACACCTTGCCGCTGCGGGTCGATGTCGGCGAAGGCGCGCGTGCAGCGGTGAAATCCACCCACGCCCGCCTGACCGCGTTGCTTGCCCATGAACATGCTTCGTTGGCGCTGGCCCAGCGTTGCAGCGGTGTTGCTGCGCCGGCGCCGCTGTTCAGCGCCTTGCTTAACTACCGGCACAGTGATGATGTCGAGCAAACAACGTCCCGGCAAACCTGGCAGGGCATCGAGACCCTGGCCAGCGAGGAGCGGACCAATTACCCGTTTACGCTGAGTGTCGATGACCTCGGCACGGGTTTGCGTCTGACCACCAGAACCTTGTCGAGCATCGGCGCGCAACGGATTTGCACCTATGTGCAATCAGCGCTGAACGGTTTGGTCGAGGCACTGGAGAACGCGCCGAAGCAGCCGTTGAATCGCCTTCCGCTGGTTCCGCAACAAGAGCTGCAACAGCTGTTGATCGAGTTCAATGCCACCGACGTTGACTGCCCGATGGATCAGCCTTTACAAGCGCTGTTCGAACAACAGGTGCAGCGCAAACCGAATGCCATCGCTGTGCAGTTTGCCGAGCAGCGCCTGAGTTATCGCGAGCTGAATGAGCAGGCCAACCGCTTGGCCCATCATCTGCGCGGGCTTGGCGTACAACCTGATTCGCGGGTCGCGATCTGCGTCGAACGCGGGCCTGAACTGGTGATCGGGCTGCTGGGCATTCTCAAGGCTGGCGGTGCTTATGTGCCGCTCGATCCGGATTATCCGCTGCAACGGCTGAACTACATGTTGCAGGACAGCGCACCGGTCGCATTGCTGGTGCATGCTGCAACGCGTGATCTGCTCGGCGAACCCGGCGTGCCGGTGATCGATCTCGACCTCGGTGCATGGCAGGACCAGCCGCACGACAATCCGCAGGTGCCGGGGCTTGGCGCGACGAATCTGGCCTACATGATCTACACCTCCGGCTCCACCGGCACGCCGAAAGGCGTGATGATCGAGCACCGCAGCGCCTGCAACATGGTGCATTGGGGTTCGCAACTGGCGCCGCCCAGCGAGCACGGAGCGTTGCTGCAAAAGGCACCGTACAGTTTCGACAGTTCGGTGTGGGAGATCTTCTGGCCGCTGTGCTCGGGCATGCGCCTGGTCCTGGCGCGGGCCGATGGCAATCGCGATTCGGCGTATGTGACGCAAGTGATCCGCGAGCAGAACATCACGGTGGTCAAGTTTGTGCCAGCGTTGTTGCAGCAGTTCATCGAACAGGACGATGTCAGCCAGTGCACCAGCCTCACCGATGTGCTCAACGGGGGCGGCGAGTTGACCGTCGCCCTGGCGCGGCAAGTGCGCGAGCGCCTGCCGTGGGTGCGCCTGCACAATGTCTACGGGCCGACCGAAACCACGGTCGACAGCAGCGGCTGGACCCTGGAGCCCGATGAGCCGGTGCCGCAGACACTGGTGCCGATCGGCAAGGCCTTGAGTAACACGCGGCTGTATGTCCTCGATGCCTTTGATCAGCCAGTGCCGTTTGGCGTCAGTGGGCATTTGCACATTGGCGGAGTGGGTGTGGCGCGCGGGTATCTGGGGCTGCCGCAATTGCAGGCCGAGCGCTTTATCGACAGTCCGTTCGTGGCCGGTGATCGTTTGTATCGCACTGGCGATCTGGTGCGTTACGGCGCCGATGGCAACCTCGAATTCCTCGGGCGCAATGACTTTCAGGTCAAGCTGCGTGGGGTGCGCCTTGAACTGGGCGAGATTGAAGCGCGCCTGCTGGAACACCCGGCCATCCGCGAGGCGGTGGTGCTGGTGCGCGATGAGCGACTGGTGGCGTATTACAGCGTGCGTGCCGGGCAGACGGCGCCCGCGCTGGACGCGTTGCGTGCGCATGTGTTGGCACGGTTGCCGGAATTTATGGTGCCTGGCGCCTACGTGATGCTGGCGGCGTTGCCCTTGACGCCCAACGACAAGATTGACCGCAAGGCATTGCCGGAGCCGGGGACGGAGGCGCTGCTCAGTCGTCCTTATGCGGCGCCCGAAGGCGACGTGGAAACGGCCTTGGCGCAGATCTGGGCGCAGGTGCTCAAGGTCGAGCAGGTCGGGCGGCACGACAACTTCTTCGAACTGGGCGGGCATTCATTGCTGGCGGTCAGTCTGGTGGCGCGCATGCGTCTGGCCGGCCTGCATGTCGACGCGCGCACGCTGTTCAGCCAGCCGACGCTGGCCGCGCTGGCCGCACAGACTTCGCGGCAAGCGAAGCAGGTCGAGATCGCCCAGACCACCATCCCGAGCCTCAACCGCAAACGCCGGCTCTGATCCTCGGACACAAACCCTGTGGGAGCGAGCCTGCTCGCGAAGGCGTTGGTTCAGTCAATGATGATGTCGACTGACCCACCGCTTTCGCGAGCAGGCTCGCTCCCACAGGGGGCTTGCGGTGCTCACGCCGATGGCTTGTCCCCGCTTCCCATGTCAGACACCCACGCCCCGATGTTTTAGTTTTTCCAGGCTGCGCGCCACATGCACGGACTCGCTGCTGCGCGCTCCTTTTTTCCGTATTTACAGCAGGTTACCTCATGCATTTCAGCGAACTGATGGCCGTCATTTCCACCCATGCGATCCGCCTTCAACAGGAAGATGAAGACTTGGTCATTCTGGGCAGCGACGACGCGCTGGATGACGCGTTGTGGGACAGCCTCGCGGCGCACAAGGCGCAACTGCTGGAACTGGTCGCCGAGCACGGCGGCGACTGGCTGAGTCCTGCGTTTCGCATTACTCCGGACATGCTGCCGTTGGTGAAGCTGAATCAGGACACCCTTGACCGCATCGTCGCCACGGTGCCGGGTGGCGCCGCCAATGTGCAGGACATCTATCCGCTGTCCGCGTTGCAGGAGGGCATGCTGTATCACCACCTCTCGGCCGCTGCCGGCGATCCCTATATCTCTCAGGCGCGCTTCGTGTTCGACAGTCAGGAGCGGCTGCAAGCGTTCGTCGAAGCACTGCGCTGGGTGGTCAAGCGTCATGACATTCTGCGTACCTCGTTCGTCTGGGAATACCTCGACGAGGCGGTGCAAGTGGTCTGGCGCGAGGCGCCGCTGGTGTGTGAAGAAATCCCCGTCAACAGTGGCGCCGATGTGCTGACGCAACTTCTCGAACGGCATGACCCGCAGCACTTGCGTCTCGACATGCAGCAAGCGCCGTTGCTGCGTTTGGTGTATGCGCAGGATCCTGCTCAGGGTCGCGTGGTCGCGCTGTTGCTGTTTCATCACATGATCATGGATCACGTCGCGCTGGATGTACTGCGTCGGGAAATTCAGGCGTTTCTGCTCGGGCAGAGCGCACAAGTGGCTGCGGCCGTGCCGTATCGCGATCACTTGGCCAAGGCGCGCAGTGCCGGCAATCAGCAGGCGCAAGAAGCGTTTTTCCGCGACATGCTCGCCGATATCGACGAGCCGACGCTGCCGTGTGGCTTGCAGGATGTGCAGGGCGACGGGCATGCCATTGAAGAAGCTGCGTTGCTGCTCGACAGCCACTTGAGCCAGCAGTTGCGCGAGCAGGCGCGGCAGCTCGGCGTGAGTGTCGCGAGCCTGACGCATCTGGCGCTAGCGCGCGTATTGGGGCAACTGTCCGGGCGCACGGCGGTAGTATTCGGCACCGTGTTGCTGGGGCGGATGGACGCGGGCGAGGGTGGCGAGCAAGCGTTGGGGATGTTCATCAACACCTTGCCGCTGCGCGTTGATGTCGGCGCGCACAGCGTGCGTGCCGGCGTGCGGACGACCCATCAGCGCCTGACCGCGCTGCTGGCGCACGAGCAGGCTTCGCTGGCTTTGGCGCAACGCTGCAGCGCAGTGGCGGTGCCGACGCCGCTGTTCAGTGCGATCCTCAATTACCGACACAGCAGCGTTGAGGAAGTGGCGGAGGTGGTCGACATCGCCCCCGGCGTGCAGGTGCTGGGTGCCCGCGAGCGCACCAACTACCCGCTGACCATCAACATCGATGACCTCGGCACAGATTTGCGCATCACCGCGCTGGCGGATGCAGCGCTGGGTGCCGAGCGCATGGCCGCCTACCTGAACACGGCGCTGGAGAGTCTGCTTGCGGCCCTGCAAACCAGCGCCGATGTGCCGCTGCAAACGCTGCGCATCCTCCCGGCGAGCGAACGCGAACACCTGCTGCACGGCGTCAATCTGCCGCTGGCACAGTGCCCGCAAACCCCGCTGATTCACCAGCAATTCGAAGCCCATGCCCAGGCCCGACCAGAGGCCACGGCGCTGATTTTCGACGGGCAAACCCTCAGCTACGGTGAACTCAATCGTCGCGCCAATCAGGTCGCCCATCATCTGCTGGCCCTGAACATTCGTCCCGACGATCGCGTGGCGATCTGCGTCGAGCGTGGTGCGCCAATGATCATTGGTCTGCTCAGTGTGCTCAAGGCCGGCGCCGGTTATGTGCCGATCGATCCGGCCTATCCGCTCGACAGAATCAGCTTCACCTTGCAGGACAGCGCCCCGGCAGCGGTGCTGATGCAGGCGGCGACGCGTGATCGCGTGGCCGACCAGCATGTGCCGCTAATTGACCTCGACAGCACTCACCTCAAGGCCGAACTCGACAGCAATCCGCAGATCCCCGAGCTGACCCCGGCGCATCTGGCGTACGTGATCTACACCTCCGGTTCCACCGGTTTGCCCAAGGGCGTGATGGTCGAGCACCGCAACGTGGCGCGGCTGTTTTCTGCCACTCAGGACTGGTTCCAGTTCAACCAGCAGGATATCGGGGTGCTGTTCCATTCCTTTGCGTTCGACTTCTCGGTCTGGGAAATCTGGGGCGCACTGGCGTTCGGCGGGCAATTGCTGTTGATCCCGCAAGCCGTCAGCCGCTCGCCGGATGACTGCTATGCATTGCTCTGCCAGACCGGCGTCACTGTGCTCAATCAGACGCCGAGCGCGTTCCGCCAACTGATCGCCGCGCAGGGCCGCAGCACGTTGCAGCACTCGTTGCGGGAAGTGATTTTCGGTGGCGAAGCGTTGGAACCGGGCCTGCTCAAACCGTGGTATGCGCGGGTCGGCAATGCCGGAACGCGACTGGTGAACATGTACGGCATCACCGAAACCACCGTGCACGTGACCTATCGATCGCTGCAGGCCGCCGACGCGCAATTACTCGGCGTCAGCCCGATTGGCGTGCGCATTCCCGATTTGCAACTGTATGTCCTCGATGCGCAGCGTGAACCGGTTCCCGTCGGCGTGATTGGCGAGTTGTACGTCGGCGGCGCCGGGGTGGCGCGTGGTTATCTGAATCGCGAAGCGCTGACCGCCGAGCGCTTTATCAAGGATCCGTTCGGCGACAACGCCGAGGCGCGATTGTATAAAACCGGTGACCTGGCGCGCTGGGCCGCAGACGGCAGTCTCGAATACCTGGGCCGTAACGACGATCAAGTGAAGATTCGCGGTTTCCGCATCGAACTGGGCGAAATCGAAGCGCGCCTGTGCGCCTGCGAAGGTGTGCGCGAAGCCGTGGTGATCGCCCGCGAAGACAGCCCCGGTGATCAGCGTCTGGTCGCGTACTGGCTGGCCGATGAAGGTGCGGCGCCGGATGTGGCGCAATTGCGTGATCATCTGCTGTCTGTGCTGGCCGACTACATGGTGCCGAGCGCATTCGTGCGTCTGGAGGCCTTTCCGCTGACCACCAATGGCAAGCTCGACCGCAAAGCCTTGCCGGCACCGGACAGCGAGGCGTTTGCCCGGCGCGGTTTCGAAGCACCGATCGGTGCCGTGGAAAAGCTGATTGCCGAACTCTGGCAGACGTTGCTGGGTGTCGAGCAGGTCGGTCGCCACGACAATTTCTTCGAACTGGGTGGTCATTCGCTGCTGGCGGTAAAGCTGATCGAACGCCTGCGCCAACAGGACCTGCATTGTGATGTGCGCGTGCTGTTCGGTCAGCCGAGCGTGGCAGCACTGGCGGCAACCCTGAGCAATGAACGCGTGATCGTCGTTCCGGACAACCTGATCGAGCCGGGTTGCCCGCGCATTACTCCGGCGATGCTGCCGCTGGCCAGTCTCGATCAGGCCGCGATCGATCGTGTCGTTGAAACGGTGCCGGGCGGCATCGCCAATGTGCAGGACATCTATGGCCTGGCACCGTTGCAGGCCGGGATTCTCTATCACCACCTGGCCACCAGCGCCGGCGATCCGTATGTGTTGCAGGCGCAATTCGCCTTCGACGGACTGGCGCAGATCAAAGACTTCGTCCGTTCCTTGAACGGCGTGATCGAGCGCCATGACATCCTGCGCACCGGCATCGTTTGGGAAGGGCTCGAAGAAGCGGTGCAAGTGGTCTGGCGCGAGGCGCCACTGGCGCTGGAACGCGTCGATGCCGACGAACTCGACGGCGATGTGCTGGAGCAGATGCAGGCGCGTTTCGATCCACGCCACTATCGTCTGGACCTCAATCGTGCGCCGCTGATGCGTTTTGCCTACACCGAAGATCAGCCAAACAAGCGCTGGGTCGGCATGCTGCTGATGCACCATATCGTCCTCGATCACACCGCACTGGAGGTGCTGGTCGCGGAAATGAACGACGTCATGCTCGGCCGCAGCAGTGACCTGCCGCCGCCGGTGCAGTACCGTCACTTTGTCGCGCAGGCGCGGCTTGGCGCCGATGATCAGGCCCACGAGGCGTTCTTCCGCGAGATGCTTGGCGAAATCGACGAACCGACCGTGGCCTTCGGTCTGCAGGACGTGCACGGCGATGGCAGCGACATCCTTGACAGCCAGGCAGACCTCGACGCCGGCCTCGGCCAGCGTCTGCGCGAGCAGGCGCGGCGGCTGGGTGTCAGCGTCGCCAGTCTGGTGCATCAGGCCTGGGCTCAGGTGCTGGCGCAGGTGTCCGGCCAGCAGGACGTGGTGTTCGGCACGGTATTGCTCGGGCGCATGCAGGGCGGCGAGGGCGCAGACCGGGCGCTGGGCATGTTCATCAACACCTTGCCGTTGCGCGTCAGTGTCGGCGCGGACTCGGTAGAGAGCGGCGTGCGGGGTACCCATGCGCGGCTGGCGCAGTTGCTCGGCCACGAGCAGGCCTCGCTGGCACTGGCTCAGCGTTGCAGTGGCTTCGCCGGTTCGCAGACGCTGTTCAGCACCTTGCTCAACTACCGCCACAGTGCGCCCGAGTCGGCCGCCGTAGCGTGGGAGGGCGTACAGATTCTCAGCTCCCGCGAGCGCAGCAACTATCCGCTGGTGGTCAGCGTCGATGACCTCGGTGAAGGTTTCCGCTTGAACGTGCAAGCTGTGCCACAAGTGGACGGCGCGCGGGTCTGCGATTTCTTGCAAACCGCGTTGCACAGCCTGGTGACGGCGCTGGAGTACAGGCCGCAGGCGCCGTTGCAGCAGCTGTCGATCGTGTCGCCAAGCGAGCGGCAACGGGTGCTGGTTGGCTTCAACATCAGCGGTCGTGAATACCCGCCCGCGCAGACCGTGCCGCGCCTGTTCGAAGCGCAAGTGGCGGCGCATCCCGAGGCGCTTGCGGTGGTGCAGGGCGAGCAGCAGTTCAGCTACCGCGAACTGAATCAGCGCGCCAATCGTCTTGCCCACCACCTGATCGGCCTCGGCGTGCAAGTCGACGATCGTGTCGCGCTGTGCCTGCGTCGCGGCCCTGACATGCTGGTTGCGCTGTTGGCGATTCTCAAGGCCGGCGCCGGTTATGTGCCGATTGATCCGGATTACCCGGCAGAGCGCATCGCCTATCTATTGCAGGACAGCGACCCAATCGCCGTACTCGCGCAAGCCGCAACGCGCGAGCTGCTTGGCGTTGTCCCCGTGATCGATCTGGACGCCGGCGACTGGCAGCACTTGCCTGACGCCAACCCTGAGCGGTCGAGGCTGACCCCGGCGAATCTGGCCTACGTGATCTACACCTCGGGTTCTACCGGGCAGCCGAAAGGCGTGATGGTCGAGCACCGCACTCTGGAAAACCTTGTGCACTGGCATGCCGAAGCCTTCGATCTGCATGCCGGCAGCCACACCGCCAGCGTCGCCGGTTGTGGTTTCGATGCCATGGCCTGGGAAGTCTGGCCGGCGTTGTGCGTCGGCGCGACCGTGCATCTGCCACCGCCCGCGATCAGCAATGAACATCTCGATGAATTGCTCGAATGGTGGCGTGCGCAGCCGTTGCAGGTGAGCTTTCTGCCGACCCCGGTCGCCGAATACGCATTCAGTCGCGAGCTGGGCCATCCGACCTTGCGCACGCTGCTGATCGGTGGCGACAAGTTGCGCCAGTTCCCGCTTGATCAGACGTTTGACGTGATCAACAACTACGGCCCGACCGAAGCCACGGTGGTGGCGACGTCCGGGCGCATCGAATCCGGGCGGGTTTTGCACATCGGCCGGCCGATTGCCAATGCGCGGATTTATCTGCTGGACCGTCAGCAGCAGCCTGTGCCAACCGGTGTGCAAGGCGAGTTGTATGTCGGTGGCGCCGGGGTTGCGCGCGGTTATCTGAACCGCCCGGAACTGACCGCTGCGCAGTTCCTCGACGACCCGTTCAGCGATGAACCGCATGCACGCATGTACCGGACCGGCGACCTCGCGCGGTGGCTGGCGGACAGCAATATCGAATACCTCGGGCGCAACGACGATCAAGTAAAACTGCGTGGTGTGCGCATTGAACTCGGCGAAATCGAAGCCGCCCTGAGTACTCACGCTGCGGTTCGCGAATGCGTGGTGTTGGTGCGTGACGGGCGTCTGGTCGCCTGGTTCACCGCAACCGAAGCTGTCGAGATCAGCGACTTGCACCAGCATCTGCAAGCACGCCTGCCTGACACGTTGGTGCCGGCGGCTTACGTGCGCCTGGACAGCCTGCCGCTCACGGCCCACGGCAAACTCGATCGCAAGGCCTTGCCCGAGCCGGATCAGGAGGCGTGGCTCAGCCGTGAATACGAAGCACCGCAAGGCCCGGTCGAGATCGCGTTGGCGCAGATCTGGGCCGACGTACTGAACATCGAACAGATCGGCCGTCACGACAACTTCTTTGAACTCGGCGGCCATTCGCTGTTGGCGGTGAGCCTGATCGAGCGCATGCGTCAGGCCGGTCTGAGCGCCGATGTGCGGGTGCTGTTCAATCAACCGAGCCTCGCTGCGCTGGCGCGTGCCTTGGGCAGTGGCCGGGAAATCACCGTGCCGGCCAATCTGATTGCGGCCGATTGCACGCACATCACCCCGGACATGCTGACCCTGACCACGCTGGATCAGGCCAGTATCGATCGTATCGTCGCCACAGTGCCGGGCGGTGCTGCGAATGTGCAGGACATCTATCCGCTGGCGCCGCTGCAGGAAGGCATTCTTTATCACCACCTGAGTGCCGAACAGGGCGATCCGTACTTGCTGCAATCGCGTCTGGCTTTCGACAGTCTCGAGCGTTTGCAAACCTTCGCCGCACACTTGCAGCAGGTCATCGCCCGCCATGACATCTTGCGCACCAGCGTGGTCTGGGAAGGCTTGCCCGGCCCGCATCAGGTGGTCTGGCGCGAAGCGCAGATAGTTGTGCAACAAGTCGTGCTGGATGCGCAGGACGGCGCCATGCTCGAGCAGTTGCACGGGCGTTTCGATGCGCGGCATTACCGCCTAGACCTGACCGTTGCGCCGCTGATCCGCATGGTCTACGCCGAGGATCCGGCACAACAGCAAGTCGTCGCCATCGTGCTGTTCCATCACTCGATTCTCGACCACACCGCCATGGACGTGATCGGTCGGGAAATGCACGCGTTGATGTTCGATCAGGTCGACACGCTGACGCCACCGATGCCTTACCGCAATTACGTGGCGCAGGCGCGCTTGGGCGCTGACGAGCAGGAACACGAAGCGTTCTTCCGCGAGATGCTCGGCGATATCGACGAACCGACCTTGCCCTTCGGTCTGCAGGATGTCCAGGGCGACGGGCGTGGCATCGAAGAAGCGCTGCAAGCGGTGGATGCCGGACTCAATCGGCGTCTGCGTGAACAGGCGCGGCAGCTGGGTGTCAGTCCGGCGAGCCTGATGCACATGGCCTGGGCGCGGGTGTTGGGCGTGGTTTCCGGCCGCCGCGACGTGGTCTTCGGCACGGTGTTGATGGGACGCATGCAGGGCGGCGAGGGTGCCGACCGCACACTCGGGGTGTTCATCAACACCTTGCCGCTGCGAGTTGATCTCGGTGAAGGCGTACGCGCCGGGGTGAAAGCCACCCATGCGCGGCTGACGGCGCTGCTTGCTCATGAACACGCGTCGCTGGCACTGGCGCAACGATGCAGCGGCATGTCAGGTTCCGCGCCGCTGTTCAGCGCCTTGCTCAACTACCGGCACAGCGCCGCCGAACAGCAGGCGCGCGACGGTCAGGGTATCTGGCAAGGCGTGCGCATGCTTGGCGGTGAGGAGCGCAGCAATTATCCGCTGACCCTGTCGGTGGATGATCTGGGCGAAGGTTTTGTCCTCGACGTGCTGGCGCTGGCCCAGATCGGTGCGCAGCGGATCTGCAGTTACATGCACACCGCACTCGAACATCTGGTGACGGCCCTGGAAGAGGCGCCGCAACGCCCGCTCAACCGGTTGCCGGTGCTCTCGGTGGCGGAATACGAAGACTTGCTGGTCGGCTTCAACCAGCATGACGCGGCCTACCCGCATGGCGCGACGATTCAGCACTTGGTCGAGGTTCAGGCCGAGCAGCAGCCGCATGCACTGGCCGTGGTGCAGGGCGCGCAGCACCTGACCTACGCTCAGCTCAATCAACGCGCCAATCGCCTGGCCCATCACTTGCTCGGGCTCGGCGTGCAGCCCGATGACCGCGTCGCCGTGTGCCTGCGCCGCAGCCCGGAAATGCTCGTCGCGTTGCTGGCGATCCTCAAGGCTGGGGCCGGTTATGTGCCGGTCGATCCGGCGCACCCGGCGGAGCGCATCGCCTATCTGTTGCAGGACAGCGCGCCGATAGCGGTGCTGGCGCAGGCGTCGACGGCAGATTTGCTTGGCGCCGTGCCGCTGATTGATCTGGACCATCCCACCTGGCAGCATTTGTCCGACAGCAATCCGCATTTGCCGACGCTGGCCCCGGCGCATCTTGCCTATGTGATCTATACCTCCGGCTCCACGGGCCAGCCGAAAGGCGTGATGGTCGAACACGCGACGCTGGAGAACCTGGTGCACTGGCACTGCGAGGCCTTTGACCTGCGCGCCGGCAGCCACACGTCGAGTGTCGCCGGTTTCGGGTTCGACGCCATGGCGTGGGAGGTCTGGCCGGCGCTGTGCGTGGGCGCGACCCTGCATCTGCCGCCGGAGTCGGTGAGCAATGAGCACCTCGACGAATTGTTGGCGTGGTGGCGTGCGCAGCCGTTACACGTGAGTTTCCTGCCGACGCCGGTCGCCGAATATGCGTTCAGTCGCGACCTCGGCCACCCGACTTTGCGCACGCTGTTGATCGGCGGTGACAAACTGCGCCAGTTCCCTCGCGAGCAAAGCTTCGCGGTGATCAATAACTATGGCCCGACCGAAGCCACGGTGGTCGCCACCTCCGGCGCGGTCGAGGCCGGGCAGGTGCTGCATATCGGCCGGCCGATGGCCAACGCGAAAATTTACCTGCTCGACGACCAGCAGCTACCCGTACCGGTCGGCGTTGCGGGAGAGTTGTATGTCGGTGGCGCTGGTGTGGCGCGCGGTTATCTGCATCGTCCGGAACTGAGCGCCGAACGCTTCCTCGACGATCCGTTCAGCGACGTACGGCAGGCGCGCATGTACCGCACCGGCGACCTCGCACGCTGGCTGGCTGACGGCAATATCGAGTACCTGGGACGTAACGATGATCAGGTCAAACTGCGCGGCGTGCGTATCGAACTGGGCGAAATCGAAGCGGCGTTGAGTCAGCACGAAGCGGTGCAGGATTGCGTGGTGCTGGTGCGCGACGGGCAGTTGCTGGCGTGGTTCACTGAACGCCTGAGCGTCGAGATCGAGGATTTGCGCAGTCATTTGCAAGCGCAGTTGCCGCAAGCGCTGGTGCCCGCCGCTTACGTGCGTCTGCCAGCACTGCCGCTGACCGCCAACGGCAAACTCGATCGCAAGGCCTTGCCGGAGCCGGATCAAACGGCGTGGCTGAGCCGCGAATATGCCGCGCCGCAAGGATCGGTGGAAATCGCCCTGGCGCAGATCTGGTCAGACGTGCTCAACGTCGAACAGGTCGGCCGTCACGACAACTTCTTCGAACTGGGCGGGCATTCGTTGCTGGCGGTGACGTTGATCGAACGCATGCGTCAGGTCGATCTGAGCACCGACGTGCGCGTGCTGTTCAGCCAACCGACCCTGGCCGCGCTGGCGGCGGCGGTGGGCAGTGGTCGCGAGGTCGCGGTGCCGGAAAATCTGATTGCGGCCGATTGCACGCACATCACCCCGGACATGCTGCCGCTGGTGCAACTGGATCAGGCCAGCATCGAACGCATCGTCGCCACGGTGCCCGGTGGCGCGGCCAATGTGCAGGATATTTATCCGCTGGCGCCGTTGCAGGAAGGGATTCTCTATCACCACCTCAGCGCCGCGCAGGGCGATCCGTACCTGCTGCAATCGTGTCTGGCATTCGACAGCCTCGAGCGTTTTCAAGGGTTCGCGGCGGCGCTGCGTCAGGTCATGACGCGCCACGACATCCTGCGCACCTCCGTGGTCTGGCAAGGCTTGCCGACGCCGGTGCAAGTGGTCTGGCGGCATGCGGAATTGCCGATACACGCCGTGGCGCTGGAGCCGACGCAGGGTGAGGCCATCGATCAACTGCGTGTGCGCTTCGATGCGCGGCACTGGCGTCTGGACTTGGATCAGGCACCGCTGCTGCGTCTGGTGTATGCCCTCGATCCGCACAATCAGCGCGTGGTTGCCATGCTGTTGTTCCACCACATCGCCATGGACCACACCGCACTGGCGGTGGTCAGCGCAGAAATGCAGGCGATTTTGCAGGGTGATGAGCAACTGCCGGTGGCCGCTGTGCCGTACCGCAATTATGTCGCGCAGACTCGCCTTGGCGTCAGCGAACAAGAGCACGAAGCATTCTTCCGCGAGATGCTCGGCGACATCGACGAACCGACGCTGCCGTTCGGTTTGCAGGATGTGCATGGCGATGGCAATGACATCGAGGAAGTCTGCCAGCCGCTGCCGGCCTTGCTGGCGCAGCGTCTGCGCAGTCAGGCGCGGTTGCTCGGCGTCAGCGTCGCCAGCCTGTTCCATCTCGCCTGGGCACAGGTGCTGGCGGCAACGTCCGCTCAGGAACGCGTGGTATTTGGCACGGTGTTACTCGGCCGCCTGCAGGGCGGCGCGGGCGCGGATCGCGGATTGGGCATGTTCATCAACACCTTGCCCTTGCGCGTGGATGTCGATGAATCCGACGTGCGCGCCGGGGTCAAGGCGACCCATGCGCGGCTTAGTGCGCTGTTGGCCCACGAACATGCGTCGCTGGCCTTGGCCCAGCGTTGCAGCGGTGTCGCGGCGCCGTCGCCATTGTTCAGTGCGATGCTCAATTACCGGCATAGCGACAATGAAACCCTACAAGAGGCCAAGCGTGAATCCTGGCAGGGCATCGAATCCCTTGCCGGCGAGGAACGCACCAATTACCCGTTGACCCTCAACGTCGACGATCTGGGCGCCGGCTTCCAACTGACCGTGATGACGCCGTCGCGCATTGGTGCGGCACGCGTCGGTCAGTACATGCACAACGCGCTGATCGCACTGGTTGAAGCACTGGAGCACACCCCGCAGCGGGCGTTGAACCACCTGACAGTGTTGTCGGACGAGGAGCGGCAGGCGTTGCTGTTCGGCCTCAACGACACCGCCGTCGATTACGATTTGCAGCAGACGCTGCACGGCCTGTTCGAAGCGCAGGTGCAACGTACGCCGCAGGCAGTCGCTGTTGTCGCCGGCGAACGGCCATTGAGCTACACCCAGTTGAACGAGCGCGCCAACCGCTTGGCTCGACACTTGATCGGCCTTGGCGTGCGGGTGGATTCGCGGGTGGCGATCTGCGTCGAACGTAGCCTGGAAATGGTCATCGGCCTGCTGGCGATCAACAAGGCCGGTGCCGCTTATGTGCCGCTGGACCCGGCCTATCCGCCGGAGCGCCTGGCCTACATGCTTGAGGACAGCGCGCCGGCCGTGGTGCTGGTGCATGGGGCGACCCGCGCGTTGCTGGGGGATATCGCCGCAGCGGTGGTCGATCTCGACCTGAATACCTGGCAAACCTTGTCTGCCGACAATCCGCAAATCGCGACGTTGACGCCCCAACACAGCGCCTACGTGATCTACACCTCCGGTTCGACCGGCCAACCGAAAGGCGTGGTCAACGAGCATGCCGGTGTGGTCAACCGCTTGCTGTGGATGCAGGACGCCTATCAGCTGACGGCGGCCGATGCGGTGTTGCAGAAAACCCCGTTCAGCTTCGACGTGTCGGTGTGGGAGTTTTTCTGGCCGCTGATGACCGGCGCGCGACTGGTCATGGCGCAGCCTGGCGGGCACAAGGATCCGCACTACCTGAGCGAAGTGATCGAGCGCGAACGCATCACCACGCTGCACTTTGTGCCGTCCATGCTCGACGTGTTCCTCGCCAACAGCGACACCACCCGCTGCGACAGTCTGCGGCAGGTGATGTGCAGCGGTGAAGCGTTACCGGGCAGTCTGGTGCGGCGTTTCAAACTGCAATTACCGGGTAGCGGTTTGCACAACCTGTATGGCCCAACCGAAGCTGCCGTCGACGTAACGGCGTGGGATTGCGTCGGGTCCATCGAGCAGACCCCGGACAACACGCCGATCGGCAAACCGATCGCCAACACCCGGATGTACATTCTCAATGCTCAACAGCAACCGGTGCCGCACGGTGTGATCGGCGAGCTGTACATCGCCGGTGTGCAGGTGGCGCGTGGTTATCTGAACCGGCCGCAGCTGACGGCCGAACGTTTCCTCAAGGATCCGTTTCACCCGCACGGACGCATGTACCGCACCGGTGACGTCGCCCGCTATCGGCCCGACGGCAACATCGAGTACCTGGGCCGCAATGATGATCAGGTGAAGATCCGAGGCTTGCGTATCGAACTGGGCGAAATCCAGGCACGCCTGACCCAGATCGTGGGTGTGCAGGAAGCCGTGGTATTGGCCCGCGAAGACGCGTTTGGCGACAAACGTCTGGTCGCGTATTACACCGGTGAACGCGTGGAAATCGACGTGCTGCGCAGTCATTTGCTCGAGCACTTGCCGGATTACATGGTGCCCGCCGTGTTCGTGCATCTCGAGGGTTTACCGCTGAGCCCCAACGGCAAGCTCGACCGCAAGGCGTTGCCGGCACCAGATCAGCAAGCGCTGAACACACGCGAATACGAAGCCCCGGTGGGCGAAGTCGAAATCACCCTCGCACGGCTCTGGGCCGAACTGCTCAACGTCGAACGGGTAGGGCGTCACGATCACTTTTTTGAGCTGGGTGGTCACTCGCTGCTGGCGGTCAGTCTGATCGGCCGGTTGCGTCAGGAAGGCATGGAAGCCGATGTCCGGTCGCTGTTCGAACATCCGACCCTGGCCGGCTACGCCGCAATTACCGAACGAATGGAGATCGTCCTGTGAACGTGATCGAACTGTTGGCCACATTGAAGGCTAAAGACATCCACCTGGCGGTCACCGATGATCAGCTGCGGGTGAACGGCAACAAGCAGGCCTTGAGCGATCCGGCGTTGCTGGCGCTGTTGCGCGAACACAAACCGGCGCTGATCGAGCTGATCAAGGCCGGGCAATACACGGCGACCAAGGCCGGTCAGGTCGAGGTGCCGGTCAACGGCATCGCTGCCGACGCCACGCAGATCACTCCGTCGATGCTGACCCTGGTCGAGCTGGATCAAATCAGCATCGACCATCTCGTGGCGCAAGTGCCCGGCGGCGCGGTGAATGTACAGGACATTTACCCGCTGGCGCCGTTGCAGGAAGGCATTCTTTATCACCACGTCAGTGGCGGTGAAGGCGATCCGTATGTCATGCAGTCGCAGTTCGCTTTCGCCAGCCGTGAACGTTTTCAAGCGTTCGCGCAAGCATTGCAAACGGTGATCGATCGTCATGACATTCTCCGCACCTCGGTGCACTGGCAAGGCCTCGACGCCCCGGTGCAGGTGGTCTGGCGCCGCGCCGAATTGCCGGTGGAAGAAATCGAGGTGCCTGATGCTGACAGCGATGTGCTGGCATCCCTGCACGAGCGGTTCGACGCCCGACACTTTCGCCTCGACGTCAGCCGCGCGCCGCTTTTGCGCCTGGCCCATGCCTGGGACGCCGCCGGGCAACGGGTGATTGCGACGTTGCTGTTCCACCACATGGCCCTCGACCACTCGGCCCTCGACGTGGTGCGGCATGAAATGCGCGCCTGCCTCAGCGGCCAGCGCGAGTCGTTGGGGCGGCCGGTGCCGTTCCGCAATTACGTGGCGCAGGCGCGGCTGGGGGTCAGCGAAGCCGAGCATGAGGCGTTTTTCCGCGACATGCTCAGCGACATCGACGAGCCGACGTTGCCGTACGGCTTGCAAGACGTGCAGGGTGACGGCAGCGAGATTGCCGAATTGAGCCAGCCGATCGAGGCGCTGTTGGGCCAGCGTTTGCGCGCCCAGGCACGCCAGCTCGGGGTAAGCGCCGCGAGCCTGTTTCACCTGGGTTGGGCCCAGGTATTGGCAGCGTTGACCGGCAAACAACACGTGGTGTTCGGCACGGTGCTGATGGGGCGCATGCAAGGCGCCGAAGCGGTCGACCGGGCGCTGGGGATCTTCATCAACACCTTGCCGTTGCGGGTAAATGTCGACAGCACCGACGTGCGCGCCGCCGTCAACGCCACCCATGCGCGGCTGACCACGCTGATGCGCCATGAATACGCGCCGCTGGCACTGGCCCAGCGCTGCAGCAACGTGGTCGCGCCGACGCCGCTGTTCAGCACGCTGCTCAATTACCGCCACAGCCACAACGTCACCACGGCCAGCCCTGAAACGCTGGCGGCGTGGGAGGGCATTGCCACCTTGCACTCCGAGGAGCGCACCAACTATCCGCTGACCCTGAGCGTCGATGACCTCGGCGATGCGTTCAGTCTGACCTTGCTGGCGAGCACGCAAATCGACCCGCAGCGGATTTGCGCCTACATGCACTGCGCACTGGAACATCTGCTGCTGGCACTGGAGCAGGCGCCGCAAACGCCGGTCAATCAGTTACCGGTGCTGCCGGCAGCGGAGCTTGAGCACGTGCTGGTCGGTTTCAACGCGACACAAATGAGTTTTGCGCCGACTCAGACTCTGCAGCAACGCTTTGAAGCTCAAGTCGCGCAGCGACCGGAAGCGTTGGCGGCAGTGTTTGCCGACGCGCAGTTGACCTACGCCGAACTCAACCGTCACGCCAATGCCCTGGCGCATCACCTGATCGAGCGCGGGGTCAAACCCGATGATCGCGTGGCCATCGTCGCCCGCCGCGGGCTCGATACGCTGATCGGGCTGGTGGCGATTCTCAAGGCCGGCGCCGGTTACGTGCCGGTCGATCCGGCGCACCCGGCCGAGCGCTTGCACTATCTGCTGAGCGACAGCGCCCCGGTGGTGGTCCTCACCCAGACCGATCTGCGTGAGCGCTTGCCGGCACTGGACGTGCCGGTGATCGACCTCGACCGCTGCACTTGGCCACTGAGCTGCACGCTCAATCCGCAGGTGCCGGGCCTGACCGCCGCACATCTCGCCTACGTGATCTACACCTCCGGCTCAACCGGCCTGCC
The DNA here is from genome assembly GCF_949768005.1 of Pseudomonas sp. IT-347P. NCBI lineage: Bacteria > Pseudomonadati > Pseudomonadota > Gammaproteobacteria > Pseudomonadales > Pseudomonadaceae > Pseudomonas > Pseudomonas sp. IT-347P. The sequence continues at coordinate 657,291 of NZ_CATKPQ010000011.1, forward strand.
CAAAGGCGTGATGGTCGAGCATCACACCTTGAACAATCTGGTCGATTGGCACTGCACGGCGTTCGACCTGTGCGCCGGTCGCCACACCTCCAGCCTCGCCGGTTTCGGTTTCGACGCGATGGCCTGGGAAGTCTGGCCGGCCCTGTGCGCCGGCGCGACGCTGCATCTGGCGCCAACCCACGACGGCAACGAAGACATCGACGCGTTATTGGCGTGGTGGCGGGCGCAACCGCTGGACGTGAGCTTTCTGCCGACGCCGGTGGCCGAATACGCCTTCAGCCAGAACCTCGAACACCCGACCCTGCGCACGCTGCTGATCGGCGGCGACCGCTTGCGCCAGTTCAATCGCAATCAGCATTTCGACGTGATCAACAACTATGGCCCGACCGAGGCCACGGTCGTTGCCACGTCTGGATTGATCGAGGCCGGGCACGTGCTGCACATCGGAAAACCGATAAGCAACGCCACGGTGTACCTGCTCGATGAACACCAGCGCCCGGTGCCGATGGGCGTGGCGGGCGAGTTGTACGTCGGCGGTGCCGGCGTCGCCCGTGGTTATTTGAACCGTCCGCAGATGACCGCCGAGCGCTTTCTGCGTGACCCGTTCAGTCGCGTGCCGAACGCGCGCATGTACCGCACCGGTGACCTCGCACGCTGGCGCGAAGACGGCACGCTCGACTACCTGGGGCGCAATGACGATCAGGTGAAAATCCGTGGCGTGCGCATCGAGCTGGGCGAAATCGAGACCTGCCTCAATCAGTTGCCGGGGATTCAGGAAGCCGTGCTGCTGGCCCGCGAGGATCAACCCGGCCAGCCGCGCCTGGTAGCGTATTTCACCGAACAGGCGCAGGTCGAAGCGCTGCCGGTCGGTGAGCTGCGCGCGCAATTGCTAAGCCGTTTGCCGGAGTACATGGTGCCGGTGGCGTTCGTCAAACTCGCCGCGTTGCCGTTGACCGCCAATGGCAAAGTTGACCGCAAAGCCTTGCCGGCGCCGGAGCTGTCGGCGTTGTTCACCCGCGAATACGCGGCGCCCGAAGGCGAGGTGGAAGTCGCGCTGGCGCAGATCTGGGCCGATGTGCTGCAGGTCGAGCGGGTCGGGCGTCAGGATCACTTTTTCGAACTCGGCGGCCATTCGCTGCTGGCGATGCGCATGGTCTCGCAAGTGCGGCAACGGCTTGGCGTCGAACTGGCGCTGGCTGAGCTGTTCGCCAACGCCGAACTGGCGGCGGTCGCTGCGGTACTGAACGCGGCCGGGCGCTGCACGCAACCAGCGATTGTGCCGGTGCCGCGTGACGGCGCCTTGCCGCTGTCGTTCGCCCAGCAACGCCTGTGGTTCCTGGCGCAAATGGAAGGCGCCAACACCGCGTACAACATTCCCGTGGCCCTGCGCTTGCGCGGTCGCCTCGACGACGATGCCCTGCAACGCGCACTGGCGCGGATCGTGGCCCGCCACGAAACCCTGCGCAGCCGTTTCGCCCAGTTCAATGATCAGGCACAGGTGCTGATCGCTCCGGTCGACAGCGGCCTGTTACTGCGCGTCGAAGACCTGCGCCACCACCCGCAACCCGAGCAAGCCTTGCAGGCATTGATTCAGGGCGAAGCGTCCGGGCCGTTCGATTTGCAGGATGACGCGCTGATTCGCGGACGGCTGGTGCGCCTGGCCGACGATCATCACGTGCTGCTGCTGACCCTGCACCACATCATCTCCGATGGCTGGTCGATGGGGGTTCTGACCCGTGAACTGATGGCGCTGTATCAGGCGTTCAGTCAGGGGCAGCCGGATCCGCTGCCGCCGCTAGCACTGCAATACACCGATTACGCGGTGTGGCAGCGGCGCTGGCTCAGTGGCGAGGTGTTGCAGCGCCAGAGCGAATACTGGCAGCAGACGCTGGCGGGCGCTCCGGCGTTGTTGATGTTGCCGACCGATCGTGCTCGACCGGCGCAGCAGGACTACGCCGGCAGCAGCGTCGACGTGGTGCTCGATGAACGCTTGAGTGCCGGCCTCAGGGCGCTGGGCCAGCGCCATGGCGTGACGCTGTACATGACGCTGATGAGCGCTTGGGCGATGCTGCTCGGTCGTTTGTCCGGTCAGTCGGAAGTAGTGATCGGTTCGCCCGTGGCCAACCGCACCCGCGCCGAGATCGAAGGTTTGATCGGCATGTTCGTCAACACCCTGGCCCTGCGGATTGACACCTCGGGCGAACTCAGCGTCGAAGCGCTGCTGGCCCGAGTCAAGGCACTGACGCTGGCGGCGCAGGCGCATCAGGATCTGCCGTTTGAGCAGGTGGTGGAAATCACCCGGCCACTGCGCAGTCTGGCGCACAGCCCGGTGTTCCAGACGTTGCTCAGTTGGGACGGTCTGCAAGGCCCGGCGCTGGCCCTCGGTGATTTGACCCTGGAAGGCGTGGCGGAGCCGAGTCACTTCGCCAAGTTTGATCTGTCGTTGAACCTGAGCGAGTCCAACGGTGCAGTTCGCGGTTCGCTGGAGTACGCCACAGCGCTGTTCGACGAGGCCACGGTGCTGCGTTTTGTCGGCTATTTCCAGCGTCTGTTGCAGGCGATGGTCGCCAATGATCAAACGGTGCTGGAGCACGTGCCGCTGCTGGCAGAGGACGAACAGCAACGCCTGCTGAATGAGTTCAATGCCACGACGGTGGATTACAACCTTGAGCAGACCCTCCACGGTCTGTTCGAGGCGCAAGTGGCGCGCACGCCACAGGCTCCGGCGGTGCTCGCCGGGGAGCAGCGCCTGAGCTATGCCGAGCTGAACGCCAAGGCCAACCAACTGGCGCGGCACCTGCGCGGCTTGGGCGTGCAGGCGGATTCGCGGGTGGCGATCTGTGTCGAGCGCGGTCTGGACATGGTCATCGGCCTGCTGGCAATCCTCAAGGCCGGCGGCGGTTACGTGCCGCTGGACCCGGCGTATCCACTGGAACGGCTGGCCTACATGCTGGACGATAGCGCGCCGCTGGCGGTGCTGGTTCAAGGTTCCACGCGCGGGCTGCTCGGTGACGTCGCGGTGCCGCTGGTCGATCTCGATAAAGCGCACTGGCAATCGTTGCCGAGCGGCCCTCTGCCCACCGCCGAGTTGACCCCGCAACATATGGCGTACGTGATCTACACCTCCGGTTCGACCGGCCAGCCAAAAGGCGTGATCAACGAACATGCCGGGGTGGTCAACCGTTTGCTGTGGATGCAGGACGCCTATCCACTGACGGCGGCAGACACGGTGTTGCAGAAGACGCCGTTCAGTTTTGACGTGTCGGTGTGGGAGTTCTTCTGGCCGCTGATGACCGGCGCGCGTCTGGTCATGGCGCAGCCCGGTGGCCACAAGGATCCGCTGTATCTCAGCGAAATCATCGAGCAGGAACGGATTACCACGCTGCACTTCGTGCCGTCGATGCTCGACGTGTTCCTTGCCCACGGCGACACCCAGCGCTGCTCGGAACTGCGTCATGTAATGTGCAGCGGCGAAGCGTTGCCGGGCAGTCTGGTGCGGCGTTTCAAACGGCAATTGCCGGGCAGTGCGTTGCACAACCTCTATGGCCCGACCGAAGCCGCCGTCGACGTGACCGCATGGAATTGCGCCGGGCCGCTGGAGCAAACCCCGGACAACACGCCGATCGGCAAACCGATCGCCAACACCCGTATGTACATCCTCGACGGCCAACAACAACCGGTGCCGCTAGGCGTTGTCGGTGAGTTGTACATCGGTGGCGTGCAGGTGGCGCGTGGTTATCTCAATCGACCAGAACTGAGCGCGGAACGCTTCCTCGACGATCCGTTCCAGGCCAATGGCCGCATGTACCGCACTGGCGACGTTGCCCGCTATCGGGCCGACGGCAACATTGAATACCTGGGCCGCAACGACGATCAGGTGAAAATCCGTGGCTTGCGCATCGAGCTGGGTGAAATCCAGGCACGCCTGACGCAGATCGAGGGGGTGCAGGAAGCGGTGGTGCTGGCCCGCGAAGACGTGCCCGGCGACAAGCGTCTGGTTGCGTATTACACCGGCGAACAGCTGGGCATCGAAGCGCTGCGCAGCCATCTGCTGGAGCACCTGCCGGACTACATGGTGCCTGGCGTATTCGTGCATCTCGATGCATTGCCGCTAAGCGCTAACGGCAAACTCGAACGCAAGGCGTTGCCAGCACCGGATCTGACGGCGCTGGTCACGCGTGAATACGAAGCGCCGGTCGGCGAAGTGGAAATCCTGCTCGCCGCGCTCTGGGCCGAATTGCTCAACGTGGAACGGGTGGGGCGTCACGACCACTTCTTTGAACTGGGCGGGCACTCGCTGCTGGCGGTAAATCTGCTGGCGCAGATGCGTCGTGCCGGTCTCAGCGCCGACATTCGCGTGCTGTTCAACCAGCCGACACTCGCCGCACTGGCGGCGGCCGTCGGTGGCGAGCCGCAAGCCGAGGTCCCGGCCAATCGCATTACGCCGGACTGCCCGCGTATCACGCCGCAACTGCTGCCACTGGTAACGCTCGATCAAGCGAGCCTTGACCGCATCGTTGCCAGCATCCCCGGCGGCGCGGCCAATGTGCAGGACATCTACCCGCTGGCGCCGTTGCAGACGGGCATTCTGTTCCATCACCTGTCGGCCGCTCAGGGCGACCCCTACGTGTTGCAGGCACAGTTTGCGTTTGCCGATGAACAGCGCCTGAACGCCTTCACCGAGGCCTTGCAGAAAGTCATCCAACGCCATGACATCCTGCGCACTTCGCTGTTCTGGGAAGGCCTCGAAGACCCGGTGCAAGTGGTTTGGCGTCAGGCGTCGCTGGTCTGCGAGACTATTGCGCTGGAGGGCGCGAGCGGCGATGCACTGGCGCAGTTGCGCGCTCGCTTCGATGCCGGTCATTACCGCATGGCCGTCAATCAGGCGCCGCTGATGCGCGTGGTTCACGCGTGGGACGCGGTCAATCAGCGGGTTGTCGCGTTGCTGCTGTTCCATCATCTGGTGATGGACCACGTCGCGCTGGAGGTACTGCAACACGAAATGCAGGCCTTCCTCAGCGGCCAGCCACAACGTCTCGCCGAGTCGGTGCCATACAGAAACTACGTGGCGCAGACCCTGGCCGGGATGAGCGATGAGCAGCATGAAAGCTTCTTCCGCGACATGCTCGGCGACGTCGATGAGCCAACCTTGCCCTACGGCCAGACCCCGGCAAAGGAAGGGTTGGTCGAGCAGGCCCGATTGACCCTCGACGCCGGACTCAACCGCGACATCCGCCAGCAGGCGCGGCGCCTGGGTGTCAGCGCGGCGAGCCTGATGCACCTGGCCTGGGCGCAGGTGCTCGGGCAATTGTCGGGCCGCGCCGACGTGGTGTTCGGCACAGTATTGCTTGGCCGTTTGCACGGCGGCGAGGGTGCCGAGCGTGCGCTCGGGGTGTTTATCAATACCTTGCCGCTGCGCATCGATCTGACCGCGCACAGCGTCAAAGGCGCAGCTTTGGCCACCCATCAACGGCTGAGCCAATTGCTCCAGCACGAACACGCACAACTGGCGCGCATCCAGCATTGCAGCGCGATGGCGCCGACCACGCCGCTGTTCAGCACCTTGTTCAACTATCGCCACGGGGCTGCGGCGTCGTCGAGTTCGGCCGAGGCTGCGGCGGCCTGGCACGGCATGCAATTGCTGCAAGCCGAGGAACACAGCAACTATCGCCTGACCCTTAGCGTCGACGATCTCGGCGAAGGCTTCAGCCTGAGCGCATTGGCCGGTGCCGGCATCGACGCACGGCGCACCTGCGACTATCTGCAATGTGCCTTGCACAGCCTTGTGCAGGCATTGGAACAGGCACCGCATCAAGGCTTCGAACGCTTTTCGATCCTGCCGGCCGCTGAGCGCGAACAGCTGTTGATCGGCTTTAACGCCACCCACGCCGATTACCCTCAGGGGCTGACCATCGTTCAGCGTTTCGAGCAGCAAGTGGCTGAGCGACCGCACGCGCCGGCGGCGATTTTTGCTGGCGCGCGCCTGAGTTATGCCGAACTCGACCACCAGGCCAACGCCTTGGCCCATCACCTGATCGAAGCGGGTGTGCGGCCTGATGATCGTGTGGCCATCGTTGCCCGTCGCGGGCTCGATACGCTGGTCGGATTGGTGGCGATTCTCAAGGCGGGCGCCGGTTATGTGCCGGTGGACCCGGCGCATCCAACCGAGCGTCTGAACTATCTGCTGGAGGACAGCGCGCCGGTTGCCGTGTTGACCCAAAGCGCACTGCGCGCACGCCTGCCCGAGCTGCCAGTGCCGCTGATCGACCTCGATTTGCGTCAGTGGCCAGGCAGCAGAATGGACACGCCGTCAGTGCCGGCGCTGACGCCGCAACACCTGGCGTATGTGATCTACACCTCCGGCTCCACCGGACTGCCCAAAGGCGTGATGGTCGAGCACCGCACCCTGAGCAATCTGCTCGACTGGCATTGTGCGGCGTTCGATCTGCACGCCGGCAGCCACACTTCAAGCCTGGCCGGGTTCGGTTTCGACGCCATGGCCTGGGAAGTCTGGCCGGCGTTGTGTGTCGGCGCGACCCTGCATCTGGCGCCGGCCCACGATGGCAACGAGGACATCGATGCGCTGCTCGACTGGTGGCGCGCGCAGCCGCTGGACGTGAGCTTCCTGCCGACCCCGGTGGCCGAGTACGCCTTCAGCCAGCAGCAGGCGCATCCAACCCTGAAAACCTTGCTGATCGGTGGTGACCGACTGCGCCAGTTCAGCCGCAACCAGTCCTTCAAGGTGATCAACAACTACGGTCCGACCGAGGCCACGGTGGTTGCCACGTCCGGGTTGATCGAGGCAGGGCAGGTGCTGCACATCGGCAAACCGGTGGGCAATGCCAGTGTTTATCTGCTTGATGAGCAGCAGCGGCCGGTGCCACTGGGGGTGATGGGCGAGTTGTACGTTGGCGGTGCTGGCGTCGCCCGTGGCTATTTGAACCGCCCGGAACTGACCGCCGAGCGCTTTTTGCGCGACCCGTTCAGCCCTATGCCGAACGCGCGTATGTATCGCACCGGTGACCTCGCACGCTGGCGCGAGGACGGTACGCTGGAATACCTGGGGCGCAATGACGATCAAGTGAAAATCCGTGGCGTGCGCATCGAACTCGGCGAAATCGAGACATGCCTTAATCAGTTGCCGGGGATTCAGGACGCCGTGCTGCTGGCCCGTGAAGACCAACCCGGTCAGCCGCGACTGGTGGCGTATTTCACCGAAACCACGCAAGGCGAGTCGCTGAACGTCGGCGAGCTGCGTGCGCATCTGCTGGCGCAACTGCCGGAATACATGGTGCCGGGCGCTTTTGTGCGGCTTGACGCCTTACCGCTGACGGCCAACGGCAAAGTCGACCGCAAGGCGTTGCCGAAACCGGATCTGGCCGCGTTGTTCACCCGCGACTACGCCGCGCCGCAGGGCGAGACCGAAACCACGCTGGCGCAGATTTGGGCCGAGGTGCTGCAGGTCGAACGGGTAGGGCGCCATGATCATTTCTTCGAACTCGGCGGGCATTCGTTGTTGGCGATGCGCATGGTTGCGCAGGTCCGACAACGGTTGGGGCTCGAACTGGCGTTGGCGGATCTGTTCGCCAATGCCGAACTGGCGGCGGTCGCCGAGTGCCTGGCGGGTGCCGAGCGCAGCGCCCAGCCGTCGATTGTCCCGGTAACGCGCGACGGCACCTTGTCCTTCGCTCAGCAACGCCTGTGGTTCCTGGCGCAAATGGCGGGCGGCAACTCGGCGTACAACATCCCCATCGCCCTGCGCCTGCGCGGTGACCTCGACGTCTATGCACTGCAAGCAGCGCTGGCGCGCATCGTGGCCCGCCACGAAACCCTGCGCAGCCGTTTCATCCCCCACGACGACACCGCGCAGGTGTCGATTGCCCCGGTCGATAACGGTTTGCTGTTGCGCGTAGAAGATCTGCGCCAACAGCCGCACGCCGAACACACCTTGCAGCGGTTGATGACCCAGGAAACTTCGACCGCGTTTGATCTGCAGAACGATTCGCTGATTCGTGGACAGTTGCTGCGTCTGGCCGACAACCACCATGTGCTGCTGTTGACCGTGCATCACATCGTCGCTGACGGTTGGTCAATGGGCGTGCTGACCCGCGAGTTGAAGGCGTTGTATCAGGCGTTCAGCCAGGGTCAGCCCGATCCGCTGCCGGCGCTGACGCTGCAATATGGCGACTATGCCGCGTGGCAACGACGCTGGCTCAGCGGTGCAGTGCTGCAACGGCAAAGCGAATACTGGCAACAAGCCCTCGACGGTGCGCCGGCGCTGTTGACGCTGCCCACCGATCGTCCGCGCCCGGCGCAACAGGACTATGCCGGCAGCCACCTCGAAGTCGTGCTGGACCCAAACCTGAGCGCCGGACTCAAAACCCTGAGCCAGCGCCATGGCGTGACCTTGTTCATGACCCTGACAAGTGCCTGGGCACTGCTGATGAGTCGCCTGTCCGGACAAGCCGATGTGGTGGTCGGCGCGCCCGTGGCCAACCGCTCCCGCGCGGAAATCGAAGGCTTGATCGGCATGTTCGTCAACACCCTGGCGCTGCGCATCGATACCTCGGGCGCGCCGAACGTCGAAGCGCTGCTGGCGCGGGTCAAGGCGCGGACACTGGAGGCGCAGGCACATCAGGATCTGCCGTTCGAGCAGGTGGTGGAAATCACCCGGCCGGTGCGCAGCCTGGCCCATAGCCCGTTGTTCCAGACCTCGCTGAGCTGGGACAGCAGCGTCGGCCCGCAACTGGCGCTGGGCGAGTTGGCGCTGGAAGGCGTCGCAGCGCCGGACGATGTCGCCAAGTTCGACCTGACGCTGACCCTGGGCGAGGTCAACGGCGTGATTCGCGGCTCGCTGAACTACGCCACGGCGTTGTTCGACGAATCGACCATCCGCCGCTTTGTCGGTTACTTCCAGCGTCTGTTGCAGGCGATGGTCAGCGATGATCACGCAGTCCTCGAGCAGGTGCCGTTATTGGCGGCAGAGGAGCGTCAGCGCTTGCTCGTCGAGTTCAACGCCACCGCGCGCGATTACCCGCAGACCCTGACCGTGCACGGGATTTTCCAGCAACAAGCGGCGGCGCATCCAAAGGCTGTGGCGGCGGTACATGGCGCGCAAGCGCTGAGTTATTTCGAACTGAACGCGCAGGCTAACCGTCTGGCTCATCATCTGATCGGCCAAGGCGTGCAACCGGGGGATCATGTGGCGATCCTGCTGCCACGTTCGCTGGAGCTACTGGTGGCACAACTGGCGATTGCCAAGTGCGCGGCGGCCTATGTGCCGCTGGACATCCATGCGCCGAGCGAACGTCAGGCGTTCATGGTCGAGGATTGCCGGGCGGCCGCGCTGCTGACCCTCAGCGGCGAAGTCATCGATTACGCCGCGTCGCGTATCGATCTGGACAGGCTGAAACTCAGCGATCAACCCACGCATAACCCTAATCTTGTGCAGTCTTCGGAGTCGCTGGCGTACATCATGTACACCTCCGGTTCCACCGGCACGCCGAAGGGCGTGATGGTGCCGCACCGTGGCATCGGCCGTTTGGTGCTCAACAACGGTTACGCCGATTTCAATGCGCAGGATCGCGTGGTGTTCGCCTCGAACCCGGCGTTCGACGCCAGCACCATGGACATCTGGGGGCCGCTGCTCAACGGTGGTCGCGTGGTGATCATCGACCATCAGACCCTGCTTGATCCGCAGGCCTTTGGCCGCGAACTGAGTGCCACTGGCGCGACAATCCTGTTCGTCACCACCGCGCTGTTCAACCAGTACGTGCAGTTGATTCCGCAGGCGCTCAAAGGCCTGCGCATTCTGCTTTGCGGTGGCGAGCGCGGGGATCCGGCGGCGTTCCGTACGCTGCTGGCCGAGGCGCCGCAACTGCGCATCGTGCATTGCTACGGCCCGACCGAAACCACCACTTACGCCACGACGTTCGAAGTGCAAGCGGTGGCGGAAAACGCCGAGAGCGTGCCGATTGGCGGGCCGATTTCCAACACCCAGGTGTATGTGCTCGATGCGCACCAGCAACCCGTGCCGATGGGCGTGACCGGCGAGCTGTATATCGGCGGACAGGGCGTGGCGCTGGGTTACCTGAACCGCGCGGATCTGACTGCCGAGAAATTCTTGCGCGATCCGTTCAGCGATAAACCCGGTGCGTTGCTGTATCGCACCGGCGACCTCGCGCGCTGGCTGGCACCGGGGCAACTCGATTGCATCGGGCGCAACGACGATCAGGTGAAAATCCGCGGCTTCCGCATCGAACTGGGAGAAATCGAAAACCGTTTGCTCAACTGCGCAGGAATCAAGGAAGCCGTAGTGCTGGCACGCCGCGACGCCCAGGAGGCCCCGCGTCTGGTCGCCTATTACACCGCGCACGCAGGGCAACTCGACAGCGTTGAGCTGCACGCTCAACTGTCGGCGCGCTTGCCGGAGTACATGGTGCCGACGGCGTGGGTGCAACTGGAGGCATTGCCGCTGAACAACAACGGCAAGATCGACCGCAAGGCGCTGCCGGCGCCGACACAGGCCGCCATGCTCAGCCGGGTCTATGTGGCGCCGGTCACGGCGCTGGAGGAAAACCTGGCGCGCATCTGGGCCGGGTTGTTGCCGGTTGAGCAGGTGGGCCGACACGACAACTTCTTCGAGTTGGGCGGGCATTCGTTATTGGCGATGCGCATGCTGTCGCAGGTCCGCCAACAGCTGGACGTCGAGCTGACCCTGGCCGAACTGTTCGCCAATCCAGAGTTGGCGGCCGTGGCGCAAGTGTTGAGCCGGGCCGCGCGCAGCACGTTACCGGAGATTGTGCCGGCAGCGCGTGATCAAGCGCTGCCGCTGTCGTTCGCGCAACAGCGCCTGTGGTTCCTCGCGCAAATGGACGGTGGCAACACGGCGTACAACATTCCGCTGGGCCTGCGTTTGCGCGGGCGGCTGGATGAAGACGCGCTGCAACGGGCACTGGCGCGCATTGTCGAGCGCCACGAAACCCTGCGCAGTCGCTTCACTCAGGTCGACGACCAAGCGCAGGTGCTGATCTTGCCGGCCGATACGGGTCTGTTGCTGTCAGTTGAAGATTTGCGCCAGCACCCACAGGCCGACAACGCCTTGCGTGGGCTGATCGAGGAGCAAGCCAGTGCACCGTTCAATCTTGCTCGCGATTCGCTGATTCGCGGACGTCTGGTGCGTCTGGCCGACGATCACCATGTGCTGTTGCTGACCCTGCATCACATCGTCTCCGACGGCTGGTCGATGGGCGTGCTGACCCGTGAGCTGGCGGCGTTGTATCAGGCTTTCAGCCAGGACCAGCAAGATCCGCTGCCAGCGCTGGCGCTGCAGTACAGCGATTACGCGGTGTGGCAACGCCGTTGGCTCAGCGGTGAGGTTTTGCAACAGCAGAGCGATTACTGGCAGCAGAACCTCGCTGGTGCGCCGGCATTGCTCACGCTGCCGACCGATCGCCCGCGTCCGGCACAACAGGACTTTGCCGGCAGCCATGTCGACGTGGTGCTGGGCGCGCCGCTGAGTCGCGGACTGAAAGCGCTTTGCCAACGTCGCGCTGTCACGCCTTACATGGTGATCCTCAGCGCCTGGGCAATGCTGCTCAGTCGCCTGTCCGGGCAGACCGACGTGGTCATCGGCTCACCAGTGGCCAACCGCACCCGCGCCGAGATCGAAGGCTTGATCGGTATGTTCGTCAACACCCTGGCCCTGCGTATCGACACGTCGGGCGGGTTGAGCGGCGAAGCGTTGCTGGCGCGGGTCAAGGCGCAGACTTTGGCGGCGCAGGCGCATCAGGATCTGCCGTTCGAGCACGTGGTGGACATCAGCAAACCGCTGCGCAGTCTGGCCCACAGTGCGTTGTTCCAGACCCTGCTGAGCTGGGACAACAATGACGGCCCGAGCCTGCAGCTCGGCGACCTGACGCTGGAAGGCGTGGCGGGGGAAAGCCACTTCGTGAAGTTCGACCTGTCGCTGAGTCTCGGCGATAGCGCCGAGGGCGTTCGCGGTTCGCTGCGTTATGCCACGGCGTTGTTCGATGAATCGACGGTGCGCCGTTTCGTCGGCTACTTCCAGCGCTTGCTGGCGGCGCTGGTGAGCGATGAGCAAACGCTGCTGGAGCAGGTGCCGTTACTGGCGCAGGACGAACGTCAGCGTTTGCTGAGCGATTTCAATGCCAGCGAAGTCGATTGCTCGCTGGAACAGCCATTGCACTGTTTGTTTGAAGCGCAGGTGCGGATTAAGCCCGAGGCCATAGCCGTGCAGTCCGAAGCCGGGTGCCTCACCTATCGCCAACTCAATACGCGGGCCAATCAACTGGCGCATCACTTGCGCGAACACGGTGTGCAACCGGATTCACGGGTGGCGATCTGCGTTGAGCGCGGGCTGGATCTGCTGGTCGGTCTGCTGGGCATTCTCAAGGCGGGCGGGGCGTATGTGCCGCTGGATCCGGGGTACCCGGCGGAACGTCTGGCCTACATGCTCAAGGACAGCGCGCCGGTCGCGCTGCTGGTGCAAGCGTCGACGCGTTCGCTGTTCGACTCGCCTGCAACGACCTTGATCGACCTCGATCGAGGTCATTGGCAACAGCTGCCTGATCATGATTTGCAGGTGCCGGGCCTGAGCGCCTCGAACCTCGCCTACATGATCTACACCTCCGGCTCCACCGGCCTGCCGAAAGGCGTGATGATCGAGCATCGCAGCGCCTGCAACATGGTGCATTGGGGGTCGCAGATCAGCGCGCCGACCGAGCACGGTGCGTTGCTGCAAAAGGCCCCGTTCAGCTTCGACAGCTCGGTGTGGGAGATCTTCTGGCCGCTGTGTTCCGGCCTGCGTCTGGTATTGGCGCGGCCAGATGGCAACCGCGATTCGGCGTATGTGGTGCAGGCGATCCGTGAGCACAACGTAACGGTGGTCAAGTTCGTGCCGGCGCTGCTGCAGGACTTCATCGAGCAGGCCGATGTCAGCCAGTGCACCAGCCTGACCGATGTGCTCAACGGTGGCGGCGAACTCAGTGCGGCGCTGGCGCGGCAAGTGCGCGATCGCCTGCCGTGGGTGCGTTTGCACAACGTGTACGGCCCGACCGAAACCACGGTCGACAGCAGCGGCTGGACGCTTGAACCGGATCAGCCGGTGCCGCACAGCGTGGTGCCGATTGGCCAGGCGCTGAGCAACACGCGCTTGTACGTCCTCGATGCTTACGATCAACCGGTACCGCAAGGTGTCAGCGGCCAGTTGCACATTGGCGGCGTGGGTGTGGCGCGCGGGTATCACGGCTTGCCGCAGATGCAGGCCGAGCGTTTCATCGACAGCCCGTTCGTGGCCGGTGACCGGCTGTACCGCACCGGCGATCTGGCGCGCTACAACACCGACGGCGATCTGGAATTCCTCGGGCGCAATGACTTCCAGATCAAGCTGCGCGGCTTGCGTCTGGAGCCGGGTGAAATCGAAGCGCGACTGATCGAGCATCCGGCGCTCCGCGAAGCGGTGGTGATGGTGCGCGAAGAGCGTCTGGTCGCCTGGTACACCGTGCGCGCCGGGGTGCAAGCGCCAGGCCTGGAGGTCCTGCGCGCGCATGTGCTGGAGCGTTTACCGGAGTACATGGTGCCCGGCGCCTTCGTCTTGCTCGACGCATTGCCGCTGACCCCCAACGACAAGGTCGATCGCAAGGCCTTGCCGGAGCCGGGTGCAGACGCGGTGATCAACCGGCCTTATGTGGCGCCGCAAGGCGAGGTGGAAACCGCGATGGCACGGATTTGGGCGGACGTGCTTGGCGTCGAGCAGGTCGGGCGTCACGACAACTTCTTCGAATTGGGCGGGCATTCGTTGCTCGCGGTGCGGCTGGTCAATCTGCTGCAACGCGGCGCAATGCAGGTGTCCCTGGCCGAGCTGTTCCAACACCCGACCATCGAGTCGACGGCGGCGTTGCTCGCTCAGGACGAAATGGCCGGACTGCCGGAAGGGCTGGTCGTGGTGCGTGCCGGGGAGCGTGGCACTCCGCTGTTCCTGGTGCATGAATTCAGCGGCCGCGACGTGTATTTCCCGACACTTGCGCAGCATATTGGCGGTGAGTTTGCGATTTACGGCCTGCCCGGCGTGCCGCTGGGCCAGCCACAGTTGCGCACGATCGAATGCATGGCCACGCGGATGGCCGGGATCATCCGATCAGTACAGCCACACGGGCCGTATCGTCTGGCGGGCTGGTCGTTCGGCGGGGTACTGGCCCATGAGGTCGCCCAGCAATTGCTGGGTCAGGATCAAGCAGTGGAGTTCATCGGCCTGCTCGACAGCTACGCGCCCAACTCACTGGCTCAGGACAAGGCGATGTGGAGCGGCAAGGATCTCGACAAGCGCCAGTTGCTCGGGCATTGCCGGGGGCGTGCGCTGATGCTCGGTGCCGATGGCGCCGCCGCGTTGGCGGCGGTCGAGGCTCTGGAAGCCGAAATGGACCCGTTGGATTTCCACGCGTTGTTCCAGCGTTGCCAGGTGCAGCAACTGACCGATCCGGAACTGGCCACGGTCAGCGCAGCGGATGCCTGGCATTACTTTGATCGCGAAGCGGCGCATCGTCTGGCCTTGGCGCATTACCGGGTCAGCCCGGCGAGCCAGACGATTCATCTGTTCCGCGCTCAGGGGCTGATGGACGGGCAGTCTTCGCCAAGCCCGACACGCGGTTGGGAGGAGCGCTTCGACAGTCGTCTGTTGCAGTGCATCGATATCCCCGGGGATCACCGCAGCATGATGAAAAACCCGCATATTCAGGCGTTGGGGCAGGCCATCACTCAGGCACTTGAGGCGGTAGTCGCGCCCGCCACGGCGGTGTATCAGCCGTTGCTGACGATCCAGAGCGGACACGTGGGGCATGCGCCGATTTTCTGCGTGCCGGGGGCGGGCGACAGTGTCACCGGGTTCATTCATCTGACCGAAGCGATTGGCCCGGAATGGCCGATCATCGGCCTGCAACCGCGCGGGCTGGACGGCAGCAGTGTGCCGCACAGTCAGGTCGAGGCCGCTGCTGCGTTCTACCTGCAAGCCATCGCGCAGGTTTACCCGCAAGGCCCGGTGCACCTGATCGGCCATTCCTTTGGCGGGTGGGTGGCGCATGCCATGGCGGCGCAGTTGCAAGCGGCCGGGCGCGAGGTGGCGTCGTTGACGTTGATCGACAGCGAAGCGCCGGGCGGCAACGGCACGGCGGGCAAACCGTACACCGGCACGGCGGCACTGGAACGCTTGATCGACACCCTGCAACTGTCCAGTGGCAAGTCCCTGGAGATCGATCCGCAGGTGTTCGCCGACGCTGATGACGCTACGCAAATGCGCCTGCTGCATGCCGGGATGGTGCACGCCGGCGTGCTGTCGGAGCGCGCCGCGCCGGATGCGATGCACGGCCCGGTGCGCACCTTCGCCACGGCGCTGCGCACGGTCTATCAACCGCAATTGGCCTACACCGGGCCGGTGCGGCTGGCGCTGGTCGATGACCCGACGCTGGATGCGTGGGGCAATCAGCGCGAGCAAGCGGCAATGGTCGAAGGCTGGCAGCGCCACGTTGCGGATCTGGCGGTGTGGTACGGGCCGGGCAACCACTTCACGATTCTCAAGGCGCCCAACGTCTTCAGTCTCGCAGCGTGGTGGCATGACGGCCTGAAAGTGCCGGCCGGCCAAGTGCTGTCCTGATTGTTGTTTATCTACCAGAGTCCGGCCGCTGGCCGGGCTCACCCCTGAACGGACTTGTGGTCATTTATGGAAAAGTCGAAGTTGCGCAAAGTCGGTATGGGATTGGCGTTGGTGGCAGTGGCGGGATTGGCGTTCTACGCGGTGCAGGCACCGGCCGAGGCGCCGCAGTACCTGACTGCCCCGGTGGAACGCAGTGATATTGAAAACGCCGTACTCGCCACCGGATTGCTCGAAGGCATCAAGCAAGTGGATGTCGGTGCGCAAGTGTCGGGGCAATTGAAGTCGCTCAAGGTCAAGGTCGGCGACAAGGTGAAGAAAGGGCAGTGGCTGGCGGAAATCGATCCGCTGGTGTTGCAGAACACCCTGCGTCAGGCCCAGGTCGATGAAGAAAACCTGCAAGCGCAAAAACGCGCTACCCAGGCTCAGCTCAGGCAGACCAAAGCGATTTACGAGCGCTACAAGAACTTGCAGGACGATGCGTCGATCTCGCGCCAGGATTTTGAAACCGCCGAGTCGGATTATCAGGTGCAACAGGCCAATCTGATGTCGCTGGATGCGCAGATCAAAAGTGCACACATCCAGATCGACACCGCCAAGGTCAATCTCGCCTACACGCGCATCGTCGCGCCGATCGACGGCGATGTGGTCGGCGTAGTGACTCAGGAAGGCCAGACCGTGATCGCCAACCAACTGGCGCCGATCCTGCTGAAGCTGGCGGATCTGGACACCATGACGGTCAAGGCGCAGGTGTCCGAAGCCGATGTGATTCATATCGCTCCGGGGCAGGAGGTGTACTTCACCATTCTTGGCGAGGACAAGCGTTATTACGGCAAGCTGCGCGGCACCGAACCGGCGCCGCAGAACTTTCTCGAAACCCCGCCCGCCGGCACACCGAAGCAGAACAGCGCGGTGTTCTACAACGCCTTGTTCGAGGTGCCCAATCCCGACCATCGCCTGCGCATCTCGATGACAGCGCAGGTGCGCATTGTCCTCGACACCGCCAAGTCGGTGCTGACCGTGCCGGTGGCGGCGCTCGGGCCGCGCAATGCCGATGGCAGTTTTCCGGTGCGGGTGCTCGACGCCAAGGGCCACGCGCAGTCCCGTAATGTGCAGACCGGGATCAACAACAACGTCAAAGTGCAGATCAACGCTGGCCTGACGGAAGGCGATCGCGTGGTGATCGGTGATCCGCTGACCAATGTGGCGGGGGCCTGAGCATGACGGAACCACTGTTACAGCTCACCGGTATCACCCGCAGTTTCACCGCCGGTGACCGCGAATTTCTCGCGCTGAAGAACATCAATCTGACGATCAATGCCGGGGAAATGGTGGCGATTATTGGCGCTTCCGGCTCCGGCAAATCCACCTTGATGAACATCCTCGGTTGCCTCGATTACGCCACCGCCGGCAGTTACAAGATCAACGGCCAGGAAACCCGCGATCTGGACAATCAGGCGCTGGCCGAACTGCGTCGTGATTACTTTGGTTTCATCTTCCAGCGTTACCACTTGCTGCCGCATTTGAGCGCGATGCACAACGTCGAGATGCCAGCGATTTACGCCGGTACGCCACAGCTTCAGCGCCATGCCCGCGCCCGTGAGTTGTTGGCGCGGTTGGGTCTGGAAGGGCATTTGACGCATCGGCCGAGTCAGCTCTCCGGCGGTCAGCAGCAGCGCGTGAGTATCGCCCGGGCCTTGATGAACGGCGGCGAAGTGATCCTCGCCGACGAACCGACCGGCGCCCTCGACACGGCCAGCGGCAAGGAGGTGATGCGCATCCTCCTGGAGTTGCACGCGGCGGGGCACACGGTGATTCTGGTCACCCACGACCCGAAAGTCGCGGCCAACGCCGAGCGCATCATCGAAGTCAGCGACGGCGAAATCCTCAGCGACCGCGTGAACGAACGCGACACCACACAGCTGCTCAACGAAGAACCGGTGGTCCCGAAAGCCACCGCCTCACGACGCCTGGTGGCCAGCCTCGGGTTGTTCAAAGAGGCGTTCGCCATGGCCTGGGTGGCGTTGATTTCCCATCGCATGCGCACCTTGCTGACCATGCTCGGCATCGTCATCGGCATCACCTCGGTGGTGTCGATTTCCGCGGTTGGGGAGGGCGCGAAGAACTACGTGCTCAAGGACATTGCCGCGATTGGCAGCAACACCATCGATGTCTATCCCGGCAGCAGTTACGGCGACAAACGTGCAGCGGCCATCGAAACCCTGACGCCTGCTGATGTCACCGCGCTGAATCAGCTGTATTACGTCGACAGCGCCACGCCGATGATCGGCCGCAGCCTGTTGCTGCGTTATCGCAATATCGACCTGGATGCGCAGGTCAACGGCGTCAGCGACCAGTACTTCAAGGTGCGCGGGATCAAGATGGCCGCCGGTATCCCGTTCAGCGAAAACGATGCACGGCGCCAGGCACAGGTGGTGGTCATCGATCACAACACCCGTCAGCGTTTGTTCGGGCAGGACGTCGATCCGTTGGGCCAGGTAATCCTGATCGGCAACTTGCCGTGCACGGTGATCGGTGTGGCCGCCGAAGATAAAAGCCTGTTTGCCTCGGGCAAGACCCTCAACGTCTGGGTGCCCTACGAAACAGCGGCCGGGCGGGTGTTGGGCCAGCGTTATCTGGACAGCATCAGCGTGCGCATGAAGGACGGCCAGCCGAGCAAAATCGTGGAAGAGCACGTCACCCAACTGTTGCTGCAACGCCACGGCACCAAGGACTTCTTCACCAACAACCTCGACAGCGTCCTGCAGACCGTGCAGAAAACCAGCCGTTCGCTGGCGTTGTTGCTGTCACTGATTGCGGTGATTTCGTTGGTGGTCGGCGGTATCGGGGTGATGAACATCATGCTGGTGTCGGTGACCGAACGGACCCGCGAGATCGGCATTCGCATGGCGGTTGGCGCGCGGCAGTCGGACATTCGTCAGCAATTTCTGGTGGAGGCGGTGATGGTCTGCCTGTTGGGCGGGGCGATCGGTATTTCCCTGTCGTATGCGATCGGTCACCTGTTTTCGGTGTTTATCAAGGAATGGGAGATGGTGTTTTCGCTGGCGTCGGTGCTGACGGCGGTGGTGTGCTCGACGCTGATTGGCGTTGTGTTCGGGTTTGTCCCGGCGCGCAATGCTTCGCGGCTTGATCCGATTGAGGCGTTGGCGCGGGATTAAGAGCTCACCCTCACCCTAGCCCTCTCCCGGAGGGAGAGGGGACTGACCGCGGTGTTTGCTGGAGATACACCGACGTGAAATACCGAGTCGAACTCAGGTTTTGAAGCGCACAAAGATCGGCTCCCTTTCCCCCTCGCCCCTTGGGGGAGAGGGGACTGACCGTGGTGTTTGCTGGAGATACACCGACGTGAAATACCGAGTCGAACTCAGGTTTTGAAGCGCACAAAGATCGGCTCCCTTTCCCCCTCGCCCCTTGGGGGGAGAGGGGACTGACCGTGGTGTTTGCTGGAGATATACCGACGTGAAATACCGAGTCGAACTCAGGTTTTGAAGCGCACAAAGATCGGCTCCCTTTCCCCCTCGCCCCCTTGGGGGAGAGGGCTGGGGTGAGGGGGTAGCGATCCAGAGCCGTGCCCAGAACTCACGTTTGTCACGCCGCACTCGATGCCGACGCCTCCAGCGGTGAATACATCCAGCGCATCAACGAATGCCGCCCGCTGATGCCCAGTTTGATCGCCGCCCGTTTCAGATAACTTTCCACGGTGTTGACCTTCAACGCCAATTGTTCCGCCAGTTCCGGCGCCGTGCGGCCGGCGAGCAGGCCGACGCACACTTCGGTTTCGCGGTTCGACAGGCTCAGCCCCAGTTGTTCCAGACGCTCGTCAAAGCGCAGGCGCAAGGTTTCCAGGCCGCTGCCTTCGGCGGCTTCGGACGGGGTTTGCGGTTCAAGGGTGGCCGGTTGCAGGGCGGTGATGTGTTTTTCCACCATCGGCAGCAGCACCGGGGAGATGTCCTGCAACAGGCTGCGCTCCTGCGCGGAAAAGCGCTGCGACTCGCCGTTGCGGTACACCGAAATCACGTAGCGGTAGCCGTCCTTGCGCCGGGTCAGGTGCAGTTGCGAGGCGTCCGCGCTGGTCGCGGCCGGCGGACTTTGTAAGTGGTGGGCCGCCGCACTGTGTTCGGAAAACACCGTTTCGGCGAGCAGGGCCGGCTCTTTCAGCGGCTCCGGCTCATTGCGGCTCGACGCGCGGCCCACCGGTTCGACACGCATCTGCCGGATGTGCGTGGCGTCTACCGCCAGTTGCGTCAGGATCAGGTCATGCAGCATGCGCGGAAAATGCCGGCTACCGGTGCTGGCGATGACCTTGCCGATGTGGGGGAACAAGTGTGAATTCATGTGCGTGTCATCCCTGAGAGGCGTTCATTCAAAAAACGTCTGCAGCACCGTCGACGATCTCCTTGGTCGACGAAACACCGCAGACTTGGATCCTATCCTAGTACAACGTTTGAGCGACGGTTTAATGAAGGTGTTATTAGCTAATAACCGCGACTCTGCTGGCTTCAAAGCGGGAAGACGAACAGTACTGGTTATGGATTGTCCTGTTCCGGTTGACGGTTAAACACGTTTCAGCCGATTTATCCCTTCTCGATGCGTCAGTAACCTGTACACAACTTGAACGCAACAACAACTTTCCAACATCGAAAAGGGACGCCCACCATGACCACTCCAACCTACAACCGCCTGAACAAAGACGACGCCATCGTGCTGCTGGTAGACCACCAGACCGGCCTGATTTCTCTGGTGCAGGATTTCTCGCCAAACGAGTTCAAGAACAACGTGCTGGCCCTGGCCGATCTGGCCAAGTTCTTCGAACTCCCGACCATCCTCACCACCAGTTTCGAACAAGGCCCGAACGGCCCGCTGGTGCCGGAGTTGAAAGAGATGTTCCCGGATGCGCCGTACATCGCCCGTCCAGGCCAGATCAACGCTTGGGACAACGAAGATTTCGTCAAGGCGATCAAAGCTACCGGGCGCAAGCAGATCATCATTGCCGGTGTGGTCACGGATGTCTGCGTCGCGTTCCCGACCTTGTCGGCGCTGGCGGAAGGCTTTGATGTGTTTGTGGTCACCGACGCGTCCGGCACCTTCAACACCACTGTGCAACAGGCAGCGTGGAGCCGCATGACTCAGGCTGGCGCACAGATGATGAATTGGTTCTCGGTGGCCTGTGAGTTGCATCGCGACTGGCGCAACGACATTGAAGGCTTGGGTAATCTGCTGTCGCAGCGTATCCCCAACTACCGCAACCTGATGAACAGCTACTCGGCGCTGACCGCTCAGCAGAAGTAAGCCTGCGCGACCCAAAACAGAAAGCCTGCTTTGAAAAGCAGGCTTTCTGTTTTTGCAGTTAACGCTGTCCTCAAAATTCGGGCGTGTACTTCACGCTGAACATCACATTGCGCGGGTCACCGAAGTTGTTGTTGCCGTTAAGCTGATTGTAGGCGGAGGCGTAGTAGCGCTTGTCGAACAGGTTGTTGGCGTTCACCGCCAGGCCGATTTCCTTGCTCAACTGGTAGCCGAGGCGGGCGCTCCACACGGTGTAACCGCCGACATCGTAAGTGTGTTCGTAACCCAGCGTATGGCTCTGGGTGGTGAAGCCCAGACCTGTGCTGACACGTTCCCAGTCGCCGCTGAACTGGTAATCGCCCCAGACCCGCAGCATGTGTTTCGGCGTCCAGGTGCTGAAGACTTTGCCTTCATTGTCCGGGTCATCGAGGTATTTGGTGGTGTTATAGGTGTAGCCGGCAAACAGTTGCAAATTATCCAGGACTTCGCCGCTGATCTCGGCTTCGATCCCCTGGCTGCGGACTTTGCCGGCGGCGTTGGAGCAATACCAACCATCGCAGACCATGCCCGACGCGAGGTCGTTGATGGCGCGGTTCTCCTGGTCATAGCGGAATAGCGCCAGCGAGGTATTTACCCGGCCATCCATCAATTCGCCCTTGAGGCCGATTTCATAGTTGCTGCCGACCACGGGTTTAAGCGTGGCGCCGCTGGCGTCGCGGTTGGTCTGTGGCTCAAACACATCGGTGTAGCTGGCGTACACCGCCCATTCGCGGCTCAAGTCGTAGACGATGCCGGCGTACGGTGTGACCACGCCGGTTTCCGTCACGGTGCTGTCCGGTTGCGCGATCGCCGCGTTGAAGGCTCTTTGCGTCGCGTACTGATAGCTGTAGTCATACCAGCTGACGCGCGAGCCGAGCACCAGGGTCAGCGGATCGATCGGCTTGATCCGCCAGCTGCCATACAGGCCTTTCTGGCGGATCTCGTATTTGCTCGGGGTGGCCTGACCGCCCGGTGTGTTGAGAATCCCTTCGTAACTGATGTCCGGTCGATCGTGATCGATGTCGAAAATGGTATCGGTGGTGTTGTTGTTGAAGGTTCGGGCGATTTTGTCGTCGCTGGTGTATTTCGAGTAGTTGCCGCCGAGCATCACTTCATGGGCCATGGACAAGGCGTCGAAGTGGCCGGTGACGTTCATGTCGAGGCCGAGCTTGGTCGCGTCGAAATCGGTGACGAAATCGGCATACTGAATGCCGCTGCCATCGGCGTTGATACCGTCGCCGCTGGTTTGCAGACGCTGGCTTTTGCCCTTGTTGGTTTCGTCCATGCGCACTGCGCCGACCTTGAATGCCCAATCGTCGTTGAAGCGGTGTTCCAGATCGGCATAAAGCGTGGTGACGTCGATGTCCAGATGGTTCCAGCGCGCGCCGCCGTAGGTCGAGCGCGGCACATTCAGCGGCTTGCCGTCGGCGTAGCGGGGCAGGCCACGGATCATCGGGCGTGACTCGCCATCGGAGTTGCTGATGGCCAGACCGAGGGTGGTGTCGTCGCGCAGATCGAAGTCCAGTGCGCCATAAAGCGAGTGGGTTTTGCTCCATTCGTAATCGACGAACGACTGGCTCTGGTCTTCGTCGGCGACAAAGCGACCGCGTATCGTGCCGTTGCTGTTCAGCGGGCCACCGGCATCCAGTTGCAGGCCGTAGTGATCCCAAGAACCGGCCTTGCCGGTGAGGGTCACGGTGGGCGCGTCCTGGCCGCGCTTGCGCACCAGATTGATCGCGCCGCCGGGGCTGCCGGTGCCTTGCAGCAGGCCGGAGGCACCGCGCAGGATTTCCAGTCGATCGAAGAAAATCAGATCCTGTGTGGCCCAGTTGCCCAGCGCGTAGGTGTTGCGCGGGATCGGTACGCCGTCGTACTGCCAGTCATCGATCTGAAAACCGCGCGAGGTAATGATCATGCCTTTGCCGACGCCCTGCAGGCCGACTAACCCCGTGGTCTTGTTGACCGCGTCTTTGAGATCGACGAGGTCCTGATCGTCCATCTGTTTGCGGGTCATCACCGTGACCGATTGCGGAATTTCCTTGAGCGTGTGCGTGCCTTTGCCGATGGTCACGGCGCGCGCGGCGTAAGAGCCCGAGCCTTCGGTGGTGGCGTCAAAGCTGCGTTCAACGATGTTGGTGGCCTCCAGTTGCAGTGCCGCACTGTTGTCGATGGCGGGCTCGACACTGAAGTTGCCTTGCCCCGTGACCCGTAGCTGCAAACCGCTGCCCGCCAGCGCCTTTTGCAGCGCTTGCTCGGCCGGCATTTGCCCGATGACCGCTGGCGCACGTTTACCCTGCACCAGCGCCGGCTCCAGCGAAATGATCTGCCCGCTCTGGCCGGCAATGGCGTTGAGTGTGCTGGCGAGCGGGCCGGCCGGCAGGTTGAACGTGAGGTCTTGCGCCAGCGCTGAAGTCGTCAGCGTTGCCAGTGCAACAGCGACGGAAAGGGTACGGGGCCACGAGTTGAACACAACGTTCTCCTGTTTTTGTGAAAGTGTCAGGAGATAAGTCGGATGAGAAATGAAAACCGGACACAAACAAGAATGGTTTTCATAAAATATTTTCCCGGCATCACTTTTTACCGATCAACGTCAGCCACGGGCTGTAGTGATCGACCCGAATCGGCAGAGTTTCGGCCAATGCCGCGAGGGTTTTTTGTGGGTCGTCGAGCGGGAACACGCCTTGTACGCGCAGATTTCGTACTTCAGGGGCGACGCGCACGAAACCGCGACTGTAGGGGCGCAAGGCATCGACCACTTTTTCCAGGGATTCATCCAGCACGTTCAATCGGCCGTTCAGCCAATCGGCGCGGCGCTGCTCATCGCCGCTAGCGAACGTGATGCTGCGAGGAGAGAGCAGCACCGACTGACCTTCCCCGACCACTTGTGCGGTGCCGTCGAACAGTCGGGCTTCGACCGAATGCTGCAACACTACAAGACGACTGGCGTCTTGCTCCTGAGCAACGAGGAAGCGCGTGCCCAACGCGCGCATTTCGCCCTCGGCAGTGCGCACGATCAGCGGCCGGCCCGGGTCGGGGGCGACATCGATCACCAACTCACCGTGACGCAGAATGACCACGCGTTGCAGGCCATCGAAGCGCAGGTCCACGGCGCTGTCAGCGTTCAGGCTCAGGCGACTGCCATCGGCCAGATTGAAGCTTTGCCGCTGCCCGCGTCCGGTATGCAAATCGGCCAGCAGCGACTCGCCGAACCGGCTTTTGCTTCCGAGCCACAGGCTGCCACCGAGCAGACCGAGGCCGGCAATTGCGCGCAGTGCGTCGCGGCGCGAAGCCTGTGGCTGCAAAAGCACTTGGCGAGCCTCACCGGCCTGTCCGGGCAAGCGACGTTCCAGCGCGCGAACAGTGTTGAACGAGCCAGCGAGACGTTCCTGCAATTTCTCGAAAGCCTGACTGTGCGCCCGGTCCATCGCCAGCCACGCATTGAAGCGTTCTTGCAACGCTGCATCAGGCGTACCGGCGCGAAGTCTGACCATCCAGTCGATGGCTTGTTCGCTGACTGCATCCAGGCGCGGCTTGCTCATGGCGCCATCTCGCACAGATAA
Organism: Pseudomonas sp. IT-347P; assembly: GCF_949768005.1. Taxonomy (NCBI): domain Bacteria; kingdom Pseudomonadati; phylum Pseudomonadota; class Gammaproteobacteria; order Pseudomonadales; family Pseudomonadaceae; genus Pseudomonas; species Pseudomonas sp. IT-347P. The sequence goes on from NZ_CATKPQ010000011.1 coordinate 681,861, forward strand.
CACTGACGCAACGCCTGTTTCATGTAGCGGCTGACCGTGCGCTCCGAAAGCCCCAGTTTCTGTGCGATTGCCACGTAGCTCAGACCATCCAGCTGGCTGTAGAGAAAGGTGGTTTTGACGATCAAAGGCAAACCGTCGATGGCGCGGTCGATGGCGACCAGCGCTTCAATCAGTTGCAGCTGTTCCTCGGGCGAGGGCGCCAGTGCCTCGGGCAGTGCCGACAAGCGCTCGAGGTAGGCCAGTTCAAGCTTGCGCCGCCGATGACGGTCGAACATCAGCCGTCGGGCAATGGTCGACAGATAAGCGCGCGGTTGCTCGATGCTGTCCGGATCGACACGCGCCACCAGCAACTGGCAAAACGTATCGGCAGCCGTGTCCTCGGCGTCCGCGTGGTTACGCAGATGTCGATTGATGTGCTGCAGCAGCCAACGATGATGATCGCTGAAAAAGAATCCCAGCTTGCTGGACGAAGGAGAGTGCACGGGTGGGCTTTCCGGATGTTAGTGAGAATACATCTCAATATTAGCCGTGCGCAGAGAGTCAGTGCAATCGGGCCTTCAGGATTCAGCGTTGACCACCACTGCGCCACTGTCGGGCCGCCGGCCATTGCGCTGGGTTTCCGGCACCCCGATCCCAAGCAACACAACCGCCACCGCCGCAATACCGGCCAGGGTCAGAAACGCCGCGCTGTAACCAGACTCCTGCACCACGAATCCGGCGAGGCCGTTGCTCAGTGCCGCGCCGAGTCCGAAGGCAGTCGTCAGTGCGCCGAGGCTGATGTTGAAGTGGCCGGTGCCCTGGGTGAGGTCTTTGACCATGATCGGAAACAAGGCGCCGAACAAACCCGCGCCGACGCCGTCGAGCAGCTGCACCGCGACCAGCCAATAGGCATCGTCCGACAGCGTGTAGAGCACGCCGCGCAACGGCAGGATGAGAAAACCGGCCAGCAGCAGCGGTTTGCGTCCCCACAAATCGGCTTTCGCCCCGACCAGTAATGCCGCTGGCACCATCACCAGTTGCGCGGCGACGATGCAGGCCGAGGTCAGTGGCGTAGCCATCTGCAAATTGGCTTGCGCGAGTTTTTGACTCACCAGTGGCAACATCGCCGCATTGGCGAGATGGAACAGTGCGCAGCAAATGGCGAACAGCAACAGCGGCCGGTTGCTCAGCAACACCGACAAACCGGAAGGCTGGCGATGCCCGGCGTCGGCCGGGTCCAATCCGCGCGCCAGATCATGATCGATGCCTGCTGGCGCAACACAGGCGATGGCAATGACGCTGGCCAAAGCCATGGCTGCCATCAAATAGAACACCGCCACCGGGCCGAACAGATACGCGAACACACCGGCGAGGAGGGCGGCGCAGGCGTTGCCGGCGTGATTGAAGGTTTCGTTGCGCCCGGTGCGCCGGGTGAACGCCCGTGGCCCGGTCATGCCCAGGGTGATCGCACAAATCGCCGGGGCGAATATCGACGCAGCCATTGCGCTCAAGGTTTGGGTCAACGCTACCCAAGTGAACGACGTCACGAACGGCAGCAACAGGCAGCTTCCGGTCACCACCAGCGCAGCGATGGCAATCAACGCACGCTTGCGCCGGCTGTTGTCGACCCAGGCGCCGGCGGGTGTCTGGGTGATCAGCGCGGCGACGCCGGCAATGGTCATCACCAGACCAATGCTGGCCGGCTCCCATTGATGCACCGCCAACAAGTAAATGGCCAGATAGGGTCCGAGACCGTCGCGCACATCAGCGAGGAAAAAATTCAGGCTGTCCAGTGACAGGTTGTTGCGGCGATCGAGGTCAGCGGCCACGGCGGTGTCTTCATTATTGGAGGTCTGCGGATGGATTCAACCTCAGCAAGCCTAATGACCTGCGGCCATGAATATAAGTTGCAGACCGCCGCCGTGTCGCTGCGAAACAACGCCAAGGGCTGAAAACGACGTTCCGTCACGCGGTTGCTGCGCGTTCAACGCGCTACTTGTATCCTTGCGCCGGTCGAGGACATACGACCGCCGTTATTGCCCTGGATCAGTAACGGCCGGAACGGGAAACCGGACTTTCCATAAGGTACTTTCGTGAAGCGTGATACCCACCTCGTCATCCTCTTGCTGCTGGTCATCGGCTGCTCTCTGGCGTCGCTGACCATCTGGAAAGTGCTGTCTTCGCGCGAGCGCGCGCTGGCGGAAGTCAACGTGCACGGGTTGAACCTGACCCAGGCACTCGAGACCTATTCCGAAGGCATCGTGCGGCAAAGTTCGCTGCTGTTGCTCGGGCTGGTCGAACGCCTGGAAACCGAAGGCAGTGGCCCCGCGCAGATCCAACGCTTGAGCGCGCTGATCAACCGCCAGCAACCGCTGATGCCACAGCTCAGTGGTATCACTATCTATGACCTTCATGGTCATTGGCTGATGTCGTCGAACCGGCCGATTCCGGTGGGTGCCAACAGCAGTGATCGCGCCTATTTCATTCATCATCGCGACGACCCGAGTCGTGAACCCTTTATCGGGCCACCCATCCGCAGCCGTTCCAATCAGGAATGGGTGATCACCGTCAGCCGCCGCTTCAATGATGAACGCGGCGAGTTTGCCGGGGTCGTGGCCGTGACCCTGGGCGTGGAAAACTTTTTGCGCCTGTTCGGCAAACTCGACATCGGCCAGGAGGGCGCCATCGGCTTGTCCTATACCGACGGCACATTGCTGGTTCGCTACCCGTTCCGCGAGCAGGACATGGGCCGCAACTTTTCCAAGTCGCCGATCTACGCCAAGTACCTGGTCGATCAATCGGTGGGTACCGCGTCTTATACCTCCAGCCTGGATGGCGTCGAACGTCTCTATGCCTTCCGCAAAAGCGAGAAATTGCCACTGATCACCACGGTCGCCATCGGCAAGCGTGAAGCGCTCACGGCGTGGCGAACCGAGGCGCTGTTGTCGGCGGTGGTGGTGGCGGGGCTGTTGGGGCTTACCGGTCTGATCGGCTGGTTCCTGATTCTCGACATTCGCCGTCGAACTCAGGTGGAAGGTGAACTGCGCATCGCGCAACAGCAGTTGCTCGGCTCCAATCGGCAACTGGAGCTGTTGGCGATGAAGGATGCGCTGACCGGCCTGGCGAATCGGCGTTGCTTCGACGAAACCCTGGCCACCGAGGCGCGGCGAGCACAGCGCGACGGGACGTCGCTGGCGTTGCTGATGATCGATATCGACTATTTCAAGCGCTTCAATGATGCGTTCGGGCACGTTGCCGGTGATGCCTGCCTGCAAGCTGTCGGTCATGTGCTGGATGAGTGTGTGCGGCGACCGTCGGACCTGGTGGCGCGCTACGGTGGCGAAGAGTTTGCCGTGATCATGCCCGACACGGACATTGACGGCGCAGCAGTGGTGGCGCAGCTGATGATTGAGCGCTTGCAGCAAACCAACATCGCTCACCCGACCAGTCCGTTGGCCCGAGTGAGCCTGAGCATCGGTATTGCCGCTGCGCGTGGTCCGTGCCTGGAGCCGGTGAACGCGCTGATCGAGAGCGCCGATCAGGCGCTGTATCAAGCGAAAACGGCAGGGCGCAACAGGTTGATGAAATCCGCTGCGCAAACCTCACTCGACGTCGATGGACAGCAGGCCACCCACCCGTGACACCAGGGTGTCGACGGCAAACGGTTTGGTCAGCACCTGCATGCCCGGGCCGAGCTGACCGTTGCCGAGCACTGAGTTCTCCGCATAACCGGTGATGAACAAGGTCTTCAGCCTTGGCCTGATTTCCCGGCCCGCGTCGGCCATCTGCCGGCCGTTCATGCCGCCCGGCAAGCCGACATCGGTGATGAGCAGATCGATGTGCGCGCTGGAACGCAATACTTCCAGTCCCTCAACGCTGTCGGCCGCTTCGAGCAGGTTGTAGCCGAGGTCGTTCAGCACGTCTTTGAGCAGCGTTCGAACGGTGGGTTCGTCGTCGACAATCAGAATGGTTTCGCCAGCCTTTGCCTGCAGAGTTGCCGAATTTTGCGTGACATCGTGGTTGCACGGCGTTTCGCCCCGGTAGCGCGGCAGGTAAATGCTGATGATGGTGCCTTGCCCCACAGTCGATTGCACCCGCACTTGCCCGCCGGATTGCTTGGTGAAACCGTAGATCATCGACAATCCCAGCCCCGTGCCCTGGCCCAGCGGTTTGGTGGTGAAAAACGGGTCGAAGGCCTTGGCCATTACTTCCGCGCTCATACCGGTGCCGGTGTCAGCCACTGACAAACACAGGTATTGCCCTTCGGGCATGTCCATGACGCGCGCGGATTCCGCATCCAGGGTTCGATTGGCGGTTTCGACGGTGATGCTGCCGCCATCGGGCATGGCATCGCGGGCGTTGATGCACAGGTTGAGCAGGGCGTTTTCCAATTGACTGGCATCGACCAGCGCCGGCCACAGATCGGCGGCGGCGACCGTCTTCAGGCGAATGCTCGGGCCGACGGTGCGCTGGATCAGTTCGGTCATGCCGGCAATCAGCGCGTTGATTTCGGTTGGCCGTGGATCGAGGGTCTGGCGGCGGGAGAAGGCCAGCAGGCGGTGGGTCAGGGCGCTGGCGCGTTTGGCCGCGTCCTGGGCGATCAGCATGTATTTGTCGATGTCCTTGAGGCGACCCTGGGCGATGCGTTTTTCCATCAGCTCAAGGGCCGCGCAGATCCCCGCGAGCAGGTTGTTGAAGTCATGGGCCAGTCCGCCGGTGAGTTGGCCGACCGCTTCCATTTTCTGCGATTGGCGCAACTTCTCTTCGGCCTGCATCAGTTCTGCAGTGCGCGCCGAGACCCGTTGCTCCAGGGTGTCGTTGAGTGCTTTTAAAGCAGCGGTGACCCGGTCGCGTTCGTCTTCGACATTGCGCCGGTCTTCGACATCGATCAGCACGCCGGGAAAGCGTAAAGGCGTGCCGTCTTCGGCGCATTCGACGCGTCCGTTGGCTTCGATCCAAGTGTATTTGTCATCGGCACCGCGTACCCGGTATTGGTGCGAATAGGCGCCACCGCGGGCGATGGCTTCATTGATTGCCGTCGTGAGTCCCTCGCGGTCATCGGGGTGCACGGTGACCACCACTTGCTCCAGGCTCAGACCGTCGCGGCCCAGCGCCGGGTCAAGGTTGAACACACGGGCGAAGGCTTCATCGACGTAGAAGCGATCGGTGGGCAAGTGCCAGTGCCAGGTACCGATAATGGCGCCGGCGGCCAGGGCCAGTTGAACCCGTTCGACGTTTTCCCGAGCGATTGCCTCGCTGATGCGCAAACGTTCCTGCGCGTCGCGGCGCTCGGTGACGTCACTGAAGAAGATTGCGATCTGCCGATCGGCCGGGTCGCCGACGCGCACGGCGCGCACATCGAACCAGCGTTCGAAGGTGTTGGCGTAGTTTTCGAAGTTGGCCGGCTCGCCGGTCTTGGCCACGTGGCCGTAGGTCTCGAACCAGAATTTTTCCAGGTTGGGCGCAAACTCGGTGACCCACTTGCCCCGCAGGTTGACCCCGGCCTGACGTTCGAACGCCGGGTTGGCCTCGACAAAGTAGTAATCGATGGGGTGGTCGTCGGCGTCGAATTTGACTTTGACGATGGCAAACGCGGCTTCGATGGTTTCCAGAATGGTGCTGAAGCGCTCTTCACTTTTGCGCAGTGCGGTTTCGGCACTGCGCGAGCGGGTCAGGTCGAGCATCGCACCGATCATGCGCTCGGCTTTGCCATCGGCGCTGCGGATCAGATGTCCGCGATCAAGCACTTCGGCGTAGGAACCGTCCTGACAGCGGAAACGGTACTCGGCACTCCAGGTGGTGCCAGACCCCTCCATCGCCGCATGAATCGAAGTCTCTACCTGCGCACGATCCTGCTGGTGAATCTGTGCAAAACGCCAGTCACACGTCGGGTCGATGGCGCTCGGAGCATAGCCGTACGCCTGTTGCAGCGCGTCGTTCCAGAGAATCTGATTGGTTTTCAGATCCCAGTCCCAGACGGCGTCGCAGGTCGCTTTGACGGCCAGGCGCAGGCGCGTGACCTCGGACTCAAGCTCCTCGCGAGTAAGCTGTTTCAGGATATCCACCCCTCATGCCTTGATTATTGGTCTGCGTTCAATCGGCGTGTTTCAAGCGAACACTCAGGTCGCTTCGCAAGCTTTGTGAGCCATTGACCCGGGGCGCCCTGTTTAAGTTGCACGCGGGCCAGCGGCGCATGGGTTTTCATAACGATTGGCCGTTATCCAGCGTGTCGAGCAAACGTTGGCCGCGTTGCCAGAGTGCTTGTTGTTTGGCTGGCGCCATGCGGTCAAGGTTTTTGTACATCATCGCCATGCGCTGATTGCTCCTTAACAGATCGCCGTGGCGCATCAGGAAATGCCAGTACAAAGCGTTGAACGGGCAGGCGTTGTCAGCCGTGGTTTCGCGCACCGAGTAAGCACAGTCGCGACAGTAATCGGACATTCGATTGATGTATTGGCCGCTGGCGCAATAAGGCTTGGAACCGAGGTAACCGCCATCGGCGTGCATGACCATGCCGAGGGTGTTGGGCAGTTCGACCCAATCGAAAGCGTCCATGTAAATCGCCAGATACCATTCACAGATCTGCTTCGGCGCAATGCCGGCGAGCAGGGCGAAATTACCGGTCACCATCAGGCGCTGAATGTGATGGGCGTAGGCGTGTTTGAGGCTTTGGCCGATGGCCTGGCGCATGCAGTTCATTTTGGTCGCGCCGGTCCAGTAGAACTCCGGCAACGGTCGTTGGTTGGCGAATGCATTGCCCTCGGCGTACTCGGGCATATGCAGCCAGTAAACGCCACGAACATATTCGCGCCAGCCGATCAGTTGGCGGATGAAACCTTCGGCAGCATTCAGCGCAATGCTGCCGGACCAATAGGCTGACTCCACATCACTGCAGAGCTGGCGCAGGTCGAGCAAGCCAATGTTCAGCGCCGCGCTGATGCGTGCATGGAACAGAAACGGCTCATCGCTGGCCATGGCGTCCTGATAATCGCCGAACCCGGCCAGGCCGTATTCGAGAAAGTACGCCCAGAGTGCCTGGGCGTCGGCGTGTGTCACCGGGTAATTGAAATCATCCAGGCTGCCGTAGTGACTGGCGAAGCGTTGTTTGACCAGGGCGAGGACTTCGACGGTGATCGCATCGTTGGCAAAACCGGCCGGGTAGGGCGCCTTGGCGGTTTTCGGCAGGGTTTTGCGATTGTCGGCGTCAAAGTTCCACGCGCCGCCGACCGGCGTGCCGTCACCGTTGAGCAACAGGCGACTTTTGCGGCGCATCTCGCGGTAGAAGAACTCCATGCGCAACTGCTTTTTGCCTGCGGCCCAAGTGCGGAACTCATTGCGGCTGCACAGGAAGCGGCCATCGGCATGCCAGTGGACCGGCACCCCACAATCCTTGAGCGATTGTTCGAGACGCCAGTCTCCGCACTCAGTCACGTGCAATTCATTGGCCTGCAACAAAGCCTGCCAGCGCTTCAACTCGCCGGGCACCGAGCCGCTGTTCTGCGGATCGTCGAGGGCCACGTAATGCACGTGGATGCCCTGGCTTTCCAGCGCCTGAGCGAAGTGACGCATGGCGCTGAAAATCAGCGCGATCTTCTGCGGATGATGGGCGACATGGGTGGCTTCTTCCATGACCTCGACCATCAGCACACGGTCTTGTTTGCCATCCAGACCGGCCAGTGACGCCAGATCAAAAGAGAGCTGGTCACCGAGTATCAGGCAAAGCCGACGGGTTTTGTTCATTTCACGAATTCAACGTAATGAGTAGCAGGCTGCTGAGTGGACGTTTAAGCATTAAGTCCAGATAGTTGTACAGATTGTAGTATGTGTATAGGTTTTGTGCGGTGAATGTTCACATCCCCCCTGCTCGCGAAGGCGTGGTCACATTCACCATTTTGGGTGACTGACACGTCGCATTCGCGAGCAGGCTCGCTCCCACAAGGGCTTGCACTCTGGCTCGGATCAGCCGGGATAAACGGGGTAGTCGGTGTAGCCTTCGGCGTTGCCGCCATACACCGTCGCCAGGTTCAACGCATTCAACGGCCAGTCATTGGCAATGCGCGCCGGCAAATCGGGGTTGGCCATGAACGGGCGGCCGAAAGCGACCAGGTCGGCCAGCCCGGAGTCGAGCAGTTGTGCCCCGGATTCTGCGGTGTAGCGCCCGGCGTAGATGATCGCGCCGCTGAAGGTGTCGCGCACGGCCTGACGAAACGTCAACGGCATCGCCGGGGCGTTGTCCCAATCGGCTTCGGCAATCGACAAATAGGCGATGCCCACGTCCTGCAGCACTTTGATTGCTTCGACGTACGTGCTGTGCGGATCTTCCTCAACCATGCCCAGATACGTACGCGCTTCGTCGGTGGTGCTGAACAGTGGAGCGAAGCGCACGCCGACTTTTTCCTTGCCGATGCATTCGGCGACACCGGAAACCACTTCGCGCAGAAAACGCAGGCGATTGTGCAGCGAGCCGCCGTACTGATCGTCGCGCAGGTTGCTGTGGGCGGAGATGAACTGGTTGACCAGATAACCGTTGGCGCAATGCAGTTCGATGCCGTCGAAACCGGCGTCCATCGCGTTGCGTGCGGCCTGGATGTACAACTGAACCAGTTCCTGAACTTCATCGGTGCTCAGCGCGCGCGGTGCCGACGGAGTCACCAGTTCACCGGCGCCGGGCGCGGTTTCGATAAACACGCTGACGCGGTCCGTGGCCACGGCGGAGGCTGATACCGGCGCCGCGCCGTCGGGTTGCAACGCGGTATGCGAGACACGGCCAACGTGCCACAGCTGGGCGAAAATCACCCCGTCCACGGCATGCACGGCCTCAGTGACTTTGCGCCATCCGGCAATTTGTTCCGGCGTATGAATGCCCGGCGTCCACGCGTAACCCTGGCCACGGGGCTCGATCTGCGTGCCTTCGGTGACCAGCAAACCGGCGCCCGCCCGCTGTTGGTAGTACTCGGCCATCAACTCATTGGCGATGTTGCCCGGTTGCGTGCTGCGCTGCCGGGTCAGGGGTGGCAGGACGATGCGGTTTTTCAGGGTGTGACGACCTAGTTTGACGGGGGTGAAGAAGCTGCTGTGGTTCATGGATGACCTTGTTTGTGGTTTATTAGACCAGTCGTCTATTGGTTGGGCGAAAAAATAACGCCGGGCAAGACGCACCCGGCGTTTGGAGGTTGTGCGAGGGTTTAGCTGAGCATCTTCAGCAATCTCTCGGCGACGGCGGCGGAGCTGGCCGGATTCTGGCCGGTGACCAGTTGGCCGTCGGCGACTACATGAACCTGCCAGTCAGCAACTTTCGAGTAATGCCCGCCGAGACGCTGGAATTCGTCTTCGATCAGGAATGGCACCACGTCTGTCAGGCCGACTGCGGCTTCTTCGGAATTGGTGAAACCGGTGACTTGGCGATGCTGCACCAGCGGTTTGCCGTCAGCGGTGAGGGCGTGACGCAACACGCCTGGCGCATGGCAGACAAAACCGTGGGGCTTGTTTGCGCGGTCGAAGGCTTCGATCAGGGCGATCGAATGTTTGTCTTCGGCCAGATCCCACAGCGGGCCGTGGCCACCCGGATAAAACACCGCATCGAAACCCTCAGCGCTGATGTCGGCCAAACGGCCGGTGCTGGCCAGGGCCTGTTGCGCCGCCGGGTCCTTGCGGAAACGCTCGGTCTCGGCGGTCTGGGCACCGGGTTCATCGCTTTTCGGGTCCAGCGGTGGCTGGCCACCGGCCGGCGAGACCAGAGTGATCTCGGCGCCGGCGTCTTTGAAGGCGTAGTAGGGCGCGGCGAACTCTTCCAGCCAGAAGCCGGTTTTCTTGCCGGTGTCGCCAAGTCGATCGTGGGAAGTCAAAACCATCAGGATTTTCATAGAGCACCTTGCGTAGGTCGGGTGTCTTCGATTGGGCGAACCATTCGCGCATCGGCCACACCGGTCGGAAAACGGTTGTCGGGGCGCAGCATAGATCTCAATTAGACCAGTCGTCTAGTAAATTTTTATCCGCAGGTTTTTCATCGACAGGTATGGCAAACTTCCGTTCCTCCCAGAAAACGACTGGTCTATTGCCTGGTAATGTGCGCCCGATGAAACCGACCTACGACGACACCCGCCAACACTTGCTCGACACCGGCCACCGGATGATGGCCGAGAAGGGCTTCACCAGTGTCGGCCTCAACGAGATCCTGCAAACCGCCGGTGTGCCCAAGGGTTCGTTCTATCACTACTTCAAATCAAAAGAGTTGTACGGCCAGGCGTTGCTGGCGGATTACTTCGTCGACTACCTCGCCGACATGGAGCGGCGCCTGACGCTGCCAGGGCTGAGCGCCTACGAGCGGCTGATGGATTACTGGCAGGGCTGGCAGAACCGCTGCACCCTCGAAGGTCACGGCGACGAATGTCTGGTGGTCAAGCTCAGTGCTGAAGTCGCCGACCTCTCGGAGTCGATGCGCCTGACCTTGCGCGATGGCGCCGAGCAGGTGGTGGCGCGCATCACCCAGTGCATCGAACAGGGCCAGGCCGAAAACAGCCTGCCCGAGGGCGATGCCCGGCACCTGGCGGAAACCCTGTATCAGCTGTGGCTGGGCGCCAGTTTGCTGAACAAGTTGCAGCGTACCGGGCAATCGCTGCAGACATCGATGGCGATGACCCGACAACTGCTGGCGGTGTGATCGGCCAAGGCATCATTGCCCGGCGGTCAAATCTCGATACCACTCGGCGTACGGCGTGTTGCTGACTTTGTACCGGTTGTAGTCCGGGCTGCCGTCATCCCACCAGACCGGCCCCCGTTCGCCCAGAGCCACTTTGGCCTGCTGCACCTCGGCGCGCGCCGACTTCAGCGCAGCGGCATCGTCATGGTGCTTCGCTTCTTTGACCGCGCGCCGCGCTGTCATCAGTTGGCTGACCAGCTGCTGACGCTCGGCGGGCGGCAGCGCCGGATTGCTGCAGCGCCAGAGCTGCTGCCTGACCACAAAATAACGTCCGTCCGGCGTAGTCGGATACATGGCTCAACACGCCTCGCCTTGACTGTTGCAGGGCCGCACATCCTCGGCCCGCCATTGTTTGATCAAGCGTCGGCGGTCAGGTGCGTAGTGTTCGAGGAGCACCTGCGCCGTCGCCAGATCAGCCATATCAATCACGCGAAACCGGCTGTCGCTTTCGCACCACGCCGCGATGCACCGTTTGCCTTCGATAAAGCCCAACATGATCGGCCAGATGATGTGTTCGCCGGCATCCGCATGTTCGATCAACAGCGTAATGCGCAGCTTGTTCTGCTCGCGCAGCGCCCGACGAATCTCGCTGAGGTCGATGATCGTGCCGGGTCTCGGTGGCTTGGCCACATAAAAGGTTTCGTCTTCGAAGATCGGCCGCATCTGTGCAGGCAACACGGCACGGATTTTCGCCAGCGCATCGTTGACGGCGCTGGCAAGTTGGCTGTCCGTCTGACGGCTGACCCATTGTGCGCCAATGACCAAGGCTTGTATTTCCTCGGCGCTGAACGATAACGGCGGCAGGACAAAGCCGGGCTTGAGCACATAGCCAAGGCCCGGCTCGCCGTCGATCTCGGCTCCCATGTCCTGCAGCGTGACGATGTCGCGGCGAATGGTGCGCAGCGACACGCCCAATTCAGTCGCCAAGGCTTTGCCGGACACCGTTCGACGATGACGCCGCAGCGCTTGCATCAGCTCAAACAGACGATGACTTCTGGCCATTAATGCTCCACGGCGACGACGCCTTTGCCGCCCAATTTGCGGCCCTGTTCGAGCTCGCGGATCAATTGGATGGCGCCGTCCAGCGGCACCACTTCTCCTACCTGAATCTTCAAGCGTGCCTCACTGGCGGCGCTGGCCAGTGTTTCGAGGATTTCGTGCCGCGGTGTACCAATCACCAGTTTCAGTCGCCGATCGATCAAACCACGCAGGAATTTGCCCGGATTCGGGTTGAGATCAAGCAAACAGCCGCCCGGACGCAGCAAGCCGATACCAGTTGATACCGCAAGCGTAGCGGCCGTGTCATACACCACATCAAAGCGTGCCGGCAGCTTCTTCAGGTCGGTGAGCCGGTAGTCGTACACGTTCGATACCCCCAGCGCCCGCGCACGGGCGCCGTCCGACGCGCTGCAACTGCCCGATACCGTGGCCCCCGACATCAGGGCGATCTGCACCGCCGCTGCGCCGACGGCCCCCGCGCAACCATTGATGAAAACCTGCTGACCGGCTTGCAGCCGGGCCTTGTCGATCAGCCCGTTCCACGCGGTAATGCCCGGTGTGCCGAGGCACGCTGCATCGACGAAGGAAAGAGTATCCGGTTTGCGCGCCAGAAAGTCCTCCCCGGTCACAACGGCTTCGGCCAATGCGCCACTTTCTTTGAAGCGGGATAATCCGAACACCGCATCGCCGACCTGGAAACGGCTGACCCTTGCGCCCACCGCAAGGACCACGCCGGAGAAATCCATACCCATCGCGCGCGGAAATGTTCGGCCAGTGATGAGCTTCATCTGGCCCTGGCGCAACTTCCAGTCGATGGGATTGATCGCTGCACATTTGACCTGCACGAGCACTTCATCCTTGCCGGGTGCCGGTAGCGGGAATGCTTCAACGCGCATTACCTCCGGACCGCCGTAGCGCGAATACTGAATACGTTTATAGCCTGCTGACATGTTGGGCTCGCCTTCCGAGAGTGGACATGACGTCGACTCTATAACGCGGCAGTGCCAGTTTTTGGCACCATTCGCTTTCCATCGAGCAGGCGGATTGATGAACGGTGTTCATGACTTCATGAAGCTGAACGTCGATAGTCGCAGGGTGCTCGTCGGTTTAACGTGGCGGCTGATTATCCCGCCAGCAGGAGCTTTGCAATGGCAGCCCACCCGGTTCGTAGCGTGACCCATTCCAACCGACTTCTGTTGACGGCCATCGCACTGTTGCTGACAGCCTGTGCTTCACCTGAAAAAGGTTCGACCTCCATGAAACGTTCACCCGCAATGACTTCCGATGCCGCGGCTGCCGTGTCCCCGGCACTGGCGCATAACACCGATGCCATATTGTTTGGCGAAGTATGGAAACGCCCGGGCTTGTCGCCCCGTGACCGTAGTCTGGTGACCGTTGCGGTGTTGATCGCGCGCGGACAAACCGCCGAGATGGCTGCGCAATTCAACCTCGCACTGGACAACGGTGTCACCCCCCTTGAAGTGTCCGAAACACTCAATCATCTGGCGTTTTATTCCGGCTGGGGCAATGCGGCAGCGGCGCTGCCTATCGCCGCCGAGGTGTTTACCGCGCGCAACATCGGTGCTGAGCAACTGGCGCCGGTGTCGCCGTCGTTGCTGCCGCTGGACCAGGCTCGCGAGGCTGACCGCGTGGAGCGCGTGAATGCGGCGGTGGGCGCAGTGGCGCCGGGGCTGGTCGAGTTCACCACCAAAGCGTTGTTCCGCGATCTGTGGCTGCGCCCGGGTCTGGCGCCCCGTGATCGTAGCTTGATCACGGTCAGTTCATTGGTGGCCAACGGGCAGACAGGCCAGGTCGGTTATCACCTGGGGCGGGCGATGGACAACGGCTTGAGCCAGACCGAAGCGGCGGAAATGATTACCCAACTGGCGTTCTATGCCGGATGGCCGAATGCGTTTTCCGCCGTGCCAGTGTTCAAGGAAGTGTTCAGCCAGCGTACGCCGGGCTGACTGAACAGAGCGGCAAACCGTTACGGCAAGTGCGCGATGAGTTTGTCCAGGGTGATCGGATAGTCGCGCACGCGCACGCCGGTGGCGTTGTAAATCGCATTGGCGATGGCTGCCGCCGCGCCACTGATGCCCAACTCGCCAACACCTTTGGCCTTGAGCGGCGTGGCATAGGGATCAACCTCATCGAGGAAAATTACCTGCTGCTGGGGAATGTCGGCGTGCACCGGCACTTCGTAACCGGCCAGATCGTGATTAACGAAGAAGCCAAGGCGCTTGTCGACCTGCAGTTCTTCCATCAGTGCGGCCCCGGCGCCCATGGTCATGCCGCCGATGATCTGGCTGCGTGCGGTCTTCGGATTGAGAATCCGCCCTGCTGCGCAGACCGCCAATTGCCGGCGCAAACGAATTTCGCCGGTCGCCGCGTTGACCGCGACCTCGGCGAAATGGGCGCCAAAGGTTTGCTGGGCAAAGCGTTGGGCCAGATCGCCGAATTCCATGCGGTCTTCGCCAACCAGATCGCCCGCGGCCGCAGCCTGCGCCAACGGAAAATGCCGCGTGCCATCGCGCACCTCGCCGTGGGCAAATTCGGCGGTTTGCGGATCCAGGCCGACGGCGCGGGCAGCGGCTTCGCGCAACTTGACGCACGCGGCATAGACCCCGGCGGTTGACGATGCCGCGCCCCATTGACCGCCCGATCCCGACGACTCCGGAAAACGCGAGTCGCCAAGGTGCACTGCGACCCGGTCCAGTTGCACACCCATCATCTCGGCGGCGGTCTGCGCAATGATCGTGTAGCTGCCAGTGCCGATATCAGTCATGTCGGTTTCGACGGTGATTGTGCCGTGCCGATCAAGGCGCACACGGGCCGCCGATGCGGTGGTAGGCGCGCCCCGTATGGCAGACGCCAACCCGATACCGATCAGCCAGCCATTCTCCAGACGCTGGCCGGCGCTTGCGTTGCGCTGGTGCCAGCCGAATTGCTCGGCGCCGGTTTGTAGGCACTCGACAAGTTGCCGTGTGGAGAACGGGCGTGACGGCTGTTCGGGGTCGACCTGGGTGTCATTGAGAAGGCGCAATTGCAGCGGATCGATGGCGAGTTTTTCCGCCAGTTCATCCATGGCAATTTCCAGCGCCATCATGCCCGGTGCTTCCCCCGGCGCGCGCATGGCCGAGCCTTCGGCCAGGTCCAGCACGGCAAGATTCAAACGGGTCATGCGGTTGGCGCCAGCGTAGAGCAAACGTGTCGAGGCTGTTGCAGCTTCGGCCCGGCCCCCGGGCAGGTTGCCCGACCAACTCTCGTGGCCGATGGCAGTGATCAAACCCTCGCGGCTGGCGCCGATGCGAATGCGTTGAAGCGTCGCGGGGCGATGGGTCAGGTTGTTGAACATCAGCGGACGCGGCAATGCGACTTTCACCGGGCGCCCGGCGTGTCGTGCCGCCAGCGCCGCCAGCACCGCGTCACACAGGATCGTGCCTTTGCCGCCGAAACCGCCGCCGATGTAGGGCGATACCAAACGAATATCTTCCTTGCGTATGCCGAGTGTTTTGGCCAGATCGCGCACGCCCCAGTTGATCTGCTGGATCGACGTCCACAACGTCAGTGAATTGCCATTCCACTGGGCGATGGTGGCGTGGGGTTCCATCATCGCGTGCGCCTGGTCCGGCGTGCTGTAGTGCTGATCGATCTGGATCGGCGCGGCGCTGAAGGCGCCGTCGAAATCACCGATCTGCGTCTGCGGCGGTGGGCCGAAACCGGCGGGCGGCGGCGGGGTGGCCGAATCCTTGGCGGCCGCCAGATCGAACGCGCCGGGTTCGGCCACATAGGTGATTTCAAGCAGATTGGCGGCGCTGCGGGCCTCTTCAAACGTCTGCGCCACAACAATCGCGACAGCCTGGTGATAGTGGTCCACCTGCGGTCCGGCCAATGCACGCGCGACATAGAACTCGCCTTTGGCCAAAGGCCCGGCATTCTCGTAGGTGACGATCGCGATCACTCCGGAACTGTTGCGCGCCTGCGTCGAGTCGATCGAGGCAATGCGGCCCTTGCCGATCCCGGCGCCGACGATATAGCCATAGGCCGGATCGGGTACCGCCGCATGTTGTTCGTACGCGTAGGGCGCTGTCCCGGTGGTTTTCAACTTGCCATCGATGCGGTCAGCAGGCTGGCCGATGACGTGCAATTGATCGATCGGATTAGTGCCGGCCGGTGTGTCGAATTTCATCGCAGATCTCCTCATGAGGCGGGCTGGCGGTCAACGCCGGGCGCCTCGGCACCAGCGTTGCAGGCCATATCGCCTACGAGCCTAGGCCATTGAAACGCATCTGATAATGCGCCTTGCCAGGATGAAGTCATGAGTCCGGCTCACGAATCCTGACCAACATGACAAATAAGAATAAGTTTCAATTACACGTTCTCTGGTATACCATCCGCGCCGCTGTTCTGGCGGTTTTACCCTTCGTTCTGGCCTATTCACAAGGTTTTCATTTCATGCGTCGAACCCTGCTTTCCGTGTGTGTGCTGCAAGCGTTGTCTTCTACCTCGTGGGCCGAGCCGGCCGACTCGACCTCTTCAGCGCTGGAGCTGGAGGCGACCGACGTGGTCGGTACGGCAGATTACGAACGGGCCGACGGCCCGGTGCAGGGCTATCGCGCGACGCGTTCTGCCAGTGCCACCCGTACCGACACCTCGATCCATGAAACCCCGCAATCGATCAGCGTAGTGACCAGGGATGCGGTCGAAGACATTGGCGCCACGCGTTTGCAGGACGCACTCGACTACGCCGGCGGTGTGGGCCGGGCGAACAATTTCGGCGGCCAGGGGCTGACGACCTTCACTGTGCGCGGCTTCACCACCGGCGAGTTCTATCGCAACGGTTTCCCGATCAATCGCGGTTACCCGAACATGCCTGACGCCAACACCATCGAGCGTCTGGAAGTGTTGCGCGGGCCGGCGACCATGCTTTACGGCCGGGGTGATCCTGGCGGCACCTTCAATGTCGTGTCCAAGCAACCGTTGGCCGAGCGCACGGTCACGTTGGGCAGCCAGTTGAACGATCAAGGCATGAAGCGCGGCACCCTCGATGCTTCCGGCCCGCTGGATGACGAAGGGCGCCTGGCCTATCGACTGAACGTGGTGGGCGAGGGCGGCGATACCTTCCGCGATCACGTCGAGACTGAGCGCTACGGCGTGACGCCGGTGCTGACCTGGCAGGCCAGCGATGCCACCCGGGTGATCTTCGAAGGCGATTTCATGCGTAACAATCACCCGCTGGACCGCGGCGTGACGCGTTACCCCAAGCAGATCGGCACCGCCTCGCGCGATACGTTCTTCGGCGAAAAAGACGCCGGCAAATTGCACAACGACAACAACATGGCGCAACTGCGTTTCGAGCATCTGCTCAATGATGACTGGACGCTGGGCGGTGGCTTTCAGTGGCTCGACGGCTCATTGCAGGGCAATGCGATCGAGGCCAACGGCATTGCCGCTGACGGTCGAACCCTGGGGCGCAACTTCAATTACCGCAAACTGGAATGGACTGACAAGGACACCCAACTCAACCTGACCGGGCATTTCAACACCGGCGGTCTGCAGCACACCTTGCTGACCGGTATCGAGTATGAGGACTATGACTACAAGTCGATCATTCAGCGCTCCAGTGGCGCCGTCGGTGCTTACCCGATCGACATCTTTGATCCGGTTTATGGTCAGCCGCGCCCGACATTGACCCGCACGCCGACCCACGACAAGGAAAACCTCAAGACCTACGCGGCGTTTGTGCAGGATCAGGTTGCGTTGACCGAGCGTCTGAAGGTTCTGGCTGGCGCACGTTTCGAGCGTTTCGAGCACGACTATGAGACCTACGTGCCGGGCGGCAAAAACTGGCAGGCCAGTGACAACGCGGTGACCCCGCGCATCGGCGTAACCTATGACCTGACCGAGACCCTGGCGATCTATGCCGACACGGCGCGTTCGTTCAAGCCCAATACCGGCGCGAATCGGGTAGGCGGAGGGTTTGCCCCGGAGAAGGGCAAGTCGTATGAAATGGGCATCAAGTGGGAGGCACTGGATCATCAGCTGAGCGTGGATGCAGCGATCTACCAGATCGAAAAACGCAACGTGCTGACCACCGACCCGGTGGACTCGACCTTCAGCGTGGCGGCCGGGGAAGTGCGCAGCCGTGGTTTTGACCTCAACGTCGCCGGCAACCTGACGCCCGAGTGGCGAGTGATCGGCGGCTATGCCTACGTGGATGCCGAGGTGACCAAAGACAACGTGATCCGCTCCGGCACGCGGCTGATGAACATTCCGCAAAACAGCTTCAGCCTGCTCAACGTCTACGAATTTCAGGACGGTGCACTGAAAGGCCTGGGCCTGGGCACTGGACTCAAGTACGTCGACGAGCGCGCCGGGCAAACCGCTAACACTGCTTTCTCGATGGACAGCTATACCGTGGTCGACTTGCTCGGCTTTTATAAGGTCAACGAAAAAGTACGGCTCAACCTGGACCTGAAAAACCTGTTTGATCGCGATTACGAAGAGGGCGCGTTCGGCAATGTTTACGCCTATCCGGGCGCACCAAGAACCGTGCAGGTGGGGATTTCCTACACCTTGTAAGCCGACCTCGACGCTGCAACCGCGGCCCCTCACCCCAGCCCTCTCCCGGAGGGAGAGGGAGCCGACCGAGGTGTCTTGGGTTATGCATCGACCTGGAAGACCGCGTCGATTACGGGTTCATCCGCAGCGCTTGGCGTTGTTGGATTCACCGGCGCTCATCGCCAATATCCCCCAGTCGGTCCCCTCTCCTGGGGGAGAGGGCCAGGGTGAGGGCAGCTGTTTCGGCACTCGCCACTTAGCCAGTGACACAACCTTGCGGTGTCTTGCCGGCAAAGCTGTCCAGCAGACTCGCCACCACCATTTCCCCCATGCGCGTGCGCGTCTGCAAGGTGGCGCTGGCGCGGTGCGGTTGCAGCACCACTTGCTCATTGCCGAACAACGCCTCTGGCACATGCGGTTCGTCGACAAAAACATCCAGCCCCGCACCGGCGATCTCACCGGCCGCCAGTGCCGCGACCAAATCAGCCTCGTTGACCAGTTTGCCCCGCGCCACGTTGATCAGATAACCCTCCTTGCCCAAGGCCTTCAGAACGGAGGCGTCGACGATGGCTTCAGCCTTGTCGGCGGCAGCGGCGAGAATCAGCGCATCGCTGTCGCGGGCCAACTGCTTGAGGTCGGCGACGAAAGTGTGACTGACATCGCTCATCGGTTGCAGATCGGTGTAACTGATCGGGCAGCCGAAGGCTGCCGCTCGACTGGCTACCGCGCGGCCAACCCGGCCCATGCCGACAATGCCGATGCGCATGCCGGACACCTGCCGGGCCAGAGGCAACGGCGCCAGCGGCGTCGGACTGTGCGGCCATTGACCTGAACGCACGTAGCGATCGCTGGTGCACAGGCCGCGACACACCGAAATCAGCAAGCCAATGGCGAGGTCGGCGACGTCTTCGGTCAACGCACCAATGGTGGCCGTCACGCGAATGCCGCGATCGCGGGCGTACGCCAGATCGACCGCATCGGTACCGACACCGTTGACCGCGACAATCTCGAGATTCGGCAGTTGTGCCATCAGCGCCTGCGTAATGCCGGTATGCCCACCGGTGATCACACCGCGAATATTGGCACCGTGTTCGAGCAAATACGCAGGTTTGTCCGTTTGCTGGAAATAGCGTCTGACCGTGAATAGTTCGTCGAGACGGGCATTGATTTCAGGAATCAGGATCGGGCTGAGCTGCAGGATTTCTGGCTTCATGTATAACCTCACTGACCAAATAAAAAGGCCGGCTCAACCGCGGCCGGCAAACGGCATGGCGCTGGCCATGACGGTCATGTTCAGAACGTTGGCCGACAGCGGCAGATTGGCGATGTAGCGCACCGCATCGGCGACATGCTTGACGTCGACCATCGGCTCCACGGCGATGGTGCCGTTGGCCTGGCGCACGCCCTTGGTCATGCGCACCGACATTTCGGTCAGGGCATTGCCGATATCGATCTGGCTGCAGGCGATATTGAATTCGCGACCGTCCAGGGCCAGGGATTTGGTCAGGCCCAGCACCGCATGTTTGCTGGCGGTGTAGGCGCTGCTGAACGGACGCGGGGTGTGTGCCGAAATCGAGCCGTTATTGATGATGCGTCCGCCCTGTGGCTGTTGGCGGCGCATGAGGCCGAAGGCGCCGCGGGCACACAGGAAAACCCCGTTGAGGTTGGTGTCGATCACGTTGCGCCACTGCTCGAACGTCAACTCATCCAGAGGCACGGCGGGGGCATTGACCCCGGCATTGTTGAACACCACATCCAGCCGTCCGTAAACCTCGGCAATGCTGGCAAACAGCGCGTCGACACTGGCCGGATCGCGTACATCGGTAGGCACTGCCAGGGCTTCATGTCCCTCGCTCGCCGCCAGTTCGACCAGTGCTTGCAAAGGTTCCGGCCGGCGCCCGGCGAGCACCACGGTGTAGCCGTCGGCCAGCAGGCCAAGGGCCACGGCGCGGCCGATGCCGCTGCCGGCACCGGTAACCAGCGCAACTTTCAAAGGTTGAGTGATGGACATCTTGTTGTTCTCCTGTCTTCAAATCGCTGCGGCGTGCAGGGCGTTCACGGCTTGGGGCCGACGCGCATTTCCAGTTGGCCGATACCGTCGATGCCGGCGTTGATCACGTCGCCGGGTTGCAGCCCGTCAACGCCGGCCGGGCTGCCGGTCATGATCAGGTCACCGGCCCTGAGTGCCACGGAGCGGGAGATCCGGCTGATCACTTCAGCGACCGACCAGATCTGGCTGTCGAGACTGTCGCGCTGACGCTCCTGGCCGTTGACGTTCAGCCACAATTCCCCCTCGGGATGGCCGGCGCGGGTCACCGGGACAATCGCCGTCATCGGCGCGGCGCCGTCAAACACCTTGGCACCTTCCCACGGCAGACCGTTGCTCTTGGCCGCGCGCTGTACATCACGACGGGTCAGGTCGAGCCCGGCGGCGTAGCCCCAGACATAGGCCAGCGCCTCGCTTTCGGGAATATCGGCGCCGCCTTCACCGATGGCCACCACCAGTTCGATCTCGTGCGCAAAGTCTTCGGTCAGTGAGGGGAATGCCACCTCACCGACGGCATCGACGACGTTGCTCGCCGGCTTCATGAAAAACACCGGCGGCTGGCGCGACTGGCCGACGGCGTCAGGCCAGGGGTAGTTGCGACCGACACAAAACACCCGGCCGACGGGAAAGCGTTGCGCACTGCCGACCACGGGCAAGGTCACGGGCAGGTCCGGGGTGAAGACGTATTCAGTCATGTTCATCCTGTTGTTTGTCCTTTTGTAGCGTCAGCGTACGGCGGCAATCGTTGGTGAAGTTGGACGAAAGCCGCCTCTGGTTGGAGAAAACGGTGGTATTGGCTCAGCGCACCTTCAACTCGATGCGGTACAAGCGGCCAAGCAACAGCGAATAGGAGAGGGTGCCAATCAGCGCCACGCCGCCAATGAACCAGAAGGCCCAGGCGAAGGAACCGGTGGCATGCACAATGGCGCCAATCACGATCGGCGTGACAATGCCGCCAATGTTCGCCGCCAGGCTGGTGATCCCGCCGGTCAGGCCGATCAGTTCCTTGGGCGCCACTTCCGACACCGCCGCCCACGAAGACGACGCGATGCCCTGGGCGAAGAAGGCGATGGTCAGTACGGCGATGCAGATCGTGTTCGAGTCGGTGAAATTCACCAGCACGATGGACATGCCGAGCATCGAACCGACCACCAGTGGCAACTTGCGGGCAAACGACATCGAGTAGCCACGACGGATCAACAGGTCGGAAACGATACCAGCGAGCAGGATGCCGACCGTCGCGCCCACAAAGGGCAGCACAGCAAAGATCCCGGCCTTGATCATGGTCAGCTTGCGCTCTTCGATCAGGTAGGTGGGGAACCAGGTCAGGAAGAAGTACAGCGCCGAGGTGCTGGCGAACTTGCCGATGCAAATCGCCCAGATCTGCCGGTAGCTGAACAGTTCGGCGATTTGTCGCCAGTTGAAGCGGGTGCGTTCCTGACTGCTTTTGACCAGACCGCCGCCGGCTTCGATGTACTTCAATTCTTCTTTGCTGACTTTCTTGCAGTTCAACGGATCGCGATACAGGTACAGCCACAACACCCCGAAGACGATACCGAGCAGGCCGGTGCTATAGAACACGTGGCGCCAGTCAAACGTGGTTGCCAGCCAGAGCAGGGCGCCGGTAAACAGTGCCGTCCCCAGGTATTGCCCGCAGACGTAGATGCTGCTGGCCAGACCGCGTTCCCGCGCCGGGAACCACACGGTGACCGCGCGGCTGTTGGCCGGGAATGCCGGTGCTTCCATGGCACCGACCGCCAGCCGCAAGCCGAACAATGAGGCAAACCCCGTGGCAAAGCCCTGGCACACGGTCACTGTCGACCAACTGATCAGCGACACCCCGTAAGTGAAGCGGGAGCCGAAGCGGTCGGCGATAAACCCGGCGGGTACCAGGGCCAGCGCGTACGTCCAGGCGAACGCCGAGAAAATCAGGCCCATTTCGATCTTGTCCAGCCCCAGATCCTTGGCCATGAACGGCGCGGCAATCGAGATGTTGACCCGGTCGATGTAGTTGATGATCGTCGCAATCAGCAGCAACGAAAGCATGAACCAGCGTCGCCGCGAGGGCAGGCGTTGCCCCAGGACGGCGTCGCGGCTGCCGGCTATCTCGGGCGGTACGGTGGCTTGGGAAGCATGTGAATTGGACATGAACAGACCTCGTTATTGTTAGAAGAATCGAGATGTTTTTGCGCAGCCGAAGGCGTCGCCCGCGATGATCGGGGCATGGCGATCGACACTGAAACGAAGGGTGCAAGCGAGCCGTGTCAGACGTTCAGGTACGTCTTCCAGCAGGCGTGATGCGGGAGAGGTCGGGCGGTTCGGCGAGGGGAAATAACTGGGTCATGACGTGCGCACCTTGATTGTTTTTGGAAGAGGCTGGGCTGCGTTGATTACAACAGTGGTCGTACAACTTCGCGGAATCAACCAAGGTGTTAGATCGTTTTTTCTGGACGGGAAGGGCTTTGATAAACCTGTCCAAAAAAATCAATTGATAAGAACCTCACGAATTATTCAGGAGTACCACTTAATCTATTGATAAGTAACGTAAAATTACTTCGTATGGTTTTCTGTGTTTTTGGACAGGCCCAATGCCATCGCCCAACAGGAAAATTCACATCAAGCAATAGTCGTCGTATGACTCCTTGATCGGTTATTGGCATGCCTGCAAGATGACAGGCAGATTTTCACGGCCCATGTACCTGTCGAGGATGCTCAACAGATGTCGTCTCAGCACCGCATTCCTACCTATGTCATGCAGCAGCGCAGCGAATTGACCGACTTCTATATCCGCGACAAAAAGGGCCGACGCGCCGAGACCAGTCCTCATCGGCACGAGTATTTCCAGATTCAGATCAACCTCGGCGGCGACACCGTGCAGCACATCGGCAACGTCGAGCGGGCATTTCCGCGCAACACCCTGGCCTTTATCCTGCCGCACCGGGTGCACGTGATCCCACATCCAGCGGACAGCAATTTCATGGTGATCAATTTTTCCCAGACCTTCCTGTTGCCGCATTTGCAGTGCGACCCGATGGACCTGGAAGAAGTGTCGATTCTGCTCGCGCCGGAATTGTCGCCATTCCGTTTTCAGGAACATCTGGATTTCATTCTCGGCGATGAAGATTTCAACCAGGTCTGCGCCTTGATCGAGCAGATGCGCAGGCTGGACGAGAATCGTCAGTTTGGTACGCGCGAGATGCTCAAGGGTTTGTTGCTGCAACTGATCGGCAGCGTCTGTTTCCTGTACGCCGAACCACTCAAGCGTCTGGCCGAAGAGAATGCCGCCGAGGTCAGCCGCCGCGATGCCCTGGGCCGCATGTTCGAGTACTTGCGCAAGAACATCGCCGACCCCGATCTCAACCTGATCAAGGTGGCGGCCGCCACGTACCTGTCACCGACCTATCTGACGCACTGGTTGCGCAAGGAGATCGGCAAGACCTTCACCGAACTGGTGCTCGAACGCAGGATGCACGCGGCGCGCAATTTCCTGCTCAACAGCACGCGCTCGGTGGGCGAGGTGGCGCGATTGTGCGGCTTCGCTGACGAGGCGTATTTCTCTCGACGCTTTCGGCAGATTCACGGCCAGCCACCAGGACAATTCCGCCGCCGACAGCTCAATCCGGATACGCCGCAAACACCCTTGAATACCTGAGCTGACGTCGCGGCAGACAGCGCATGGCGCAGCGCTGAGCCGATGGCGCCGGAGCCTTGAAGGATCGCGCAAAAAAACTATGATACGAGGCTGGCACGCAGGAATTTTCCTGTGAGTACACCCCTTCGTTTTTGTGAGAGTGATTGCGTGGAGCCTTTTGCGGACAACTTGCCCGGGTCACTCACCACCCAATTCGTGTTCGGCCCGTTCTGTGTCGTTCCCGCGAAAAGACAGCTGGAGAAAAATGGCCGGCCTGTCGAGATTGGCGGACGGGCCCTGGATCTGTTGATCGCGCTGCTGGAACAACCGGGGCGGGTGATTGCCAAGAACGAACTGATCAAGCAAGTCTGGCCCGACAGCATCGTTGAGGAGGGCAGTCTGCGTTTTCACATGACCGGATTGCGGCGGATACTGGGCGATGGCGACGAGCATGCGCGCTATATCGCCACCCAGGTAGGGGTGGGTTATGCGTTCGTGGCGGCGCTGGAAAAGAAACAGGTCAGGTTTCAATCCGCGTCGGTGGCGATGGCGCCTGCCGACAGCAGGGCTGACGAACCACGGTGCAGCCTGCCGGCGCGTGCGAAGCTGATCGGACGCGAAAGCGACCTGCAATTGGTCGTCGAGCATATGCTACAGCCCAAGCTGTTCACCCTCGTCGGCCCCGGCGGCGTGGGCAAGACCAGTCTGGCCATCGAGGTCGCGCACCGCACCGCCGCACAAGGCTACCAGACGGTGCGCTTCGTCGACCTGGCTCAGGTGGAAGACCCTGCGCTGGTGCTGTCGGCGCTGGCCAGGTCGCTGGAGATCCCGGTTCAGGCCGAAGATTCGCTGTTTGTACTGCTCGCGCACCTGCGTACGCAGCGGCTGTTGCTGGTCATCGACAATTGCGAGCATGTGATCGACGCAGTGTCCGCGATGGTTGAGGAAATCAGTGAGGCGGCGCCCAATGTCGGCGTTCTGGCCACCAGCCGCGAACCGTTGCGGGCCCGTGGCGAATACGTTCACTGGCTCAACCCGCTGGCATTTCCCCGTGAACCGCAGCGTCTGCAAATCGCTGAGCTTCTGGAGTTTGCCGCGATCAGGTTGTTTATCGAACGCGCGTCATCGGGTAACGCGGCATGGCTGCCCGACGCCGCTGATGCGCAGCTGATTGCCGACATGTGCTTGCGTCTGGAAGGCATGGCGTTGCCGATCGAGCTGGCGGCGATGCGCGTCGCCAGCCATGGCCTGAAATCGACTCACGCATTGCTCGGCGAGCGTTTCTCGCTGGGCTGGTCGGGACGAAGAACGGCGTTACCACGGCATCAGACTTTGCGCGCGATGCTCGATTGGAGCTATGAACTGCTGTCACCGCTGGAACGGCTGGCCCTGGAACGTTTTTCGGTGTTTGTCGGGCCGTTTTCCCAGGAAGCGGTTTCGCAGGTCATTGCCGATGAGCAGATCGACGCGGCCGTCGCAGCGGCAATGCTTGACGAGTTGGTGTGCAAGGGCCTGGTCGCCATCGATCACAGCGACTCGACGTGGACCTACCGCCTGCTGGAAATGACCCGTGCTTATACCCGTGAAAAGCTGATGGTTCGAGGCGATGCCGAGTGCAACGCGCTGGCGTTCCGGCATGCGGCCTTTTATATGGATCTGCTGGGGCATCTAGGCACATCGCCCAATGAAATTTTTCTGCGGTCGGCGCGTCTTGCCAGTCAGTTGGGCAACGTGCGAAGTGCGCTGGAATGGAGTTTCGGCCCTGAGGGGGACCCGGGGTTGGCGCTGCCTCTGGCCGCAGCAAGCGCTGCATTGTTTTTGCATTTTTCGTTGCTGGTGGAGTGCCGCACCTGGTGCTCGCGGGCCGCGGAATTACTTGAGCTAGGGTATTTCGGCACGTCGACTGAAATGGAATTGCAGGCGGCACTTGGTCTGGTGCTGATGTTCACCCGTGGCAACAGCGCGTCCGCAGAAAAAGCCTTGCTCAGGGCGCTCGACATCGCGACTGCCGCAGGGGACTACTGGTCACAGCTGAGATTGCTCGGGCGGCTGCAGATCTTCTACGAACGTATTGGCGATTTCGCCTCATCGCTGATGTGGGCGGAACGCGCCGGTGAAGTCGGTGTTGTGCTGAACAGGCCCGAAGCCAGTGCCATTGCCTCTTCACTTCTCGGCATTTCCCATCATCTGCTGGGCAACCAGCCGCTGGCCCGCCAGCAGTTGGAACGTTCATTGCGCGACAGCTTGCCGTCAAAACGCAGCGGCACGATTTACTACGGTTTCGACCACCGTAATCGTACGGGCCTGGCATTGGCTCGCACGCTCTGGCTGCAGGGGTTTGCGGATCAGGCACGAGACTGGGCGCAGCAGATAGAGAGAGAAGCCTTGGCACTCCAGCATTCGGTCACGTATTGCATCGCGATGGTGTGGATTCTGTGCATTTACATCTGGACGGGCGATTTGCACAAAGCGCTGGCCAGCCTTGAACAGTTCAGCGTAACCGCTGAATCCAATGCGCTGGCGCCATATATCGCTGCGGCGCACGGCTTCCGCGCAATGATCGCCATACGCGCCGAACAACCGGGTAACGCGGTCGCCGTGCTCGAAGAGAGTCTGACGCGCCTGCACGGCATGCGTTACGAGCTGCTCACTACGTCATTCGAAATTGCCCTGGCAGAAGGCTTGATGCTCAACGGGCAACACATAAAGGCCATGGAGGTCGTGAACGGCACAATCCGCCACTGCCGTGCCAGCGGTGACGCCTTCGCCCTGCCGGAGTTGTTGCGGATCAGGGCCGGCACCCTCAAGGCCAGTGATGAGAAGGACATTCGTGCGGCGACGGTCAGCCTCGAAGAGTCACTCGCCCTGAGCCGAGCGCAGGGCGCGTGGGCCTGGGAAGTACGCACATCAATGGATCTGGCCCGATTGTCGCTTGAGCACGGGGATCGCGAGCGGGCAATAACGTTGCTCGGAAACTGCCGCGAGGGGTTATCGGAAGGTTTCGACACGCTTGATGTGCGCCGACTGCAAGCGCTTTGGCACAGTGTTCAGGAAAGCTCATGACTCGCGTGTGACCCCGTCAGTCCGGGTCCGTGATCAAGGCAGCCATTTTCACCAGCTCCGCCAGTGAGCGCGCTTTCATCTTGCGCATGACTTTGCCGCGATGCGCCTTGACGGTGATCTCGCTGATATTGAGATCAGCGGCGATCAGCTTGTTCAGGCGCCCCCTGACCACCGACGCCATAATCTCTTGCTCGCGCGGCGTCAGGGTTCGGTAGGTCTGTCGCAGCGAATCCAGCTGTTGCTCCTCTGCAAGGGCGGCACGACTGCCCTGCAGCGCCTCGGTCATGGCTTCGAGCAACACCTCATCGTTGAACGGCTTGGTCAGAAACTCCACTGCGCCGGCCTTCAGTGCTCTCACGGTCAACGGAATATCACCGTAACCCGTGATGAAAATGATGGGCAGGGTGTGCCGGGCGGTGGCAATAGAGCGCTGCAAGTCCAGGCCGTTGAGATCCGGCAGGTTGATGTCCAGCACCAGGCAACTGGGGGCGTGTGGCCGTGGCTCGTCGAGAAAAGCCTGCGCCGACTCGAACAGTCGTGGCTGCCAGCCGGCGAAGCGGATCAGCAGTTCCAGCGACTCGCGCACGGAAATGTCGTCGTCCACGACGAATACGACAGGCATGACATCGTTCATCAGTGATGCTCCGTTTTCCGCAACCAGGACGTTGGGCATGTTCAACTGTTCAGCTCCTTGCGTCTTCGGTGTCCGGGTGATCGAGCGGCAGTGCCGTACTCAACGCCTTGATCAGCGCTGTTTCGCTGAACGGCTTGAGCAGACATTCCACCGCGCCACAGTGTTTCAGTTGCGCTTGCTCGCGGTCATCGCCGTGGGCGGTGATGAAGATGACCGGCGTGGCGTGACCACGAAGTCGCAATGCCCTGAGCAGATCCGGCCCCGACATTCCCGGCATGGCCACGTCCAGAATCAGGCAGTCGGTGCTGTTGATGTAAGCAGAGCAGAGGTATTCCTGTGCCGAGGCGAACGCCTGGACGGCGAATCCGAATTCTCTGATCAGGTCCGGCAACGCTTCGCGTACTGACTCGTCGTCGTCGACGACCGATACGAGTAGGGGAGTGTCCATCAGTTGCTCTCCATGGCCTGGCGGTCATTCGCCGTTGCAGGGAAGGCCGGTTGTTCGATGGCGTCCTCGTTGAGGTGCGGAATGGAAAACCGGAACGTGGTCCCTGGTCCGTCGTTGGCGCAGGCCCACAGCTTGCCGTCGTGACGTTCAATAATGGATCGGCTGATCGACAAGCCAATACCCATGCCGGCACTTTTGGTGGTGTAGAACGCGTTGAAAATGCGTTCGAGGTCCTGTGGGTCGACGCCGTTTCCGCTGTCGGTGACGGCCAACATGACGCTTTGCCCATCAGTCACAGCGGTGCTGACCTGCATGTTTCGTGCGCGGCCAGTGAGGGTGTTCATGGCTTCCGCGGCATTCATGATCAAGTTGAAAATCACCTGTTGCAGCTGTACCCGGTCCCCCCTGACTTTCGGTAACGGTTCGGCAAATTGCGGGTGCAGAGCGACACCGTTGCGCTGCAATTCCCCCAGCAACATGGCGATCACCTCCCGCGCCGCTTCGTTAAGGTCGACATCCTCAAGGGTGATGTCTTTTTTCGAGAACAACGCGCGCAACCGGTTGATCACATCGGCGGCGCGATTGCCGTCGCGGATCGTGCGTCGTGCCGTCTCCAGGGCGCCCGTCACATTGGGCGGATCGGCCCCGAGCATGCGCAAGCAGGTACTGGCATTGGTGATGATTCCGGCCAGCGGCTGGTTGACCTCATGGGCAATCGAAGCGGTGACTGCACCCAGGCTTGCCACCCGGGCCAGGTGCGTCAGCTCGGCGCGCGCTTTGTGCAGAACTTCTTCGGCGAGCCGCCGCGCCGTGATGTCCTGCAGTGCCGCGATGTATTCGAGGCCTTTTTCCGGGTGCCTGATCGAGTGCGCCACCAGACGTACGTGTTTCACCGCTCCTTCCGGCATCAACAGCCGGTACTCGTGTTCGAAGTCACCGCCCTTGCGGCGTTGGCGACGGATCATTTCCCGATGGCTCGACAGGTCATCCGGATGCATGCGGCGGTAAATCGCATCGAATCCTGGCGGCGTGCCCGGATCCAGCTCAAGGATGCGCAAGACCTCATCGGACCAGGTCATTTCGTCCGTGTTGACGCACCATGAAAATGTACCTGTGGCGCTCAAGCGCTGGGCCTTGGCCAGAAACGCCTCGCTTTGCTTCAACGCGGCTTCGGCGCGCACACGATCGATGGCGATGCTGGCCAGATGCGTGAATTGTGCGATGAGCGCCTGTTGATCGGCACCGAGCGCTTTGCTCTCCCGATGCAGGACCGTCAGGACACCGGTGAGCGTGCCGCTGTTGGAGGCGATCGGGATCGACCAGGTGCCGCTGAAGCCTTGGGACAAAGCCAGCGAGCACCAGCCCGGCCAACGTGTTTCCCGCGAGAGGTCGTTGGCAATGATCGACGTATTGAACGCGGCGGCCGAGACGATGGGGCAACGCTCAGGATTGAGCGGTTTGTCGTTCGCTGCCGGGATCAATTCGCTCGGCATGTTGCCAGTCGCACCCGCATGCAAACGCAGCGACGCTTGTGCTGCAGCGTCTGAGCGTGTGTGGTCGACCAGCACCACGCTGGCCACGCAACGATCAAGAAAAACCTCTACCAACCCGCAAAGCGTTTGCAGGATCACCGGCAGGGAGGAACCTCCCGCCATCAGGCCGAGCAGGCGTTTTTCGCCGTCCAGTAATATTTCTGCGCGTTTGCGGTCTTCGATGTCGGTGTTCTCGCCGTACCAGCGCAGTAGCCGGCCAGCCTCATCGCGCTGTGGCACGGCCCTGATCAGGAACCAGCGATAAGCACCGTCAAAACGCCGCAGACGAGCTTCGTATTCACCGGCGCAGCCCGAACGCAGAAGCCCGCGCCAGTAGGTCTCAAGGCTGGCCTGATCGTCAGGATGGATCGAGGCGGTCCAGCCGTCACCGCAGGCCTGGCTGAGGGTCATGCCGGTGTAATCGCACCAGCGTTGATTGACGAAGCCGACGCAGCCTTCTGGCGAGGCGCTCCAGACAAATCCGGGGACGGCATCAATAATATTGCGCAGACGATCTTCCGACGCAGTGACCTCGGCGAGGGTTTCGGCGATCAGCGCCTTGTCGCGCCGACGTTCTTCGATATCGACCTGTAAGACGCACCAGCGGGTGATTGTGCCTTCAGTGTCCCTGATCGGAAGACCGCGCACATGGAACCAGCGATAGACGCCATCGGCGCGACGGATGCGATGCTCGCAGCCATAGGGTTCACCGGTCGCCACCGAATGCGTCCAGGCCGCGATCACCGATGGCAGGTCATCCGGGTGAACGGTGTCGCTGGCGGCCCAGTGCTTGAGCACCTCAAGGGGGCTGCCAATGTAATCGACGATCTGGCGGTTGACCTGTTCCAGTTCGCCGCAGGGCGTCATGAACGCGACCATTGCCGGGATGCTGTCGATGATCGAACTGACGTCCAGGGCCTTACCTGAATCAGCACTGTGCGGTGACTCGACAGCGCTGCCCATCACACACCATTTGCTTTGGCCGTGCGGGTGATCATCCATGGCAGAGAATCGCCAAGCGAACTGGCAGTAGCTGCCATCGGCGCGCAGCAGGCGAGCATAACTTTGCGTGGGTGAGCCCTGATCCGGATTGCCTTGCAAGCGTTCAAGCAACCCCGAACGGTCGTCAGGGTGAACGGCCGACAGCCACGCGTCTGCCAGGGCTTCGCGTCCGGTGCAGGCGTGCCATTGCTGATTGACATAATCGACGCAACCATCGGCCCGTGCGGTGAAAACCACACCCGGCAGCGCATCCAGAATGCGCTTGAGGTCATTCGCCATACCGATTCTCATTGTGCTGTCGCCAGTGAACCAAGATGCGCCTTCGCGCCGCGCTCGCCCATCATACTTTGGTGTCGGTCAGGGCGAATATCCCCCTGATTGACCCCCGCCAATCAATGCATTTGCTGTTGGACAAACGATTCGTTCGCACCGTTGTAAGCCAATGTATCCAGCGCGCGCCCGGTTACATCAGCATGCAAACGCCGGTGTTTTCGAAACCGCCCGGATACACGCCGCCGCCAGCATGGACTCCGGTTTCAACGTCACTCGACGATTGAATGACTTTGATGTGACGCACGCGTCCTGGCTCAGGGCAGTCCGTCCACTCAGCAGGTTAGATCATCATGAAAGCAGTGCTAATGCAGGCTTTTGGCGGCCCCGACGTCATGACGGTGCAAGACATTCACCTGGCAGCGCCCGGGCCCGGTCAAGCCTTGATCCGGGTCATGGCCGCCGGTATCAATTTTATGGACACCGGCGCACGCCGCGGTCTGGGGGCGGCCTGGTCGTTGCCAATGACACCGGGCGTGGAGGGCGCCGGGGTGGTCATGGCGATCGGCCCCGACGTGGAGACGGTCCAGCCGGGCGATCGGGTTGCGTGGCACTACGTTCCCGGCAGTTACGCCGAACAAGTCATTGCACCGGTCAACCAATTGGTGCCGCTGCCCGACGGCATCGACTTCGACACCGCCGCCAGCCTGATGATGCAAGGCCTGACGGCGAGCAACCTGGTGGACATGGTTCATGCCATCAAACCCGGTGACGTCGCGTTGGTCCATGCCGCGGCGGGTGGGGTGGGGCTGCTGCTGACGCAGATGATCAAACTGCGTGGCGGCAAGGTCATCGGTCGCGTTTCGCAAGCCGACAAGGTCGACACGGTTTTGGCCGCAGGCGCCGATTATGTGGTGATCGGACGCGCCAGCCATATTGCCAGCCAGGTGCTGCGTCTGACCGGGGGCCAACTTGTGAATGTGGTGTATGACGGCACGGGGGCGGAAGGTTTCAGCGAATCACTGAGCCTGCTGGATTACTTCGGCACGCTGGCGCTCTACGGGCCGTTCATGAATCCGATCGACCCGATCGATGTTTTTTCCCTGCCGCGCAGTATCAAGCTGACGTACCCCTCGGTGATGCATTACGTGCGTACCCGAGAGGCGTTGCTGGCGCATTCCCGGCAACTGTTCGCCTGGGCAGGTTCAGGCAAGTTGAAAACGCTGATCGGCAAGCGTTATGCGCTTGAAGACGTGGTCCAGGCTCATCGCGATATCGAGTCTCGAAACACCAGCGGCAAGCTGATTATCCAGCCTTGGCAGGCGTGAAACGTCCGCACATCCAATCACTCAAGCACGCAGGTGTCGTCATGAACTGGTAACCCTCAATGTCATTTCAATGTATGCGGCAGGCAGACGAATGCTTGCCTTCACCGCGACCCGCAGCGCCGTCAGGGCGTCGCTGTGCAAGCCAATGACGGGGCATGTGGCCCGGTAATCGTCGCGCAATTCGGGTGGGAAATTCTGCTGGGGCCGTCTGGCCGTCATACCAAGGTATCGACCGACACCATCGTGTAATCGCGCCCGCAACCTACGAGTGATTTGATCGGTTGGCATCAGTCCTGCGCCGCAGACGACAGAGCCTGGACTGGCGCCAAGACAGGCCATCTTTTGAAAGGAGCTTCATCATGCTTGCGCTATCGTCTTTTTCCATCGGCCGCCAACACCTGGCGACGTCCATCAGTGCAGGCATGCTGGGGCTCGCCTTGCTGACTGTCGGCAGCGGCGTGTGGGCTGCCGACGCGGCGCCCGAACAGCCTTCTGCCACGGTCACGGCGGTGCAGTCGCAGGCGATCCGGCCCTATCGCATTCATGTCGATGAGGCGCAATTGGCCGACCTGCGCAAGCGAATCATGGACACCCGCTGGCCTGACAAGGAAACGGTCAACGACGGTTCACAAGGCGTGCAGCTGGCTCAAGTGCAGGCGCTGGTGAAGTATTGGGGCAACGGTTATGACTGGCGCAAAGCGGAGGCGAAACTCAATGCCTTGCCAGAGTTCGTGACCACGATCGATGGCGTTGATATTCAGTTTATCCACGTTCGCTCCTCTAACCCCAACGCCATGCCGCTGATCCTGACCCATGGCTGGCCGGGTTCGCAGTTCGAGTTTCTCAAGACCATCGGCCCGTTGACCGACCCGAGCGCTTATGGCGGCCGCGCCGAAGATGCCTTCGATGTGGTGATTCCGTCGATTCCCGGCCATGGCTTTTCCGGCAAGCCGACCGGGACTGGCTGGGGACCTGATCGGGTGGCGAAAGCGTGGGACGTGCTGATGAAGCGCCTGGGTTACAGCCATTACGTGTCGCAGGGCGGCGACCATGGGTCGGTGATTTCCGACGCGCTCGGGCGTCTGTCACCACCGGGGTTGCTCGGTATTCATTTGAACATGCCGGCCACGGTGCCACCGGAACTGGTCAAACCGATCAACAGCGGCGATCCGGCACCGGCCGGGCTGACCGCGCCGGAGCAAACTGCCTACAACGCGCTCAGCACGTTTTTCGGCCGCAATGCTGCGTACGGCGCCATGATGGTGACGCGGCCACAGACCATTGGCTACCTGCTGGCCGACTCCCCGGCGGGCACGGCAGCCTGGATGTATGAAAAATTTGCCGCATGGACGGACAGTGACGGTCATCCCGAGCGTGTCCTGAGCCGCGATGAAATGCTCGATGACATCAGTCTGTACTGGCTGACCGACAGCGGTGCGTCGTCGTCCCGATTCTATTGGGAGAACAACAACAATAATTTCAGCGCCGCCGCGCAAAAGACCGCCGACATCAAGGTGCCCGTGGCAATCACCGTGTTCCCGCATGAAATCTACCGTGCCCCGAAAGTGTGGGCGCAGCGTGCCTATCCGTCGCTCTCGTATTTCAGTGAAGTCAGCAAGGGTGGCCACTTCGCGGCGTGGGAACAGCCGCAACTGTTCAGTGAGGAATTGCGCGCGGCATTCCGTCCGCTGCGCACGGCTGCAAGCACCACCGCCACCCGATAAAACGCTTCGCACTTACGGCCGCGCCGCTAACGGACGGCTCTCAATGGAGACTCACCATGAACAAGATCGTGTTGAACCGCTTCACGAACCTCGGCCATCGGCGCCTGCTCGCTCGATCCATTCTGGCCATCGCCTTGCTGCAAGTCGGTGTACTGAGTATGCCGTTCTCCTCTGTCAACGCCGCAGAAGTGCCGGCCGGCAAAATTAGCGCCATTACGCCCGGCAGCCACGTTTCATTTGGGCCTCTGAAGCACGTCAAGGCCGGACTGCTGGATGTTGCCTATGCCGAACTCGGTCCCGCCGACGGCCCCGTGGTCATCCTGCTGCACGGCTGGCCCTACGATATTCACAGTTACAGCGACGTTGCCCCGGCGCTGGCGCAGCAGGGTTATCGGGTGTTGGTGCCGTATGCCCGTGGCTATGGCGATACACGGTTTCTTTCGGCCAAGACCGTACGCAATGGTCAACCCGCCGCGCTGGCCAGTGACCTGATCGACTTCATGGATGCGCTGCACATCAAGCAAGCCGTCCTCGGCGGCTATGACTGGGGCGCCCGCACGGCCGATATCGTCGCTGCGCTGTGGCCGGAGCGGGTCAAAGCGCTGGTCGCGGTGAGCGGTTACCTGATCGGCAGTCAGGATGCCGGCAAGGCCCCGCTGCCGCCCGCCGCCGAACTGCAATGGTGGTATCAGTTTTACTTTGCGACAGAGCGTGGTCGTCAGGGCTATGAAAAGAACACCCACGACTTCGCCAAGCTGATCTGGAAACTGGCCTCGCCGCAGTGGAATTTCGATGACGCCACCTACGACCGCAGCGCCGCTGCGTTGCAGAATCCGGATCATGTCGCGGTGTCGATCTTCAACTACCGCTGGCGCCTGGGCCTGATCAAAGGCGAGGCCAAATACGATGGACTGGAGAAAAAACTCGCGGCGTTTCCATCCATCACCGTACCCACCATCACCCTGGAAGGTGATGCCAACGGCGCGCCCCATCCACCGGCCGAAGCGTACGCCAAGCGCTTTACCGGCAAGTACGAGTACCGGTTGATCAATGGCGGTATCGGCCACAATCTGCCGCAGGAAGCGCCGCAAGCCTTCGCTCAGGCGGTAATGGATGCCGATCATCTCTAAGCGCAGGAGACAACGATGAAACTCAGCTATCTGGCTGCCATTGCGGGTGTCGCGCTGATTGCCAGCGGAGCTGCCCTGAGCGATACCGGCGACCTCAACGCTTCACCGATCTACGGCGTGAAACTGCCGGACAACTATCGGCAATGGCCGCTGATTGCGCCGGCGCAGGAAGCAGCGCCACTGGACGAGTTGCGTGCGGTGCTGGGCAATGACGTGGCCGTCAAGGCGTATCAACAGGCAACCCTGCCGTTTCCGGATGGCACGGTGCTGGTCAAGCTTGCCTGGAAACACGTGCAGTCACCGGAGTTCGAACCGGCGTCCATCCCCGGTGCTGCCACCACGGTGCAAGTGATGGTCAAGGACTCGCAAAAATATGCCGCCACCGGTGGCTGGGGCTTTGGCCGCTTTATCAATGGCAAGCCTGCCGACGAGGCCCAACACCAGACTTGCTTTGCCTGTCATCAGGCACGCGTGCGCAATCACGATTACGTCTTCACCCGATTTGCCCCCTGATCCTTCAACCCTGGAGTCCGCACATGAAAAAAGTATTCAGCGCATTGGCCATGGCCATCAGTCTCGGCCTCGGTGCCCAAGCGTGGGCGCAAACTGAAAAACCCACGGTCGTGCTGGTGCACGGCGCCTTTGCCGACGCCTCGAGCTGGAACGGCGTCGTGAAAATCCTTGAGAAGGATGGTTACCCGGTGGTCGCCGCCGCCAACCCGTTGCGCGGCGTCAAGAGCGACGGTGCAGCGATCTCGGCATTGCTGACGAGCATTCATACACCTGTGGTGCTGGTGGGCCATTCCTACGGCGGTAACGTCATCACCGATGCTGCCAACGATCACAGCAACGTCAAGGCGCTGGTGTACGTCAGTGCCTTTGCGCCTGAGAGCGGGGAAACCGTCGCCGAGCTGGCCGGAAAATTCCCCGGCAGTACGCTCGGCCCGACGCTGGCGGCCCCCGTGCCGCTGGCCGAGGGGGGCAAGGATTTGTACATACAGCAGGACAAGTTTCACGATCAGTTCGCCGCCGACGTGCCCGCCGCCGATGCTGCCTTGATGGCCGCCACTCAGCGTCCGGTGACAGAAGCGGCGCTCAACGAGCCGTCGGGCAGTCCTGCGTGGAAGCATATTCCGTCCTGGTACATCTACGGCGACAAGGACAAGAACATCCCGCCGCAGGCCATGGCGTTCATGGCCAAACGCGCCGCCTCGAAAGCCGTGGAGGTGGTCAAGGGCGCCTCGCATGTGGTGATGGTGTCCCATCCGGGGGCGGTGGCCCACCTGATCGAACAGGCCGCTGTGGTGAAGTGATGAATCCATGAGAAAGCGCTGCCAGTGCGCAGCGCTTTGAATTTCCCGTGATGTTCCGCAAGGAACCTTTCCAAAGAGAGAACGCAGATGCTTTTACATCTATCGACCTGGACTGAAATCGAGCAATTCCTGCAACGCAGCCGTACGGTGGTCATTCCGATCGGTTCCAACGAGCAACACGGTCCGACCGGCCTGCTCGGAACCGATTGGATGTGCCCGCAAATCATCGCGCATGAGGCGCAGAAAAGCGCCGATCTCCTGATCGCGCCGACGTTCAATATTGGCATGGCGCAGCATCATCTCGGGTTCCCCGGGACGATCTCGCTGCGCCCTTCAACGTTCATCGCGGCCATCAGTGACTGGACACGCTCATTGGCCGCGCATGGCTTTGAAAAAATCTTCTTCCTCAACGGCCATGGCGGCAACATCGCGTCGATCGAAGCGGCGTTCTCGGAGCTGTATGCCGAAGCAAGTTTTGCCCGTCGTCCGGCCGGATTCGCCCTGAAACTGTGTAATTGGTGGGACCTGGAGGGCGTCAACGAGCTGGCCCGCGACCAATTCCCCACAGGCCACGGCATCCATGCCACGCCTTCTGAAATAGCCGTGACCCAGTGGGCTTATCCGGACGCGATCAAGTCGGCTGACTATTCACCACAGATTGCCAATTGGGGCCCGATTCGCGAGGCCGCTGACTTCCGCGCACGGCATCCCGATGGCCGCATGGGCTCGGACCCCGCACAAGCGTCCCCGGAAAAAGGCCGGCAACTGGTGATGATGGCTGCTCAGGGCCTGATCCACGAGGTGAACGCCTTCAGCCGTGAAGCGATGCCGGGCTGAACCCGGACTTCAGCGTCTTGCGCAGCAACGCCCGGTTATTCCGGGCGTTGCTCTTTCACCGGACACCACCAATCAATCAGGTACGCCACGATGTGGAAGATCAATCACAGCTACATTGATGGAGCGTTCGTTCCCGTTCAGGGACAAGAAACAATGGAGTGTTTGAACCCGGCCACCGAGGCGGTGATCGGCACGGCCACGCTGGCCGGACGCGAAGACGCCAGACGGGCGATTGCAGCGGCGCAGCGTGCCCAGCACAGCATGAACCTCACCTCCAAAGCCGAGCGCATCGACATGCTCAAGCGCTTGCAGGCCGCCGTGCTGGCCAGTACGGATGAGATTCGCGATACCGCGATCGAAGAATACGGCGCGCCGTTCGCGCGGGCCCAGTGGGTCAGTCGCTATGCGTCGCAGTCGTTCGCCAACGCGGCGCAAACCCTGGAAAGCTACGAGCTGGTTCGCCACTTCGGCGACGCGCGCGTGGTGATGGCGCCGGTGGGAGTGGCAGCGCTGATTGCGCCCTGGAACAGCACGGCCGGTACGATCTGCAGCAAACTGGCATCGGCCATTGCCGCCGGTTGTGCGTCGGTGATCAAACCGAGCGAGTTGAGTCCCTTGCAGACTGACGTCCTCGCCCGCGCGTTGCACCGCGCCGAATTGCCTAAAGGGGTGTTCAATATTCTCCTGGGACGCGGTGCTGATGTCGGTGACGAAATCAGCCGCAGTGCCGATGTCGCGAAAATTTCCTTCACCGGATCCACTGCAACCGGCAAGCTCATTGCCCGGTCGGCGGTAGAGACCATGAAGCGCGTCAGTCTGTCGCTGACTGGCAAATCGGCCTCGATCATCCTCGACGATGCCGACTTCGACACCGCGATTGCGCTGGCCGTCAACGCGGCCTTCATGAACAACGGTCAGGCCTGTGTCGCCGGCACGCGGCTGCTGGTGCCACGCAACCTGGAGAGGGACATCATCGAACGGGTAACAGCCCAGGTCGCGACGATGACCGTCGGGCAGCCGCAGGATCCGGCCACGGTTATCGGGCCACTGGTCAATCAGGCGCAATTCGATCGCGTGCAGGGCTTCATTCGCCGCGGGCTGGAGCAAGGTGCGAGGCTGGTTGCCGGCGGGGAGGGCAGACCCGCCGGTCTGAACAAGGGTTATTACGTCAGGCCGACCGTGTT
Source organism: Pseudomonas sp. IT-347P (assembly GCF_949768005.1). Classification (NCBI taxonomy): domain Bacteria; kingdom Pseudomonadati; phylum Pseudomonadota; class Gammaproteobacteria; order Pseudomonadales; family Pseudomonadaceae; genus Pseudomonas; species Pseudomonas sp. IT-347P. The sequence goes on from NZ_CATKPQ010000011.1 coordinate 720,242, forward strand.
TGCCCATGTGAGCAATGACATGGACATTGCGCGCGAGGAAATTTTCGGCCCGGTGCTGTCAATCATTGCCTATGACTCCGACGAGCAGGCGATCGAAATTGCCAACGCCAGTGTGTACGGCTTGCAGGCTTACGTGTTCAGCCAGCAACCGGAGCGCGCCCGACGTCTGGCCGCGAGGCTGGAGGTCGGCTCGGTGTTGATCAACCGCATTGCCCCCGAGTTGCTGGCGCCGTTTGGCGGGCTCAAGCAGTCGGGGGTCGGGCGAGAGTTCGGGGTCTTTGGCCTGGAATCGTACCTGGAGCCGAAAAGTATTGTGATGGACTAGTCGCCCGGTTGCCGAAGCTGATCGACCGATCGGCTTCGGCTGAGGGACGGCTTGTGCTCCCTGTGTGCATCGACAAGCACAGACAGGGCTGTCAGAGAGGAAAGCTGTGCTCAGCCGAGCGTAATGCTGACATCGATGTTGTCGCGTGTGGCCTTGGAGTAGGGGCAGTTCTGATGGGCCAATTCGATGAGCTGCAGCGCCGTTTCCGCTTCGATGTCAGGCAAGGACACGACCAGTCGCACCTGTAGAAAGAAACCCTGCTCGCCATGGGCCAGGTCCACTTGGGCATCGACGCACGCCTTGTCGGGAAAGCTGATTTTGCGTGCATTGCAGGCGTGGCGCAGCGACCCGAGAAAACAGGCCGACCAACAAACGGCGAACAATTGCTCAGGGTTGGTGCCGGTTCCGGGCGCGCCCGGCGGAGAAAGCTTCAGGTCGAGCCGTCCATCAAGGCTGAGAGCATGTCCTTCACGACCACCGGCGGTGTAGGTGTGCGCGGTATACAACGTTCTTTCGATATTGATCATGCGTACTTCCTGGCCTGGATAACACGGTATCGGCTTATCGATTCAGCGGGTATGTGGCACCCGATCAGAAGCGCGACGGGTCATGCTGGTACGGAGGTCGACTGCCGCTTCGTTCTCGTGGCATTGCCGGTTGCCGAGCAGCGTGGAGCGTGCGATGTCGATAATCCAGGCTCGAAAAGGCTGGTTCGGATCATAGCGTTCCTGGTCGAGGTAAAGCGTCTTGAAGGCCTGCTGAACCAGGCCAGACGTTTGGTCCCGGCTGATCCGGCCGGCCTGCGCCTGCCCCTCATAAAACGCTATGAGCAACGGCGTCACAGTGGCGAACAACCGTTGCGATTGAATGCGGTCACGTCTGACCACGCCTGCCATCAAGGCATGCAGTTGCTCATTGGCGAGCCGGTCATCCGCGCTCAGGCAGCTCACACAATAATCTTCGACCATGATCGAATCCCTCGGCGTCATTTGTTCGACTGTTCAGCCAACCGCTGGGCACAAGCGTGTACGCAAGCGTGAAGGGGTGGAGTTCAAGCCTGACGTGCCAGGGGATGAGCCGCCAGTTATGTGCTGTTAGCGCTTGTTAGATTGTCCTGCTGGAGTGGACGGTGAAACGCTTTTCAACCGATTTATCCCTTTTCGATGCGTCGGTAATCTGTACCCAACTTGAACGCAACAACAACTTTCCAACATTGAAAAGGGACGCACACCATGACCACTCCAACCTACAACCGCCTCAACAAAGACGACGCTATCGTGCTGCTGGTCGACCACCAGACCGGTCTGATTTCTCTGGTGCAGGATTTCTCGCCAAACGAGTTCAAGAACAACGTGCTCGCCCTGGCCGATCTGGCCAAGTTCTTCGAACTGCCGACCATCCTCACCACCAGTTTCGAACAAGGCCCGAACGGCCCGCTGGTGCCGGAGTTGAAAGAGATGTTCCCGGATGCGCCGTACATCGCCCGTCCAGGCCAGATCAACGCCTGGGACAACGAAGATTTCGTTAAGGCAATCAAGGCTACCGGCCGCAAGCAGATCATCATTGCCGGTGTGGTCACGGATGTCTGCGTCGCGTTCCCGACCTTGTCGGCGCTGGCGGAAGGCTTTGATGTGTTTGTGGTGACCGACGCTTCCGGCACTTTCAACACCACCGTGCAACAAGCCGCGTGGAGCCGCATGACCCAGGCCGGCGCGCAGATGATGAACTGGTTCTCGGTGGCCTGTGAGCTGCACCGCGACTGGCGCAACGACATTGAAGGGCTGGGCAACCTGCTGTCGCAGCGCATCCCCAACTACCGCAACCTGATGAACAGCTACACGGCGCTGACTGCTCAGCAGAAGTAAGCTGACGCGACTTAAACGAAAGCCTGCCCTGAAAAGCAGGCTTTCTGCGCTGTCCTGTCGCAGCAGCTACAAGGTCAGCGTTTCTAAACGGTCGACGGTACACCCTCCTTTTCGCCACCACGGCCTTTGAATGCCAGTGCGAAACACAGCAGAACCGCCACCGAGAATCCCGCCGGGAACAGCCAGATGCTTGTCCAGTCGTGGCCGTTCGCCGAGGTGAAGTGGTCGGTGATCTGACCCGCCACCCAGAATCCGATCAGCATGCCCACACCATAAGTCGCCAGGGTGATCAGGCCCTGAGCCGAGCTGCGAAAGCGCTCGGGCGCTTTGGCATCGGTGTAGATCTGCCCGCAGACAAAGAAAAAGTCATAACACACACCGTGCAAAGCGATCCCCATCAGCAGCATGAACGCCTGGTCACCATTGTTGCCGTAGGCGAACAACACATAGCGCAAGGCCCAGGCGAGCATTCCGACCAGTAACGCAATCTTGATACCGAAACGCTGGATGAACAGCGGTAACAGAAGCATGAACAGCACTTCGGAGACCTGCCCGAGGGCCATCTTCGCGGTGGGGTTGGTGACACCGATTTCGGCCAGAAACGGATTGGCATTCTGGTAATAAAACGCCAGCGGAATGCAGATCAGGATGGACGCGAGAAAGAACACCAGATAGCTGCGATCCTTGAGCAAGCCCAACGCGTCCACCCCCAGCATCTGTTTGATGCCCGGCGAAGCGGCCGTGGATTTCAGCGGTGCAGTGTCCGGCAGGCTGAAACTGTAGAGGCCCAACAGCAGCGAGGCCACGGCCGACATCAGAAACGTGTTGCGCAAACCGCCGGCAACGATCGCCTGTTGAGCGTCCCAGGCAAAGCCGAAACTGATGACGATGCCGGCGGCGATCCAGCCGATGGTGCCCCACACGCGGATGCGGGAAAACTCCCGGGCCGGGTCTTTGATCTGTCGGAAGGCTACGGCGTTGACCAGCGCCAGTGTGGGCATGTAGACCATCATGTAGGCCAGCACATAGGGATAAAACGCGCTGAAATCAGTTGCCCGATAGAGCTGATAGAGCAGCACCGCGCCCAGCAAGTGCAACACTGCCAAAATGCGTTCGGCATTGAAAAAACGATCGGCAATCAGGCCAATCACAAAAGGCGCAACGATCGCACCCCACGATTGTGTGGAGAACGCCATTCCCACCTGGCCGCCGCTTGCCGCCAGCGTCGTGGTGAGGTAAGTGCCGAGGGTGACGAACCAGCCGCCCCAGATAAAAAACTGCAAAAACATCATCACGCTGAGTCGCGCATTCATTACGTTCATTTCAATCACCGTATTATTTTTATGTCGGTAACAGCGTGGTCATCAAAGCTCGCCCAGGCCCAGCAAACGCCGGTTGGATTGCTCATCGGCGTTCACACTGGCGAAATCGTCGAATGCCTTGCGGGTTCGGGTAATCATGTGACGTTCGATGAACGCCGCCCCTTCGGCAGCGCCTTGCGCAGCGTCTTTCAGACAGCATTCCCATTCCAGCACGGCCCAACCGTTGAAATCGTATTGAGTCAACTTGCTGAAGATCGCCTTGAAGTCGATCTGGCCATCGCCCAGTGAACGGAAGCGGCCCGGACGATCAACCCAACTCTGATAGCCGCCGTAAACGCCGGACCGAGCGTCGGCGTGAAACTCCGCATCTTTGACGTGAAACATGCGGATCCGCGCGTGGTAGCGATCGATGAAGCCCAGATAATCCATTTGCTGCAGCAACAGATGGCTCGGGTCGTACAGAATCGCCGCGCGCGGATGGTGATTCACCGCTTCGAGAAATTGTTCAAATGAAGCGCCATCGTGCAAATCTTCGCCGGGGTGGATCTCGTAGCAGAGGTCGACACCGGCCTCATCGAAGCACTCGAGAATCGGCAACCAGCGTTTTGCCAATTCGGCAAAGCCCTGTTCGACCAGCCCGGCCGGACGTTGTGGCCACGGGTAGACGTACGGCCAGAGCAGGGCACCGGAAAAGGTCGCGTGGGCGGTTAAGCCCAAGCGCTGACTGGCACGTGCCGCCAGTTTCAACTGGTTGATGGCCCACTCGGTACGTGCTTGCGGCTGGCCACGCAGCGCTGCCGGGGCGAAGTCGTCGAAGAGGGCGTCGAACGCCGGATGCACCGCGACCAGTTGGCCTTGCAGGTGCGTCGACAACTCGCTGATCACCACGCCGGCGTTGGCACATACGGCGATGAGCTCGTCGCAGTAATCCTGACTCTGCGCAGCACGTTCAAGGTCGATGAAGCGCGTGCCGAGTGTCGGTAACTGAATGGCTTTGTAACCTTGAGACGCCGCCCATTGCGCGATATTGGCCAAGGTATCGAAGGGCGCTTCGTCGGCGATGAATTGGGCGAGAAAAATGCCCGGGCCGCGCATCCCGGTCGGAGGCTGTTGATCAATGCTCATTGGCGGTTGCTCCATTGACTAGGTCAGGGATGGCGGTCCATTTGGCTTCGCCGCGATGATTGGCGATGGCGGTCTCGATAAAGGCCATACCGCGTAGCCCGATGGCGATGCCGGGAACACCGGGTGCGTCAGGGCCATCCGCACCGTTGAAAATGGCCTGCGCAAGGTCGCCGTAGAGATTGGCCATGGCCTCCAGGTAGCCTTCCGGATGGCCGGCAGGCAAGCGCATGCGCCGGGTCGCGGCTTCGCACAGCCAGGGTTGACCAAGACCCGAACGCAGCACGCGCATCGGTGCATCCAGGGAGCGATGGATCAGACTGGCCGGCTCTTCCTGACGCCATTCCAGCCCACCCTTGTCGCCATACAGACGAATCTTCAGCGGGTTTTCTTCGCCGGCGCACACTTGGCTGGCGATTAAAACGCCGCTGGCGCCGTCGGCCATTTTGAACAGCATCGAAGCGTCGTCATCCAGTTGGCGACCGCTCAAATGTGAGCCGAGCATCGCGCTGATGGATTGAATGGGTTGGCCAGCGACGAACTCTGCGAGGGAAAACGCGTGTGTGCCGATGTCACCGATGCAGCCACCGATGCCGGATTGTTCAGGATTGTCGCGCCAGCCCGCCTGTTTGTTGCCCTGGCCAGCAAGATCGCTGCTTAGCCAGCCCTGGGGGTATTCGACAAGGACTTTGCGCAGACGCCCAATGACACCGCTGGCGACCATCTCGCGTGCCTGCCAGACCATCGCATACCCCAGATAGGTGTGCGCCAGGGCGTAGATTCGCTGGCTGTTGTTGACCACCCGCGCCAGGTCCTGCACTTGCGCCAGATTGAGCGCAGCAGGCTTTTCACTGAACACATGGAAACCCGCACTCAATGCTGCACTGGCGATAGGGGCGTGCAGGTGATTGGGGGTGACGATCACCAGCAGTTCCATGCGCTGATCGGCCGGCAGTGCGTGTTCGGCGGCGAGCATGTCTTGCCAGGCGTCATAGCAGCGTTGCGCAGGCAAGCCCAAGGCCTCGCCACTGCGTCGATTGTTGTGAACGTCGCGGCTGAACGCACCACAGACCAGTTCGAAGCGTCCATCGAGGCCGGCGGCTTGCCGGTGTGCCTGGGCGATGAAGGCGCCTTCACCGCCGCCGACGAAGCCCATTCTTATTTTTCGACTTTCAGCAATCATGGCAATTGTCTCAGGGGAGTCTGCGCATATTATTGGTGATGTAACCGGTTACATCGTTGGCGGAATCTAGGCTTGAATTCACCGGGTGTCAAACCGTGCCTGACGAATGTGAACGTTTCGGTGCATGACGCCGTGCGGTAAGCTCGACGGCCGATTTGAATGAAAGAGCGAGGCAGTCTTGTCCAATATCCGCGAAGTGGCACGGCTGGCGGGTGTCTCGGTGGCAACGGTGTCGAGAACATTGACGTCCCCCGAGCGTGTGCTGCCCGATACCCGCGAGCGGGTGATGGCCGCCGTCCAGCAAGCCGGCTATCGACCGAACCTGATGGCGGTGCAGTTTCGCTCGCGCAGAACGGGCAACCTGGTGATTCTGGTCCCGACCATTGCCAACACCTTTTTCGCCAGGGTGATCAGCGGCGCACAGAAAGCCGCGCAGGCCTCCGGCTATCGCTTGCTGTTGTGCGATACCCAGGGCCAGGAATCGCTGGAGCGCCAGTTCGCCCATCTGGTGTACGCCCATCAAGCCGATGGCGTCATTCAGTTGCGTGCCTATGATCCATTCGATGAGTCCGCCGCCGAGCCGGCACTGACGCCGATCGTCAATGCCTGCGAAGTCATCCGGCATGGGCGCCACCCGACGATCAGCCTGGATAACGTTGCGGCGGCCAAAGCCATGACCAAGCACCTGATCGCGCTGGGGCATCAGCGCATCGGGCTGATCAAAGGACCCAAAGGCAGTCCGCTCACCCGGGATCGTCTGGCTGGATACGAAGCGGGCATCCGCGAAGCCGGTCTCGCCCTGGACAATGCGCTCATCTGTCACGGCGACTTCACGCTGGACGCAGGCTACTCGGGGGCGGGGAAACTGCTCGCGCTGAACAACCGACCGACCGCGCTGTTTTGTGAAAATGACGAGATGGCCATCGGCGCGCTCAAGCGCATCAAAGAGATGGGGTTGCGCGTGCCGGAGGATATTTCGCTCGCGGGATTCGACGATATCCCAATGGCCGCGTACTGCGATCCAGCGCTGACGACCATTGCCCAACCCGCCGAAATGTTCGGCGAGAAAGCCGTGGAAATGCTGATCGCGTTGATCGAGAAACGGCCGTTGCCGCAACGGCATGTGGTACTGCCATTCGCATTGACCAAGCGCGACAGCACGGCGCGGGTCGATGAAGGGGGTAGATAAACCTCTGAATTCCCCGCTCAAGTTTCAGCCTCCACCCTGACCTGAAAATTGTCCTGTCTGAGTGGACGGTGAAACGCTTTTCAGCCGATTTATCCCTTTTCGATGCGTCGGTAATCTGTACCCAACTTGAACGCAACAACAAAATTCAAACACTCAATAGGGAAGCAGACCATGACCACTCCAACCTACAACCGCCTCAACAAAGACGACGCTATCGTGCTGCTGGTCGACCACCAGACCGGTCTGATTTCTCTGGTGCAGGACTTCTCGCCGAACGAGTTCAAGAACAACGTGCTGGCCCTGGCCGATCTGGCCAAGTTCTTCGACCTGCCGACCATCCTCACCACCAGTTTCGAACAAGGCCCGAATGGCCCGCTGGTGCCGGAGTTGAAAGAGATGTTCCCGGATGCGCCCTACATCGCCCGTCCAGGTCAGATCAACGCTTGGGACAACGAAGATTTCGTTAAGGCAATCAAGGCTACCGGCCGCAAGCAGATCATCATTGCCGGTGTGGTCACGGATGTCTGTGTAGCGTTCCCGACCTTGTCGGCGCTGGCGGAAGGCTTTGATGTGTTTGTGGTCACTGATGCTTCCGGCACCTTTAACACCACCGTGCAACAGGCAGCGTGGAGCCGCATGACTCAGGCTGGTGCACAGATGATGAACTGGTTCTCGGTGGCGTGTGAGCTGCACCGCGACTGGCGCAACGACATTGAAGGACTGGGTAACCTGCTGTCGCAGCGCATCCCCAACTACCGCAACCTGATGAACAGCTACACGGCGCTGACTGCTCAGCAGAAGTGAGCTGACGCGACTTAAACGAAAGCCTGCCCTGAAAAGCAGGCTTTCAACGTTTGCGTAGCGCCGATTTATTCAGCATTACGCCTGCGCCCACTCATCCCGAAACTGCAGCAGAAAATCGACAAACGCCCGCACCCGTTGCGGCACATACCGGCCATGCGGGTACAGCAAGGTGTACGGTCGCGAGCGCCCGGCGTACGGCTGGAGAACCTCGACAAGGCTGCCGTCGGCCAGTTCTTTTTCGACGATGAATTTGTAGGTCTGAAAGACCCCTGCGCCATGCTTGGCCAGCGTGACGCCGCCGAGGACATCGTCGGAGCAAGAGTAGCCGCCGTCGGAAATCACTTCACGGTCCTCACCGTTTTCCTGAAATAGCCAGGAAATCCGCCGCCCGCTGCTGGGCAGTTCGAACTGTATGCATTCGTGTTGCACCAGGTCTTCCAGCGTCTTCGGTGTGCCAGCCTTTTTCAGGTATTCGGGGGAGGCGACCACCACCAGTTTTGCATCCTCCAGCAGTCGCGCGACCATGGTCGAATCCGGTTGGGCGCGGACGCGGATTGCCAGATCGTAGCCTTCGCCGACGAAGTCGATATTGCGGTTGCCCAAATGGATGTCGACGCTGACGTCGGGATAGAGCGCGCGGAATGTGGGGAGCAGCGGCAGGATGCGGTGATGCCCGTAAGTGGTCGGGAGGCTGATGCGCAACTGACCGGATGGTGACGTCTGTGCGCCCATGACTTCCTGTTGCGCTTCGACCAGTTGGGTCAGGGCCTGGCTGCATTGAAGGAAAAAGTTTCGGCCGGCCTCGGTCAAGCGAATGCTGCGGGTGGTGCGGGCAAACAGGCGTGAACCCAAACGCTTTTCAAGGCGAAGAATCGACCGGCTCACGGCGGCTGGCGTAACCCCTGCGAGTTGGGCAGCGGCGGTGAAACTGCCCGCTTCAGCGGCGAGGCAAAAGAGTTCGATACTGCCTAACTGCAAATCATCAAAGTGGCGCTTCATGTGAGTACACCGGGAATCGACTGATAGTCCATTTTCAGGCTTATCTCATGAAGCGACACCGCCGGTACACACCGGCGGTGCTGCAGGCCGCTATTAATGGCCAGCGCTCTGACCACCGTCGACATGGAGGATTTCGCCGGTGACGAAGTTCGCACTGTCCAGATAAAGGATCGCTTGCACGATGTCATCGATCTCACCCATATGGCCGACCGGGTGCAGGCTGCCGAGGGCGGCGTGGGTCTCTTCGCCGTGCATCGGTGTTTTGATGATGCCGGGCGACACCGCGTTGACCCGAATGCCGCGCTTGGCGTACTCGATGGCCAGCGACTTGGTCGCGGCATTGATGCCACCCTTGGTCAACGAAGCGAGCACCGACGGCACGCCGTCAATCGCGTGATCGACGAGGCTGGTGGTGACGCTGACGATGTGGCCGCTGGCGTTTTTCTCCATCTCGGCGATCGCCAATTGCGAAATATGGAAAAAGCCGCTCATGTTGGTCGCCACCACTTGTGCGTAGTCTTCCTGGCTGTATTCAGTGAACGGCTTGGCGACGAATATCCCGGCGTTATTGACCAGCGTGTCGATACGCCCGAAACGTGCGACGGCTTCGCGAATCACCCGCTCGGCGGTCTGCGGGTCGGCAATGTCACCGGCGACGGCGAGAATGTCCGGGTCAGTGGACGGTTTGATCGAGCGGGAGGTCGCGACAACCTGATAGCCGCGCTCGCGGAAACCCTTGACCAGGCCTGCGCCAATGCCTTGCGAGGCGCCGGTGATTACGACAACTTTGTTGGACGTGCTCATGATGTTTCCTCATGCAATATGGAAGGTTGAAAAACGGATTTCACTGGTCAGGCGTGAGCCGGAAGCTGCGCTGCCTGACGTAACACTTGCTCGTAATAGGCAATGGACTGGGAACCGGGGACGACCTGTCTGTCATCGATCACCATGGCCGGAACCGAGTCGATGCCGCGTTGCTGGTAAAACCGTTCAAGTTCGCGCACGGCCTGGCTGAACTCAGCGTTGGCCAGAACCTCTTGCGCACGCTGACTGTCGAGCCCGACTACGCCTGCCAGCATCACCAGCGTGGCGTGGTCATCCGGGTTCATGCCGTCAGTGAAGTAGGCCTTGAGCAAGGCTTGCTTCAACTCACGCTGACGTCCTTGTGTGGCGGCCCAGAACAGCAGTCGATGGGCATCGAAGGTGTTGTAAAAATGGCTGCGTTTTTCCAGGTCGAAGTGAAAACCGATCTGCTCGCCGCGCTCGATGATCATCGCGTTGCGATCCGCCACTTGCTCAGCGCTGCGCCCGTATTTGCGCATCATGTGCTCGATGGCGTGCTCACCTTCGGCGGGCATGTCCGGATTCAGTTCGAACGGTTTGTAGGTCAACTCCACATCGACTTCGTCTGCCAGATTCTCGATTGCCTGTTCCAGAGCTGTGACGCCTAAGGCGCACCAGGGGCAAACGACATCCGAAACGAAATCGATTTTCACCGCCCGGTTCATGACTGCGAGTCCTTTAACTGTTGGCGATACTCGGTGGTGGTGATGCCGGCATAACCCCAGTTATCGGTGTCGACTTCCTCGATCACGATGTGGGTGAGCTTTGGATCCTTGTGCAGCACCCGCTCCATCGTTTCGGTGATTTCCTTGATGACCTGGGCTTTCTGTTCCCGGGTCACGCCGTCACGGGTGATGCGTACGCTGATGAAAGGCATGTGAGGACTCTCCAATCGCTGGCCCGTCGGGGTGACGGGCGGCTGTTGGAGAGAACTTTAAGAGGCAGGCAGGAATTGATAAATGGGGCTTGAGGTACATCATTTGTGATGTGGTGTATCAAATGAGGGCGCGCGAGTATTTATCCAGTGCACGCGTTTTCTCCGTGCGAAACGCTGGCGCTCAGGTCAGCAGCTCGGCAATCCAGCGTGTCTGTTGTTTGAGGTCTTGCAGCTTTTGCTCTGGCAGGCTTTGTTGCGCATGAGCGAGCTGGCTCAGCGTCTTTTGCTTGTGGTGAAGTTTGTGCTGCCATTTGCGCAGAAACTCGGGGCTGCGGGCCTGCATCTGCAAGGGGCCGAAGTACAGCTCCTTGTCGGTATAGCTCACCGGTTCGGCGCGTTCGGCCACGATGATTTCGTAGTCGAAGCGGTTTTCCCGCAGAAGCTCTTCGCTGAGGATGCGGTAGCCGTTTTCCATCAGCCATTGGCGCAACGGTTGCTCGCCGCCGTTGGGTTGCAGGATCAGACGTTCCTCGCCGCTGAGGTGGGCCTTGCCGCTGTCGAGGATGTCGCGGATGGTTTCACCACCCATGCCGCAGATGCTGATGGCGGTGATGCCGTCGTCAGGTTTGATCGCCGCCAGACCATCGGCCCGGCGTACGCTGATCTGCTGCTGCAGATCATTTTCGCGCACGGTGCGTTCAGCCGCGTGGAACGGCGTCGGCGCGACTTCACCCGCCACGGCGGCGCTGATCAGACCACGGCGCATCAGCGCTACCGGCAGATAACCATGATCCGAGCCGATATCCGCCAGCCGGGCACCGGCAGGCACGTGGGCAGCCACGCGTTCAAGGCGCATGGACAATGTCTGTTCGTTCAACGGCAACCCCTTGATGGCAGGCAAAGGGGTGCGACTCTGGCGAGCAACGCCAGGACTGTCAAATCCCGGCGACGGAATTGAATAGCCGATTGGCCGCGCTGGGCTGCCAATCGGCGTTTGCGCTTAGCCCGCCAACGTGGCGTTGTCGATCACGAAACGATACTTCACGTCTCCCTTGAGCATGCGTTCGTAAGCGTCGTTGATCTGGTCGGCGCGGATCAGTTCGATGTCGGAGACGATGCCGTGCTCGGCGCAGAAGTCGAGCATTTCCTGGGTCTCAGGGATGCCGCCGATCATCGAGCCGGCAATCGTGCGGCGCTTCATGATCAGGTTGAACACGTTCGGCGACGGGTGCGAAGTGGCCGGCGCACCGACCAGGGTCAAGGCACCATCACGCTTGAGCAGCACGAGGAAAGCATCGAGATCGTGCGGCGCCGCAACGGTGTTGAGGATCAGGTCGAAGCTCTTGGCGTGGGCGGCCATTTCTTCGGCATTGCGCGACACCACCACTTCATCGGCGCCCAGCGCTTTCGCCGCTTCGCGTTTGGATTCAGAGGTGGTGAACGCCACCACGTGGGCGCCCAAGGCGTGGGCCAGTTTGATGCCCATGTGACCCAGGCCACCGATGCCGACCACGCCGACTTTCTTGCCGGGACCGGCGTTCCAATGACGCAGTGGCGAGTAGGTGGTGATGCCGGCACACAGCAGCGGTGCGACGGCGGCCAGCTGCGCTTCGGGATGGCGGATGCGCAGCACGTAGCGTTCATGCACAACGATGTTTTGCGAGTAGCCGCCCAGCGTCCAGCCCGGTGCATCCGGGGTCGGGAAGTTGTAGGTGCCGATCATGCCGTCGCAGTAGTTTTCCAGACCGCTTTCGCAGTCATCGCAATGTTTGCAGCTGTCGACGATGCAACCGACGCCTACCAGATCACCTACCTTGAAATCCCCGACATGGGCGCCGACGGCCGAAACGCGACCGACGATTTCGTGCCCCGGTACGCAAGGGAATTGTGTACCGGCCCATTCCGCGCGTACCTGGTGCAGGTCGGAATGGCAGATGCCACAGAACGCGATGTCGATCTGCACATCATGGGCGGCCGGCGCGCGGCGGTTGATCTGCATCGGCTCAAGGGGTTTGTCGCCAGCGTGGGCACCGTAGGCTTGAACAAGCATGGGAACGTCCTCAATCGGTTTGTCGTAAGGCATTGTTCCTGTTCCAGCGCTGCGGGCAGTAGCGCATTCCTGTGCAATCCTTGCCTGATCCTGTGCATCGTTGTGACATTGTGCGGACAGACGTTTGTGGCGTTTGCAGGTAATCTCGCGGTCCACTGACGACAACAAAATCAAAACAGGAGTCATTGATGCAACCAATCCGTCTCGGTCTGGTGGGCTACGGCAAGATTGCCCAGGATCAACACGTCCCGGCGATCCTCGCCAATCCCGCGTTCCAGCTAGTCTCCGTCGCTACCCAAGGCAAGCCTTGCGCAGGCGTGGAAAACTTCCAATCCTTAAGTGAATTGCTGGAAAACGGCCCGGTGGTGGATGCGATTGCCTTCTGCACGCCGCCGCAAGGACGCTTCGCCCTCGTGCAGCAAGCGCTGGCCGCCGGCAAACACGTGCTGGTGGAGAAGCCACCCTGCGCCACATTGGGCGAAGCGCTGGCCTTGGTCGATCAGGCCGCTGAGCAGGGCGTCAGTGCTTTGTTTGCCTGGCACTCACGCTACGCCCCCGGCATCGAAGCCGCACGCGACTGGCTTGCCTCTCGCACGTTGCAAAGCGTGCAGATCGACTGGAAAGAAGACGTGCGCAAATGGCATCCTGGCCAGGCCTGGATCTGGCAACCCGGCGGCCTTGGTGTTTTCGATCCGGGCATCAACGCCTTGTCGATCGTCACTCATTTGCTCAAGTTGCCGCTGTTTGTCGAATCGGCCGAACTGCGTGTGCCGAACAACTGCCAATCGCCGATTGCGGCGTCGATCAAAATGGCTGATGCGCATCAACTCGATGTGCGTGCCGAATTTGATTTCGACCATGGGCATGATGAGCTGTGGAGCATTGAGGTTCGTTGCGCTGAAGGTGTGTTGCGTCTGGATAACGGCGGTGCGGTATTGAGCATCGACGGTGTGCGCCAGAGCGTGTCGGAGGAGGGTGAGTACGCGGCGGTGTATCGGCACTTTCAGCAGTTGATTGGCGACAAGGCCAGCGATCTGGATGTGCAGCCTTTGCGCTTGGTGGCGGACAGTTTCTTTGTCGGCAGCCGAGTGTCGGTTGAGGCGTTTTACGATTAGCGTCCGGCTGGCCCGGCACGGTTATTTTAGTCGCCAAGCGAAAGCCTGCCCTTAACGGCAGGCTTTTTTCGTTGAAGCACCGTTCGTCCAGTGCCCGGCACTTGCGCTGTGCCATTGCCTCTCACGTTTAAGCGCGGATATCCCGCGTACAAGAGCGGAGAAGCAAGCATGGACATCGATGAAAATGCACCGGGCAACCGGTCACAGCAAGACGTGACACGGACGACGGACAATGAGACGGGGCATGATCCGAAACGCAACCCGCCCGAGGTTCCGTTGCCCGCCGATGAAGAGTCGCCGGTCGATGAAGACATGACGGATGTGGCGGCCAACAACTCGGTGTCGAGCGAGCATCCTGAGTCGCAATGACCGGATTGAATCAGTGTGGGGGACAGGCCATGAGCACACCATTCAAGGTCGGCGACGCGGTTCACTGGAACAGCGAGGCCGGCGAGATTCGCGGCAAGGTTGTCAAGGTGCACACCCGGGATGTCGAGTTCATGGGCCGCCATCGGCCTGCTTCAAAGGACGAGCCACAGTACGAAGTCAAAAGTGACAAGACCGGGCATCTGGCGATGCACCACGGCGCGGCGCTTCATCCCGCGAAGTGACCGGTCTAGTGCGACGAAACGAACTCGGAAGGCGTTGTCGGCGGCGGCAAGGAGTACGTTGCCTTCATCCATTCAACCTCCGCCTGGGGCGTGCGGCCGAAAAACCGTTTGAACTCGCGACTGAATTGCGAGGCGCTTTCATAACCGACGTCGAACGCTGCCGCCGATGCGCTCATGGCTTGGCGCAGCATCAGCAGCCGCGCCTGATGCAGGCGTGTCGACTTCAGGTATTGCATTGGCGAGGTATCGGTCACGCTGCGAAAGTGCAGGTGAAAACTCGGTACGCTCATGCTCGCTTCGCGGGCTAATTGCTCGACGTCGAGGCGCTGCTGATAACAGCTGTGAATCTTGCGGATCGCCCGGCTCACCTTGCCGAAATGCCCGCGACGATGCAGCGCGGCACGCATTGATCCACCTTGCTCGCCCGTCAGAATGCGGTAGTAGATCTCACGCACCAGCGCCGGCCCGAGAATTTGCGCTTCACCGGCGACGCTCATCGCCTCGAGAAAACGCAAGGTCGTGGTGCGCAGCGCGTCGTCCATCGGCGAGGCGTACATGCCCTTCGGCTCAGCATTGCTGACGCCATGCACCTCATCGACTTGCAACATCAACTCGCTGGCCAATTGAAAGTCCAGGTGCATGTAAATCGCGAGCATCGGCTCGGCTGCCGTGGCGTCGGTCTCCATGGTGAAGGGGATGGGCACGGACACCACCAGATAATGCTGCGCGTCATAGACGTAAGTGTCCTTACCCAGATAACCGCGCTTGCGACCCTGACAGAGGATGACAATGCCCGGATCGTACAACACCGGAGTGCGGGTCAGTGGGCGATTCGAACGCAGGAAGCGCACGTCATCGAGCGCGCTGAGGTTGTAGCCTTCGACCGGCGCGAGGACTTCCATCAGTTGCACCATGCGCGCGGTGCTGTCATTGGCCTGCGACATTGCTTTCTCTCTCAGTGATCGGTGGAGCAGCTCAGCGCTTGCCATTGATCAATCTCGTCGAGCGCCTGTTGCAGCCGGACACGCACCAGTCCCATCGCATCACTGCCTAGTAACAAATGGGCGGGAGGCTCGGGACAATCGATGATCTGCAGCATCGCTTGCGCTGCCTTTTGCGGGTCGCCAAGCTGCTTGCCGCTTTTTGCTTCCCGGGCTTGGCGTATCGGGTCGAAACTGGCGTCGTAGTCGGCAATGCTGCGCGCGGTGCGTTGCATCGAACGGCCGGCCCAGTCGGTGCGAAACGAGCCGGGCGCCACCGCCGTGACGAAGACGTTGAAGGGCCGCAGCTCTTTGCTCAGGGTATCGGAGATCCCTTCAAGCGCAAATTTGCTGCCGCAGTAATAGGCGATGCCGGGCATCGTGATGGTGCCACCCATGGAGGTGATGTTGAGGATGTGGCCGGCGCGACGCTGGCGCAAGTAGGGCAGGAAGGCCTTGGTCACGGCGACCGCGCCGAACACATTGACGTCGAACTGACGACGCATGTCCTCCAGCGGCGACTCTTCAAAAATGCCTTCGTGACCGTAACCGGCATTGTTGACCAGCACATCGACCGGGCCGTGCCTGGCTTCCACTTGAGCGACAACGCTTTCGATCCGCTCAAAATCAGTGACGTCCAGCAGCACGCCGTAAGCGTTCTCCGGGGACAGCGCCTGAAAGTTTTTCAGGTCGGTTTGATTGCGCACAGTACCGATCACGCGGTGGCCGTTGGCAATGGCTTCCTTGGCCAGTGCATGGCCAAAACCGCTGCTGACGCCGGTGATGAACAGGGTTTTGCTTGGTTTCATGACGGGCTCCAATGACTCGGGTGTGACGTCATGGTAGCCACCACACAAGCGGTAACCTATGCCGGTTTGTCTTGGAGCCTTGCCTGTTCCTATCAGGCGTTCGTGATGTTCAGAAAAAAACGGTGGCAACGCCGCAAAGCACGCTCACCGTCGATCTTGCTGTTCTGTGGCCATCAGAAACGTGCCAGTCGATAGGGCGCGCCACTTGGCAAAGCCGTTGTCGGGATTGCATCTGCGCCCGCCATCCGCACCACCATCTCCGCCGTCACCGCCGCCTGCGTCAGCCCCAGATGCTGATGCCCGAACGCAAGCAACACCTTGCCCTCACAGACCTGATCAATCACCGGCAATGAATCGGGTAACGATGGTCGAAAACCCATCCACGGCGTCGCCGCTTCAGCATTCAAATCCTTGCGAAACAAGCCCTGACTCAACCGGTGCAACTGCCACGCGCGCTGCATGCTCGGTGGTTTTTCCAGGCCGGCGAATTCAACTGTGCCGGCCAGGCGCAGCCCTGCGGACATCGGCGTCATGATGAACTTGCGCTCCAGCGAGGTGACGGGGAAGGGCAGTCGGTCGTGTTCCTGCGGAAGCATCAGGTGATAACCGCGCTCGGTGTCCAGCGGTACTTTTTTGCCGGTGAGGGCGGCGGTGAGCTTCGCCGAATGTGCGCCGCAGGCAATCAGCACGCGGCTGGCAGTCAGAGCGCCGTTGCTGGTGATCAGCTCCACACCGTGTGCCTGCACGTGGCCGCCCTGAACCTGTTGCTGTACAAAACTCACGCCACAAGCCTTGGCCGCTTCGACCAGTTCACAGACCACGCGATAGGGATCGATGAAATGCCCGGTGCACGGGAAGAACAAGCCGCCCTGAATCTGTTCGCTGAGTTGCGGTGCGGTGTCGCGTATGGCGCCGGTCTGCCAGTAATCGACCGGCACCTGCTGCTGATGCAGTCGTGTCTGTAATGCCTGGATGGCCTGACGCGACTCGGCACGTTCGAACACCAGCAACGAGCCGTCGATCTTCAACAATTCCGGCCGCTGGATGTCGGCAAGCAGGCGCTGCCAGGCCTGCAGACTGCTTTCATTCAACGCGCGCAAGCCTGCCACGGTGTTCTGAAATGGCGCCGGGCGCAGATTCAGCAACAACCGGGTAAACCACGGCAAGGCGCGCGGCAGGTATTTCCAGTCCAGGCGCAATGGCCCCATCGGGTCCATCAGCATCGCCGGCAGGCGCTTGAGGATGGAGGCATCGGCAATCGGGAATACCTGCTCGGTCGCCAGATGCCCGGCATTGCCGAACGAAGCGCCGTGGCCGGGTTGCTGCGAATCGATGACCACCACGCGCAATCCTTGGCGTGCCAGACGCAGTGCGCAGGCGACGCCGATGATGCCGGCGCCGACCACCGCGATGTCGTGGGAGACGTTATTCGCCATAGTGCTGCGCTTCCCTGTGCCCATCCACCAAACGCCGCAATTGCAGCGGATTGGCCTGTTTCAGTGCGGTCGGCAACAAGCTTTCCGGAAAGTCCTGATAGCAGACCGGGCGCAGGAATCGCAGGATCGCTGCGGTCCCCACGGAGGTGGTGCGCGCATCAGAGGTGGCCGGGAACGGTCCGCCATGCACCATTGCGTCACACACCTCGACGCCGGTGGGCCAGCCATTGACCAGCAAGCGACCGGCCTTGCGCTCCAGCGTCGGCAGCAATGCACGGGCCTGTTCCAGGTCTTGGTCATCCAGATGCAATGTTGCGGTCAACTGGCCCTCCAGATGTTCGCTGACCTGGCGGATTTCAGCCTCACTGCTGCATTGCACGATCAGCGCCGCTGCACCGAAGGCTTCGGCTTGCAGGCTCTGATCGGTGAGGAAATCGGCAGCCTCAGCCACGAATACACGGGCCTGACATTGGTTCACGCCATTGCCGGCCTGACCGATACCGGTGATGCGTGCAGCGGCATTTTCGGCCAGCGCATTCACGGCTGACTCGTAGGCACTGAAAATGCCGGGTGTCAGCATCGTCTGCGCCGGGCTGTGCTGAATGATCTCGGCAGTGGCGGCGATGAACCTGTCCAGCGCTGCTCCCTTCAAGGCAATCACCAAGCCCGGATTGGTGCAGAACTGGCCTGCGCCCAATGTCAGCGAAGCCACAAACCCTTCAGCCAACGCCTTCGCTCGGTTGTCCAGCGCCGCTGGAAACAGCAGCACCGGATTGATCGAACTCATTTCCGCGTACACCGGAATCGGTTCGGGCCGCGCTTGCGCCGCTTGAATCAACGCCAGACCGCCGCTGCGCGAACCGGTGAAACCTACCGCTTTGATCCGTGGATCTGTGACCAGCGCAATGCCCACTTCGCGGCCGGAGCCGTACAGCAACGAGAACACGCCTTCCGGCAAGCCACAGGCTTTTACTGCCCGAGCGACCGCGCGGCCAACCAGTTCGCTGGTGCCGGGATGCGCACTGTGCGCCTTGACGACCACCGGGCAACCGGCGGCCAGTGCCGATGCGGTATCACCGCCCGCCACTGAAAACGCCAGCGGGAAGTTGCTCGCGCCAAACACCGCGACCGGCCCCAGCGCAATCTGCCGCTGACGCAGATCGGCGCGCGGCAGCGGTTGACGTTGCGGCTGTGCGCTATCGACGCGCACATCCAGCCATTCACCGGCGCGAACCGTGCGGGCGAACACTCGCAGTTGTTGGCAAGTACGCCCGCGTTCACCGAGCAGGCGTGCGCGTGGCAGGCCGGTTTCGGCGTGGGCACGGTCGATCAGTTGATCGCCGAGACCTTCGATTTCTACGGCAATGCTTTCCAGGAAGTCAGCGCGGACATTCAGAGTTGTCTCGCGATAATCATCGAACGCTGCCCAGGCCAGCGCGCAGGCTTGTTCGACGTGCTCGGCCGACCCACCGGCGTATGCCGGTTCCAGCGTTTGATTGGTGGCCGGATCGATCCCGCGAATGGCGATGCGATTGCCGGCAATCCAGCGCTGCCCGATCAGCATGTGGCCCGTCAGAGTCATGGTGTCTTCCTGATAAAAAAGAGGGAGGCCTGCCGCGAATCACAAGGCTTCGCGGCAGGTGAGGGGCGCGTCAGGCGAAGTTCTGTTCCGCCGACCAGTTCTCGTACCAGTGACGGAACAGCGAATACTGCTTCTCGGCATACCGACGTTGCGAATCGCTCAGTGCATCGGTTTCATTGAAGTGCAGGGTGTATTCCTTGTCACCGTTGAGCACCATCAGGTGTTTGTAATACAGCACCAGATCGCAGCCTTCATCGAACGACGACAACACCGCCAGCGCCGATTCCAGCTCCCGCGCCTGACGCCGGGCCTTGGCATCGCCCTTGGCCGCTTGCTTGCTCAGGGCAACCAGTTGCAGTACCTCGCGCGGCAGGGCGTTGCCGATACCGGTGATCGCGCCGGTGGCGTTGCAGTTGACGAAACCGTGCACCACTTGCGTATCGACGCCGACCATCAAGGTCACGTCATCGTCCTTGGAGGTGATGTTTTCCGCGGCGTAACGCAGGTCGGCGCCACCGCCGAATTCCTTGAAGCCGATCAGGTTCGGGTACTCGCGGCGCAGTTCGAAGAACAGATCGGCACGGGTGGCAAAGCCGTAGTAAGGGCTGTTGTAGATCACCGCCGGCAGATTCGGCGCGGCTTGCAGAATCGCGGCGAAATGGGCCTTTTGCGCCGTGACCGAAGCACCACGGGACAGCACACGGGGAATCACCATCAAGCCCTGTGCGCCGACTTTTGCGGCGTGCGCCGCGTGTGAAACCGCTTCCCGGGAATTCACCGCGCCAGTGCCGACGATCGTCGGGATACCCGCCGCAACCAGACGTGCCACGCCTTCCTGACGCTCGGCTTCGGTCAGCAACGGCCAGTCACCCATCGAGCCGCAATACACCACCGCGCTCATGCCGATATCGATCAGCTCGCGACCCTTGGCCACCAAGGCGTCGAAGTCCGGTTTGCGCTGGGCGGTGCACGGGGTCATCAGGGCCGGCATGCAACCGGTGAAGATGTTGTCGCTCATTGTTTTAACTCCTTGGCACATCGTTCAAATTGAGGTGAAAAGTCAGCGTGGCGACTCAGATGCCCCACGCGAACGGGTCTTCTGCGTCGATCAGCAAGGTGCTGTCGGCGGTCATGTAAGCGCGACCGGTGATGTACGGGCGGATGCGTTCGCCTTGCCATTCGAAGCGACCTTCGAACTGGCTGCCGGTGATGCTCGCCTGCACCCAGGTCGCGCCGGGTTGCAGCTTGTCGTCAGCGGCCAGACAGGCGAGTTTGGCGCTGGTGCCGGTGCCGCAGGGGGAACGGTCGTAGGCTTTGCCGGGGCACATGACGAAGTTGCGGCTGTCGGCCTGATCGTCATCGGCGAACAGTTCGATGTGATCGATCACCGCGCCGTCTTCGCCGTAAATGCCTTGGTCTTCGAGGGCTTTGAGCATGGCCCAGGTGTAGGCAGTGAGGTGTTCGACGTTGTCCATCGTCAGCGTCTGGCCGTGTTCGGAAACGAGGAAGAACCAGTTGCCGCCGTAAGCGATGTCGCCAAAAACGCGGCCGAAGCCCGGTACATCCACCGGTACCTGTTTGCGATGGCGGTAGGCGGGCACGTTGCCCAATGTCACCGAGCCGTCGTCATGCAACGTGGCGCTGACCGGGCCGACCGGGGTGTCGATTTTGTGCACGCCCGGTTCGATTTTTCCCAGGTACTGCAACGAATTGATCAGGCCGATGGTGCCGTGGCCGCACATGCCGAGGTAGCCAGCGTTGTTGAAGAAGATCACCCCGCAAGTGGCATCGGACGAGACCGGCTCGCAATACAAAGCGCCCACCAGCACATCGTTGCCGCGCGGTTCCAGCAGACAGGCGCGGCGCCATTGATCATGTTGTGCGCGCAGCGCATCGCGTTTCTCGACCATGGTGTTGCCGGGCAGAGCGGGGAAGCCGTTCATCACCAGGCGCGTCGGTTCGCCGCCGGTGTGGGAATCAATCACGTGTACTTGTTTCATGAACATGTCCCTTTGGATGATTTCAGTAGGCGCCGGCAGGGCGCGCAGACACGGTCGAGGCAGGGGCGGCAACTTCGCTTTCCTCTTCATCCTCTTCCAGTCGCAGCAGATGCGCCGGTACGCCTGTCGCCGCACCCCAGTAGTAAATGCCGGTGGCACAGGCCGCGACGACAAGGGTGTCGAACGGATGGGCGAGGATGCCGAGGCCGCCGAAGGTGCCAAGTTTCGAAAGCACGATGGTGACCGCGTAAAAGGCGATCAGCCACGCCGAGGAGCGCACCTGACGCGCCAGATTCAAGTGGGCGGTCGGCACAAAGCGGCCGCACAGCAGATACACCACGAACATCAGGATTTGCAGGCCGAGTAGCCACGACACGGTGTTCCAGCCCGACCAGTAGACGATCAGCGCGGCGATGATGAACGACACCGGCCCGAGCACGCCCATGCACTTGACCCGGAACGGCCGTGGCATGTCTGGCGCATTGCGGCGCAGTGCGGCGACGGACACGGGGGCCACGGCGTAACTCAATACCAGCGCGGCGGAGACGACGTTGATCAGCGCTTCCCACGATGGGAACGGCAAGGTCCAGAACACCGACAGGGCAAAGGTCAGCCACAGCGCCGGACGCGGGATGCCGGACTTTTCATCGATGTGCGTGAAAACTTTGAAGAAGGTGCCGGTCTGCGCCCAGCCGTAGATCACCCGCGGAGTAGCGTTCATGTAGATGTTGCCGCAGCCGCTCGGCGAGATCACCGCATCGGCGACCACCAGATACGCCAGCCAGCCGACGCCCAGTGCCAGGGCAATATCGCGATAGGGCAGGGCAAATTCCTTGCTGATTCCGGCCCAGCCGTTGGCGAGCATTTCTGTGGGGATGCTGCCGAGAAAGGCCATTTGCAGCAGCACGTAAATCAATGTCGACAGCAGCACCGAAAGGATCAGCGCGATGGGAATGGTGCGCTGCGGATTCTTCACCTCACTGGCCACCGAGATGATTGGTGTCAGCCCCAGATAGGCGAAGATGATACCGCCCGCCGACACAGCCATCTCCACACCGGACAGGCCGAACGGAGCAAAGCCTTGCACCTCGAAGTTGGCCGGTTTGAAGAAAGTAAACAGCACGCCAATCACCAGCAACGGCACGATGAACTTGAACACGCTGACCAGATTGTTGGCCTTGGCGAAGGTTTTCACGCTGCGGTAGTTGAGCAGGAAGAACACGCAGAGCAGACCGAACTGCACCAGCCAGCCGAGAATCGTCGGATCACCGGTGCCAGCCTTGGTCAGGCCAGGAAACCACGCCGCTGCGTATTGGCGTGAGGCAACCACTTCGATCGCTACCAGACTGGAAAACGCGATCAGCGTGATGAAGCCCATCAAGTAGCCGAGCAGCGGCCCGTGGGAGTACACCGGGTAACGCACCACGCCGCCGGCACGCGGCAGGGCAGCGCCAAGTTCGCAATAGACGATGCCCAGCAATAACACGGCGAAGCCGCCCAGCAGCCAGGACAAAATCCCCGCCGGCCCGGCAATGGCGGACACATGACTGGCCGCGAACAACCAGCCGGAACCGAAGATCGCCCCCAGCCCGATAAATGTGAGGTCGATCAGTGATAGCTGTTTTTTGAACTTGCCTTGGCCTGACATGGCATCGCCTTCTTGTGAGTTATTGGATAGGCAGTTGTGTCACTGGGACGGCCAGACTTTGAACTCATCGACCTCGTGGCGATTGATGTTTTTTGCAGGCTTCGATGACGAAATCAGCACAATGGCGCCGATGAAACACGCCTCTCGACACGCCTTCAACGATGCTGCAATCTGCACCGAGGGGCGCATCGCGGGTGCTTCGCCCATCCGCATCACGAGGGGATTGTTTGATGCAGCAGGCGTTTTCGATCCTGGCTCAAGGCATGGATGGCCAGCGGCCGCAGACTCTGGAGGAGCTGTTGACGGGCGCGGCGCTGCTGTTGCCGATGCTCGATGTGATCCCCAACGCGGCGATATTCATCAAGGATGTGCAGGCCCGTTACGTCCTCGCCAATCGCACACTGGTGCAGCGTTGTGGCTTGAAGGATTTGCGTCCGTTACTGGGCAAGACCAGCGCGCAAGTGTTTCCGGCGCAACTCGGGCCGGGCTACACCGAGCAGGATCGCAAGGTACTGGAGGAGGGCTTTGTGCTGGAGGATCAGCTCGAACTGCATCTTTACGGCAGTCGCGAACCAGGCTGGTGTCTGACGCACAAACAACCGTTGTACAACCGTGACGGGGTAATCATTGGTCTGGTGGGAATCTCGGTAGACCTGCAATCGGCCAGCGAAACCCATCCGGCATTCGAGCGGCTCGCGGCTGTCGATGAGCACATTCGCGCGAATTTCAATCGGCGCGTGACCCTCGGTGAACTGACCCGCATCGCCGATATCTCCGTGGCGCAACTGGAGCGTTACTGCAAACGGGTGTTCCACCTGACGCCACGGCAGATGATCCAGAAAGTACGCCTGGAGCACGCGCACCGGTTGCTGCATACCGAGCTGCCGATTACCGAGGTTGCCTTGCAATGTGGTTACACCGATCACAGCGCTTTTACCCGCCAGTTCAAGGCGTCTACCGGGTTTACTCCGCGTGAGTATCGACAGGCGACCTCACCCTGATGAAAGGGCTATGAAGATCAAAAGATCGCAGCCTGCGCCAGCTCCTACAGTAAATGTGTTGTCAAGCCAGGACGGTCAGCCATGCCGACAGCAGCAGCAACAATGCCAGTGCCGCGTTCATCAGCTTGAACGCGTTCGGCGATCCCATCAAACGAGCGCTACCCACACCCAGCAACGCCCAGAACGTCATGCACGGCAGGGACACCAGCAGAAACGCCAGTGACAACACCATCAACCGCAAGGTCTTGTCACCCCCGCCGACAAACACGCTGACCACCGCCACGGCCATCATCCACACCTTGGGGTTGACCAGTTGCAGCATGGCGGCGCTCATTACGCTGAAGCCTTCTTCCCGCGTATCAGCCGGGTCCAGCGATGGTGGCGCGCTGCGAAAGATCTGCCACGCCAGCCAGCTCAACCAGAACACGCCGCCCCACGCCATGGCTTGCTGCACGCGTGGGTAGCGCAGCAAGGTTTCACCGGCACCGAGGCCGACCACCAGCACGATCAGCGCCGCTGCCGCGCAGGCACCGAAAATGATCGGTAGCGTGGCGAGCAAGCCTTGGCGTGAACTGTGGCTCAACACCAGAATGTTGGTTGGCCCCGGTGTGATCGAAGCAACGAAAGCAAACAGCAGAAAAGGCAGCAATGACGCCATGATCGGGATTCCCTGAAATCAACACAGGTATCCATCATCGCCAGGTGACGGGCGTCAGTCTGGAAGGTTTGAGCAGCGCTTGCGGTAATCCGCCGGCGTCAGTTGATAGGCGCGCCGGAACCAGCGGCCGAGGTGACTTTGATCAGCAAAACCGAGCACGCTGGCCACCTGCGCCGGCGTTTCACCGCGCGCCAGCATCTGCCGCGCCTTGGCCAGGCGCAACTGGATCAGGTACGCGTGCGGCGCCAGGCCAAACGCTGACTTGAAGGCGCGGCTGAGACGAAAACGGTCCACCCCGCAAACCCGTGCGAGATCATCGAGTCCGACATCTTCATAGGTATGCGCGTGCAGATAGTCGCGAGCCAGTTGCGCCACCAACGGCAGCCGCGGATCGAAATTCTGGCGCTTGCGCCAGTCGAGATGGTGCGTGAGCGAGCTCAGCAGAGCGTCGATGGCGGTCTGCCGAACGATGCGCAGATCACCGTCATGCAGCGCATGGAAGGCTTGGCTGATCGCTTTGGCCAGACGCGGGTCCTGGCTCAGCGTGTCGGCAAAACCGGGCTGGCCGTCGGACGGTGCGTCTTCGAACAGCGCATGCATTTCACGCTCAAGCCACTGCGGATCGAGGTAGAGCATCGAATAGGTAAAACCTTCCTCGGTCGGCGCTTGCCCATCGTGAATCTCCCCCGGCTCCAGCAGGAACACGTTGCCCGGTGTACTGCGATGGCGTATGCGGCGGCAATTGAATTGCTGCACACCTTGCTCGGTGACGCCGACGAGGAAACTGTCATGCCAGTGCGGATCGTAGGCATGCCCCTGAAAATGAGCGCGAATCGACTCAATCCCGGTGTCGACATCCTGGGACAGCTCGATCCAGTTGCGTTTATCCACGAAGGCTCCAGTGTTCGCCATGAAAAGGTGCGGCCCCATAAAATACCGCGCAATGGTCATCGACGTTTAGAAGATTTGTGCAGGTGAGGGGGCTAGACTCTGTAGGTCACAACCCCTTTGGCGGCAGGTGAAATACGATGCTCAACCGATGCACGCTCTGGGGCATGCTTACCCTGATCGGTCTCAGCCTGACGCTTAACGCAGGTTGCTCCAGCCGGAAACACTATCCACCGTCCGGTGTTGGCGATGCCTGCTACGCCAAAGCCTTGCCGTCAATCGGCGAGGGCGGTCTGGCTTGGGGTTCCAGCCTGAACATGGCCCGGCAGAAGTCGCTGAACAACTGTATTCGTTATGCCGGACGCTCCGGGGGCACGCCGGACACCTGCCAGGTGGTGTTGGCCAAGTGCCGATAGCTGTTTGTTGATGGCAGAGGGGGTCGCCCAGTACCTGAGCGATTACGGTCCCACCTGCGCGCGGGGACTGTGATCTGTACTTCGTCGGCGGGTGCAGTGAAAAGTCAGACGAAAAAAAACCGCCTTTGCGGGGCGGTTTTTTTTGTAAACCCTGGTTTGCGACCGAGGTTTGTTGCTTCACTAGCCGAACTGACGTGTGAGGATAGTATGAGCCTTTGTGCCACCTTGCAACGGCAAGAGCCTTTTTTGAACGATTTTTTTCAAGTCTTTTTATTCATATAAACAGACAGAAATAACAATTTACAAAAGCACTAAATCTCTCTGCATGAGACCCTTTGATTGAGGGTTATGATGCAGGCGCTCATATGTTGGTTCGGCGTTGAGGTCTGGCTGGAAACTTAACAGTTTCATTCCCTTTGACACGGTTTTGCACCCGTGCCGGATGATGGCTCAAAGGGTTTTCAACCGGCCGCCTCACTAGTCGAACTGACATTCAGGCTGAAAGCAAGCATGATCCGGTAAGCTTGCTGGAGGATTGGCCCCCAGCCCTGGAGGCCAAAACGTATGAAGCTGTTGCTGCGTACGCTGAGCCTTGTATGGAGATTGTTTAAGGCGTTTCGCTTTTACGAGTTCCTGCGAGACCATTTTGACGACCTGAAGTAACGGCCGTTGAGGTGGGAAAAGCCCGTTTCGGTTTCGACTGGAACGGGCTTTTTTTGGTTAAGGATAGCTGTCAAAAGTAATAATTAATTTATTTGTCGCTTTATTGCGTAGGACATTTCTCGGATACGTGTAGGTGCGGGTCCGATTGGACGTTACGTCATCCCAAGGATTGCCCGAATCCATCAACACCTGCGGTTTTCATGTCGACCTAAGGTAATGCGAAAAAGATATTGGCTACGCTTTTTTAAGATCGTTTAGTTTCGTCTCAACCACGAATCAAAACGCATCAAACCGATAGACCCCGATTGCCATGACGGCACACGCTGAATCGATCACAGGTTCTTCAGGTTTGATTCACACGGGAGTGAATCATGCCGCATACCCTCAACATCACCACATTACCGACGCTGGACCTGTCGCTGTTTGAAGGCACGGCGCAGCAGCGTTACGAATTTCTGGAAGACCTGCGCCATGCCGCCCGCGACGTCGGGTTCTTCTACCTGACCGGCCACGGCATCGACAGCGAATTGCTCAAGCAGGTGCAAGCCCATGCCCGGCAGTTTTTCGCCTTGCCCGACAGCGAGAAAACCGCCGTCGGCATGATCAACTCACCGCACTTTCGCGGGTACAACCGTGCCGCTTCGGAGATCACCCGTGGGCAGCCCGATCTGCGTGAACAGTTTGACCTGGGCGCCGAGCGCGAGGCGCTGCCCTTGCTAGCGGACAGCCCGTTCTGGGCGCGGCTGCAAGGCCCCAACCAATGGCCGGCGGCATTGCCGGAACTGAAACCTCTGTTGTTCGAGTGGCAGGAGGCGATGACACGGATGTCGTTGCGCCTGCTGCGTGCGTTCGCTCAGGCGCTGTCGCTGCGCGCCGATGCGTTTGATCAGCTGTACGGCGACAAACCCAATGAACACATCAAACTGATGCGCTATCCCGGCCAGTCGAGCGAGTCGAGCCACCAAGGCGTCGGCGCGCACAAGGACTCCGGTTTCCTCAGCTTCCTGCTGCAAGACCAGCAGGCCGGTCTGCAAGTCGAAATCGAAGAGGGGCGCTGGATTGACGCCTTGCCGCGTGAAAACACCCTGGTGGTGAACATCGGCGAACTGCTGGAACTGGCCAGCAACGGTTATTTGCGTGCCACGGTGCACCGGGTCGTGTCGCCGCCCGAGGGCAGTGAACGCTTGTCTGTCGCGTTCTTTCTCGGCGCGCAACTGGATGCCGTGGTGCCGCTGTATCCGCTGCCCACCGCACTGTTGCGCGAGGCGCGCGGGCCGGCGAGTGATCCGCTCAATCCACTGTTTCGCGATGTCGGCCGGAACTACCTCAAGGGTCGCTTGCGCTCGCATCCGGATGTCGCACAACGCTTCTACGCCGATGCGCTGCTGCCGCCACCAGCGGTTCGTCAATCCGCCTGACTCACCACTCGCTCAAGGACTCCGCACATGATCAACAAAGCAGGTTTGGCCCTGGCCGTGCTCAGCGCGCTGGTGACGTCGTTCGGTGCCCAGGCGCTGGAGCCGTTGCGGGTCGCTGCCGACCCGGTGCCGCACGCGCAGATTCTCGCGTACATCCAGAAAATCGATCCACAGCTGAATCTCAAAGTCATCGAGATCCCCAACGGGGTGAACTCCAACGAGCTGCTGGTCCACGGTGACGTCGACGCCAATTACTTTCAGCACCTGCCGTACCTGCAATCCCAGGAGCAGGCGCTCGGCGAAAAACTCGCGGTGGCGGCCACGGTGCATATCGAACCCTTGGGCATTTATTCGCACCGGCACAAAAGCTTCGCCGACGTGCCGGTAAAAGGCACCGTCGCCGTGCCCAATAACGTCACCAACCTGAGCCGCGCGCTGTACCTGTTGCAGGACAATGGCCTGATCAAACTCAAACCCGGCTTCAACGACCCGGCGGCGGATCAGGCAACGCCCAAAGACATCGCCGAAAACCCGAAACAGCTGAAGATCCTGGAAATCGAATCGCCGCAGATTCCACGCTCGCTGGACGACGTTGATCTGGCCGTGATCAACGGCAACTACGCGCTCGACGCAGGCCTGGTACCGGCCAAGGATGCTTTGGGCCTGGAAAAAGCGGAGCACAATCCTTACGCCAACATTCTGGTGACCACGCCCAAGCTCGAACACGACCCGCGTATCGCGCAACTGGCCAAGGACCTGACGTCGCCAGAGGTCGCCAAATACATCACCGACAACTTCGCCGGCTCGGTGATTCCAGTGGCGGGCGGCAAGCCATGATCGCCGTCGAGCAGTTGAGCAAGACCTACCCGTCGGCCGCGCAACCGGCACTCGATCAGGTCTCGCTGAGCATTCCCGACGGCGCCGTGTATGGGATTCTCGGCCGCAGCGGCGCGGGCAAGTCGACGCTGTTGCGCTGCCTCAATCTGCTTGAACGACCGGACAGCGGGCGGATTCTGCTGGATGGCGTCGACCTGACGACGCTTTCGGTCAGCGAACTGCGCCAGCAGCGCCAGCGCATCGGCATGATCTTCCAGGGCTTCAATCTGCTGCATTCACGCACGGTGTTCGACAATATCGCGGTACCGCTGGAGATCGCCAAGGTGGGCAAGCCGTGGCGCCATGTGCGGGTGCGCGAATTGCTGGAACTGGTCGGCTTGAGTGACAAGGCGCAAGCCTTTCCCTCGCAATTGTCCGGCGGCCAGAAACAGCGCGTCGGGATTGCCCGCGCCCTCGCTGCGGAGCCGGCCTATCTGTTATCGGATGAAGCCACCAGCGCACTCGACCCGGAAACCACCGCTTCGATCCTTGAGCTGCTGCGCGACATCAATCGGCAACTGGGCGTGACCATTGTGCTGATTACCCATGAGCTGGAGGTGGTCAAGTCGATCTGCGATCACGCCGCGTTCATGGCCAACGGACGTCTGGTCGAGGCCGGGCCGGTGCCACGGCTGCTGGCCGATGCGCAATCGCAACTCGGCGCTTCGCTGCGCCCGACCTGCGGCTTGCCCCTGGGCCACGCTGAGCCGGGCCTGAGCTTTCTCAAGCAATACGGCGTAAGGGCGGCGCACTCATGAACCGCACGGTCAATTGGGATGAAATCCTGCAACTGGTGTTCAACGCCACCGGTGAAACCCTGTACATGGTCCTGCTCGCAGGGCTGTTCACGCTGCTGATCGGTTTGCCGCTGGGCGTGTTGCTGTTTATCAGTCGTCGCGACGGACTGCTGCCGATGCCACGCTTGAATGCCGCGCTGGGAGGCGTGGTCAACCTCGGCCGTTCACTGCCCTTCGTGGTGATGCTGATCGCCCTGATCCCGCTGACCCGGCTGGTGGTCGGCACAACGCTGGGCAGCACCGCCGCCGTGGTGCCGATCACCATCGGTGCATTTCCGTTTTTCGCCCGCATCGTCGAAAACGCCTTGGACGAAGTCGACAAGGGCCGCATCGAAGCGATCCTCGCGATGGGCGGCGACATCGGTCATGTGATTTTCAAAGTGTTGTTGCCCGAAGCGCTGCCGGCGTTGCTGGCCGGGATCACCTTGACGCTGGTGATGCTGATCGGTTTTTCCTCGATGGCCGGGGTGATCGGCGGTGGCGGGCTCGGTGATCTGGCGATCCGTTACGGTTATCAGCGTTTTAACAATGAAGTGATGGTTGCCACGGTGGTGGTGTTGGTGATCCTCGTTCAGGGCGTGCAAAGCCTGGGCGATCGGTTGGTTCGTTCGCTGGCGCATCGCCGCTAAGGAATTGTATGAGTGTGCCGGTTGCCGTAGTCCGCGAGCCGCTGATTCGTCTGCGTGAGTTGAGCAAGATATTTGGCGCGAGTCGGGCGCTGGATGCCGTCAGCCTGGACATCTATCCCGCCGAAGTGGTGGCGCTGCTCGGTGCCAATGGCGCGGGTAAGTCGACCTTGGTGAAGATTCTCGCGGGCAGCCAGACTGCCGATGCTGGGGAAATTCATGTGAACGGTGAGCCGCGACATTTCGCTTCGCCGTTGTCGGCACGACGGGTCGGGATTGTCGCGGTGCATCAGCAGATCAACGAAGGCATCGCACCCGGTTTGAGCGTTGCGGAGAACCTGCTGCTCGATGAGCTGTGCAAGCCGGACGCGGACTTCTGGCTCAATCGCAAACGCCTGCTGGAGCGTGCTGCGAGCATCGCCGCCGGACTGGGCTTGGTGTTGCCGCTGGAGCAGCCGATCGAGCATCTCGGTCAGGCCGAACGGCAACTGGTGGTGCTCGCTCGCGCGTTGGCGTTGCAGCCGCGTCTGCTGATTCTTGATGAGCCGACAGCGGCGCTCTCCGATGCCGAGGCGCAACGGTTGTTTGGATTGATCGACACTTTGCGCAGTCGCGGTGTGGCGATTCTGTACATTTCCCATCGACTCTCCGACCTGCAACGCGTGGCGGATCGCGCCATCGTTCTGCGTGACGGGCGACTCGCGGGCGAGTTCACGGCGCGGCAATTGCCGGAAGCGGTGAGCGCCATGCTCGGGCAGGTGCTGGCCGAGCATGTCTACCAACCGCGTGCGGCCGGGCGCGAGGTGTTGAAACTCAACGCCCTGCAAATTCTGCCGCGATCCGCCGCGTTCGATCTGACCCTGCACGAGAACGAAGTGGTGGTACTGACCGGACTGTTGGGCGCCGGCAAAAGTGAAATCGTCGAGGTGCTGTTCGGCCTGCGTAAAGCGACCTCGGGCAGCGTGCAACTGGACGGGGTCGACTGGCGTGCAGACTCACCGCGCAAGGCTATCCAAAGCGGGGTCTTCTTCGCGGCCGAGGATCGCGCCAGTCAATCGCTGGTGGCGGATTTCTCTCTGCGTCGAACCCTGACCTTGCCGTTTCTCGAGCGTTTCACCCGTGGCGGCTTCATCCGCAACCGTGCCGAGGCCACGGCGGTCGAGGCCCAAGTGGCGGCGCTGGGGATCAAGACCACCGGCATCGATGTGCCGATGACCGCACTGTCGGGCGGCAATCAACAGAAAGTCGTGCTCGGCCGCTGGCTGCTCGGCGAAGGGCGGGTGTTGATCCTCGATGAACCGTTTCAAGGCGTCGACGTGCGTGCCCGCCGCGACATCGGCCAACTGCTGCGTGACAGCGCCAAGGGCCGGGCGACTCTAGTGATTTGCGCCGATGTCGATGAAGCCCTGGAAATTGCCGACCGCATCCTGCTGGTGCGCGATCACGCCGTGGTGGCCGAGTACCCGCGTGCCGAACTGAATCGCGCTGATCTGGTGGCCGCATTGGCCGGCAGCGACGTCACCGAACATTCCCCTCAAGCGACGCCAAGGAGCAGAGCGAGTGCCTGATTCAAGTTCACTGTTATCGACCGAGCCGGCACGCGCCGAACGTCTGCTTCAAGTGCTGATCCGCTACGGCCTGTTGTGGCTACTGGCGCTGATCGTGGTGTTTTTCAGCGTGGCCGAGCCGGCATTCCTGCGTGTCGGCAACCTGTTCAGCATCCTGCAATCGGTGTCGATTGTCGCGCTGCTGGCGCTGGGCGTCACGCTGACCATGGCCGTCGGCGGACTCGATCTGTCGATTGGCGCGGTGGCGGCGATGAGCCTGATGATCGCCAGTTACGTGATGGTCGTGCTCGGCTGGGGCGCGGTGCCGGCGGTGTTGATCAGTCTGGCGGGCGGCGCGCTGGTCGGCCTGCTCAACGGCTGGCTGATCGTCAAACTGCGCGTGCCGGATATTCTCGCGACGCTGGGCAGCATGTTTCTGGTGATCGGCGTGCAACTGATTCCCACCGGTGGACGCTCGATTGCAGTCGGCATGACCTTGCCCAGTGGCGAGGAAACCGAAGGTACGTTCAGTGCCGCGTTTCTTGCGCTGGGACGTGGGCGGTTGTGGGAGGTGGTACCGATTCCGGTGCTGATTACCGCCGTGGTCGCCTTGGCCGTGTGGCTGTTTCTCGAACGCACGCGCATTGGTCGTTTGTTCTATGCCATCGGCGGCAATGAGCAAGCGGCGCGACTGGCCGGTGCGCCGGTGCAGCGCTTCAAGTTGTTGGCTTACGTGCTCTCGGCATTGCTGGCGTCGCTTGGCGGTTTGTTGCTGGCGGCGCGCCTGGGTCGTGGCGACGTCAGCTCGGGCAATGGCTTGGTGCTGGATGCCCTCGGTGCGGCGCTGATCGGCTTTGCCGTACTCGGCGCGAAAATGCCTAACGCATTCGGCACGCTGGTCGGCGCGCTGCTGGTGGCGGCGTTGCTCAATGGCCTGACCATGCTCAACGCGCCGTATTACGCGCAGGATTTCGTCAAGGGACTGGTGCTGGTGCTGGCCCTGATGTTCACGTTCGGCCTCGCGCATCGGGCGCGTTGAGCCGCTTCATTCAAGGAAGTTGTATGCACGGTTCAATCAAACAATTTGCCCGTCATTGCCTCGCTGGCGCGTTGTTTTCTGCAATGGCGCTGAACGCTCAGGCCAAAGCCTTGCCCGGTGCACCGGCGCCATTCGACAAAGGTCAGGTGCAGATCGCATTGGTCGGTTACTCGTTCTCTGGGGACTTCCCCGAGGCGTACTTGCGTGGCGTGGAAAAACAGACCGAAGCGCTCGGTGCCAACCTGCGCGTATTCGATGCCCGGCAGCAGGCGGCGAGTCAGGGCGAGATGATCGATCAGGCGATTGATCTGGGCGTGGACGGCATTATCGTCCAGCTCGGCTTGGCTGAAACCCTGAAAGCACCGATCGATCGGGCGATTGCCAAAGGCATCAAAGTGGTTGCTTTCGACGTCGATCTGAACACGCCGCAAGTGACCCAGGTCGAGCAGGATCACCATGCGCTGGCGCGTCTGGCGCTGGATCAAGCCGTCAAGGACAACGGCACGCAGTTTGATGCCGGCTATGTGTACATCAGCGGCTTTACGCCGATGGAGCGCCGCGACGAAATCTGGAGTCAGGTGAAGAAGGCCAATCCGGGGATCGTCGAGAAGGCGCGCTTCGGCACGTTGAATCCACCGATCGCCAACTCGGTGGCGGATCAGGCCAGTGCCGTACTTCGCGCCAACCCGGGCATCAGCGTGATTTTTGCGCCGTTCGATGAGTTTGCCAAAGGCGCGAAAATCGCCGTCGATGAGGCAGGGTTGACGAGCAAGGTGAAGATCTACAGCGCCGATATTTCCACCGCCGATATTCAGATCATGAAAGAAGCGGACAGCGCTTGGGCGGCGACGGCGGCGGTCAATCCGCAAGTGGCCGGGGCGATCAGCGTGCGCAGTCTGGCGATGTTGATTGCCGGGGAAAATCCGGGGCATCAGGTGCTGGTGCCACCGACGCTGATTACTCGTCAGCAGTTGCTCGATCTGGACGTGAAAAACGTTCGAGATCTGGCGCAGAAGCTCCCGGGCTTTGGTGATACCGCGAATGTTGCGCGGGCGGCGTGGATTCCGGTGGCTAACTAGAACATTTGCCACGACATCGCCCATGTGGGAGCGAGCCTGCTCGCGAAGAGGCCCGATCAGTCGATAACTCTGTTGACTGACCCAGCGCTTTCGCGAGCAGGCTCGCTCCCACAGGGGTAATGCGTAGTTGCGCAAACTGAGGGAGTTCCGGAGCTTACATGCACAACAAAGCTGACCGCTTACGCAAAAGCCGTTCTCCGACAGCGAATCCAGCATTCGGTGAACGACTACCCCCAGGCCAAGTGCTGACGGAGCGATTGCCAATCCTCCACGAAGGCGAAGTACCGGAATATGACCTCGCCAACTGGTCGCTGCGCTTGTCCGGCACGCTCGCACGGCCAATCGAATTACGTTACGCCGATCTGCAGGCACTGCCGCAACGACAACTGCGTTGTGACATCCATTGCGTGACACGCTGGTCGAAATTCGACACCGAGTGGAGCGGGGTGCATCTGCAGGATTTGTTGCAGGCGTTTGATATCCAGCCAGCCTCGGCGTTCGTCATGGCCCATGCCGACCACGATTACCAGACCAACTTGCGACTCGACGATCTGTTGCTCCCCGACAGTCTGCTGGCCACTCATTACGCCGGCCAACCGCTGACTGCGCAACACGGCTGGCCACTGCGGCTGGTAGTGGCAGGCCGGTATTTCTGGAAGAGTGCGAAGTGGCTGCGCGGGCTTGAATTTGTCGATCAGGAACAACCGGGGTTCTGGGAGCAGAACGGCTTTCACCTGCACGCTGATCCGTTTGCCGAGCAGCGATTCAGTGGCGATGAACTGGATATTGCCGAGGATGCCTGGCTGGATAAAGAGTTCGATTAAGTCTCCAGGACGCAGCCTGTTCAAACATTGAAATACGATCAACCTGTGGGAGCGAGCCTGCTCGCGAAGGGGCCGGGCCAGTTGCCTTTTTGGTGACTGATCCAGCGCTTTCGCGAGCAGGCTCGCTCCCAAAGGGGGGGTATTCCGCACCTTGCTTAGTTGTAGGTTAGTTGGTTCAGGTGTTGGCTCAGCAACACTTATGCTGAACTAAGAACACTCCTGTAGAGCGATCTAACCTAAGCGTTATTGGTTCTTTTGCGATCAACTGAAGCTCGTCTAGCATCGGCTTTCAAGGGGAAACGTCTCACACTGGGGAAACTGCAACTCATCCTAAAAAAGCCTTCACTGCCTTCCAGAAATCCAAAACTACAGCAGACATTACCGCGCAATGATTGCCGCACTTTTATTGTCGGCAACGGCCGGGTATTAACTGCGATTCAAGGAGCTGTTATATGCATTACCGTTCCCGTTCATTACTGGCGGCTGCTGTCGTGTCCGCTATCTGGCAACTTCCGGTCAACGCCGAAGAAACTTCGGCAAGTGCCGACAGCGAATCCCGACTTGGCACCGTGTTGGTCACCGGCACCCGTGGCACTTCACGCACCGTGCTTGATTCGCCGGTACCGGTCGATGTGCTCACCGCCGAAGACCTCAAATCTGCCGGCGCCGCTGATGGTGAACTGGGCGCGGCGTTGCAGACGCTGTTGCCATCCTTCAGCCTGCCGCGTCAATCCAACTCCGGTGGCGCCGACCATGTGCGTGCAGCGCAACTGCGTGGCATGAGTCCGGATCAGGTGCTGGTGCTGGTCAATGGCAAGCGCCGCCACACGTCGGCGGTAGTCAACGACTCCTCGAAGATCGGTCGTGGTACCGCGCCGGTCGACTTCAACTCTATCCCGCTCAGCGCGATCAAACGCATCGAAGTGCTGCGCGATGGCGCCGGCGCGCAGTACGGCTCCGACGCGATTGCCGGGGTGATCAACATCATCCTTGATGACGCCCCCGAGGGCGGCGAAGTGTCGACCAGTTATGGCGTTTATCACACCCGTCAGGACGCCATCGGCAAGACCACCACCGACGGCCAGAACAGCGTCACCACCGCGAAGATCGGTACGCGCCTCGGTGAGGAGGGCGGGTTTATCCGCGGCGGTACCGAATACAAGGATCGCAACCCGACCAACCGCGCCGGTTTTGACGGTTTTGCCGATACCCCCGGCCAGCGCAACTATGTGATGGGCGACGGCGTCGCGCGCGATGTGAACCTCTGGTTCAACAGCGAATTGCCGCTGGCCGGCGGCAAGGCTTACAGCTTTGGCACTTACAACCAGCGCCACACCACTGGCGCCGAGTTCTATCGTTATCCGTATGAACAGCCGCAGTTCTACCCCAACGGCTATTTGCCGCAATCGCTCGGTGACAACAAAGACGTCTCCGCCACCGCCGGTTTCAAAGGACTGCTCGGTGACGAGTGGGACTTCGACAGCAGCGTCACCCACGGTCGCAATCGCTTCGATGGCTCGACCCGGCGAACACTTAACGTCAGCCTCGGCGAAGACTCGCCGACGAAGTTCGACACCGGCGATTACGAGCTGCGCCAGACCACCACCAACCTCGATTTCAGCCGTGAGCTGCGTCTCGGCGAGCGCTCGTTCGTACTCGCGGTGGGCGGCGAATACCGCTACGAAAACTACCTGACCTACGCCGGTGACGAGGCCTCTTACATCGGCGCCGGAGCCGACGGCGCCAACGGCCTGCGCCCGAGCGAAGAGTCGGATCTGGATCGCAACGTGTTCGGCACCTACGCCGAGTTGTCCGGCGATCTCACTGATCGCTTGTTCGTCGACGCCGCCACGCGCTGGGAGCATTACGATGACGCCGGCAGCAAACTCACCGGCAAACTCAGCGGTCGCTACAAGCTCACCGAGCAATGGGCCTTGCGTGGCGCGGTGTCGAACAACTTCCGTGCACCGTCTCTGGCCCAGAGTGGCTTCCAGAACACCACCAGCAACTTTGGCGATGGCGGCACGCTGACCGATATTCGTGTGCTCTCGGTCAACGACCCGATCGCCCGTGCGCTGGGTGCGGAAAAGCTTGATCCGGAAACTTCGACAAACTTCAGCCTCGGCCTGACTTTCCAGTTGAACGAGCGCTTCGACGCCTCGCTGGACGTGTTCCGCATCGACGTCAAAGACCGCATCACCCTGTCGCAACGCATTGGCAGCGATGCCCTGGAAAACTACATCAACGACAACTTCGGCGTCGCCGGTGTGCACGACGTCAACTTCTTCACCAACGCCGCCGACACCAGCACGCACGGCGCCGAACTGGTGCTCAACTACCATCAGCCGTTCTACGAAGGGCAACTGGGCCTGACCACCGCGTATACCTACAACCACACCAAAGTCACCAGCACCAAAGGCACGCCATCGCAACTGACGGCGTTGGGCATTGGCAACGACGCCCTCGTTGGCGTTGAAGAAACCAACACCCTGACCGATGCTGCGCCGAAGGATCGCTTCATCTTTTCCGCCAACTGGGCCAGCGAACACTGGGGCCTGCTCGGACGCTTGACGCGCCAGGGCGAGACCACTCGCGTATTCGATTTCGGTGACTCGCAACCGGAGCAAACCTACGGCGCCGTGTGGCAACTGGATGCCGAAGTGGCTTACAAATTCACGCCGAAATTCAACATCGCGGTGGGCGGTAACAACCTCACCGACAACTACCCGGAACGTTCCGGCTCGGCGATCAACTACGGCGGCAACCTGCCGTACGACGTGCTTTCGCCAATCGGCACCAACGGCGCTTACTATTACGCCCGCGCCACCTATGGTTTCTGACGCAGGGCCGGGGCGCCATCTGCCGGTTTTTCAGGCGTTGCTGATCACGCTGGGCATGGTGATCACCACCGACATCCTGAAAACCGCGCCGACCGTAGCGCTCAACGTCGGGCCGGAGCATTTCTATTGGGTTTGGGTGCTTGGCGGTGTCGCATCAATGATCGGTGCGCTGTGTTTCGCCGAGATGGCCACGGCGTTTCCGCACCCGGGTGGTGACTATCATTTTCTGCGCACGGCGTATGGTGAGCGTATGGGATTCTTGTTCGCCTGGTCGCGGTTCTCGGTAACGCACACCGGGTGGATTGCCTTGTCGGCGTTCATGTTTGCTGATTACGTCGATGCGGTGGTGCCGTTGGGGCAGTACGGCTCCGGGCTGTTTGCCGGGGCGGTGATTGCAGCGTTGGTGCTGCTCAATCTCACCGGCAAGCACATCGGCTTTATCACCCAGACCTTGCTGGTAGGTTTGTTGGCGTTGGGTTTTTTGAGCATAGCCAGCGCGGGCGTTTTTTTGGCCTGGCAAGGCATCGGTCCACCTGCGCCGAGTGTCCCGCCCATTGCGCAAAACACTGGCATGGCCGGCTTCTCGGCGGCGATGATTTTTGTCTTTCTGGCGTTCGGCGGCTGGAGTGACGCGGCGACGTTATCGGCAGAAGTGCGCGATGGCCGACGAGGGATTTTCATTGCCATGCTCGGTGCGCTGAGCGTTTTGATGGCGATCTATCTGGCGCTGAACTGGGCGTTCGTCGTGGGCTTGGGATTCACCGGTCTGGCCGCCAGCAATGCCCCGGCCGTGGAGCTATTGAACCGCGCATTCGGCGCACCGGGTGTTCTGCTGATTTTGCTGATGGTCGGTATCGCCGCGATCGCGACCATCAACTCGACCCTGCTGGTCGGCGCTCGCACCACTTACGCGGCTGCGCGTGATGTGCCGCAACTGCGCAGTTTCGGCGATTGGGACGACCGCCATGGTGTACCGCGCAAAGCGCTGCTGGCGGAAGGTGCGGTGGCGTTGTTGCTGGTGCTGTTCGGCAGTTTCACCCAGAGCGGTTTCAACACCATGGTTGAGTACCTGACTCCGGTTTATTGGCTGTTTCTGAGTTTGAGCAGCGTGGCGCTGATTATTCTGCGGTCGCGTTTTCCCGAGGTGCCGAGGCCGGTGAAGGTGCCGTTGTATCCGCTGTTGCCGTTGCTGTTTTTTGGGTTGTGCGTGTACATGCTGTATTCCAGCGTGACGGTGGTGGGATATGGGGCGTTTTTCGGGATTGCGGTGTTGTTGGTGGGGGCGGTGATACTGGCAGTATTGAGCCGACTGACGCCAAGCCCTCACCCCAGCCCTCTCCCGGAGGGAGAGGGGGCCGACCGAGGTGTCTTGCGTGATACATCGACCTGAAAGACCGAATCGATTATGGATTCGGTGAGGCAAATACAGGTCGAGGTCGATTGTGGATTCAGTGAGGCACGTTCAGGTCGGCGCACTTCTCCAATATCCCCGGATCGGTTCCCTCTTCCTTTGGGCGGTCCGACGTTTCGGGAGGGCTAGGGTGAGGGGCTTCTAGAAGGACACCTCCGCCGGCTGCGACAACCGCAGCACCGACAAATCCCCTGTAATACGCTTGTAAGCCAAACGAATCGCTTCGATGCTGGCCCCATTCTTCGCACTGTTTTCATGCAAGATCACAATCACCTTGGTACTCAAGCGCTCAGGCGCCTGAGCGCCCTTATCCCGCCACTGCCCATAAGCATCGAACACACTGAAACCATCAGGAAACCGTGACGTGACTTCCTGATCAAGAAACTCGCGCCAGCGCGCCGGACTCACCGCACCTTCCTTGCCATCAATCGAACCCACCGAAAAGTACAACTCGGTGCGAATCCACTGTGCCTGCGCCGGCCGCGAAGCATCGCCTTGCAGGGTCGAGCTGGCGGGATCATGGGTGTGAACGGACGCAGGAGGAGGGCTGGCACAACCGGCGACGGCCAGAAACAAGGCCGCCAGTAAAAGACGTTGAGGCATGGAACATCCTTATTGATCGTTAGGTGAACCGCACGAGTATAAGGTTGCGGTTTACCGGCCAATAAAGACCTGAAATGCAGGTATTTAGGCGCTTCGGGTATAACCCTTCACCGCGCAAAATTTGTGGGAGCGAGCCTGCTCGCGAAAGCGATTTTTCAGACGCCGAAAATGCCACAGCCTCACCGATTTATTACGCACTCGCCGGTGGTTTCGCCAACGCAATCTCTGCTGCACCCAGCCGCTTGAGAATCTCGAACAGCAAATCACTTTTGGTCACCCCGACAATCCGCGGGCTGCCCACATAACCTGTGACCGTCAAGGTAATCCCGTCTGGCGACAACTTGCTGAAGCGCACGAACGGTGCCGGTTTATCGAGGATGGTTTCGTTTTCCCGGTAGGTTGTGAGCAACAGCTCTTTGACCTCTTCAGGATCGATGTCCAGCGGGAACACCAGCTCCAGCGATGCCACGCCTTGCGCGCTGCCGCCCAGGGTGACGTTGCGCAGGTTTTGCGAGATCAGTTGCGAGTTGGGCACGATGACGATCGAGCGGTCGCTTAGCTGGATTTCCGTGGCCCGTACGTTGATGCGGCGGATGTCGCCTTCGACGCCGCTGATGCTGATCAAGTCGCCGACCTTTACCGGTCGTTCCGTCAGCAGAATCAGTCCCGAGACGAAGTTTTTCACGATCTCCTGCAAACCGAAGCCGATGCCCACCGACAACGCACTGACGATCCACGCCAGGTTGGTCCACTGCACGCCCAGTGACGACAGCGTCAGCAGAATCACGAAGGCGTAACCGATGTTGGAAAACAGCGTGCTCAGCGAGGCGCACATGCCCGGGTCCATGTCGGTCTTGGGCAGAAACTCGTTGTCGAGCCAGCGACTCAGGGCACGGATCAGCCAGATGCCGATCATCAGCGCCAGCACGGCATTGAGCAGATGGCCCGGGACGATGTTCAGCTTGCGCAACCCGGCGCCGCCGAGGATCGCCATGATGTTGCTCGCCAGTTGCCCCAGCGTGGTGCCGATGCCGCCGACAAACAGGGCGATGACCGCCAGCAGCAACAGCGCGGCGCGACTGAAACCGGACAGCAGAATCGAGATTTGATCGAGGCGCCGATCACCGATGCCCAGTAGCTGTTTGAGCGCCTTGCCGCTCGCGTGCCGAGGGGAAAAAACGTGCTCGCAAACGTCCTTGATCAACTGGATCAGCAGATAGAAACCCGAAAGGACGATGTACGCCCACACCAACTCGTAACTGATGAACCGCGCCAGTGACACATAGCCCGCGAGCAGGGCAAGCGCCGAGACAAACATCGACACGCTGGCGACGGTGTAAATCACCCCGGCAAAGGTACTGTTCGCCGCTGCCGCATCATTGGCCGCGACCAGCGCTTTGCGCACCTTGCCGACGCGCAGCAGCAGGGTCGTCACAATCGCCAGCACGACGAGCGAAATCACCCCGCGCCCGGCAATCACGATCTGGCTACTCATGCCGGTCGCATTGCCCACCTGCACCAGCGTCACCAGCACCAGTAACGCGCAGGACAGAATGCGCGGGTAGGGTTTGAGTGCGTGCGCCACTGGATCGGCAATCGCCGGCAAACGCCACGATGGATGCTCGGTCGAGAGCAGCGCGCGGCTCAATCCGGTGAGCAACACGCAGGCATACACGACCTTCTCGAACTCTTCGGAGAAGGTCTCCAGCACGGGCGGCAACAGTTGATGACGGGTGCAGGCGTAAAACAGCAATTGCAGGGCAATGGCGGTGGTGGCGATGGTCGCCAGCGCCGAGGCGAACGCCAGCGCACTGCGGCGCAGGCGACCCTCCGGCATGCGGTGAATGCACACCCAGGTCAGCCCGCGTTCGGCCAGCTTGCGGCCGAAGGTCCAGACGATCAGCGCCAATAACCCCAAGACACTGGTAAAGAAGCGCTCCCCCGGCGCCCACACCGTGGCCCAGGTGTCGCGCACCTGAGCGACGAAAAAGCGCAAGCGCTGACGATCATCCACGCTCGGACTCACCAGCGGCGACCAGAAGTGCGGACTCAACACACTGTCAGTGCCCAAGGTCAGCTCGCTCTCGAGCAACGTGCGGCGTATGCCGGCGATCTGCGTAATCAGATCCGCCGCGCTCTGCTTCAACGCTGCCAGGCTCTTCAGCGTGCCGTCGACCTTGCTTTTCTGCTCCGCCAGCGCCGCCCGTTGCGCGACGATATCCGCTTGCTCCGCTGCGACGTCAGCCCCCGGTGCTGCGCCGAGTACGCCTAACTGCACCGCCAACTGCGCCTGCTGTGGCAACAAGCCTGCCGACAACCGATCCACATCCAGAATGAACGCCTGCACCCGATCCTGCGGACCTTCGAGCTGGTTGTAATTGTTCGCCGCAGAAATCTGTTGTTTGAGGCCGTCGAGGCGTTGTTGCAGCGCCTGCAGTTCGCTTTGCGAAATCACCGGCAGCGGCGAAGCGGCGGTGGTTGCCGGCGCCGGCAAGTCGGCAGCCAATAGCGTCGGGCTGCCGCCAACCAGCAGCATGACCGCGACAAAAAACAACGACTTCAATGGGTTGCGCATGGGGGCCGGCCCGAATTGATCACACAGTCTATGAGGTTAGGTGATCAAGGCGTTTGGCGAGGAAAAGTTTCCGGCAGAGCAGGGCAGGTGAGCGGCGCCTGCAGATGCAAAAAGCCCGACGGGTGAGGTCGGGCCTTTCTTCGGTGACTGCGGTGAAACGCGGCATTCAGACGGCGCGACGTTCGAGCAGACGGTCGGAACCACCTTCGGCAACGGCGTCGCTGAACAATGGGTCGGTTTCGGTGGCAGCGGCAACGGCATCGCTGAACAGTGGGTCGGTTTCGGTGGCAGCGGCAACGGCATCGCTGAACAGTGGGTCGGTTTGAGTCGCGGCAGCAACGGCATCGCTGAACAGTGGGTCGGTCTGAGTCGCGGCAGCAACGGCATCGCTGAACAGAGGATCGGTTTGAGTCGCGGCAGCAACGGCATCGCTGAACAGACGATCAGACGCGTCCGCCACTCGACGTTGCTCCAGGAGGCGATCAGCACCACCCTCGGCGATCAGCGGCTGGGCAGGGGCGGCAACAGCATTCAGGGCGAAGAACGAGAAAGCGATGCTGAGAAGGGCTTGGCGTTTCATGAGTGTGTGCTCCGTGGTGTAGTGGTTGGGTCTGGAGCCGATCTTACGCCGCGCCACTGATAAGAGAACTTCATTGAATTAATGATTGTTATTGACGCAGTTAATGGTTGGTTTGCGGCCCTGCATTCCTCTGAGGAATGCAGGGCATAAAATTAATCAATTTTTCTTATCCCGTTTCACCGCGTAGTTTTTGCCGCAAGAGACAAGGAGCCTCGCCGTGAATCCCGATCCCGCAAAAAAATTCGACACCTTGCGCGCCAGCGAATACGCCCGGCAAAGCCGCATCGCCCTGGCCGGCTATGACGCCTGCCACGATCTGGCAGCCTGCATGTTGGCGGCCAGCCTTGGCTCGCGCCCAGCCAATATTCTGGTGGTCGGCGCTGGCGGCACGGCGCAGGAAATCATTGCGATGGCAACGCTGGAGCTGCAATGGCAGTTCACCGCAGTCGATCCTTCCGTGCCGATGCTGGAAACCGCGACTGCACAGTTGCGGGCCAACGATTTGCTGCACCGAACTCAGGTGT
Organism: Pseudomonas sp. IT-347P; assembly: GCF_949768005.1. Taxonomy (NCBI): domain Bacteria; kingdom Pseudomonadati; phylum Pseudomonadota; class Gammaproteobacteria; order Pseudomonadales; family Pseudomonadaceae; genus Pseudomonas; species Pseudomonas sp. IT-347P. The sequence goes on from NZ_CATKPQ010000011.1 coordinate 763,367, forward strand.
ATCTCGGGCATGTCGAGGACCTGCCGGCCGATGCCTCATTCGATGCGGCAACGCTGATCGGCGTGCTCCATCATCTGAACGGTGATGAACCCAAACGTCAGATCCTGCAAGCGATTCAGGCGCGTCTCAAACCGGGCGCGCCGCTGATTGTTGCGGGCAATCATTACGCCTATGCCAGTCAACCCTTGTTGCTCGAGGCGTGGGGACAGCGTTGGCGACAGCAGGGTGCCAGTGCGCAGGAGGTGAAAGCCAAACTGGGCAAGATTCTGCAAGGCGCCGACCCGCCGCATTCCGAAGCGGCGGTTCAGGCGCTGTTGCACGAGGCCGGGTTTGGCGAAGCGACGCGGTTTTTCAGCAGTTTGTTCTGGGGAGCCTGGTTGGCGAGCAAAACCAGTCTGTAAAAGTACCGGCCCGGCACTGGTTTGAAAACGGTGCCCGGCCTATTCGACCTGCATGCGTCGGCAGAGTAAAAGGCCTATGGCCGGCAACACGATAAAGGTCACGCCAAGCAGCACCACTTCACTGCCGGAGAATGACGAAACGATCGAGTTGACCGCAAAGGCCAGGACCATTTGCGAACAGGAATAGACGGCCCCGGCAGCGCCGCGCTTGTCGGAAAACGGGGTCATTGAAATCGCCGACGCGCACAGAACGATAAACGTGTAGCTGAAAAACACCCCCGAGACACTCACCAGAAACGAAAATGTCGACAGGCCCCAGAGCCTGCTCAGCATCAGCAGCGAAGTGCCGCACGCGAGCAGAATGAACAGCCCCAGGCGGATGATTTTCATCATTCCATACTGGCGGATAAGGCGCGGCAACAACGAACGACTCACAAGCAGTCCGGCGCTGACCAGGGCCGTGATCCAGCCGTAGAGCGTTGGCGAAAAACCGAACTGTTGCTGCAACACGAACGGGCTGGTAGCGGTATACATCACGAAACAGGACATACCGATGCCCGCCAGCGTGGCGGCGCAAACGAAGGTCGGGTTTTGCAGAACGAACCTGTAATTCGCGATGACATCCCCGATGCGCATGCTCTTGTTGCGATAAATGTTGGTTTCCGGACATTGCGTGGCGTACACCGTCAGCATCCCTGCCAGCAGGATGGCCAGGGCGATAAAGTTGGCGCGCCAGCCAAACCACATTTCGATAAAACTGCCGATCACCGGGCCGAGCACGATCGACAATCCCGTGAACAACGTAATGTAAGAACTGGTGATCGCATAGCGATCGCCACGCACGATGTCCGAGAGCACGATGCGCGAAAGCGCCAGGCATACCCCACTGCCGACCCCCTGAATGAAACGCGCGCCAAGGAACGGTCCGATCTCGGAAAGCACGGCGCCCAGCAGATTGCCCGCAATGGCGATGACCAGCCCGGTCAGCACCACCGGCTTGCGGCCATACACATCACTGAGCGGGCCGTAAACCAGCGCACTGAGGCCGATCCCGAACAGGAACACCGAAATCGATGATTGCATCAGCGACTGGGTGGTATGCATGTCCTGCATCATTCGCGGCAAGGCGGAGAGATGGATGTCGGTGCCGAGCAACCCCACCAGTAGCAACAGGGTGACGATGGTCACGACTTTCAGTTCGGGCCGGGTCAACGGAATAGGAATGGTTGCGCTCATGGACGTCCTGTCGAAAGTATTGGGTTAGAGAGAGGCGCTGTGAAGCTGAGCGGACGCGTGCACGGAGCAGCGCACGTATTTCTGGTACGCCGTCAGCAGTTCGCACGTCGATTCACTGTCGTAAAACTCGTGGCTGAGGGTCAGCCCGGGCTTGCACAGCGCCGGGGTTTGCGTCACTTGTCGCGCGGTCCAGGCCGCGAGAAAACTGGTCAATTGCGCCATGCCGGTCAACCCTGTGCTGTCGTCGAACCTGGAAATGATGCGCAAGGAAATGTGCTCGCCCGAGATCAGCTCGGCAACCACTTCGACGAAGCTGATATCCGGACGATTGCGGGCGAGTCTGCCATTGCGCACGAGGACGTCATGCACCAGATCGCTCGGTGACGCCGTCGCGCCCGGTAATGGCTGTTCATCGAGCAGACCCAGCGCGATCAGGCTGCGCACGCTGTCAAAAAAACCGGGCCAGCGGGCCGTCTGTTGCTTGATCGTGGGAATGGCCTCCAGATACGGCGAGCGCAGCAGGTAAGGCGATAGACCGTCATGGTAGACGTCCAGCATGCCCACCTCTTCAATGAAGCGTGTTTCTTTCATATCGAAACGCAGGCAGTGCCCTAGGTTGCCATCGAGCTTCATCAGCGCTTTTCGATTGAGCGCGGGCAGGCGATCACCAAACAACAGGTCGTAGTTCAGGGGGGGCGTCGGCTGTTGCGGAACACCGCCGCAAAAAGCGCTCAGACTCCTCACGATGCCCGGCGCATGGCGCGAGGCGAGATCGTGCATCAACACCTCGACGAGGCCCGGCTCCAGGCCGAAGCCGAAGAGCAGGGTAGCGTTACGTTCCAGTAAGTAGCGATGCAGCGTGTCGTGCGCCGCCATGTCGTCATAGCTGGGGCGGCCGAGACTGACGAAGATCGCGCGGCCCTTGAACAGCGCGTGATTGCGCTCATCGGTAACGAAGGCAATCGTCGCCGGCCCGCTGAGGGCCAGCAACACCACGTCCAGATCATGGGTGTCGAGATGATCCACGACCTGTAGCGCCGGGTAGACCTGCTGAATGTCGTGCTTGAGTCGGGCCGCTTTGCGCGCATCCAGATCGTGGACATGCAAGGTATCGAAACCGAGTTGGCCGATGTGCAGGGCCAGCGGATAACCGAGATTGCCGCAACCGATGAGGGCGATTGTCCTGTTCATACGTGCTCCACCTTTTGCTTCATGCCGCTCAATGTCTCGACAAGGGTGTCGATGCCGTTCCGGGCCTGCTCCGTAATACGGACCACGCGCCGCTCGGCGTGCCACTGCGCGCGCTCTGCGCCGAGGCAGGTGAAGAGCTGCGTCGCCAGGGCCGGCATGGCCGGAAACAGGCAGTAGGCCAGGCATTGATAGGCGTGCAGGATTAACGCGACTTTGGTTCGCAACAGATTGCGATCATCACGGTAGGCATACGCTTGCCCGATGTAGCGGGTGATCATCTCGAGCAGGTAGCCGACTCTGTCGACCGCCACACTCGGCGAGTGGTGAGCGTAGTGGTCGAGGCAGTAATCCATGGCGCCGTTCAATTCACGGTAAAACGCAATGTCCTGCTTCAACCAGGGGCCGGCCTCAATGGGGCCGTTGGCAAAATGGGCGACAAGCTCGCGGCCATTGGTGAAAACATCGATCAGCGCTTGCACGAACTGCCTCGAGTAATCGCCAAATGCTTCGAGGCGGAAGTTGCTTTCACCGGTCGGGTTGTGAATGTGGCACAGATAGATACGCGCGAGATCGGCGGGATACGTCTGCAAAAATGCGTTGGCCCAGATGGCATGATTGGCGCCGGTCGAAAACTTCCGGTTGTCCAGCAGACTGAAGTGATTGATCGCCGCGACCGGCAGTTGCGCATCGGCAATGCCGAGCGTTTTCAACACGTACGGCAGCAGGATCCCCGAACCGCAGAGGTTGTCGAAACCGCAGAAAAACAGATGCCGCGTGGTATCCGGATACAGCGACAGACCAAAGAACGAGCGCAGCGCGCGTTCCATCACCACGCTCAGTACTTGCTCGCCTTTTACCGGTACACCCCGGCCGCGCAAGGATGACACCGGTATGTCGCGCAGAGCGCCGGCATCCATGTATTGGCGCAAACGGTCGTAGCACATTCGGCTGGCAGCGGTGTTGTGGCTGTACAGGTTCGCCGCTATGGCCTCGAGCAGCGTGCGATCGAGCCGCAGATACAGACGTTCGACTTTGCGATGCACGAGCTTTTCTTTTGTCAGCGAATGAACCGGGTCGATCAGGCTGCATTCGTCCTGATAGAGCCCGCAGTTTTCGCACTCCATGGCGATGGTGCTGCTCGCGCAATGCGGGCATTGGCCGGTGACGTAGCTCTCGCAAACGAATTGCTGTGACGCTTCGCTGTAGGGGTGGTCGACCGTGCGTTCGACGAGACAATCAGACTTGTGCAGCAGCTCGATGAATGTCGACGTCGCGCTGGCGAACGCCTCCGATGTCGGGACATGCGGCAGGAACGCGTCGTACTCGATCTGAAACATGGCCAGGTCATTACCGATGACGCTCTCGCAACTCGCCACGAGGTCGTCATAGGTCAAGCCTTTGGCGGCCGCCGTTTTGTCGATGTGATTGGTGTGACCGTAGGTTCCGCAATAGGCAAACGCGTCGGTACCGGTCAATTCGCAGCAACGCTTGAGGATGTCCGCCATCAGATACGCGCCCGACAGATGTCCCAGATGCAAGGGGCCGTTGGGGGTCGGAAAGGCGGTCTCGATCAGCACGTGTTCCTTGACTGACGCCGTGGACTCGCTTTCATCGGCGACCGCGCTCCAGTCGACGAACCAGCGCGAGGTGAATCGCAAATCCTCGGCGCCCTGGTTTTCGACCGTGTGCTCTTCGAATGGCATGAACACCACATGATCTCCGGCGCGCAGGGTCACGCGTTGCGCGCCCGACGTCAGCACGCCTTCACCACTCAGGACGGACCAGCATTCGCGGTCATGGTGATTGTGAATGTTGGTCTTCTGCAAAGGCGCCACGGTGATGTCGCGAACGTTGATCTGCCCGTATTGCGGGGCAAAGGACTGCGGGAAAGTGCGGGTGATTTTCATGGGTCTGCATACCTGAATGGAGGTTGCGGCGCAGCCATGGCCCGTCCTGTCGGTCTTCGACGGGAAGAGGCGGGCAATGGCGTGGTTTATCGAGTCGTGCCGATGGCTTCAGGGGCGCAAGAGCATGGTCTCGTAGAGCAGGCGCTCGTTGCGCCGCACGCGCAGGTAGTCGCGTTCAATGTGCTCGGGGTCTTCGCTCACCATATAGAGATGACCGGGCCGGTCGTGGCCTTGGGAGCGATCGGTCTTGTACAGCCGGGTGCCGTTGGTAACGCGGAACAGTACGCTGCGCACGGTTTCGATATCGAGCAGCAGATTCAGATCCGGTTCGCGTTGTACATCGCCCGTCAGGTCGGACGACAAGTACACCTTGCGCGCCGCTTTGCTCTTCGGGTACACGGCACGGGTGCGCGTCACGAAGGCCGGCGTGTCGAGCATCGCATCGGCCAGCAACGACAGTTGCGTCAGGCTGTGGGTGTCGTACAGAACGGAAAAATCCACATTCCCCGACATCCGTGCGGCCACTTCGATCAGGCAGGGGCCCTCATCGGTCATGCGCAGTTCGAAATGCGCGGTGCCATAACGAATGCCAAGCGCATCGCAGACCCGGCCGACATAGTCCGACAGTGATTGATGAAGCGCAGAATCGCGGCTCACCAGGTCGGCATGGCTGTCATTGGAGGGCGCATCGTCGTTTTCTCGCGTTTCGCCCCACGCATCGCAGACGTAGTGATGACCATCCGAAGAACAGGTATTGACCAGGTACTGTTTGCCGTCGAGGTACTCTTGAACCAGTACCTTGCTGTACGTTTCGCTGAAGTCGTCGAAGAGGCTTTTGGCGCCGAGGATGGCGTCAAATGCATCGGCGATCTGCTGGCGCGTATTGCAGTAATGCACACCGTCGGTGTTGGCGCCTGCTTCGGGTTTCAGCACGATCTGCGCACCGATCTCATCGTGGAAGGCATAGATTTGCTGCAAGTCATCGGTCAGCAACTGGCGGGCCGATTTCAACGCATGGCGCCGCAGTGTTTCGTGCATGAGGTATTTGCTTCGGCGCGCCGTGCTCAGTGCGCCAAGGTTGCGTGGTGCGTCGAACATTTCGGCCAGCTTGTCCGCAAACAGCACGCACGGTTCGCATCCGGCGATAACGGCCTTGATATGACGTCCCTTCATCGCCTTCACGAAGTCCTCGGCCTCATCCTCGGACGCCAGCACATGGTTTTCGGCGTAATCAAGCGGGTTGAACGTAGGCTTGAGGATCGGATGCTCGATCGCGTCCACGGTGCACACGTGAATGCAACTGAACCCCAGTCCTTTGAATAGCGGTGCTATGTGGCGCCCGCTCGACAGTCCACCGACGATAACGATGACGTCCTTGTTGAATAATCGGCTCACAATGGGTTCCTTGTTATTGAATGAGGTGATTGCAGTTGCACAACGACATCGGCTCAGCCGGTCGCCAGGGTTTGCCAATTGACGAAGCCGTCCTCGCCAGGCTTGGTGTTGCGTGGCCGGTTGAGTATCCGGTCGATGACGATTTGGCCGCGCCAGGCCATGAGGCTCAGGTTCGGGTCGGCTAGGCCGCGCTGACGTCGCGTCGCGTTGAGCATGAAGATGTTCCGGTCGGCCGGACCTGCCCAAATCGCCGCGTAATCGCGGTCCACGCGAATCTCACCGCCTTCGCGTTCGAGGCGACTTTCCACAGCGCCCATGAAAGGATGCGCGGCGGAGCGGAAACCGGTGGCCCACACCAGCACGTCGGCTTCCTGGAGTTCCTGGGCATGACTGCCCGCATGTTGCGCGGCGAGCTTCCATGCTCCTTCTTCACGCCATACTTCAGTGACACTGCGCGAAGGCATCAACCGTACGATCATCGGTGAGTGTTCGATGTAGCGCAGGGTGTAAATGCGCTGATAGATACTGCGTAAGGTGTGCTCGGAAATGCCATCGCTGGCGAGTTCATTACGCTTGAGAAACGCCTCTCGAAAGTTCTCGTCCTGACCATAGAAGTAGTTCGAATGGGCGGGGGTAAACAGATCATTGGCAAATGGTGAGTCATCGATAGGCGAGAAGTTCTCCCGGCGCGACACCCAGGAGACCTGACTCGGCGCCTCGTCGCCAGTACGCCGCAGCAACTCGAGCACGACCTCCGCACCGGACTGGCCGCCACCGACGACCACCACGCGCTTGCCACCTAACCGGCGTGGCTGATTGGCGAACTCATAGATATGAAAGTGGCTGTCGTTGTCGATATGGGGGCGGGCAAATTCAGGCAGATAAGGCTGGATACCGACACCGACGATGACGTGTTTGCACAGCACCTGGCGTTTTGAAGTCTGTACAACAAAGTGCGCGCCATCGAAATCGACACCCTGGACGTCTTCGCCAAAGTGCACGTTTTCATTGGTGTGCGCTGCCCATTTGAGATAAGCGGCGAACTCGAGGCGGGAGATCTGCGCAAACTGGGCATTGAGGAACGGCAGCAGGCGACCATGCTGATGCAAGTAAGAGACAAACGAAAACGGATTGGTCGGCTCGGTCAGTGTGACGAGGTCCTTGAACATCGAGACTTGCAGGCAGGCATCCGGCAGCATCATGCCGCTGTGCCAGGAAAACTCTGACTTTTTCTCGAAGAATATATTGCGCACTTCACGTAACCCATACAGTTGCGCGGCAATACTGAGATTCGACGGCCCGCAGCCGATTCCCACGCAGTCGTATATCTCGTTTTCCATGTCAGCCTTCTCCATTGGCTCACCGCGTCGTGCGGATGAGAACTTTCGCAATCAATAAGCGTGCTCGATCTCGAGAAGGCCTTTGCAGGTCTCTCTTGACGTTCAGCCGATTTGAATTTTTCAGTTGCAGGCAAATAGAAGAGTTCCGGTCAGGGTTTTGTGTTCCGAGATGACCGGGAGGCATGCTTTGGCGGGGCGCGATGGCTTCTTGTAATCATTTGAAATACACGCATCCTTGTGTTGTTATTTTGGATATGTATAGGCGATTGATTGGATCCAATATGGACGACGGTTTTTCAACCGTCAACGCCCATTCACGACGTATTTAAAAATTAGTCCGCGGTGAAAATGATCACGGTAAAGGGCGCTGTCGGGGGCCTATACAACGTCGAAAATCGCGGTATTCTCCTTTCCCCCCCGACTACAAGGACCCGAGTCATGAGCAACATTCTTGAGAACCTTCCGCAGGGTCAGAAGGTCGGTATTGCCTTCTCCGGCGGGCTGGATACCAGTGCGGCACTGCACTGGATGCGCATCAAGGGCGCCGTCCCTTACGCGTACACCGCAGATATCGGGCAACCGGACGAGGACGACTATCAGTCGATCCCGCGCCGCGCCCTGGAGTACGGCGCTGAAGATGCGCGCCTGATCGATTGCCGCGCCCAACTGGTGGCGGAAGGCATCGCCGCGTTGCAGTGCGGTGCATTTCACATCACGACGGCAGGCGCGACCTACTTCAACACGACGCCGCTCGGCCGGGCCGTGACCGGCACCATGCTGGTGGCGGCGATGAAGGCGGACGGCGTCAATATCTGGGGGGATGGCAGCACCTACAAGGGCAACGACATCGAGCGTTTTTACCGTTACGGCCTGCTGGTGAATCCCGAGCTGAAGATTTACAAGCCCTGGCTCGACGAGCAATTCATCGACGAGCTGGGCGGCCGCGCCGAGATGTCCGAGTTCATGCATCAGGCAGGCTTCGCCTACAAGATGTCGGCGGAAAAAGCCTACTCCACCGACTCCAATCTGCTGGGCGCGACGCACGAAGCCAAAGACCTTGAAAGCCTCGAGAGCGGCATCGACATCGTCAATCCGATCATGGGCGTCGCGTTTTGGCGCGATGATGTCCGGATCGAAAAAGAACGCGTGACGATCCGCTTCGAGCAAGGGCATCCCGTGGCCCTGAACGGCACGACCTACACCGATGCTGTCGAGCTGATGCTTGAAGCCAATCGCATTGGCGGTCGTCATGGCCTTGGCATGAGCGATCAGATCGAAAACCGGATCATCGAAGCGAAGAGTCGCGGCATTTATGAAGCGCCGGGCCTCGCCTTGCTGCACATTGCGTACGAGCGTCTGGTGACCGGCATCCACAACGAAGACACGATGGAGCTGTACCGCGAAAACGGCCGCCGGCTGGGGCGTTTCCTGTATCAGGGGCGCTGGTTCGACCCGCAGGCGATCATGTTGCGGGAAACCGCGCAACGCTGGGTCGCAGCGGCAATTACAGGCGAAGTGACGATCGAATTGCGTCGCGGCAATGATTATTCGATTGTGGCGACCCGGTCACCGAACCTGACGTACCACCCTGAACGCCTGTCGATGGAAAAGGTCGTTTCGACGTTCTCGCCACGCGACCGGATCGGCCAATTGACGATGCGCAATCTGGACATCGCCGACACCCTCGACAAGTTGCGAATCTACTCCGAAGCCGGCTTGCTCACGGCGGACAACGCCTCCGTTTTGGCGGACTCGAAAGGCAGCGACTGAGCGTCCGCCCCGGGTCTCGTTCGACGCCATCAAGTGTTCGGCTGAACAGCCACGTCCCCGGTGTCGCCACTGTGGACGTGGTGGCTGGAACCGCAGCGTGTTTACGACGCGGTAATCAGCTCTCGCTGTGATCAATTGATTCCGCAGCCGCCTCAGCCGCCAGTTTTGCCCGGTCAGCCTTGCTGATGTACTTGGGCTTTTTCGGCGCCAGTTTGGCGCTGGCCTTTTTGGCTTTTTCCTTGAACAGCTGCTGCAGTTTCTTTTGACGATTCATGTTTTTCTATCCGGCCTGCAAGTTTGAATATCGATTGGCGAAGGGCTTGAACGTATGCGTCAAGCGGTGTGCGGCCCCGGCCAGCGCCGGTTCCCTGCAGAAAAGACGCGCCACGTTTGCGCCTGCGCTCAAAAAGGAGCGAATCCTGACCCAAGCTACGGGTCAAGGCAATGCCCAGTCTTCACATCGCACGATTATCCAGGCGGAATAAACTACGCTGATGTGTAACGTCACGATGACACAGGAGCCAACCACCATGAAGGCACGCCGCATGATCAACTCACGCAGGTTGATTGCAATGATTTCTTCCCTTGCGCTGGTGTTCAGCTCGGCGATGGCCCTGGCTGATCCTGGGAACGGCAAGGGGCAGGGCAATGGCAAGGGCAATCCGCAGAACATGCAGGGCCACGGCAACCAGAAAGGCAATGGCAACCAGAAGGGCGGTGGCAACAAAGGCAGCTCCGGTGGCGACTGGAGTCATGGTCCAAGCATCAATCGCGGCAGTGTGCTCGGGATTGTCGGCGGCTATCGCGACTACTGGAGTCCGGGCCCATCGTTGCCACCGGGCATTCAAAAGAACCTCGCCCGCGGCAAACCGCTGCCGCCCGGTATTGCGAAGAAGCTCGACGGACGCCTGCTCGGTCATCTGCCGCATTACGAAGGCTATGAATGGCAGCAGGTGGGCACGGACCTGATACTGGTGGCGCTGGCCACCGGCCTGATTTATGAGGTGCTGAACGGGGCGTTCGATTAAGCCGCATCGTACGAATAATGTTGCCGCATGTCAGGCCGGCATGCGCTGAGATTGCTGCAAAACGAGGCTCTTGTTCGGCAAGGGCATCACCGCGCAGTATTTGTTGAAGTCCACGTATCCGCAGGCGACTGGTGGATGAGGGTTTGCGCAGCTTTTCTGCCTGAGCCGAGCCGCTGCGCGCCATCCACTTCAATCAAACGATTTTCAAGGCACTGAGCACGATCAGCGATTGCTCGGCAAAGGCCTGAGCCTGTTCGGTCAGCGCGGCGATATTGGCTTCGGCGGTGGTCAGCGGTTGACCGTCCTTGACCAGCACTTCGTTTTGATCGGCGATGACGCTCCACGCCAATTGCGCCCACTCTGCCGGATGCTGTTTGCCCTGGCGGATGGCAATCAGGAACAGTTGCTGAAAGCGGCTGACGGTGACGCCACCGCCGGTAACCGGGCTGCTCAGCACTTGAATGTCAGCGTTGAACAGCGCGCGTTTGCACAGTTGCAGGTTGAACGCGGCGCAGCGTTCGTACACCAGCGTCTCGGCGGCTTCGCTCTGGCAAGGGGCAACGGCGCCCATGCTGACCAGGATGGCAATGGCCTGTTCCAGATCGTCATAGGCGATTGGCGACACCGCATCGAGCAACTGCTGCATCGTTTTCGCGTCGTACGTCTGACCGGCGAGCGCGTTGAGCACCGGGCCGTAGATTTCCGCTTGCAGTGAGGCGACACCAGCGGGGCCGGTGACGCTGGACGCTACGTTTTCTGCCGGTTGCATCAGGATAAATCGGGTATTGAGCATGCGCGACCGACGCTCGGCGGCGCAGAGTCGGTTGGCACCGCGCACGTACAGATCGCGGCGGAAAGCCTGGTTGACGAAGTAGTCACGCGCTTGCTCGCGCATCACCGGATGCTCGATACCGTCGAGAAAGGCCAGGCCTTCGGCGCTCAGGTTGAGTGCATCGACCGAATCCAGCGGCACTGCCGTCGTGACGTAATCGAGCTTGGCCGGGGCCAGAGCATCCACCATGTCGGCGAAGTACATGCAGTTCCAGTCACGATTGAAATATTCGTGGGCGACGTATTGGCGGTCCTGGCCTTTGATGGTCTGCAGGCGAGCGCCCAGACTCGGCGCGGCGATGGCGTACTTGGGGTTGGCCGCCAGCAACGCTTCGGAAAATTGCAACGCGGCATCGATGCGTTGATCCGGCCGCGTCGAGTGATGGGCAAAGCGGTCGTGCAGGCTGAACAATTGGCGCAACGGCGCAGCCGGTGACCAGCCCGGGAATGCGTTGTAACTGACGTACAGATGACCACCCGGTTTGAGGTGACGGCGGGCGAATTCGACAATCAGTTGCTGGTTGTCACGGCTGACCCAGGTCCAGATGCCATGCAGGCTGATGCTGTCGAACTGCGGCAAATCATGACGCGCCAGCAGTTGCTCGAAGCTGTCGTCATACAGCTGCGCACCGTTATTGCTGAGCGCTGCGAGTTCGATGGCATGGGCCGCCTGGCCGGGGTGGAAGTCTGTACCGACGAAGCCGCCAGGGTTGGCCGTGGCGTGAATATTGATCGACACCCCCTGACCAAAGCCGAGTTCGCAGTGATAACCGTCGGGATTGTCCAGACCGGCAAAGCCGCGCAACAACAGGCAGTAACGCTGGAATACCGGATTGATTTCCCGGCTATAGCTGTAGGTGTAGCCTTCGTCCGTGAAATAACCTTCGTTCCAGGCATTGCTCATGGGTGCAGCCTCTTGAATCGTAATGGAAAGTGGCTTTTGCAGGAGGTGGAACCGCGTCGTGAAAGACTCTCGGTGTCCACACAGGAGTTTGTCGGCAGGATCGAATCATTCGATAGGGTTCGTGATGATATTTCGCCGGAGTTATTGATGATCGGCGTTGGCCGCCACTTACAAACGCAGGCCCATCTCGAATGCCCGGGTCTCAAAGCCAAATTCCGCGTACATACGCGCGGCACGCTCGTTGAAGGGCCATACCGTTAAACGCAAATCCTGCGCGTCGTGCTCGATGGCCCAGTCCTTGACGCGTTGAATCAGCGCACGACCAATGCCTTTGCCCCAGAACACCTCGGCGACACACACCGAGCCGATGCGCACCACGTTCTGCGGCTGCATCAGCGGGCCGGAACTGGCGGACAGGGTGGCGGTAATGAACGCGACGGGCCGGGCACCCGCGTTGGCGATGAAGACGATCTGGCCGGGCTTTTCGAAGACCCCGGCCCAGTGCGGCAAATCGCGGGCGAAATCGTCGGTCGCGGCGGCGTAGATATCAGGGCGGGCGGCGTGGTGTACCGAGTTGAGCAACTGGCCCAGCTCGCACATCGCCAGAGCATCGTCGGCGGTGGCGGTTCGGTAGGTAATGACTTCTTCCATGAATAGCGCTCCTGTGATGTTTGGGAATAGTAGCGTTGCGTCAGGGTGTCTCTCGGACCGTTTCGAGTGGTTAGCGGTGATCAAAATCGATCGTTGAATCCGTCGCATGCGCCAATCGTTGCTGCGAGACCTCGGCAAGTCTGGATCAAGCGTTGCAGGCGTGCTGAAAAAAGCGCTGAGGGCGGCACGGCCCGAGGGCGGCGGATGCCTGGCATCCAAGGATTTCTTCGCTGGCGAGTCGCCCGACAATCGCTGCCAGCGTCACACCGGGATGCATCGCGCACACGTAAACCGCGCCGATGCCGGGCAGCAAGCCAACAATGGGGATGCCATCAGCGGGTATGGGCCGGAACCCGACAGCGACGGTTTGCGGCTCAATTGAAACAACACCAGAAAGTTGGTTTTGTATGGCTTCGGCGGTACGCCAGGCGATCTCTGTCGGCGAGTTGCCTGGCTCCTCTCCCAGATAGTCTTCAGCGGCCAGCAATGCGCCGTCGGCGCTTTGTCGCACCTCCATTTCAGGGCTGGAGATAATGCCTTTCACAAGGTCCGGTTGCGTCTGGTAGCGGATGAAAATCGCCGGCGAGGCCTCGATGGGCAGGGAAACGTTGAGCATCTGCGCTAACGGTCTGATGCCGGTCCCTGCGGCCAGCACCACCAGATCGGCATTGATCGTGGCCGTTGCGGTTTCGACACCGGTGACGGTTGTACCGCAGGTTTTGAAACCCGTTATTCGGGTGTGCGTGAGCAGCTCTGCCCCCAACGCTTGGGCGCCGGCAATCAAGGCGTGAGTGGCGCGCACCGCGTCGAGCGCGCCTTCTTGCGCGCGAAACAACGCATGAGCGGGGGGATGCTTCAGGTTGGGTTCGCGAACAAGAATCTCGGCGGCAGATACTACCGCCGTCGAGGCAGACGCCTCTGCCGATTTGTCGTACGTCAACGCTCCGGTCCAGCGAATCTGCAGATCGGGTAACTCGGCTTCCAGACGTCGGTATTCTTCAATGGCGCCGGCGCGCAACGGCGCAACAGGATCAGCGCCGGCGTGCGTAGTAGTGATCCAGGCGAAGGAGCGTCCGGTCACGCCGCTCGCGATCTCGCCGGCCTCGATCAATGTGACGTGTGCCCCTTTGCGTGAGAGGTGATACGCAAGGGACGCGCCGACGATGCCGGCACCAATCACCACGATTCGCTGAGGCGCTTTCTGTTCCATTTCAACATTCCCTGTTGGCGACAGCTGATCGTGCAGCAGCGCAAGGGATTCGAGCAAGCAGAAAAAAGCCCGGCCGAAGCCGGGCCTGGGCACGAGCAACGGTTTATGCGGCCATATTTCCGGCAGCCATTTCCTTCTTGTAACTGGCCTTCATGGCTTCCATCTGCGCGCCTAACTCGTCCAGTTTGGCTTTGCCCAAGAGTTTTTTCGCTTGAGGAAACATTTCCGTTTCTTCCTCTTCGATATGGTGCTCGAGCAGTTCCTTGACCACTTTCACCCGACCGGAAAACTCCGGGGTTCTCGGATCGGTCTGTTTCAGATCCGGCAGCACCAGCGAGTCGACGGTGCGGTGTTCTTCCTTGGCTTCGAAATACATGACGTCCTGTTCTTTGCTGCCGGCGGCCTTGAATGCGGGATAGAGGATCTCTTCTTCGAGACGGGTATGGATGGTGATTTCCATTTCCAGTTTGCCCAACAGTTCCACGCGCTTTTTCAACGCTCGCTCCGTCGAGTCGCTGAGCTGGCTGAGGATGTCTTTGACTTTTGCATGATCGGCTTTGAGAAGGTCGATGGCGTTCATTATGGTTCCTCGGCTGTCACGGGGTGAACACAGGCCGTTGTCCCACGGCGCTGTGAATGCCCTGTATCAGTGGCATTTGCCATGCCAATTCATCGATCCGGAAAAATGCCGTTGCTTCAAAGGCTTACAGCGCCAGCGTCAAACTGCTTTCGTGCAGCCTGCATGACCGGCGTCGTGGGAGCATTGCAGTTCACAGCCTCGGCTGAATTTGCGTGCCGGCGTCGCTGTCCAACACGCATCCGGGAATCCTTCGAGGTGAACGTCATGCTGAGCAAGAGACTGATCGACGCCAACGGTCAGAGACTGGTTTTGTCACTGAGCCAGTGGCATGGACGCCACTGATTCCGCGCTGATGGCGGCCCGCGCGCAGTTTGCGATCACCATCAGTTTTCATATCGTGCTCGCGGCGCTCACCATCGGCCTGGCGAATTTTCTGATGATCCTTGAGGCGCTCTGGTTACGCACCGGACGCAAGGTGTATCTGGATGTCTATCGTTACTGGCTCAAAGTCTTTGCACTGAATGTCGCGGTGGGTACAGCGTCCGGGCTGATCCTTGAGTACCAGTTCGGCCTGAACTGGTCGCGGCTTTCCGTGCAGGCCGGGGATATCCTCGGCCCGCTGATGTTCTACGAAGTGCTCGCGGCATTTTTTCTTGAGGCAGGCTTTCTCGGCATCATGCTGTTCGGGCTGAAAAAGGTCGGCCCGCGTCTGCATTTTTTTGCCACCTGTGCCGTCGCGGCGGGCTCCTTGATCAGCGCGTTCTGGATTCTCTCGGCCAATTCCTGGATGCACACGCCGACCGGCTATTCGATCGCCGCCGATGGCCGCTTTATGGCTGAGGACTGGTGGGCGATCATTTTCAATCCTTCCTTTCCCTATCGGCTGGTGCATATGACGCTGGCGACGTTGCTCGGTACGGCGACGCTGGTGGCCGGTGCCGGCGCGTGGCAACTGTTGAAGGCGTCTGACAATCCGCGGGCACGCTTGCAGTTCTCCATGGCGCTCTGGGCCATTGTGGTATTGGCGCCGATGCAAATGGTGGTCGGTGATCTGCATGGTCAGCACAGCCTGAAGGTCCAGCCGCAAAAAGTGGCGGCCATCGAGGGCAGTTGGACACGCCCACCGGAAGGTGCCGGCGAACCTTTGCGTCTGTTTGCATGGCCTGACATGAGCGACCGGCGCAATCACTGGGAAATCGCCATTCCGCGCATCGGTTCCCTGTACTTGCGGCACGATCTGAGCGGCACCATCGCCGCGCTGGACGAGTTTGCAGCGCAAGACATTCCGCCGGTGGCCCCGGTGTTCTTTGCCTTTCGCCTGATGGTCGGACTGGGGCTGCTGATGCTGGGGCAGGGCGTGATCAGTCTGGTGTTGCGGCGCAGACAACGCCTCTACGTCGCGCGCCGCTGGTTGTGGGGCTGCGTACTGATGGCACCGGCCGGGTTCCTCGCGATGCTCAGTGGCTGGACGGTCACCGAGGTCGGCCGTCAGCCCTATACCGTCTACGGACTGTTACGCACGGCGGACAGTCTGTCGCCGGTCTCGCGTGAACAGGTGCTGGTGTCGACTGTGCTGATTCTGGCGTTTTATCTGTTGGTCTTCGGCATCGGACTCTGGGTTCTGTTGCGCTTGTTGCGTGAGCCTGCGCATGAAGACGAACCCGGCCCGCAACCGACGCTGGCCGAAGAAACCGGGCACGCCGAGGAGCGGACGCATGGACACTGACTGGATAACCCTGCTGTGCGCCGCGGCCCTTGGTTTTTCGGTGCTGAACTATGTGCTGCTCGATGGCACGGACCTGGGTGTCGGTGTCTTGATGGGATTGACGCCGTGCAGCGACGATCGGCGCGCCATGGCGGTGACCATTCTGCCGATCTGGGACGCCAACGAGACCTGGCTGGTGCTGGGCGGCGGTGGTCTGCTGGCGTTGTTTCCATTGGCTTACGCGATTTTGCTGCCCGCGCTGTACCTGCCGTTCATTCTGATGTTTCTGGCGTTGATGCTCAGGGCGCTGGCGCTGGAGTTTCGCGACCACGCTCCCGGCGAACGCAGCAAGCGCTGGGTCGATCGTGTGTTGATGAGCGGGTCGTTATTGACCGGCGCGATCCAGGGCGTCGTGCTCGGTACGTTGATGCAAGGCGTGCCGCACCAGGGCGGTCAATACATTGGCAATGGCAGCGAATGGTTGCGCGCGTTTCCGTGGTTTTGTGGCCTGGTGCTGGTGTTGGGCTACGCGTGGCTGGGCACCTGCTGGCTGTATTGGCGAACCGTCGATGAACTGCAACGGCGCTCCGCGCGACAGGCACGAGGCCTGGCTTTGTTGACCGTTCTGGCCTTGGTGGTGCTGGTCTTCTGGAGCGCAACGTTGCACGTGCAGTACGCGCAGCGATTGACTGACCCTCGCGTCTGGATCCCCGCCGCAGCGCTGCTCGGCTTCTGTCTGCTGGTGTTCTTCTGCGGGTTCGCCGCACGCTTTGATTTTCTGCCGTTGTTCGCCGCGCTGGGCGTTTTTGTACTGGCCTTCGCCTTGATGCTGGTGGCGTTGTATCCGCTGATCATCCCGCCAAGCCTGACCCTGCAAGCCGCCACGTCCAGCCCGAAAAGCCAGCTGTTCATGCTGATCGGCTTTGCCGTTCTGATTCCGGTGACATTGATCTACAACACCTTCGGCTTTCGAGTCTTCAGCGGAAAAGTCCGTGTGCGCGGGGAGGGTGGTTCCCGCTGATCCGATTTCCGCAAAATCTCACTGAACTCGTTCTGACGCTGTCCTGCCGTATTGGAAGCAGCAGCCAATTCATCCATCAGTGCGAGGGCTAAAGCCATGCGAGCAATGACCTACCACGGCGCTCACGATGTGAGAGTCGAGACCGTGCCTGATCCGAAAATCGAAGCGCCCGACGATATTATTCTGCGCGTCACCGCGACCGCCATTTGCGGCTCGGACCTGCACCTGTACCGGGGCAAGATACCGACGGTCGAGCATGGCGATATCTTCGGCCACGAGTTCATGGGCGTTGTCGAAGAAACCGGATCTGAGGTGACGGCCGTACAACCGGGCGATCGGGTGGTTATCCCTTTCGTGATCGCTTGTGGTGACTGTTTCTTCTGTCAGCAGGAACTCTATGCCGCTTGCGAGACCACCAACGCCGGCACGGGGGCGGCCATGAACAAAAAAATCATTCCGCCGCCGGCCGCGTTGTTCGGCTATAGCCGCATGTACGGCGGCATTCCCGGCGGTCAGGCAGAGTTGGTGCGGGTGCCCAAGGCCAACACTGGCCCCTTCAAAGTGCCAGGCACGCTGGCGGACGAGAAAGTCCTGTTCCTCTCCGACATTCTGCCGACCGCCTGGCAAGCGGTCATCAATGGGCAGGTCGGCCAAGGGTCGAGCGTGGCGATTTATGGCGCCGGCCCGGTGGGGCTGCTCAGCGCGGCGTGCGCGAAAATGCTCGGTGCTGAACGTATCTTCATGGTCGACCATCACCCCTATCGGCTGGAGTACGCGCAACGCACCTACGGCGTCATACCGATCAACTTCGATGACGACGATGATCCGGCGGACACCATCATTCGCCAGACGCCGGGCAGTCGTGGCGTTGATGCGGTAATCGATGCGGTGGGGTTCGAAGCCAAGGGCAGCACCACGGAAACGGTACTGGCCACGCTTAAACTTGAAGGCAGCAGCGGCAAGGCTTTACGTCAGTGCATTGCTGCGGTCCGTCGCGGTGGGGTGGTCAGCGTGCCAGGCGTGTATGCCGGATTTATCCATGGTTTTCTGTTCGGCGATGCCTTCGACAAGGGCCTGACGTTCAAAATGGGCCAGACCCATGTGCAGCGTTATTTGCCGGAACTGCTCGGATACATCGAAACCGGTGCCTTGCAACCCGACGCGATCATCACCCACCGGTTGTCGCTTGAGCAGGCCGCCGAGGGCTACAGGATTTTCGACAAGAAACAGGAAAACTGCCGCAAGGTCATTCTGACCCCCGGCAGCAGTGACGTGCCACTGGCGCAAATGGAAGAGTTGCCGCCGTTGGTGCCCGCCAGTTGATCAACCTTGAACAGCGGGGCGATGCCGATGGCAAGCCCCGCACGAAGGCTAAAGAGACCGCTTACGACGCCGAATGCTGACTGACGTGTTTTGGCCCCGCCAACGCCCAGGCGATCAGCCCGAACAACGGCACAAACACGATCAGTACGATCCATACGCCTTTGTTGCTCGCTTTCCCCTCGCTCTTGCGCACCCGATTGATGGCCCAGAGTTCAATAAGCAGAAGAACTGCCGCCAGTACGATCCACACGGTTTCGATTTGCATTGGCTACCTCCTGATGGTCTGTTCGTTAGGTGGCGCAGGGGGCGGCGGGTTCATTTATTTTTGTTTGGGAAGCCGGCCAGACCGTTGCCGGACTTGTTGCGCCTCCTGCTTGTCTGCCTGTTGCAGGAAACGTTCGATCAACCAGCGGGCAGCGGGACCTGGTGGCAGATCCGTGCGGTGAATGACA
Organism: Pseudomonas sp. IT-347P; assembly: GCF_949768005.1. Classification (NCBI taxonomy): domain Bacteria; kingdom Pseudomonadati; phylum Pseudomonadota; class Gammaproteobacteria; order Pseudomonadales; family Pseudomonadaceae; genus Pseudomonas; species Pseudomonas sp. IT-347P. Next base: position 782,312 of record NZ_CATKPQ010000011.1, read on the forward strand.
TCAAAGGTGTAAGTCCCGCTGCGGAATTCCGCGAGGTTCAGGTGCACCAGGCGACCGCTGCGCAGGTCTTCTTCGACCATCGGCAGGGGCATGTTGCCCCAGCCGATGCCTTCACGCAGGAGCATATGCTTGGCCCCCAGGTCGGCCAGGCGCCAGGTCCGATTGCCGAGCACGGCGAAATCCTTGCCTTTGGTCAACTGTGAACGATCCGACAGCACCAACTGCGTGTACTCGCGGCTGGCACCCGGCATGTTCGCCGTGTCCGACGCCAGTGGATGATCGGCGGAGGCCACTGGAATCAGCTCGACGCTGCCGGCTGCCATGCGCTCGATGCCGTCGATGTCGCGGCTCAGATGGCCGCTGACACCGATGATGGCGTGGCGATTGAGCACCAGCTCCGTGACCGCCCCGAGTGCTTCCATGTGTAAGTGCAGGGCGACCGTGGGAAAGGCTTCGCGAAAGGATTTGAGGGCGTCGACCACGCGCTCGGGGGGCAGCATCACATCGAGCACCACATGAACTTCGGCCTCCAGGCCTTGCAACAACCCTTTCACTTTAGCCCGCAGGCCATGCACGCCATTGGCAATGGTTCTGGCTTCGGCCAGCACCGTGCGCCCGGCCTCGGTAAGTTGCGGTTTGCGGGTGGTCTGGCGGTCAAACAGCGAGACGCCCAGTTGCATTTCCAGATTGGCAATCGAATAGCTGACCACCGAGGTGGCGCGGTGCAGTTTGCGTGCCGCGCCGGCAAAACTGCCAACCTCGACGACCGTCAGAAAGACGCGCAATTGGTCCAGTGTCGGGGTGCCCGGGTCAGAGATCATGCAGGTTTCCTTAGATGCGATTACGCAGATATTACTGAAAACGACGCTGATAGCTTGTCTATTTATTCGAACATGATGATCTAAATTAGTCAGCTATTCAGGTGAGTCGGTAAGGCGCAATATTTTCTCCAACAGGGCGCTTCACCCCGAATCGCCGCTCCCTTTGAAGGAAATACCGCATGAGCACTTCCGCCAACATCGCTTCAGCCAACACCACTGAACAATCCCGCAACGACGTGACCCAGGCCACCGCCTCGTTGGTCGGTCGCTTATTGCTCAGCGCGATTTTCATCCTCTCCGGTTTTTCCAAACTGGCTGCGCCGGCCATGATGATTGGCTACATCGGTTCCGTAGGCCTGCCGTTGCCGCAAGTGGCGCTGGCAGTGGCGATCATTGTTGAAATCGGTGGTGGTCTGGCGCTGATCGCCGGCTACCGTACCCGTACCGTCGCCGCGATCCTGGCACTGTTCAGCGTGGCCACCGCGCTGGCTTTCCATAACGCGCTGGGTGATCAGAATCAGTTCATTCACTTCTTCAAAAACATCGCGATGGCCGGTGGCTTGTTGCAAGTCGTCGCGTTCGGTGCCGGTCGTTTCAGCCTCGACGCTCGCCGTCGTTGATCGACGCGCGGCGAGGCAGGTGCCCGCCGCGTGAAATCTTCCTTGTGTATTCCATTGTCGAGGTCAACATGAAAGCCATACGCGCCTACGCTTACGGCGATACTGAAGTTTTACGTCTGGAAGAAATTGCCGACCCGGTGGCGGGTGCCGGTGAGGTGCTGATCGAGGTCGCCGCTGCAGGCGTCAATCCGATTGACTGGAAGGTGCTTTCCGGAGCGATGCAAGCGTTTATTCCGTTGCCGCTGCCGTTCACACCGGGCGTTGAAGTTGCCGGCACGGTTGTCGCGCTGGGCGCCGGCGTGACCGAATTCAAGCCTGGCGATGAGGTGTTCGGTTTCATCAACATCGTCGGTGGTTACGCCAGCAAAGCGGTCGCGCCAGTGACAAAGCTCACGCTTAAACCGCGTTCGCTAAGCCTGCTTCAAGCCGCAGCCGTGCCGGCCTCCGCGCTGACCGCGTGGCAAGCATTGACCGAGCACGCCGGCCTGCAACGTCGGCAGAAAGTGTTGATTCACGCGGCAGCCGGAGGCGTGGGCAGCATGGCCGTGCAGATTGCCAAATATCTGGGGGCAGAGGTCTACGCCACGGCGTCTGCCGGGCATCATGCCTACCTCAAAGCCTTGGGTGCCGATTACACCATCGACTACACCACGCAGGCATTCGAGACCTTGGTTTCGGGCATGGATGTGGTACTGGATCTGGTGGGAGGTGAAACGCAAAACCGGTCATTTGCGGTTCTGAAGAAATTCGGCGTGCTGGTCTCACCCGTGAGTGCGCCAAATGTGTCCCTGGCCAACGACTACGCGGTCACGCCGAAAAACTTTGCCACTCGTTCTGACGGTCGCCAGCTTGCGCTGATTGCCGAGTTGTTCGACAAGGGGCATCTAAGCGTGGACATCGAAGCTTATGCCTTGAGCGAGGCGAAATCCGCGCTCGAGAAAAGCATGGGACGACACTTGCGCGGTCGCCTTGTTCTCGACACTTCGCGGTAACAGAGGGGGCACAAGCCCTCTCGTGCACGAAGGATACGCAGCCTTGGGACACGGGCAACTGATCCGTGTCTTTCCAATTGATGAATATCGACTATGGTCTAAAGCACTAATGATTCCGCAGTAACGGGCGTAGCCGATGGTCGCCAGCCCGGCGGCGAATCACGGGAAACAGGGAGGTTCTCATGCACAGTGCCAGCGGCCATCCTCACGGCGGGCACGTCCCGCATTTCATGCGCAATGCGTTACTGGTGGCCATGGCCAACACCCTGATGCTCGCAGACGCGCAGGCCGCGTGCGGGCCTTTGGCGGCGGGTGCCTACAACGTCTCGCAAACCTGCTTGCCGGTGGCCGGCGTTGATGCGTCGATCAGCACTCAGCCGGGCACCACCATCACCACCACCGCCGGTTCCTCGCTGAACAGCCGCGGCAACAATGCCAACACCACGCTGACCCTCAGCGGCACCACGGTGAACAGCACGCCACCGACGGCCGCCAACGCAGTGTTTGCCAATGTCATCGGCACCACCGGTAACGCGAACCTGAGCGTCAATGGCGGGACCAACACGGTCAATGTCGGCGGCAGTGGTCTGGACGCCCTGGCGATCACCAATGCCGGCGCCGGTTCGTCGACGTTTTCGGTGAGTAGCGGCACCACGCTGAACATCCTCAATACCGTGGTCGGCAATGAACACGATGGCATCGATATCAATGCCAGCGGCGGCGGGGCGATCAACCTGAACCATCAGGGTAATGGCCAGATCACGTTGCTCGGCGGCAACGGCATCTGGACCAAAGCCACGGGCAGTGGCGAGACCAACGTCAACGTCGGCAGTGGCGTGAATATTCTGGTCAACAACGATGATGCACTCTCGGCCGGGCCGCCGATTCTTGACGACACCTTGCCCACCGCCGGCATCGGCAACCACGCGGGCGTGCACACCCGTGCGATCAATGGCAACACCACCCTGATCAATGCCGCAAATGTGCAAAGCATCGGCATGAACGCCTTTGGCTTGTTCACCGAGGGCGGCACAGGCAATACCCGCCTGACCAACAGCGGCACCCTGAACACCAACGGCCTCAACGGTTTTGGCATTCGTTCGTTCTCGACCGTCGGCAGCATCGCCATCGTCAACGACGGCGCGATCACCACCACGGGTGGCGGCGCCCACGGTATCTATGCCAACGACAACGTCGGCGGCAGCGGTTCGATCAGCATCGAGAACAATGCCGCCATCAACGTCGGCAGCACGGCCAATACCGCCGGTTCGCGGGCGATCTACGTCATCAAGCGCGGCACCGGTGATGTCGCAGTCACCGGCAGCGGCAACATCAACGTGCTCGGTGGAACCAACACCACCCGGGCTTACGCGATCATCGTCAGCGCCGAAAACAACAATGTGCTGGTCGATTACTCGGGCGATCTGTTCGCCAGCGGGTTTGGCGCGGGCGGCATCCGGGTCGACTCGACCGGCGGCAATGTCCAGGTCAACTATCGTGGCGATCGCATCGAAACCCTGCACAGCAACGCCAATGGTATCTATGCCTCGACGCAGTCGCCGGCGGGCACGGTCAACGTCAATTCCGGCGGCACGATCATCACTCACTCGAACGCCGGCTCGGGCGACGGCACGGGCATTGGCGCCTTTGGTATCCAGGCGCTGACCATGGGCGGTGATGTGGGCGTTGTGTTCAACGGCCCTTTAATAGACGTCAACGGCCAGGGCGCGGCGATTCTCGCCGGCAATGCCTTCAACTCGGGCAGCGGGATAGGCACGTTGAGTGTGAGCAACAGCGGCGAGTTGATTGCGCGGGGCAATCAACAGCGTGGTATCCGGACGTTGTCGGTCACTGGCGCGCAGAACGTGGTCAACAGCGGGGCGATCCAGACGTTCGGTGCCAGCGACAGTCAGGGCATTCTCGCCCAGGCCTCGGGTGCAGCGGATTTGTCCGTCAGCAACAGCGGCGCGATCACTACTCGAGGCGTTGGCTCGTCGGCCATAGATGCCTTGACCGAGGGCGGCAGCGTCAACGTCAGCAACAGCGCAACGCTTCAGGGCGGGTGGGCCGATAGCCGCGGCATCGCCCTTGGCGGTGCGAGCCAGACGCTGAACAACGCAGGCGCAATCAGTGCGCTGAGCGATGTGGCGGTGCGCGCCGATGCAACCACGCCGGGCACGACGTTTGCGCTCAACAACACCGGACAAATGACCGGCGCCGTGAATGCCGTCAGCGCGGCCAGCACGGTGGCCAACAGCGGCACTTGGACGCTGCGCAATTTTACCGACAGCAGCGGCAGTGGCAGTCGTGATACCTGGGGCGTTGCCGTCAGTGATCTCGGCACATCGGGCGCCAACAGCATGGATAACAGTGGAGTGATCCAACTGGCGGCGCAACCGGCGACGGGCATCGTCAACTTCAATGCCGGCGGCGCTTATCTGCCTTTGGGGCAAACGGCCAACACCCCAACGCTGGGCGGTGCCGTGCAAGGGCAGTTGCTTGGTGTAAACCGATTCACCAATGGCGGCACGCTCGACCTTGCCGCTGGCAGCAACACCGTCGGTAATGTGCTGCTGATCAGCGCTGCCAACACCGCCGGTGCCAATGGCGGCGGTGTGTACGTGTCCAATGGCGGTCGACTGTTGCTCAACACCACGTTGAACGGCGGCGGCGCGAACAGTCTTTCCGACATGCTGGTGGTGGATTCGACCACCACCGCCAGCGGTGGCGCGACTGGCGTCATCGTGAGCAATGTCGGCGGGCAGGGCGAGCTGACTCAGGGCAACGGCATCGCGGTGGTCGAACTGCTCAATAAAGCCGAAGCCGCGAGCGACGCCAATGCCTTTCAACTGGCCCGGCGTGTCGTCGCCGGTCCCTACGAATATCGTCTGCAGCAAGGTGCCGAGAATGGTAGCGGCAAGGACACCTGGTATCTGCGCTCGGACGCGGTGCCGCCGGACGGTCCTCCAGGCCCGGACCCGACGCCCGATCCCGATCCGGCTCCTGATCCGACACCCGATCCTTCCCCGGTACCCAATTACCGTCCGGAAGTGTCGCTGTACGGTGCCGTCCCCGCGCTGGCGCTGGTTTACGGCCGGACAATGGTCGACACCCTTCACGAGCGAGTCGGCGAGGAACGCCTGAATCGTGGTGATCCGTTGCCCAAGGAAGATGAATCCACCTTGGCGCCGTCGATGGGCTGGGGCCGGGTGATTTACCGCAGCGGCAAACAGGATGGCGATCGCAAAAATGCCTTGGGCAACACGCCCGAATACAACTATGACCTCACGGCATTCCAGGTCGGCACCGACCTTTACCGCAAGGACCGGCCCGATGGAAGTCACGATCAGGCCGGGTTGTCGTTGTCCGCCGGGACCATCGACGCCGGCGTCAGCCACTACACCCGGCGCGCCGCCGGCGAAGACACCCTGCGCGCATACGGCATCGGTGCGTACTGGACGCACTTCGGACCCTCGGGCTGGTATCTGGACGGCGTGTTGCAAGTCAATCGCTTCGACATCGAAGCCAAACCCAACGACATGGCCAAGCTGAAAACCCGCGGCTGGGGTTACACCGCCTCACTGGAAAACGGTTACCCGTTCGAAGTCGACAAAGACTGGTACATCGAACCGCAATTGCAGGCGATCTACAGCTCGGTGGATCTGGACAGCAGCGATGACGCCGGCGCGAAGATTCGCTTCAAGGACGTGGACTCACTGGTCGGTCGCGCCGGCGTGCGGATCGCCAAGGATTGGGACACCGAAGGCGTCGACAAAACGGCGCGGCGCACTAACGCCTGGATCCGGCCGAGCGTCTGGCATGAATTCAAGGGACAACCCAAAACCGAATTTTCCTCCGAGTCGGGCTACATCCCGTTCGAATCCGACATCCAGGGCACGTGGGGCGAGGTCAATGTGGGAGTGGACTACCAGGCCAACCGGCGCACCACGTTCACGGCTTCGGCCGGGTATCGTCAGGGCTTCGATGGCGACAGCCATGGGTATGACGCAATGTTGGGGTTCAAGATCAATTTCTAGTCCTCTGCATACACCAAAGAACCCTGTGGGAGCTGGCTTGCCAGCGATAGCGGTGGGTCAGCCACCATCATTGTTGGCTGATCTGGCTCCATCGCTGGCAAGCCAGCTCCCACAGGATTTCGTGGTATGCATAAAACCCGTGTACATCCTTTACGCCAGACACTTGAATGGCTTGCTGACGCTCAGACCTATATCCTTCACGCCTGTTTGAAGGATTGAATTAGGGAAGAATTGCATGCCGTTCAGGGTGATGGTGGTCGGTGGTTACGGAAACTTCGGCAGCATTGTGTGCAGGCATCTGGCGCTGATGCCAGACATCGGGCTGGTGTTGTCGGGCCGTGATCCACGCAAGTTGCAGCGCAAAGTCGATGAGCTGAACAATCAATCGGGCAATGTCTGCGAAGGCTGGTGCGGCGATGCCATGGGCGCGGAGTTCGAAGCCGCTCTACGCGCGCTGAACATTCAGTTGGTCGTCCACACCGGCGGGCCGTTTCAGGGGCAATCCTATGCGGTTGCGCAGCGTTGCATCGATGCCGGCGTGAACTATTGCGACTTGGCGGACTGTCGCACTTTCGTTAACGGCATCGACGTACTTGATGCGCAGGCGAAGCAAGCAGGCGTGGTGCTTCTCAGTGGTTGCAGCTCGGTGCCGACCCTGTCGTCGGCGATCATCGATGAGCAGCGCCAGCAATTTTCGCGCATCGACTCGATCGAGCATGGCATTTCCTCCTCGGCGAAAATGCCGGGGCTGTCGACCATCGAAGGCGTGCTCGCTTACGCCGGCAAACCGATCAAACAACTGAAGAACGGCAAGGTGCATGAAGTCTCGGGTTGGCTGGACCTGACCTTGCGCCAAATGCCGCAAATGGGCACCCGATTGCTGGCCAACGTTGATGTCCCCGACATGGACATATTCGCCGCGCGTTATGGCGCACAGACCTTGAGCTTCAAGGCCGGCGCCGGTCTCAAACTCGGCGGCATCGCCAACGGTCTCCTTGCTCAGGCACTGAAAGTCGGGCTGGTGCGCGACCACGCCTTGTGGGCCGGCAGATTACATCGCCTGGGCACGCGTTTCGAGCGTTTCGGCGATGGCAAAAGCGCGATGTACATCGACGTGCGAGGCCTTGGCGTTGACGGCAAACCGCTGTCGATGACCGCGCAACTCACTGCCCTCAACGACAAAGGCCCGGAGATTCCCAGCTGCGCCGCCGTAGCCCTCGCCACAAAAATGGCCCAGGGCTACGTGCCAACCGCCGGCGCCCGACCGTGCGTGGGCGAAATCAGCGTCGCCGAATACATGGCCGCGATCAACGACCCGGATAACCTGAGCCTGGCCGTACACTTCTCGGACGGGCAGCGCTGACATGCTCTACCTGTGCCTGAAGTACCTGCACATCATCGCCGCGATCTTCCTGTTCGGGTTCGGCATGGGCTCCTACCTTTACCTGATCGCCGCCAGCCGCACGCACAACCCACAAGTGATTGCCCACGTTGCGCGCATGGTGGTGCGCTTCGACACCTGGATCACCACACCGGCCGGTTTCGTGCAGATCATCAGCGGTTATCTGTTGATGCGGCTTTCGGGGTTGTCGATGAGCACCGAGTGGGTGCTGACCTCGCTGATCATATTCATCTGCGTCGGTTCGCTGTGGCTGCCGGTGTTGCTTCTGCAGAAGCGGCTTTATGTGATGGCGTCGAGTGCGAGCGAGGCGGGGGCGAGGCTTGATGAGCAGTATCCAGCCGTTTACCGAAAGTGGTTCTGGATGGGGGTGACGGGTTTTACCGGGATGTTTGTGATCGTGCTGATGATGGTCACGAAGATGACACCGGTTCAGTTGATCAGCTTTCTGGCGTAGTTGTTTTCAGAAAGCGCTGTTCATGATCAGGGTTCGGCAACAGGCAGGTGTCATACTTGCCGAACAGTCGGTAGCGGTTCAGCGCGATACGGTCGTAGGCCCAATCGCGCAGGCTGCGCGGGACTACGCGGAACAGTCGCAATGGCTGCCAGCGGGCGGGTAGTTGGCTGATGACTTCGAAGAACGCATCGGAACGTTCCCAGTAATGGCGGTCGCGGATGACGGCCATGGTGTCGAATTGATCGATGGGCAAACCTGCCCACGCCAGCAAGGCCTGTCCCTCTGGCGACTGCACCGCAGCCAGGCGCACGCGATGTTGATGATCGTGGCGAATCAGGAACCGCGCCCAACCATTGCAGAGTTTGCACACGCCGTCGAACAGGACCACGGATTCGCCGGGGTTGAGGAGCGGGGCGGGGGTTGGGCGGGTTTTCGCGGTGGGCATGGGGTTTGTGTTCAATAGGTGGAGTGTTGCGATCATAGCGCTGGATGCAGTTGAGCGCGAATGACTGCACTCGGCCAAAAGCGGACTTTTGTAGCAGGTTCCCCTTGTAAGGAAAGTCCTGGGACGTCAGCATAAATCCCACAGACATCCTCAAATAGGGACATATGCGTAGTTTTCTTTCAGTGCTTCTCATGGGTGTTAGCACCTTTGCGGTCGCCGGTTACGATCTACATATCAGTCGCAAGGATTTTTGGGCTGACGACTTCGGTTCCAAAATCACCTTCGAGGAATGGCAAGAACATTTGAAAACCGACCCAGAGGTCATCAGGGATGTTGCCAATAGCCCACAAGACTTTATGGTCTCCATACCTGGAGAATCATTTCCGCTCTGGTATCGCTCAGATCTTGGTGAGCTGTATACAAAAAATCCGACTGACAAGGCGATCTCAAAACTCGAAGAGATTGCACGCAGTTTGAACGCGAGAGTTCAGGGTGATGATGGTGAGTTCTATCCAGCAGCGCCCTGATTATGCAGGCCTGTCCGGCGGTTGAACACGGCGAATGGTGGTCATTAGGTATGTCCGCTTAAGTCGAAAGCGGTTATTCGCGAGCGGCTGCTTTTGGCCGATTTCTGCCTTTCACGAAGGGCAGCCACCGACCCATAGCTGCCTATTGCGACCGCAGGCGATTGCGGCCAGAAGCGAAGAACCGCCCGAATCTGTATTAATTTCTTAGCCAATTCCGCCAGAGCGTTTCAGGGACTTCGGATCGAATGTCACATTTGCCATACTTTGAGCACTAGGTACTGGCTGCCATTCAGCAGTGGTGGAGTCGATTTCGCGCAGAGTCCATTGCTGGGGGCCGGACCAGGACAGTTCTATGTAGGGGCCTTCAAGTAGTTCGTTCGCTATTAACATATCGACTTCGTCGGCAGGTCCCGGGAGCATGCCTCCGACAGCAATGGGCACTCGCTGACGCAAAAGGATGTTGAGCATGCACAACAGCTCGACACGTGATGTGTAATGCACTCTGTACTCCCCGACTTCCGTGTAGGCAAACACCAAATCGCCCGTTACTGAGTCTACGGAGCTGATCAAAGTGAGATGCGCCGGTGGCCGGCCTGACCCCTTTGAATGACGTAGTTTGATAACCGCGACCCTTATGTATTTCGCTTTATGAAATCGGAGAGTTTCGCGGCTTTATTGCGTAACTCATCGAATCTTTCGTTTAGCTCAACATGGCCCGGCTTCCAGCAAAGGACGCCATTGTCATGGCTTTGACCAAGAATGAGATCATTGAATGAACCCATTCCGCCATAGGCTGACTGTAGGTACTCAATTCCGGAGTAATCAGAATCCATTAAGCGTGCTCTTGCCTTACGCATCCACAGACTCCAGTGAGTATCTCCATCGCTCTCAAGCATTGCTGCAAGCTGATCAAGGACGCAGATCAGCTCTTCGGTTTTCGGTCCCATTTCTTAACATCCTTCAAGTGCAACACGATATGGGAAGTTAGTCCCGCTACAGAGTGTTTCTTGCCTGTCTCGCTGCATAAACTACTGTTTCGCCATCAGGTTGTCCAAGGGGCGCTCTTGGCCGATTTCTGCCTGCCGCGAAGGGCAGCAGTTGGCCGAAAGCAGACGCCAAATACAATCTTGATCCCTTCGTGACAGCAGCCAGACCACCGCCACAAAGGGGTCACCCCTTCAATCCACCGGCACAACATTATCCAGCGCTTGATTCACCGCCAATTCCCCCAGCATCACCACTTGCGCAATGCCCTGAAGCGTCTTGCGCGCCGGTCCTTCCACCATTCCAATTACGTTGCCCAACATCACCGAAGCAGAACCCAGCGATTCACTGGCGTTGACCAGTAATTCCTCTGTCGCAGTTTTCGGGTTGGCCAGGAACATGGTGCTGGGTTGGTACGGCGTGGCCATTATCTGGTCGGCCGGTTTCAGGTAGTGGTCGAGGGCGCGCTCGGCGGCTTCGTGGAATTTCTTTGAATCGGATGATTCATACGGGGAGGCCGGATCTGTTTCCGGCGGATTTGACGTGATCTTGAACATTTCTTCTTTTTCCTGTTGGGTGGCCGCCGCTCCGAGCTACTAAACAGGGGGTGGCAGCTGTACGCAGGTTAGTAGACCGGGGAAAAGAAGAAAGCCGGCGCGCCCGAGGGCGCCCTACGCACAGCCGCCATCAAGTGCAGGTACGTGAATACCTTTTGACGGACGCTTGTGCACTTTCATTTACCACGGGCTACTAAACCCGATCACTGGGAATCAGTGACGCGAACCAAGTTACCGGTGGCCCTTGAGGCGCACAAGCCGGCGGATTCTGGCGTAGTCGTAGGCAATGGCGCAAGACGTTGTAGCCTCAAGCAGGTAACGCGACGTGTTTTTTAAACAGTAGAGGAAGCGTCTAAACACGTCTCATCGACACGCTGTTCAAATTGACGCTCTTCAGTCTGTCCTGCAGTAAAAAAACAGTAGGTTTGATTTCTTGAACCTGGGTAAGGATTTGAGATAGACCACAAGTAGATACGTGGTCTAGTCCCGCATGATCTTTCGACTTTTCCTACTCTGGAAACGGCCCACAGGCTTCAATCGCTTTGTCATCAGTTCGGCTATCGATAGCGCCATCCTCCCCGATGTACACAGTAGTATTCGGCCATTTCGGTTTAACCCGGATGCAATGTGATTTCCCACCGTTGTTCCAGTCGAACTCCATAAAAAACTGGCTGTTCGGGAAAATATGTCCTGCGCCCCCAGTGACTTCACCCGGATAGATCTCGCCCTTTGAGATGTCGTGTTGAACATTCAAAATGTAACCGAGGCGCCCCTGTCCCTTGTCAGAGAAGTGGAAGCTCACTTGAGGTGTGGCGACATACCAAAAGACGATGGGGGCGACTATTAACGCCGCCATCCAGCGCCAGAAATAAAGTTTCGGTTTACTTGCAGACGTGGTCACGTGTGCCGTCTCCCCAGCTTGAACGTGGTAGTGCTAAAACTTCGCCCATAACCATCTTTGCCGTAATTCCCCCGTTGGGATGCTGCTTGTTGAGTTTGATGCCAATGCTGATCGAGACTCGGTCGCCTATGTCGTCCCAAGCCCGCATGCCTTCAATGTCTGCGGAGCGGTGAGGACCTTTTCGTTCGTTCCATTTCTGAATTTTCCGAAGGGAATCCGATGCCACCTGCTCAAGCCCGGCGCCGTCCAGAAGAACTTCTTCAGAAAGTCCACCGTAGCGCCCCACGTAGCCATAATGGATGTTCGACCAGATGTCATAGAAGTAGTCGATCTGGCCTTGCTTCTGCCAGGCACCACCAAAGCGTTGCCCAATTGTCACCTTATGATCCCAAGGCCGGTTTTGGCCAACTCGTTCAGCCCATAGGGCCATTGCAGTAGCCGTGTTACCAAGCGCCATTGCTTGGAAATTGGGTGGTGAAAGGCGTGCATACCAAGGTAACTTCTGAAATTTTGCATTTTCGGCTGCCGCGTCGAAGCTCATCAGCTTCTTCATTTTTAGTACGGACGGGTGGGTGATGTTGCGGTTCATCTCCCCGGCGATATAGCTGGCCACCTGTTCCATCATGTCGGGATCTTTGCATGTGAGGGCAGCTTTCGGTTCAGGCGTTGCGTCTGACTTTTTCGGGATGGGTTTGGGCGTTACAAGAGCGTTTGCGGCTACTGCTTTCTCTTTCAACTTCGGGTCAGCAAGCAGCGTGGCCATTCTCTCATCGTCCACAGATCCATTCGGACGGAATGCTCCGAGCGCCATGAAGTTGATGATGGTTGCACCACCCGCATCACCCATGACAAAACCACCACCCACATCGCCTGACCCGGAAATGATCGTTCCGCCGTGGCTGGTTGGACTGCCCAAATGGGCCATCGGGCGCCCGTTCACTTGAATAGAGGGGAATCCTGTGGTGATTACAGCTCCACAGCCACAGGTATCGCCAACGCGAGCAGAGCCCATAGAGTTAATGTTTACGTCGCCACTGGCGGAAGCAATGGGTGTAGTGGCGTGACCAGGCATTGGGCAGACATGCTTGTCACCCAATCGAGCAGAGGGGGTCATACGGCATCCTTGTCGTGCAATAAAAATGTCAAAGCGTGAGACTGAAAGTGTTTTTCACACTTCGGAAGATTAACGCACCGGCTGAGGCGAGTCTCTAAGAGCGATCTTAGTTTGTGTTTATTGCCGGCTGGTTTTATCCGAAAACTATCGGTCAGGAGTCGCAGTCCTTGGCCGACAGTAGACGCGTTAAATACTCCTTCCCCACCGTGGCGGCGACCTGACTGCCGCCACAAAGGGATTACCCTTCAATCCACCGGCACAACATTATCCAGCGCTTGATTCACCGCCAATTCCCCCAGCATCACCACTTGCGCAATGCCCAGCGCAGTTTTGCGGTGGCCTGGGTCCAGGATGGCGGCGAAGTTGCTGAGCATTTCGGTGGCTGAGCTGAGGGACTCGCTGGCGTTAACGAGCAGGGACTCGCTGTCGTAGTCGGCGTTGGCCAGAAACATGGGAGCGTGTTTCCGATCGCTGCCCATGATGCGCTGGGTTGGCGTGAGGTAGTAATCAAGGGCGCGTTCAGCGGCGTCGTTAAGTGTTCGCGAGTCTGGGAATTTGTAGGGTGAGACTGGATCGGATTCTGGGGGATTCGGCGTTGGTTTGAACATAGATGAAACTCCATATGGGATTAAAGGAGCCATCACCTTCGCTACCAAACGAAAGGTGGTGGCCATACGAAGGTTGGTAGACCGGCCCATATGGAAAATCCGGCGCGCCCGAGGACGCCCTGCGCATGGCCACCATAAGACAGATGCTGAGAAGCATCGCCGAACGGTGACGTTATGCGTCATATGAGAGCGGGCTACCAAACCCGATCACTGTTTTTCAGTGACCCGGAAACGATAAAACCCGCGTCCCAGACGCACAAGCCGGCGGATTCTGGCGTAGTCGTAGGCAATGGCGCAAGACGTTGTAGCCTCAAGCAGGTAACGCGACGTGTCCTTTAAACAGCCACGAAAAACGCCTAAACACGCTCAATCAACACCCCGTTCAAAATGACATTCGTCGGTCCACCCTCCGGCTCGGGCAATGGCGGGGAACCCTCACGACAGGGCATGCACCAACACTAGGTTGCAACCCAAAAAAGACGAGGAAGGATACCCATGTCAGTTCATCCGATTTTGTTTCTGGGTGGCTCCGGCGCCATCGGCCACCGTTCTGCAAAAGCCTTGCGCGCCGCCCACCCCGACGTCCCGTTGCTGATCGGCGGGCGAGACCTGGCCAAGGCTGAGCAAGCCGCCGAGGAAATGGGTGGGGCGCAGGGCGTGGTCATTGACCTGGCTGCCGAGGACCTGGGGCTGGGTGAGCGCCCGGTCAGTGCCGTGGCGGTTTTCTATATGGATCATTCCCTTGCCGGGCTGCGTTTCGCGCAGAGGCGCAAGGTGCCGCACCTGAGCATTTCCTCCGGCATTTTCGAGATGGCGCCGCAAATCGCGAGCTTCATCCATCGCCCTGAGGCGTCCCCCATCGTGCTGGGTTACGAGTGGATGGTGGGCGCGACGACGGTGGCGGCGTTGCACCTTGCCGAGGCTTTTGCCCGGGTGCGCGATATTCGCATTGATGCGTTGGTCGACGAGGAGGACGGTGGCGGGCCCACCGTGGCCAAGGATTTCGAACACTTGAACAAGATGCTGCCCGCCGCCCTGACTCGGTGCGAAGGCGATTACATCTGGCGTGAAGGGGAGGACAAGAACGTCAGCTTCCGTGCGCTGGACGGTACGCCGATGCAAGCCAGCGGTTTCTCCTCCATCGATGTCACCGGGTTGGCGGCGGCGACCGATGCGCCGAATGTGCAGTTCAATCTCGCCAGCGGAGTGAGTTCTTCACGGCGCGCGGGTCGGCCGATGTCGACCGAGATCCTCATCGAACTGCTGGGTGAGGATCATCAAGGGCGACCGTTGCACACCCGGCATGCCCTCGTTCACACGGCAGGCGCTGCAGCGTTGACGGGCCTGAGCGTCGCCATGTTGCTTGAGCGATTACTCGGGCTGGATGGTCAGCCGCCGACACCGGCAGGTCTTTACTTTCCCTATCAGCTGCTCGACGCCGGTGCCTATCTGCAGCGTCTGAGCAACGAGGGGGGTGAGCTGGTGGAACTGCACGGGGAATAAAGCCAGTCGCCTTTGCCCTCACGGCGACTGCCAAACCCCACCATCCGCCACCGGCACCTCACCCAGATCATAAGGATTGATCCCCTCGAGGCAGCCGACATTGAAGCCGAATTCATGCGGATTGGTGCTGCGTCGATGATGGGTGTAGATCCCGCAGTTGCCGCAGAAAAAGTGCTCGGCCACTTGCTGGCCAAAGCTGTACTTCAACAGTGCAGACTGGCCACGGATCACTTTCAGGTCCGCCGCCGGCACCGCCGCAACGACGGCGCCTCGGCGTTTGCAGAAAGAGCAGTCGCAGCGATGCGGCGCCGGCAGGCCGTCGGGCAAGTGGATTTCGAGAATGACCGCGCCGCAGTGACAACTGGCGCGGTGGTCACGGCGGATCAGCGTATTGCCGATCTGTTTGAGCATGATCAAGCCTCCGTCCAGTCCACCGTCGCCGTCTCGCGCCATTTCACCTCGGTGATGCCATACCGCTCGGCCTGGGGTTTAGAGATGACTTTCAACGGTGGTTTACCGGGTTTGGGAATCGGCGCAATGCCGGCGTCGCAACTCGCCCAATGCCATGCGTCAACATTGCGCATGCTCTTTGCGCGGATGACGAATGATTTTGGCTGGCCGTGAAGTTTGTATTCGATGACGAAGATGTCGACGTTACTCATGCGTTCCTCCTTACGCTCATACGCAAATGAGTTTTGCCGACCAAAAAAATTCAAAGGATTTTCGGGGTTTGTTTCAGGCACTGAGCTGGCGTTTTGTTTTGAACACTCAGCGCGGTCGTGAGCCTAACGATCAACCGTTCGCCAAGCCGATAAGAGGCCTTCATGTCGCTACCTTCAAGCTCACTCACCGCACCTTTGCGTGCCTGGTTTACTCAAATGACCCGATCCGGTTGGGGCGCTCGGGTGTTCTGGCTGGTCCTGGTCTGCGTGACGGCGTTGCTGATGGTGAGCGGGTATGGCGCTTTCGTCGGCAACAACAAGGACAATCTGCGCCTGGCGTTGCTCGGCGGTTTGTCTGGTTTTGCCGCGACTGCCATCGGCGCGCTGGCGGCCATTGTCTTGCGCAACATTGCCGCGCGCACTCAGGACATCATGCTCGGTTTTGCTGCCGGGATGATGTTGGCGGCCAGTTCCTTCTCGCTGATCCTGCCCGGTATCGAGGCGGCTCGGGCGCTGAGTGGCAGCAACGTGTTGGCGGCCGGCATCGTGGTGCTGGGTTTGGCGCTCGGCGTGGCATTGATGATCGGACTGGATCGCTTCGTTCCGCATGAACATGAAAAGAGCGGCCGACGCGGGCCCGAAGCCAAACGCATCAACCGGGTATGGTTGTTCGTTCTGGCGATCACCCTGCATAACCTGCCGGAAGGAATGGCGATCGGGGTCAGCTTCGCGACGGGGGATATGCAGGTCGGCATACCGTTGACCACCGCGATTGCCATTCAGGACATACCCGAAGGGTTGGCCGTCGCATTGGCGTTGCGGGTGACCGGCATTTCGCCACTGCGCGCGGCACTGATTGCCGTCGGATCCGGTTTGATGGAGCCGTTTGGTGCGCTGGTAGGTCTGGGGATTTCCAGTGCATTCGCCTTGGGCTACCCCATTGCCCTGGGTCTTGCTGCCGGCGCGATGATCTTTGTGGTGTCCCATGAGGTCATTCCCGAAACGCATCGCAACGGCCATGAAACGCCCGCCACGCTGGGCCTGATGCTGGGCTTTGGGGTCATGATGTTCCTCGACACTGCGCTGGGATAGAACTGTCTTGGACAGGGTCGGCCGGCAGGCTCAACTGCCACTGACCTTCCAGTGCTTCACGTCATCGGCAAACACCATTTGCTTCATCTCGTGGGCAATGCCATAGGCAATCGATTCATGGGCAGCAATGACTTTTTCCTCTGCCGACAGACAGTGAAAAATATCCAGTTGGGTGGGCGCCGCCGCGGTTTCCAGCGCGTAGATCTGCACATAGCGCGCGAGGTCGTTATCGAGGCTCGACAAGTACTCGCGCAAGCGCTGGTGGTCGACCGATTTCTGGCTGAAATACCAGTTCATCGGGTGTATCAGAAATCTGGAATGGGGCGAGGTTATGCGCCTGCCGGCGGCGAGAAACATGATGATGCCCATCGACTCGATGTTACCGGCATTGATCGCGCAAAGCGGCACCGGCAACGACTTGAGAAAGGTATACAGCGTGAAGCCGAAACTGGTGCTGCCACCGCTGGTCGAGAGATTCAACAGCAGTGAAGTGGCGCCTTCCTTGATCGCGTCCAGGCAACAATCCCTGAACCGTTCAGTGGTCGCCTGATCGATCTGGCAGTGAAAATGGATGATGTGTTCGGTCATCGACTGACCTCGCTTGTCCAGTGCCGGTAGTCATGAGATGAGATTTAGAGTTTAGGCAACGATCCCGTGTTCTTAAAGAAAATGGCCGAAAAACGCTTGTTCGCAGGGCGTCCCCGTCAGTCGCCTCTGCGCATTTTAATTGGAACCAATGGTCCGGCTCCGCTCGTCGCGCGCCAGTGCATTTGGTTCAAACTTTCAAGGCTTGGTCACCCTCCGAATTAAACGAGCCAATGCTCGTGCAAACCATGTAGAGGTGAACAGAAATGGCCAATACAGGAAACAACAATCCCGGCAATTTCAGTAATGATCGGGAGAAGGCATCTGACGCCGGCAAGAAGGGCGGAGAAGCCTCTGGCGGCAATTTTGCCAATGATCCACAACGCGCTTCCGAGGCCGGCCAGAAAGGCGGACAGGCTTCAGGCGGCCAACAGTCGCAACGTTCCGATCGGATGTCAGGAGGTGGTCAAGCCAACCGAGGCGGTGAATTTGCTGACGATGAAGAACAGGGTTCTAACACTGGCCAAAAGGGCGGCCAGGCTTCTGGCGGGCGTCAGTCCAATGATGCCAGTCAGTCGATGGGCGGGCAGGGAAGCGGTAAAGGTGGCAATTTTGCCGATGATCGGGAGAAAGCCTCCGAGGCCGGTCGCAAAGGTGGCGAGCATAGCGGCGGCGGGCAGCGTAAATCTTGATGTCCATCGCTCTCAACAAGCCCCGATCTTTTTTCGGGGCTTGTTTTGCGTGACGAACCGCCCAGACCAACGCCAACCATTCAGTCCGGGAGAGGCGCGGTGAACAAGACGATCAGCGCAACCGACCTCAATATCCGCCTTGAGCGCCATAATGACGGCGCACTGTTCAAATGGTTGCTGGCCAGTTTCCTGATGGGCAAACGCATTCAGGCCGAGATCGCCGCTCAAGCCTATCGGGTGATCGTCGACACCCATGGGCGCGATACACCTCGCAAGCTTGCTCATTGCACCCACCGTGAATTGGTCGCGATGCTCGGACAAGCGCATTACGTGCGTTATGACGAGACGACCGCTGAGCGTTTGCGGGCGCTGGCTCGCAAGCTCAACGACGAATATGCCGGCAAGGTCAGCCATATGGTCGAGGCCAGCACCGATCGCCGAGCTTTCGAGCAGCGTTTGAAGGAGTTTGACGGCATCGGTCCGAAAACCGTGGAAATCTTCATGCGCGATGCCGGTACTGTGCTTTTTTAACGTGGAAGTAAAAGGAGAACATTATGAAAACGCTGTGCGCCTGCCTGGGGCTTTGCTCAATGTTGCTGTTGCAGGGTTGTTTTGAAAGCTCCCACGACTCACCCAACAAGGACGGGGACAAAAGCAAGGCCTCGTTGCAGATGCAGCAAGGCAAGACGGACGAAAGCAAATAGCCCGAAATCGTCCGCTGTGTTCTGCCGCTAGTCACGGACAGTGAGCCAACCCCGCTCACTGTCCGCGTCGTCGAAAACTATCTGGCGCGACCCCGAGCACGATTGAGCGCCAACAGGCAAACCCCTACCAGCAATGCGGCGCCTGCAACCAGTAGCGCAGAAGGCTGTATCGGTTTGCCCATGCTTTTACGTCGCAGAGGTGTCGCCGAAGGGCGGGTCAGAGAGGTTGTAGCGTCCAGCAGCGTGGATGGCGTAACCACTTCCGCCTGGTAGGGCAATTCTTCGATATTCAGGCGCAGACCATCGCCCAATTCCAGGATCAGTCCGTCGATGGTGCCGACAATTCTGTTCGGATAAACCGGCTCGCCATTGGGATCGAGTTGGTCATACACGAAGTTCTGTCCTTCGAGCCAGCCCACGGCCGTCTGCAATTCGGGGCCCAGGTAATATTTTCCGTCGAGGAAAAATCCAGAAAATTGCGGCGCGCGCTCGACGCTTTCAATGCTGTAACGCTCACCCGGTTTCATACCGGTTTCAGGGGCAATCATGGTGAATCCCTCCTCGGTTGGTTTTGCGATAGAGAACGCAGATCCGGCAGGGTTCCATGCAATTGAGGAAAGGTCGGTGTCGTTGCGCAGTGGTGAAACAAATGTCGGGCGTTTGCGGTGTGCCTTCGCCCGGCACCGGCCGGGCAAAGGTGTATTGCGCAAGCGTAATCAGTAATCCCAGATCGCCGGAATCCAGCGAAACGCCTCGCCATTGACGGCAACGCGACCGACCGACGGGAAGGGCAGGTGTGTGGCAACAAACAGTTCGCCGCTGGCCGCGGCTTCCTGCAGCAGGCGCACGCGGACACGCACCGCTTCATCGGGGTCATGCTCGAAGCCGTTGTGCCAGTCCGGGTGGTCGAAGGCCACCGGAAACAGAGCATCGCCGGCGAATGTCAGGCGCTCGTTGCCGGACGTCACGTAGACCACGCAGTGGCCTGGAGTATGCCCGCCGGTGAGTTTGGCGATCACGCCGGGGGCGACTTCGAACGCGTCCTCGAAGATGCGCAGTTTGCTTTGGTATTGCTCGATGAAGGCGTTGGCGGTGGAACGCAACACGTCCGGCACGGGCGCGGGCATGTCGGTGCTGGTGAAGTCCGGCGAGCTCCAGAAGTTGACTTCGGTGGCGGTAACATGGATGCGCACGTCGTTGCGCAGGCGGTTTCTCACCGAGTCGACGAGCAGACCGCCGATGTGGTCCATGTGCATGTGGGTGATGACGATATCGGTGACCTCCGCGAGGTCGATCCCGGCGGCCGCGAGGCGTTTGGGAAACTGCCCCGCGCGGGGGAAACCGGGGAACTGGCCGCCGAGGCCGGCGTCGACGAGGATGATCTGTTCGCCGCTGCGTACCACCAACACGTTGAGCGCCCAGTCGAACGCGTCGGGTCCCAGGTACATCTCTTTGAACCAGGCGGCGCGGTCGGCGGGATCGGCGTTGGTCGACATGGTCTGGGTCGGCAGCGGTAGAACGCCGTCGCTGATCACCATCACGTCGATGTCGCCGAGGCGCAGTGCATAGCGCGACGGCACCAGTTCTTCGGTCGGGGTTTGCAGGGTGGCGCTGCTGGCGGTGAAGGAATCGAGGTGCAGGGTCATGGTGTGCTCCTTTTTCTCAGGCAAGACATCGGTTCTCGGACGCTCGGGGGATCAGGCCACCGGAATCATTGGGTCGGCAGCGGCGAGGGCGGTGCGACGATCAGCGGCCGGCGGGTAGATCCACACGCTGTTGATCTGCGTCTTCAGTTCCTTGGCTTCGGCTTTCACCAGTTTCAACTGGCGATCCCAACCTTCGGTGTACACCGCGCCCCAGCTACCCAAGTCCAGACAGGTCACGTACTTCGGCTGACGGTAGGTGGACGGCGCGACGCCGAGCAGATCGGCGACGGCGTTGTTGCCGGCGAAACGACCGAGGCTGATGGCGTGCTGGCAAGACATCACCGAGAAGTTGCCGACGTCGTCCGTGGCCGCGCGAGCGACATCGCCAGCGGCGAACACGTGCTCAAGACCTTGCACTTTGAGGTTGCCGTCGACGTGCAGACGACCCTGGCCATCGCGCTCGGCACTGAGCTGTTCAGTCAGAGAGCTGGCACGGAAACCCACGGTCCAGATCACGGTGTTGCTCTCGATGTGGCGGCCATCGGCGAGGGTGACGCCGTTGGCATCCACGCCGGCGACCGTGGCGTCGACGATCCATTCGATACCCAGTTCTTTCGACGCCTCGATGATGGACGGACGGATGCCGTCACCCATGGTCGCGGCGATGTCTTTGCTGCGATCAACGATGATCACCCGAACGTTTTGCTCGTCGCCGAGAATGGCGCGCAGGCGACTCGGCATTTCGGTCGCGGTTTCGATACCGGTGAAGCCGCCGCCAGCGATGACCACAGTGTTGCGCGCGATGCTGGCCGGTTGGCTGGCCAGCGCGTGCAGGTGACGTTCCAGGCGAGCCGCCGATTCGATCTGGTCGACGTCGAAGGCATGTTCTTTCAGGCCAGGTACCGGAGGGCGCGCCAGTTGGCTACCGCTGGCCAGCACCAGGCGATCGTAAGTCAGCTCACCGGGGCGACCGGACTCATCGCGATAACCGATACGGCTACCCTGGCCATCGATGCTCTCAGCGGTGCCTTTGACGAAGCGTACGCCGACGGCATCGAACAGCGCGTCGAGCGGCGCATACATGTTGTGGACATCGGGTTCGTAAAAGCGCGGACGGATGCGTAGCTCGGCTTGAGGGGCGAGCAGTGTGATCTCCACATCGTGACGGTCATGCATATCCAGCAAACGCGCGGCGCTCAAGGCACTCCACAGCCCGCCAAACCCTGCACCGATGACCAATAATTGCTGTTTCATAACGTGCTCCCTGACGCTGATGAGTGGATAAACCCGGGTCGTTTTCGACCCTGGCGTGACGATCACCGGCCGCTGCAAAACGGCTTGCCGAACTGGCTGGCGCTTAATCGCCCGCTGTCGAAAGCAATGCTATGGCGCGGGAGGTGGCGGGCGCAGTTGTCCATCGGGGCGGGTGGATTACGCATGGGTCGAAGGGAGGTATACGAAGGTATCGGGCAGGTCCTGCACGGGAAGTGTTTTATTCAGGGCTTGCTGGATATGACTGAGCAATTCTTCGGGCAGGAAGGGCTTGGCCAGGCAAGCGTTGCCGCGCATTGCGAATGGCCTCGTCGTCGTCAGCGATTACCGGCATCAGCCTTCGCGGCTGAAGCGGCTGCGATAGTCGCGCGGGGAAATCGACAGATGACGCTGGAAGCAGGCGCGCAAACGCTCTTCATCACCAAAGCCGCAGAGCCGCGCGACCTTGTCGATGTTGTGCGCCGAGTTCTCAAGCAGTCGCTTGGCCGCTTCGAGGCGGAACAGCTCGATGGCTTTCGACGGCGTGCGCCCGGTGCTCTGCTTGTAGACGCGAGTGAAATTGCGCAGGCTCATTTTTGCCTGTTCGGCGAGGCGCTCCACCGTCAGTTTCGGATCGGCGAGGTGGTCCATCAGCCACAGATGCAAGGGCTCGAACTGCGGCGTGTCCTGCACCTGCGATTGCAGCAACGTGCTGTATTGCGTTTGTCCACCGGGGCGCTTGAGGTACACCACCAGTTCGCGGGCGACCTGCAGCGCCACGTCTCGGCCGCCATCGGCCTCGACCAGCGCCAGGGCCAGATCGATGCCGGCCGTGACACCTGCCGATGTCCAGATCGCGCCTTGCTGGATGAAGATCGCATCCGCATCCACGTCGATCGCCGGGAAGCGCTCGCGCAGGGTGTCGCACATGGCCCAGTGCGTGGCGGCGCGGCAGCCGTCGAGCAAACCGGCCTGGGCCAACAGAAACGCGCCGCTGCACACCGACACCACCCGCCGCGCGGCGGGGGCTTCGTGCCGCAGCCATGTGGTGAGTTCGGCATGCTCGTCGAGGGTCTGGCAGATATCGGGTGCGCCGGGCACGACCAGAGTGTCCAGCGCAGCGGTGTCGAGCGCGCGCAGCGCTTGGGTGTCCACGGCCAGGCCTTCAACGGTGTTGACTAATCCGCCTTCAAGGCTGGTGGTGTGCAGTCGATAGCCAGGCTGGCCACGCTCGGCCAAGGCTTTGCTTGCCGCCCAGAACACCGTTTGCGCGCCACTGAGGTCGAGCAGGCTCATTCGCGGGTAGGCGATGAATGCCACGTCACGTGGTTCTGAGGTAGACGTGCGAGGCGAGTTGGATGCGCTGGACATCGAGATCGTGCCTGTTCAAACGATTGAAATGGGGTGGCGGCGGCCTGGCCGATTTTCAGGGGTTTCTGGCCTGTCGGCAATGTGTGCCGGCTGCTAGCCTGCTGCGCGAGCGTTTGGCTGGCCTGGTTGCGTTCGCCATCATGGACTAGATTTAATCACCTGCACATCGCACGCGTTGCGATCTCGCCGAGGACACACGATGACTCTGTGGTCGCATTCCAGCCCCAGCGCAACCCCGCCCGTGTTGCGGGAACCGGTGGTTTATGTGGTCGACGACGACGCCTCCATGCGTCAGGCCCTCGACGGTTTGCTGCGCTCGATCGGCCTGCAGGTACAGACATTCGAAACCTCGCAGGACTTCCTCACTTCGGCAAAACGCGACGCGCCCGGTTGTCTGGTGCTCGATGTGCGTTTGCGCGGCGAAAGTGGCCTGACCTTTCAGGAGCAGATGGAAAAAAACGGTCTGCGCATTCCCGTCGTGTTCATGACCGGCCACGGCGACATCGCCATGAGCGTGAAGGCGATGAAGGCCGGGGCGGTGGATTTTCTGGCCAAACCGTTTCGTGATCAGGACATGCTTGACGCGGTGGCCAGCGCCTTGGCCCGCGACAAAGCGCGGCTGCTCGCCGAACAATCCGGCGCGGCGTTGCGTCAGGCCTATGAAACGCTGACGGCCCGTGAGCGCGAGGTGCTCGGTTTTGTCATCGCCGGGCTGATGAACAAGCAGATCGCCGCGCAACTCAATCTCAGCGAAGTGACCGTGAAAGTCCATCGTGGTCAGGTCATGAGGAAACTCACTGCACGTTCGCTGGCCGACCTGGTGCGTATCGCTGAATCGCTGGGCATTGAACCGGCGCGGCGGACAAATTGAACTGAATCTCAGCGTGTGGCACAAACCCCTTGACGGTGTCGACTCCGATGGCCAGCAAACAACAGATTTTGTGGGACGACGGCGAGCGGGTGCTCTCCCGCAAACGGGGTCAGGGGAAGGGCAGTGCCAGCGTGCTGATGGTACGTCCGGCACTCGCTCAACCATTGCCTGCAACACTCGACCGGCTGGTACATGAATACAGCCTCAGAGACGCTCTGCACAATGACTGGGCCCTGCAACCGCAAGCCCTGGAACGCGAGAGCGGCACCACGCGCCTGCTGTTTGACGATCCCGGCGGCGAGCCACTGTTGCGCTTGCTGATCGCGCCGCTGGACACTGAAACCTGCCTGTTGCACGCCATCAACATTGCCGTGGCGCTCGGCCGGCTGCACCAGTGCGGGCTGGTGCACAAGGATCTCAAGCCGCAACACATCCTGGTCAATTGTCACGACGGCCAGGCGCGTTTGACAGGGTTCGGTCTGGCCTCGCGTCTGCCGCGCGAACGTCAGGCACCGGCTCCACCGGAAACCATCGCCGGCACCCTGGCTTACATGGCGCCCGAACAAACCGGGCGGATGAATCGTTCGATCGATTCGCGCAGCGACTTGTATGCGTTTGGCGTCACGCTGTACCAGATGCTCACCGGCTCGCTGCCGTTCAGCGCCAATGAGCCGATGGAGTGGGTGCATTGCCATATCGCACGGCAGCCGATGCCCGCGTGCGAGCGGGTGGCCACGGTGCCGGTGATGCTGTCGCGGCTGGTCATGAAGCTCCTCGCCAAGACCGCCGAGGAGCGCTATCAAACCGCGGCCGGCGTCGAACATGACTTGCGCCGTTGCCTGGCCGATTGGCGTCGGGCGCGGCAGATCGATGTGTTCACGCTGAACGAGCAGGGCGCGATCGATCGCTTGCTGATCCCGGAAAAACTTTACGGTCGTGAACGCGAAGTGCAAACGCTGATCGACGCTTTCGCCCAAGTGGTGCAAACCTCTTCGCCGAAACTGGTGCTGGTGTCGGGTTACTCCGGTATTGGCAAGTCTTCGGTGGTCAGTGAACTGCACAAAGTGCTGGTGCCGTCGCGGGGGTTGTTCGCTGCCGGCAAGTTCGACCAGTACAAGCGCGACATTCCCTATGCGACGCTGGTCCAGGCCTTTCAGGGGCTGGTGCGCACGCTGCTGGGCAAGCCCCGCCAGAGGCTCGCTGAATGGCGCGCGGCGTTGTTGCAGGCACTGTCACCGAATGCGCGGTTGATGACCGACTTGATTCCGGAACTCAAGCTGATTATCGGTGAGCCGCCCGCGGTGCCAGAACTTGAACCGCAACAGGCGCAGCAGCGCTTCATGGGGGTGTTGCAGCGCTTTATCGGTGTGTTTGCTCGCCCGGAACATCCATTGGCGCTGTTTCTCGATGACCTGCAATGGCTCGACGCCGCGACCCTTGATCTGCTGGAAGATCTGCTGACCCGCTCGGAGCTTGGGCATCTGCTGCTGGTGGGCGCTTACCGCAATAACGAGGTCGATGCCGATCACCCGCTCAACGGCAAACTCAAGGCCCTGCGCCACGCCGGGGTCCACATTGATGAGATCCACCTCGCTTCGCTGGCCGGCGTACACATCGAACAGTTGATCGCCGAATCCCTGCGCTGCCCACCGGCGAGCATCGTTGCCCTGGCGCGGCTGGTGATGGACAAGACCGGTGGCAATCCGTTTTTCGTCATCCAGTTTCTTCAGGCCCTGGTTGAGGAAGAGCTGTTGGTTTACGACCATCAGACCGGCCGTTGGCGCTGGGATCTGGCACTGATCAATGCCAAGGGCTACACCGACAACGTGGTCGATCTGATGGTCGACAAACTGGCGCGCCTGCCGCTGGACACCCGCGAGGCGTTGCAACAACTGGCCTGTCTGGGCAACGTGGCACGCATCGATACGCTGGCCACCGTGCTCGACCTGCCGCAGGCGCGGGTGCACGCGGTGTTGTGGCCGGCGGTGCGCCAGGAACTGGTGGCGCTTCACGAGGGCGCCTGCGCGTTCGCCCACGACCGCATTCACGAGGCGGCGTATTCGCTGATCGCCGACGCTGAGCGTGCCCGGACCCATCTGCGCATCGGCCGTTTGCTCGCCCTGCAGACGCCGGCGCAGGGGCGCGAAGACGCGATCTTCGAAATCGTCGGCCAGCTCAATCGCGGCGCCAGCCTGATCAGCGCCCGGGCCGAACGCGAGCAACTGGCCGAATTCAACCTGCTCGCCGGTCAGCGCGCCAAGGCTTCGACCGCTTACACCTCGGCATTGAGCTACTTGGGCGCGGGTGCGGCGTTGCTCGGCGAACACGGTGATGACAGTCGCCATGAACTGGGTTTCGCTTTGGAGCTGAACCGCGCCGAGTGCGAATTTCTCACCGGACAACTGGCGCTGGCCGATGCGCGCCTGACGGCCCTGGCGGAGCGCGTCGTGACCACGGTAGAGCGGGCGGCGGTCACCTGTTTGTTGATGGATGTCTGTTTGCTGCTTGATCGCAGTGACCGTGCGGTGAATGTGTGCCTGACCTATTTGCGCCAGGTCGGCATCGACTGGACAGCGCATCCGGACGATCAGCAAGTACGCGACGAATACCAACAGATCTGGACACAACTGGGTGAGCGCAGTATCGAGCAGTTGATCGACCTGCCACTGATGGAGGATCCGGCTTCGCTGGTGACGCTGGATGCACTGAGCAAACTCTTTGCTCCGGCGTTGCAGTCCGATGCGAACCTTGCCTGCCTGACTATTTGCAAGGCCGTCAGCCTGAGTCTGGAACACGGCAACTGTGACGCCTCGTGCGTGCTCTACGCCAACGTTGCGCGAGTCGCCGGGCGACGCTTTGGCGACTATGCCGCCGGTTACCGCTTCGGCCGTTTGGGGTGCGACCTGGTCGACCGCCGTGGCCTGACGCGATACGAGGCGAGTACCTACCTGTGCTTCTCGATTTTCGTCGTGCGCTGGATGCGCCCGGTGCGCGAGTGCCGCGAATTGCTGCGCCGTGCGCTCAGCGCCGGCAACCGCACCGGCGATTTGCCTTATGCCGCCTATGCCGGCAACAGCCTGATTTCCGATTTGTTGTTTATTGGCGAGCCACTGGCGCAAGTGCAGGTTCAGGCCGAGGCGGGGCTGGCCTATGCGCAGAAGATCCGCTTCGGTCTGGTGATCGGTTTCATGCGGTGCCAACGGGCCCTGATCCGCATGCTGCGCGGGCAGACTCCGGTGTTCGGCAGTTTCAACGATGAACAATTCGACGAGGCAAGCTTCGAGGCGAACCTTGCCGCGCCGGATCTGGCACTGGCTCGCGGCAAGTATTGGGTGCGCAAGCTGCAGGCGCGTTATCTGGCCGGGGATTACGCGGCGGCCGCCGACTGTGCGGCGCGGGCCAGCGAACTGTTGTGGGTGATTTCGTCTTTTTTCGAGGAGGCCGAATATCACTTCTACGCGGCGCTGACCCTGGCCGCTCGCGTCGAGGCTGATGCTGATCAGTTACAACGCTTGAGTGCACACCACGAGCAACTGCAAACCTGGGCGCAACAGTGTGCGGAAACGTTTGCCAGTCAGACGGCGCTGGTCGCTGCCGAAATCGCCCGGGCGAGCGGGCATTTCATCGAAGCCGAGAGCCTGTACGAGCAAGCGATTCAACTGGCTCAGGATAACGGTTTTGTGCATGTCGAAGCGTTGGCCAACGAACTCGCCGCACGGTTCTACAGTACCCGCGGTTTGCACAAAATCGCCCGCCTGTACCTGCAAGATGCGCGCTACGGTTACTTGCGCTGGGGGGCTGAGGGAAAGGTGCGGCAACTGGAGCGCCATCACCGCCATTTGCGCAATGAAGAGCCGGCGCCCGGCCCGACGTCGACCATCATCACCCCGGTCGAGCATCTGGATCTGGCCACGGTACTCAAGGTGTCCCAGGCCGTTTCCGGCGAGATCGTGCTGGAGCGGCTGATCGAAATGGTCATGCGCACCGCCATCGAACAGGCCGGCGCCGAGCACGGCCTGCTGATTCTGAGCGAGGGTGAGGCGCCGTATATCGCCGCCAAAGCCAGTGTTGGCGAAGACAGCACGCGGCTGTGCAATGAGCCGGTGAGTTCATCAGCGCTGGCCGAATCCGTGCTCTACCAGACCCTGCGTACCGGCGAAAATCTGTGCCTGGACGATGCCGTCGCCGATCCGGCGTTTGCCGATGATCTGTATATTCACCAGCGTAGCGCGCGCTCGATCCTGTGCCTGCCGCTGATGAATCAGGCGCGGGTCGCCGGAGCGCTGTACCTGGAGAACAACCTGTCTGCCGGCGTCTTCAGCCCGGCGCGAATGGCCGTGCTGCGACTGGTGGCTTCGCAGGCGGCGATCTCTTTGGACAATGCGCGGCTGTATCGCGATGTCGCCGAGCGCGAAGCAAAGATTCGCCGCCTGGTCGACGCCAACATCATCGGCATCATTGTCTGGAATGTCGCAGGGGAAATCATCGAAGCCAACGACGCTTTTCTGCGCATGGTCGGTTACGAGCGCGACGATTTGCTGTCGGGCCGGGTGCATTGGCGCGACATGACCCCAGCCCCGCTGCGCACGGCCAGTGAAGCCGCGCTGGCCACCGCGATCCGCACCGGGCGCGCCCAGCCGTTCGAGAAGGAATACCTGCGCAAAGACGGCAGCCGGCTGCCGGTGATCGTCGGTCTGGCGGCGTTCGAAGCCAGTCAGCAGCAGGGCGTGGCCTTCGTGCTCGACCTCAGCGAACGCAAACAGGCCGAAGAGCAAGTGCGCGAAGGTGAGCGCCGTTATCGCCAGGTACACGCTGAACTGGCCCATGCCAACCGCGTGGCGACCATGGGGCAGTTGGCAGCGTCCATTGCCCATGAGGTCAACCAGCCGATTGCCGCCACCGTGACCAATGCCAACGCGGCGCTGCGCTGGCTCGGCGCGCAACCGCCGAACACTGAAGAAGTCGAGCAAGGCCTCAGACGCATCATCAACGATGGTAATCGCGCAGCCGACGTGCTCGGGCGCATCCGCGCCCTGATCCGCAAGACGCCACCGCAACGCCAGGCGACCGACCTCAACGCGGTGGTGAGCGAGATGGTCGGGTTTACCCGCGGTGAAGCGGCCCGCTACGCAGCAGTGGTCACCACACAACTCGCCATCGACTTGCCCGCCGTACTGGCCGACCGGGTCGAACTGCAGCAGGTCCTGCTCAACCTGATCGTCAACGCTCTGGAGGCCATGACGGTGAGGGAGGAGGGCGAGCGTCGGCTATTGATTGCCAGCGAGTCCGTCGGCGAAGACGTGCGCATGATCGTCAGCGACTCCGGGCCGGGCTTTGCCTGCGATCGGGTGGAAGAGGTCTTCACCGCGTTCTACACCACCAAAGCCACCGGCCTCGGGATGGGGCTGTCGATCTGCCGGTCGATCATCGAGGCTCACGGCGGGCGCTTGTGGGCCGAGGCGAACGCGCCGTGTGGGGCACGGGTGATGTTTACGTTGCCGGGGTGTGTGGACTCTGCGCAGGCATCCTGAAGAACCCTTTGTTACTCTGGGGCCTCATTTGCTCCAGGACATTCGGCACATGGAAATTGCCCCCATTGAACAAGTCATCAAAGATCTGCGTATCGCGTTTGGGTGATTGTTGGAAGAAGGCCCAAAGAACCCGAAAGATTTACTGAGGCTTCTCGCTGACTGATAGGTACCCATCTCGACCGTTTGGTCTTCGCATGTCGATATCAGACACAACCATGGCGCAATCAGGCTATTGAATCATCTGACAGGCCGGGTAAGGTGACGCGTCTTCACATCAAAATAACCCCATCAAGATCATGGGGTTGATAAGAACTGCGGCGGTTGAACGGGCTTCTTTCGGGAAGTCAGCAGGCAACGATCGTGCTCGTTTGCCACGTCAACTTGCTTAAATGTCGTTCAGCAGAGAATAAAAAAACCAATGATCAGCCCGAACTCCATGGATTCGAGTAGCCAATTGGCGCAGGGCTTCAAGCCTCGTCACGTCACTATGCTGTCCATCGCCGGGATTATCGGCGCCGGTTTGTTCGTCGGCTCAGGGCACGCCATCGCGGCGGCGGGGCCGGCGGTTCTCCTGGCTTATCTGTTCTCGGGTTTGCTCGTCGTGCTGGTCATGCGCATGCTCGGTGAGATGGCGGTGGCCAATCCGGACACCGGCTCGTTCTCCACCTACGCCGATCAGGCTATCGGGCGCTGGGCCGGCTTCACCATCGGCTGGCTGTACTGGTGGTTCTGGGTGCTGGTGATTCCTATCGAAGCGCTGGCCGCCGGGCATGTACTGAACCAATGGTTTCCGCAGGTCGATGCCTGGCTGTTCGCCTTGGGCTCGATCATTGCGCTGGTGGTGACCAACCTGTTCAGCGTGTCCAAGTACGGCGAGTTCGAGTTTTGGTTCGCCATGGCCAAAGTCGTGGCGATCATCGGTTTTATCGGCGTTGGTTTCGCCGTGTTGATGGGCTGGATTCCCGACAGGGAAGTCAGCGGGTTGAGCGGGCTGATGGCCGAGCATGGCGGGTTTGCGCCCAACGGCTTATCAGCGGTGGTTGGCGCTTTCATCACCATCATGTTCAGCTTCATCGGCACCGAAGCGGTGACCATCGCCGCCGCCGAATCGAATGACCCTTCGCGAAACATCGCCAAAGCCACGCGTTCGGTAATCTGGCGCATTGGTGTGTTTTACCTGCTGTCGATCTTCGTGGTGATCTCCGTGGTGCCGTGGAATGACCCATTGCTGGCCTCGGTCGGCTCTTACCAGCGTGCCCTGGAAATCATGAACATCCCCCACGCCAAGTTCATGGTCGACGTCGTCGTCCTGATCGCCGTGGCCAGTTGCATGAACTCCTCGATCTACATTGCCTCGCGCATGCTCTATTCGCTGGGCCGGCGTGGCGATGCGCCAAAAGCGCTGAAGGCGACTTCTTCGGAAGGCGTGCCACGCGCCGCGGTTATCGCCAGCACCGTGCTGGGTGCGTCGATCACCGTGTGGAGCTACTTCATGCCCGCCGGGTTGTTTGAATTCCTGCTGGCCAGTTCCGGGGCGATTGCCTTGCTGGTGTACCTGGCCATCGCGGTGTCGCAGCTGCGCATGCGGCGGATATTGCAACAGCGCAACGTCGAGCTGACCTTTCGCATGTGGCTGTTTCCCTGGTTGACTTGGCTGGTGATCGTGTTCATCTGCGCAGCGCTGGCGGTGATGATGATTACCCCGCAACACCGCACTGAAGTCACCACGACCATTGGCCTGGCGTTGGCGATTGCTCTGATTGGTCTGGCGACGTCGCGTCATCCTGCGCCGGTGGCAAGGGCGACGTCGGTGGGGTAGGTGTTTACACCGATCCCGATACTCCCTTCAGGCATGTCGGAGGGAACGACAGACGCCTGCGTCGCAGACCGATCTTATGAGGACATGATGTCATCGACCCCTTCCATAGCTGACGGTACGACTCAAACCGTTGGTTTTCTGCTGCTGGACAAATTCACCCTGATGTCGCTGGCGTCTGCCGTCGAGCCATTGCGCATGGCCAATCAACTGACCGGGCGAACGCTGTATCGCTGGCATACCTTCAGTCCCAATGGGGCGGCGGTCTGGGCCAGCGACGGTGTGCCGATCACGCCGGACGGGTCGTGGAGCAATCCCTCCGTGGCGGACACGGTCATCGTCTGCGGTGGGGTCGGCATCCAGAGTGCAATTACCCGCGAGCACACGACGTGGCTGCAAGCCCTGGCGCGTCAATCGAAACGCTTGGGCGGGGTGTGCACCGGCAGTTGGGCGCTGGCCAAGGCCGGGCTGCTCGATGGCTATGAGTGCAGCGTGCACTGGGAATTTCTGGCGGCCATGCAGGAAGCTTTCCCGCGCGTGAGCGTCAGCACCAGCCTCTTTACCCTCGATCGCAACCGCTTCACCAGTTCTGGAGGCACCGCGCCGCTGGACATGATGCTGCACCTGATTGCCCGCGATCATGGTCGTGAACTGTCCACCGCCATCTCCGAGATGTTTGTTTACGAACGCATTCGCAACGAACAAGACCATCAGCGCGTACCGCTCAAACACGTGGTCGGCACGCACCAGCCCAAGCTGCAGGAAGTGGTGGCGCTGATGGAGGCTAATCTCGAAGAGCCGATCGACCTGGACAACCTGGCCGAATACGTCGACCTGTCACGGCGGCAGCTGGAGCGGCTGTTTCAGAAGTACCTGCAATGCACACCGTCGCGCTACTACCTGCGGCTGCGGCTGATTCGCGCGCGCCAATTGCTCAAGCAAACCAACTTGTCGATCGTGGAGCTGGCGTATGTCTGCGGTTTCGTCTCCACGCCGCATTTTTCAAAATGCTATCGCGAGCACTTTGGCGTACCGCCGAGCGACGAGCGTTCCGGTTCTGAAATGAGCCGTAAACCGGCAACGCAACCGTCAGCGATCCAACCGCTGACAACGCTCGATCAGGCGCGCAACGAATCGACGTTTGCCAGCGTTCGCATGATGGAGCATGTCGAGCTGGCGTCCACAGGATGATCGTCCGGGCCTCGACGGTTGATCACCTGAGATTCCGCCCACGTATAGTGCTTGCTCCATTATGGGATGGCCAATAAACCCTCTGTTCAGGTCAATGACGCCGGTGATCGCCGGCACGCGGAGGGATCATGAACGCCACGGCAATTCCCGAAGGTTTCATCCCGTTCACCCGCAGCAGTCCGTTGCTGGATTTGCTGGGCCCGATCTACGCGCGAGGCAGCGGGCTGCAACTGGAACTGGGCTTATTGACCGACTCCCGCCATGCCAATGGCCGTGGCACCTTGCATGGCGGTGTCCTGGCGACATTGGCCGATGTAGGAATGGGCTACGCCATGGCCTTTGCCAGCGACCCTCCGCAGCCATTGATCACCGCAAGCATGACCCTGGATTATCTCGGCGCCGTGCAGATGAACGAGTGGCTGGAAGTGCGTCTCGAGCACTCGAAAAAAGGCCGGCAACTGGCGTTTGCTGCCGTCAGTCTGCATGTCGGAGAGCGCACGGTAGCGCGGGCCAGTGCGGTGTTTGCGGTGCCGATGGGTTGAGGATGTGTGCTCATCGAGAGGCGGGGCGGCGATAGACTGCGTCTTGAGGATTAGCGGGTGAGTGATTCCATGTCTTGGATGATTGTTTCGGGCTGATGTCCGCTCACGAACGACTGCTTTCGGCCATTAGCGGACATCCGGGAACTACTGCTCCCGGCCAAAAGCGGTCAGTGACAATATTCGCAAAGGCTATCGCTCAGCTTCCCGAAGACCGATCTCGACTATTCGTTAGGTACAGCACCATCGCTGCACGAGCCGCATCTTTGAATACCTTCAGCCTCAACCAAGGTGATATTCGCGCCTTTATCAGCAAGGTGATACGCCAGCGAAGCGCCCACGATGCCGGCACTAATGACAACGACTCGTTTGTCCAGAGCATTTCCCATATCAACCTTCATTCTGTAGACCTGAAGGCGGTTTCAGTGTCTGCCTCTGGTCGATTTCTGCTTGTCGTAAGGGGCAGCAGTTGTCGTCCAGAAAGCAGATGTAAATTTGTCTGAAGTGGCGAAATAGCTGCCAAAATCATCGTGTTAAAACGCCGCCTGAAATGGCAGCAAGATAAGCGCGTGAGTGTTGTTGGCACTGGAGGGTAGCGAAAAATCTTTCAGCTACTACGGTAAGCGTCATCAACGACTATAGTGATTGGTGAGCCAGAGCGAATCTGACCATTCCCCTGCCAATCTGGCCTAATCCAATTCCGCGATTACACGGCGGATCTTCTTGTGTTCCTTGATGCGGAACGTGAACGTTTCGCTGCCGAAATCACTCAGGCTCAGGCTGAGATCGAGGCAGCGTTGTCTTTTTTTTGAACCCTTTGATGGTGGATGGAGTTATCCCACCGGGCACGTCGCATCCCACTGAGCACGTCCCAACCACCCATCTATCAAGGCTCAAGCAATGAATACTTTAGAGTTCGATGATGCACAAAAAACCAATGGCGACCTGGTTCAGGGTCCGCTGCCGGCCGGCACTATCGCGCCCGACTTCACTCTTCACGCAACCCCTGATCAACAGTTGTCGCTGCGCGAGTTAAAGGGGAACCCCGTGATACTGGCGTTTTATCCCGCTGACTGGACTTCGGTGTGTGGTGACCAACTGACCTTGTACAACCAGTTGTTACCCACCTTCAGAGAATACGGTGCGGTGCTATTGGGTATCTCGGTTGACAGCGCCTGGTGTCATCAGGCCTTTGCCAAAGATCGAAATTTCCACTTCAGCCTGCTGGCCGATTTTGAGCCCAAAGGGGCGGTGGCACGTCAGTATGGAGCGTACGAGTCCCAGCTCGGAGTTTGTAAGAGGGCACTGTTCGTGATTGACAAGGAGGGGGTGGTCGCCTGGAGCTACGTCTCACCAATGGCAATTAACCCTGGGGCGGACGGCATTCTGGATGCGCTGGATGCTCTGGCAAATTCGCCACAAAGCACGCCAACCAAAAATTAACAGGTGATTACATGGCCACTCTCAAAGTCCCGGTAAGTGCCAACGACCATCGCCAGGGGAGTGCGCATGCCAAGGTCACCTTGGTGGAATTTGGCGACTATGAATGTCCCTATTGCGGTGAAGCGTATTGGATGGTCAAGAATCTGCAACAGCATTTTCGCGATGATTTGCTGTTCGTGTTCCGTAACTTTCCTCTGACCACCGCTCACCCGCATGCGCTGGGTGCAGCGGTTACCGCGGAGTATGCCGGGAGTCGAGGGTTCTTCTGGGAGGGTCACGACGAATTGTATGAAAATCAGGATCGATTGGGTCTGCCGCTGTATCGCGCCATTGTTCTAAAACACGGCCTTTCCAGCGAGGAACTCGACGTTGCCATGCGAGAGGACACTTACATCCCCAAAATACAATCCGACTTCAATGGCGGTGTACGCAGCGGCGTGAACGGTACCCCGGCGTTTTACTTTGACGGGCTTCGCTATGACGGGGTCCCAGAGTTCAACGAGATGAGTCAGATAATCGAGCTTCTGTTAGTTCGCGGACGAAATCGCTAGATAGCCACATCGGCCTGGCATCACCCACACCAGAGCCGAGGGCAAACCAGCGTTAGCTTCCTTCTACATTTAAGAGGTGCACTCGGAGCCGGTAGCTAATGAAATCTTTGAAGTATTATGAAAAAAATCGACACGCCACATGGTTGGAGTTGTTTTTCGACCTGACTTTCGTTGTTACGATAGGCCAGGTTACGCATACTCTCGGACATGTTCATGAAGGCCACTTTGAACATAAGCAATTATGGACATTCTTATTGCTTTTTGTACCGTTGTGGTGGATCTGGTCTAGTCACACGATTTACTCCAACAGGTTTGATACAGACAGCAATCTTCACCGTTTGGCAACATTATTCATAATGCTCCTGCTCATTGTGCTATCGGCACGGATCGGGGAAGACCTGGAAGTGAACTACCCGCTTATTATTGCCTGCTATTTTGGCATACGTGCCATCATCAGTATCATGTACATTTCGTCCATAAGTAAATTCGATTCCCGCGGCGAGCTCTCCTCCAGGCTCGGCTTCGCCCTGTTAATTAGCGCAGTCATTAGTCTCTCATCGGTTCTTTTTGACCCGCCTGTGCGTTACCTTGTCGCTTATGTTGGAATTGTTCTCGACATTCTGTTTCCTGTATTTTTCTGGACTAAACTCAAGTCACTGCCAGCCCATACAGAACACTTGGTTGAACGCATAGGCTTGCTCACCATCATCTTGTTGGGTGAGTCAGTGATCAGTCTTTCTGGGGGTTTATCTAACATTCAATGGGATCGTTATAATGTGACGGCGGCAATCACCGGATTCATCATGATTTGCAGTATCTGGTGGATCTATTTTGATAGCTTTTACCTGCTGAGCAAACATCACAGCAGTATGAGTGGGCACGCCTTGATCTACTCGCACCTTTTTCTTTTTATCGGGCTGGCACTCCTGGCGAATTTAATCAGGCATGCGATCCTGAATGACATTGCGATGCGCGATTTCCAGATCATGTCGATCATCGGCATGGCATTATTTTTCCTGGGGAAGCAATATGGCTATTTCATAGCCGTGAGTCGGATAAGGAAATACATACTGCAAAACACCTTGATCGTGTTTTCTTTAGGTGGGTTAGTTATATTTCTACCGCGTGTCGAGTACATATTGGTCGGCCTGACAGTAACCATGATCTGTTATGTTCTCCTGAATTTCAGATATCGTTGAGTCTTGATTATCAGGTCACAGCTCGGGAAAAGTGATCAAGCGGCTGGTCTGCGGCTTGCGCGTTGCCCACAACGTCATTCTCAGTGTCCGAGCGACATGCGTCGCTACCCTTGGTCTCTTTGGGTTTGTAATCCTGGTGTCGTCGACCATAGTTAATAGCCGAATGCCCCTTTTAGCTATTGCGACCAGATAGCACCAGCCGCATCGTAACAACAGGAGCCACGTCATGGTCAAAGTAGCGTTGTTGGTTCGTCTGGAAGCAAAACCTGGGAAAGAGAAAGAGGTGGAGCGCTTTCTCTTGAGCGGCCTTCCTTTAGTGGAGGAGGAGCCAGCCACTACAGCCTGGTTTGGAATCCGCTTGGGGCCGTCCACCTTTGGCATCTTTGACGCATTCCCGGATGAAGCGGGCCGGCAGGCTCATCTTTCGGGCAAGGTCGCGGCGGCGCTTATGGCAAACGCTGCCGAGCTATTTGCCGAAGCGCCATCAATCGAGAAGGTTGACGTCCTTGCGGCCAAGCTACCCGGCTAAGCAAACCCAATAGGAAGCTCCAGTCAGTACAGGGAGGCCCACGATGTATTTTGTGAAAATCAGGATAGCCTGGGCCTGCTGCTGTTCCGGGCGATGATCAATCAAAACACTTGTGAAGATAAATGTCATGGCTAAAGTGCCGTGTCCAGGATTCATGCCATGCTTGCGCGCTCGGTATAAGTGAAAGGATACGCGCGCAAATCGTGTCCAGGGACGGCGTGGAAGCCGCACAGAATCTGCAAGGCAACGTGCTCATCACGGGTTTAGGCTGGGTAGGGTAGATTGTTTGCCGGGCACCGGTCGCTCATGGCGCGAAGATCTCCATCATTGATATAGAACCGGAGGTCATCCGCGCCGTGACACCTTATGGTTTCGTCAAGTGAGCATTCGTCGGCGTAGCAGTGACCGATGTTCAATGAGCTGCCTGACGCGGCTGCACTCCGAACTGCGCAACGATGTGCGTACCCAATTCCTCAATAACTTCCACCGCAGGGCGCTTGCCGTATTTGAGATTGAGAATGACGTGGTCCACGCCGATTTCCTCAAGCGACTCCAGTAAAAATCGTAGATGGTAACGTCCAAGTCTGAACCCCAAATGGATACGTGTGGGTGGCGTTGACGGATTCTCATCGAGATCGATGTACAGCGACTGAGTAAAGGGTTTATACACAGAACCACATTGTTTCGTGACCTCCAGCCGCCAATCTTCCACGACCAGCCGCTGCATGTTCGGAATGCGTGGATAGTTGATCCATCCGTTGCTCTCACGCGCGATCCAATCCAGTGACTGGCGACTGTTGCCGGTCACGAGCATTGGAATGAATTGGGTGGTAGGTTTCGGAATCAGGTCTGCGCCTTGCATTTCACCAGTGCTCCAGTGGATGGGCTCAAAACTGGTGCTGTGGGCGCGGCGAATCACTTCGTAGTGTTCTCGAAAGATCTCTCCACGCCTTTCGGGATCGACGCCAAACGCCGAAAACTCCACTGGCCGATCTCCCGAAGCAACCCCCAGAATCAAGCGACCAGTGCTCAACTGATCGACGCTGGCTGACGCCTTGGCCGTGTGCAGGGGATGGTGCAGCGGGATGGCGATGGAGGCGGTGCCAAGTGCAATCTCCGAGGTATGGGCGGCCATATAACCCAGGTAAACCCAGGGGTCGAAGACTTGGCCGACATCGCCGAAGCCAGGGTCGCGAAGCGGCACGTCGCGAAACCAGAGCGCGCAGAAGCCCAGCGCCTCGGCTTGTTTAGCCAGTGTGACCTGGTTGAGCATGCTCGGAGTGTCCCCGTCGAACGCCTCCATGGGAAAGAATAATCCAAGGCTCAAATGCCCCTGAGTGAAGGTTCGGCTGAACCCTCGATGCTGCTGGTAAGGAATCGTGCTCGGCCGATACATACGGATTGACCTCATGGCAGAACGTGAACAGCGCCCCCGTTTCCAGAGGTGCTGCAGCATCGGTCGCTTTTGAACGGCAGGTGGGGGGACTGGGTCTGGCTTTTACCCGTTGCGCCGTACTGCTGGTCGTGTGGACCGGACTCAGGGGGCCGTTGCTGGCGACAAGCGCGGGTTGGTCCGGGTGGGTGTTAAGCGGACCGTCAAAGGAAGTCAGATCTCTCGGCTCTATACCACCAGATGGGCAAGGCGTTCGAGGAATCATTCTATAAGCGTAGGCGGTTTTGCAGCTCTCCGCCATATTCTAACAATCGAGCCGCTGGCGGGCGAAAGTCGCGTATCGAAGGGAGTTATCGGTCGTTTCCTGCCATTCCAAAACGGCCGCTATTGGCCGATAGCAGTCGCCCATACGCGACTGCTGCCAAATCCGTCCTATCAAGCCTGATCCATCGCCGTCGCCACCCCCTGATCTTCACCCAGAAACCCGCCACTCTGATGCTGCCAGAGCCGCGCATAAATGCCGTTTCTGTTGAGCAACTCAGTGTGCGTGCCTTGCTCGATAATCCGCCCCTCATCCATGACAATCAGTCGATCCATCGCCGCAATCGTCGACAACCGATGCGCAATAGCGATCACGGTCTTCCCCTGCATCATTTCATCAAGACTTTCCTGGATGGCGACTTCGACTTCCGAGTCCAGCGCGCTGGTGGCTTCGTCGAGCAGCAGGATTGGCGCGTTCTTCAGCATCACCCGGGCGATGGCGATGCGTTGGCGTTGGCCGCCGGACAGCTTGATGCCGCGTTCGCCGACCAGCGTGTCGTAGCCGCTGTGGCCTTGCTTGTCGCTCAGTTGGCTGATGAAACCGTCGGCCTGCGCATTGGCGGCGGCGCGGCGGATGTCTTCGTCGGTGGCGTCCGGGCGGCCATAGGCGATGTTGTCGCGAATCGAACGGTGCAGCAGGGACGTGTCCTGGGTGACCATGCCGATCGCGCTGCGCAGACTGTCTTGAGTCACCTGTGCGATGTTCTGCCCGTCGATGCGAATCTCGCCACTGTCGACATCATAGAAACGCAGCAGCAGATTGATCAGCGTCGATTTGCCCGCACCGGAGCGGCCGACCAGACCGATTTTTTCCCCGGCGCGGATGTTCAGGCTCAGGTTGTCGAGGACCTGACGTTCGCCGTTGTAGTTGAAATTGACCTTGTCGAACGTCACCGCGCCGCCAGCCGGCACCAGTACGCCGGCGTTCGGCGCATCCTGCACTTTAGGGCCGCGGGTGAGGGTGGCCATGCCGTCCTGCACCGTGCCGATGTTTTCGAACAGCGACGTCATCTGCCACATGATCCAGTGCGACATGCCGTTGATGCGCAGCGCCATGGCGGTGATCGCCGCCACCGCACCGGTGCCGACCTGGCCCAGATGCCACAGCCACAGGGCATAGCCGCCAGCGCCGATAATCAGTCCGACCACCAGTGCCTGATTGACGATTTCGAACTGGCTGACCAGCCGCATCTGGCGAAAACCGGTGAGCTTGAAATCCTCCATCGCCGCGCGGGCGAAGTGCGCTTCGCGCTTGGAGTGCGAGAACAGTTTTACCGTGGTGATGTTGGTGTAAGCATCGGCAATGCGCCCGGTCATCGACGAGCGCGCATCGGCCTGTTCCTGACCGACTTGCCCCAGGCGCGGCACAAAATACACCATGGCCAGTCCGAACAACGCGACCCAGATAATGAACGGCAGCATCAGTTTCAGGGCAAAGCCGCCGGCCAACGCGATGATCGCAATGAAGTAAACGCCAATGCCCGGTGCGATTTCGATCAAGGTGAACAACACTTCGCGTACGGCCAAAGCGGTTTGCATGACTTTGGTCGTGACCCGCCCGGAGAACTCATCGGAAAAGAACGAAAGGCTTTGCCGCAGCATCAACCGATGGAAGTCCCAGCGCAGCCGCAACGGCAGATTGATCGCCAGTACCTGATGCTGAACCATGGTGCGCAGCGCCACCAGACCGATGCTGATAAACAACACAATGCCGATGCCCCACAGCACACGACTTTCCTGCGCGTTGACACCACCACCGGCCTGCCACGTCGAGAGCAGATCCACGACCTGCCCGAGAAAGGAAAACAGCCACGCTTCGTAGATCGAAACGCCGGCACTGAGCAGCGCCAGCGCGAGGATATAACCGCGCGCGCCACGGGTGCAGGCCCACAGGAACCGCATCAGGCCGACGGGCGGAGGAGGGGCTTCGTCGGGTGGGAATGGGTCGAGCCGTTGTTCAAACACGCGAAGCATTGTGGTCTCCGAAATGATCAGGGTCAGGGGATTCTGCCATTGAATGGCGGCGTTGAGGGGGTGCACGTCAACGGCTTGTCCCCACCCAGTGTTAACGCCCGCATTACCGTGTCGCCCAACCCCACGGATTCCGGGCGCATGCCGATCAGCTAAGCTGTTTACTCAGATGACTTGAGCAGCGAACGATGCAGCGAACAAATCCGGTTTCATGTTGGGAGTCGATGGACAAGGGAAATGTTTAATTTCTTTTTGACGTTTCTGTTCGTGCTGATCCCCACGGCGTCGCTTTCACTCGACAGTTATCTGCGTTACCGAGTGGCCAAAAACAAACCAGTGAGCAAAACGTGGAAGGGCTGCAATCATCTTCTTTCCATCCTGCTGCTCATGCAGTTGTTAGGTCTGGCGCTGTACTTCTTCTACATCGCCTGAGCGTGGCGATTGTCGGTCTTCCAGGGAGAGGAAACATACGTGATCCCGAATTATCGAATTCGCTTCTACTGTTTCATCGCCGCGCTGTTTTGTCTGATTGTGGCGTGGGCCTGCGCTGAACAGTTATACAACGCCGCGACCCTCTGGCAGTTCGACGTGACGACGGGGAGGGGCGTTTCCAAGGTCCGGGAGCACTTGGTCTTCGATCGACAGCCGTGGCGCTTCGGTTTTTATCTGCTGATGACCATCGTCGTTTTCATTGCCGCGACTGGCGCGGGGCTGTGGTTGTGCTCGGGTGTCTGGCGTGGGCGGCGCGCGTTCAAACGCTGGAGCGGGAAATTCCGTTAGGCGCGGGTTCGTTTTGATAGAGGTGGTCGATATGGTGAGTTTAGGGGCCGCACTGTTGGTGATAGGCGTGGGGCTGATTTTGTATGTGTCCGATATGTTCGGGTATTCCAAGTCCGTAAAGGCCGAGCGGGCGCAACTGAAATCCGCACCGTTGCTGACCAGGGAGCAGAGAGGGAAGCGCCGGTATTATCAGTGGGCAGGTGCCGCGAGAGTTATCGGCGGGATGGCAATAGCGGCAGGGCTTTTGATCCTGGCTGTCTTTGCCTGAAAACCCGAATCATCACGCCGAAGCGGCTCATTCAACGAGGCGGTGACGCTTCTCGCGGTTGTGGCGATCCAGCGGCCGCGACGCGCGCTGAAATCCACTTGCGACTGTAGGCCAGCACACCTTGAGCGATGGCCGTGGGAAAGTGAATAAAACCGTGGGGCGAGGAGGGCAGCAGGTACATCTCGACCGGTGCCGATTGCGCCCAGCGCGTGGCGATGTCGAGGGTGTCGTCGCGCAGCGGATCGAGTTCGCCGGCAAACAGCAGCGCCGGCGGGAAGCCGTTGAAGTCGCCGTACAGCGGAGACAGCGGTGGCTGACGGCGCTGTTCGTCGGT
Source organism: Pseudomonas sp. IT-347P (assembly GCF_949768005.1). Lineage (NCBI taxonomy): Bacteria > Pseudomonadati > Pseudomonadota > Gammaproteobacteria > Pseudomonadales > Pseudomonadaceae > Pseudomonas > Pseudomonas sp. IT-347P. The sequence goes on from NZ_CATKPQ010000011.1 coordinate 824,017, forward strand.
CAGCTCCGGCATGAGCAAGCGCAACGCCTCGACCATGCCGGGGCCGTCCAGCACCAGCGTGTCTGCTGGCGCGTTGCGCACGCTTGGCGTGCCGGTCAGGTCGTAGACGCCGTAATACAGCAAGGCGCCGCTGATTCTTTGCAGCAGATCGGGCCATTGTTTCAGCGCCAGCAATGTCGCCGCCGCCAGATGACCGCCCGCCGATTCACCGACCACCACGACGGGCAGACCGGCGAACTCATCGTCATTCAGTAACCAGCGAGTGGCGCAGAGGCAATCCTCCAGCAGGCCTTCGATGGGCGTGGAGACGGCCAGTCGATAATCCACCGAAACCACGGTTACTTGGCAACTGTCGACAATGGCCGCGTTGAAGTTGTCGTTCATCTGCGCATTGCCGATCACCCAGCCGCCACCGTGAAAATCCAGCACCACACCTTTTGCTAGACCTTTGGGACGGATGATCCGCACCGGGACCTTATCGATCAGCCTGCGCTCAGTTGTCAGGCCAAACTTGCGCAACACGCCCGAGCCACCGATCTGGCTGACGCGCAACAGCGCTTGAATTAAGCGTGGCGTCAGGCGATTGCGGATCTTGAAACGCGGCAGCCAGGCAAGTTTTTTGTTGAAGGCGCGTACTTGCGCCAACTCGCGCTCGCCCTGCGGCCACGGTGTTGCACCACCCCAATTGGCATTGCTCATCAGCGGTTCTTGATCAGGATGGAAAAATTCAACGCCGCCGCCACGCACAGCCACGCCAGATAAGGAAACAGGATCAAACCCGTAATCAGGTCCAGTTGTATCGCCAGCACCACCATCGCCGCGACCACCAGCCACAACACGGTGAGAATCACCATCGCCGCCAGCACCTGATGCGCGCCAAAGAACACCGGCGTCCATAGCGTGTTTAGCGCAATCTGCGCCGCCCATAGCGCCAGCACGGTCTGGCTGCCGGGCATCAGGCTCAAACGGTAGCCGGCCCAGGCCAGCAGCAGATAGATGATTGTCCACGCCACCGGGAACGCCCAGTTGGGCGGAGTGAACCCGGGCTTGTTCAGCCCTTCATACCACGGCCCCGGTTTGAACATCACGCCGGTGGTTGCAGCGGCTGCGCAGGCCAGAAGAAAAATAAAAAAGGTCATCGCCAGTCCTTGGCTGATATCAGCCGGTTGGGGGTTTAAGAAAGGGACGCCCCGGTGAGCGAAAAGTTTGCCTTCAAATACAAAATGGTCTGAGGAACGATTCAAGTTGAACTAAAAGCTGACCACTGCGTCAGGATAATCAGTTGCCCTTTCCCTACTGACGCGGATGACCTCATGTACACCTATCACATCGAATACCGGTTCAACGGCGAGCCTCGGACTTTTCTGCTGGAACTCAAGGACCAGCACTTGGCCGAGCACGACGCCGCGATGCATCTGCTGCAACTGCATCTGGGTGACGCGGAAAACAGTTTGATCATGCCCACAGCAGACTCAACACCCGAACAAATCCTCGAACAGGCCGAGCGGGTGGGGATCACCGATATCAAGGTTGTAAGCCAAACCAACTGAAGCGTGATGCATGCGTTCGTGGCGGCCGTGATCCATCGCATGCTGCCTTACAATGCCCACATCCGAATGACCGCGAACTGCAGCTCAACCGTGACACAGTCCCGGCCATCCACCCATTCGTCTTCACGCAGACGGCGTCCGGTATTGGTTTCGCGTTCCCCTTTGGCGATCACCAGAACGAAAAGACGGGTCGGGCATTCGAAGGATCGCAAGCGGTCAACATCGGCGCGCACCGACCAATCGCCCTCCAGGCACTTGGCTTGTGAGACGTCACCCAGGCATTTGATTTCAGCGACCATCGTTGTCGCGCCACTGTCGTCTACTGCGTACAGGTCGGCTTTGCGCCGATCGCCTATCGGCAGGTCAGTCCAGATTTCGACCTCGTCCTCGAACCAGGCGCGAAGACTGATTTCCGCCTGAATCCAGTGTTCGCGGCAACTGTTGAGTTGCAGCACTTGCTCCAGGCTTTTTTCCATGCCGTTAAAGGCTCGTTCAAACAAGCCTAGCCATTGATGAGTATCCATTCACACGTCCTGTGGCAGCCAAACCGGGGATGGGATTATGGACGGATCAGCGACGGCCGAGAACCCCGTACACCCCCCCAAAAAATGTAGGCCTTTGCCTACTGTTTGCGCAGGCACTGCTACGGACCAATCACGCACCCCACGGCCCAATCGCGCAGCCATTTCCATTCAAACCGAAACTGTCATATTCAGTATCACTTGCCTGACCATAGTGACCAGCCCAACGCTTAAACAATGAGGCTGCACTGTGTTTCAACGTCTTCTGTGTTCGCTGTCCGTACTGAGCCTGTCCATCGCCACCGCCCACGCTGTCGAGCCCGTGCCGCTCGACACGCCGCGCCTGCAGGGCATCGACAATTTCCGTGACATCGCCGGCACCACCACTGCGTACACAACGGCCCACGACGGCACGATGCGCAGCGGCGTGTTCTATCGCTCCAGCGCGCTGACGCCAACGGCCAGCGACCTGGCGACCCTCAACAGTCTCGGCATCAAAACCATTTACGACTTGCGCACCCCCAGCGAAATCGCCGCAACGCCCGACACGCTCATCAGCGGGGCGACCTATCAGAACATCGACATTATCGGCAGCACCACCTCCGGCGCGAACATCACCAATATCTCTTTCAAAAGCGCCGCCGACGCCATCGCCATGATGGAGCAGACCAACCGCGCGTTCGTCAGTGACGCTGGCATGCGCGGCCAATTCGGCAAGCTGTTCAATGAACTGGCCAGCGTCGACGCGGCGCAACTGTTCCACTGCACCGCCGGCAAGGACCGCACCGGCTGGACGGCCGCCGTGTTGCAAAGCATCGCCGGTGTCGACAACGCGACGATCATGGCCAACTACCTGGCGACCAACGACTACACCGCCGCCCGCGTCGCCGCCACGTTGAAGGCACTGCCACCGAGCATGGCCGCTATTTACGAGCCGCTGCTTGGTGTGCAGGCCAGCTACTTGCAGGCTGGCCTCGACGAAGTCACCGCCGAATACGGCAGCATGGACAACTACCTCAAGCAAGGCCTCGGCCTGTCGCAGGAAACCGTTTATGTGCTGCGTGGCAAACTGGTCGAATACAACAGCCTGCCGGGTCAGGCCGGGCTGATCGGCAACGCCGCTGCCGGCGCCGAATTGCTCCGCGAGTTGCAGAACACCCGCCTGTCCGGCACCTACAGCGCCTACAACTATTACCTGCAATCGGCCATCGACGCCGGCACCCTCGGCGGTGTCGAGTCGCAAGTTGGCGGCCAGGTTCACGCCGACGCCGCCAGCCACCTGCTGCGGCAGAACGCGATGATCGAACAAGCCGCCGCACCGTTCGCCAGCGGCAGCGACCTCAAAGTTGGCCAATATCGCCTCTGGACCACCGCGCTCGCCGGTTACCTCGGCACCGACGGCTCGGCCCACGCCGACAGCAGCAACGAACACAGCCAAGGCCTGATGGTCGGCATCACCCAACGCTTCAGCGAACAACTCAGTGCACGCGGCGGTTTCGGCTACAGCAAAGGTACGGTCGGCGGCGCGGGGGGCGAAGCCGACACCGACTTCACCTTCCTCAACGTCGGCGCCCGCTACGGCTTCACCAGCCTGGAACAAGGCCTGTTCCTCGACGCCAATGCCAGCGCCGGCTACGTCGATTACGACAGCAAACGCGACCTCGGCGGTGGCCTCGGCACGGCGAAGGGCGACACCCACGGCAACCTCACCGGCGCCACGCTTGCGTTGGGCTACCGCGCGCCAGTCAACGGCATGACCTTCGAGCCTAGCCTCGGTTTCCGTATCAGCCACCTCGAGCTCAACGGCTTCCAAGAGAAGGGCAGCGAACTGTCACTCGACGTCGACGACAACACCGCCACCCGCCGCAGCGCCGTCGCCAACCTCAACGTAGGTTTCGCCCCGGTGACGATGGGCGCATGGCAACTGGTGCCGGGCGTGCAAGTCGGTTACGAACGCACACTGGGCGACAACCAGGTCGACAGCCAAAGCCACCTGCTGGGTCTCGACATCGAACAACGCGCGGCTTTCGATAATCGCGACCAGTTCAGTGGTGGCGTTAACGTCATGGCTAGCCTCGGCGCCCTGACCCTGGGCGCAGAAGTCGGCGCCAATGGAGGCGGCGACAGCCACGGCTTCAACGGCGGCCTCAAGGCCAGCTACGCGTTCTAAAAAACAAAAAAACTGTAGGAGCGAGCCTGCTCGCGAAAGCGTCAGACCAGACAACATCAGTGTTGACTGGCCCACCGCCTTCGCGAGCAAGCTCGCTCCCGCAATTAGCGTTCCAGCTTAAGAACCGATCAATCCCGCCCGCGCAAATCCGCCGGACTCACCCCATAAGCCCCCTGAAAATACCGACAAAACCGCCCCACATTACTAAACCCGAACCGCAACGCAACCTCCGTCACTGACCCCGACTCCCGCCGCTTCAAAACCTCATAAGCCCGCTCCAGCCGCACCTGCCGCTGATACGCCACAATCGACATCCCGACAAACCGCCGAAACCCCTCCTGCAATGCGCGCTGACTCACATGACTTAACCGCGCCAGATCCACACCACTGACCAACTGCTCCGGATGCGCCTGAATAAACTCCACCGCCAACTTCACATGCCGCGGTGCAACCATCGACGTCGGCCGCCGCATCGCCTCGGAAAAGCTATGCGGCCATGCCTCCAGGACCGCATCAATCAACATCTCGCGCAACCGCGACGGCATCAACGTCCCGCTGTTGAGCAACAGATCAAACTCCGTTCCTGTCGCGAGATCGATCAACGCCTTGATCCCCTGAAACGCTGCCGAATTCAGATCCACGCTGGGTTGAAAGACGATCTTCTCCAGAATCGGTTTATCCAACAGCATCGATAACCGCTCGGTGAGCTGGTGGCGATTGATCGACATGCCGTGATGGGCGTGATCATCAGCGAAGCGCATCGATCGGATATCCGCCTTATCGATCGCCAGACCCACGTGCGACACACCGATGGACTCGGTGGCATGGTTGAACACGATCTTGCCGGCAGTGGGGATGACGAACGTGATTTCATCCTGTGGATCGGGGAAGGACACGGTGAAATCACCGTGATAATGCATCCGCCGAAAACTCACGCCATCGTGCCGACCATAAACGCCGCCGATGATGATGTTCGACGGCAGCGGCGGATTGTCGGCATAGCGATTGCCAAACAACTTCGAGAAAAGTGCACCGAAGTCGTCGGAACGCAGATTGTCGGAGCGCAGGATGATTTGCTGGCGAGCGGGAGTCGGAAACACTTGGCGGCTCCTTCGGTTGGGGGGCTCTAGGACTGGGGTATAGGGCAGGGCGCCGAGGAGATTAGCAGAGGCAATATGACGGGTTTGTGACATGCGGAAACATGTCGTAACACCGCCGCACCGCGTTTAAGCGAAGGACACTCGGCAGGCCATGGCCGACATGGCAACCTGCTCGCAACTGTATTCAGCGGATCATTGGAGCGGCAATGCAAGCCAACACACAAACACTCCCCATCACCTTGACCCCGGAACTCGACTTCGACCAAAACGCCGCCAGCGCCTTCGGCGAATCACTGACCCACGAATACACCCAGGCCACGCCTTTCCCGCACATTGTCATCGACAACTTCCTGCAAGCCGACGTCATCGCCAGCATCCGCGAACAGTTCCCGGTCGAACCGACCAATAACGAACAGACCTACGAGCGCGGCTACAAAGGCCAACTCAAACGCCAGATAAGCCCCAACGCCTGCAGTCCGTACCTGAAAAACGTCTTCAACACCTTAAACTCCGCGCCGATGCTGCAATTCCTCGAAAAACTCACCGGCATTCAAGGGCTGATCCCCGACCCTTATTTCGCCGGCGGCGGCCTGCACGAAACCAAAACCGGCGGCTTCCTGGGCGTGCATTCGGATTTCCGGCTGAACAAAAAGCTCAATGTCGAGCGGCGGCTGAACGTGATCATTTACCTGACCGAGGACTGGCAGGAGGCGTACGGCGGCAACCTGGAGCTTTGGGATGTGGGGATGAAGAAGTGCCTGAAGAAGGTGCTACCGGTTTATAACCGGTGTGTGATTTTTAATACGGATAAGGATAGTAATCACGGGCATCCGGAGCCGTTGACTACGCCGGAACATATCACCCGGCGGTCGATTGCGCTTTATTACTACACGGCGAGTGGGGTGGGTGGCGAGCAGGGGCAGAGGAATAAAACGCACTATAAGCCTAGGCCGAAGGATCGTGTCAGTTTGAAGTATTACTTGAATAAATTGTTTAAGAAGAAGGGGTGAGGGGGCTGCGTAATCAGGGACGCAGCCGTTTTTTGGACTGGGTGGTGAGCAGATGGTGCTAGTTCAGATTTTGGCAAAGGCGGACATTTGGCGTTCGCAATATTAAGGCGGTACAGTTAGCCGCATACACCGTCGATGCCCCAAGAGCCTTCGCTCACGCGCTCCTGCTCCTCGATCGAGTCCAAGCGAACCGAGCATTGCGGATAAGCATCCTGGTAATTTTGACGTGAAAATAGGGGGGAACTCATGGACAAGAAAGACACACCGCGTGGTTCAGAACTCGCGAAAGTAATACGATCTGGCGCAATGGGAGACGCAGCAAAGGAATATGTCGAGCTCGGAATAGATGCCTTGCTTGCCTCTGAGGCTGCGAAATCAATCCCGGTTGTTAGCACCATAGCCGGTATCTTCAGCGCGACACTATCTATCAGGGATCACATTTTCGGCGGCAAGCTTCTTCGTTTTCTCAGCGAGCTTTCCGAGATTTCAGAAGAAAAGCGAAATGAAATGCTTCGCAAGCTTGGAGAAAACGACAAGTTCGCGGGAAGAGTAGGTGAGACAATAATCGAAATTCTGGAAAGAATGGAGAGCGCAAAAAAGCCTGAATTGGCAGCAAAATGTTTTGCGGCTTATGCCAGAGAAGAAATTTCGTTTGAAGAGCTTAGCCGCATCCTATTCGCTCTTGAGCGAATCCCGTCCTTTGACATTGACAAAGTTGGTCAATTTTCTAGGGCGAAAATCGAAGATGCAGTCAAAATGGATGAGTCTCTTCTGCTTGCATTTGTGAACGCCGGTCTGGGAATGAACAATGGCGGCCTTGATGGCGGTGCCATTCTCCCGACCAAACTCTGTCAGCTGTTTCTGAAGGCGGGTCTGGTGGCATAATCACGTAGTGGCGTTATGGCGTCCGCCCTACAGCTTTTGGCGAATGATCACCTAACAATGCGCTCAGCCGTTGCTCACTCACTCGTGGGACAGCAAAAAGCGGCGCACTTGTCTGTCCGTTAGATTAATCGTTCGGCGCTTTTGAGGTGACAGAAATGCATCTTTCCTTTCAAATCCAGTTTCAAGACTTGCCTCGCTTTTTGGATCACTGGTCGTCAAAGTACAAATATAAAGGCGAAGAAAAGTACACGGATAACATTGGAAGTCCGTTGACCGAGGAGTCATTGCGGCAACTCTTCGAATGGAAAAATGGAATCGAAAAAATCGCGGGACGGAAGCTTCTAAGCATTGCAGAAAACTACACCACATCCTTCAACGACGATCCGGTAACGCGCTACCTCGATCACAAGCAAAGCGGTAGCGCGATCTGGAATATTTTCTACCTCCATTGCTTATCGCCACGCGAGTGGCCAATTTTCGATCAACATGTCTTCAGAGCCATGCGCTATATGAAGACGGGGAAAATTGAAGAGATTCCAGGAACAAGCAAGCGAAAGTACGAGACCTACCAACAAGAGTACATCCCTTTCTTCAAAGCCTTCGGTGGGATGGAACAGAGGAAAGTTGACATGGCTCTCTTTGCGTTTGGCAAGTTCCTGAAGACGGCGGCGAAGTACGCCTAGCCCTTCCATCAAAGGAGAGGCGTCCGGCAAGCCAGCCGTCTCTCATATCAAACGTTAGGGCCATGGGATCAACGCTGAGAAAAGTAGGGCCAGACCACTTTTTCTAATAGCGGGAAAATAAAGGGGTCAGTTCATAATTTGTCTAAATTGGGCTGTCCTCCCGTATTTCCTTGACCCTCATTTTTTTTCGTCTTACCTTTTTGCGCACATTTCGATATCGGCTTGGGTCATAACTTCTGAATCAATACCTAATCTGTATTTGCAATAGTCTATGATGTCCTGTCTCTGCTCGTTCGTTAATTTTTCTATACGTCGATGATTGCCGTCATTAGCGTGAATGTTAAAAAACTGCACTCGAAAAGTTGGATGCTTTTTAATGAAGAATATCCTATTGATCTCGGCGTCTGAGACTTCATTGTAGAAACCAATATTTAGAATGAGTAGCAGCGACGTTAGAGTAGCGAGTATGAAATATTTCATTCCGCACCTGGCTTAGGTGGCGGTAAAAGTCCGGTCTTAGTTCGGATGTTTCTAACAAGCTCCATGCCAATATTGCCGGGGCAGATTTTCCCTTCGCTCACTTGGCCAGGGTACTCACGGTGGCCACCAAAATTCTTAATAACAAAAACCCCCTTTAAAACATTGATCAAGCGCAGCAACGAATCAATTTGTGTTGCAGGAATGACGTTTGTTGTGCTGACCCCGAAGTACTCCAGTGTTTCCCTTCCTTTCGCTACGATGTCCCCGCCTTCCTCTGCAGTAGTCAGGTTTTCCAAAAGTACAATGCCGATTACACCTGTATTGAAGAGATGAACGTTTGATCCTAAAAATCTGATGTCACGTCCTTCAAGAACCGTTCCGTCACAAGCAATCGCATAGTGATAGCCAATGTCATCAAATCCGTTGCCCATGTGATGAGATTGAACACCTTTCATTTGCTCGGCGCCGCCGGGAGTGCATTCGTATGAGCGGCCTGCATGATGCAGAGCAATCATTGAGTAATCCCAATCCATCTCCATGTCAGGCTTGGCCTTGGCTGCTCCCCAGCTTGAGCGTTCAGTAAAGGTGCCTCCCGATGAGCGGATGTTTTTCATAATGGCTTCCCGTGTCGCCGCTCGATCATCCACTTTCACGGGGATGGGGCACATGAACTCACCGGGCTTTATTTTTTGAGCAGTTGCTTTCGTTGAAAAATTTTCGGCCATTACTGCCCCTCCGATAGTTCGTCAAGCGTTCTTGCTGGCGCACTGAATTTGATATGCAGTGAGATTTTTGAGTCTTTCGATGGGGCTTTTATATGAGCGACGCCACTCGCGTCCGTCACGCCGGTAATCGTCACTCCGTCAACGGTGGCAACATAATCCCTAAGCGCCAATGGCTCGCCCGTTTCGCTGTTAAGAACGCTGAATGATTGACCGAAGGTATTTGGCAGGACTAATGGCAGTGGTGGTGTAAATGGAGCGGGCGTGTGGGAGTTGCCGATTACGATTGTGCCGGAACCGCCGATGACATTGTTGCCGTGGGCGCCGGTGCTACCCAAGGTTGCGGCAGGCAAGCCATTGATGAGAACCGTAGAGGCGACGTCTCCGACAATTGCGCTTCCGCATGCGCTTTTGTCTGTTTGACGTGCGGCAGCTAAGCCGTCGAAGAAAACATCTGGAGATCCAGAGGCTATTGGATTGACCCCATGCCCAGGCAGAGGGCAGGAAGTGGGATCGGTAATACGAGCTGCAGGTTTTCCCGACATCTCAAACATCCTTGTAGAAATTACGTTAGTCGAAGTTTGGCATAAAAGGCAGAGCACGGACCATATGGAATGAAAGGGGAGCTAGCAGGACGAGGCCGCTGAACGTGTGATGATTCGCAAGAACGCATCAACATCACCCATTCTCTTTTCTGGTTGATCCCTCCATGACGACACATCAGCGACGCAATGGAGGGGACTTCGTTACTCCACCGGAACTACGTTATCCAACGCGCGATTCACCGCCAATTCTCCTAACATCACCACCTGCGCAATGCCTTGCAGTGTCTTGCGTGCCGGTCCTTGCACCAGCCCGATAACATCCCCGAGCATCACCGAAGCCGAGCCGAGCGATTCACTGGCATTCACCAGCAGTTCTTCAGTCTTGGTTTTCGGATTGGCGATAAACATCGTGTTGGTTTGGTACGGGGTGCTCATGATTTCTGGTGCGGGACCGAGGTAGTGGGAGAGGGCGCGGTCGACGGCTTCGTTGAATTTCTTTGCGTCGGGGGCTTCGTCGCCCGCGATCGGATCTGTTTCGGGCGGATTCGGCGTTATTTTGAACATAGATGAAACTCCAGGATGAAAAGTGGAGCCATCACTTTCGCTACCAAACGAGGGTGGTGGCCAAACGCAGGTTGGTAGACCGGTCACCTGGATACCCGGCGCGTCCGAAGACGCCCTACGCATGGCCACCATAAACAGCGGACGAAGACGTCCGTGCAAATAGATTTGCGATGCGACAGGTATGCCGGGCTACCAAACCCGATCACTGCTATTCAGTGACCGAACCACAATAGAACCCGCATCCAAGGCGCACAAGCCGGCGGATTCTGGCGTAGTCGTAGGCAACGGCGCAAGGCGTTGTAGGTTGGGATGACGTAACTTGGGGTGTCTTTAAACAAAGCTCAGGAATTGCTTCAACAGGGCAGTTCGAGCTGTTTTTGCGATGTCTTTGTGGACTGGAGGAGCGCGAGGCGTTTCGCGATCCATCGGAGCACGTCCCGTCGCTACAGGGGAATTCAATTCGCCAGTGAAACAAGTGTGTCGATCACATTGATCGGCATATAAATCAGCGTCCGGTTTTTTGCTACGCGAGCCTTTCAATCACTGCAAATCCAATGAAGTCTAACTCACCGCCGCTACGTTCCACGTCCGCATCACCTGCGTAATCGCCGCATCAATGCTTTCAATCGGCGTGTCATCCCGAGCAAGGATGGAAATCCCCTGCAGGAAACTGTCGAACACCGTCGCCATGGCGGCTGCGTTCGTATCGTCCGCTAACAGTCCTTCCCTCACACCACGCTCGACGCACGCAACAATCCCTGCGCGGGTTCGGGCGCGGGAGCGGGTGAGGGCTTGAGCGACGTGGGCATTTTCCGGACTCGGTGCGCTCATGACGCCGAGGGTAACCATGCAGCCTTTCGGGTGGCCATCTTCGCATTGCATGCGGGCCGACTGGCGCAGTGCGGTTTCGATGGCTTGGCGTGGCGGCAGGTTTTCGTCCCACAGGCATTCGGTGACTTGGGCGAAGGTCGTCAGGTAACGCTGCACGCATTCGTCGAACAGAGCTTCTTTGGAGCCGAACGCAGCGTAGAAACTCGGCGCGGAAATGCCGCCGCCCAGTTCGGCCTTCAACAGTGAAAGGGATGTCGAGTCGTAGCCGTGTTGCCAGAACAATTGCATGGCCTGGTCGACGGCATCGTCGCGATCGAATGCGCGGGGGCGGCCGGTTCTGGCCATAGCTGAAACTCCTCGGAAAGTGATTTGGATACTAGTCGATACATAAGTCGTTGACAACGTGCCTCGGCTGCCGCCAGTATTTTATATCGATCGGTATGCAAGTCTGATTTTTCAAACTCAAGGAGTTTCCCGTGACACCCTCAATGACTCTAACGGCTGCGACCAAACGCCTGCCCATTGGCGCCTTGCTGGCGCTGGCCATGACCGGATTCATCTGCATTGTCACCGAAACCTTGCCCGCCGGGCTGTTGCCGCTGATCAGCGACGGCCTGGCGATTTCACCTTCCATGGCCGGGCAGATGGTCACCGCGTATGCGCTGGGCTCAGTGCTGGCAGTGATTCCGATGACCATCGCCACTCGCGGCTGGCGTCGGCGCAACGTGTTGTTGCTGACCATCGTGGGTTTTCTGCTGTTCAACTCGATCACAGCGCTGTCGTCGCACTATGGTGTGACGCTAGTGGCGCGCTTCTTTGCGGGGGTTGCGGCAGGGTTGGCGTGGAGTTTGTTGGCCGGTTATGCGCGGCGCATGGTCGAGCCCGATCAACAAGGCAAAGCTTTGGCGCTGGCCATGGTCGGTACGCCGATTGCCTTGTCACTGGGCGTGCCGCTCGGCACATGGCTCGGCGGTCTGGTCGGCTGGCGCACGACGTTCGGGTTGATGTCGGCCCTGACCTTAATCCTGATCGTTTGGGTGGTGGTGAAGGTGCCGGACTATCCGCCGCAGCCTGCGCATCAGCGCCTGTCGCTGCGCGAGGTGCTGACGACGCCGGGCGTCCGACCGGTGCTGGCAGTGGTGCTCAGCTGGATGCTGGCGCACAACATTCTCTACACCTACATCGCCCCGTTTGTGGCGCCGGCGGGGCTGGCGGATCGCGTGGATCTGGTGTTGCTGGTGTTCGGCATCGCGGCGCTGGCGGGGATCTGGCTGACAGCGAAACTGGTTGAGCCGCTGTTGCGCAAGACTGTGCTGGTGAGCCTGGCGACGTTTGCATTGGTTTGCGTGGTGTTTGGCTTTTTCGGGCGTGTGCCGCAGGTGATATACCTCGGCGTGTTGGTGTGGGGATTGAGTTTTGGCGGCGCGGCGACCTTGTTGCAAACGGCGTTGGCGGATGCCGCCGGTGATGGCGCGGATGTGGCGCTTTCGTTGAATGTGGTGGCGTGGAATAGCGCGATTGCCGGCAGCGGTGTGGTCGGCGGGGTGTTGCTCGACCGCTGGGGTGTCGCCTCGTTTCCGTGGGCCATGGTGGTGCTGGTGAGCGTGGGGTTTGTCATCGCCTTCGGCGCGCGGGTGCATGGGTTCAAGTCGGGACCGCGTAATGCTGGAGCGGCAGCGGTTGCCGGGCACTAATGCCCGGATGGGTTGAAAGGTGGTGACGCAGAAAGGCTGGCAAGCCCCAGCCGTTACTCGGCGCCCCCGGCTTTCATCAGCCTGTAAAAATCCTCCAGCGCGCCGCGAAACTGTGCCAGGGAAAAACTGGCCGGGCGGCTATCGGCGTCCCACCGCGTGCTGATGCCGACTTCCAGGCCGCTGGAAACGCTCAAACCAAACCGACGCCAGTGCAAAGTGTCGCCATCGATCACCTGTTCGGTCATCAGCACAAAGCAATCGAAGTTCATGTCATCGCTGCAGACCAGCAGCGGTACAAGCGTGGACGAACCGTGTTCTGCAGGCGCGAAACGGCGTTGGGCGAGGGCGTCTTCTTCCTCGTCCAGCAACCACATCAACGACAGACCATTCAAGTCGAGGTCGGGATATTCGAGATGCTCGTTGAGCCATTGCTCGATGGGGATGTCGTCGATAAACAGCCAGGCGCAGGCGCTACGGTTGCATTTCGCCTGGTGATAATCGGCGTGGATACGGTGAAGCATTGGAGAGTCCATTATAAATAGAAGATTGGCGGGTGGATCAGTGCGATATTACTCACGACTGACTGAACCAGCGAACAGGTTATCGCCAGCCTTGTGGGACGCTGAAGGCCCACTTCGCGACAGCCCCATTTAAACGCTGTTGAACCTAAGCCGCTGGATAGCTGAACGGCTCCAGAAAAATCTGTGGATCGACCCATAACCTAAGGCCATAGGGAATCACTGAGTACCCGTCATATCGCCCGGTGAAGGTGTTTGACGCGGCAAATTCGACAAATTTTCCTCGTTTATCATCAACCACTCGGATACCGGGGCAAGCGAGCAATGTGTATTTGATAATGGGGTTGGGTAACGATCTTTCCCACACCTGAATCTCTACATCCGAATCGTATTGCCAGATCGTCAGCTTCAGGCTGATGGAGCCTTGTTCGATCAAGTACTGGTGGGATGTTTCATCCTTATCGTGATCAGGGATCACGCCTAGCGCAGCAACCAGGTCGAAAGGATCCCATGTGAGCAGCGGCATATCATTTCCTTGGTCTTGATTCTTCACCTATGTTACTCATCGCTCATTTGTAAAAGTACACTCGCGTATTACTTCCGAGAGGACCACAAGCCATGACCACTCAAACCGAAACCGCCATCCTCGCCGGCGGCTGCTTCTGGGGCATGCAGGATTTGCTGCGGCGTTATCCCGGCGTGTTGAAAACCCGCGTCGGTTACACCGGAGGCGATGTACCGAATGCCACCTATCGCAACCATGGCGACCATGCCGAGGCCATCGAAATCACCTTCGATCCTGCCGTGATCAGCTACCGACAGATCCTTGAGTTTTTCTTCCAGATCCACGACCCGAGCACGCCAAACCGTCAGGGCAACGACCTCGGTCGCAGCTATCGCTCGGCGATTTACTACCTCAGCGAAGAACAGCGCGATGTCGCGAAGGAGACCGCCGCTGATGTCGACGCTTCCGGACTGTGGCCAGGCGGAGTAGTCACCGAAATCGAACCGGCGGGACCGTTTTGGGAAGCGGAGCCGGAGCATCAGGATTACCTCGAGCGTATTCCGAATGGCTACACCTGCCATTTCATTCGGCCGAACTGGAAGCTGCCGAAACGCGCGTGAGTCCAAAACGTCCTTAACCACCAGAACCTCGAATATGATTCATGAACTTTGGCTGGACCCTGATGGCTGTCAGACCTTTTGTCTGGCCGGTGCTCAAGGTGATAGTGCGCGTGCACTTATGGATTCGGACGCGAAGCTTGTTTGGGAGGTGGAGGCTGACAGTCATTTCGAAGCGATGACCAAGTACTATGCGCACATGCAGTGGGGCGAGTACCGGACCGACTTTCTCGAACAAGACAAGACGTCCTACAGAGACCTGGGCTGAGAGTCCTGTCGCGCATCCAGCGCCAGCACATAAGCACTGACATTGAGCTGTCGATGCAACTGGGCTGAAGCGCTCTTTTCGGGGCCATCTGTTTCAGGATGGCGCCCGAGTGGAGCGGCAACGGTGTTCAATTCACACGCGTACTCACGACTTCCCCGGTGGCGGTGTCTTCCAGCCAGACTTGCAGACGATTGAGGCCAACGTATTGCGAGCGTGCCATGATTTTCTGGCCCGGCTTGCCATCGAACTTCAGATCCGCATACATGAAATGTTGCGGCAGTCGGTATTCCAGCTGAATCGTATAGGTGCCCGGTTTCAGCACCGCGCGCTGCGGCGAATCGTTCTTGTAGTAGTACGTGGAGAACGGGATATTGCCGACTTTTTCATCGTTGATCCGGATGATGTTCAGGTTCGGCTGAAGATCGGCAAAGTGCCGCTGGGGCCGACCGGCATAGGTGTCGGTTTCGACCACGGTGTAGCGCGACTCGTCTGCTGCGGTGGTGACGCCGACGTTGGAGTACGCCGGCATTTCTGCGCAACCTTGCAGGCCCAACAGCGCCATGATCAAGGGAGGGACAATCTTTTTCATTGATAAAACCTGTTTTTACTCAAAGTTGATTCATGATCAGACGGGCGTCTGACGTTGTTGATTTGCTGATTGCGAGCGGGTGTTTGCCAACAGAGCGCCAGCGCTCAAGCCTTGCCCAAGCCAAACAGTGAACGCAGCTTGCTGCCCCAACTGCGCTCATAGAAGGGCGTCGTTTGCTTGAGAAAGTAATCGCTCAGCCCCGACTCACCTTCGCAGACGCGGTACAGGTCAACGGGTTCGCCCGACGGCGCCGTGTCCCCGGCGACATTGCCGGCTTCACGCATGACCCGCTGAACATCGCCGTCCGCCTCGATCCCGACGATCAAGTGCGGTTTTTCGTCCACCGAAGTGTCGTGCATCAACGCGAGAAAACCGCGTTTAACGTTGCGATGTTTGGCGAGTAACTGCGTCAGCGAATGGATCATTTGTGTCGGGTATTGCGAAGGCTGGCCGAGCAGGACTTTGGTTTCTTTTTCGACGGTGCGCGAGGTGGCTGTCTGGCCGACTTCATCGGAGAGCAGATTGGCCACTTCCTGCGGGAAGAACTCTTTGCCATAAGGCGACTTCGGGTTGAGAAAAAGAGGCGTGCCCAGCGTCATCTCGAACAGCGACCTGGCCGGCAACTCCAGATAAGTCTCTTCACCGTTGATCGACTGTTGCAGGGTTTGCAGCGACGAAAAAAACGGAATGACCGAGGTGCCATCCGGTTTTTCCCAGTGCGCGATGCTGATATTGCTGCCGGCTTCGAGATTGACCACGCCGTCTGCCGTGCCCGTCGTGCCGAGGATGTAAACCGGCGAGTTCAGCAGTGTCGTGAAGAACTCAGGCCGGTGCGCGGGCTCGTCGGCGGCCAGCCTGAGCGATTTTTCCAGTGGGTTTTCTTGCCGGTTATCCATGATGTCCATCCGTGACACGCTAGAAAATTGCTGACTTGGGTTTTCGCCACCGGCTCGTGTCAGAGCAGACTCCACGACACCCCGACATACACACCCATCCCTTCACCCGGTGTCGATCGCGCCGCGTCCAGACCTTTGTCGTCATACCCCGGTGTCACCGTGGCGGCGTAGTGCTTGTTGCTCAGATTGCGCATGTCCAGCCACGTCTGCCAGTCACCTTTCGGCGCGTTGTAGCCGAGTGTCGCGCCGAACAGCGCGTAAGGGTCGGCGTAGTAGCTGTTGGCGTAATCCACGGCAACTTTCGACACCAGTTGCGTGTTGACCGCGGCGAAGAAGCCCTGAGGCCAGTCGTAGCGCAACTCGCCCTGGTAGTAATGCATCGGCAAGCCGGGCAGGCGATTATCGCCAAAACGATCATCGTCGCGATAGTGGAAATCGCTGAAGGTATACGCCTGACGCAGGCTCAACTGGCGACCATCGGCGGCCGACCAGAGTTGACTGTTGAGGCTCGCTTCGACGCCTTGGTGCACGGTCGGACTGGCGTTGAGTTCGTAAGGCGTGACGGCGTTGGCATCCGGCAACACCGACAACAACTCATGCCGTACTTGCGCGTAGTACCACGCCAGACTCCATTCGCCGACGGCGCTGTCACCCCGGCCGCCGAGTTCCAGCGTCGTCGCGGTCTGGTTCTGCAGGTTGATCGGGTCTTTTTGCGTGCCGGTCGCCGCGCCGTTGCCGGTCGGGAAACGCACGTTGGAGCTGTAGATCAGCGACCACGGGTGCGGCGCTTCAACCGAGCGGCTGAGGTTGCCGAACACTTGCAGGTCCGGGGTGAGCTGGTAGCGCAGGCCGAGGCGTGGCGCGTAGTCCCAGTCGTTCATGCTGGTCTTGCCGCCGCTTTGCGGGTAGGTCACGGCGCTTTCGCGGCGGGTGTAGATGGCGGCGAGGCCGGTGGTCAGCCACAGGTCGTCGGCGATTTCCAGGTCATTGCCGAAGTGCAGTACGGTGTCCGAACCCTGATAGGTGAAGTTGCGCATGCGTGTGCCTGG
This sequence comes from Pseudomonas sp. IT-347P, assembly GCF_949768005.1. Lineage (NCBI taxonomy): Bacteria > Pseudomonadati > Pseudomonadota > Gammaproteobacteria > Pseudomonadales > Pseudomonadaceae > Pseudomonas > Pseudomonas sp. IT-347P. The sequence goes on from NZ_CATKPQ010000011.1 coordinate 841,214, forward strand.
CGCGTAGCCGGCGGTGTTGCCGGTGGGGATGCGCACAAACTCGCTGGCGCCGTCGTTGGGCAGATGTTTGGTCACACGCAGGCCGACGTTACTGCGACTTTCCATGCCGAAAATCGTGTCGCGGCGTTTGTAGTCGAAAGTGCCGCTGACGTCGGTGTAGGCGACTTTTAAACGGTTCGGGCCTTCGCGCAGGTCCATCGGGTAGTCGTGGTAGACGAGGCCGGTCTGGATGCTCGAATCGTCGTCGATGTACCAGGTGGTCTTGTTGCCGATGAACGTGCTGCCCGGCTGTTTGCGGCTGTCGTCGCGTGCCACATAGGATGGGTTGGCCACACGAGGTGAGTGTTCGATGGAGTGCTTGGTCACGCGGCCGGCGAGGTCGTTGTCGGTCTCGCGGTAGCGGATATAGAAGCGGGTTTCCAGGTTCGGGTTGAAGCGATAACCGAAATTGGCGATCACGCCTTTGCTCTCGCTGGCGGTGTGATCCTGATAGCCGTCGGCGTTGGAGTCGGTGAGCGACACGTAGTAATCGAAGTCGCCGAGTACTTGCCCGGAACTGACCTGACGCTGCTGATAGCCGTGGCTGCCGGTGGCGTAGCGCACTTGCAGCTTCGGCGCGGTGTAACCGGTGCGGCTGACGTAATCGATGGCACCGCCCAGCGCCAGCGAACCGCGATCAAAGCCGTTGGCACCGCGCAGTACTTCAACGTGATCGACCCACAGCGGCTCGAGCAATTCATACGGCGTGCCGCCCGGTCCGGTCAGCGGCAGGCCGTCGAGCATGGTGTACAGCCCCGACGCATGGGCGCCCGGCGCGCGGTTGATGCCCGAGCCACGCACCGAAATCTTCACGCCTTCGTTGCCCGCCGACTGCGCATAAACCCCGGGCTGATACGCCAGTACATCCTGATTGCTCGCCACGCGGCCCTGCAACGGCTGACGCATGTCGACCACGTTGGTGCCGCCGGGGACTTGTTCGAGACGTGTTTTGGCTTCTTCGATGCTCGCGTCTGAGCCGCTTTGCTCGTCAGCCGAAATCAGCACTTGCCCCAGTTCCAGACCTTGAGTCTCGGCCAGCGCCGGGCAGGCGAGGGCAATGCCCAGCAGGGCGGCAGGCAGGGATTTGGACGCGGGCATCGAGAAAACTCCAGGCAAACAAGGGCAGGGCAATGAACAGTGCGACGTCATAAAGAACGAAGGAAACACATGGCAATTGTGCTTTTCCCCCGGCAATGGCAAACGGCAGGTCCTGAACTAACCTCACGTGTCTGGGTTTTCCCGTCAATCAACATTGTGTTGCCGCGTTCATTGGAGAGGGCTTGGTCATGGCAAAAGACAAAAAGAAGGTCGCCAAGGCGCCCGAACGTCCGAAGCTGAAAAACAAGGATTACCTCGAGCAGTTGCGCAAGCTGCACGTCGAGCTGGTCAAGTTGCAGGAATGGGTGATCGCCGAGGGCGTCAAGGTCTGCATCGTTTTCGAAGGCCGCGACGGCGCGGGCAAGGGCGGCACGATCAAGGCGTTGACCGAGCGTGTCAGCCCGCGTGTCTTCCGCGTAGTGGCGTTGCCGGCACCGACCGATCGCGAGAAAAGCCAGATGCATGTGCAGCGTTATTTGCCTCATCTACCGGCGGCGGGCGAAGTGGTGATCTTCGATCGCAGTTGGTACAACCGCGCGGGTGTCGAACGGGTGATGGGCTTCTGCACCGACGAACAGGCAGATAAATTCCTCAAATCGATTCCGTGGGTTGAAAACGCGATCGTCGAGTCCGGGGTGATCCTGCTCAAGTACTGGCTGGAAGTCAGCCCCGAAGAACAGACCCGGCGGCTCGAGGCGCGAATCAACGACGGTCGCAAGACCTGGAAACTGACAACGATGGACCTGAAATCCTACAGCCGCTGGTACGACTACTCACGGGCGCGGGATGAAATGTTCAAATACTCCGATACCGAACACGCGCCGTGGCGGGTGGCCGACTCCAACGACAAGCGCCGCGCACGGCTGAACATCATCTCCGATGTGCTCAGCCGCATTCCGTATCAGGAGGTCAAGCGCGAGAACATCGAGCTGCCCAAACGGCAAAAACCGGGCAAGTACCGGGATCCGGATTATCCGTATAAACGCGTAGCGGAAAAGTTCTGAACAGTTGCACCAGACACAATGGAGGCTGGCCAGCACCAATCCCTGTAGGAGTGAGCCTGCTCGCGATAGCGGTGTGTCAGCCAACACGTCCGCGACAGACACACCGCTATCGCGAGCAGGCTCACTCCTGCAGTGTTCGGTGATTATCCATCATTGCGGATCCCCTTTAGTCCAAGCCTTTAGAAGTCAGCAGTCCATCCGTCGACTGCGCTGAACGACTGCGATCTCGTTTCTTTCTATCAAGAGAGTCCTTCACGAGAGATCCCCTATGGTCGATCAGCACAAACAACAAAGACTGGCGGCATGGCGAAAACTGGCGACACAAGCGCAGATGCGTCTGGACCCGGAGCAGCAGTACGACGAACTGCTCAAGGCAGCCGATGAAATGGAGGAGGAGGGGCTGATCACCAGCGCCGAGTGGCGGCAGCTGGTGCGGGATGCGGGCAATGTGTTTACCAATGACTCAAGTCCAACACACGATTGAAGGCACCGCGAACGGCTACAGCGCTTGCTCGGCGCTATAGCCGTTCAGGTCACACGACCTTTCTTCGACTTCAGTTGTGCGCCTCTGGAATCGTGCAGTAACCGCGCAAATGCTGCTTTGTCGATCGGCCGGCTCATGAAGTAACCCTGCACCTCATTGCATTGATCGACCCCGAGAATATCCAGCTGCTCTTCGGTCTCGACGCCTTCGGCGGTCACGGTCAGGCCCATGGCCTTGCCCAGGCCGATGATTGCCTGCACCACCGCGCGATCATTGGTGCCGCTGCTGATCGAGGCGATAAAGCGTTTGTCGATCTTGATCCCGTCGAACGGGTAGGCGCGCAGGTAGCCGAGCGACGAGTAACCGGTGCCGAAGTCGTCCATGTTCAGGCGTACGCCCAACTCCTTCAGGGCGTTCATGGTGGTCAGTGCGCCGTCGGTGTCGTTGAGCATTACGTTCTCGGTGATTTCCAGTTCCAGACGACTGGCCGGGAAGCGGGTTTGCACCAGCACCTCACGTACATCCTCGACCACATCGCTGAGGGCAAACTGCGCGGGCGACAGATTGACCGAGAGCAGGATGTCCTCCGGCCAGCCCAGCGCGGTTTCGCAGGCTTCGCGCAACACCCAGCGCCCCAACGGCACGATCAGGTCGGTCTGCTCGGCCAGCGGAATAAACACGTCCGGCCCCAGTAAACCTTTGGTCGGGTGCTGCCAGCGCACCAGCGCCTCCACTGAAACAATCTGTTTGCCATCGACCTTGTAGCGCGGCTGATAGTGCAGGACGAACTCGTTGTGCTTGAGCGCATGACGCAGGTCATCTTCCATCTGTCGGCGCGTCTGGATCTGGTCGCTCATGTGCGCTTCGAAATAGCACCAGGTGTTCTTGCCCTCGGACTTGGCCTGATACAGCGCGATGTCGGCATAGCGGATCAGATCGCTGGCGACGAAACCGTGGCGACGGCTGAGCGCGATGCCGAGACTGGCACCGATGTGCAGCGGATGCTGCTCGTAAAGAATCGGTTGATGCAGACTGCCGATCAGCCGCGTGCAGAATTTATCGATTTCGTTGTGACTGTCCATGCCGTTGAGCACCACGACGAATTCATCACCACCGAGGCGGGCGACGATGTCGTGTTCGCGGGTACATTCGCGCAGACGGGCGGCGACTTCCTGCAGCACCGCGTCGCCGGCCGGGTGACCGAGGGAATCGTTGATCGGTTTGAAATTGTCCAGATCAATCATCAACAGCGACAGCGGTGGCGCGTGTTCCTTCAGCAACAGTACTTCATCCAGGTAACGGGCCAGTTTGTTGCGGTTGGGCAGGCCGGTCAGAGCGTCGTGCATCGACAGGTGCTGGATCTGCGCATGGGCGGCGACCTCGTCGGTGATGTCGCTGGCGGTGCCGCGATACCCGACGACGCTGTCCTTGGCGAAAATCGGTCGCGCGGAGAGCCGGCAATGACGCGGCTGCCCGGAGTGGTCGCGGTAAGTGCAGCGCAAATCGCCGGCGCTGTTTTCGTCGCTGAGTTTGCGCAGCCACAGCTCCAGCGGGGTGGTGTCGCACGTCAGTAACTCACCGATGTTCTGGCCCAGCCACAGGGCTTGCGGGTAGCCGGTGACTTCGCTGAAACGGGCTGAGAGATAGGTTAGCGACAGTTGCCCGTCAACTTCCCAGATCCAGTCCGACGCGGCCTCGGCGACCGCGCGAAAGCGTTCCTCGCTGGCTTCAAGCGCATGGTTGGCCGCTTCGAGTGCCAGATTCGAGGCCTGCATCGCGTCAATGCTGTTGTCGACGTATTGCGACGAGCGCAGCGCGTGGCGGAAAAAGTACGCCGTGAGCAACATCAACACCAGGAACGTCGCGCCGAGCGGCGGCACCAACGACCATAACAGTTGCTGGCCGGGGCGCTGCAGGTCGGCGATCAGGCTGTAGCCGGTGCTATCGAGTGGCACGCGGGGCTGACCCGTTTCGATGGTGGCATCCGGCGCCAGGGTCAGGTTGGTCAGGCCATAGCCGCTGCCGATCTTGCGCAGTTTGGTCGGGGTCAGTTTGTCGACAAACACCAGTACCGAAGTGTTTTTCAACTCGTCGAGTGGCCGTTCATCGTTGGGAATAATTGCCGCCGCAGTGATCAATGCCGGCCAGCCTTCGAACAGCGAATAGCTGCTGATCGGTTTGGTCAGGTCGGGCTGAGCCAGTACCTGCTCGACCAGCGCCGAGGCGGACGCTTGCAAGACCGTGGACACGTCGGTGTCGACCATTTGCCCGCGAATGACCGCGTATTTGGTGCGGTTGCGATCTAGCACGAACACGCCGTCATAACCGTCGCTGGTGAACAGGGTCTTGCCCATGTTCTGCTCGGTGTAGGCCCAGTTGATATCGACCGGCCCGCTCAGGGCCTCATAGGCTGTGGTCCAGTAAGCGTAACTGGTGATGTAATTTTTTGATGTGGTGATGCGGTTTTCCACGGCTCGCGCGGAATAGAACTGGTTCTGTTCAAGATCCTTGGCGTCGAGGGAATTGGCGATACCGAGCAGGGTGCTGATCGCGGCGACGACCCCCGCGACAAACAGGCCACCGATGGCAATCGCCAAGCGGCGGGTCACAGCGCGTTGCGGGGTGGGGATTGGCGGCGCAGCGAGGTTAACGGCCATGTGCTCGTCCTTGATCCGGTGTCTTCTGAATCTAGAACAATGGGGCGGCCACAATGTTCAGATTGTTGTTATATGGCATTGCCTGGATTTGTTGAAAGTGTAGCGAATCTGCCGGAATTTCCAGCATGGCCGGCCAGCGGCGAATCCCGAAAGGGCAAGACTTCCCGCGCAAAAACCGGATAATGGCCGCCATTCGTTTAGCCGTATTCTGGTAATCCCGCATGGAAATCAAGGTCAATTTTCTCGACAACCTTCGACTTGAAGCCAAGTTCGACGACTTCACGGTGATCGCCGATCAGCCCATCCGCTACAAGGGCGATGGCTCGGCACCGGGGCCGTTCGACTACTTTCTGGCGTCGTCGGCGTTGTGTGCGGCGTACTTTGTGAAGTTGTACTGCGACACGCGCAACATCCCCACGGAACACATTCGCCTGTCGCAGAACAACATCGTCGACCCGGAAAACCGCTACAACCAGATCTTCAAGATCCAGGTGGAATTGCCGGCGGACATCTCCGAGAAAGACCGTTTGGGCATCCTGCGTTCCATCGATCGCTGCACGGTAAAGAAGGTCGTACAGACCGGGCCGGAGTTCATCATCGAAGAAGTCGAAAACCTCGACGCCGATGCCCAGGCCCTGTTGATGCCGGTGGCCAGTTCGGACGCGGGCACGTTCATTGCCGGCAAAGACCTGCCGCTGGAGCAGACCATCGCCAACATGTCGGGCATTCTCGCTGATTTGGGGATGAAGATCGAAATCGCTTCGTGGCGCAACATCGTGCCCAACGTCTGGTCGCTGCACATCCGCGATGCGCACTCGCCGATGTGCTTCACCAACGGCAAGGGCGCGACCAAAGAAGGCGCACTGGCCTCGGCGCTGGGCGAGTTCATCGAGCGCTTGAACTGCAACTTCTTTTACAACGACCAATTCTGGGGCGAAGAGATCGCCAACGCCGAATTCGTGCATTACCCGGACGAGAAGTGGTTCAAACCTGGGCCGAAGGACGAATTGCCGAGCGAAATTCTCGACGACTACACCCTGAAGATTTACAACCGTGACGGCGAGTTGCGCGGTTCGAATCTGTTCGACACCAACTCCGGCAACACCCAGCGCGGCATCTGCTCGCTGCCGTTTGTGCGCCAGTCGGACAACGAGGTGGTGTACTTCCCGTCCAACCTGATCGAAAACCTTTACCTGAGCAACGGCATGAGCGCTGGCAACACCTTGGCCGAAGCGCAAGTGCAGTGCTTGTCGGAGATCTTCGAGCGCGCGGTCAAACGCGAAATCCTCGAAGGCGAAATGGCTCTGCCAGATGTGCCGCAAGAGGTCCTGGAGAAGTACCCGAGCATCCTTGCCGGCATCAAAGGCCTGGAAGAGCAGGGCTTCCCGGTGCTGGTCAAGGATGCGTCGCTGGGCGGCGAATTCCCGGTGATGTGCGTGACCCTGATGAACCCGCGCACCGGTGGTGTGTTTGCTTCGTTCGGCGCGCACCCGAGCCTGGAAGTGGCGCTGGAACGCAGCCTCACCGAATTGCTGCAGGGCCGCAGTTTCGAAGGTTTGAACGACTTGCCACAGCCGACCTTCTCCGGCCAGGCGGTGACCGAGCCGAACAACTTCGTTGAGCACTTCATTGATTCCAGCGGTGTGGTGTCGTGGCGTTTCTTCAGTGCCAAACCGGACTTCGAGTTCGTCGAGTGGGACTTTTCCGGCCAAGGTGAAAACTCCAACGCCGAAGAAGCCGCCACCCTGTTCGGCATCCTCGAAGACATGGGCAAGGAAGTCTACATGGCGGTCTATGAGCACATCGGCGCCAAGGCCTGCCGCATCCTCGTGCCGGACTACTCGGAGATCTACCCGGTCGAAGACCTGATCTGGGACAACACCAACAAAGCCCTGCAATTCCGTGCTGACATCCTCAACCTGCACAACCTGAGCAAAGTCGGCCTGCGCAACCTCGCTCAGGGTCTGGAGAACAGCGAACAGGACGATTACACCGACATCACCACGCTGATCGGTATCGAGTTCGACGACAACACGCCGTGGGGCAAGTTGACCATTCTGGAACTGCGCCTGCTGATCTACCTCGCCCTGCAGAAGTACGAGCAGGCCAAAGACCTGGTCGAAGCCTTCCTGCAATACAACGACAACACCGTGGAGCGCGGCTTGTTCTATCAAGCGGTCAACGTGGTGCTGGAAATGGAACTGGACGAGGATCTGGAACTGGAAGACTACGAAGCCAACTTCCGCCGCATGTTCGGCGACGAGCGCATGGACGCGGCGATTGGCTCGGTCAACGGCAGCGTGCGTTTCTACGGATTGACGCCGACCAGCATGAAGCTGGAAGGGCTGGATCGGCATTTGCGCTTGATTGAGAGCTACAAGAAGCTGCATTCGGCGCGGGCGAATGTGCAACAGGTCTAGGCCGGTTTCACATTGGGTTCGGTGGTGAATTCACCCCTCACCCCAGCCCTCTCCCCCAGGAGAGGGAGCTGATCGGTGAGCTTTTCAAAAACCGGGTTAGATCGATATCACAGGTCGGCGTATTCGGTCAGTCCCCTCTCCCTTTGGGAGAGGGCTAGGGTGAGGGGCTTTGGCTTTTACGCCCATGCGCCGCATCCGCCAATTGCCCTGTATCCACCCGCACAAACACCGAATCGCCCACCGCCGTCAGCACTTCCCCCGCATACACCTCACAGATCACCTGGGTCTTGCGCCCGACGTCACCCTCGACCTTCGCCCGTAAAACCAGCGGCACGCCCATCGGTGTCGGTTTGATGAACTTGATGCCGAGGTTGCCAGTGACGCAGTCGATGCGCGGCTGATTGCCGGGTTCGCGGTTTTCGGCGCGGTAGTGGTACGCCATGGCCGTCCAGTTGGAATGGCAGTCGACCAGCATCGCAATCAGTCCCCCGTAGACCAGATCCGGCCAGCCACAATATTTGGCTTCCGGCAGGTGTTCGGCGATGACGTGCACGCCGTCTTCGTGCCAGCGGCTTTTGACGTGCAGGCCGTGCGGGTTACGGCCGCCACAGCCGTAGCAAATGCCTTCGGGAGCGGCGAGGTCTTGCAGGGGAGTATCGAGGCTGGACATGGTTTTTATTATCCTGCTGTGGTGAGTCCGGTCAGGCGCAAGCGATCGCGACCGCCGCGTTTCGATTCGTAGAGGGCGGCGTCGCCTTGTTCGATCAGCGCCGTCAGGTGGCTGGGCGGGGTGTCGAACAGGCTGGCGCCGATGCTCAGGGTCACGGCGGCGGTGGTGGGGAATGTCTGGGAGGTCATGTTCAGAAACTGCTCGCGCAACGCGTTGCCCAGTTCCATGACGCGCTCAGCCGATGTGCTGCTGAGCAAAATGACAAACTCGTCACCGCCCAAACGCGCCGTCAGCGCATTACGTGGCAGCAGCGAGCGGATCATCTCGCTCAAGGCGATCAACAAACGATCGCCGGCGGTGTGGCCGTACTGGTCGTTGACCAGTTTGAAATTGTCGATGTCGATCAGCAGCAAGGCGCCGGGATGCGCCGGCGAAACGTCTTCGAGCAGGCGTGGCGCACGTTTTTCCAGGGCGCGGCGGTTGTACAGGGCGGTCAACGGGTCGCGCTCGGCGAGGCGGGCGATCTGTTTTTCCCGGCGATATCGCTCGGTGCCGGTCATCGACAGGGCGATCAACATGATCGCCATCGCGCCTTCAACCAAGGAAATCTGAATGATCTCGCCGCGAAATGCCGCCAGATCGATCAGCGTACCGGGGATCACCACGGTCAGGGCTTTGGCCACATAGAAGATCCCGTGGCCGAGCAAAACATAACGCAACTGCACTGCGCCGACGCTCAGCGACTTGCCGTGGGGGCGCAGCAGTGAACTGGCCTTGAGGGTCGACAGCGCCACCAGCAACGAATTGGCCGCCAGCATGACCTTCGACCACAACGGCCCGTCCGGCAACAGCAGCATGACCAGCCAGGTGACGAAGATCAGGTACCAGGCCGGCGATAGCCGAATCTGAGTGAAGCGCGCCACGCCGAGCATAAACAGGAAATGCGCGGTCACCAGCAGGCCGTTGGCGAACCAGATGCCGATCAGCAAAAAACCGCTGCTGCGCAGCAGGGCCAGGGTGGAACCGACGGTGATGGTGGCGAAACCGGCGCTCCAGAACAGCAGCGAAGGCTCACGAATGCTGCGCCATTCGATCGCCAGGTACAGCGCGGCAGCGGCTGCGAGGGCGACGGAAATGGTCAGCATCGTAGGTGGGTCGAGCGGCATTTCTTGCTGAGCCTGTCTGAGTGGCAGTGAGACCGGCGATTGTAAGCGTTCGGGCGGTTTTTTCGCAGCGGTCGTGTTGCCGCGCAGACCACTGGCAGCGGGGAGGGTGCGGTTGCTGGCCGCCGCCCTGATCACCGTGCCGATCGGTCATTGCTCGGGCGTGAGCCAAGTGTCGACGACCCGACGATCCAGTTCTTCCCAATAAGCCATACCCAGCACTCGCGTGGTGTTGAGCCCGCGCAGGTAACCGCGCAACTGATTGGCGGTGTCTTTGATGAGCTGCTGGTCATCGGCGTTTTTGTCCAGTAACACGCTTTCGTACTGCACGAGGTACTCGGCTACGCGCTCGCGGAAGTCGGGCAGAACGGCGTCTCGGATCAGGTCAAACGTTCTCAAGGAAGGTTCCTCATTGGTCTTTTTCTACTTGTATTGAGTGTGTATCAGGCTGCATGTCGCGCAACTATTGCTAGAAGTAATAGTGACCATCAAGAAACGCAAGTTCTGCTTTGTCGGCAATCGGCGGAAAATCGCCTCCATCGAACACGCAGCTCAAGGAATTTGCGCGATGAACACACTGACCCGACTGGCTTTGGTCGCCCTGCTGACAAGCGGCGCACTGTTCACAGCCCCGACTTTCGCAGCCGACGCCGGGTCGTGTCATTTCCAGACCATCACCGGCAGTAGCGCCACGTTGCAGCATTCGCAAACCGTGGGCGTGTTGCTCAGCGAGAACACCCTGGACAACCTGCAATACCTTGAGCGTTACCACGACATGGCGGTCAACGGCGCGAAAGATGCGCTCGACTCGCGGATTCGCGAAGCCTTTGTCAGCAGTTCCGATCCGGAACTGGCCATCGACTGGCTGGTGAGTTCCCTGCAACAGCAGTTCTTGTCGGTGACCGTTTACGACAACCTTGATGCTCTGGTGCAGGCGCATCCAGACGTGGTGGTGAAGCTCGATACCTTCAACCGCTTGCTGACGCAGCAGAACAGCGTGGTCGAAGCGCGTTTCACCGCACGCTTCTACGACGCCGATCTGCAGTACATCGGCAAGGCAGAAGGTGCCGTCGAGAAACAGTTGCCTTCGGTCTGGGTACACAACCAGGCGGCGCCGGCCATTGCTGCACAGATCGACAAACAGCGTGACCTGCAACTCAGCGCCTTGAAGCAGTTCGATGTATCGCTCAAGGCGCTGGTGGCGTCGAGCTGAACATTTAAAACATAAATGGCGACGGCGGCTCCGTGAGGCTGAACCGTTGCCGGTTGAACCGAACCTTTATTTTCAGGATGACACCGATGCGTCTTTTATTCGTCCCTGCTCTGGCCTTTGCCTCTTTGTTGCTTACCGGTTGCGCTTCGGCGCCGAACAATCCGAGCCTGACGTTGCAGACCAGCAAGACGCCTGCGCAGTACGCCGATTGCGTGGTGCCGAAGTTGCAGGGCAGTGCGTTGAACCCGACGGTTTCGCAGACTCAGCGTAGCTACCGGATTGTGGTGCCGAGCAAGATTTCGGCTGACAACGTGCTGGAGGCGTACAAGGCGGGTAATGGCGGCAAGGTGTTTATCTACGAGCGGCATTTGTTGGCTTCGAATCTTTTGCCTTCGAGTTTTGAGCGGGCGGCTCAGGATTGCATCTGATTTTGCCTGTTGTGCGTATTTGACTGAGCTCCTTTGGTTGGCCGCAACCAACCAATTTTTTGCCTCGCACCTTTATGTGGTTGCGGGGCTTTTTTTTGTTTGTTTGTTTGTTTGGGCTTGGCGGCCTTTGGGCCGACCATGCTCTGGGGGTTTTGGGTGTATATCCGTTTTTTTGGGTGCTGCGGCTGGCGGTTCCGCTCTTACAGCGGGTCACTTTTTCAGACGCCAAAAAGTAACCAAAAGGCTGGGCCCCGGCGTTCGGCCCGCTCGCTGGGGCTCGGGGTTCCTTCGTTACGGGATCTATCCGGGGGCATCGCCTACGGTTTGCTTCGCTGCACCTCCTCTCGATGTGTTTGGCTTCGCCAAACGGTCGCTGCGCTCCCACCCCCGGATAAATCCCTCCACTCAGCCTGCCGAAGGGGCCAGCACGGCAAGATCAAGAGCGGTAGCCGAGCTTGCGCTCATCCTGTTGAGTGGTGAGAAGCGGGTGTATGGCTTTGGATGATGCGGGGCTTTTCAGAACTGAGTTCAACTCGGTATTTCACGTCGGCGTATCTCTCGCAATCACCTCTGTCAGTTCCCTCTCCCTCCGGGAGAGGGCTAGGGTGAGGGGCTTTTGATTTTCTTGGTATTCGAGTACGGCTCGGTATTTCAAGTCGGCGTATCTCTCGCAATCACCTCGGTCAGTTCCTTCTCCCTCCGGGAGAGGGGTAGGGTGAGGGGCTTTTGATTTTCTTGGTGTTCGAGTACGGCTAGGTATTTCAAGTCGGCGTATCTCCCGCATTCACCTCGGTCAGTTCCTTCTCCCTACGGGAGAGGGCTAGGGTGAGGGGCTTTTGATTTTCTTGGTGTTCGAGTACGGCTAGGTATTTCAAATCGGCATATCTCTCGCAATCACCTCGTTCAGTTCCCTCTCCCTCCGGGAGAGGGTTAGGGTGAGGGGCTTTTGATTTTCTTGGTATTCGAGTACGGCTCGGTATTTCAAGTCGGCGTATCTCTCGCAATCACCTCGTTCAGTTCCTTCTCCCTCCGGGAGAGGGTTAGGGTGAGGGGCTTTTGATTTTCTTGGTGTTCGAGTACGGCTCGGTATTTCAAGTCGGCGTATCTCTCGCATTCACCTCGGTCAGTTCCCTCTCCCTCCGGGAGAGGGCTAGGGTGAGGGGCTTTTGATTTTCTTGGTGTTCGAGTACGGCTCGGTATTTCAAGTCGGCGTAGCTCTGCCAATCGCCTCGGTCAGTTCCCTCTCCCTCCGGGAGAGGGCTAGGGTGAGGGGCTTTTGATCTGGGCTATGCAGGAAAATGGATTCTTACTCGATATGGACCTTCACAATGGTCACTGACGATCCTGCCTTGCCCCGTTGGGTCAGTCTTGTGGTCGGTTCGACTTTATCGGCTGGGGGGCGGCGATTCTGACGATGCGCCTGCAGGCGGCTTAAAGCCATTTGAACCGCGCCGGGAATCTTGCCACGAAGCAGGTGCCTGACTCGGTGCTTGAGGTCACGCTCAAGGTGCCGTTGTGCGCCATGGCTATCTGCGAGGCGATATACAGCCCCAGACCCAGACCTTCGCAACGTTGCCCGGCTTCGGCCCGGGAGAACGGTTCGAACAGCAGTGGCATTAGTTCGGCGGAAATCGGTGTGCCCTGGTTGGTCAGAGCGATCACCAGTTCATCGTTTTCTGCATACGCCTTGAGGACGATCGGCGTGTTTTGCGAGCCATGGGTCACCGCGTTGCCCAGCAGATTGGAGAGTAATTGGCTGATGCGCAGTGCATCGCAATAGATGCCCGTCGGCACCTCAAGCTCGTCGATAAAAATGGCCTGGGGATGGGAGGTTTGTACCTCGGCCAGGGTCAGTTGCAGGGTGTGCTGCAAGTCGTCCACCAACTTGCGCTGCACCGGAATCCCGCCGCCCAGGCGTCCTCGGGCAAAGTCGAGGATGTTTTCGATCAACACGCCCATGCGCACCGAACTATTGCGAATCGCCGCGATCAGGTTGAGCGAGCGCTTGTCTTCGGTTTTGCATTCCAGCAAGTCGGCGCTCATGCGCACCGCGCTCAGTGGTGTGCGCAGGTCGTGGCCGAGTACGGCGATGAACTGCTCGCGCAGGCGCCCGAGTTCATTGGCGTTATTCAGTTCGACTTTGGTGGCTTCCAGACGGCTTTGCGTGTCCAGACTCATGGCAATCAGTTGGGCGAATAGCGCCAGCGTCTTGGCAATGGCCGGTTCGTCGAGGTTGGCCGGCACTGAGTCGATGGCGCACAGCGTGCCAAAGAAGTCGCCGTTGGCTTTGACGATGGGAATGGAGATGTAGCTTTCCAGCCCATAGGTTTTCGGCGTGTGGTGTAACGAAAAGACCGGGTGCGCACTGGCGTGGCCGAAGATGACCGGCTGCTGATGCTGGCGGATCTCGTGGCAGATGGTCGATTCGAGCACCAGCTCGCCACCGGGTTTGAGCCCGAAATCAATGGAGTCATCAACGGCGCATGCCACCCAATTGCGTTCCGTGACTCGGGCCACCGCGGCGAAGCGCATGCCCGTGAGGTGCTTGACCATGCTCAGGATGACCGGCACCGCGTCAATGCTGCGGATAGCGTCGATGTCGGGGGTGAAGGCCGGGTTGGTCATGGGCGATGCTTCGTGAAGAGTTCGCTGCGAGACTAACGGTTATTGCGGCTCATGACTAATGAAGAGGCCGGAAACGACAAGGGCGCCGTGGATTTCCCCGGCGCCCTTTTTTGCAATGCTGATTAGAACCTCAGCGACTCAGAACTTGTACTTGGCCGTCAGCATGTAACTGCGCGGGTTGCCGTAGTTGTCGTTGGAACCCCACGTGACATTGGAGCCGATGGCGGAGTAATACACGCGGTCAAAGATATTATTCGCGTTAACCTGAAGATCCAGGTGTTTGTTGACCTCGTACCCGGCCATCAGGTCGGTGACCGCGTAGCCACCCTGTTCGAGGCGATAGCTACCGTTATTGGCCAGGGCGATGTCGTTGTACATGCGGCTCTGCCAGTAGACGTTGCCGCCCACGCGCAGGTGCTGCAGCGGACCCTGGAAGCGGTACACGGTGGACACTTTGAACAGATGCTCAGGCGTGTCGGTTTCGAAACGCTGATTGTTGTTGGCCGGGTTTTCGTCCTTGATGTAGTGCGCGCGGGTGTAGGTATAGCCGGCGCCGACCTGCCAGTTTTCAGTCAGCGCGCCTTGCAGTTCCATGTCCACGCCCTGGCTGCGCACCTTGCCCGATGACCCGTAGCAGGTCAGAACCGGGCAACCGAACTGATTGTCGGCCATCGTGGCGCGTCCGGTCTGGTCCATCTGGAACACCGCCAGACTGGCGTTGAGGGCGCCATCGAAGTACTCGCCCTTGATGCCCACCTCGTAGTTTTCACCGACGATCGGTTCGAGCACTTTGCCGCCGAGGTCCTTCTGGGTTTGCGGGGTGAAGATGTCGGTGTAACTGGCGTACAGCGAATGGTGGTCGTCGAGTTTGTAGATCAGGCCGGCATAGCGCGTGACGTTACGGGTGACTTTGTAATCGCCGTCGGCAGTGCGGTCATCGTAGTCGTACCAGTCGAGACGCCCGCCGAGGATCAGCGTCAGCGGATCGGCCAGGCTCAGGCGGGTGGTCAGGTACACGGCGTCCTGGGTGGTGACGTTGCGGGTTTTGCCGTCACGGACGAAATCAGGCTTGGGCGCGCCGATTGGCCAGGCCGTGGTGTACGGGTCGTATTCCTTGGTGGTTGCGTCATACACCCGGTTGCTGGCGCCGACCACCAGTTCGTGGCTGCGGCCGAAGGCTTCGAACGGGCCACTGGCGAACACGTCGAGCGAGCGCTGCTTGTCGGTGTGGTGCGACTGGTAGGCCGTGGTTTCCAGCGGGCCGGCGTAGCGCGACAGGTAAGTCCCGGAAAACTCGCCGTCGAGGGTCGAGGTCGAGCCGGCGACGTGCAGCTTCCAGTCGTTGTCGAAACGATGCTCGACTTCGCCGAACACGGTGTCGATCTGCAGCTTGCGGTTTTCCCAGTCGGTGCCGGGATAGGTGGAGCGGGGCAGGTCGAGGTGGTGGCCGTTGGTGCCGATCGGCAGGCCGCCCCAAAAATAGTTGGTCTGTTCGTTCTGGCGTGAGAAGCCGAGGGTTGCGGTGGTGCTGTCGCTCAGGTCGGCTTCACCGATGGCGTAGAACAGGCCATGGTCGTTTTCTTCCTTGTCGCGGAAGCTGTCGGCGCCCTGATAGGAACTGACCACGCGACCACGCAGGGTGCCGCTTTCGTTCAACGGGCTGGAGGCGTCGATCTCGCCACGGTAGTCATCCCAACTGCCGGCGGCGCCAGTGAGGGTTACGCGCTGATCGGCAGTCGGGCGTTTGCGCACCAGGTTGATCGCCGCCGAAGGGTTGCCAGCACCGGTAACCAGGCCGGTCGCGCCACGGACGATTTCAACGCGGTCGAACATCGCCAGGTTCGGTTGCACCGCCATCGAGAACGGCGAGTACGAACTCGGCAGGCCGTCGTACATGATGGTGTCAATATCGAACCCGCGTGAGCTGTAGGTCTGCCGACCCGGGCCGCTGGCCTGACTGAGGAACAGCCCCGGCGTGCCTTTCACCACGTCGTTGATGCTGGTCATGTTCTGGTCGTCCATGCGCTGACGGGTGATCACCGTCACCGCTTGCGGCGTTTCGCGCATGGTCAGCGAGAGCTTGGTCGCCGTCCGCATCGGGCCGGTGGTGTAGGACTGGCTGTCTTCAGTGGTGCTGCTCATCTGGGTGGCGCCGATTTCCGTGGCGTCCAGTTCCAGCGTGGCCGGCGCGGCGGTTTCAGGCGTGGCGGGTGTAGCCTCGTCGGCCAGCGCTGGTGCGACGCTGGCCATGCAAATGGCCAGTGCCAGCAGGTTCGGTGAACGGTTTGAGCGGCGGTGAATGGTGCGAAACGACATCAATCTGCTTCCCCAAATGATACGAAAACGAATCCAGTGCGAGTGCGTGTAGGAATTATTCGCATTAGTGTGTCAGATCATTCCGGGCGAAGAAAGACGTACGGCTCAGTTAGTTAACGATTTTTTCACAATCGGCCGGGCGCTCTGCGTCGCGGGTTGGCGCAGAGTCGTGGTTTTATCGGGGACGAGAGGACGCGAAACGGGCCGATCACAAACGCTTGTGAGCGGCCCGCTGGTGGCTCGGAAAGAAGGGCTGTCAGCTCAAATCTTCAGCCTGATGACGCTCGGGCACTTGAGTCGCTTCATCACCCCAGGTGCGATTGACGCGTTGCCCGCGAATGACCGCCGGCCGCTGGGCGATGGTCTCGGCCCAGCGCTGCACATGGGTGTACTCGTGAGCCGCGAGAAACTCCGCCGCTGAATAAACGTTGTTGCGCACCAATTGCCCGTACCACGGCCAGACCGCGATATCGGCGATGGTGTAGCTGTCGCCAGCCAGATAGGCGCTCTCAGCCAAGCGCCGATCGAGCACATCCAGTTGCCGCTTGGCCTCCATGGTGAAGCGATTGATCGGGTATTCCATTTTCTCCGGCGCATACGCATAGAAATGCCCGAAACCGCCGCCCAGATAGGGCGCCGCGCCCATCTGCCAGAACAACCAGTTCAAGGTTTCGGTGCGCCCCGCCGGATCTGTCGGCAGGAAGGCAGCAAATTTTTCCGCCAGATACAGCAGGATCGAACCCGACTCGAATACGCGGATTGGTGGCTCGACACTGCGATCCAGCAACGCCGGGATTTTCGAGTTGGGGTTGATCTCGACAAAGCCGCTGGAGAACTGATCGCCCTCGCCAATGCGGATCAGCCACGCATCGTACTCGGCATCGCGGTGCCCCAGCGCCAACAGCTCTTCGAGCAGAATGGTCACCTTCACCCCGTTGGGCGTGGCCAGCGAGTACAGCTGCAGCGGATGTTTGCCGACCGGCAGGGTCTTGTCATGGGTCGGCCCGGCAATCGGTCGATTGATGCTGGCGAACTGGCCACCGGACGGGGCTTCGTTTGTCCAGACCTTGGGCGGAACGTACGGGGCTTTGCTCATCTAAGGGGCCTCTTCGTTGGCAAGTGAAAAAAATGTCTGCTGAGAATAGACAGCACACCACAGAAACAGGGTCAGGCTCAACGCTGCGGCCATTGATCCTTGATTTCAAACCACGGCGCCTTCGAGGTCACTTCCACGTGTTGCTGTTTTTCCGTGGTAAACGTCGTGTCCAGCGTACCCAGCGCCACCGAAATCCAGCCGCCGTAATCACCCTGATTGCTCGCCCAGAACAGTGACGAGCCGCAGTGCGAGCAGAACTGGCGCTGCACCGATTCGGAAGACTGATAGGACTTGAGCTGATCAGCGCCCTCCAGCAATTCCAGATTCTGCCGTAGCACGCTGCCATAGCTGGCAAACGCTGCACCATGGCTTTTGCGGCATTGGCTGCAATGGCAATGCGAAAGTGCCTTGGGCCGTGAGCGGATCTGGTATTTCACCGCTCCGCACAGGCAACTGCCACGGAAGGTCTGAGGGGCGGGCGTCAGCATTGTTATTGGGGTTCCTGGTAGGTGAGGGCGGGTTTCAGGCTGCCAGGTGACTGCGCCAGAAACCCGCTGATCAGGGTAATCACTTGCTGCTGAATCTCGGCGCGTGGTCGGCCGCCCTCGCCGTCGGTGCAGATGATGCTGTCGCCCGGCACATCCTCGTCGAGCATGGCCACGGCGCCAGGCTTGCAGATTGCCATGAAACTGAAGTGACTGGCGTCGCTGATCTCGACGTAACGCGATGAGGTTTTTGGCAGGCGTTTGGCGAGGTCGGCGGATTCCAGTTCAGCGGGCAGGTCTTTCGACGGTGCGCCGGCAGCGATCACCAGGATAGGCACGGGATAAGCGGCAAGGCTTGTATCGGTCATCCCGCGCGACAATCCCAGGTCCAGTGACACCACGGCAGAGACGCGTTTGTCACGCCAGTCTGCCGCCATCCGGGCTTGCGAGTGCGCAGTGCTGGCGGGGTTTATCTGTTGGTAAACGGTGCAACTGGCCAATTGTGCGTGGGCTTTGCAGTCCTGCGCAAACCGCTCGGGGTCGAAGCGTGCGCCGCCGGCCTCAAGCACCGTCCAGCCGCCGAGAGAATGGCCGACAATGGCAATGCGATCCCTGGCCACTGCGCCGAATTTTTCCGGTTGCGCGGTCACCGCATCTACGGCGCGGCTGAGGTCGACGGGGCGTTGCCACAACTGCGCCGCGGCTAGCGGGCTGCGGTCACGGCTGGTGGTGCCGGGATGGTTGACCGCCGCGACGATGTAACCCTGATGGGCCAGCGCGCTGGCCAGCCACGTCTGGTTGATCCAGCTTCCACCATTGCCGTGGGAAATCACCACCAATGGATGCTCGCCCTTCGCGGCAGGGGCGTCGAGCACAGCGGGGGCGCCGACGAAGACCGGGTTGTCGCCGAACAATTGTGGCGTCGCATCGGTGGTCGCACTCGGGTACCAGACAACCATTTCCACCGGGCGCTCATTGCGCGGATCCGCCAGTGTGGCGTATTGGAAACCGACGGGTTGCGTGTCAGCCAACACGTAGTTGCTCACGCAGATCAGCAGCAGAGCGCCGAGAGACTTTTTCATTGTTGTTATCTTCCGTGATGGGCCGGACGGGCGAGGTGGACTTTGCCCGAATTCGCTTCCTTCAGCGAGCCTCTTTGAACTCTGCGTCTTAAACATTTTCCATCGGCCATCTCGTGGCCAGATGCGCCGTCAGGTAATCCACAAACGCTTTGACCTTCGGCGTCATCGCCGCGCGCTCCTGTACGCAGGCGTATATGTCCATCGGTTCGACAACGGAGTGCGTTGCCTCGCTGTGCTCGAACAGCGGCACCAGTTGCCCGCTCGCGAGATAGGGCGCGGCGACGAACTCCGCCAGTCGAGTGATGCCGGCGCCGTTGACTGCCATTTGCGCCAATGCATCGATGTCGTCACTGATGGCAGTGGCATTGATAGGAGCGTCGAAACGCTGGCCGTCGCAGACAAAGCTCCAGCGCAGAAACCGCCCGTCCAAGGGATAACGAAAGGCCAGGCAGGCGTGGTTCTGCAAGTCATCTGGAGACTGCGGGTAACCGGCGCGCTGCAAATAGGCCGGCGCCGCGCACATGATGAACGGCAGGGAAACGATCTTGCGCGCGACGATGCCATCCTCCAGTTGCGGCTGGATCCGCAGGCTCAGATCGATGCGGTCCTGGATGTGGTTGATCTTGCCGTTGGTGGTCGAGAGTTCGATGAGCAGGCGCGGGTGCTGTGCGGCGAAACCGGCGATCAGCGACGCCAAAACATGGCGGCCGAACGCAGAGGTCGAGGCGATGCTCAGCCGGCCCTGCAACTCGGTTTCATCGCTGCTGATCGCGCTTTGTGCCGATTCCAGATCCGCCGCAATGCATCGGACTTTCTCGTAGTACACCGCGCCGTTTTCGGTCAGCGCCATGCTGCGCGTGGTGCGTTGCAACAGGCGCACACCGAGGTGCGCTTCCAGCCGATTGAGCGTCTGGCTGACCGCTGCCGCACTGACGCCGAGAGTCTTGGCGGCGCCGACAATCGAGCCGGCTTCAACGACTTTGATAAAACTGGCAATCGCCGCTAACAGATTCATTCATCGTGCCGTTGAGGGGTGATTCGTAAGTTCTGCTTTATAAAGTACCTGCGGTCGAGCGTCTAGTTACGCGGCAACAGCGTTGTTAACGTGCGCTCTCCCTGTCAATGGATGGAAAAGCCATATGAATCAACCGACAAGTTCCGAAGCCTTGATCATTAGCCGCCGCAAGCTGTCGCCGCGTGCCACGCCGTATGTGTTTGCGCTGTACATGGCGACGATCATGGCGTTTCTGATGTCGCTGGTAATCACCGCCGCCAACTCCGGCATTGATAACGACTACCTGAGCAATGCCTTGCACGCCTACAAGCTGGCGATGCCCGTGGCGTTCCTGTGCATCCTCGTCGTGCGGCCGATCGTGATCAAACTGGTGGCGTGGACGGTGCATCCGCATCGTTGAGGGTCATTCGCGCCAGTATTGACTGACAGCCCCCTGCATTCCCTGCACGGGATCGGTCTGCGGGAACGGCAGCTTCGCGATGGTTTCCAGTTGCTGATGGCTGGGCGCCTCGCGGCAGATGTCGGCATGCTGGCCAGGTGGATAGGCACCGACCACCAGAAAGTCCTCGCTGCAACTCAGGTTGCAATGGCCGGTGCCGGCCGGCAGCAGCAACACGTCACCGGCGCTGACCTGCACAACTTGACCGTCAGGCCCGCCGAGCATCAATTCCGCACGACCCGCCGCAACGCCCAGCACTTCATGGCCTTCGGTGTGATAGTGGTGAAAGTCATAGATCCCGTAGCGCCATTGCGGCGGCCAACCGTTGGCGCTGAAGGTGTGCTCGAACAGGGCGGCGGGGTCGTTGCCCTGGAGTTCAATGGCTTGCGGATAGATCAACACCGGCAGACGCGGGTTGTTCGGTACCCAGTCGTTGCGTTTCAGCAGCAAGGTTTGTATGGGCGTGGGCATGCTGTTCTCCTGATCCGGCATCTGTATTGACTGTCCTGGCGTCTTCGCGAGCAAGCTCGCTCCCACAGGGGATTGCATTGCAAATGTGGGAGCGAACCTGCTGGCGAATGAGCTCGCCGCTTATTCAACAAGGTAGACAGCCAGGGTACGCACTTGCCTCAGAAAAACTCGTCGAGCAGTTGATAAAAGGCGATTCGCTGCTGATCCGGCTCCACGCCTCGGTTTTGACGAATTGCGGCGCCGCCTCAGCAGGTGTGATCCGCCAGACATCAGCGCGCGATTCACCAATGGTCTGCTGTTCGATGGCTGCACCGGCAAACTGGCTGCGCCATGCTGCTGGGAAATCCATGTCTTTGCTCCTTGCGATTATCGATGCGCGCGTTGTGCCGTCCTGACGGTTTTGTCCGCAAACAACAACCGGCTCAGGGAAATCCATCGAAACTTCGCCGACAAGCTCACTGTCCAGACCCTTACAGCGCCCGGCGGAAGTTCTGGCGGACAGCTCCATGCAGCGGAGAAAGACGAGGATCAAGATGACGATGACAGTGGGAGATTTTCTGGTTGAGCGGCTCAGCGAATGGGGCGTTACGCGGATTTTTGGCTATCCGGGGGACGGCATCAACGGCGTTTTCGGCGCGCTCAGTCGGGCCAAGGGAAAGATTGAATTCGTCCAGGCGCGGCATGAAGAAATGGCCGCGTTCATGGCCTCGGCACACGCCAAGTTCACCGGCGAGTTGGGCGTCTGCATCGCCACCTCCGGCCCGGGTGCCTCGCACCTGATCACTGGCCTCTACGACGCGCGCATGGACCACATGCCCGTGCTGGCCATCGTTGGTCAGCAGGCGCGCACTGCGCTCGGCAGCCACTATCAGCAAGAGCTGGATCTGGTGTCGATGTTCAAGGATGTCGCCGGGGCGTTTGTGCAGCAGGCGTCCGCGCCTTCACAGGTGCGACATTTGCTCGATCGAGCGGTGCGTACGGCCGTGGGCGAACGCCGGGTGACCGCGCTGATTCTGCCCAACGATTTGCAGGACCTGAAATACGAAGCACCGGCGCGCGCCCATGGCACCGCGCATTCCGGTGTCGGTTACACGAAACCCAAAGTGTTGCCGTATGACGTCGATCTGCAGCGTGCCGCCGACGTGTTGAATGCGGGAGAGAAGGTCGCGATTCTGGTCGGCGCGGGGGCGTTGCAGGCGACCGATCAAGTCATCGCGGTGGCCGAAAAACTTGGTGCCGGCGTCGCCAAGGCGCTGTTGGGCAAAGCCGCGTTGCCGGATGATCTGCCGTGGGTCACCGGCAGCATCGGCCTGCTCGGCACCGAACCGAGCTACAAGCTGATGAGCGAATGCGACACCTTGCTGATGATCGGTTCGGGTTTCCCGTACTCGGAGTTTCTGCCCAAGGAAGGACAGGCACGCGGCGTGCAGATCGATTTGCAGCCCGACATGCTCAGCCTGCGCTACCCGATGGAGGTCAATCTGGTCGGCGATTCGGCAGAAACCCTTGCCGCGCTGTTGCCACTGCTCGAACAGAAAACCTCCAACAAGTGGCGCAAGAAAGTCGAAGGCTGGCGTGGCAGCTGGGAGAAAACCCTGGAGAAACGCGCCATGGCCAAGGCTGACCCGGTCAATCCGCAAAGGGTGGTATACGAGCTGTCGCCGCGCCTGCCCGATGAGGCCATCATCACCAGCGACTCCGGCTCCTGCGCCAACTGGTTTGCCCGCGATCTGAAGATCCGCCGTGGCATGCAGTGTTCGTTGTCCGGTGGCCTCGCGTCCATGGGCGCCGCTGTGCCTTACGCGATTGCCGCCAAGTTTGCTTATCCCGAGCGTTCGGTGATTGCGCTGGTGGGTGATGGCGCGATGCAGATGAACAACATGGCCGAACTGATCACCGTCGCCAAATACTGGCGGCAGTGGGCGAGTCCGAAATGGATCTGCGCGGTGTTCAACAACGAGGACCTCAATCAGGTCACCTGGGAACAGCGGGTAATGGAGGGCGACCCGAAGTTCGAAGCTTCGCAGAGCATTCCCGATGTGCCTTATCACTTGTTCGCCATTTCCATTGGCCTGAAAGGCATCTTTGTCGATCGCGAAGAAGACGTCGCTGCTGCCTGGGAGCAGGCACTGGCCTCGGAGGTCCCAGTGTTGATCGAGTTCAAGACCGACCCGAACGTGCCGCCCTTGCCGCCGCACATCAAGCTTGAACAGGCGAAGAAATTCGCCACGACATTGCTCAAGGGCGATCCGGATGAGGCCGGGGTGATCGTGCAGACTGCCAAGCAAGTGCTCGGGGCGGTGTTGCCCGGGAAAAAATAACCGCTTAACGCGGAGGTTTGATCGTTCCCTCGCGCAGCAAAGGAATGCAGCCCTTGAGGCATTCCTACGCAGAGCGGGGGAACGATCAGCGCGTACAGATCAGGAGGTGCTTTTTTGATTTTTATTGGCTGCGCAGGCTGGAGTCTGGGGCGCGAGCACTGGCCGGCATTTGCGGCTGACGGTACGCACTTGCAGCGCTACGCTTCGCGCCTCAACTGCGTGGAAATCAACAGCTCGTTCTACCGTCCGCATCGTCGGCAAACCTATGAGCGTTGGGCCGACGGCGTACCGGAGGCTTTCCGCTTTTCGGTGAAAATACCCAAACACATCACCCATGATTTACGCCTGGCGGGTTGCGAGGCGGCGCTGGATAAATTTCTTGCTGAATGCGGCGGTCTGGGCGAGCGCCTGGGTTGCCTGCTCGTGCAATTGCCGCCATCGCTGGCATTCGACGAAACCATCGCCGAAGCCTTCTTCGTGACATTGCGCCAGCGCTTCTGCGGCGCTGTGGTGCTTGAGCCACGGCATGCATCGTGGGTCAGCGCTGAGCCAATGCTGAAGGCTTGTCAGATCGCTCAAGCGGCCGTCGATCCCTCGCGCATCAGCAGTGATGCTGCGCCCAGTGGCTGGGCGGGAACCCAATATTGGCGCCTGCACGGCTCGCCGCGCATTTACCACAGCGCCTACGATGCACCTTACCTGCATAATCTCGCACAAGCCTTGCAGTCAGCGGCTGCAGCAGGTGCGGCGACCTGGTGCATTTTCGACAACACCGCCAGCGGCGCAGCACTGAGCAACGCTTTGACGCTGGCCACACTGACGGCCGATTGGGAGCCGATATGTACGGCCGTGAAACTCAACCCGGCGAAGAAGCCCTCACCCTAGCCCTCTCCCAGAGGGAGAGGGGACTGATCGAGGTGTTCATGCAAATGACGCCGACCTGAAAGACTGAGGTGAACTCAGGCTCTGAAAAGCCCGGCTTACTTCCCCCCTCGTGCCTGGGGGAGAGGGGACTGATCGAGGTGTTCATGCAAATGACGCCGACCTGGAAGACTGAGGTGAACTCAGGCTCTGAAAAGCCCGGCTTACTTCCCCCCTCGCGCCTGGGGGAGAGGGGACTGATCGAGGTGTGCATGCAAATGACGCCGACCTGAAAGACTAAGGTGAACTCAAACTCTGAAAAGCCCACAGATCGGCTCCCTTTCCCCCTCGCCCCTTGGGGGAGAGGGCTGGGGTGAGGGGGGAGATCCAGCAGACCGTTGCGATCGCCTGCAAACCACTAATTTCCGTCGGCCACTTTGCGCTCGATCTCATCGATCTTGCGCTGCAGCGTCTCGGCGTCCTGCTCCTTCACTCTGGTGGACGAAGGCGTGATGACTTCATCCACGGTTTCGGTGTCATCATCTCGGTCTTCAAGATCGCGCTCGACTACGTTCACCGGTTTGCCGGACGTATCGGTGGGCGGGGCGTTCGGGGTTTTATCGTCGCTGTTCATGTTGTTGACCTCCATTGGTGTAAACATTGGAGGTAGGCATGCGGCAGGCGTTCGATATTTTTGCCAGGTTATGCCGAATGGCGCCCTCCCGCGATGGAGAGGGCGCGCTAACGGTTTTCAGTCCTTGAGAATGTCGCGATCCTTGGTTTCCGGCAGGAAGAATGTGCCGAGGACCGCCGTCATCACCGCGATCACGATCGGGTACCACAAGCCGTAGTAGATATCCCCGGTCGCGGCGACCATGGCAAATGCCACCGTCGGCAGGAAGCCGCCGAACCAGCCGTTGCCGATGTGATACGGCAGCGACATCGAGGTGTAGCGGATGCGGGTCGGGAACAGCTCGACCAGCCACGCGGCAATCGGCCCGTAGACCATGGTCACGTAAATCACCAGTACGGTCAGCAGGAGCAGGACCATCGGATAGTTGGTTTTCGCCGGGTCGGCTTTTTCCGGGTAACCGGCTTCTTTCAAGGCTGTGCCCAGACTGGCGGTGAAGGCATCGTTGCGAGTCTTGAAGTCGGCGGCGGGCAGGGCACTGCCTTCGAAGCTCTCGACGACTTTGTCACCAATGCGCACTTGCGCGACCGTGCCAGGTTCTGCAACCACGTTCTCATATGGAATCGCCCGTTTTGCCAACAGGGTCTTTGCCAGGTCGCAGGAACTGGTGAATTTGGCCTTGCCCACCGGGTCGAACTGGAACGAGCACTGGTCAGGGTTAGCGATCACTTTGACCGGGTTTTTCTCCTGGGCGATGAACACGTCAGGGTTACCGTACTGGGTCAGCGCGTGGAAGATCGGGAAGTAGGTCAACGCGGCCAGAATGCACCCGGCCATGATGATCGGCTTGCGCCCGATACGGTCGGAAAGGCTGCCGAAGATCACGAAGAACGGCGTACCGATCAGCAATGAGCCGGCGATCAGCAGGTTGGCGGTCTGCGGGTCGATCTTCAGCGTCTGCAGCAGGAAGAACAGTGCGTAGAACTGCCCGGTGTACCAGACCACCGCTTGCCCGGCCGTGCCGCCGAGCAGCGCCATGATCACCACTTTGAGGTTGTCCCAGCGCGCGAATGACTCGGTCAGCGGCGCCTTCGACGCCTTGCCTTCAGCCTTCATTTTCTGGAATACCGGTGACTCGCTCAGTTGCAGGCGGATGTACACCGACACAATCAACAGCAGGATCGACAGCAGAAACGGAATCCGCCAGCCCCACGCCTCAAAGGCTTCAGTGCCCAGCGCCGTGCGGCAGGCGAGAATCACCAGCAGCGACAGAAACAGGCCGAGGGTTGCAGTGGTTTGAATCCACGAGGTGAAGAAGCCGCGCTTGTTGCGAGGCGCGTGTTCGGCCACGTAGGTCGCTGCGCCGCCATACTCACCGCCCAGTGCCAGCCCTTGCAGCAAACGCAGGGTAATCAGGATGACGGGGGCAGCGACACCGATGGTCGCGTAGCCGGGCAAAATACCGACAATCGCGGTCGAGACGCCCATGATGACGATAGTGATGAGGAAAGTATGTTTGCGCCCGATCATGTCGCCGAGCCGGCCGAACACAATCGCGCCGAATGGCCGTACCGCAAACCCCGCCGCAAACGCCAGCAGGGCAAAGATAAACGCGGTGGTTTCATTGACGCCGGCAAAGAAGTGTTTGGCGATGATCGCCGCGAGTGAGCCGTACAGGTAAAAGTCGTACCACTCGAAAACCGTGCCGAGGGACGAGGCAAAGATGACCTTGCGCTCCTCCTTGGTGATGCCGCCGCTGCGCGGTGGACTGCCGGTGGATGCTGTGTCGATTGTGGCCATGGGTGTTCTCCGTCGTGCTTATTGTTGTAGGCCGGAGTCCCCCGTTACCGCTTATCGCACTCTGGCCTTGTGGCAAATGCCGCCATTGCTCTCGCGTGAAACTTGCACAGTCTGACCGCCTCGCATCGCTGCAAGGTTTCCTGAAGCATAATCAGCTTTTGCCAGATATCCAGCCGTCGGCCTGCCTACTAGGCCTTGACCCAGCGCTGACGACTCCACGCACTCAGCCAGTCGACCACAAACACCAGCACCAGCATCGCCAGAATCACCGTGCTGGCCTGCGCTTCCTGGAACAGGCTGAGGCTCACATAGAGCATCTGCCCAAGCCCGCCGGCACCGACAAAACCCAGCACGCTGGCCATGCGGATGTTGTTTTCCCAGCGATACAGAATGTAGGCGAGCAGTTGCGGCGCAAGGTTCGGCAGCGTGCCATAACAGAAGGCAAGGAGCGGATTGCCGCCCTGCAACCGAATGGCTTCGGCGGGTTGCGGCGGCGTATTTTCCAGAGCTTCGGCAAACAACCGGCCAAGCACGCCGGTGGTGTGCAGGGCGAGGGCGAGGGTGCCGGCGTTCGGGCCGAGGCCGGCGGCGAGCACCATCAGCGCCGCCCAGACCAGTTCCGGAATCGCCCGCAAGGCATTGAGCAGCAGGCGCGAGGCGCTTTGCAGCGGCCAGCCGAAACGCCCGGCGGCAGGCAGGGCGAGAAGAATGCCGAACACCGCGGCGAGCAGGGTGCCGAGGGCCGACATGGCCAGGGTTTCCATCGCGCCGTGCAAGATTGCTTTCAGGTACTGCGCACTCAGATCCGGGCTGAGAAAACGCTGCACATACGCGCCCATCTGCTTGAGACTGGTCGCGCTGCCCAGTTCGCCGAGATCGAGTTCCAGATAAGCAAAGGAGGCGATGACCGCCAGCGCAATGCCGGCGATCAGCAGTAGGTTGACCAGCCGATTCATGTCAGCCTCCAGCGCAGCAAACGGCTGAGTTGGTCGGCGGCCAAGACCAGCACCAGGAAGGACAGCAGAATACTGGCGACTTCACCGCCGGCGAACATGCGGATCGACAAATCGATTTGCTGGCCGAGGCCGCCGGCACCGACAAACCCCATCACCACCGAGGCGCGGATCGCGCATTCCCAGCGATAGACCGTGTAGGAAAGCAGCTCCGCCGCGACATTGGGCAACGTGCCGTAGGCAAACGCCGCCAGTCGACCACTGCCAGCCTGCAACAGTGCATGCGCCGGACGCTGGTCCGTCGATTCGAAAATCTCCGCGTAGACCTTGCCGAGCATGCCGCTGTATGTGATTGCGATCGCCAGCACACCGGCTGCCGGGCCTAATCCGACGGCACGCACAAACAACAACGCCCAGACGATCTCCGGCACGCTGCGCAAAAAAATCAGTAAGCCACGCACCGGCCAGCGCAGCAGACGCCCCAATCGGCTTGGTACGCCACCGCGTGAAGCGGCCGACAGCGACAGTGCACGACTGGCAATCAGGCCCGCCGGTATCGCCAGCAATAACGCCAAAGCCATGCCGGCGGTGGCGATGGCCAGGGTTTGCAGGGTGGCTTTGAGCAGTAACTGCAGAAACGCTTCGTCGTGCGCAGGCGGCCAGAACTGCGCAACAAAACGGCCCATTTCATTCTGGCTGTCGGGCAGCAACACGCCCAGATTCAACTCGCTGAGCTGAATGCCCGGCCACAGCAAGGCAATTGCCAGCAGCGTCAGCAACAGACGTGGCCATGCAGCGGGATCGCGTGAATCGCCTTTCAGCATCGTGGAATCTGCACAGTCAAAGAAGGCACCGCGGCAACGGTCGGTGATTGCAGTTTTTCGTTGGCGTACAGTGCGTCGAGCATCTCGTGGCTGACTTGACCGGAAGGGCTGTCGAACAGAATCTGCCCGTCGCGCAGACCGATGATCCGTGGGAAGTGCGACAGCGCCAGATCCACAGCATGCAGGCTCGCCACCAGCGTGACGTTATGCTCGCGGGCATGCCGCGAGAGGATCGACAACGTGTGCCCGGCCATCACCGGGTCCATGGCTGATACGGGTTCATCGGCCAGGAGAATTTCCGGCGCCTGATACAACACACGGGCAATGCCGACGCGCTGCAACTGCCCGCCCGACAATTGCTGACAATGCGCGAACAGTTTGTCGCCCAGGTCCAGCCGCGCCAACGCTGCTCGCGCACCGGCCACATCCAGTGGATGCAACAGGTTCAGAAGACTTTTACCCAGACTCCACTGACCGAGTTTGCCGGCCAGCACGGCTGTAATTACGCGCTGACGCGGTGGCAGCGGCGGGGCCTGATGCACCAGGCCAATGCGCGCGCGCAAACGCTGGCGTTGACGGGCGGACAAGTGCCAGGCACGTTCGCCGAGCACTTCGATCTCGCCGCTGCTGGGCCGCAGTGCGGTGACCAGCAGGTTGAGCAAACTCGATTTACCGGCCCCGGACGGGCCAATGATGGCGACCTGTTCGCCGACGCCAATCTGCAAGTCGACACCGCGCAGGGCGTCGACTCCATTGGCGTGGCGCAGGCTGCCCTGGCTGAGGCGTAGGATCATTTCAGCAGTTCGGCAGCGCGGGCGGCTTCCTCGATGCCCTTGTAGTTCTCGGGCTTGGTGTCGATGAAGCGGCTGGCGGCTTGCAGATCGAGGATCTTCTTCTGCTCAGGGTTGGCCGGGTCTAGATCGAGGAAGGCTTTTTTGATCTTCGCTGCCAGTGCCGGGTCGAGGGTGCCGCGCACCGTCCAGTTGTAATCAAAGTAGGTCGGGGTGGTGGCGAAGACTTTGACCTTATTGGTGTCGACCTTGCCGGCGTCGACCAGTTTCTGCCAGACGCTGGCGTTCAGCACACCGGCGTCGACCTTGCCGGCCTGCACCCAGGCGACGGTGGCATCGTGCGCGCCGGAGTAGGCGACTCGGCTGAAATAGGCTTCAGGCTTGATGCCGTCGTTCTTCAGCATGAAGTAACGCGGCATCAGGCTGCCGGAGGTCGACGACACCGAACCGAAAGCGAAGGTCTTGCCCTTCAAGTCGGCGAGGCTCTTCACGTTCGGGTCAGCGGTGATGAATTTGCTGGTGAACTGCGCATCCTGTTCGCGTTGTACCAACGGGATCACCGGCGTCGTCGCGTCAGTCTTCAAGCGTGCCTGCACAAAAGTGAAGCCGCCGAGCCAAGCCATATCAAGACGATCTGTCGCCAGTGCTTCCACCACGGCCGGGTAGTCAGCCACTGGCACGAACTGCACTTTCATACCCAGTTGCTGTTCCAGATAAGCACCCAGCGGTTCGAATTTGCGCAGCAGTTCGGTCGGCGCTTCATCAGGAATCGCGCTGACGCGCAACACGTCAGCGGCTTGTACCATCAAGGTAGAAAAGGACAGCGCCAGGCCGGCGGTCAGTGCCAGGGTTCGTTTGAGCATGGAATTCTCCGTTTCGTGAGCATCAAAAGGGCTGAAGTGGCGACGTGAGGCGCAAACTCAGGGTAGACGAAACGGCGAGGTTATACGCATTCAAGGCATCAAAGACCAGCATCAACAGATGTGGATTTGTAAGCCAGCCAAGCGTTGATCACATTGTTCGCCTGGGCGCGAGCGATGGCGGACGCGACGAGTTCACTTCGCTTGTTCCATTTTTGCCTGAGTGTCCTGATCGATGAGCGCGCGCAGGGCGGCGAAAATCGGTGCGGCACTGGTGTGCTTTTTGCCGTAGGTCAGATTGAAGCGGTAGTCAAAATCCGCCGGATTCTGGCCCTGAGTGTGTTGCAACAGGGTCTCCAGCTTATCCAGTGCCTTGACCGCTTTGGCTTCGGCAGACCGGGCATTTTCGTAATCGTCCCACAACGCAAGAATCTCGTTGCTCAGGGCGTCATCGAGTGTGCGGGTCAGCAGCAAAAGGTCGTGGCGCTCCTGCTTGCTCTTGTCCGGAAAAGCAGCCTGATCGACCGCAGGGATGTCACCATTGAGCGCTTCGCCCAAGTCGTGAATCACGCACATCTTCAGCACTTTCAGCAGATCGAGCCCGACCAGTTCATCGGCGAAGACCATCGCCATCAGGCACAGGCGCCAGCTGTGTTCGGCGGTGCTTTCGTTGCGGCCATTTGAGGTGTGTGCGCTTCTGAGAACGTCCTTTAGCCTTTCTGCTTCGCGGAGGAATTCAAGGCGTCCGCTGATTTTTTCGAGGTCCATAAACTTGCCCGGTGGTGGAACCGAGGAGCAAGCCTAGAGCCGAGGCGACAAAGCGTCCACGCATAAAATATGCGTTCAGAGCGTCTCGACCAGCCGGGCGGCCGTGCCGTCGGACAGCGCAATACGTGTCCAGCGGCACAGACTCTGGCGGATCGGCACAAGGTCGGAGTCGTTATTGCCGGTGACAAATTCCAGCGCCGGTGGCGCCTGCAGTTCGCGCCAGCCGAGGGTGTCGAGCGCCCGTTCTTTGCTGGCAATTTCCGGCGTCACGAAACGCCATAGCGATTGCCCGAGCCATTCGCTCAGCGGACTGGCGAACTGCGCGGCGCGGGCCGGGGAGCAGGCCAGCAAGCGGTGGCTGAGGTCACAGACCAGATGCACCGGTCGTGCATTTTCGCGCACCAGGCGGGCGAGGGCATGATCGGCCGCTGTATCCAGACGCGCGGCCAACAGTTGCTCAAGCTGTAAATGCGCAGCCGGATCCAGCGCCAGCACGCCGCTTTCCCAGCGGGAAATGGTCGATTGGGTGACGTTGAACATCTCGGCGGCATGGCTTTGCTTGACGCGATGCAACAGGCGCCAACGACGCAGGGCGATGCCGGGCAGGGCAGGTTTGAGCAATGACTCAGGCATGACGGATGCCGCAAAGACTGAAGGGCCGACAGTCTGAAGACAGTCGGCCCACGCTGCAAATCCACCTGACGATCAGGCCGCTTCGGGCAGTCTGGCGATCACCTTGATCTCGAAATCAAAGCCATACAGCCACGTCACACCCACCGCGGTGGCGGTCGGATGCGGCGCCTCACCCCAGAATTCGGTCAGCACCAGATTCCAGATCGTTTCGAACGTCGATTGCGGATCCACGATGAACACGGTGACGTCGACCACGTCGTCGAACGTGCAACCGGCCTCATGGAGGATTGCATTGAGGTTGCTGAACGCCTGGCGCACCTGGGTTTGCAGGTCCGGCTCAGGCGTGCCGTCCTCGGTACTGCCGACTTGTCCCGAGACAAACAGAAAGCCGTTGGAACGCACCGCCGGCGAATAACGATGACGCTCGTAAAGGGCGCGGCGGGCAGGCGGGAAAACAACATCGCGCTGGGTCATGGGGTGTCTCCATCAGTGAGTTGATGAAGCCACTTTAGGTATTTGCAGCCGGGCGATAAACGCGCAAGCTTGGCGTTCACTGTTTGCGAATCCCAAACAATCAGAGGCTCAATCGTGGACCGATTTGATGCAATGCAGGCATTCGCCCGGGTGGTCGAGGCCGGGAGTTTCACCAAAGCCGCCGAAACCCTGCACATGAGCAAGACCACCGTCACCCAACTCGTGCAACAACTGGAGGCGCGGCTGCGGGTCAAGCTGCTCAACCGCACCACGCGCAAGGTCAACGTCACCGCCGACGGCGCGGTTTATTACGAGCGGGTGATCAAACTGTTGGCCGACATGGACGATGCGGAAACCAGCTTGCCCGGCGCGGCTTCAATGCCACGCGGGCGTTTACGCATTGACGTACCGAGCCCGTTCGCTCGGCTGATTCTGGTGCCGGCATTGCCGCAGTTTCATGCGCGTTACCCGGACATCCAGATCGACATGGGCGTCAGCGATCGCATCGTCGACATCATCGATGAGAATGTTGATTGCGTGGTGCGCGGCGGCGAGTTGCTCGACCAGTCGTTGATGGCGCGCAAGATCGCCGATCTGCCATTAGGTGTATTTGCCGCGCCTGCCTATTTGGCTCGCGAAGGGAGGCCTGCCCATCCGCGCGAACTGGAAAACTCTCGGCATCGCGTGGTCGCCTTCCTCTGGGCGCGCACTGGCAAACCAGTGCCCTACGCCTTGCACAACGATGTCGAGCAGTTGCACATCAAGGGCCGCCATGTGCTTGCGGTCGACGACGGCAACGCCTACCTCGCGGCAGGTTTAGCGGGCATGGGCGTGCTGTGGTTACCCAAGTACATGTCAAAAAAACACGAAAAGTCTGGAGAATTGGTTCAGCTGTTCGAAGGCTGGCAGCTCGACCCGATGCCGCTCTATATTGCGTATCCGCCGAACCGGCATGTGAGTCTCAAACTGCGGGTGTTCATCGACTGGGTTGTCGAGGTAATGGCGCAGCATGACCCGGTGATCGATCGGCCGCGATTGCGAGCAACGACAGGTGATTGACTCTGACGCCATTCGAGCCAACTATCGGCGCATAACAACGACCGATGGACCATAACTTGATCGAACGACGCCAATTCAGCGGAGGCATGAAGGGGAAAAACCTCCGCTATCTGAATGAGCAAGGCACGGATGACACGCGCCTGACCCGCACCGGTTTTCTGCTGCTCGAACACTTTTCATTGCCGGCCTTCACCCAGGCGCTGGACACCGTTGTCACCACCAACCTGTTGCGCCCTGGATTGTTTTCCTCGCGCACCTTCGGGCTGGGCGATGGCGAGGTGATCAGTGATCTGGGCCTGGTCATCCGGCCTGATGCACGTCTGGATTTGGCCGCGCTTCAGCAGCTGGATTTGCTGGTGGTGTGCGGTGGTTATCGCACCGAGCTGCGGGCGAGTGACGAGTTTATCGGCTTGCTGAAATCTGCAGCGGAGCGCGGTATCACTCTCGCCGGGCTGTGGAATGGCTCGTGGTTTCTCGGCCGTGCCGGGCTGCTCGATGGCTACCGTTGCGCCATCCACCCGGAACATCGTCCGGCGCTGACCGAAATTGCCAAAACTACCCACGTCAGCAGCGAACCCTATGTAATTGATCGTGATCGCCTCACCGCATCGAGCCCGTCCGGGGCTTTCCATATGGCGCTGGACTGGATCAAGGGCTTGCACGGCAAAGCGTTGGTCGAGGGCATTGAAGACATTCTGGCGTTCGAGGAATCGCGCTACCGGCGAATCAAACCGGATGAAAACCTCTGCGTCAGTGCACCGCTGCGTGAGGTGGTGAAGCTGATGGATGCCAATCTGGAGGAACCGCTGGAGCTGGAGCAACTGGCGGTGTATGCCGGTCGTTCTCGTCGGCAGTTGGAGCGCTTGTTCAAGGAACAGCTGGGCACGACGCCGCAGCGCTATTACCTGGAACTGCGCATCACCGAAGCGCGACGCTTGTTGCAACACACCGAACTGTCGCAGGTGGAAGTGCTGGTGGCCTGCGGGTTCGTCTCGCCGAGCCATTTCAGCAAGTGCTACAGCTCATATTTCGGCTACAGACCTTCCAAAGAAAAACGGCTGGTCAAATAGCACCAGCCGTTTCCCACCTGAGTTCACCTCGGTATCCCACGTCGGCGTACCTCGCCCAAACACCCCAGCCCTCTCCCTCTGGGAGAGGGCTGGGGTGAGGGAATTTGCAGGCGGCACCAACCGCTTCCTCACCAGAGTTCACCTCGATATCCCACGTCGGCGTACCTCCCCCAAACACCCCGGTCAGTTCCCTCTCCCTCGGGGAGAGGGCTAGGGTGAGGGGCTTTTAAACACCAGCACCCACACACGTGTAACTTACACGCACTGTTACGCCATAACGGCTACAACACCTTGCGCCGTTACCTACGCGTACGCCAGAATCCGCCGGCTTACGCGTCTTGAGGCGGGCTGTATCGTTTCCCTGTCACTGCAAAACAGTGATCGGGTTTGGTAGCCCGTCCTCTAAGCGTAATGCGCCGCTATATGCAGTCTCTTTTCGGGGCTCGGTTTTATATGGTGGCCATGCGTGGGGCTCCTTCGGGAGCGCCGGGGTTTACTCGCTTAGACCGGTCTACCAACCTGCGCAATGGTCACCACCCTCGTTTGGTAGCGTGAGTGATGACTCCTTATTTTTTTGTTAAGCGAGTGTCATCTATGTTCAAAATTACGCCAAACCCGCCTG
Source organism: Pseudomonas sp. IT-347P (assembly GCF_949768005.1). Classification (NCBI taxonomy): domain Bacteria; kingdom Pseudomonadati; phylum Pseudomonadota; class Gammaproteobacteria; order Pseudomonadales; family Pseudomonadaceae; genus Pseudomonas; species Pseudomonas sp. IT-347P. Next base: position 875,586 of record NZ_CATKPQ010000011.1, read on the forward strand.
AAACCGATCCAATCCCCTACGACGCTGCGCTCGAACCTCAAAACATCAAAGAGGCCACCGACCGCGCGATCAATTTCTACCTCAATCCCTCCGCGCTGAAGACTTCAATACCCACCCGCAAGACCGGCAAAATCTACCTCATCGACCCCACGGTGGATAACGAAACGCTGCTCGTCGAAGCGACTGAAACCTTGTCCTCAGCCAATGACATGGCCCGTGAACTCGCCGATTCGATCGACCCTTCACAGCGCAAAAAGATGCTGATCCTGCAACAGGTGATCATGCTCAGTGAGCTGGTGGTCGGACGAGTCCTGGATAACCAGCGCTTGCCGCACTAGTTGCGGAGCAGATAGGTGAGGGGCATTTGCCCCCCCAATGCAAAGCCCCACTCCATGTTCTTCATCCACCGACCATCCCCTGTGGGAGCGGGCTTGCTCGCGAAGGCGTCAGGTCAGCCGATATCCATGCTGGATGTACCGGCCCCTTCGTGAGCAAGCCCACTCCCACCCTTGATCGTCGGTGCTCATGGGCGTCGCGCCTGCCGCGATCATGGCCACAGCCTATACGCCCAACGCGCTGTTCATGACCAACCCGCAAGCCGACACCGAGGCGTTGCTGACCAATGCTTGCGGGTCGTTGGCGTCCGCGTCGGTCATGCTCGGTAATTTTGCCGGGGTGCTGCAAGGTGCAGACCGCCACACGCTGCTGGGCATTGCGCAAGTGGTCATGTTGGGGGAGTTGGCGGTGAACAAGGCGTTGGATCTGGTTGCGCCAACCGAGTAGTCGCAGCCGTTGATAATCAAGCAGTCAGCCTTAACGGCTGGCTGCTTTTTTGTTTTTACAGGTGGTCAGCATCAATCACAGCCTTGGCAAACGCCTGCGGATCTTCTTGCGGCAGGTTGTGCCCGATCCCGCCGTTGATCAAGCGGAACTGATACTTGCCGGTAAAACGTTTGGCGTAATCCTCCGGCGCCGGGTGCGGTGCACCGTTGGCGTCGCCCTCAAGGGTAATGGTCGGCACGCTGATCGACGGCGCGGTGGCGAGCTTCTGCTCCAGCGCGGCGTACTTCGCTTCGCCCTGTACCAGGCCCAGACGCCAGCGGTAGTTGAACACGGTGATATTGACGTGATCCGGGTTCTCCAGTGCCTTGGCACTGCGGTCGAACGTAGCGTCGTCGAATTTCCACTGCGGTGAGGCCAGTTGCCAGATCAATTTGGCGAAATCGTGGGTGTTTTTCTCATAACCCGCGCGGCCACGGTCGGTGGCGAAGTAGAACTGATACCACCACTGCAATTCAGCTTTGGGCGGCAGCGGGTTCTGCCCGGCGGCCTGATTGCCGATCAAATAGCCACTGACCGACACCAGCGCTTTCACCCGTTCCGGCCACAATGCCGAAACGATGTCCGCCGAACGTGCGCCCCAGTCATAGCCACCGAGCACGGCTTGCTTGATCTTCAGCGCATCCATGAAGTCGATCACATCACTGGCCAGCGCCGCCGGTTGGCCATTGCGCAGGGTGTCTTTGGAGAGGAACTGCGTGTCGCCATAACCCCGCGCATACGGCATCAACACCCGATAACCCTTGGCGGCCAGCAACGGCGCGACTTCGTCGTAGCTTTGAATGTCGTAGGGCCAGCCGTGCAGCAGGATCACCACCGGGCCACCGGCGGGGCCGGTTTCGGCGTAGGCAACGTCGAGCACGCCAGCCTTCACATGTTTGAGTGGGCCGAAAGGCGAGGGTGCGGAATGGCTGACAGCGGCCGGTTCAGCGGTTTGCGCCTGAGCGCTGCCAAAGGCGCCGAGCAGCGCCACAGCCATCATCGACAAGCCGAGTGTGGTAGCGGTTTTGCGGGTGTGCAGTGCCATCTTCATGGGAACGTCTCCTGTGCGAGCCTTTGGTCAAGGGTCTGAATGAACCCGTGAAACCTTGAGTGCATTTGAGCGTCGGGACGTATCCGGGCTGTGTCGAAGAACGGCTTTGTTGCAAGGCGATGTGTCGCGGCGGGGTTCGTACACACTGTGATACACAGCGATAAATCCAGCGAACATTGGCTGGATTCAAGCCAAAATAATAAGTCGCTGTTTTAAAACAAAAAATATTTCACTTCGCGCTTCCCAAAGCAAAAAAACCTTGGTAAATTGCGCCCCGTTCTCACAGCGAACCTAACGGAGTAGCTGGAAAGAGCAATAGGGGCGTCGCCAAGCGGTAAGGCAGCAGGTTTTGATCCTGCCATGCGTTGGTTCGAATCCAGCCGCCCCTGCCATATTCGAGAAAACGCCAACTTCGCAAGAAGTTGGCGTTTTTTTATGCCTGCGATTTGACCAGGCAAAGCAGGGCAGGCGTGCGCGGCGCCGAAGCACCGCGCACGCCGTCCACTCAGTGCGGTGCGCGCGGGATGGTTTTCATCAGGTCTTCGGGGCTGATGTGGCCGACCACGCTGCCCGGCTGCGGCAGGTTGAGGATGTGGCCTTTCATCTTGCCGATGATGTGCATCTCGCACGGCTTGCAGTCGAACTTCAGCGTCAGCACTTCATCGCCATGAATCAACTGCATCGGCGCGACTTTGGTGCGCACACCGGTCACGCCTTTGGCCTGTTTCGGGCACAGGTTGAAGGAGAAGCGCAGGCAGTGCTTGGTGATCATCACCGGCACTTCGCCCGGCTCTTCGTGGGCTTCATACGCCGCGTCGATCAGCTTGACGCCGTGACGGTGGTAGAAGTCGCGGGCCTTCTGGTTGTAGACATTGGCGAGGAACGTCAGGTGCGAATCCGGGTACACCGGCGGCGGACTGGTTTCGGCCTTGCGGCTGCCACGCGGGTGCGCGGCGACACGGGCGGCGGTCAGGGCCTCGATCACTTCACGGCGCAGGGACTTGAGCTGCGAGTTCGGAATGAAGAACGCCTGTGGCGCATCCAGCTTGATGTCGGTGGCGTGGTACTGCGTGGTGCCGAGCTGGCCGAGCAGATCGCGCAACTGTTCCAGTGCTTGCTCAGGCTTGTTGGCCACACCGAACGGGCCGTTCAGGGTGACGCTGGCACTGATGCCTTCTTCACTGGTAGCGGTCACTTCCAGCTGTTCTTCACGCAGACGTGCGACCCAACTCAAGGCCACGCGACGCTCGGACGAGGTCTTCTGCAGCGCCTGTTGCCAGTTGTGATCGAGGTTGCGATTGAGCGGATGGTTCGGGCGCAGCTTGTACAGGCCTTCCGGCATTTCGTTCGGCTCGACGCGGTAGCGATAGCGCTTCTCGCCGTCTTCTTCGAACTCGCCTTTGGCTTCGGCGATGTTGGCGCGGAAACCGACCACTTCGCGTTTGACCAGCACGTTGAGGCCATCACCGTTGGACAGCGGTTCGTGGGTGACAACCTGCATGTCACGCTTGCCGACTTTCTCCACCGTACCCACCGGCAAACCGGTGAAGGTCGGCGAGTCGAACGCGCCGATGTCGATCTTGCGATCGGTGACGAAGTAATCGGTGCTGCCACGGTGGAAGGTTTTTTCCGGGTCAGGCAGGAAGAAGTGCGCGGTGCGGCCGCTGGAAGCGCGGGCCAGGTCCGGGCGATCCTCGAGCACGTCGTCGAGGCGCTGGCGGTAATAGGCGGTGATGTTCTTCACATAGCCCATGTCCTTGTAGCGACCTTCGATCTTGAACGAACGCACCCCGGCTTCAACCAAGGCGCGAATGTTGGCGCTCTGGTTGTTGTCTTTCATCGACAGCAGGTGTTTTTCGTAGGCGATCACGCCACCCTTTTCATCTTTAAGGGTGTACGGCAAGCGGCAAGCCTGGGAGCAGTCACCACGGTTGGCACTGCGCCCGGTTTGCGCATGGGAAATATTGCACTGGCCGGAGAAGGCCACGCACAACGCGCCATGAATGAAGAATTCGATGGCAGCGTCGGTTTCGTCGGCGATTGCGCGGATTTCCTGCAGGTTCAGCTCGCGGGCCAAGACCAGCTGCGAGAAACCGGCCTGATCGAGGAACTTGGCCCGCTCCAGCGTCCGAATGTCGGTCTGGGTCGAGGCGTGCAGCTCGATCGGCGGAATGTCCAGCTCCATCACGCCCAGATCCTGAACGATCAGCGCGTCGACACCGGCGTCGTACAACTGATGGATCAGCTTGCGTGCCGGCTCCAGTTCGTTGTCGTGCAGGATGGTGTTGATGGTGGTGAAGATGCGCGCGTGATACTTGCGGGCGAATTCCACCAGTTCGGCGATTTCGCTGACTTCGTTGCAGGCGTTGTGGCGGGCACCGAAGCTCGGGCCGCCGATGTACACGGCGTCGGCGCCGTGCAGGATCGCCTCACGGGCGATGGCGACATCGCGGGCAGGGCTGAGCAATTCCAGGTGATGCTTGGGCAAGGACATAGTTTTTTTAGTCAGGCTGTCACGGTTAGGCGCGCATTCTACCCGTGAAACGCGCGCCCGGCACGCCCGTGCTGCCCGATGGCAGCTGAGACTGCACAACCCTGTGGGAGCGAGCTTGCTCGCGAAAGCGTCAGTTCAGTCTCCATTGATGTTGAATGCCCTGCCGCCTTCGCGAGCAAGCTGGCTCCCACAATGGGTTGTGCAGTGAGTCTCAGGCCTTGGCGGCCATCGCGGTCACTTCTACACGCATGCCTTCAACGGCGAGGGATGCGACGCCGACGGCGGCACGCACTGGCCACGGCTTGGCGAAGAAGCGTTTGTAAACCTCGTTGAATGCCGCGCGATCCGCCATGTCGGTGAGGTAGATCGTCAGGTGCATCACCCGATCCATCGAGCTGCCGGCGCGTTCCAGCGCAACTTTCAGCGCTTGCAGGGTGCATTCGCTTTGCGCGGTAATATCGCCCAGTTCCAGGCTGCCGTCGGCACGGGTCGGGATTTGCGTGGACATCATGATGCCGTTGAACGTGGTGACGTCCGAGGAAATCGAGTCGGCGTCCGGATCTGGAGTGAAGGTGATGTCGTGGTTAGCCATGCTGATCCTTTGATTGATCGAGTGAAGATGGCCGCAGTTTACAGATACAGCGTCGACATGGCCCGTTCCATGGCGACAGCGGTCGGTCAGACAGGCTGCGTCGCCGCCTCCGTCGCAAGGGCTGCAACAACGCTGGGGCGGGCGCCGATGCGCTGCAGGTAGCTGGCAAGTGCCGGCCAGTCTTGTATGTCGATGGCAAAGGTCGGCAGCCACCTCAGTACCGTAAACAGATAAGCATCGGCGACGCCGAAGTGGCCCATCAGGTAGTCCTCAGCCGACAGTCGCTGATTCAGGTAATCGAGGCGCTTGAACAGTGTGTGGCGGAAAATCGTTTTGACCGATTCCGGAATCTGCGCATTGAAGAGCGGTGCACTGCCGCCGTGAATTTCCGCACTGATGAAGTTCAGATGTTCCTGCAGACGCACCCGCGCCCATGAACCTGGTGGTGGCGCCAATGTGTTGCCCGGCGCCTGATCAACCAGAAACTGCAGGATCGCTGGCCCTTCCGTCAGTACTTCGCCGTTGTCCAGAACCAGAGCCGCCACGTATCCCTTCGGATTGATCTCACGAAAGTCATGGCCGTCGGCGGTGCGTTTGCTCTGGTTGTTGACGCGAACCAGTTCGAAAGGCAAGCCCAGTTCCCGCAGCACAATGTGCGGGGAAAGCGAGCAGGTCATGGGGGCAAAATACAGTTTCATGGCTTTTCCTTGCTGAGAGAAGGCGCCAGATTCCATTGCCCAAGCAGCTTTCGCAAAGGTCATTTGCGGTGTTAGCGTATGACAAAATCTCATGAGTCATAACCATCATGCCCGTCCGGCTTCCCTCGCTTAATGGATTGCGTGCTTTTGAAACGGTCGCCCGACACATGAGCTTCACCAAGGCTGCCGAAGAGCTCAACGTTACCCAGACCGCTGTCAGCCACCAGATCCGCCGACTCGAAGCGGAGCTGGGCGTGCCGCTGTTTCTGCGGCTCAACGAGGGTTTGGCACTGAGTGAAGACGGCCAGGCTTACTTGCCCGGTGTGCGTGCGGCGTTTCAGGAACTGCGGTATTCGACTGAACAGTTGCTCGAGTCTCGCGATAACAGCGTGCTGACCATCAGTACCTTGGTGTCCGTCGCATCGAAGTGGCTGTTGCCGCGGTTGCCGTCCTTTCAGCAGGCGTTTCCCGCTATCGATGTGCGAATCAGCGCGTCGACTGAGCTGGTCGATTTTCGCAAGGGCACTGTCGATGCGGCCATTCGCTACGGGCGCGGCGACTGGAAGGGCTTGCGTGCCGATTTTTTGAAGTCCGACGAAATTTTTCCGGTTTGCAGTCCGGCACTGGCGAGGACGTTGAGCACGCCCGCCGACCTGGCCAGTCACACATTGCTGCAAGTCAGTGGCGCAACGGCCGGTGACTGGAGCGCCTGGCTGCATGCTGCCGGTCAACCCGCGCAATTGGCAGAAGGCCCGCGCCTGACCTTTGACCTGGCGATGATGGCGGTACAAGCCGCCGTTGACGGGCAGGGTGTGTGCATTGGCCGATCGACCTATGTCGAGGACGATCTGCAGGCCGGCCGTCTGGTGGTGCCGTTCGATCTGCGCTTGAAAGATGAGCAGGGCTTTTATCTGGTCATGCCCCATGAAACGGCGCAATCAAAGAAGATCGTGGCGCTCAGGACATGGCTGTTGGCACTGCCACCCGGCCAAGACACCTTTGTATAAGCGTGTATCAAGTTGCCGCGCAGACACACGCGAACAATAAACCCGGGGTTTACGACACATCAGCCATACACGCAGCTCTCAAAGTAGCGGTCACACCACCACTGTGTTTGAGAGGGCAACATCATGCATCGTCCACTGTTACTGGCCAGCGCTGCGCTACTCGCTTCAATGATTGGTATTGCCCACGCGGCTGAAGCACCGGCCAAGAGCTGGCAACAAGGCTTGAGCCGCACCGATCTGGTTCGCCAGGATCTTGGTGCTGCCGAGCGCGAAGTGATTCAGGCGCGCGTCGATTTCGAACCGGGCGTGACCTCGCCCCGGCATGCGCATCCCGGCGTCGAAGTCGCCTACGTGATCAGTGGCACCTTCGAATATCAACTGGAAGGCCGGGCGCCCGTGACATTGAAAGCCGGGGAGTCGTTGTTCATCCCTGAGGGTGTGGCGCATGTCGCCAAAAACGTCGGTGCGGAGAAGGGGTCGGAACTGGCGACTTACATCGTCAAGAAGGGTGAGCCGGTGCTGATTCTCAAGCCATAGTGCGCAGGTCAGTGAAGAGTCGCCGCTCGGCGACTCTCGCCAATCCTGATCCTGTCCAGCGCCCGGTTCAACGCGTCGAGCGCATCGAGCAGCGCTTTGGCCTCTGCTTCTCGACCTTCACCCCAGAGGCGCTCGGCCATTTTGTTCAAGGCCTGGATCGAGCGCTCGATGTCTGCGGCGCTGGCGTTCTTCTCAGGGGCCGGTGGTTTCTTCGGCATTCAGGGTTCCTCTGCTGACGGCAAACCACCATACCGCTGCGGCGCCCAGCAGCATAGTCAGCACGGCCAGAATCAGGATCACGCCTTGCGTACCCACGCTCGTGGCCAGCAGCGCCACCAGCAAACCCGCCAACGGTTGCGACAGGTTGTTGAGCAACGTGATCACGCCCACGGTCTTGCCGAAATCCTTGGCCGGAATCACCCGCTGGCGGATGCTGCGCATGTAGATGTTGAACATTTTGTCGAAGCCGACGATCAGCAGGAAACCCACCACGTAGCCGGTCAGGTTCGGACTCAGGGCACTGATAAGGGCGCCGGCAGCGATCATCGAGTAAGCGACCCCGCCCAATAACCGCTGCGGGATTTCGACCCGGGCGAGGAAGAACAGAATCACGATGGTGGTAACCGCGCCTGCCGCCTGCAGGCCGGCATACGCATCTTTGCCGGCACTGTACTCGCCGATCACCATCGCCGCCGATGTCGCCAGGGTGACGCCGACGATCAGATTGACGCCGACGGCTAACAGGATGATTTTTTTCAGCTCCGCCAGCTCGCTTATATGCTTGAAAGCGATACGCAGCGGTTGCAGCCAGATGTCCTGATGCTGTTCGAATACCTCCAGCGTGATACGACTGAAACGTTGCCAGACCAGCATGCTCAGGTCCGCCAGCAGGAAGAGACCGGCGACCCACAGCACCACCCAATGCCAAGCCCAGATTTCCAGCAGCAGTGCAGCCACCAGTGGCCCGAGCACCAGCCCGGTCTGATCGGCGATCTGCGAATAGGACAAGGTCTTGGTGTAACTGTAGTGCTGGAAAATGTGGGGCATCAGCACCTCGCGGGCCATGATGCCCTGGGTGGTCAGCACGCCGCACAACGCCGACAACACCACGACCCAGGCGATGCCACCGAAGAGGGCAAACAGGCCCACCGCCAGCAGACACAGCAGCGCGCGGTAGACCTGACTGATGTGCAGGATGCGGATGGGCGAAAACTTGTCGCACAAGGCGCCGCACAATGGAAAAGCCAGAAAACGCGGCAGCGATTCGACGAAAAACGCCAAACCGGCCCAGGACGCACTGTTGGTAGTCTGGAACACCACCAGCGGGACGATGAACAGCAGGATCTGATCTGCCAGCCGTGACAGAAACAACGAGGTGAAAAATGCCAGGTAGTCCTTGCGCAAAATAAGCTCCTTTTTGTCGACGGTCTGGCCGCGTGGCCAGCCGTGCTTCAGTACGCCGATCCCTGGCTGTCGTTGAGATTATGCCGCTCGTCTCCGCGCAGCGGCGGGTTGAATACGCTGACCAGGATCAGGTCCTGCTCCTTGCCGCCGCGCAGGTAATGACGGTCATGCTGGTCGAGTACATACACGTCGCCGGGCCGAATCGGGAACACATTGCCCTGCATGTCTTCGACTTCGCCTTCTCCGGCAATGCAATAGCATGCCTCCAGGTGATTGCGATAGTGCAACAACGATTCGGTACCGGCACGCACGACGGTGTGACACAACGTAAAACCCATGGCATCGCGCTCGGTGAGCAGGCGATGGCTGGTGCCCGCACCCCATTCGACGAAGTACGGTGTTTGTTCAACGTCGGATTTGTTGCGAATGAACATATGAACCTCTCTACAAAAGTGCTGGTTGGAAAATCTCAGAGCGGTCTCAGGACCGCCTCGCCGTAGGACTGCATCGCGTCGTGCCAGACCAGGTCGCGGTGTGCGGCCATGGCCTGGACATCACGCCAGTGACGCTGAAGTGAGTTGGCTGCCACCAGCGAAGAGGCGCCGAGTCGCTCCACCAGGCGATGGACCACTTGCACGCATTGCTGTGCCAGATAGGCGCGGTCACGCTTGAGCTGGAGCAACTGCCGAGCGTCGAGGGCGCGCGCTTGCACGCCGGCGTCGTGCAGCCGCGAAATCAGCGATTCATACAGCAGCCGTGCGCTGTACAACTGCGCAGCCGAATGAGCAATCTGTTCGATGATCCTGGGCTCGCTGCTCAGTGGCGAACCGGCCAGCGACCGCAGATACTCCGCATGGGCTCCCTCGGCACAACCCAGCAGCGGGCCGATGATCGAGGTCGTGAGATAGGGCACCAGCGGCAACCGGTCGATGTAGTCGGTGCCGGTCATGGCAGGCGACTCGGCAAACACTTCCTGCAGTGCGAAAACATGTTCGTGGGGGACCAACACGTTCCGGGTCAATACATCGTGGGAGCCGGTCGCAGCCATGCCGCAACTGTCCCAGCTGTCGAGCCTGTGAACCTCCTGCGCGGCCATCAGCACGAGGAAGCGTGGCGTGCGCGCTGCGTCCGGATGGTTGGGGCAGGGCGCATTGAGCATCAGCCACGTGGCGTCCTCGATACCGGAGCTGAAGCGCCAGCGCCCATTCACGCGCATGCCCGCGGCTTCCAGAGATAGCTGGCTGTCGGCGCTGCTGGAGGCTGAAGCGAACAGTTGCCGGGAACCCTCTGCGTACAGCCGATCCTGAAAGGAAGGTGGCAGGCGCCGGGCGATGCAACCGTGACCGCCCACCAGCGCCATCATCCAGCCGGTGGAGGCGCACGCCCTGGCCGCGATGCGTGCACTTTCCACCAGGGTCGGCCAGTGTCCGTTGCGAGTGACCGGCGCGCGCGGTGCCAGCAGATCCAGCCAGCCGCCAGCAAACAGCTCGTCAAAAGTACTGCCGCTCAAACGACGGTTTTTTTCTGCGGCACTGGCCCGGTCCCGCCAATCCGCAATGTGCTGCAAAGCGCGCTCGCAGTAGGCGGGCAGGGCGGCAGGATGGTACAGCTGTTCCAGAGTGTCAGACATTGGCGGGTTCCTTGACACCTTGAGGCACGGGTGACAACGCGCCCAGTCGCGAACCCTCGAAACAGAATTCTGCGGGTTGCACCACTGGCCCCAAAAACCCAAGAAAGCGCTCAAGCTGTGCAGGATCATCCGAGGCAACGAACTCGCAGAAATTACTGCTGTTCCAGAGCAGGTGAACGTGCTTGAAGCGAGCCGACAGGGCGCTTGCCAACTCTTCCAGAGTGACCTGCCCGTTTTGCATTTGCTCAAGCATTTGCTGGCGTTTCCAACTGATTTCTTCTTCGCTGAAGTAGCGGGTCTTGAACACTTCGTCCTTGACGCGCTCGCGTCGCAAGTATTCCTGGGGTTCGGGGTGATTGAGCTTCTCAAGGAAAAACACCAGTCCCCCCGGCTTGAGGAACTGCTGGAGATGCGCGATCTGGCGCTCGCGGTCGCGGCTATAGAACTGGAACGCGGCCATTTCATAGATGTAATCGAAGCCTTGCTCGAAGTCCCGGTATTCGTCGCTTTGCAAAACGGCGGGGCTGACCTTGAACACCGATTGCGGAAAAAAGCGTGACAGAGTCCGGTTGGCGTGCCGGTCGAAGGCCATCTGATTAGCCTGATTGGGTGATGAAGTGAAGCTGCGTATCAGGCCTTCCGAATGGCCGGCCAGGGCGCGGCCGTTGCTGCCGTCGAAGGCATCCACTTCAAACAGACTGAACGTCTGGCCGGGCTCGCGGACACTGGCCTGAGACAGCCGGGTCAAAGCCACGCCGACTCTGGACAGTTCTTCCAGTATGTAGGGCACGCTTGCCAGAAAGTGGGAAAACAACGGGCCTGCTCCCTCGATCAGCCGATCGTGGTAATCGAGCATCCGCGGGTCGGCGATCTGCGACCGCAGGTGGCTGTGCAACGACTGCAGGGGCACCTGACTGGCACCAGTGGCGAGGCTGTGGAAATGCCCGGCCAGTTTCAGCATCGCGCTTTGTTGCAGGTCGTGGTCCAGGCTGGCGTCATCCTGTAGCGGTGGCTGGCAACTATTCATGGGTAGCTCCTGCTGTCAGATCAGTCCTTTGGTGGTGAACTTGCCCGAGTCGGTTTTCGGCAAGGCGTCGAGGAATACGCAATGAGCCGGCACCATGTGCCAGTCCAGACGCGTCTTGCAGTAATCGAGCAGGGCCTGTTCGCTGGTCTGCTCATGGCGTGGCGCAAGGACGATGCAGGCCTTGGGCACATGACCGGCCGATTCGTCGGCGACCGGCACCACCAGCACTTCGGCGACCGCCGGATGCGAGGCCAGGCATTGCTCGATTTCCCGTGGATTGACGTTCCAGATGTTGCGCGCGAAGACATCGTCCTTGCGGGCGACGTAATACAGATAGCCCTCGGCGTCGCGTTTGAACAAATCCCCGGTGCGGTACAGCCGCGAATGACCGAAGGCCTCGTAGACGAACGCCTTGGCATTGGCCTCGGGCATGTCCCAGTACTCCAGCATCAGGTAATCACTGGTCACCAGCAGTTCACCGACCTGGTCAGGCTGGTCGATGGCCCGTCCCTGGTCGTCCACCAGATAAACGCTCACGCCGGGCAGGGGTTTGCCCACCGAGGTCGGGCGCTGGTCAATCTCCTCGGGCGGCAGGTAACTGACGCGTTTACATTCGGTGAGCCCGTAATTGGAGAAGATTCGCACCTGAGGCAACGCCTGGCGGATTTGCCGGATATGCCGGGTGTGCAGGGCCTGGCCGCTGCTCGAGATGTAGCGCAGGCTGGGGATCCGTGCCTGCCAGTGCGGGTCGGTATTGGCCAGCAGGAAAAACACCGGGGGAAACACATGCATGGCGGTTACCGCTTCGCGCTCGACCACCGCCAGCACATCGTCGGCGCTGCTGGCGGGCCGGCTCTCGATGACACTGGTAGCGCCGACGAACAACGGCATCATCACGTTATAGACACCATAGTCGGACGCCAGCGTCGAGTAGCTGAGGACGCGGTCGTCGGGGGTATTCTGCAGGTAAGCGGTGACTCGGCTGGAGGCCGCCACCATGATCCGGTGATTGACCAGCACGCCCTTGGGATTGAACGTCGAGCCTGAGGTGTAAAAGATCGAAGTGCTGCGCTCGGGGTCGGCGGCCAGTGTTGGCGCGGCACGCGTGTTGTGTTTGCGGTTCGTGGCGATGGCTTCGGCCAGGAGGCGAATACGCGCTGAGAGCCTTGGCCCGGCGACGGTGAGCAGGATCAGATCCAGACCGGCCGCTTCCATCAGACCTGGCAGGTCGTCGGTGCAGTCGGTGATCAATAGCCGTGCACCCGAATGTTTGAGTTGATGAATCAGTTTGGCGCGGCTAAGGGTGTGATGGGTAGCGGCAGTGATCGCCCCGGCTTGCAGTACGCCCAGATAAGCGGCGGTCAGGTCAACGCTGATGGGGGCGTAAAAACCTACGCGATCACCCGGTTCGACGCCCAGCGTTGGCAGCAGGGCAGCGAGGTCATCCGCTCGCTGCTGCAGTTGCTGATAAGTTGTCGCCACCCCATCCAGGACGATCGCCGGTTTTGTCGGGTATAAGCTCGCGTTGTTCGCGATAACCTGATGAAAAAGTTGCATCGCTCAATATCCTTTCAAGCACGACCTGAGGGTTACTTGCGTTTTCTTGCGCACACCGAAACATAGGTGCCTTGCCAGGTGTAAGGGTCAATTGGCAAGTTATCCGAGTTGCTCAATGGCCAACTTTGTTTGTCGAAGAAATGATTGAACGCAAAGATCTCGAAATCGCTAAGCCAGAGATCAAAGAAGCCTTCGCTTTGCAGAATGGATAATCCGGCTTCCTTGTCCCAGATAAACGGTTCGCCCGTTGCCTGGAAATAACGCGTCAAGTCGGACAGTAGATCGAGGAATATAAAGCCGCCCGGTTTGACTGCACCGATTATTTTCGGCATTACCTGTTGAAGTTCGACCGGAGTGAAAAAGTGCAGGACTTCGGAACACACCAGTACATCGTAAGCATCGGCGGCCGGAAGGTAATCGAGAATGTCGGCCTGCTCGAACTTCAACTCGCGCAACCAGGGATTGTGCTTGCGACTCTGCACCGTGCTGTCGACCATGTCGACGCCGCTCACGCTGTAGCCTTTGCGGGCCAGGGCGGTAAGGTTGCGTCCGTCGCCGCAGCCCAGCTCCAGAGCCTGGCCGGGACCCGCGGGCAGGTCATCCAGAAACTGTTTCAGTTCACCGCGCAATTCACCGAAGAGGGCGCCGTTGTCGCTGGCGCTGTATTCCCTGTCATACCATTCTTTCAGGACGGAACTGTTGACTACTCTCATAGTTATTCTCTGCCATCGATATACGTGAGCACACGGGAATTCGCGCAGTTGAAAATGTGCGGTCGAGTGCGATCAGAAATATCCTGGAAGAAATGAAAAGGTAGAGAGGGGGAGAAGAGAGTGCAGGCGAGGGCAAGACATAATGAAACTCCTTTTCATTTTTTATTTTTGCGAGTTATCCATGACTGTCGAGACTTCGAATGACTCGATAGCGGAGGGATATTTCCATCGCGCGGTTTACCCTGTCAAGGCGAAACAGGGCGAGGGATGTATGTTTTTTGTCACGGTGTAGTTACATTGTTCAGGTAAAAAGAATTTGTTGTAGTTGTGGAGGTTGAGAAGTATCAGGGCTGAATTTTGCTCGTGAAATTATTTCGATTGTACGCCAGTCCTGAGTAACCACTGATTCTGACGGGAGAGGAGGAAGATTTGCTGGTATTAATGTTGGGTCCACATCGGCCGATACCTGGAGTATCGACGGTTAATTATTAAGTGAAATCAGGGCAAATATGGAGCAGGAAAGCCGTGCGCTGAGGATTCTCAAGCGTTTTCGTTACTTGATCCTGGCTGTCATGGTCATCGCCTCCCTGGTCAGCGCTTTTTGGCGCTTTACAGGCGGGTGGAGTCAGTTTTGGACCTGTGTAGGGGCGCAGGCATGGTTCACCCAAGCCGTGTTTGCGTACCTTCGCGGTGGCTGGGTCGCAATCGGGCCCGGTGGACTGCCGAAGGATGCAGATCCGGTCGGCAGGGCACTATTGGCAGCGCTGGCGCTGGGGCTTTACCTGTTGATGTTTGGCTACGAAGAGCAAAAGCCCGACTCTATTTATGAAAGGCGCGCCTCGGACTGGAGCATGCCTACTCGGGAGGAGATGCGGCGTTCGGCGCAGTGATAGCCGGTTCTGAGAAGAAAACTCGTTGGGTGCTCCGTGGGATCTTCTGTTCGTCCATCAAGCGCAGGGAGCACCTTGAGCAGGGCAGAAACTTTCGCGAACCCCGGAAACGACAAAGCCCTGAATAATCAGGGCTTTGTCGGTACAGAATATGGCGGAGGCGATGGGATTCGAACTCATGGACCTGTTACAGTCGACGGTTTTCAAGACCGTTGCCTTAAACCACTCGGCCACACCTCCGTTGCGTTGCGGGCGCCATAATACCTGAATGAAACACACTGTCAAACTCTCTGCATGGCTTGTTACAGAGCGTCTGTTATGATCTTTGCGACTGAACGTTTCAAACCAACAGGAGTGTCGCCATGCGCGAACAGGATTACGCAGTTAATAACAGCGTGCAGGCTGAGCAGCTAGAGGTTAGCCGCGTCCTGCGCAACACTTACGGCCTACTGGCTCTGACCCTCGCATTCAGCGGCGTCATGGCTTTCGTCGCTCAGCAGATGCGCGTTGGCTACCCGAACATTTTCGTGGTGCTGATCGGCTTCTACGGGCTGTTCTTCCTCACCAACAAACTCCGTGACTCCGCGTGGGGCCTGGTGTCCGCTTTTGCGCTGACCGGTTTCATGGGTTTCCTGCTCGGCCCGATCCTCAACCGTTACCTGGGCATGCAGGGCGGCGCTGAAGTGGTCAGCTCGGCGTTCGCGATGACCGCGCTGGTGTTCGGTGGTCTGTCGGCCTACGTGTTGATCACCCGCAAGGACATGAGCTTCCTCGGTGGCTTCATCACCGCTGGCTTCTTCGTCCTGCTGGGTGCAACGCTGGCGAGCTTCTTCTTCCAGATCAGCGGCCTGCAACTGGCGATCAGCGCAGGTTTCGTGCTGTTCTCGTCGGTGTGCATCCTGTTCCAGACCAGCGCCATCATCCACGGCGGCGAGCGCAACTACATCATGGCGACCATCAGCCTGTATGTATCGATCTACAACCTGTTCATCAGCTTGTTGCAGATCTTCGGCATCATGAGCCGCGACGACTGATAACGATTGGTGAAATAACGAAAAACCCGCTTCGGCGGGTTTTTTGTTGCCTGCAGGAAAGCGCGCCATAGTCGGCTGCGTCGATCAACACGATGCAAATGGCAGTGTTTACGCCGAATCCGCACAAAAACTATTCAAGCCATGGGCGGCAACCGACGTTTGACCGGGGTCTTCTTGACGATGGCCGTGTTGGTTTCCGCCAGGATATTGAGCCGGTCGAGCAGGGTGTCCAGCTGTTCCATCGAGCGCACATGCAGGCGCGCGATAAAACAATCCTCACCGGTCACCTTGTCGCACTCGGTAAACTCGGGAATCGCCAGGATCTGCCGCTCCACCTCCTGCAACTGCCCCGGCAGCGGGCGCACGCGGACGATTGCCTGCAATTGATAGCCGAAACACTTCGGGTCGATCTCCACTGTGTAACCCTTGAGAACGCCGCGCTCTTCGAGCCGACGCAAGCGTTCGGCCACGCTCGGCGAGGACAAACCACTGATTTGCGCCAAGGCCTTGAGTGATCGCCGTGAATCTTCCATCAAGGCGCTGATCAGGATCTGATCAATATCGTCGGTCATGCGGCAACTCCTGAATTAGGCGATTTCAAATGATCACCCTCGATAAAAAAGGCATTTATCGATTTTAGCCTGCTTTTTGCGCTGGAGAGGTGTGCGGTCGACTTGGCATACTTTTGCCACGCTTTCGCCAAATGCTCAGGGAGATAGATGATGGACAACACACTGCGTCGCGGCACATTTGAAATGACCGCCGCCATGCTGATATCCGGGACGATCGGCTGGTTCGTGCTGGTGTCCGGGCAGCCAGTGCTGGACGTGGTGTTCTGGCGCTGCGTGTTCGGTGCCGGCACCTTGCTGCTGATTTGCGCGGCTTTCGGCTTTCTCCGGCCGGGCATCCTGACCCGCACGACCTTCCTGCTCGCGGTGCTGAGCGGAATGGCGATTGTCGGTAACTGGGTGCTGTTGTTTGCCTCTTATTCAAGGGCGTCGATTGCCATCGGTACGGCGGTGTATAACGTGCAACCGTTCATGCTGGTCGGCCTGGCGGCGTTGTTTCTTGGCGAGAAAATCACCCTGCAAAAGCTGTTCTGGCTGGCGATTTCGTTCATGGGCATGTTGGCCATCGTCAGTGCTCACGGCACTCAGGGTGAGAGCGGCAACGACTATCTGATGGGCATCGCGCTGGCGTTGGGTGCGGCGTTTCTGTATGCGATTGCAGCGCTGATCATCAAGCGCCTGACCGGCACGCCACCGCATCTGATCGCGCTGATCCAGGTCTGCACCGGGGTTCTGCTGCTGGCGCCATTTGCGCATTTCAGTGCGTTGCCGCAAGCGCCGAGCGCCTGGGCCAGTCTGATCACGCTGGGCATCGTCCACACCGGTCTGATGTATGTGTTGCTGTACGGCGCGATACAGAAATTGCCGACCGCGTTGACCGGCGCGCTGTCGTTCATCTACCCGATTGCCGCGATCTTCGTTGACTGGTTCGCGTTCGGCCATCGTCTGGAGACCCTGCAATGGGTCGGCGTGGCCGCTATCCTGCTGGCCGCCGCCGGTATGCAACAGGGCTGGGGTCTGAAGGCTCGGCGGCTGGCCACACAGTAATCTCAGATGTTCCAGCGCGGGGCGGTTTTTGCCAGGCGCTGGCGCATCTCGCTGATGTTCGCCGCCAGTTGTCGGGTCAACAAACGGTAGCCATCCAGCGCGCTGTAAACCGGCGCATCGAGGCTGCCTTCAGACAACTCCAGGGGCCGCTCCAGGCGTTGCGAGGCGCCGGTTTTCAATGCCCGGGCCATGCCGATCAGCTGCACGCGAATCTGCCGGTGCTCGGCTTTCAGCGCCGTTTGCAAATGCGCCATGGCCTCGGGGTTGTTGGCATCCGGTCGCGTGTTGCCGAGGATCTCCAGGGTGCTGATGCACATGCGCAAATTGCGCTGGATCGCATCGAGCTCGGTCATGGACACCTTCACTTCCTTGGACACCGACGGCATCAATGAGCGCAGTTGCACCATCACCGCGCCGAGTCGGCCCATCAATTTCAAGTGCTCATCGGCGCTGACCGGCTGGCCGCTGATGATCCGTCCGTACACCGTGGCGCAATCGCGCAGGGCATCGGCGAGGTTGTAGCGCCACGAATACACCGCGTAGAGCGGCAGGGCGAACGAGAAGGCCAGCGCGAGGGCGATGCCGATGAGAATATCGACCCCGCGCCACAAGCCGTCGGTGATCGGATTGTCGCCATGCCCGGCGACAATGAACACGGTGATCGCCGAGAGCAGGGCGGTATAACCCCCTTTGCCGATCGCGTGATAAGAGAAAAAACCGCAGACCACCGCCATCGCAAAATACGTCAGCCACGGCATGCCGAGCCACGCCTGCTGTGCCACCAGCAACAAGCCGACGCCTGCACCGATCAAGGTACCGATGGCGCGTTCGGCGGCTTTTTTGCCAATGTTGCCGTGGTGCTGCAAACCGCCAATCACCACCAGCATGGTCACCGAAGCCCATTCGCCGTGTGGCAGGTTGATGCCGGTGGTCAGCAGGATGGTTGCCAGCAGCCCAAGAGCCACGCGCACCGCATGAATCAGGCGCGCGTGCCGGTAGCGTCGATAGGGATCAAGCAATGGTCGCAGGACGCGGCGCAGCAAGGGCGGAAGTCGATGGGTGCTGTAAGTACTCAGTGCGGGCCTCTCGTGATGGCGGATCAGGTCAATGGAAAGGAAAAATGTAATTCATCCAGGCTGCCATGCGCAGAAGAATTTTGCGCATCGCGCCGATATGGTGAAAGTGCTGACTGTACAAAGCGGCCTGCCCGTAGGCACCGCCGGGCATCAGCTTGCTGTACCGGGCAAAGTCCGGATCGGTGATTTCAATGATCACCGGCACGCGCCCGGCCGGCGGTGAACCGGTATAGCCGATCAGGGTGCCGGAAGGTTGCACCTGACCTTCGGCAATCACACCGATGACATTCTTCACCCGACCGGCGAAGACCTTGCCGGGAATACCGTCGAACGCAACTTCCGCCTCATCGCCGACGGTCAGGCGCAGCAGGCTGTTCTGGCGCATCCACGCGGCAAAGTATTGACCCTCCTCGGGAATGAACACCATTGACGGACGCAATGGTAACTTGCTCGCCATCATCCCCGGCCGCAACGAAACATGGGTGACGAAGCCTTTGCTCGGCGCGCGGACGGTGGTGTTGTCCAGTTCGAACTGGGCGTTATCCAGTTGCGCCTGCAGATCATCGGTGCGGGCAATGGCGGCATCCAGTTCACGTTGGGTACCGAAGTTGCGGCGGATCAACTCGGTGATGCGATAGCGATCACCCTTGGCTGCTACCAGTTGCGCTTTCAGCGATTTCACCCGGTTTTCAAACGGCGTGGGGTCGATGCGAAACAGCACATCACCTTTTTCCAGCGGCTCGTTACCCTTCACCGGTACTTCGATCACCTGACCGCTGACGACGGGAATCACCGGCACTGAAACGAAGTAAGTGCGCGCCACCTCGGAGTAGGGGTGGTTGTAGTTCATGGTGAAAATCAAGGCGCCAATCAGCAGGATGCCGCCGAGCACGGCTGTGGGCACCGTCCATTTGTTCAACGGGATGCGAAAGATCTTGAACAGTGCGACGCAGAACGCGGCGTAAGTCAGGATTAGCAGCAGATCCATGGCGTTCAGCCCTCCCTGTTGTGGGGGGCAGTGGTGTTCAGCGCTTCGAGTCGCTCGAGGCGACCTTGCAGTTCGACCACCTGTTGCTCCAGGCGAACGACGTGGTTTTGCACGGATTTGCCATCACCGAAGCCCCAGCCGCGATCTTCTCGATAGGCCATCGCCCAGATCCACAAAAAAGGCCAGAGCGCATGCAGCGTGAACAGACTGACCCAGCCCGTGGCATGGATCGCATCCTGATGCGGGTGGTTACGATGGACGGCAATTTCGTAGGGAATGTCGTGCAACACGATGATCCCGTAAAACAGCACGAGCCCGACAAACACCAACACGCCTAAAGCGAAGTAATCGAGCATGAGCAAGCTCCCGGCATCCAGCACAGTGCTGGCATCAGTGTAGACACTGATTTGCCGGGCGCCTGACGACTTTGGATCAGAACCGCACGCGCCCGCTTTCTTGCTTATTCACGATCCGGGTGACAGTTGCTCAGAAGATGTAATCGGTGGTCAGGAAGCTCGAATCACGGCCGCGAATGATCTCGCTGATCAGGTCCTTGTTGCTGTCCTGGAACTTGGTCGCCACCAGCGTACGGATCGAGAACACCCGCAATGCATCGTGCACCGACAGCGTACCTTCGGCGGAATTCTTGCGGCCGTTGAACGGGTAAGTGTCCGGCCCGCGCTGGCATTGCGCGTTGAGGTTGATCCGCCCGACCTGGTTGGCAAAGGTGTCGACCAGACGGCCGACCGCCACCGGGTTGGTGCCGAAGATGCTCAACTGCTGGCCGAAGTCCGACTCCAGCACGTAGTCGATGACGGTATCGAGATGGCGGTACGGGACGATCGGCACAACCGGGCCGAATTGCTCTTCCTGATAGACGCGCATCTGCGGATTCACCGGGTACAGCACTGCCGGGTAGAAGAACGACTCGCGGGATTCACCGCCATTGGGGTTGACCACTTCGGCGCCCTTGCTGCGCGCATCCGCCACCAGTCCGTGCAGATAATCAACCTTGCCCGACTCCGGCAGCGGCGTCAGCGACACGCCGCTGTCCCATGGCATGCCGGGTTTCAGCGTGGCCAGTCTGGCGTTGAATTTTTCGATAAAGCTGTCGACCACATCTTCGTGGACGAAAAGGATTTTCAGCGCGGTGCAGCGCTGACCATTGAACGACAGCGAACCGGTGACCGCTTCACTGACAGCATTGTCGAGATCGACTTCCGGCAAGACGATGCCGGGGTTTTTCGCATCCAGCCCCAGCGCAGCACGCAAACGATGCGGTTTGGGATGCAGTTTCTTCAGGTCGCTGGCGGCTTTGTTGGTGCCGATGAAGGCGAAAATGTCGATCTTGCCGCTGGCCATCAGCGCGCTGACGGTTTCACGACCGCTGCCATAGATCACGTTGATCACGCCGGTGGGGAAGCTGTCGCGGAACGCTTCGAGCAACGGACGGATCAGCAGCACGCCGAGTTTGGCCGGTTTGAACACCACGGTGTTGCCCATGATCAGCGCCGGAATCAGCGTGGTGAAGGTTTCATTCAGCGGATAGTTGTAAGGGCCCATGCACAGGGCGACGCCGAGCGGTACGCGGCGGATCTGCCCGAGGGTGTCCTGTTCCAGCTCAAAACGGCTGGAGCGGCGGTCGAGTTCCTTGAGCGCATTGATGGTGTCGACGATGTAGTCGCAGGTGCGGTCGAACTCTTTTTCCGAGTCCTTGAGGTTCTTGCCGATTTCCCACATCAGCAATTTCACCACCGCGTCGCGCTGCTGGCGCATGCGACCGAGGAAAGCTTCGACGTGCTGGATGCGTTCGGCCACGCGCATGGTCGGCCACAGGCCCTGGCCGCGATCATAGGCACGCACGGCGGCGTCAAGGGCGGTGAGGGCGGTCTCGGCATCGAGCAGCGGCGTGCTGCCGAGTATCACTTGTTCGTCGCCGTTATCACCTTTCAGATAGACCGGGCTGCGCACGGTAGCGAGCGGGCCGTCCCAACGGCGCAACTGGCCGTCGACGAGGTATTCGCGTTGCTCGACCTGACCTTCGAGGCGGTATTTTTCCGGGATGTCGCTGACAGAAGGGAACAGATTGCCAAGGATGTTTGCTGTGGTCATGTCGCTACCCCGAGTTGATGTCCATATGCAAATCAAAAAGTCTTCACAGGTTATACGCCTGAATGCGCCGGAATTTAAACCCGCAAATGTCACGCGAATGTCACGTAAAGGCGCACAGCAGAGCGGGCCGCAACACCGCAAACTTTGTGGGAGCTGGCTTGCCAGCGATGTGGCCGGTACTTTCAATACGTTCATTGCCTGACACGCCGCTATCGCTGGCAAGCCAGCTCCCACAATTTGTAGCCGATGCCAAGGTAGATCCTGCCTGGCCCCGTTTGCCCCCCTCACTGTCCCGCAATGCCCTCAACCCGCGGGTGTCGCTGCCTTAAGGTGTGGTCATAACAACAAGCGAGGCTGTCATGCGGGTAACCCGACTCTCTTTACTGCTGGCCTTGGTCATGGCGCTGTCTGGCTGCGGCGATGATCCCAAACCCCCGGCCACCACCCATAACGCCACCCCCAAAGACCCGGCACTGGCGCAGATTTATGCCAACAGCTGCCAGCTCTGCCACGCCAATCCGGCCGCCAACGCGCCGCTGACCGGTGATCGCAAAGCCTGGGAACCGCGCCTCCAGCAGGGCGCGGACACGCTGCTCGACCACGCCATCAACGGCTACAACGGCATGCCGCCGATGGGCCAGTGCGTCGAGTGCAGCGAAGAACAATTCCTGCAACTGATCGGCTTCATGGCCGACCAGCCGCTCCAACAATAAGGGGCCTGTCATGACCATGGATCTGACACGGCGTCAGTTGTTGCAACGGGCAAGCATCGTCGGCGCTTTCAGCGCATTGGCGAGTCATCCGGCATTGGGCCAATTGATGCGTGCGCCACGGCTGATTCCCTGGCGCAACTGGTCGGGCGGGCAGAGTTGCGTGCCGGCAGCGCGACTGGCACCGAAGACTCTCGATGAACTGGTGACGGTTATCCAGCAGGCGCAAGGCAAGATACGACCGGTCGGCTCGGCGCATTCCTTCAGCGCGTTGGTGCCCACCGACGGCACGTTGTTGTCGCTGAGCTACTTCAACGGTCTGCTCGACCATGACGCGAAAACCCTGCAAGCCGAATTCGCCGCCGGCACACCGATGTCGCGCATGGGCGTGCCGCTCAAAGACATCGGGCAGGCCCTGCAGAACATGGCTGATATCGATTACCAGACTCTGGCCGGTGCCATTGCCACGTCGACCCACGGCACCGGCAAAAACTTCCAGTCCTGCTCGGCGCATGTCTGCGGCCTGCAACTGGTGACGGCCAATGGCGAAGTGTTGGACTGCGACAGCCAACGCCATCCGGAAGTATTCAACGCCGCACGCGTCTCCCTTGGTGCGCTCGGCGTCGCCACGAAAATTCGCCTGCAAAACCGCCCGGCATACCGCTTGCGCGAACGCCAATGGATCGCCAAGACTGAAGAGCTGCTGGAAGATATCGACAACAACACCCGTGAAAACCAGCACTGGGAAATGCTCGTCGTCACCCATTCCGACTACGCTTTGTCCATCGCCCTCAATGAAACCGACGACCCGGCCACACCGCCGATCAGCCCGGAAGAAGAGGGCGGCAACGAGTTCGTCACCCTGATCGAAAAGATCGACAAGTACGGCAGCGACTTCCCCGACCTGCGTCGCACGCTGCTCAATAACCTGCGCCATCTGGCCAGTTTCGATGACCGCGTGGGCGACTCGTTCGACATCTATGCCAATGTACGTACCGTGCGTTTCAACGAGATGGAATACTCGGTGCCGGCTGAGCACGGCCCGGCGTGCCTGCGCGAAATCCTCAAGCTGATTCAGGATAAGGATCTGCGCACCTGGTTTCCCATCGAGTACCGCTACGTCAAGGCCGACGATATTCCGCTGAGCATGTTCGAGGGCCGCGACAGCTGTTCGATCTCGGTGCATCAGCATTATCAGATGGATCATCACAATTTCTTTGCGGCGGTGGAGCCGATTTTCTGGAAGTACAACGGCCGGCCGCATTGGGGCAAGTTGCACACGCTGAATGCGCGAACCCTGCAACCGCTGTACCCGCGATGGCGCGAATTTGTCGACGTGCGTCAGGCGCTGGACCCCAGCGGGCGGTTTCTCAATGCGCATTTGTCGTCGATTCTGGGGGTGAGCTGATGGCAGTCAATCGACGCAATTTTCTGTTTGGTGCGTTGGGGGTTGGCGCTTTGCTGGTGGGGGCTGGAGCATGGCTACGACCGGGCGATCATGGCGCGCCGTACAGCGATTATTTCCGCGCACTGAATAAAGAACTGAAGGAAAACGGTCCGATGCGCCCGGTGCTGCTGATCGACCTTGATCGTCTCGATCACAACATCGACGTGGTGATGCAATCGGTCAAGCGCGGCGGCAAACACCTGCGGCTGGTAGAGAAGTCGCTGCCGTCACCGGGACTGTTGAGCTACATCGCCCAACGTGCCGGGACGCAAAAATTGATGTCGTTCCATCAGCCGTTTCTCAATCACGATGCGCAGGTATTTGCGCAGTCCGACATTCTGCTGGGCAAACCATTGCCAGTGCGCTCGGCAGAGCTGTTTTATCAATCCCACAAAGGCTCGTTCGATCCCGCGAAGCAACTGCAATGGCTGCTCGACGGTCCTGAACGTTTGCAGCAATACCTTGCGCTGGCTCAAGGACTGGGCACACGGATGCGCATCAACATTGAGCTGGACGTCGGTCTGCATCGCGGCGGCGTCAGTGATGTGAATACGCTGGGGCAAATGCTCGCGCTGATCAGCGCCAACCCGCAGCATCTGGAGTTCGCCGGGTTCATGGGTTACGACCCGTTCGTGGGCATGGGCGTGCCGGGGATTCTCGGCTCGCCGGAAGAACTGTTCGCCAAGGTCATGGTGATTTATCAGCGCTGTGTCGACTTCACCCGCCAGCAGTTTCCCGCGTTGTGGCATGACGGTTTGTGCCTGAATACCGCAGGCAGTCCGAGTTATCGCATTCATGAAAACGAAAAGCTCAGCACTGAAGTTTCGGTGGGGACGGCGATGCTCAAACCGACGCACTATGATTTGCCTTCGCTGAGTGAGCATTTGTCCGCGACCTACATCGCTACGCCCGTGTTGAAAAGTACTGGTGCGGCGAATATTCCGGCGCTGGATGGCAAGTCGAAGTTGTTTTCGTGGTGGGATCAGAATCAGCGCCAGACCTATTTCATCTACGGCGGTAACTGGATGGCCGAGTTCGAATCGCCCCAGGGTTTACAGAGCAACAGCGTCTACGGACGCAGCTCCAATCAAGAGATGGTCAATGGCTCCAACGTCGTCGGCCTGACGATAGAAGATCAAGTCTTCCTGCGCCCGACCCAGACCGAGGCCGTGCTCCTGCAGTTCGGCGATTTGCTGGCGGTGCGCGGCGGCAAAATCGTCGAGACTTGGCCCGTCTACTCCTGACCCGCATCACCACCAATCCCCTGTGGGAGCGAGCTTGCTCGCGAAGGCGTCCGGTCAGTCACCTTCTAATTGACTGGCACACCGCTTTCGCGAGCAAGCTCGCTCCCACAGGTTTTTGTGGTGTCTGTTAAATCCCGATCAATTCTGTAATGAAGCTTTTATGACAAAAGTTCGGTAGCACATCGCCAGTCCGGTCATGCCTATGTAACGCGCTTGAGGGGCCCAACGGGGCGCTTTTCACAAGCCGAGGCGGGACGCCGGGAGTGAGGCAATGGGGACTATGGAACGCTACTCGAAAGTGGGCATGCAGGAACTCGATCAACGCCTGTCGAAGATCGTCGAAGCCGCGCGCAAGAAACCGGTTTCGGTGTATCGCTACGGTGCGCCGTGGGTCTGGATCGTCTCGCAGGATGACTGGCAGGGCGCCTTGAAAGAGGTCTCCAGCTACATTCCGCCGGGCCATTCGCTGGTGTTGCTGCGCCCGCAGATCGACGACTTGCTTGATGCCCACCGCGACCTCCTGCACGACCTCAATGGCGAGCCGGGCATGCTGATTCCCGCGCAAACGGTCATGCACATCCTGCTCCTGCAACTGCTCTATTCGGTGCCCAGCGAGCAACAGCTGTATGAACAGCTCAATTACAACTTGCTGTTCCGCTGGTTCGTCGGTCTGGGCCTGAACCAGAAAGTCTGGAGCTTCAACGCCCTCAGTCGCGACATCGCCACACTGCTCAACGAGCCACGGGCGGTGCTGCTCATTCAAAAAATCATCGGCGAAGTGTTCTGCGGCGCGTTGCTGCAAATGCCCGAGTTCTCCTTGAACTTCGCGCTTTTGCACACGTGGCTGGGCAAACACGCCTGCGCCCCGCACGTCGGCAATTGACAGCGGCAACACACAAGGCGCCGAGGCGCCAACAGGTCATCGCGAATTCAGGGGGTAGTGTGGAACCGATTTTCAAGTCACGGCTGGCGCTGTGGGGCTGGCTGCTGGTGACGGCGGGCGCGCAGCCGGCATTGGCCGAGGAGGTCGCCGAGAACGCAGCGTCCCAGCGTCTGGTCGACGTCAACGAATACTTCGTGCGCGGTAACACTGTGCTCGATGCGCGGGCGATCGAAGAAGCGGTGTACCCGTTTCTCGGCCCGCAAAAAGCCCTGAGCGACATCGAAGGTGCGCGCGACGCCTTGCAGAAGGCCTATCAGGAACGCGGCTATCAATCGGTATTTGTCGAACTGCCGGAGCAGGCGGTGGCCGACGGCATTGTTTATCTGCAAGTCAGCGAAACCAAGGTCGGCCGGGTGCGTGTGGTCGGCGCCAAACACTATTCGCCGCTGGATATCCGCGACAACGTCCCGGCGCTGAAGGAAGGCGAGGTACCGGACTTCGCCAAGGTCCAGGGCGAACTGGCACAGCTCAACAAGACCCCGGGCCGCCAGGTGATGCCGCTGGTGCGCGAGGGTCAGCGCCCCGGCACCATGGACGTCGATTTGCAGGTCGAAGACCAGAACCCGTGGACCGCCAGCGTTGGCCTCAACAACGACTACAGCGCCGACACGGAAAAGCTGCGCACCGTCACCAGCCTCGGCTACAACAACCTCTGGCAGCTCGGCCATAGCGTCAACCTGACGTTTTTCACCGCACCGCAGGAAACCGACAACGCCAAGGTCTGGTCGGGCTCCTACACCGCGCCACTGACGGAGCGCTGGAGCGTGCAGTTTTCCGGTTACCAGTCCGACAGCAATGTCGCCACCATCGGCGGCAGTAACGTGCTCGGCAAGGGCCACAGCTACGGTGTGTCGGCGATCTACACGCTGCCCTCCAGCGGTAATTGGTCGAATTCGCTGTCGGCCGGCATCGACTTCAAGGACTTCGATGAACGCCTGACCCTCTCCGGCGAAAGCGACAAAGTCCCCCTGCAATACGCGCCGTTCACCTTCGCCTACAACGGCTATCGCTACAGCGAGAAGAGCCAGCTCGGCCTCGGCCTGAGTCTGGTCGCCGCCACCCGTAGCATTTTCGGCTACGGCAGTTCCGACGAAGATTTCGACTACAAACGCTACCGCGCCAAACCGAGTTTCGCCGTGCTCAAGGGCGATACCCATTACACCTGGACCTTCGACAGCGACTGGCAGAGCGCAAGCAAAGCCGCGTTCCAGTTGGCCTCGGGGCCACTGGTTTCCAACGAACAGTTCTCCGCCGGCGGCGCCACTTCGGTGCGCGGCTATCTGGCTGCCGAACGCACCGGCGATGACGGCTTGCTGCTCAGCCAGGAACTGCGCACGCCGTCGCTGGCCAAGTACGCCGGCACATGGATGCAGGACTGGCGTTTCTACGCCTTCGCCGAGGGCGCGCAACTGTATCTGCGCGACGAACTGCCGGATCAGGACGCCAATTACGCCCTGGCCAGCGTCGGCCTCGGCACCCGCGCCAGCCTGAGCAAATGGCTGTCCGGCAGCCTCGACTGGGGCTATCCGCTACTCGAAGGGCCGAACACCTCGAAGCAGGAATCGCGCCTGCACTTCAACCTTCAAGCCACTTTCTGACAAGGAGCACGTTCATGCAGCGCCTCTTTCTTTCGTTGTTGATCTGCCTGGGCTTCGTGCTCCCGGCCACGGCTCAGGCCTGGTGGCAGGACGACTGGCACTACCGCAAACAGATTGCCGTCGACACCACGCCACAAGGCGCGGCGATCAATCAGGCCCTCGGCCGCACTGCGTTGTTGGTGCGTCTGCACACCGGCAACTTCACCTTCGACGGTGTGAAAGAGGACGGCTCGGACCTGCGCTTTGTCGCCGCCGATGACAAAACCGTGCTCAACCACCAGATCGAAAGTTTTGATGCACTGATGGGCATGGCGCTGATCTGGGTCGATGTGCCGAATGTCGAGGGCGGACAGCGTCAGGACATCTGGATGTACTACGGCAATGAGAAGGCGCCGGCGACCGGCAACGGCCAACTGACCTTCGACCCGAATTACACCGCGCTCTATCACTTCGACGGCGCCACCGGCACCCCGGCCAAAGACACCACGGCCTACGGCAATACCGCGCAGAGCGCGACCGGCGCGGCGACTGACGGTGTAGTAGGGCGCGCTTTGCAGTTCAGCGGCCAGCCGTTGTTGCTGCCGGCCAGCCCCTCGTTGCAACACAACGCCGGCAGTGCGTTCACCTTCAGTGCCTGGCTGCGTCTGGATCAGGCCAGTGGCGAGCAACTGATTCTCGCCCGTCGTGACGGCGCCAACAGTCTGCTGATCGGTGCAAACCAAGGTGTGCCATTCGTTGAGATCGATGGTCAACGTGCTGTCGCCACGCAAGCACTGAATCCCGGCCAATGGCAGCACCTTGCGCTGACCGCTGAGGGTTCCAAAGTCACGCTGTACATCAATGGCCGCGAAGGCGCGACGCTCGCTCAGGCGATGCCGGCCTTCAACTCGGTCATGGCCATCGGTGCCGATCTGCATGAAGGCCCATTCCAGCCATTCGTGGGCGCCATCGACGAACTGCGTCTGTCGAAAGTCGCCCGTCCCGCGCCGCTGTTGCTGGCCGACGCGACTTCACAAGGTGCCGAGTCGAAACTGGTGGCTTACGGCGTCGATGAAGAACAATCCGGTTTCGGTTTCGGCAGTCTCGGTTTCCTGCTCAATGCGGTGCCGATCGACGCCTGGGTGATCATTGCCGTGCTGGTGCTGATGATGTTCCAGTCGTGGATCATCATGCTGCGTAAGAACCGCACCCTCAGCCGCGTGACGGCTGCCAACGAAGACTTCCGCATGCAGTTCGCCAAGGTCGGCACACGTCTGGAGATGTTCGCCGACGACGCGCAACTCGCCCAGCGATTGCAGCACTCGTCGCTGTGGCGCCTGTACCTGGTGGCGGTCAAAGAGATCCGCACCCGGCGCGAGCAGGGCGCCGACACCTCGTCCGTTTCGGCGGCAACCATTGAAGCGATCCGCTGCTCGATGGACGGCGTGCGCACCCGGGAAAACCAGCAACTGAGTTCGAAACTCTCGACCTTGTCCAACGCCATCGCCGGCGGCCCGTACATCGGCCTGCTCGGCACGGTATTGGGGATCATGGTGGTGTTCCTCGGCACGGCGATGGCCGGCGACGTCAACATCAATGCCATCGCTCCGGGTATGGCTGCCGCGTTGCTCGCCACCGCCATGGGCCTGTTCGTCGCGATCCCGGCGCTGTTTGGTTACAACCGCCTGATTACCCGCAACAAGGAAGTCAGCGCCGACATGCGCGTGTTCGTCGACGAGTTCATCACCCGTCTGGCGGAAATGCACGGCGAGAGTCAGTTCAGTGAGTCGGCGCATCGCGGCCATCACGCCAACCACTCCGTACCGGCCTGAGGAGCACTGACATGGCGTCTGTAAATGCCTCCCACGACGATGACGACGATGCCGCGGTGGACAGCATCAACATCACCCCGCTGGTCGACGTGCTGATGGTGGTGCTGGTGATGTTCATCCTCACCGCCACCGCGCAGGTCTCCGGGATCCAGATCAACCTGCCCAAGGCCAGCGCTTCGGTGTCGCTGTCCGAGGCCAAGACCAAGGCGATTTCGGTCAACGACGGCGGCCAGGTGTTTCTCGATGCCTACCCGGTGACCCTGGCCGAACTGGAAGAACGCCTGCGCATCGAGAAAGCGCAAAACCCGGATTTCCCGGTGATCGTGCGCGGTGACGCCACGGTGCAGTACCAGAAAGTCATCGAAGTGCTGGATCTGTTGCGCCGGCTCGAACTGTCCCAGGTCGGTCTCGTCACCGGCAAACCGAGTCAGGGCTGAGTCATGACCGCACAACTCCCGATCGAGCCGCTGCCGGTGAAAAAGCCCGCGCTGCGTTATGCGAAGTGGGGCGCCGGATTGCTGATCGGCGCGCTCGCCGCTTGGTTTCTCTGGCAGTGGGCCAACGACATGAGCGGCATCCGCCGCGAAGCGCCGAAGGTGCCGACGATCATTCCGTTGCCGCCACCGCCACCTCCGCCGCCGGAAAAACCACCGGAGCCGGAAACCCCGGTGGAAGAAAAAGTCGTCGAGCCTGAGCCAGCGCCGGAACCGGAAGAGGTCAAGCCCGAGGAAGAAGCGCCGCCATCGCCGGCGGACGATCTGGCCAACCCGATGCAAATGGACGGCGATGCGCAGTCCGGCAGCGACGCCTTCAACATCGGCGCAGGCAAGGGCGGCGGTATGGCCGGTGCCGGCGGCGGGCGGTTGGGTACGGGGACGTACAGCCAGTTTCTGGCGTTCACCTTCCAGCGTTTGCTGCGTGAGAACCCCGACCTGCGCAACCTCGCGTTCTCGCTGCAGGCCGATGTCTGGCTGAGCAGCGTCGGCGAGATCACCCGTGTCGAGCTGATCAAGTCCAGCGGCAACCCGCAAATCGATACCCAGGTGCTGGCCGCTTTACGCGGTGCGCCGGCCCTCAGCGAACGGCCTCCGGCCTCTATCACTTTACCTGTGCGCCTGTCCCTGCAAGGGCGGCGTCCGGGCTAACCCATTTTCAAGCTTCGGCAAAAGGAGTTGTGTGCAGATGATTTCCAACGTGAATCGATTGTCTCTGGCGGTCGGCATGGTCATTGCGACCCTGGTCGGTCAGGCCGCGGCAGCGCCTGCGCCCTCGGAGAACGCCACGATCAATCTGATCCGCTTGCTGGTCGAGCAAGGCATTCTGAAGCAGGACAAGGCCGACGCACTGATCGCTCAGGCGCAGAACGAAGCGGCGCAGGCCAAACAGGCTGCGGCATCCACCGCCGTCGCCGCCGGGCCAGTGGCGGCGCCGGGTGATGTCCGCGTGCAATACGTGCCGGCCGCAGTGCGGGACCAGATCCGTGATCAGGTCAAAGCCGAAGTCATGGCCACCGCCAAACAGGAAAACTGGGCGGCGCCCAACAGCTTCCCGGAATGGGCGGCGCGCATCAGTTTCGACGGCGACATTCGCTTGCGCAACGAGTCGCGCTACTACTCGGACAGCAACAGCAACGAGATCGTCGACTTCGCCAAGCTCAACAACAACGGCCCGTATGACGTAAACCCGAACAGCAGCACCAGTCTGCCACCGCTGCTCAACACCCGCGAAGACCGCACCAACCAGTTCCGCATCCGTGCTCGACTGGGCATGAAAGCGGAGATCTCGCCGCAATGGAGCGCCGGCATTCGTATCGGCACCGGTTCGGACAACAACCCGGTGTCGACCACGCAAAACCTCGGCGGCGGTTTCGCCAAGAAGGACATCTGGCTCGATCAGGGTTACCTGAACTGGAAGCCTACGGATGAATTGACCCTGACCGGTGGGCGCTTCGCCAACCCGTTCATGTCCACAGACATGCTCTATTCCAACGACCTGAATTTCGACGGCGTGGCAGCGATTTTCGACCATAAGCTCAACCGCGATTGGGGCGTGTTCGGCACCGTCGGCGCGTTTCCGGTGGATTACACCAACGACACCGCCAGCAGCAACGGCTTCGACAAGGAAGAGAGCGACAACAAGTGGCTGTACGGCGCGCAGATCGGCGCCAA
Organism: Pseudomonas sp. IT-347P; assembly: GCF_949768005.1. Classification (NCBI taxonomy): domain Bacteria; kingdom Pseudomonadati; phylum Pseudomonadota; class Gammaproteobacteria; order Pseudomonadales; family Pseudomonadaceae; genus Pseudomonas; species Pseudomonas sp. IT-347P. The sequence continues at coordinate 906,755 of NZ_CATKPQ010000011.1, forward strand.
ATGGGCGATCAACAGCAACAACCGCTTGAAAGGTGCACTGGCTTACTACCGCTTCGATGACATTCAAGGCCAGCGCTCCAGCCCTTGCGAACCGTGGGCCGGCGCACCGGGCTGCGACAGCGACGGCAGCCGCGCGGCGTTCATGCAGAAGGGCAACAGCGTGTTCCTGCTGCGCGACATCACGCCGAATCCGCTCAACCCGACCACCACACCACAGCCGCAGTTTGTTGGCCTTGCTTCGGAATTCAACCTGCTTGATCTGAACGTGGTGTGGGACGCCGACCTGCCAGAAGATTTCAAACTGCGCAGTCAGGGCAACTACATCCACAACCTCGCGTACGACGAAGGCGACATGCGCAAGCGCTCGGCCGGGCAGATCGTCAACAACCTCGACAGCAACGGCGACATCGAAAGCGGCGCCAATGCGTGGATGGTGCAGTTCACCCTCGGCAGCGCACTGGACCTGAAAAAGCAGGGCGACTGGAACATGTTCGCCGGCTACAAGTACATCCAGCCGGATGCCTTGCCGGACGGCTTCAACGACTCGTCGTTCCACCTCGGTGGCACCAACGCCAAGGGTTATTTCCTCGGTGGCAATTACGGTCTGGCGAAAAACGTTTACGCCACCGGTCGCTGGATGAGCACCGAAGCGGTGTACGGCGCGCCGTTCGACATCGACGTCTTGCAGCTCGAGATCAACACGCGCTTCTAAGGCGCCGGGAGAGGGTTATGAAAACGCGATTTGTGTGGCTCGGGCTCGGGCTGTTAATCGCCACTGGGGCCAGTGCTGAAGGCATGGAAGAACGCCTGCGCACGCAATTGCGCAGCACTACGCAACAGTTGCAGGCCCTGCAAATTCAGCAGGCCCAGGCCAGCGCCGCGCAACTGGCGGCGCAGAACGAAGCCAAGGCTGCGCAGGCGCAAATCAAGCAATTGAGCGCTGAACTGGCCAAGGCCAAAGGCGTTGCCGAGCAACTGGCCGGGCAGCAACAGAGCCTGCACAGCCAGGCGCAGGCACAAGTGGCGGCCAGCGCCGAGCAGACCGGCAAGTTCAAAAAGGCCTATGACGAGTTGCTGGTCATGGCCCGTGCCAAAGAGGCAGAACGGTCTAAGCTTCAAGCGCAATTGACTGAACGTGACACACAAGTGCAGCAATGTTCAGTCAAGAATCAGCAGATGTACGGCGTCGCCAAGCAGATCCTCAGCGCCTACGAAAACATCGACGTGGCCGAGGTGATGAAGATCCGTCAGCCCTTCGCGGGCAGCGCCCGGGTCAAGTTCGATGAACTGGCCCAGGGGTTCGGTGACGAGCTTTACAAGACTCAATTCGACGCGCCGCAAGCCGCGCTCACGCACTGATAGACAAGGAAGAAGTAATGACTCAATTGATCAGCCACGTATCGCCAAAATCTCTGACCGAAGTCCTGCAAGCTGCGGGTTATCGCGTCAACGAAACCGAGCAGAACGGTATCGTCCAGTTGCTCAGCGCCAGCCAGGGCATTGGTTACGCTGTGCGTTTCGGCAACCCGGCGGTGGAGCAGGGCAGCTACGTCGACTTCACCTTCAGCTGTGCGCTGCGCGTGCAGGGTGAGTTGCCGCAGGGTGTGGCCGAGCAGTGGAATGCCAGCCGTCGTTTTGCGCGGTTGTCGTTGCAGGGCGAGTTTCTGGTGATGGAGATGGACGTGGTCGTGGCGGCGGGCGTGAGCAACGATCACCTGCGCGGCAACCTGGAATTGTGGGATCGCCTGCTGCAGGAGTTCATCGTTTATCTGCGCGATTTCACCCAAGCCGCACAGGCCTCTACCGGGAAAGTAGCAGTCGCTGAACAAGAGGAAGTCGCGCTGTGAAAAAGCCTGCCATGGTGATCAGCGCTGCGGCAGTGGCGCTGCTGGTGGTGGCCGTGGCGCTGGTGGTGCGGCCGGGCAGTGATCCGGTCGCCGCCCAGCAATCGTCGTCGGTGGCGACGGTTGCTGCAGGGCTGGCAGTGGCGCGGTTGGGTAATCAGCAGGTGTCTGCGGAGGAATTGCAGGCGTTGCTGGCGACGGTTCCGCCAGAGAGCCGCGAACAATTACGCGGCAATCGTGAGGCGCTGGAGCGCTGGCTTCGCACGCGCCTGGCCGAGAAAGCGGTGCTGGAGCAGGCTGATGCGCAGGGTTGGGCGCAGCGTCCGGAAGTTGCGCGGCAGACTCGTGCGGCGACTGAGCAGATTGTCTTCCGCGATTATTTGCGTTCGGTCAGCCAAGTGCCGGCGGATTACCCGAGTGCGGCCGAGTTGCAGCAGGCCTATGACGCTGGGAAGGCGAGTTGGCAGACACCGGCGTTGTATCGGGTCAGTCAGATTTTCCTTGGGGTGAATGATCCGCAGAATCTTGAATCGGTGCGCAAGCAGGCGCTCGAACTGAGCAAAAAAGCCCAAGCGACGCCGGCAGAATTTGCCGCGCTGGCGACTCAATATTCACAGGATCGCGTCAGCGCTGAACGCGGCGGCGATACCGGTCTGCAACCGTTGCAGCAACTGGTGCCAGAGGTGCGTGGCGCCGTGGCGCGGCTCAAGGTTGGTGCCGTTTCCGATCCCGTCCAAAGCGCCGCCGGGTTCCACGTGATCAAACTCACCGAGCAACAACCGGCGCGCGCCGCGACGCTTGATGAACTGCGTGATCAACTGACTCAGGCCTTGCGTGCGCAACGGCAGGAGCAGATTGCCCAGGCGTATCTGGACGGCATGCTCAACACCGCAACACTGAGCATCGACGGTGCCGAACTCAACAAAGTCCTCGAGGAAAAACACTAGTCCCAGTTCCACCGCTAACCCTGTGGGAGCGAGCTTGCTCGCGAAAGCGTCAGCACATTCAACATATTTGCTGACTGACACTCCGCTTTCGCGAGCAAGCTCGCTCCCACAGAGATCTATGGTGCACTCAAGACAAATACAAAGATCGACAGGGAGTCATCGATGTCATTCACCGAACCCGCAGGACGACCGGGCAATACCGATTACCATTGGCCACACGACAACAGCGAACCGTGGCTCGCGCATGCCGCCACCATCGATAGCGACGTCGCGCAGTACTTCCTGGTCAGTGCCCGCTGCGGTTGCTTCATGCAAGCGGCGCGCAGCCTCAACGTGCGTTCGACCCTGCTGCGCAAACAACTGGCACAGCTTGAACAACAACTGCAACACACCCTGTTCAGCTTCCAGGGCAGCGCCCTGAGCCTTACCCGCGAAGGCCAGCAACTGCAGGCCAGACTGGTCGTGCTGGCCAACGAACGCAAACTCCCGGTCATCGAACAACCGCTGATTCGCCTCGCCGTCGCCGAATCGATTCTCCACGACATTCTCGGCCGCGACCTCATCGCACTGCTGCGCCGCAACGCCAGCGTGCGCCTGGAAATCATCGCGCTGGACAGTGAACTGTCCCTGCGTGCGGTCAGCGCCGACATCGTCCTCTGGCTCGCCCACGGCGAAACCCCGCACCCCGGCCCGACCTTTGCCACCAGCGAACCGCAACCGCTGGCGCGCCTCGACTACCTGCCACACATCGCCAAACGCTATTCCCGCGTCACCGCCCGCCCGGACAGCCCCGATGACCTCGCGGATTTCATGCTGGTGCAATGGCAGCACGACCGGCAGATCGACAGCTTCCGACCGTGGAATGAGCTGGTCGAGCAGCGTCTGGCCGGGGTGGTACAGATGCAGTCCTATGAACTGATGCTGGAGATGATCCGTTGCAGTGCGTGCATCGGTTTATTGCCGGCGTACATGAGCCGCTTCGACCGTGGCCTGATCGCACTGCCGGGGCTGTTCGAGGAACCGATGCAATTGCAGGCGTGGCTGGCGGTCAACGCCGATTCCCAAGCGCTGGCCGAGGTGCAAACCCTGGTCGACCTTATCCACCACACCTTCAACGAACGCCAGGAGTGGTTCCAGGGCTGACCTCTTCCCTCTGCACCCCACATTCCCCTTGTAGGAGTGAGCCTGATCGCGATAGCGGTGTGTCAGATTGATCAATGTTGACTGACACACCGCTATCGCGAGCAGGCTCACTCCTACAAGTATTTACCTATGGCTGATGTCGTGTTTATCGGTTTAGAGTGATCAGCCACACATCGATCCAGGAAGGATCCGCCATGCCCGACCACAACGCCGCCATTCACATCGAACGCTTCAGCGAGTCGCACCTCGAGGCTGTCACTGCGCTCTACAACGAGCGGGCTGTCACCCGGCAGGTGTTGCAGATGCCGTTCCAGTCCGTCGACGTCTGGCGCCAACGGCTGCTGGCGGAAAATGAACGGGTGTTGAAGCTGGTAGCACTGCATCAGGGCGTGGTCATCGGCCATTTGGGGCTGGAAAACTATTCGCGGATTCGTCGCAGCCACGCCGGCAGCGTCGGTATGGCAGTCGCGGTCGCGTGGCAGGGCAAAGGCGTCGGTTCAAAACTGTTGGCGGCAGCACTCGACGTCGCCGACAACTGGATGAATCTGCACCGCGTCGAACTCTCGGTTTACGCCGACAACGAGGCCGCCATCGCGCTCTACCGCAAATTCGGTTTCGAGACCGAAGGCCTGTTCCGCGACTACGCCGTGCGCGACGGGCAATGGGTCGACACCCTGAGCATGGCCCGCCTGCGCAACACATCGAAAACCTGACTCAGTCGCCCAGGGCGAACGCCACCGCCGACTGTGCATGCAGCTCGGTGGTGTCGAGCAGGGGCAGGGCGCTGTGTTCGGGTTTGACCAACATGCCGATTTCCGTGCAGCCGAGGATGATCGCCTGGGCGCCGCGTGCGGTCAGGGATTCGATCACCCGCTGGTAGGTTTGGCGCGATGAGTCGCTGATCACGCCAACACAGAGTTCGTCATAGATGATCCGGTGCACGTCCTTGCGCTCGGCGTCATTCGGCACCAGCACCGTCAAACCCTGGGCAATCAGGCGTTGCTTGAGGAAGTCCTGCTCCATGGTGAACGCCGTGCCGAGCAACCCGACCGTGCGCGCATCGATCTCCAGCGCGGCCCGCGCCGCCGGCTCGGCAATGTGCAAAAACGGAATGTTGATCGCTGCCTGAATCTGCTCGGCGACCTTGTGCATGGTGTTGGTACACAGCACCACGCATTCGGCGCCGCCGGCTTCGAGCCGGCGCGCCGCATCCACCAGAATTGCCGCCGCATCGTCCCAGCGCCCGGCGTGCTGGGCCTGTTCGACCGGGCCGAAGTCGACGCTGTGCATCAGCAACTGCGCCGAACGCAGCGGGCCGAGACGATCACGGACTTGCTGATTGATGAGTCGATAGTATTCAGCGCTGGATTCCCAGCTCATGCCGCCGATCAGGCCGATGGTGCGCATTGGATGTCCTCAGGCAAATGGCAGTTTCAAAGGTTCAGGTTTGCCCGGAGTGTCCTGCTGTTCACGGTCCGATGCCAGCAACAAGTGACTGTACCGCTGATCTTTTGCGCAAGTGTCATGGTGCTTCATCGGGCTGGCTGTAGCTTAATCGTACGCAGCGGCTGGTATCTGCCACTATCGAGCATTGCAAGTCCTTTCCGAGGAACACCGCTATGGACGACGTACAACAATTGGGCGAGATGCTTCGTCACTACGCCGAAAGCGAAGCGCACAAGAAGCAATTGTTCGAGACGCAATCAGTGGCGTGGGCCGCACGGATTACCGCATTGTTCGGTGATATTCAGCAATGGCTGGAACCGGTGCAGGCGCCGAATCTGCTGGAAGTGAGTCGCGAGGCGTATGTCGCGTTCGGGCCGAGTACGCCGGTGGAAACCTCGACCTTCAAGACGGAGAAGTTGAGCATCGTGATTGCCGGCAAACCGGTGGAGTTCGTGCCGGATGTGATGGGCAGTGGCGGGCAGATTTCCCTGGCGGTGATGGGGCTGACAGCGGCGCGTTACGGCAGCATTTCGCTGGTCGGATTGCCGGACGGCGCGTGGCAGTGGCGCAAGACCAATGGGTTGAAGGATCCGGATACGTTTGCTTTCGACGCCAACTTCCTTGCTCAGCAGTTGCAGAGTTTGATTCCGCGCGACCGCGGTTAAGATCAAGGGCTTACCCCCTCACCCCAGCCCTCTCCCCCAAGGGGGCGAGGGGGAAAGGGAGCCGATCTTCGTTGTATTTAAGATTGCATTCACTTTCGATACTTCAGGTCGGCGTAACTCGAATAAACCACTCGGTCAGTCCCCTCTCCCTCTGGGAGAGGGCTAGGGTGAGGGCAGCCCGACTGTCACCCCTCACATATCGAGATTGACCCACCCCGGCTTCGTCACCTCCGGCGCCACCGCTTTCACAGTCTTGCCAGTGGCCAGCTCCACCCGCCGCGCCACCTCCGGGTCGTCGGCAAACGGCACCATGCTCGCTTCATCCAGACTGTCCGTCGCCTCCGGCCGCAAGCAGTACTCCACCGCCAGCCACAGAAACACCACGCCCAACACATCAAAGAAAATCTCCATCACGAGCGGCTCCCTGCCTCAGGCGATCTGCGCTTCGCGGCGCGCCAGCGCGACGTCGGCCACCCGTACCGTGCGCCACACGTTGTAAGCCATCAGCAACATCCCGGTGAGGAAGAACACCCCGCCGGCGAAGCGCACGATGAATCCCGGATGGCTGGCCTGCAGCGCCTCGACGAACGAATAGGTCAGCGTGCCGTCCTCGTTGATCGCCCGCCACATCAGGCCCTGGGTGATGCCGTTGACCCACATCGAAGCGATGTAGAGCACCGTGCCGATGGTCGCCAGCCAGAAGTGCAGGTTGATCAGCGGCGTGCTGTACATCTGCTCGCGGCCAAAGACTTTCGGCACCATGTGATAGGTCGCGCCGAAGGTAATCATCGCCACCCAGCCCAACGCCCCGGCGTGGACATGGCCGATGGTCCAGTCGGTGTAATGGGAGAGGGCATTGACAGTTTTGATCGCCATCATCGGCCCTTCGAACGTCGACATGCCGTAGAACGCCAGCGACAGCACGAGGAAGCGCAGAATCGGGTCGGTGCGCAACTTATGCCAGGCACCGGACAGGGTCATCATGCCGTTGATCATCCCGCCCCAGCTTGGCGCCAGCAGGATCAGCGACATCGCCATGCCCAGCGACTGCGCCCAGTCCGGCAGCGCGGTGTAATGCAAATGGTGCGGGCCGGCCCAGATATACAAGGTAATCAGCGCCCAGAAATGCACAATCGACAAGCGATACGAATACACCGGCCGATTGACCTGTTTCGGCACAAAGTAATACATCATCCCGAGGAAGCCCGTCGTCAGGAAGAAACCCACCGCGTTGTGCCCGTACCACCATTGCACCATCGCGTCGGTAGCGCCGGAATACACCGGATAGGATTTGAACCAGTCCACCGGGATCGACAAGTGATTGACCACGTGCAGCATGGCGATCACCAGAATGAACGCGCCGAAAAACCAGTTGCCGACATAAATGTGTTTGGTCTTGCGCTGCACCACGGTGGTAAAAAACACCACGGCGTAAGCGACCCAGACGACGGCCATCCACACCGCGCCGGAGAACTCGATCTCGGCGTATTCCTTGGTGGTGGTGTAGCCCAGCGGCAGGGTGATCAGCATGATCACGATCACCGATTGCCAGCCCCAGAAGGTAAAGGCGGCGAGGGTGTCCGAGTACAGCCGCACCTGGCAGGTACGCTGCACCGCGTAGTAACTGGCGGCGAATTGCGCGCTGCCGGCGAAACCGAAAATCACCAGGCTGGTGTGCAGCGGTCTCAGACGGCCGAAGGTGGTCCATGGCAGGTCCAGGTTCATCTCTGGCCACACCAGTTGGGAGGCGATAAAAACACCCATCGCCATGCCCACCACACCCCAGAAAATCGTCGCAATGACGAATTGGCGGACGACCTTGTAGTTGTAAGCCTGTCCGATTGTTGCTGTGCTCATGGTCAGTTCATCCACGGTTGCAAAGTCTTGCCAGGCCACCCGGTCCGGCATGAGCTGCACTGTAGAAACCTCGCCAGAACCAAAACAGGCTCAGGAATCTTTCATTTGTGCGGATCAGATTAAGTAACTAGCTGCGGCGTTCTGCCGCGCCCTGATATGGTTTTTAAGCGTTCAGGTGAATCTGTAACGTGCTGCGTCGTAAGGCCATAGTGCTGGCAATTCCTATAGGAGTGAGCCTGCTACCGGGGAAACCCTTAGAACCTTGGCCAATCAGGCATTTTCCCTTGGGTCGATGGTGGCCTTTTGGTAGAGTCGCCGTCGCCAGCGGGTTTTCGGCTGGACGATGGAACCGAAGAAGGGAGTCTGATCAGTGAGTCCGGGCAAAAAAATCCTCGGCCTCACAGCGTTGCTTTTAATGGTAACGCTGTGGGCCAGCTACTTTTACGTATTCAAGGAAAACCGCAGCGGTCAGCTCGGCAGTGTCGGCGAAAGCACTGCATGGTGCGGCACGCCGCCGTCCACGGAAGCGGCGTTGCTGGGCAAGGATCAACTGACCCTGCGCGTTACCAACAACCTGCGCGGCGAGTTCATGCTCAGCGGTTCCCTGGTGATTTCGGAACGCACCTTCAACCGCTACGACCTGAGCCGCAACGAACTGCGCCTGCGTCTGGAACCGTTGCAGTGGTCCTACGGCGTCACGCCGATTTTCCTTGAGCAGGTCAAAGTGCAGCCGCTGAGCCGCAATCTTTCGGCCACCAACAAAAGTGCCTACGCCGAGCTTGAACCGCGTCCGATCGGCGTGCAGGGTCAGGTCACTGAGTTCCCGTTCGACACCTATCGCTACGGCTATAAACCGGTGCTCTATTACCTCAAGGGCAGCGAACGCGTCGACCTGCGCTTCAAGAACATCACCACACTGATGGAGATGTCCAACACCTTCACACCGGTCCAGAAGTACAACCGCGTCGATTACATCAACGAGAAAACCTCGATGATTCGCGACGAGGATTACAAGGCTTACGGGCCGCACGAATGTGCCTTCAGCGTTGAGCGCAAAGGTTCGTTCAAGGTGGTGGTGTTGTTGCTGCTGTTGGTGTTGTGCCTGCCGCTGCTGCTGGTGTTTTACCGTAATGAGCCGGGTATCGACTTCCTCGCCACCCTGTTGGGCGCGGCGATCGTGCGGGTATTGCTGATCGGGCCGGTGCAGGACTTCCAGTTGTACAACATCGATTTTCTGTTGGGGGCGGCGATTTTGCTGGTGGGCACGGTGTCGTTGATCAAGGCGATGCACATCAATAGCCGGCGGGAGATGGCGCTGCGCAGTGGCGAGACTTCGTCCTGGTAATGGGTGAACCCTGAAAAGCCCCTCACCCTAACCCTCTCCCAGAGGGAGAGGGGACTGACCGAGTTGTCTGGCGAGTGACACCGACGTGAAAAACCGAGTCGATTATGGATTCAACGCCAATCGCTCAAGTCGGTGTATTTCTTGAATATCCCCCAATCGGTCCCCTCTACCTCTGGGCGGTCCGACGTCTCGGGAGGGCTAGGGTGAGGGCCAACAATCTCCAGCCAATCACTTAAGCGCCGGATCGCCCATGTTCATCTTCTTCCACCCCTGCAACAGCACCTGCGCCTTCGGCTCCTGCCCGCTGTCGAGATACCACTGAATCAGCGACAACCGCGCATTGCGGTTCGCCGGTTGCACCTTGAGCAAACCCTCCAGCACTGCGCAGGCGTCATCGACCTTGCCGCGCTCATGCAACGCCACCGCCAGCACATAACCGTACTGCGCGTTCTCTGGCTCCAGTTGTGCGGCTTTCTTCAGGGGGGCCATGGCTTCGGCCGCTTTGCCGGCACGAATCAGCGACAGACCTCGGGTGTGCTGCAACAGCGCCGCGTCCGGGTGTTGCTTGAGACTGTCATCCAACAACGTTCGCGCTTCGGCAACACGACCATTGGCCTCCAGCCATTGCACCAGCGTCACCAGCGCCGGGTAGAAATCCGGGTCGCGTTTGAGTGCCGAGCGCAGCAGGCCTTCGACTTCCGAACCACGGCCGCTGGCCTGATACAACATCGCCAGATTCAGATTGGCCTCGGCACGTTCCAGCAGACTCTTCTGCACCGCTTCGTATTCGGCAATCGCCGCGTCCCAATTGGCTTGCGCCGCGCTGAGACCGTTGTTGCGCGCCACACTGAGAAGATCCCGCGCGGCAACGATGCGCACGGCTTTCACCGGATCGCCCAGCAACGGCGCCAACAACGGCGCACGCTCTGGCGGCGGCAGGAACGCGCTGATCGCACGCACCGCACTTTCACGCACTTGCGGCGCCGGGTTGTGCAGATCCTGCGTCGCTAGCTTCAATGCTTGCTCACTCGGATACAGCGGCAGCTCCGCAAGTAAGGTCGCCCGTTGAATCGCTGGCAGGTTACTGCGCTGCAACTGCTCATACAGCGCATCAGCGGCACCCGGCTGGCCATTGCGGATCAGCCACAGGCTTTCGTCATAACGCGGTGCCTGCGGTGTGGCGGCGGCGTTCCACAACTTGAACTGTGCAGTGACCTTGTCCCCAGCCTTGCCTTGATGGCAGGTCAGACAGGCGTCCGGCGTACCCAGCTTTTGTGCCCGCTCCGGGTTGGGAATGCTGAAGCTGTGGTCATGCCGGAAGTCGTTGCCCATGTAGAACTTGCCGGGCATGTGGCAATCCACGCATTGCGAGCCGGGTTGGCCCATGGTGTGGCGGGTGTGTTCGATGGAGTCGTAGTTCTTCGCTTGCAAGCCCTTGCCGTCGACACCCTCGATAGAGGTCTTGCCGGCCGTGTTGTGGCATTGCAGGCACACCGCGTTGCCCGGCGCTTTCAATTCGGTGCTGTGGGGGTTGTGGCAATTGCTGCAACGCACGCCCTTGTCGAACATTTTGCTTTGCAGGAACGAGCCGTGTTCGAACACCTCGTCCTTGATCTTGCCGTCCAGCGCATACAGTTCGCGGGTGAGGGTGCTTGGCAGGTAATCGTCCATCAGACGTTTGCCGACGGTGTAGCCATCGCCCAACGGCGCTCGACGCGCGTGGCAGCGGGCGCAGGTTTCGATTTCGACGGTGGCATTCTTGTCCTTGAGATCGACGTCAAAGCCCTGATGGAGCAGATCGGTTTTTTTCTGCGTCCATTCCAGGTGATTCGAGGCCGGGCCGTGGCACGCCTGACAGCCGACCCCGAGGCTGTTCCAGTGACTGTTGAAAGTGTTGCTGGCCGCATCGAAATGGCGCTTGAAGCCGGTGGTGTGGCACTCGACGCACATGAAGTTGGCGTTCTGGCTCGGCTTGCTCCAGTGCAGCGGATTCTTGAAGTTCACGCCTTGGCCGGGGTAGAGGTGGAACCAGCGATGTTTCTCGGTATCCCAAGCCACGCCGAGCGCTTGCAAGCGACCCTCGCCGACTTCGATCAGGTACTGCTGCAGCGGCGCGATACCGAAGGTGTAGGCGACTTTGAAGTCGGCGTTCTTGCCGTCGATGCCGGGCGTATTGACCCAGAACTCATCACCCTTGCGCGCAAAACGGGTGATCTCGTTTTCGGCTTTGAAGGTGATGTTGTTGAAGTCGCCGAGCATGGTTTCGGCGTTCGCCGGTTGCATCGCCAATTGGTGATGCGAACCTTGCCAGTCCTTGACCTGCGTGGTGTGGCAGCCCTGGCATTGTTGCTCATCGACCATCGTTGCCGGTTTGCTCGCCAGCACGGGTTGCGGCTTGGCGGGCGATGCGACAGGCGCGCTGATCGGTGCCGGTTTCACGGGCGGCGGTGCAGGGCTGAACAGAAACCAGCCGATGCCCGCCACGGCTGCGAGCAGCACAGCGATGGTGATCGGGAACAGATATTTTGAAATGGAAGGTTGCGGCGAATCAGGGTCAGGTCGTGCTGTTTTATTTTTATGCTTGGGCATTGCGACTTCCGTAGTCCAGGTGCATTTGCCGTCTGGCGTGCGTTCAAGCTCGATGCAGCTTTGCCGGATGCTCGGCGTCTGTCAAATGACGGCTGTGATCCGCCGCGCAGCCTTGCGTGAATATTGTGCTTTGCAATCGCAATTACTGAGGTTTTAGCTATACCTGTAACTCCCCCAGGCAAAGTTTTGGCCTTCTGACAGGAGTTACAGCATGAAGCTAGCAGTGATGATGGGCACACTGTGTTTTGCCACCCTCGCAGTGGTGGGTTGTTCCAGCAAAACCGTCGACCCCAAAGAGTACTCAGGCTTCCTCCAGGACTACAGCCAGCTCAAGGAGGCCAAGTCGCCGTCCGGTGCCGAGGTGATGCGCTGGATCGATCCGAAGGTGGACTTCAAGAAATTCACCAGTGTGTACATCGAACCGACCCAGCTCTACCCGCAACCGCAACCGACCGCAAAGATCTCCCAGCAGACCCTCAACGGCATTACCTCCTACTACGATCAGGCGCTTAAACGCGAGATTGGCAAAGACTTGCCGTTGGCCACCGGCCCCGGCCCGGGCGTGGTGGTGGTACGTGCGGCGATCACCGCCGTGAGCAGCAAGACCGAAGGCCTGCATGCGTATGAAGTGATTCCGATCGCCCTGGTCGCGGCTGCGGTCAGCACCGCCAGCGGTATCCGCGATCAGGAAACCACCCTGGCCACTGAAGCGGTGTTTCTCGATGGCGCGAGCAACAAGGTCGTCGCGCAAGTGGTGCGCAAAGGCACCGGTAAGCCATTGGCAAATGATTCGCAGGCGATGACGGCCAATGACGTCAAACCGGTGATCGACGGCTGGGCCTCAGACCTGCGTCAGTCGTATCTGAAGCTCAAGGCAGGCAAATAAACGCAGCCGGCCGGAGTGTCCGCGAGGACGGTCCGGCCGGTGCTGCTCATCAGAAGTTGGCGCGTGCCTGACGGTTGTAGTGGCTGAGCAGGACGTCATAACCACGGGTGACGGCGTAGTAGTCGTCGCTCAAACGTTGCGGTTCGGCGTGGTTCTGCCAGTCCTTGTGCAGGGTGTTCAGCGCGTCGAGGTAGTTTTTCGATGGCTCACTGATGTGTTGCCACAGCTCCCGCGCGTCATCGTCCTTGTTTCGAAATCCACCCTCGCGTAGCCCGATGAAAGACTGACGGCGATTCCACGCCTGCTGTAGATCAGCGGTGGTGTCGGCCACTGCTTGTGGGGTCAGCGTGCGCTGCTTCATCCCGTCTTCCAGCAATTCCAGTGTCGCTCGGGCTTGAATCATGTACGCCAGCAACGACCAGTGGATCTCCTTGCCGACACGCGCTTCCAGCCGTTCGAGCTGTGCGGGGCGCTGCGCCACATCCATTGGCAGGAGTTCCTTTCTCAAGGCTGTCGATGCGTTGATGTAGGCATTGCTGGCAGCCTGGATTTGCCCCGCGACCTGGGGCAACCGGGCGAGCGGCGTGGCATAAAAATTCGCGCTTCTATCGAGTCGTGTCGGGGTAAAGATCACCGCTGCCTCCTGCAGCGCTTGCGCGTAGTCACGAACTTTTTGCGAAAGCACTGGCTGGTAGCCCAGGAGTTCCAGTTTTTCGTTGATATGACTGAGGCAGAGATCCTTTTGGATGTCATGTACGGTGTACGCATCCGTGTTGTCGAAATCTCGTGCCTCAGCAATATACTTCCCGAATGCATCACTTGATGGTCGCGGACTCTCGATTTTGTCGTAGGCGTTGCGCCAGTGCACATCGACGCGGTTGACGCAGGCGATGATCGGGCTCAACGCGTTCGCCTGCGCGGTCACGGGGGATTCGCGCTGATCAAGCCACAGGTCGAGTTTCAGGAACGGCCGGGTCGCGCTCGACAGCCCCATCACCACCAGAACGACCACTACGCCGCTGACAAACATGAATCTTGAGGTCATGGTCGTGCCTCCGCCGGATACCACTGTTCACGGGTGGCGGGCGCGCCACAGTCGAAAGAACTTGCCGGCAGCCGACTGCACAAGCGCTCGGCCCAGGGTTGCAAACCCTGATTGCGATTGACCGTGCCTTGGCTGGCGGCCACTTTGAACACGCCCAGCACCAGCACCAGGGCGACAACCCCGAGTAGCGTCACGCCGATTTTCACCGGCAGGTTGGTCTTTTCCCAGGACATGTGTGGCTTGACCTGACGGCGACGGATCAAACCCACGCAGGCCAGTGTGGCGGCATAGACGCCGCCAGCGATGGGGCCGAAAAACCAGCTCAGCCCGGCCATCATCAATGCGCATGGAATCACGTCACGCAGTATGCCGAACGGTGCAGCGTCCTTGGCGAAACCCGGCCACAACCGTGCGCTGAGGCGGTCATCCAGCAGCCAATGGGTGTGCGCCAGTTGGTGAGTCAGCCAGTTGATGCCCGCAGCGATCACGCCAAACACGATCGTTGCGGTCATGACGATATTGATCAGGCCGGTGACGCGCAGCCCCAGCGGGATAAAATGAGTAAACGCACCGATCAGGCAAGCCAGCACCACGCCAAGGTACGTCGGCCACTCGCCACGGCTCAGCTCCCAGTCGCGCCAGAAAAACGCGGTGCCACCGGGCAACTCTGCGCAGACCTTCGGATGATTGGCATACAGCGCCGAACTCAATTGGCGGCATTGCGCCCAATCCTTTTCGCGCAGCCGCCGGGCCAGTGCGCGGCGCTGGCTGAACGGGCCGCTACCGAGCAACAGGCGCGCAGCACGGTGTTCGGCAGAGGCGGGCGACTCTTCGGCGAGCTGGCGCTGCTGCGCGAGAAAAAGCGGTGCCTCATGGCGAGCGGTCAGACGCTTCCATTCATCGCCAGGGCAGCGGTTGGACAGCCCGGAATGCCAGCCTTGGCCAGCACACACCTGTGCGAAAAGTTCGGATGACCAGTAATCGCTGTCCAGCAGCAAGCGGCTCAGGAACAGGTTGAACCACTGCTGGTGCACTTCAGCGTCGAGCCATCGGCATTGGCCGCATTGGGCGTAGGCCTGGAAAAAGGCCTCGCTGTCTTCGTGTTCGAGAGCGTCAGCCAGCGGTCGAGTGATGCGCTGGCGTTGTTGCGTCAGCAAATGCTCGATCGATTCCTCATCCAGTTCCAGCCGTTGCCAGGCGCTGAACCAGTGATAGGTCTGCACCGCCCAATCGACCATCGGCGCTGATGTTTGCGGGTGTTCGATGCAATGCTGCAGCAGAGTCTCTTCGAGTATATGCGCGCAACCCTGTTCAACGGCGAGGGCGTGGCGCTGTTGCAATTGCGCAAGGCTGGTGTCGGCCAGCGAGCGGGTTGCCTGCTGCAAGGCATCGACTTCGACCACGGTCAGCCCGGTCAAGTCCCAGGCTTCTTCATCAACCTGGTGGTCCTCGCTGGCCTGCGCCCATTCCTTGTAATGCAGAGCTTGTTCATAGGCGTCACGCAGACGCTGAAATCCCTCAGGATCTTCGTCAGGGCGGGTCTGTTTGAGCAGGGCGGCGTATTGGCGTTTGATACTGCGCGTATCGGCGTCGGCCGTGAGGCCAAGGACGGTCCAGCAACTCATTGCGTGTACAACTCCATGAAAACCTGCGACGCGGCCCAGTGATGGCACTTTGATTTTGCGCACCCTACCTGTTTCGCGTCGAAAAGTCCTCAGCCGCGGCTTATTTGCCGACGAACCAGCGGAAATACGGGTTGCCTCCGTCGCCGCGCAGCACGTCACCGATGTCCCGCGCCCAGGCATCGCGGTCGCCGTCATAGGCATGCAGGCTGGCGCGATAGAACTGCATCAGGCGCTGGCGATGGGCATCCATGCGCTCAATGAACCCGGCATCGGCATTCAACAGCTGCGGCGCCTGATACAGGTCGAGCAGCGCCGGCAGTACGCGGGTGATCTCCTTGCTGCGCACCCATGGCGCATATTCGATGCGCGGTTGATCGTCGGTTACTGCCGGTGCGTCGGCAGCAAAGCGTTCAAGCCCCGCGCGATCGGTGACCCAAGTCGCGAGCAGGGCAGCGGCCGAGCCGATGCCGACATCCTGCAAGGTGCTGCGCACGCTGTCCTGCTGGAAACGCGCGGTGATTTTCGCGGCGTCCAGTTCCATTGGCTGCATGGAGCCGACCAGCAACATCTCATGGAGCTCGCTGGTCCACAGCGAGGCATACGGAAACACGTCTAGGAAGCTGCGCACCAGTGAACGCGAGTCGTCGATGTTCTGCGTCGGCAACGGCAGCCACTGCGCGACGATGCCGTGGTTTTCCAAGCGACTTGCCGCCAACTGGTAAAAGTTCCGCGAGTATAGATTGACCACACCAGCGGCAGAGGGCGGTGGCGGTTCGAGGGTAATCACGTCATAGGTTTGCGCACTGCGCAGCAGTTCCTGGCGACCATCGCGCAGACGCACATCGACGCCGGGATCGCTGGCGGCATTGAAGTTGCCTTTGAACAGCGGCGCGGCTTTGACCACCGACGGCAGCAGCTCGGCGACCACTCGATGGTCCAGCCCCGGATAGCGCAACATCGCGCCAGCGGTAATGCCGGTGCCAAAACCGATGACCAGGGTCGAACGCGGTTCGCCGTTGTGAATCAGCAGCGGCAACAGTGCCTGTACGCGCATGTAGCGCAGCGATGGCATGGCATCGCCGGTGTTCGACACGCCTTGAATGTACAAACGGTGGAAGGTGTTCTCGCCACGCCCTTGCGCAACCACCGCCACCGTACCGCCCCGGCCTTCTTCGTAGAACGACAGACTGCCGTTGCGCGCGCCGGGTAACAGGCTGGCGAGTTTGTCGACCGGGGTGAACACGGCCACGACAACCGAGGCCAGAGCGAGAGCGACCACCGCCTGACGCCGGCCTTTCTTCACGTGATGACCCTTGCGCACCGCGAAGTAACCGATGCCGGCGGCGATGATCGCCAGCAGGCCCAAGGTGCGCACCAACCCCAGCAGCGGGATCAGCAGAAAGCCGCAGAACATCACCCCGACAATCCCGCCGAGAGTGTTGAACGCCACCACGGCGCCGACATCACGGCCGACGCGCTCTGGACCAACGCTCAAGCGCAGTGCCAGTGGAAACGCGGCACCGAGCAACAGCGTCGGCACAAACACGATGCTCAATGCTGCCACTGCAAAGCGTGCGCTCATGCCGGCCAGCTCACTGGCACCGAGGCTCAACAGCCACATTTCCGCCTGACTCTGCGCGATCACCAGCCAGCGCCCGAGCATGGCGATTTCCAGCAGCGCGACCAGCCCGGCGCCGGCAATCAGCAAACCGAACACGCCCCACGGGTCACGGATGCGCTCGACCCGGCGCGCGAGCAGGGCGCTGCCGATAAACAGCCCGCTCAGATACGTCGCCAGCACCACGGCAAATGCGTAGGTGCGGGTGCTCATGAACTGCACGATCGACTGCGACCAGACCACTTCATAACCCAGTGCTACGCCACCGGCGATGGAATACAGCCACAGCGCGGTTCTATCCGGGACCTTGTCTGCGTGATGCTTCACCGGCGCGGCAAGCGGTGCGGGATACTGACGGGCGAACCACAACGCGCCGACGGCGGCCAGCAGATTGAGCATGGCTGCAAACAGCGCGCTGCCGCGTACGCCAAGGGTGGCGACCAACACAAACGCGGCGAGCAACGTGCCGACAATCGCGCCCAGTGTATTGGCGGCATACAACTGACCACCGGCCTTGCCAGGATCAGCGGCCAGCGAGCGCACCAGCACCGGCAGCGTGCCGCCCATCAACACCGCCGGCAGGCCAACCAGAGCGAAGGGCAGCAGCCACGCCAACAGGCCGACGTGTTCCTGCAACCAGGCAAACGGGCTGGCCGCCAGACTCATGGCCACCGTCGCACCGACCGCCAATAGCGCCACCAGCACTTCCAGCCCGGCATACAGCAACACCGGTTGCTGCAAGCGATCGGCCCAGCGCCCGAACAGCCAGCCACCGATAGCCAGACCGGCGAAAAACGCACTGATGCCGGTGGTGATTGCATAGACCTCGACGCCAACCACCAGCGACAGTTGTTTGATCCACAGTACCTGATAGACCAGCGCCGCCGCGCCGGAGATGCACAGCAGCAGGGCGGGGATCAGCAGCGCGGGAGCGGCGGTGTGCGAGGCGGGTATGGCCGACGGCTTGCTGGCGATACGTGAGGACATTGCGGATGCCTTGTTCCAGTTCAAATAGATTGGCGGCCGTGAGGCTCTCATCGCGAGCAGGCTCACTCCTACAGGGATTGCGTTTACAACATAAAACTGTGGGAGCGAGCCTGCTCGCGAATGGGGCCGACACGGTCCCACGTCAAAAAAAGAGCCGCCCGCCGGTGAAGGCGAGCGGCAGTCGAGCGGTATTACTGGGCTTTCTTCATTTTCTCTTCGATGCGGCGATCCACGTCCTCACGGATCTGGTCGATGCTGAAGCTCGCCGGACGTTGACTCGGTGGATAGTCGACGAAGGTCTGCAGGAACTTCGCAGAACGACGAGTACCGTCGAAGATCAGGTAGTCGTTTTTGGTCAGCCAATCGTAGTACTGGTCTGACACGACATCGGCACGTTCATACGGGTCCATGCGCAGGTTGAACATTTTCGGCACACGCAGACACACGAATGGTTCGCTCCACACCTGCAGGCCGCCAGGGGCACGTTGTTCGCAGAAGACGATTTTCCAATCGTTGAAGCGCATGCCAACCAGCACGCCGTCATCGTTGAAGTAATAGAACTCGTCACGCGCACTCTTGTCGGTTTTACCGGTCAGGTAATCCAGTTGGTTGTAACCGTCCAGATGCACCTTGAAGTTCTTGCCGCCGACGTCGGCGCCTTTGAGCAGGCGATCCTTGATATCGGTGTCGCCGACCGCAGCCAACAGCGTCGGGAACCAGTCCAGACCTGAGAACATTTGCGTCGAAACTTCACCCGCCTTGACTTTACCCGGCCAGCGAATCATCGCAGGCACACGATACGCACCCTCCCAGTTGGAGTTCTTCTCGTTGCGGAACGGCGTGGTTGCCGCATCCGGCCATGACCATTGGTTAGGGCCGTTATCGGTGGTGTAGACCACGATGGTGTTGTCGGTCAGCTTCAGGTCATCGAGCGTCTTGAGCAATTTGCCGACATCGCCGTCGTGCTCGATCATGCCATCGGCATACTCGTTGCCGATCATGCCGCTTTGACCCTGCATCGATTCGCGCACGTGAGTGAACGCGTGCATGCGGGTGGTGTTCATCCAGACGAAGAACGGTTTGTTCGCCTTCGATTGCTTCTCGATGAATGCCTGAGCTGCCGCAGTGGTTTCGTCGTCGATGGTCTCCATGCGTTTTTTGGTCAACGCGCCGGTGTCTTCGATCTTGCCATCGGCAAAACTGTGGATCACCCCACGCGGAGAGGCTGCCTTGACGAACTCGGCATCATTCTTGGGCCAGTACGGACGCTCCGGTTCTTCTTCGGCATTGAGGTGATAGAGGTTGCCGAAGAACTCGTCGAAACCATGGTTGGTCGGCAGATATTCGTCTTTATCACCGAGGTGGTTTTTACCGAACTGGCCCGTTGCGTAGCCTTGTGCTTTCAATGCTTGGGCGATGGTTATATCGCGGGGCTGCAAGCCGACTGGCACGCCAGGCATGCCGACTTTCGACAAACCGGTACGCAGCGGTGTCTGGCCGGTGATGAACGAAGATCGTCCAGCCGTGCAACTGTTCTCCGCATAGTAGTCGGTGAACATCATGCCTTCTTTGGCGATGCGGTCGATGTTCGGGGTCTTGTAGCCAACCACCCCCATCGAATAGGCGCTGATATTGGTCTGGCCGATGTCATCGCCGAAGATCACCAGAATGTTGGGTTTTTCAGCCGCCGTGGCCGTTGCCGACAGCGCCATGACCGAAGTCGCCACGAGGGCGAGTTTCGGTAGCCATTTGCGTATGCGAGTCATCTGACTTGCTCCTTTTCGCGGGGGTCGTTTTTGCGACTAACGTTTATTGCAGTCCTGCATCACGCTTTCTTATTGCACCTGCCCGGTGACCGGTGGCTCGAACGGGTAGATCCGGCGCCACTCCGACGCCATGTCGACCACGGTCCAGCCACGGGAATTGGCTTCGTCGAGGGCCTTGTCGAGCCGGCCGATATCGGATTGGCGGTCATAGGCCCACTCGCGTTTGGCGTCGGTGTGGTGCACCAGGCCCATGAAACGCTTGCCGGAACCGGCGGCTGTCCACTGCAGCATCTGCAGGTCGCCGTCGGAGTTGCCGAAGGCGAGGATCGGCCGTTTGCCGATCACCGCGTCGATGCTTTCCGGTTTGCCGGGGCCATCGTCGTTGTGCGCCAGTTTTGGCGTGCGTACGATCGAGGCCTTGCCGTCCTTGTATTGAAATGAAGTGATGAACGTGGTGCCGATCACCTGTTCCGGAGGGATGCCATAGACCTTTTCGGCGAAGGCGCGCATGAACCCGGTGTCGCCACCGGAGACGATGTAGGTCTTGAAGTCCTGGCTGCGCAGGTAGTCGAGCATTTCCAGCATCGGCTGAAAGATCATCTCGGTGTACGGCTTGCCGGTTTTCGGATGGCGCGCCTGACTGAGCCAGGTCTTGGCGTAGTCATCGAAAGCCTCGGTGGTCATGCCGGTGTGGGTCGCGCCGACGATTTTCAGCAGGCCGTCCATGCCGGAAGCGGCCAACGCTTTGTGATCGTTTTCCAGTACGGCTTTGAACGGCTGGGTGGTTTTCCATTCCGGATGCTGTGCAGCGGTGCGCTTGACCTCTTCAAAGGCGAACAGCAATTCGAAATAGGCCGGTTGCTCGCTCCACAAGGTGCCGTCGTTGTCGAACACGGCGATGCGGTCGGCCGGTCTGACGAAGTCCTTGCTGGTCTGGTCAGTCACCGTTTGCACGAATTCGATAATGCTCTTCTTCGCCGGGCCGTCATTCCACGACGGCAGCGGCTCGTTGGCCTGAGCCAGCAGCGGCAGGGCGAGGCCAAACAACAGGGCGATTCCGAAACGTTGGCGGTGCCATAGCGCGGTCGTCATGGGCAATCCTTCTCGTGAACGGGGTTGAGCGGGCGCAGGGCCGAGGCCGGTTTTGCCCGCTGCTGTGCGGCCTGACTGTGAAGCGTAGTCAATGATTCGCGCAGTTGAACGAGTGTTTGCTCGGTACTGGGCTGACGACCGTAAAGCCCGCGTAACAGGCCTTGCAGGCGCGGACCGGCATCCACCAGTTTCAAGCCCAGCCGACTGCGGCGCAGCCACAGGTACAGCGCGCTCAATTGCGCCGGTCTCGCCTGCAGTTGCGCGTTGACTTGCTGCCAGGCGAAATCAGGTGATTGCTGCCATGCTCGTTGTTGCGCTTGCCTACGTGCTTGCCAGTTTTTTCTGGCGCGGATGAGTGCAGGGCGCAGCAAGTAAGCGGCACCGACGACAACCATGAGCAAGGTCAGCCACCCCAGCCAGCGGGTGGAGAAATGCAGGCGATTCTGGCCCAACTGCTTGAGGTCTTCGCTGATCGAAAACACCGGTTTGTAGGCGCTGCCAGCGGCTGCGTCGAATGTCACCGCCGGCACTTGCGCGATGCGTGATTCTCGAGTGCTGGCGTCCCACCATTTCACTTCGATAGCGGGCAGGGTGTATGAACCGGCCTTGTCGATGCGGTAGGTGACACTGTCGATGCGCTGACCGCCGAGGATGTCTCCACGTCCGTCGTCAAGCGCGGTGACTTGCGGGGTTTTTGCGTAGCGGCTCAGACCGGGGACATCACTCAGCGTCGGAATCGGCAGGGCCATCGCCAGTGCACCATCCGCTTGCAGGGTCAGTTGGCGGGTGATGCTGTCGCCGGTTTTCAATGGCGTCGACGAGTTGATGAGGGTTTGGGTGAAACGCAAACCGCTGGCCACCAACGGTGTTTCTCCAGGCTGGAAGCCCGGTGGCTGGGCGGCGCTGAATTGCAGCGGTTGGCTCTGCGCACTGATTTCAGCGGTGGCCTGACCGGGTGTGGCGCGCACGGTCAGCGCCGGGATATCGAACGTACGGGCGACGTTCGGGGTAATCAGATAGCTGTAGCGCAAACCGCTGAAGGCCTGGCCGTCGAGGGTCTGATTGAGGTGCTGCGCCTGACCGTCTGGCGGCATGATCAGGGCGCCGTCGAGCTTCAGGTCGGGCAGGGTGGCGGCGCTGGTGAACCAGGTGTCGGTGAGGACGTCGATTTGCAGTTCAACCAGGCCGCCGACCATGGCGCCTTCGGCGGGTTGCAGGTGGGCCTGGACTTTGAGTTGGGGGTCAGCGGCAAAGGCCTGAAGTGTGAACAGGCCACTAGCTAGACCTATCAGCAGAGCTGTGGTGATCCGGCGGGCCCCTTCGCGAGCAAGCTCGCTCCCACAGGGGGGCTGCGGTGTACACAAGTCCACTGTGGGAGCGAGCTTGCTCGCGAAGGCGGCAGGAGGGTTTGGAAGCTTCATGGCTTGGCCCCTACCTGATCCTGCAAGCTGAACTTCTGCTTGAGAAACTTCGCCGGCGAGGTGGTCAGGTTCTGCAGCCACAAGGCATCGGACGCAGCCTGCTCGGTCTCGACCTTTTTGCTCTGACCCTTGCCCGGCGCCTTGTCGAATTTCACCTCGTCGGGTTTGGTCTCCGGGGCGTTTTTCTCGGCGCTTTCGGTGTCCTTGAGCAACGCTTGCGCGAGCGCCAGATTGGCCGTGGCTTCGGGGAATTGCGGTTGCAGCTTCAAGGCCTGGGTATACGCGGCGATGGCTTCATCGAACTTGAAGCGACGCACATAAATATTGCCCAGATAGAAATACGCCTGCGGCGTGTCCAGCCGCGCAAAGGTTGCCAGCGCAAGGTCGTAATCGGCCGCGTGATACGCCGCAATACCTTTCCAGTACGGGTCGACAAACAGCGCGGCGGCCTGCGGCAGGTGTTCATGTTCAAAGGCCCAGCGACCTTGCTGATCGCGGGTGAAAAAGGCATCGGTCAGCGCGTTGGCCTGCGCCGGTGCCGCCGGCCAGCCCAAACCAATCGCCAGAGCCAGCGCGGGCATCCAGTTGACGCTCCAGCCCTTGCGCACGTTGAACAGCGCCAACAGCAACAGCGGCCAGCACAGCCAGTAACCGGCGTCTTTCCAGTGCAATTCGCGCTGCTCGGCACTGGCGCTCTGGAAGTGCTGTTGCGCGTGCAGTTCGATCCAGTCCAGGTCATCGTCATTGACAGTCAGGCTGCCCAGTGGCGCATCGACAGCGGAGGCTAGTTGCTTGATTGCTGCCGGATCGAAACGGCCGAGTGCCGGACGCCCGTTGGCATCGCTGCGCGGTTGGCCGTTGGCATCGTGAATGATGCCGCCGTCTACACTGCCGACCGCCAGCACCAACACTTGCAATGAGCTGTCGCCCACACGTTTAGCGAGGCCGTCGAGTTGTGTGGTGTCAGCGCCGTCGGTGATCAGCAGCAGGCTGCCGGGCGTTTTTTCAGCGTTGAGCAAGCGTTTTGCCTGATCGATCACGGCGCCGACGTCTTTGCCCGGTTTGTCGATCAACCCGCTGCCCAAGGCTTGAATGAACGTGTCGAGCAACGCGGGATCATCGGTCGGCGGCAACACCAGATGGGCGCTGCCGGCGTAGGCGATCAACGCGGTACGGGCACCGGCGCGGCGCTGGATCAGGTCGTGCAGTTTGTGTTTCGCCGCTTCCAGTCGGCTCGGCTGCACATCGCTGGCGTCCATTGACGGCGATAGATCCACGGCGACAATCAGCGGCGCACGATTTTCGAGGAAGTCCGGTCGATCCTGTTCCCAGGTTGGCCCGGCTGCGGCGACGGCGCCGAGGATCAACAGTGCGCACAGCAGATGCACCGGAAGCAGGCGCTGATGATCCTGCGGGGTTACCAGCAGGTGCGGTAACAGGTGCTCGGCAATATTGCCGCGCAGCCGTCGTTGCAGGTCGCGACCACGTCGCCAGAGCAACGGCAGCACGGCACCGAACAGTGCGAGCAGCAGCCAAAGAGGGCGAAGAAAATGGAAATCGCTGAGGTTGATTTCCATCTCAAGCCTCCTGCCGCTGACGTGCAAAGGCCAGGCGCACGCGCAGCATCGCGCCGAAGTGATACAGGGCCAGCAGGGCAATCGCCGCGCTCAGCGGCCAGAAGAACAACTCCCGCTGCGGTTGATGACTGAGGGTTTTCACCTGGTGCGGCGTGAGGCGATCGAGGGTGGCGTAGACCTGATCCAGTGCGTTGCGATCTTCGGCGCGGAAGAATTGCCCACCGGTGGTTTTGGCGATCTGTTGCAGCGTCGACAGGTTGACTTTGGCTTCACCGGACGCATTCGGATCGCCGATGCCGATGGTGTGAATGATCACACCTTTGTTGGCGGCCATTTCTGCCGCGTGATCCGGGGTGATCGCGCTGCTGGTGTCGTTGCCGTCGGTGAGCAGGATCAGCACTTTTTCCTGTTCGTGAGCCTTGTCCAGCAGCTTCAGGCTCAAACCGATCGCGTCACCGATCGCCGTGTTGGGGCCGGCCATGCCGATACCCGTGTCGACCAGCAACAGAGTGAGGCTGGCGTGATCGAGGGTCAGCGGCGCCTGCGGGTAGGCGCCGGTGCCGAACACGATCAGGCCGAGGCGGTCGTCCTTGCGCTTGTCGATAAAGCCTTGCACCACCTCTTTGACGGCGGCGAGGCGATTGATCTTTTCGCCGTTGGCGTTGGTGAAGTCTTCGGTTTCCATAGACTGCGAGAGGTCGATGGCGAGCATCAGGTCGCGTACCGGTTGCTGCCGCTCGATGGGTTTTTCCACGAATACCGGGCGTGCGGCCGCCAACAGAATCAGCGTCCAGACAAGGAAGTTCAGCAGCAGTTGCCAATGATTGCGGCGGTTGCCGATGATGCCGGGTGCTTCACCGACGGCGCGGCTCATCGCTGCGAAAAACGGCACGCGCACGGCGCTGCGGGCCTCGTTGTAGGCAGGCAGATAGCGGTAAGCCAGCCAAGGTAATGGCAGCAGGAGCAACAGCCAGGGGTAATCAAGCTGCCACATGGTGATGTTCCATCCAGTATTGGCAGGTCTCGAACAGTGCCCGACGTTGCGGCGCGGGGAGGGCACGCAGGGTGTCGTCGGGGGCGTAGGCGAGTTGTGCGAGTTGCGTACTGAAGTCTGCCGGCAGCTGTTGCCTACAGTGTTGTTGCAAAAAGACTTGCCAATCCTCCCGCCCAAGCGCTGCAACCCCCTGTGGGAGCGAGCTTGCTCGCGAAAGCGGTGTGTCAGACACCACAGATGTTGAATGTGCCGGCCTCTTCGCGAGCAAGCTCGCTCCCACAGGGTTTGCATTCCACCGAAGAGGTTTGTGCATGGGCATCGAGAGCGCCACACGTTTGAGCAGTTCCGGCAGTTCGCGCAACGCATTGAGGTCATCGCTGCGACCACGCAACTGCGCCAGACGCGCCAGGCCTTCACGTCGATAAGCATTCCTGCGCCATTGCACATAGCGCCGAATGCCGATCAACAGCGCGGCCAATATCAGAATGGCGAGCAAGACCCACCACCCCCACGTCTGCGGTGCATAGCTGACCGGCGCGGGCAAGCCCAGCTCTTTAAGCTGTTCGATGCTGGGAATATTCGGATTCACCGCTGTGCTCCGGCGCTTTTACCCAGTTCGGCGCGCAGTTGTGCATGGGCTTCTTCGGCGGTGCTGAACATCATCAACGGCACCTGACTGCGACGCAGCAGGGTGGCGACATCTTTCAGCCGGCCGCTGAGAAAATCCCCCAGCGGTTGGTGCACGTTGCGTTTTTCCACCGCCAGCTCCACTTGCAACTCGCCCTGAGTGACCAGCAGGCGACCATTGCTTGGCAGCTTCATCGCCAGCGGGTCATAGACCTGCAGCGCAATCACGTCGTTGTGCGCCGACAGTTGTCGCATCCGTTGCAAGGTCCGTTCGCCAGCCCCGGCAAAGTCGCTGACGATGCAGATCAAATGGTCGTGACCCGCCAGGGCCAGGCAGCGCTGCAGGACCTTGTCCAGTTGATCTTCGTCTTCGGCGTCCGGGTTGGCTGCACTCAGTGCCTGGTTCTGCTCGGCGATACGACTGAGCAAGGCTTCCACGCGTTTGCGGCTGCGCAGCGGCGCAATGCTGTCGATCCGCTGATCATTGAACACCAGCCCGCCGACCCGATCGCCAGCGTTGAACACCATCCATGCCGCCAGTGCTGCGAGTTCAGCGCCGAGGGCGGATTTGAAGCTGCGTTGCGAGCCGAAGAACATCGACATGCGCTGATCGACCACGATCAACGCCGGGCGGTCGCGCTCTTCGGTGAAGGTACGCACCACCGGTTTGCCGGTGCGCAGCGAGGCGCGCCAGTCGAGGTGGCGCAAATCGTCGCCCGGCTGATAGCGGCGCAATTCATCGAAATTCAAGCCACGTCCGCGCAAGCGTGAAGCATGGTTGCCCGCGAGGATGCTGCCCCGGGGCTGTCGCGCCAGAAAACTCAGGTCACGGGCCTTGAACTCCAACGCCATCAATTGCGCGAGAGAGACGTAGACCAGGCCTTCATCGTTCATGCCGGAATCGCCACTTTATCGAGAATGCGGTCGAGCACCTGATCGGCGCTGACGCCGTCGGCCACCGCGTCGTAGCTTAATTGCAGGCGATGGCGCAGTACCGGGTGCACCACTGCGCGCACGTTGTCCGGCGAAACGAAGTCCTGACCCTGCAACCAGGCATCGGCGCGCGCGCAACGATCCAGGCCGATGCCGCCACGCGGACTGGCGCCGATGGCAATCCAGCGCGCAAGGTCTTCGTCGTAATCGGCGGGGTGGCGGGTAGCGTTGATCAGGTCGATCAGGTAGCTGTCGATCGCCGGCGACACGTGTACTGCGCTGACTTCCTTGCGTGCGGCGAAGATCACGTCCTGCGGCATGCTGAAACCCTTGGCAGACGTAGTGCTGGCGCCTTGGGCGAATTCTTCGTTGCGCAGCAGGCGCAGGACCTGGCTTTCGTTTTCCGCGCTCGGGTAGTCGAGCAATACCTTCATCAGAAAACGGTCCATCTGCGCTTCCGGCAGCGGATAGGTGCCTTCCTGTTCGATCGGGTTTTGTGTCGCTACCACAATAAACAGATCGGGCAGGGCATGGCTGTTGCCGGCTACCGTGATCTGCCGTTCTTCCATTGCCTCAAGCAACGCCGCTTGCACTTTCGCAGGGGCGCGGTTGATCTCGTCGGCAAGAATCAGATTGCCGAACAACGGCCCCGGCTGAAAGCGGATTTCGTTTTTGCCTTCGACCTGATGCAGCACCTCGGCGCCGGTGATGTCCGAGGGCAGCAGATCCGGGGTGAACTGGATGCGGCTCATCTTCGCGTCCAGATGTTTGGCCAGCGCCTTGACCGTGCGCGTCTTGGCCAGCCCCGGCAGGCTTTCCAGCAACAAGTGACCGTTAGCCAACAGGCCAAGGAGAATCTGGCGGATCACCTGATCCTGGCCGAGTACGGCTTCGGCAATGCTGGCTTGCAGGGCGTTGAGGTCGGTAAGCGCAGTCATGGGGCAGTCCTTTGTGTCCGGTCTAGAAAAAGGCCAGGGTCAGGTTGACGCTGAAGCCGTTGCCTTCAGGGCGGTTTTTGGTGTCGAACTCCGGGACCCAGCGCGCGCTGATGTTGGCTTGGGCGTCGGCAAATTTGCCGATCCAGCCCACAACGGGGCCGGCGCCTACCGAGCGCCCGCGATACCCATTGAAAGTGTCGGCGGTCTGGCCTTTGTCGTCGGTCAGTTGCTGGATGTAGCCGGCGGCAACACCCGCGTTCCAGCCGTCACCGAAACCGAAGGTCCAGAGCGCGTCGAGGCGGAAGATATTGCCGTTGCGGTAATCAGTGGCATCGTTTTCGGTATAGCGCTCGAACGCACTCATCAGGCTGAGTTCGCCACCCTTGCCGTCAAGATGTGTGAACGCCACCGTGGGTATGAAGGTGTAGTTGTTCTGCCCCGGGTTGGCCAGACGATCCTTGTTGTAAGCGCCGGTGGGCACGTAGATCGGTAGCGAAAACGAGATGTGGTTCAGCTCATCGAAGTGGTAGCCGGCGGCAATCGGCGTGATCAAGGCGTCGGCGAATTGCGTGCCGGAATCGCTGTCACCCAAGGTGCGTCCGCGCGGGCCGGTGATGCTGGCCTTGATGTCGGTGTATTGCACCGGCACGCCGATCGCCGAGGCATAATTCCACGGGCCTTTGCCGGTGTCCCACACATGGGTGAAGTTGCCCATGGTGTAGGAAACTTTCATGTCGATCCCGCCGCTGACTGCGCCGGAAATCGGTGCACCCTTGCTGCCCTTCAGCGAGCCGTCGTACCAGATACTGGTCAGCGACATGATCCACCCCGGCTCGGGTGGGACGATCCCGGCATTGGAAAAAACCTGCTGGCCGGTGATCGGTCGACCGACCCCGCCTTCAGCGGCATACAGCAGCGGACTGCCGATCATGCACAGCGCCAACAGCGGGCGCACTACATTGGGCTTGATCATCAAAAACTCCGCTTATTGTTTTGAAAGGGTCGGGTTGAGCAACGGCATTTTCCATTCACCACTGGCGACTTCCGTTTTTGGCATATCAAGGCGAAAAATCCCCTGTGCCGAGCCGTTTGGTGTCGGCGGGCAGTTGGGCTGCCGGGCGCCAACGCCACAGCTGACAAACATGATCATCAGGCCGTATGCCGTGACTCTGAAAGCAGCGTGCATGGCGTTTTCCTTATTTGCCGAATGTCACATTGATTCCGGTGTACACCACGAACTGCGGCGTTGTGTGGATCGGGGCGGGTGCTGATCGGGAGCGTTGCGCGAACCAGTTGCGGCACACCGATGAACTCGTTGGGCGCAATCGGCAAGGTGCACACGTCATGGGTGTGCGCGTTGCTGTCGTAGAGTCTGGGGGGTAGTAGTCCTGCAGATTCGCGCCGGGCGCGACGTTGAGCGGGTTGTTGTTTTTGTTCGAATCTTCGGCGTTATCCGCCTGCGCGCCACACGCAGCCGCCAGCGAACTCGCCAGAAAAAGAGTCTTCCCCACTCGATTGACCATCATCCCCGATTCCCTGGTGGCTTCTGGATAACTTGGCACTTCGCGGCCGTTACTGCGTAATCCCTTTCTTATCAAGCCTGTAGGACACGTCTGAATGACGCTAGCAGCTAATCAGGAGTTAGCCAGCCGAAGGGATTAATTCTTTGGTTTTGTGTACGGGTTCGCAGGTGATTGTGTAATAACTATTTCATTGCTCATGGTGTAGGAGCTGTCGAGTCAAACGAGGCTGCTCCTGCCTGTGCGTATTTCAATTCGGGATGTTTAAAGGTTGTTTTGATTTTGCGGAACGTTCCCACAAGGTTTTCAGGTTGTCCGTCGGACGTCGGGTCTCTAGCCTGTGTTCGTCGCTGCCAAATCAGCGACCGGGACTGGAAACCCCGGGGGAAAACTGAACGCAACAGCACCGTTCATGACGTATGCTTGCGCACCTTTTTTGGTGCGTACTTTGTTATGGCGGCTGTGCGTGGGGGACCTTCGGGTCGTCCGGGTTTCTCTATCCCCCGGGTTTCCAGCCTGCGTACAGCTGCCACCCATTCGACCGGAAGCCGAATGGACCAGCTTCACCGCTTGGATAGAGAAAACACTATGAAAAAGCCAACACCCAATCCCCCAGAATCAGACGCCGACAGCACATCCCCCTACGCCTCAGTCGACATTAAGAAACTTCACGAAGCCGCCGACCGCGCGCTCGACTACTACCTCAATCCCGCCGTCGGCATCATGTCCAGCGTTAACGAGCCGGAACCCATGTACCTCGCCAACCCCAGCTACAACACCGAATCCCTGCTCGCCAACGCCAGCGAAACCCTCGGTTCGGCCAGCGAAATGCTGATGAACTTCGCCGCCTCGCTGGAAACCTCTCAGCGCAAGACTGCACTGGGGATCGCACAGGTCGTCATGCTGGGTGAGCTGGCCGTCAACCAGGCCTTGGATCACGTCGAACTCAAGAACTGATCGCTCTTGAATGATCGGTCCCACGCTCTGCGTGGGAATGCAGCCCTTGATGCTCTGCGTCTGATCCGCAAGCTGGAACGCAGAGCATCCCTTGAAAGACGGTTGGGAATAACCGTGACAATTGCAGGAGCAAGGCTTGATAGGAAAAACATTTACAAATAGGCGACTGAGCCTATGGCTGGCGGCAGTTTTATCCGTCAATGCGGTTTTTTTGGCTTTTCTGATTTTTGGTGATTTCGGGAAAGGGCACGACAGAAAAATGATCAAAACCAAAGAGCCGTTACTGATTGAAGGGCCAAATAGCGACGAGAACAACTATGTCCTGCCTTTGGGAACCACGCTTTATCTCGATAAACGTTTTCCTGAAGGGCATGACCGTTATGTGGTGTATCTCAACCATAAAGGTGCAATTGCACACGAAGACGTGGCCATGAAGCCTGAGTATGGCGGCTCATTTATCGATCCGCTCTGGCTGGCCAATGTAAATGAGGAAACCTTGAAAGAAATCTTCAAACGTTTTCCGCTTTCCAAAACAGATGTCGCCGCTGCGATCAAGGCCAATGAAATAACCAAGGATGATCTGGCCGACATCCTCCGATCGATGCCCGACTGACCGATTCTGCAGATGTGAATTAAACAAGGCTGCGATCCTTCGACATTGCTTTTCAAGATCAAAAGATCGCAGCCTTCGGCAGCTCTTACAGGTGATATCCGATTTAGCCGTTTTTCTTGGCCTGTTCGCGAACGCGTTCTTCCTGCGCACGTGCTTCGGGGGTGAATTCGGCGCCGAAGTCTTCGGCGGAGAATATCTGGCGGATTTCGATTTCAGACTCGCCGGGCATCGGGTTAGGGCAGCGCTTGACCCATTCGATGGCTTCTTCTTTCGACTGCACTTCCCAGATCCAGTAACCCGCCACCAATTCTTTGGTCTCGATAAACGGTCCGTCGATCACCGTGCGCTGGTTGCCGGAAAAGCGCACGCGGGCGCCTTTGCTGCTGGGGTGCAGGCCGTCGCAGTCGATGAGAATGCCGGCCTTGACCAGTTCTTCGTTGAAGTTGCCCATTGCGGTGATAAGTTCTTCGCTGGGCATGATGCCGGCTTCCGAGTCGGCAGTGGCTTTTACAAGGATCATGAAGCGCATGGCGGTGACTCCGTGGAGTGTGGGCGGATTCACTGCTTAGTCGAACGGGCCGGGCTTGAATCGACAGGGTCTCTGGTAAAAGATGCGGAGAATCTGTCACACCGCAGATCTAATTGTAGGCCTTCGCCTGCTCGCGATGGCGGTGGGTCATATGCGCAGATATTGACTGACAGACCGCTATCGCGAGCAGGCTCACTCCTACAGGCGAGCGGGTGTGGTTTTGTATACAACTTTTCGCGCTGGCACCTAACAATTTCAGTCAGGGCATAGGTCGTCGGCCAATTTCGTGGTTAACTTCGGCCTCTTGCATGCTTTCCAATCAAAACATCAGAAGGACTCAAGTCATGGCTCAAGTCACCCTCAAAGGCAATCCGGTTCAAGTCAACGGCCAGTTGCCACAAGCCGGTTCCAAGGCGCCAGCCTTTTCTCTGGTTGCCGGCAATCTGTCCGACGTCACCCTGAAAGACTTTGCCGGCAAGCGCAAAATCCTCAACATCTTCCCAAGCGTCGACACCCCGACCTGCGCCACTTCGGTGCGCAAGTTCAACGCCCAGGCCAATGACATCGCCAACACCGTAGTGCTGTGCATTTCCGCTGACTTGCCGTTCGCCCAGGCACGTTTCTGCGGCGCCGAAGGTCTGGAAAACGTACAGAACCTGTCGACCCTGCGCGGTAGCGAATTCATCGAGAACTACGGTGTGGCGATCGCTGACGGCCCGCTGAAAGGCCTGACCGCTCGCGCCGTCGTGGTACTGGATGAAAACGACAACGTGCTGCACAGCGAACTGGTCAAGGAAATTGCCGAAGAGCCTAACTACGAAGCGGCACTGTCCGTTCTCAAGTAAGCGCTTTTACAATTGTTAACGGCCTGGCCCTGTCCAGGCCGTTTTCATTTGTGTATCAGTGTTTTGCCTCACACCTTGAAACGTAAGTTGAAGGTAAATTGCCGGTAAAGCTGCTTTGCTAAATCCCCACCAGTGCTTATCGTTCAGCCTCCCGTAAAAGAAGCCCACGCGCCCAATGGTTAATCACTCCATGCAATCGTCCCCCCGTACTGCCCGCCGCTGGCTGATCAGCCTGCTTGTTTTGTTGGTCATTGCCGTCCTGTGCTGGAAATTCTGGCCCGCCGGTTCAGCCCACAAAGAGGGGGCCGACAAGGCTGCGGCCGGACACACCGGGCGTTCGGGGATGATGCGGCCGGGCTTCGGCGGCGGCACCGGGCCGATTCCAGTGCGCGTGGCGCCGGCGGTCACCGGCGATTTCCCGCTGTACTACAAGGCGCTGGGTACGGTGACCGCGCTCAACACCATCAACGTGCGCAGCCGGGTGGGTGGCGAGCTGGTCAAGATCAATTTCGAAGAAGGGCAGATGGTCAAGGCCGGTGACCTGTTGGCCGAAATCGACCCGCGCCCGTACCAGAACGCCTTGCTGCAGGCTGAAGGCACCTTGCTGCAGAATCAGGCGCAACTGAAGAATGCTCAGGTCGACGTCGAGCGTTATCGCGGCCTGTACAAAGAGGACAGCATCGCCAAACAGACGCTCGACACCGCCGAAGCGCTGGTCGGTCAGTATCTGGGCACGGTCAAGACCAATCAGGCGGCGGTCAACGACGCCAAACTCAATCTCGAATTCACCAAGATCCGCGCGCCGATTGCCGGCCGTGTTGGTCTGCGCCAGGTCGACGTGGGTAACCTCGTCACCGCCAATGACACCACCTTCCTCGCAGTGATCACTCAGACGCAACCGATCAGCGTCGCTTTCACCTTGCCGGAAAACAGCCTGGAAACCGTGCTCGCCCGTTATCGCAGTGGGGCCAAACTACCGGCTGAAGCGTGGGATCGCGGCGACACCAAGCTGCAAGCCACCGGCGTTCTGCAAAGCCTCGACAACCAGATCGACGTCGCCACCGGCACCCTGAAGTTCAAGGCCCGCTACGAAAACCGCGATCAGGCGCTGTTCCCCAATCAGTTCGTCAACGTGCACTTGCTGGCTGACACACTGAAAGGTGTGGTGCTGGCACCGTCGGCAGCGATTCAGTTCGGCACCAACGGTACCTTCGTCTATGCGCTGGACGGCGACAAGAAAGTCACCATTCGCCAGTTGAAGATCGGCGCCAGTGATGGCGAAAACACCGTGGTCACCGAAGGCCTGGCTGCCGGCGACCGCGTGGTGCTGGAAGGCACCGACCGACTGAAGGAAGGCAGCGAAGTGGAAGTGGTCAACGACAGCAATCAAGTCCCGACCACACCGACCGAACACCTGCAAGGCAAGTCCGCCGCCCAGACCCCAGACGCTGCTGTCACTGACAAGGCCAAGAAGGGCGCATGAACATTTCGCGGCTGTTCATCCTCCGACCGGTAGCCACCACTCTGAGCATGCTGGCCATCGTGCTGGCCGGCCTGATTGCTTATCGCCTGCTGCCGGTGTCGGCGCTGCCACAGGTCGATTACCCGACCATCCGCGTCATGACGCTGTATCCCGGCGCCAGTCCGGATGTGATGACCAGTGCCGTGACGGCGCCGCTCGAGCGCCAGTTCGGGCAGATGCCGGGCCTGACGCAAATGGCCTCGACCAGTTCCGGCGGTGCGTCGGTACTGACCCTGCGTTTCAGCCTCGACATCAACATGGACGTCGCCGAACAGCAGGTGCAAGCCGCGATTAACGCCGCGACCAACCTGCTGCCGAGCGATTTGCCGGCGCCCCCGGTGTACAACAAGGTCAACCCGGCGGACACCCCGGTGCTGACCCTGGCTATTACTTCAAAAACCATGCTGTTGCCCAAGCTCAATGACCTGGTCGATACGCGCATGGCGCAGAAAATCGCTCAGATCAGCGGCGTCGGCATGGTCAGCATTGCCGGCGGGCAGCGTCAGGCCGTGCGCATCAAGGTCAATCCTGAAGCGCTGGCGGCCAACAGCCTGAACCTGGCGGACGTGCGCACCTTGATCGGCGCCTCCAACGTCAACCAGCCAAAAGGTAACTTCGACGGCCCGACGCGAGTGTCGATGCTCGACGCCAACGACCAGCTGACCTCGCCCAAGGACTACGCCAACCTGATCCTCGCCTACAAGAACGGCGCACCGTTGCGGCTCAAGGACGTGGCGGAAATCGTCGATGGCGCCGAGAACGAACGCCTCGCTGCATGGGCCAACCAGAATCAGGCCGTGTTGCTGAACATCCAGCGTCAGCCAGGCGCCAACGTGATCGAGGTGGTCGACCGTATCAAGGCATTGCTGCCGAGCATCACCGACAACCTGCCGGCCGGCCTAGATGTCACGGTACTGACGGATCGCACGCAGACCATTCGCGCCTCGGTCACCGATGTGCAGCACGAATTGCTCATCGCCATCGCCCTGGTGGTGATGGTGACGTTCCTGTTCCTGCGCCGCGCCAGTGCCACGATCATTCCGTCGGTGGCCGTGCCGCTGTCGCTGATCGGCACCTTCGGCGTGATGTACCTGGCCGGTTTTTCGGTGAATAACCTGACCCTGATGGCGCTGACCATTGCCACCGGTTTTGTGGTCGATGACGCCATCGTCATGCTCGAGAACATCGCGCGTTTCATCGAAGAGGGCGACAGCCCGATGCAGGCCGCGCTCAAAGGCGCGAAGCAGATCGGCTTCACCCTGATTTCCCTGACCCTGTCGCTGATCGCAGTGCTGATTCCGCTGTTGTTCATGGCCGACGTGGTCGGGCGCTTGTTCCGTGAATTCGCCATCACCCTGGCGGTGGCGATCCTGATTTCGCTGGTGGTCTCGCTGACCCTGACGCCGATGATGTGCGCGCGACTGCTCAAGCGTGAGCCGGAAGAGCATGAGCAGGGCCGTTTCTACCGCGCCAGTGGGGCAGTCATCGACTGGATGATCGCCGCCTACGGGCGCAAGTTGCAGTGGGTGCTCAAGCACCAGCCGCTGACGCTGCTGGTGGCCGTCGGCACCCTGGCGTTGACCGTGTTCCTCTATATGGTTGTGCCGAAAGGCTTCTTCCCGGTGCAGGACACCGGGGTGATTCAGGGCATTTCCGAGGCGCCGCAGTCGATTTCCTTCGCGGCAATGGGCGAGCGCCAGCAGCAACTGGCGAAGATCATTCTGGAAGATCCGGCGGTGCAGAGCCTGTCGTCCTATATCGGTGTCGACGGCGACAACGCCACGCTCAACAGCGGTCGCTTGCTGATCAATCTCAAACCCCATGGTGAGCGCGATCTCAGCGCCACTGAAGTGATTGCGCGCCTGCAACCGCAACTGGACAAACTGGTCGGCATCCGTCTGTTCATGCAGCCGGTGCAGGATCTGACCATCGAGGACCGCGTCAGTCGCACGCAGTATCAATTCAGCATGTCCTCGCCGGACGCCGAACTGCTCAGCCAGTGGAGCAGCCGTCTGGTCGAAGCGTTGGCCCGGCAGCCCGAACTGACCGACGTCGCGAGTGATTTGCAGGACAAGGGCTTGCAGGTCTATCTGGTGATCGACCGCGATGCCGCTTCACGCCTTGGCGTCTCGGTGGCGAACATCACCGATGCGCTGTACGACGCCTTCGGCCAGCGGCAGATTTCGACCATCTACACCCAGGCCAGCCAGTACCGCGTGGTGCTGCAGGCGCAGGCCGGAGAGAAGATCGGCCCGCAGGCGCTGGACCAGATTCACGTGAAGACCACCGACGGCGCGCAGGTGCGTCTGTCGAGTCTGGCCCATGTCGAAGAGCGGCAGGCGCAACTGGCGATCACCCATATCGGCCAGTTCCCGGCGGTGATGATGTCGTTCAACCTCGCGCCCGGCGTGGCGCTGGGGCATGCGGTCGACATTATCGAACAAGTGCAGAAGGACATCGGCATGCCGGTCGGCGTGCAGACCCAGTTCCAGGGCGCGGCCGAAGCGTTCCAGGCGTCGCTGTCGAGCACCTTGCTGCTGATTCTGGCGGCGGTGGTGACCATGTACATCGTGCTCGGCGTGCTGTACGAGAGCTACATCCACCCGATCACCATCCTCTCGACCCTGCCGTCTGCGGCGGTCGGCGCGTTGCTGGCGTTGCTGCTCAGCGGCAATGACCTGGGCATGATCGCGATCATCGGCATCATCCTGTTGATCGGTATCGTGAAAAAGAACGCGATCATGATGATCGACTTCGCCCTAGATGCTGAACGCACGCAAGGCATGGCGCCGGAGCAGGCGATCTATCAGGCGGCGCTGCTGCGCTTCCGGCCGATTCTGATGACCACGCTGGCGGCGCTGTTTGGTGCGGTGCCGTTGATGCTCGCCACCGGTTCCGGGGCTGAGTTGCGTCAGCCGCTGGGTCTGGTGATGGTCGGCGGCCTGCTGGTGAGTCAGGTGCTGACGCTGTTCACCACGCCGGTGATTTACCTGTACTTCGACCGCCTCGGTCGGCGCTTTGGCAAGACCGATACCGATAGCGAAGAGGTGTCGGTATGACTGTCCGGACACATTCCCCTTGTGGGAGCGGGCTCGCTCGCGAAAGCGGCGTGTCAGCCGCTACACATGTTGGATGTGCCGGCCTCTTCGCGAGCAAGCCCGCTCCCACAGGGATCTGCGGTGAAGGCGGGGATTGCGTTCGATGAACCTCTCCGGTCCTTTCATCAAGCGCCCGGTCGCGACCATGCTGCTGAGCCTGGCGATCATGTTGCTCGGCGGTGTCAGCTTCGGTCTGTTGCCGGTGTCGCCGTTGCCGCAGATGGACTTCCCGGTGATCGTCGTGCAGGCCAGTCTGCCCGGTGCCAGCCCGGAGGTCATGGCGTCCACCGTGGCCACGCCGCTGGAGCGCTCATTCGGCGCGATCGCCGGCGTCAACACCATGAGCAGCCGTTCCAGTCAGGGTTCGACGCGGGTCATCCTGCAATTCGACCTGGACCGCGACATCAATGGCGCCGCGCGGGAAGTGCAGGCGGCGATCAACGCTTCGCGCAACCTGTTGCCGAGCGGTATGCGCAGCATGCCGACCTACAAGAAGGTCAATCCGTCGCAGGCGCCGATCATGGTGCTGTCGCTGACCTCCGATGTGCTGGAAAAAGGCCAGCTCTACGATTTGGCCTCGACCATTCTTTCCCAGAGCCTGTCGCAAGTGCAGGGTGTTGGTGAAGTGCAGATCGGCGGCAGTTCGCTGCCGGCGGTGCGCATCGAACTCGAACCGCAGGCGCTGAACCAGTACGGCGTGGCGCTCGACGATGTGCGCAAGACCATCGCCGATGCCAACGTGCGCCGGCCGAAGGGTTCGGTCGAGGACGATCAACGCCTGTGGCAGATCCAGGCCAATGACCAGCTGGAAAAAGCCAAGGACTACGAATCACTGATCATCCACTACGCCGATGGCGCCGCGCTGCGCCTCAAGGATGTGGCCAGGGTCAGCGACGGCGTTGAAGACCGCTACAACAGCGGCTTCTTCAACGATGACGCCGCCGTGCTGCTGGTGATCAACCGCCAGGCCGGCGCCAACATCATTGAGACGGTCAACGAGATCAAGGCGCAACTGCCGGCCTTGCAAGCGGTGTTGCCGGCCAGCGTGAAGCTGAATCTGGCCATGGACCGCTCGCCGGTGATCAAAGCGACGTTGCACGAAGCGGAGATGACCCTGCTGATTGCCGTGGCGCTGGTGATTCTGGTGGTGTTCCTGTTCCTCGGTAACTTCCGCGCCTCGCTGATTCCGACCTTGGCCGTGCCGGTGTCGCTGGTCGGCACTTTTGCGGTGATGTACCTCTACGGTTTCTCGCTGAACAACCTGTCGCTGATGGCGCTGATTCTGGCCACGGGCCTGGTGGTGGACGATGCCATCGTGGTGCTGGAGAACATCTCGCGGCACATCGACGAAGGCGTCAAACCGATGCAGGCCGCGTACCTTGGGGCCAAGGAAGTCGGTTTCACTTTGTTGTCGATGAACGTCTCGCTGGTGGCGGTGTTCCTCTCGATCCTGTTCATGGGCGGGATTGTCGAAAGCCTGTTCCGCGAATTTTCCATCACCCTGGCGGCGGCCATTGTCGTATCGCTGGTGGTCTCGCTGACATTGACGCCGATGCTTTGCGCCCGTTGGTTAAAGCCGCACACACCGGGGCAGGAAAACCGCCTGCAACGCTGGAGTCGGCGCACCAACGACTGGATGGTCGGTAAGTACGCTACCAGTCTCGATTGGGTCCTGCGTCACCGCCGTCTGACCTTGCTCAGCCTGCTGATCACCGTGGGCGTCAACATTGCGTTGTACGTCGTGGTGCCAAAAACCTTTATGCCGCAACAGGACACCGGCCAGTTGATCGGTTTTGTGCGCGGCGACGACGGCCTGTCGTTCAGCGTGATGCAGCCGAAAATGGAAACCTTCCGCCGCGCCGTGCTCAAGGACGATGCGGTGGAAAGCGTGGCCGGGTTCATTGGCGGCAGTAACGGTACCAACAACGCGTTCATGATCGTGCGTCTGAAGCCGATCAAGGAACGTCAACTGTCGGCGCAGAAAGTCATCGAACGCCTGCGCAAGGAAATGCCCAAGGTACCCGGTGCGCAGTTGATGCTGATGGCCGACCAGGATCTGCAGTTTGGCGGCGGTCGCGAACAGACCAGTTCGCAATACAGCTACATCCTGCAAAGCGGCGACCTCGGCGAGTTGCGTAAATGGTTCCCGAAAGTGGTTGCGGCATTGCGAGCCTTGCCCGAACTGACCGCCATCGATGCCCGCGAAGGCGCCGGGGCGCAACAAGTGACGCTGATTGTCGACCGCGATCAGGCCAAGCGCCTCGGTGTCGACATGGACATGGTCACGGCGGTGCTCAACAACGCCTACAGCCAGCGGCAGATTTCGACGATCTACGATAGCCTCAACCAGTATCAGGTGGTGATGGAAGTCAATCCGAAATACGCTCAGGATCCGGTGACGCTCAAGCAAGTGCAGGTGATCACCGCTGACGGTGCTCGGGTGCCGCTGTCGACGTTCGCTCATTATGAAAACAGCCTGGAAGACGACCGCGTCAGCCACGAGGGGCAGTTCGCCTCCGAAAGCATCGCTTTTGACATGGCCGAAGGCGTGACGGTGGAGCAAGGCGGTGCAGCCATCGAGCGGGCGATTGCCAAGGTCGGACTGCCGGAAGACGTAATCGCGAAAATGGCCGGTACTGCCGACGCCTTCGCGGCGACGCAGAAGAGTCAACCGTTCATGATTCTCGGCGCGCTGCTGGCGGTGTATCTGGTGCTGGGCGTGCTGTATGAAAGTTACATCCATCCACTGACGATTCTGTCGACGCTGCCGTCGGCCGGGGTCGGCGCGTTGCTGTCGATCTATGCGCTGGGCGGTGAGTTCAGCCTTATTTCGTTGCTCGGATTGTTCCTGCTGATTGGCGTGGTGAAGAAAAACGCCATTCTGATGATCGACCTTGCGCTGCAACTGGAACGTCATCAGGGCCTGTCGCCGCTGGAGTCGATCCGCAGCGCTTGTCTGCAACGGCTACGGCCGATTCTGATGACCACGTTGGCGGCGATTCTCGGTGCCTTGCCGTTGCTGCTCGGCCGGGCCGAAGGCGCGGAAATGCGCCAGCCGCTGGGCCTGACCATCATCGGCGGGCTGGTTTTCAGCCAGGTGCTGACGCTTTACACCACGCCTGTGGTTTACCTCTATCTCGACAAGCTGCGCCATCGTTTCAACAAGTGGCGTGGCGTGCGTACTGACGCCGCTCTGGAAACTCCGCTATGACTGACCGTTCGCTTTTCAATCTGGCCACCGTTCGCGGCTCGCGTCTGCTGAGCCTGTCGCTGTGCGTGGCGATGCTCAGTGCCTGCGCCGTCGGCCCGGACTACCAACGGCCGCAAACTGCGGAAATCGCCCAGTACAAGGAGGCCGAGGGCTGGACCCAGGCCAACCCGAGCGATTCACTGGCCCGTGGGGCCTGGTGGGAGTTGTATGGCGATCAGCAGCTCAACGGCTTGATCGAGAAACTCAACAATTCCAACCAGACCGTCGCGCAGTCGGAAGCCCAGTACCGTCAGGCTCAGGCGTTGGTGCGCAGTGCCCGTGGCGCGTTTTATCCCAAAGTAGACTTGAGCCTCGGCAAGACCCGCTCCAGTCAGGGCACTGGCAGCAGCAGTTCGAGTCTGAGCAGTTCTTCCAGCGGTATCCGCGACACCTATAACGCCGAACTGGGCGTCAGT
Source organism: Pseudomonas sp. IT-347P (assembly GCF_949768005.1). Classification (NCBI taxonomy): domain Bacteria; kingdom Pseudomonadati; phylum Pseudomonadota; class Gammaproteobacteria; order Pseudomonadales; family Pseudomonadaceae; genus Pseudomonas; species Pseudomonas sp. IT-347P. The sequence continues at coordinate 946,850 of NZ_CATKPQ010000011.1, forward strand.
TGGGAAGCGGACGTGTGGGGCAAGCTGCGCCGTGGACTGGAAGCCGATGAGGCCAGCGCTCAGGCCAGTTTTGCCGACTTGGCCGCCATGCGTCTGAGTCAGCAGTCGGAGCTGGTGCAGAACTACCTTCAGCTGCGGGTGATCGATCAGCAGAAACGCCTGCTCGAAGCCACGGTCGCCGCTTACGAACGTTCGCTGAAAATGACCCAGAACCAATACCGCGCCGGGGTTTCCGGGCGCGATGCGGTGGCGCAGGCGCAGACCCAGCTGAAAAGCACCCAGGCCGATCTGGTCGATCTGATCTGGCAGCGTGCGCAGTTCGAAAACGCGATTGCCGTGTTGACCGGGCAAGCGCCGGCGGACTTCAACATTGCCGAAGTGCAGACCATTCCAACGTTGCCGCAGGTGCCGTTGAGCCTGCCCTCGCAGCTGCTGGAACGGCGACCGGACATCGCCTCGGCCGAGCGCTCGGTGATTGCCGCCAACGCCAATATCGGCGTGGCCAAAGCGGCGTATTACCCGGATCTGACTTTGAGCCTGAGCGGTGGCTACAGCAGCAGCACTTCGCAGAATCTGGTTAGCCTGCCGAACCGTTTCTGGTCGGTCGGGCCGAAGCTGGCGCTGCCGCTGTTTGACGGTGGCATTCGTTCGGCAGAAGTCGACCGTACCGAGGCGGTGTATGACCAGACCGTGGCCAAATACCGCCAGACCGTGCTCGACGGTTTCCGTGAGGTGGAAAACTATCTGGTGCAGCTCAAGGTGTATGAAGACGAAGCGGCGGTGCGCCAGGAAGCGCTCGATGCGGCGCGTGATTCCCTGCGTTTGACGGAGAACCAGTACAAGGCCGGGTTGATTGCTTACATCGATGTGGTGGTGGTGCAAGCGACGGCATTGAGCAACGAGCGCAGCGTGCTGAACATTCTGCAAAGCCGCTTGATTGCCAGCGTGCAACTGATTGCGGCGCTGGGTGGCGGTTGGGATGGGCAACTGGATGTCGGTGACGCCCAATAAATCTCGCCATGGTCGAGAACCTGTGGGGGCGAACCTGCTCGCGAAGGCGTCAATGCAGTCACTGATTGTTTTGAATCAGGGAGCCTATTCGCGAGCAGGCTCGCTCCCACAATGATCGTGCAAGGTGCAGAAAGCCCCATTCCAGAGGTATCCCGGATGATCAAACAAGCGTTTCATCGGCTTGATGGCCAATTGATTACTTTGTCAGTGCGTTCTTCTGCGTAATCAGTACAATCGCCGCATTTGCCCGACCGAGAATGGACGCGATCCGCGTTGGGTGGCCACGAGAAATCCCATGCTCATCGGTAGTTATTCCTCCACCCTGGTTTTCATTTCGTTGTGCGTGGCGATTCTCGCTTCCTACACCGCGCTCGACCTGACCGGTCGTATTGCCACGGCCAAGGGCCGTGCGGTGCATTTCTGGACCGCCGGTGGCGCGTTTGCCATGGGCATTGGCGTCTGGTCGATGCATTTCATCGGCATGCTCGCCTTCAAACTGCCGATCGATCTGGGCTACGACATCGCCCTGACCGCGCTGTCGCTGTTTATCGCCGTGTTGTCCTGCGGCTTCGCCTTGTGGCTGGTCAGTCAGCCGAAACTGCCGATTCTGCAACTGGCTTTTGGTGCGCTGATCATGGGCGCCGGAATCAGCGCCATGCACTATACCGGCATGGCGGCGATGCGCATGACACCGGGGATCGACTACGACCCGACGCTGTTTGGTGCGTCATTGCTGATTGCGGTCGGCGCGTCGGCGGCGGCGCTGTGGATCGCCTTCCGCCTGCGTCAGCACTCGCCGTACGTGCGCCTGATCCGTGCCGGCGCGGCGATCATCATGGGCATCGCCATCGTCGGCATGCACTACACCGGCATGGCTGCCGCGCACTTTCCTGATGGCAGTTTCTGCGGTGCCACCGTCAACGGTCTGAAGGGTAACGGCCTCGACAGTCTGGTGTTGATCACCACATTGGCAGTGCTGTCGATTGCCTTGCTCACCTCGATCCTCGACGCACGGCTTGAAGCACGCACCGCCGATCTGGCGCATTCGTTGACCGTCGCCAACCGTGAACTTACGCAACTGGCCCTGCACGACACCCTGACCGGTCTGCCGAACCGCATGTTGCTCGACGACCGGATCAATCAGGCGATGAAAAAGGTCCAGGAGCAGGGCGGCTGCTTTGCCTTGATGTTCATCGATCTGGACGGTTTCAAACCGGTCAACGACGCGTTCGGTCACCACATGGGCGATCAGTTGTTGCGCGAAGTGGGCGTGCGTTTGCGGGAAGATTTGCGCGGCCAGGACACATTGGCGCGGATCGGCGGCGATGAATTCGTGCTGCTTGTGCGTCTGAGCGAACCCAATGATGCGCTGGGCTTGGCGGCACGTCAGGTCGGCCTGATCGCACAGTCGTTCCGTGTCGCCGAGCATGACTTGCAGATTTCCGCCAGCGTTGGCATCGCCCTGTACCCGGGCAATGGCCTGACCGCGCAGGAACTGCTGATGAACGCCGACGCGGCGATGTACCACGCCAAGGGCGGCGGCAAGAACGGTTACAGCTTTTTCGATGCATCAATGAACAACAATGCGCGCAAGCAACTGCAGTTGTTGCAGGACCTGCGCGCGGCGCTGGAACACCGTCAGTTCAGCTTGCATTACCAACCCAAGTTCGACGCCGCCAACGGCCGCCCGGTCGGTGCCGAAGCGCTGTTGCGCTGGCAACATCCGAGCCACGGCATGCTGATGCCGGACAAATTCATCGACCTGGCCGAGAAATCCGGTCTGATCATCCCGATCGGTGACTGGGTCCTCAACGAAGCCTGCCGCCAGATGCGCGAATGGTACGTGCTCGGTTACACCGATTGGCGCATCGCCGTGAACCTGTCGGCGCTGCAGTTCTGCCACACCGGTTTGGTGCGCAGCGTGGCCAAGGCGTTGGCCACTCACCACTTGCCGGCCAACAGCCTGACCCTGGAAATCACCGAAACCACGGCGATGAGCGATGCCGATGCGAGCATGACGGTGTTGCAGGAACTGTCGGACATGGGCGTCGATCTGTCGATCGATGACTTCGGCACCGGTTATTCCAGCCTGATGTACCTCAAGCGGCTGCCGGCCAACGAACTGAAGATTGATCGTGGTTTTGTGCGCGATCTGGAGCATGACAGCGACGACGCGGCGATTGTCTCGGCGATTGTCGCGTTGGGACAGGCGCTCGGTTTGCGCATTGTTGCCGAAGGCGTGGAAACCGGGGTGCAGCAGGCGTTTCTGACTGAACTGGGGTGCGATTCGTTGCAGGGGTATCTGTTGGGGCATCCGATGCCGGCGGAGAAGTTCATGCAGGATATTGCGCGGAGTCAGCAGGCGGCGGCGTTCTGATCGACCGCGTTATCGTTCTTTGCGAGCAAGCTCGCTCCCACATTGACGGTGTGAACGACGCAGAACGCTGTGGGAGCGAGCTTGCTCGCGAAGGCGTCTGCCCAGACACCACAGACTCCATGCAAAACCCGTGAATGGCAGTTATTCTTCCCCCCGACTGTTACGTGTGCATTTGGGGGAAAGGCCAGCATGGATAAAGTCATTGTGATCACCGGTGGCGGGCGCGGGATTGGCGCCGCTACGGCGCTGTTGGCTGCCGAGCAGGGCTATCGGATCTGCATCAACTATCAGTCGGATGAACAGGCCGCACAAAGCGTGCTGGAGCAAGTCCGCGCATTGGGCGCTCAGGCCATCGCGGTGCGTGCCGACGTCAGTATCGAAGACGAAGTGATTGCATTATTCCATCGCGTCGACACCGAGTTGGGCCGGGTCACCGCGCTGGTGAACAACGCCGGCACCGTCGGGCAAAAGTCGCGGGTCGACGAAATGTCCGAATTCCGTATCCTCAAAATCATGAAAACCAATGTCCTGGCGCCGATTCTCTGCGCCAAGCACGCGATCCTGCGCATGTCGCCCAAGCACGGCGGGCAGGGCGGCAGCATCGTCAATGTCTCGTCGGTGGCCGCGCGTCTTGGCTCGCCGAACGAATACGTCGATTACGCCGCGTCGAAAGGCGCGCTCGACACCTTCACCATCGGCTTGTCCAAGGAAGTGGCGGGCGAGGGGATTCGGGTCAACGCGGTGCGACCGGGTTACATCTACACCGATTTCCACGCGTTGAGCGGCGACCCGGATCGGGTCAGCAAGCTCGAGTCGGCAATCCCGATGGCCCGCGGCGGCCGCCCGGATGAGGTGGCTGAGGCGATTGTCTGGCTGTTGTCGGACAAGGCTTCGTATGCGACGGGTACGTTTGTTGATTTAGGGGGCGGGCGCTAATCGCTCGGATTTGCTTCGATAGTACCGCCCCCTTCGCGAGCAAGCTCGCTCCCACATTGGATGTGTGAATGACACAGAACCCATGTGGGAGCGAGCTTGCTCGCGAAGAGGCCAAAATAAACGCCATCTATCTGTCAGAACGACCGCACGATCCGCCCCAACGTCTCCATGGCCTTTTCCGAATCCTCGGTCCAAGGGCTGCCATAGTTCAACCGAATACAATTCCTGAACCGCTGTGTCGGCGAAAAAATCGGTCCCGGCGCAATGCTGATGCCCTGCGCCAATGCCATTTGAAACAATTTCAGCGAATCCATCTGCGGCGGCAGTTCCAGCCACAAAAAATAGCCGCCCGCCGGTTGGCTGACCCGGGTCTGTGCCGGGAAGTATCGGGCGATCGCCGCAAGCATCGCACTTTGCTGTTCTTCCAGTGCGTAGCGCAATTTGCGCAGGTGCCGGTCGTAACCACCGTGTTGCAGATAGTCGGCGATCGCCGCTTGCGCCGGCATCGAAGCGCACAGCGAAGTCATCAGTTTCAGCCGTTCGATTTTCTGCGCATAACGCCCGGCAGCAACCCAGCCGATGCGGTAGCCGGGGGCCAGGCTCTTGGCGAATGAGCCGCAGTGCATGACCAGACCTTCAGTGTCGAACGCTTTGGCCGGTTTCGGCGCCTGTTGACCGTAATAGAGTTCGGCGTAGACGTCGTCTTCGATCAGCGGCACCTGATGGTGACGCAGTAGTTCCACCAATTCCTGCTTCTTCGCCTCGGGCATGGTCGCGCCCATCGGGTTCTGAAAACTGGTCATGCACCAGCAAGCCTTGATCGGATGACGTTCCAGGGTTTGCGCGAGTACACCCAGATCAATGCCGTCGCGTGGATGCACGGGGATTTCCACGGCTTTGAGCTTCAGCCGTTCGAGCACTTGCAGGCTCGCATAGAACGCCGGGGCTTCGATGGCCACCAGATCGCCCGGTTCGGTCACTGCTTGCAGGCACAGGTTCAGCGCTTCGAGAGCGCCGTTGGTGATCAACAACTCTTCCATCGGCAGCATCAGGCCGCCGACCATGTAGCGCAGGGCGATTTGCCGGCGCAGTTGCGGGTTGCCCGGCGACATGTCGGTGACGACCATGCGCGGATCCATCTCGCGGGCGGCGCTGGCCAGCGAGCGCGACAGGCGTTGCAGCGGGAACAGGGTCGGACTGGGAAACGCCGAACCGAACGGCACGGTGCTAGGGTCCTTGATCGAATCCAGGACCGAGAACACCAGTTCGCTGACGTCGACCTCGGTGGAATCGTTGACGTGGCTGCTGATCACTGGCTCGGAAAACGGGCTCGGCGCGTGCGTGTTGACGAAGTAGCCGGAGCGCGGTCGGGCGCGGATCAGGCCACGGCGTTCGAGCAGGTAATAGGCCTGGAACACCGTGGATGGGCTGACGCCGTAGGTCTGGCTGGCGTAACGCACCGAAGGCACGCGCTGGCCGGGGCCCAGGACGCCGGAGCGGATCAGTTCAGCGATGTCGTCGGCGAATTTTTCGTAGCGTTTCATCGAGTGCCTTGGTGCTGGTTGATGATGAGTTGTGTCAGCGAGGAAAAAGCCCTCACCCTAACCCTCTCCCAGAGGGAGAGGGGACTGACCGAGTTGCATGTTTGAAGTACGCCGACTTGAAATTTCAGTGTCGAACTCCGGATCTGAACAGCCTGGAGATCGGCTCCCTTTCCCCCTCGCCCCCTCGGGGGCGGTCCGACGTTTCGGGAGGGCTGGGGTGAGGGGGGACGATTCTAACGGCTCAGCGATTCATCGGCGCGACAAACCTGCTGTTCGCCACGCTGTAAACTTCTGGTTCATCGCTGTCGGCAATCTTGAAACTCAAGGTTTGCGAGCTGCTGGCCGGGCGCTCCGTGGTCAGCGCCACCGACACCGGTACATCGACAATCTCGCCCGGCGCCAGGCTCAGCGCGGTCTTGCCTTGCAACAGGAAGCCGTCGCCGTCGACCAGGCTCAGAATGTAGTCCTGCTGCTGTTGAGTCTTGTTGATGACTTTGAGGGTGTAGATGTTTTCAATCTGGCCCTGACCATTTTCGCGGAAAAGACCGCGGTCCTTGGTCACGTCCAGCGAGACCATTGGCCGTTCGACCAGCGCCAGTGCCAATGCGCCGATCATCGCCACCAGTACCACGGTGTAGCCGATGAGGCGCGGGCGCAGCAGGTGGGTTTTGCCACCCTGCAATTCACGCTCGGAACTGTAGCGGATCAAGCCGCGCGGATAATTCATCTTGTCCATGATCGAGTCACAGGCGTCGATGCACGCCGCGCAGCCAATGCATTCCATCTGCAAGCCGTCGCGGATGTCGATGCCGGTCGGGCAGACCTGCACGCACAACTGGCAATCGATGCAATCGCCCAGGCCGGCTTCAAGCGGTTTCACATCGCGCTTGCGCGGGCCACGGTTTTCGCCACGGGCGACGTCATAGGCGATGGTCAGGGTGTCCTTGTCGAACATCACACTCTGGAATCGCGCATACGGGCACATGTGCATGCAAACGGCTTCACGCAGCCAACCGGCGTTGATGTACGTGGCAGCGGTGAAAAACAGCACCCAGAACAGGCTGACGCCGCCGATTTGCAGGGTCAGCAGTTCTTCGGCCAGCGGCCGGATCGGCGTGAAGTAGCCGACGAAGGTCAGACCGGTCAGCACACTGATCGCCAGCCACAGGGTGTGCTTGGCCGCGCGCCGCGCCAGTTTGTTCAGGCTCCATGGCGCGGCTTGCAGCCTGATGCGCTGGTTGCGCTCGCCTTCGGTGATCTTCTCGCACCACATGAAGATCCATGTCCACGAACTCTGCGGGCAGGTGTAGCCGCACCAGACCCGGCCGGCGAACACGGTGATGGCGAACAGGCCGAACGCGGCGATGATCAGCAGCGCGGACAGCAGAATGAAATCCTGCGGCCAGAACGTCGCGCCGAAGATATGAAATTTGCTTTCTGATAGGTCCCAGAGCACCGCCTGACGTCCGCCCCAATTCAGCCACACGGTGCCGAAAAACAGCAGAAACAGAAAACCCGCGCCGCTCATGCGCAAAGTGCGGAACAGGCCAGTGAAACTGCGGGTGTGGATCTGATTGTCGCTGGATCTGGTCGTCGCCTTCATTGGGCGTGCGGGCACCTTCTTTATATGAGGCGCTATGGTCGGGGATGCTTCTACGGTTCGGACGGGGATTTGTTCGCTCATGGTCATTCGCTCATCAGCCTCCATCAGGCCAGAGCACTATGAGCGCCGATCTGTTTGCATAACAGACTCAGCTATTTCAATAAAAAGCGGATCAGATGCGATTTTGCACAGCGTCTGCGACAACTTGAAGCAGCCCGTGAACAAAGGCGCAAACGCCTATAACAGGCGTTTGCGCGGGGTGTTGATCAAGGTCAGTCAAACCACCGAATCACTGTCGTCGGCCTTCAGATGTTTACGACCGTCACGGGCGCCTGCAACGGTCAACGCATCGGCTTCTGCTTCGGTAACGTAAACGCGCTTGCCTTCTATTTCCACGAACGACATGGCTTTGTCGCTATCCGTGCGCACTTCCAGCGTGTCGCAAATGCGGATTTCCTCGCCATTCTCGACGGTGAAAAAACACACTTTGTGTTCGGGATTGGATTCATCGACTCGAACGGGCATGAGGGCAGTCCTTTTTCAGGGGGGGTCTTAAAGGTTAGGGCGCACGCTTGGCCGATCGTTCTGCGCAACTGATTAATGGTCGCCGCTGTCCATCGTCTATCGAGCCAATGATAAGGACTGCACGATGAACGCGTGGTGGCATGAAGTGTGGGAAGCCCTGCAGACGGAATTCGCTGATATCGGCGATGCATCGCAACTGACGCGTATTACCGTGCGCCTGGTGATGGCAGCGGTGCTGGGCGGGATTCTCGGTTTTGAGCGCGAACACAAGGGCAAGGCTGCCGGGGTGCGTACGCATATGCTGGTGGCGCTGGGTGCCGCGCTGTTTGTGCTGGTGCCGCAGACGTCAGGGGCAGAGTCGGACGCGATGAGTCGCGTGGTGCAGGGGGTGATTGCCGGGATCGGCTTTCTCGGTGCCGGGACGATTCTGAAAAACCATGAAGGCGATGAGGGGCATGTCAAAGGCCTGACAACCGCTGCAGGGCTGTGGATGACTGCGGCCATTGGTGTCGCGGCGGGGTTGGGCAAAGAGGCAACTGCGGTGCTCAGCACTTTTCTCGCGCTAGGCATCTTCAGCGTGATGCCGCGCATCGTGAAGTTTTTCGAAACAGACGAGCAGAAAACGGATGATCACTAATGATCGTCCCCGCGCAGAGCGTGAGAACGATCAACAAGGGAACTCAGACGATCACTGGGGGCATCGTGCTCGGCGGTTCTTCTTTGGGCGGTGGCGTAGTGCCGGGCGGTTCCTGCTCCGGAATCGGCTCTGGCTCGGTCTCGGGTAGCGTGGGTTTGTCGATATTCGGATCAGGCGTTTCGGCCGGGATCGGGATGTTCATCTGATGACCTCCGTGTGGCACATGGCGTGAGACGTGCTTAAGTGGATTGACCACCCTGCACGCAATTCGATCCGCTTTTCTGACACGGCAATTTCATCTGAACTTTTCCCGGCGCCGGTCGCTCGGAACCTAAGTGAGTTCATTTCGGGGCAGGTGCTTCGTTGTGAATACTGATCCGGCACAAGAGCGTCCTTGGGGCGTTAAGGAGAGATGCTCAATGACTGCTGAAAGACCTTCTGAACTGAGCTACAACCCGCACATGCCGCTGTCGCAGGCGTTGCTGCTGCCGCGCATTGCCATCGAAAGCACCATGCCGACTCTGGAGGGCGGGCAATTCGCCGTGAAGTCGATTGCCGGCCGTGAAGTGGTGGTTACCAGCAAGGTGTTTGCCGACGGCCACGACAAACTCGCGGTGCGCATCCGCTGGCGCGAGGAAGGTGAGGAAACCTGGCAGACTGAAGTCATGTCCGATCAGGGCAATAATGGCTGGCAAGGCCAGTTCCGCCCTGAGCATCAGGGGCGCTTTGTGTATTGCATCGAGGCGTGGATCGACCAGTTCGCCAGTTTTCAGTATGAGCTGGAGAAGAAACACAACGCCGCTGTTCCCGTTTCGCTGGAGTTGCAGGAAGGCCGGACCATGGTGCAACAGGCCGCCGAACGCAGCGAAGGTCAGCTCAGCGAACAGCTTGCCGCTTTGCATCACGAATTGTCCGGGCTGCTCGAAACCGAGCAGGTCGCGCTGTTTCTGCACTCGCGCAGCGCGCAATTGATGGCGGAAGCCGATCACCGTGCCTACCTGAGTGTCAGTCCTGAATTCCCGGTGGACGTCGAGCGGCAACTGGCCGAGTTTGCCAGTTGGTACGAACTGTTTCCGCGCTCGATCACTGATGATCCACGGCGCCACGGCACCTTTAATGACGTGCACTCACGTCTGCCGATGATTCAGGACATGGGCTTCGACGTGCTGTACTTCACGCCGATCCACCCGATCGGCCGCGCGCATCGCAAGGGACGCAACAATTCCCTGACCGCCAGCCCGGATGATCCGGGCAGCCCTTATGCCATAGGCAGTGAGGAGGGCGGTCATGAGGCGATCCACTCGCAGCTTGGCACCCGCGAAGACTTCCGCCGACTGGTGGCCGCTGCTGCCGATCACGGTCTGGAAATCGCCCTCGACTTCGCCATTCAGTGTTCCCAGGATCACCCGTGGCTCAAGCAGCATCCGGGCTGGTTCAACTGGCGCCCCGACGGCACGATCAAATACGCCGAGAATCCACCGAAAAAATATCAGGACATCGTCAACGTCGATTTCTACGCGCCGGATGCGATTCCGAGCCTGTGGGTCGAGTTGCGCGACATCGTCATCGGTTGGGTCGAGGAGGGCGTGAAGATCTTCCGTGTCGACAATCCACACACCAAACCGCTGCCGTTCTGGCAATGGCTGATCGCTGATGTTCGCGCTCTGTATCCGGAAGTGATCTTCCTTGCTGAGGCCTTTACCACGCCGGCAATGATGGCGCGGCTGGGCAAGGTCGGTTACACCCAGAGCTACACCTATTTCACCTGGCGCAATACCAAGGCTGAACTGGCAACGTATTTCACTGAGCTGAATGAATCGCCGTGGCGCGAATGCTACCGGCCGAACTTCTTCGTCAACACCCCGGACATCAACCCGGCGTTCCTCCACGAATCCGGGCGTCCGGGATTTCTGATCCGTGCAGCGCTGGCGACCATGGGTTCGGGCCTGTGGGGCATGTATTCCGGGTTCGAGTTGTGCGAGTCGGCGCCGGCGCCGGGCAAAGAGGAATACCTGGATTCGGAGAAGTACGAGATCCGTGTCCGCGACTTCACCGCGCCGGGCAATATCATCGCCGAGATCGCCCAGCTCAACCGCATCCGCCGGCAGAACCCGGCGCTGCACACGCATCTGGGCCTGAAGGTCTACAACGCCTGGAACGACAACATTCTGTATTTCGGCAAGCGCAGCTTCGACGGCAGCAATTTCATTCTGGTGGCGGTCAGCCTTGATCCGCATAACGTGCAGGAAGCGAATTTCGAACTGCCGCTGTGGGAAATGGGCCTGCCCGATGATGCGACGACCCACGGCGAGGACTTGATGAACGGGCATCGCTGGGACTGGCATGGCAAGTATCAGTTCATGCGCATAGACCCGGCGTATCAGCCGTTTGGCATCTGGAGAATCACTGCCTGAACACAGATGCAATGTGGGAGCGAGCCTGCTCGCGAAAGCAATTTTGCAGGCGACATTTTTGCTGAATGTTAATCCGCATTCGCGAGCAGGCTCGCTCCCACAGGTTGCTCATTGAGTTGGAGTCAGGTGATCGACTCACGGCTTTTCTAGAATTGAACAGGAGTTTCACATGGCGAAGAAACCCAAGGCAGCCACCTTTATCAAAGACCCGCTCTGGTACAAGGATGCGGTGATCTATCAAGTTCACGTCAAATCGTTTTTCGACTCCAACAATGACGGGATCGGCGACTTTCCCGGCCTGATCGCCAAACTAGATTACATCGCCGACCTCGGCGTCAATACCATCTGGCTGTTGCCGTTCTATCCCTCGCCACGCCGCGATGACGGCTACGACATTGCCGAATACCGTGGCGTGCACAGCGATTACGGGACCATGGCCGACGCCAAGCGCTTTATCGCCGAAGCGCACAAGCGCGGCTTGCGAGTGATCACCGAGTTGGTCATCAACCACACCTCTGACCAGCACCCGTGGTTTCAGCGTGCACGCAAGGCCAAGCCCGGCTCAGCGGCGCGAGACTTTTATGTGTGGTCGGATGACGACCAGAAATACGACGGCACGCGGATCATTTTTCTCGACACGGAAAAATCCAACTGGACCTGGGACCCGGTTGCCGGCCAATACTTCTGGCACCGCTTCTATTCGCACCAGCCGGATCTGAATTTTGACAACCCGCAGGTGATGAAAGCCGTGTTGTCGGTGATGCGCTACTGGCTGGACATGGGCATCGACGGCCTGCGCCTTGATGCGATCCCTTATCTGATCGAGCGCGACGGCACCAACAACGAAAACCTGCCGGAAACCCACGACGTCCTCAAGCAGATCCGCGCCGAGATCGACGCCAATTACCCGGATCGCATGCTGCTCGCCGAGGCCAACCAATGGCCTGAGGACACGCAGTTGTACTTCGGTGACACCGATGCTGAGGGCGTCAACGGTGACGAATGCCACATGGCCTTTCACTTCCCGCTGATGCCGCGCATGTACATGGCACTCGCGCAGGAGGATCGCTTCCCGATCACCGATATTCTGCGCCAGACCCCGGAAATTCCCGCCAACTGCCAGTGGGCGATCTTCCTGCGCAACCACGATGAACTGACTCTGGAAATGGTCACCGACAAAGAGCGTGACTATCTGTGGAATTACTACGCCGCCGACCGTCGCGCGCGGATCAACCTTGGCATTCGCCGGCGTTTGGCACCGTTGATGGAGCGTGATCGTCGCCGCATCGAATTGCTCAACAGTCTGCTGCTGTCGATGCCCGGTACGCCGACCTTGTATTACGGCGATGAGATCGGCATGGGCGACAACATCTACCTCGGTGACCGCGATGGTGTGCGGACGCCGATGCAGTGGTCGATCGACCGTAATGGCGGCTTCTCCCGCGCCGATCCGGCGAGTCTGGTGCTGCCGCCGATCATGGATCCGCAGTACGGCTATCTGTCGGTCAACGTCGAAACCCAATCCGGCGATCCGCATTCGCTGTTGAACTGGACCCGACGCTTGCTCGCCGTGCGCAAACAGTCCAAGGCGTTTGGCCGTGGCACATTGAAAATGCTCTCGCCGAATAACCGTCGCGTGCTGGCTTACACCCGCGAATTCACCGATGCCGATGGCAAGCACGAAATCATTCTGTGTGTGGCCAACGTTTCACGCAGTGCGCAAGCGGTGGAGCTGGACCTGTCGGCCTACGTCGGCATGGTGCCGGTAGAGATGCTCGGCGGTAATGCATTCCCGCCGATCGGCCAGTTGAATTTCCTCCTGACTCTCGCGCCATACGGTTTCTATTGGTTCGCTCTGGCCGCGGAAAACCAGATGCCGAGTTGGCACGTGGAACCGGCGCAAAGCCTGCCGGACTTCACCACGCTGGTGCTGAAAAAGCGCATGGAAGAACTGCTCGAAGCGCCGTCGCGCACGACGCTGGAGCAAAGCATTCTGCCGAGCTGGCTGCAGAACCGGCGCTGGTTCGCCGGCAAGGACACGGCCATCGACAAGGTGCATCTGGCCTACGGCGTGCGTTTCGGCGACGCCCAGCATCCGGTGCTGCTCAGCGAAATCGAAGTCACCAGCGGCGGGCAGACCAGTCGCTATCAACTGCCGTTCGGCTTTATTTCCGAAGACCAGGTCGGCCCGGCATTGCCGCAGCAATTGGCTTTGTCCCGTGTACGCCGTGTACGACAAGTCGGTTTGATCACTGACGCGTTCAGCCTTGAAGCGTTTGTGCGTGCGGTGCTGCAAGGCATGCAGAACGGTACGGTGCTGGAGTCGAGCGAGGGTGAAATCCGCTTCACACCGACGCCGCATCTGGAAAAACTCGGCCTGGGTGCCGAATCCGAAGTGCGTTATCTGTCTGCCGAGCAATCGAACAGTTCGGTGGTGATCGGCAATAGTCTGGTGCTCAAGCTGATACGCAAAGTCGCTTCTGGCGTACACCCGGAACTGGAGATGAGCGCTTACCTGACCGAGGCCGGATTTGCCAATATCTCTCCGCTGCTCGGCTCGGTGATTCGCCGCGATGTTCAGGGCGAAGACAATCTGTTGATGATCGCTCAGGGTTATTTGAGCAATCAGGGCGATGCCTGGGAATGGACGCAGAACAACCTCGAGCGGGCGTTGCGCGATGAACTGGCCGATGCCATGTCCGAGCAGGAGCAGCATTACAACGCCCTCGGTGAGTTGAGGGATTTTGCCGGCATGCTCGGTCAGCGTCTGGGCGAGATGCACAAGGTGCTTGCCGCGCCCACCGACAATGCCGACTTCGCGCCGCAGGTGTCGACGGCCAAGGATATGCAGGCCACCGGCAAGGATGTCGTGGCACAGGTCGAGCACGCCTTGAAACTGCTCAAGCAGCATCAGGGCGAACTCAATGCGGCGGATCAGAAACTGGTCAAGCGCCTGATCGACGAGAAGAAAACCATCCTCACGCACGTGCAGGATCTGGCGAAAAAAGCCATCGGCGGTTTGCGCATTCGTGTCCACGGCGATCTGCATTTGGGCCAGGTGCTGGTGATCAAGGGCGATGCCTATCTGATCGACTTCGAGGGTGAACCGGCGCGGCCATTGGCCGAACGCCGTGGCAAACACAGTCCGTACAAGGATGTCAGCGGGGTGCTGCGCTCCTTCGATTACGCGGCGGCGATGACGATCAACGTGCACAACGTTGATCACAGCGCCGAGTCTGAAACCGCGCGACGTCTGGTAGCTCAGCGCTATCTGCGTGAGGCTCGCGAGGCATTTGTTCAGGCATATCGCCGTGCGGCAGCTAGTCTTGATCATGCCTGGCAAGGTCCTGAAGGTGCCGACGCCGCGCTGGCGTTGTTCGGCCTGGAGAAGGCGGCCTATGAAGTGGCCTATGAGGCCGAAAATCGCCCGACGTGGCTGCCCGTGCCGTTGCACGGTTTGTATGGGTTATTGACGGGGCTTAAACCCTTTTCCGATCTTGGTGGAGAGTAGTCATGAGTTTCTCGAACAAGGAACAGGGTGCGGTTAAAGAAGCGCTACTGCCGACGCCGAAGGACATCGACGCGTTGGTGCGAGCGGAACATCAAGATCCGTTTTCCATTCTTGGCCCGCACGGCGATGGTGTCGGCGGGCAATTCATCCGCGCCTATTTACCCGGTGCACTGAGCGTTGTCGTGCTGGACAAGAATTCCGGCGAAGAACTTGGTCCGCTGGAGCAGGCTGACACGCCGGGGCTGTTTGTCGGCCACTTCGATCACGCGCGGCCTTATCTGCTGCGCACGCGTTGGGCCGGTGGCGAGCAGGTTGCGGAGGATCCCTACAGCTTCGGTCAGTTGCTCGGCGAAATGGATCTTTATCTGTTTGCCGAGGGTAACCACCGCGACCTCAGTGCCTGTCTCGGCGCGCAACTGAAAACCGTCGATGGCGTTGACGGTGTGCGTTTCGCCGTGTGGGCGCCAAATGCCCGACGCGTGTCGGTAGTCGGTGATTTCAACGTCTGGGACGGGCGCCGCCATCCGATGCGCCTGCGTCATCCTTCCGGGGTCTGGGAGTTGTTCATCCCGCGCCTGCAAGCGGGCGAGTTGTACAAATACGAAATTCTCGGTGCCCACGGCATTCTGCCGCTCAAGGCGGACCCGATGGCACTGGCCACCAGCCTGCCACCGGATACCGCGTCGAAAGTCGCCGAGCCGCTGCAAATCGACTGGCAGGATCACGACTGGATGAGCAGCCGCCGTGACCGCCAGAAACATTCGGCGCCGCTGTCGATCTACGAACTGCACGCCGGTTCATGGCAATGCGAACTGGATGATCTCGGCGAAGTCGCGCGCCAGTACACCTGGCCGGAACTGGCCGAACGCTTGATTCCCTACGTCAAGGAACTGGGTTTCACCCACATCGAACTGATGCCGATCATGGAGCACCCGTTTGGCGGCTCCTGGGGTTATCAATTGTTGTCGCAGTTCGCCCCGAGTGCGCGCTACGGCTCGCCGGCGCAATTTGCCGAATTCGTCGACGCCTGCCACCGTGCGGAGATCGGCGTGATTCTCGACTGGGTGCCGGCGCATTTTCCCACCGACACCCATGGTCTGGCGCAATTCGACGGCACGGCGCTGTATGAATATGGCAACCCGCTGGAAGGTTTCCATCAGGATTGGGACACGCTGATCTACAACCTCGGCCGCACCGAAGTGCACGGCTACATGCTGGCTTCGGGGCTGCACTGGCTGAAGCATTTCCATGTCGACGGTTTGCGCGTCGATGCGGTGGCGTCGATGCTCTATCGCGATTATTCGCGCAAGGCCGGTGAATGGGTGCCTAACCGCCATGGCGGCCGGGAGAATCTGGAAGCCATCGACTTCCTCCGTCATTTGAATGACGTGGTCGAACTGGAAGCACCGGGTGCGCTGGTGATCGCCGAAGAGTCCACCGCGTGGCCGGGTGTCAGCCAGAGCACGCAGCAGGGCGGTCTGGGTTTCGCCTACAAATGGAACATGGGCTGGATGCACGATTCGCTGCATTACATCCAGCAGGATCCGGTGTACCGCGCACACCATCACAACGAATTGAGTTTTGGTCTGGTTTACGCCTGGTCCGAGCGGTTCATCCTGCCGATCTCCCACGATGAAGTGGTGCACGGCAAACATTCGCTGATCGACAAGATGCCCGGCGATCGCTGGCAGAAGTTTGCCAACCTGCGCGCGTATCTGAGTTTCATGTGGACGCATCCTGGCAAGAAGCTGTTGTTCATGGGCTGCGAATTTGGCCAGTGGCGCGAGTGGAATCATGATCAACAGCTGGATTGGTATCTGCTGCAATATTCCGAGCACAAAGGCGTGCAGAAACTGGTCGGCGATCTTAATCGGCTGTATCGCGAAGAACCGGCGCTACACGATCAGGATGACGCACCGCAAGGCTTCCAGTGGCTGATCGGTGACGATGCGATCAACAGTGTTTATGCCTGGCTGCGCTGGAGCAAGGAAGGCAAACCGGTACTGGTGGTGGCCAACTTCACGCCGGTGCCGCGTCAGGCCTATCGCGTGGGTGTGCCGTTTGCCGGGCGCTGGAGCGAATTGCTCAACAGCGATGCCGACACCTATGCCGGTTCCAATTACGGCAATGGCGGCGAGGCGTTTACCGAAGACGTGCCGAGCCATGGCCAGTCGTTGTCACTGGAGCTGAATCTGCCGCCGTTGGCGGTGTTGATCCTCAAACCGGAGGGTTGATCCAGGCACCGCAAAACCTGTGGGAGCGAGCTTGCTCGCGAAGGCGATGTGTCAATCAACAATGATGTTGAACGTTACACCGCTTCGCGAGCAAGCTCGCTCCCACAGGGACCTTCGGTAGCCTGAAGATCACCAACGCATCCGCACCCCAAGGCTGCCGATTATCCCATTCAAATCATTGTCATCCACATCACTGCTGTAATCGGCACTGACATACAGACTCACCGCTGGCGTCACCCGGGCCACCAGGCCCAGACCCAACTCAACGGTGGAGGACTTGCGGCTGCTGCTGATCTTGTCGACTTGATCCAGCGTCACCGTATTGCCGGTGTAAACGGTGTGCCAGAGGTTGGTGCGCACGTAGGGTTCCACCGGCAGACCATTCAAATCGTAACTGCCTTTCAAACGTGCGCCGACGCGACCGCTCCAGGCCGTCAGATCAGTGGATGACGCATTGCCCGAGCCGGCGTACGGGGTATCGAGGGTGATGCGCTGGTTGATCAATTGCGCTTGCGGTTCCACAACCCAGTTGTCGCTCAAGCCAATTGGATAACCGCCTTCCACCGAGAACGTCATGGCGCTGCCTTCGGTGGCTTGGCGGGCGCCCTGGCCGTTGCGACTGAAGCCGCTGACGCGGCCACCGCTGGCCGATAAATCCACGTGCCAGCCTTGGGCGCCGGTAAGGCTGTAATAAGCACCCAGGCTCTGGCCTTGCAGATTCAGGGTAGCGCTGTTCGGGTCGGCCAAAGCGCGACTGGTGAGTACGCCGTTGCCATTGGCTTGAATCTGGTTGACGCCGCCGATGAGGCCTACGGTCTGGGTATGCCCGCTGCCTTTCACGGTGAGCACGGCCGGCCCTTTGAAGTCGCCGCTGCCGGGCACCGCATAGCCTGATGACAGCACATCGGTTTGCGCCTGCCGCGCGCTTCGGCCGTACAGCTCATCCCAGGCAGACGGTGCGAGGTCTTCGGTCATCAAGCGTGTGCCCTGCAGGTCGGGCCGTGGGCTGAAGCGTTGCGGACCGGGAGTGATGACAGTGGCTGGCAACGTCAGCACCGGCACGTCCGCGCGATACCACGGGGTGATTTCATCCGCCGCAGAACCGGCCTGCGCCTCCATGGACGAGCACAGCAAGATTGAACTCGACACTGTGCATAAAGTGATTTTGATCTCGCGTGAGGTTTTTGAAGTTTTCATGGAGGTCTACCTTGCAGGCGCATGCATTCTCTCTGTGTGGCGTCTCTCCTACCCCGAACGAGGGGCGACCGAATGGAGCGGGGCGAACCGCGACCGCTCGATTTCGCGAGTGGCCGAAGGTTCGTCCCGGGTAGTGATTCCGGGGGTAGTAAGGTAGAGATAAGAAGAGTCGAGCCTGCCCGTCAAGAAATTGAACGATGAGCGGTAGTGGCAAAACAGACTTTGCAAGCGTTTGTTTTTCTGTACATAACTAAGTGGTTGTTTGCATGGAAAAACGCAGCAAAAGGTTCGTCCCAGAGGCATTCAGTTACCGACAGAAGGTCTGCCGGCACTGAAACGGTATGAGGGTTGTGAGACTGCCGCGTATAGCATTGCTGTCAATAATGCGGCTAAAGATGCACCTCTACCGCCAACGGTAGATGGTCGGACAAATGCGTCCACGGCTTGTTGCCGAGGATCTGTGGGTCATGGCTGCTGGCATTGCGCAGATAGATCCGGTCCAGCCGCAGCAACGGAAACCGCGCCGGGTAGGTCTTGGCCGGGCGCCCGTGATGGCGCTCAAAGGCTTCGTGCAGGTAGTCACGACGGGCGAGGGCGGCGTTACCCTGTAACTGCCAGTCGTTAAAGTCGCCGGCAATGATCACCGGCGCGTCGTCGGGCAAGGATTCGAGCAGCTGGCAGAGCAGTTGCAGCTGCAATTGTCGATGGCTTTCCAGCAGACTCAGATGCACGCAGATCGCATGCACCTCGGCGTGACCGGGCACATCGAGTACGCAGTGCAGCAGGCCTCGGCGTTCGGGGCCGGTGATCGACACATCGAGGTTGCGGTATTCACGGATCGGGTATTTCGACAACAGGGCGTTGCCGTGATGCCCGTCCGGATAGACGGCGTTGCGCCCGTAGGCGAAATCGCTCCACATGCTGTCGGCGAGAAATTCGTATTGCGAGGTCTGCGGCCATTCGTTGTAACGGTTCGAATGTCGCTCGTGTTCACCCACCACTTCTTGCAGAAACACCAGGTCAGCCGCCGTGCTGCGTACGGCTTCGCGCAGTTCCGGCAGGATGAATCGCCGATTGAGCGCGGTAAAGCCCTTGTGGGTGTTGACCGTCAGCACCCTTAAACGATGGATGACGGGCGCGTCGACAACATGACGCTTGGGATCGCTGGACACGTTCACTCCTCTGGATTGCGGGCCGCTTATTCATGCGACTGATAGGAAGGGGCGGCAGTTCCTTTTGATCAATCCACAAAACCCTGTAGGCGTGAGCCTGCTCGCGATTGCGGTGGATCAATCAACATTTGCGCAAATGACACACCGCTATCGCGAGCAGGCTCACTCCTACAAAGAGCAAGGCAGTGTCGTAGAGATTCAGACAAACACGATTTCGTAGGGCAGGCGCATTCTTTCGAGGATCACCGGCGGCAGCATCGGCGCAATGCCGATCGCCGGTTCGCCCTTGAGCTGGGTGGCGTAGGCATGGGTGGCGTGGCTCTTGCGTGCCACGGTCCAGGTGTCGAGGCGCAATTTGCGGGCGCGCTCCCAAGGGATCAGTTGCTGATCGCGCTCGTGCCAGTGCCAGGCCCAGACCGGTACATCGTGAAAAATGGCCCCGGCTTGTTCCGCCGCCTGGGCGCTGGCCCGGCCCACCGCTTCGTGATCATCGTTGCCATCACCGCGCCAGGTACTGAACACCACATCGCCGGGGCGCAGGTAACGGCTGATGAATGCGGTGACTTGCGCTTGCTGATCGCACAGGGCGTTGTCGGTAAATCCGCCGCGCACCCATTTCAGGCTGTGCATCGGCAGGCCGAGGCGGCGCAGGGCTTCGACGCTTTCCTGCGGGCGGAACACGCTGAGGCGTTTTTCCGACCATTGTCGGGATCCCGGATGACTGGCGCTGCCATCGGTGATCGAGAGCAATTGCAGTGGATGACCGAGACCGGAGAGCAGTTGCAGCAGGCCGCCGCAGGTGACCACTTCATCGCCTGGGTGTGGCGCGATGACCACGGCGCGGGCGCCGGCTGGAACGAGGCTCAGGGTATTGATGACGGGAATGTTGTCCAGTTGCGGGGCGCTGTTCCAGATTTGCGCCGGCAGACTGCTGTCACTGAGGGATAACGGTTTCATGGTGTGACGTCCTTGTGTTGTTTCGCCCTCAGTGGCGCGTATGGCGGTGATTGCCAGTCGCTAGCCACCCGTGAAGGCTGGTTGAATGCCCCGCGACGCTCCGAACCCTGGATTGCCGCGCAGCTGAGTATTGCTCATGAAGCGAAATTCGTCGCGTCACAGATCAATCTGATCCGCTTTTTTTTGCTCCATCTGTGCCAGATTTCGCAGATAGTCACCAAAACCACCGCGTGCACGGCTGTCGAACCGCGCACTGGTGAGCACTTGCGGGCGATGGCTCCAGGCGATGTTGGCGCCGTCCAGTTCCAGCTCGCGTACCAACTGCACATCCTCATCGCAGGCCAGCGGTTTAAAGCCGCCGGCCCAGCGATAGGCGTCGGCGCTGATGCCGAGGTTGGCGCCGTGGATATGCCGGTGGCCATCGCAGGCACGGTAATGTCGGTGATAGCGGATTTGCGCCGCCTCATCGAACGACTCGTGCCAGCGTTCGACGGTGACGGTACCGCATACGGCGTCCGCGCCCAACCCCAGTTGCGCCACCAGCCAGTCGTCGGCCACGCGGCTGTCGGCGTCGGAGCAGGATATCCAGCGCGCTCCACGCTCCAGCAATAGACGGGCGCCGGCCGCCCGGGCCTGACCGACATTGCGTGCGTCGATGTGCAGGCTGAGCACCGGATAACGGCTGACAATTTGCGCCGAGCGGTCGGTGCAACTGTCGAGCACCACCAACACTTCAACCCGTTCGCCGGCCAGCAAACTGTGGCGGCTGGCGCGCATGGCTGCACTCAGGCAGTCGTCGAGCAGGTCTTCCTCGTTGTGTGCCGGGATCAGTATGCCGATCATCGCAAGCCCTCCAGTGCCGCCACCGAGCGTGGTTCACGGCTCCACACCTCAAGGATGAAGTCCGCTTCCTGATGCAGGACCAGTCGGGGCAGATGCAGTTTTTCGTGAATCAAGTCGTGAACCTGTCGCGCATTCAGCGGGCAGCCGTCGATGGGCGGACGCCAGTGACAGGCGAGGAACTGGCCGTCGGCAGTCAGGCAATCACTGGCCCGCCGGATCACTTCTGTCAGATCTGCGCCATCGAGGTAGTAGCCGATCTCGCTAAATACGATCAGGTCGAATTTTTCCTCCGGCCAGTCGCCGGGAAGACGGTTTTGCCGCACTTCAGCGTGATCGAACAGGCTCAGCCGGGTGCGCGCCAATGTCACCGCTGCACTGGCCGTGTCACAACACAACAAGCGGTCGCAACGTGCGGCCAGTTCGGCGCTCAGCTCGCCGTTGGCGCAACCCGGTTCGAAGATGGCCCGATAGTGCGGACGTGGCAGGGCGGCGAGGGTGATCGCGCGTTTGCGCTGCTCGTACCAACGCTCGCGGAACGCCCACGGGTCGTCGTTGCCAGCAAACAAACCGTCGAAATAGCGATCCTCGACACTCATAGAAACACCACCTCGAAGGGCTGCAGCAGGCGATCGAGCACATACGGCGCGAGCACCGGGCCGAGGCCTGCGTCAGGATCGCCCTCCAGCTGACTGGCAAAGGCGTGCACCGCGTGACGTTTGCGCGCGACTTGCGCTGGCGTCAGAAGAATCTTGCGCGCTCGTTGCCACGGTACGAAGGCATCTTCCGGCGTCGCCCAGTGCCAGGTCCACACCGGCAGCTCATGGCAAGTAGCACCGACCCGGCGCGCCGCCTCGGCACTGGCGCGGCCGACGGCCTCATGGTCGCAATGTCCGTCCTCGCTCCAGGTGGTGAAGAGCACATCATCGGGACGCAGATGACGCTCGATGAAATCCACCAGCTCAGCTTCCTGAGCGGCGACCTGCGTGTCGGTGAAACCGCCGCGCAGCCACTTCACCCGATGCATCGGCAGACCGAGGCGGCGCAGCGCTTCAGCCGACTCTTGCGGACGCACCACGCTCAGACGTTCCACCGGCCACCGATTGGAGCCGGGGTGACTGGCGCTGCCGTCGGTGACCGAAATCAATTGCAGAGGTCGACCGGCAGCGGCGAGCAGTTGCAGCAAACCACCACAACCAAGCACTTCGTCGTCCGGGTGCGGCGCGACAATCACCGCTCGCGCGCTCGGAGGCACAAGACTGAGGATGTCGATGCTATCCAGCTCCGCCAGGTGCCGCGAGGCCTGCCACTGATGCAGGGTCGTGCCTTGGCCCACAATCGGATTGGTTTTCATAGTGCCCATGCCTCCGCAGACTGCCCGGCGACTAATTGCCCGAGCGCCGCCAGATCCCGTTCGGCGTGACTCTGGCGCAGGAACACCGGCAGATCGGCAGAGAGCCGGGCAAAGTGCCGATCCTTGCAAAACGGTCCCGCACCGAGCGCGCGACCGACCTCACGCATCACCTGTTCGGCCGACTGCTCGACCACCGCACGGGCACGCCGGGCGAGCAGTTCGGCGTGGTCCTCGGGATGGGCATCGATGTGCAGCGCGCTGAAACGCAACACATCCGCCGCCGCCTGCAAAGCGCTGTCGACCGCGCCGAGATGAGCGAGGGCGTGCGGTTCCGGACGTTGCTCACAGTGGTTGCGTAACGCTTCGGCGATTTGCCGCGCGGCACCGTACCAGCATGCCGCGATACCGATCCCGCCCTGCCAGAAACCCGGACGTTGCAGATAGTCACCGGGGTTGCCGATGGCTTGTGCTTCGGCGCCGTCAAACAGCACTTCGACGCTACCGGTGGCGGCCATGCCGACCGCTTGCCAGCCTTGCCCGGTCACGGTGACGCCCGGTTGGTCGAGGGCGACGGCGACCAGTTGTTGCTGATCATCGGCATCCCACGCGGTGAGCAAGGCATGGCTGAGCACCGCGGCGCCGGAGCACCATGCTTTGCGTCCGTGCAGTGCGACCATGTGCCCGGCCGGGCTGACTTTCACTCGTGCCTGCGGCGGTTCCGCTGCCCACATGCCCCAGGTACTGCCCGGTGTCGGCGAGCCGCCCAGTTGCTCAATGATCGCCAGTGCGTCGGTGTGGCCTTCGAACAATTTGCACAAACCCAAGTCATGCCCACCGACTTCCGCCAGCCGCTGAAAACGCTCCAGTGTGCGGCCACTGCCCGGCAACGGCAGGCGATCCAGTCCGGCCTCGACCAGTGCCCGCAGGCAATCGCCGAGGGCTACGGTGTGCGGATAATCCGCTGGGCGCCGGCTCAGATAACAGTGCAGATCCATATCAGTCTTCTTCATCACGTTGCAGTTCGAACAGCAGCAGCGAGCGACCGGTGACCGAGTATTCATGACCGAAATCGAAGCGCTCCTGACCGCGGATCGACGGCTGATTGGTGTCGATCATGCAGGTCCAGAAGCTGCCTTCCGGCACTTCCGGCAAGGTGAAATTGACGATGTCATGATGGGCGTTGACCACCAGCAGCAGCGTCGCATCCGCGCCCTTGCGGCGAATCCCGGTTTCCTGCGCACGGCCGTCGAGCAACATGCCCAGGCAGCGGTTGTGCGCATCATGCCAGTGCTCGGTGGTCATCTCGGTGGCATCCGGGGCCAGCCAGGTGACGTCCTTGACGCCGATGTCCTCGTTGTACTCGCCAACCAGAAAGCGTCCGCGTCGCAGGATCGGATAAGCCAGGCGCAGCTTGATCAGGCGTTTGACGAATTTCAGCAGCGCCTTGCCGTCCTCGCTCAAGTCCCAGTTGACCCAGCCGATTTCGCTGTCCTGGCAATAAGCGTTGTTGTTGCCGTCCTGGGTGCGGGCGAATTCATCACCGGCGACGATCATCGGCGTGCCTTGGGCAAGCAGCAGGGTGGCGAAGAAATTGCGCATCTGCCGATGACGCAGGGCGTTGATCTCGGGATCGTCGGTCGGGCCTTCGACGCCGTGGTTCCACGACAGGTTGTTGTTGCTGCCGTCCTGATTGTTCTCGTCGTTGGCTTCGTTGTGCTTGTCGTTGTACGACACCAGATCGTTGAGGGTGAAACCGTCATGGGCGGTGATGAAGTTCACCGACGAGTACGGACGTCGCCCGCGCTGGTTGAACATCTCACCGGACGCGGTCATGCGGGCGGCGAAATCGGCGACCTGGCTGTCGTCACCTTTCCAGAACGCACGAACGGTGTCGCGGAACTTATCGTTCCATTCGACCCAGCCCGGTGGGAAGTTACCCACCTGATAGCCGCCGGGGCCGCAGTCCCACGGCTCCGCAATCATTTTCACCTGACGCAGCACCGGGTCCTGGCGGCAGGCGACGAGGAAGCTGTGACGTTCGTCAAAACCATCGTGATAGCGGCCGAGAATGGTCGCCAGATCGAAACGGAAACCGTCGACGTGCATCTCGCTGGCCCAATAACGCAGCGAGTCGGTGACCATTTGCAGCACGCATGGGTGGCTCAGGTCGAGGGTATTGCCGGTGCCGGAATCGTTGATGTAGTAGCGCTTGTCATCGGGCATCAAGCGGTAGTACGAGGCGTTATCGATGCCACGCATGGACAGGGTCGGACCCTGCTCGTTACCCTCGGCGGTGTGGTTGTAGACCACGTCGAGAATCACTTCGAGGTTGGCTTCGTGCAGATGCGCGACCATCTCCTTGAACTCGGCAATCTTGCCGCTGGCCAGATAGCGCGGGTCCGGGGCGAAGAAGGCGATGCTGTTGTAACCCCAGTAATTGGTCATGCCCTTGTGCAGCAGATGCTGATCGTTGACGAAGGCGTGAATGGGCAACAGCTCGACGGTGGAAACGCCAAGCTTGCGAATGTGCTCGAGCACATCGTCGACCATCAGCCCGGCAAAGGTGCCGCGCACGTTCTCCGGCACCGACGGGTGACGCATGCTGATGCCGCGCACATGGGTTTCATAAATGATGGTCTTGTCCCACGGCACGCTGACGCGGTGGTCATTGCCCCAGGTGTGCGCCGGGTCGATGACTTTGCACTTGGGCACGAACGGCGCGCTGTCGCGCTCATCGAAACTGAGGTCGGCGTCGGGATGGCCGATGGTGTAGCCGAACAGCGCTTCCGACCATTTCAGCTGGCCGACCAGTTGCTTGGCGTACGGGTCGATGAGCAATTTGTTGTGGTTGAAACGGTGACCGTTGGCCGGGTCATACGGGCCGTAGACGCGGTAGCCGTAGATCAGGCCCGGATGCGCATCGGGCAGGTAGCCGTGGTAGATCTCATCGGTGTATTCCGGCAGTTCGATGCGTTCGAGTTCGACTTCGCCGGCATCGTCGAAGATGCACAGTTCGACCTTGGTGGCGTTGGCGGAGAACAGGGCAAAGTTCACCCCCAGCCCGTCCCAGGTCGCACCGAGCGGGAAGGGCAGACCTTCACGGATTCTCGACGGCTCGGCGTGCGCGGTGGGTTCGGCTTTCGTTGGACGGGTCATGATTGCTCCTGCAAAAAACGGGATGGTTCAGTTGACACTGATCCCCTGTGGGAGCGAGCTTGCTCGCGAAGGCGGAGTGTCAGTCGACTTCAATGTTGAATGGCAGATCGCATTCGCGAGCAAGCTCGCTCCCACAAGGGATTTGTGTATTTCTTCAGGGCGAGTCAGCCCACGGTGGCGAGCAAACCCGCCACACAGTCATTCAGTTCAATAATCCGTTTAGCGTCAGATCGCCGAAGGCTTCTTCGGAGCCCGAGGCTTTTTCTCGGCGGCTTTTTCGCCCGGGGGAATCACTTTTGCGGCGGTGGCCGGTTTGGCTTTGGCCGGCGGTTTCGGTTTGGCGGCCGGGGCCTTGGCCTCAGCAGTCTTGCCTGCGGCTTTGCTACCGTTGGCCTTTGGCGGTTTCTTCGGCGCCAGGGCTTCCGCTTCGGCGAGCTTGCGCGCCATTTCCCAGTGGCGGTCTTCCTGACCTTCAGGCTTGCCTTCCGATTCCCAGATTTGATAGGCGAATTCGCGAATGCGTTTATCGTCGGTACTCATCGCAATGCTCCTGAACTGAACTCATGCTTGTGTTAAGTGTTGGATAAAGAGATTGACCGGGACATCCCCCAGCGCGTCGCTGATATTCAGCTCCCTGTTTTTTGTGACTGCGCGGCTTGAAAAAAGTCCCTTCAGGTTTGTCTCAGAGGCGGCGAACGGTAAAACCACTCGCGTGTTGCCCCAGCGCAGCGCATCGACCTGAGGTACAGCACTGTTTTCCAGCAGGGGCGCGCAACGGACCGGCACAATCACGATGGCCTGCTTGCCCTCGTGCTCACGGGCAAACGCAAGCACGTTGTGCGCCTGACTGCCGAGCACTTCCAGGGCCTGGTAGCTGCCACGGCGGAACAGCTCGGCGTGCTCGACGCGCAGGTTCAGCACTTCGGCGATCAAGGCTTGCTTGATGCGCCCGTCACGCCAGTTCGCCAGCAATTCCACAGGGGGCAATGGCTCCTGCAAGGCCTGTTCGCGAGCGGCGTAATCCACCGGCCGGCGATTGTCCGGATCGACCAGGCTGAAGTCCCAGAACTCATTGCCCTGATACAGATCCGGCACCCCCGGCACGGTCATGCGCAGCAAGGTTTGCGCCAAGCCATTGAGCGCGCCGGCGGCGGCGATGCTGTTGACAGTCTTGCTCAGCGCGGCGCGCAGCAGTTCGCCTGCTTCGCCGGTGAGGAGTTTTTCGGTGAACGCCTGCGCGGCGTTTTCGTAGCTTTCGCTGGGTGCGCTCCAACTGCTTTGCAGCTTGGCCTCGCGCAGGGCTTTTTGTTGCCATTGCCAGATACGCTTGGCGTAATCGGCGAACCCGGCGTGATCGTCATCGCGCAGTTGCAGCGGCCAACTGCCGAGCAGCGCTTGATAGAGGATCAGTTCGTCACCGGTCGATGGCATTTGATCGTCGACGCGCACCGGGCGGGCGAGGGCGCGCCACAACTCGATCTGCTCGGCGTACCAATGGCTGCGCTCACTGAGTACGGCCAGGCGCGCGCGGGTATCTTCACCACGTTTGTGATCGTGGGTCGCGGTGGCCAGCAAGTTGTCGGGGAACTCATTGAGCCGTTGCTGATTGACTGCATGGAAGTCGCTGAGCGGGGCGCTGAACTGCTCGGTGTTGTAGCCCACGTCGTTGCGCGACAGCAGCACCGCCGAGCGATACAGCGCGGTGTCTTCCACGGCTTTGGCCGCTGCCGGGGAGGTCAGTTGCTGAAAGCGCACGCAGGCATGCTTGAGGATCTTGCGCGAGCGGCCGCGCGGTTTATGCCGCCACGGCGAGCCGCCAAGCCAGGCGGCGACACAGTCGAGCACCGGCCAATCGCCCTCGCTGAGGCTCTGCCGGGCGCCGTCCATGGCGTGCTGGAAGAACTTTTCATCCTGCGCGGAGCGGCCCATCGCGCTGATATAAGTGCGATACACCGGGAAGTGCACGATCAGCGCCTGCAACACGCGGCGGATCGCGCCGAGGGTCAGGTCGCGGGTCATCAGGTCATCGCGGGCGACTTGCAGCAGGGCCTGGGCGACGCTTTCGCAATCACTGGCCAGCGAGCCGTTGAGGATCTGCTGACGCGCCAGTTGCGCTTCCTCGATGAACGCGGCCGGGCGTTCGGTGCGCCGTTGCCAGAGGTCACCGAGCACGTGTTCGCCGTCCGGGTCGTGTTGCAGCAGCGACAACTGGTTCATGAATTCATAACCGGTGGTGCCGTCCACCGCCCAGTCGCGGTGCAGGGTTTCGCCGGCGCCGAAGATCTTCTCGACGTAGATCGGCAAATGCCTGCCCGGTGCCAGCAGATCAACCCGGCGCCGCAGTTTGCGGCAGTAGCCGCGCGGGTCGGCGAGGCCGTCGATGTGGTCGATGCGCAAGCCGTCGATCAGCCCTTCGGCAATCAACTGGAAGATTTTGCCGTGGGTGGCTTCGAACACTGCCGGGCGCTCGACCCGTAGCCCACCGAGTTCGTTGATGTCGAAAAAACGTCGCCAGTTGATGTCGTCCGCTGCCGTGCGCCAACTCGCGAGGCGATAGCTCTGACGCTCCAGCAACTGATGCAGCTTGTGGAAGCCTTCTTCCGTGGTCGAATCGTAGTGCTGCAGGTTGTTCCGGATCGCTTCGAGAATCTGCGGATCACTCGCCAATTGCCGCAGTTCTTGTTTCAGCGGCATCGCCAAGGAATGGGCATCGGTCTGATAACTGAGGGCGCTGAAACGATCGGCGAGCGGCTTGAGCGCTTCCTCGGACTTCAGCAGCTCACCGTAATCATTCGGGCAGATCGGGAAGTGGTGGTCGTAATGCGCGACATGGAAGCCGCCGGTCTGCGCATTGAAATGCAGCTTCAGCGTGCCTTCCTGCAAGGCCACTCCGTAATCGCTGCCGAGAAACGGCAGGAGCAACTGGCCTTCCATCAGCGGGTCCGGCGAGTGCCACTGAATGTCGAAGAACTCGCCATAAGGGCTGAGTCGGCCCCATTCCAGCAGATCCAGCCACCACGGATTGTCGCTGCCACCGACCGCCATATGGTTGGAGACAATGTCGAGGATCAACCCCATGTTGTGTTCGCGCAGGGTGCTGACCAGGCGCCGTAACGCCGCTTCGCCGCCAAGTTCCGGGTTGACCTGAGTCGGGTCGACCACGTCGTAGCCGTGCATGGAGCCGGCTCGCGCCGCAAGCAACGGCGAGGCGTAGATGTGGCTGATACCGAGCCGGGCAAAATACGGCACCAATGGCACAGCGTGTTCGAGGGTAAAACCTTTATGAAACTGCAGGCGCAATGTCGCGCGCAGAGGTTGGATGAGCGTCTGGTTCATTGGTCACGCTCGGCTGCCTGCAGACGCGCGCACGCGAGCAATTCCAGACGTCGCGCCGCGTCCGCGCCATCGAGCAGCGCCTCACTGGTACCGGGCAAGCGCCGTGACCAGTTCGGATGGGTGTCGACGGTGCCGGGCAGATTGGCCTGTTCGTTTATGCCCAGGGCATCCTCCAGCGGCAACAGCACCAACGGTGCACGGGTGTGGCCGAGGAAACGCACAGCGGCATCGACCACCTGATCGGCCTCGTGGGATTCCTCGCGGAAGTTTTGCGGGTCCTGGCTCAAAGCGCTGCGCAAGCCTTCGCGCTCACGCTGACGGTGATGGCGCCATTCGATTTCGCCGTTGGCATCGACAAAGCCCAAGCGGGCATTCCAGTCGATATCGCGGCCATGCCACCAACCGTTGAGCGTCGGCAGATCGTGGGTGCTGGTGGTCGCCAATGCGTTGTCCGGCCAGTCGAGAATCGGCTTGAAAAAGGTGTTGTCCTGCTCGAACAGCAGCACGCGCATCCCAAGCATGGAACGGGCGATAAGCTTTTCCCGCAAGCCATCGGGCACGGTGCCGAGGTCTTCACCGAGGACAATGGCCTGGTGGCGGTGGGACTCAAGGGTCAGCAGGCGCAGCAAGTCATCGACCGGGTAATACAGGTACGCGCCATCGGCCGGGGCGGCGCCGTTGGGGATCACCCACAAGCGTTGCAGGCCCATGACATGGTCGATGCGCAAGCCGCCGGCGTGGGCGAAGTTGGCGCGCAGCATGTCGATGAAGGCGCGGAAGCCATTACGGATGAGACCTTCCGGGGAAAACGCGGAAATGCCCCAACCCTGGCCCGAGCGATTGAGAATGTCCGGCGGCGCGCCAACGGTCAGCGAGGCGAGCAGTTCATCCTGAAAGCTCCACGCCTGACTGCCGGCGCCATCGGCACCCACCGCGAGATCGGCGATCAGGCCGATGCCCATGCCGGCACTGCGTGCGGCGGTTTGCGCACGCTCCAGACAACGATGGATCAGCCATTGGCAAAAGGCAAAGTAGCCGATGCGTTCGGCATATTCCTCGGCGAACGCTTCGAGCGCCGCGCCGCGTGGGTCGTGCCAGTGTTCCGGCCACTGCCGCCAGTCGAGGTTTTCACCACGGGCGGCGCGCATTTCCTGAATTGCTTCGAAACGGCAGTGGTTTTCCAGGGCCTCGCCACCGGCGTGGCGGAAACTGGCGAAGTCCGCGTGCAGTGGATGCTCACCGGCGATGAAACCTTCATACAACGCCTGCAGGAGTTTTTGCTTGGCCTCGGCGGCGCTCGGCCAGTCGATCAGTGTCAGGTCTTCCAGTTGCGCGAACTGCTCGGCCAGGCCGGTCGTGTCGATGGCATCACGCAAGGCGCGTTCCCCAAGAATTGCGCCGGGTGCCGCGTACAGGGGATTGAGGAACAGCCGACTGGACGGCGAATAAGGGCTGTAACGCCCGTTATCGGCGCTGAACATGGCGTGCAGCGGGCTGATCGCCAGCGCATCGGCGCCGCGTTCACCGGCCACGCGGACCAGGTCTTCCAGCGCTTGGGTGTCGCCGAAACCGCCGTCGCCGGGGCGGCGCAGCGAATACAGCTGCGCACTCAGACCCCATGCGCGGGGAATCGGATTATCCACCGCATCGCCGACGCTGAAGCAGCGCTCCGGGGCCACGGCCAGGGTGAAATACTGATCGCCGATATGCACCTGTTGATAGCCGACCGGGATCAGCCCCGGCAATATCGCTTCGGAATCGAGTTTGAGATTCAGCCGCGAGCCATCTTCAAGGTGAACTTCGCACGGCGTTTCAGGGGCGAAATAGCGCCCCAGATCGAGGCCGACGCCAACATCGCTGGTCAGTAGCGGTGGCAAGTGGCGGTCTTGTTGTGCCGCTTGCAGTTCCAACAGGCTGGCGTCGATTTCCTGTGCGGTGCTGGCGGGGTGGCCGAGTCCGATCAGAACATTGCGCAGTACCGCCGGGGCGACTTTTTGCGGGCGGCCGTTGGCGTCGATCCAGTCGACGGCCAGGCCGGCGCGGCTTGCAAGAATTTCCAGTTGCGCATCGCTCATAGGCGCTCTCCATCCAGAGGTTGCAAAGGGGTTGCGGCCGTGAGGCTGACAAGCGCGCAATACGCGGGCAACAAGCCCGAATCCGAGGCGACGGCGGGCGGCTGCTGAAACAGCCACACGGCATCGGTCTGTGCAGGGTTGACCACTGGCGTGTCGCTGAGGTTCAGGTCAATTCGCAGCTCACTGCCATTGCCCAGGCGCCAGCGTGCACTGACCGCGCCTTGGCCGAGCATGTGCGCGCCGAGCGCTTGGGTCCCGGACAGGTTTGGAATGATGTACTGATGGCGCAATTGCAGCAGTTGCCGGTATAGCGCCAGGGTTTGCTGTTGCAACGCAGAGCCGCTGCCGCTCAAGCGTGGTTGCGAGGCGTGGAAGGTCTGCTCGGCATTCGGGTCGGGAATCTGTTCGCGTTTGTGCGGATCGGTGAAGGCGCTGAACGCGGCAAATTCGTTGCGTCGGCCTTCGCGCACCAGCTCCGCCAGCTCGCCGTGGTGGCTGGTGAAAAACAGGAACGGCTGCTCGGCGGCAAACTCATCGCCCATGAACATCAGCGGAATCATCGGTGACAGCAGCAACAGCACGGTTGCCGCATGCACCGCACGCGGGTCGGCGAGTTGATGCAGGCGCTCACCAAAAGCACGATTGCCGATCTGATCATGGTTCTGCAGGAACAGCACAAACGCGGTTGACGGTAGATGTTCGCTCGGTTCACCACGCGGCTCGCCGTGGCGGGTAATGTGGCCCTGGAACACGAAGCCCTGGCTCAGGCAGCGCACCAGTTGCTCGGTCGGTTGCAGGGCGTAATCGGCGTAATAGGCATCGGTTTCGCCGGTCAGCAGCACGTGCAGGGCGTTATGGCCATCGTCGTTCCACTGCGCGTCGTAATCGTTCTCCAAGAGGCTGGACTGGTTCAGTTCATTTTCGACAGTCAGCCAGACATGCCGCGTCGGGTCGATCTGTTGGCGGACACGCTGGGCCAGTTCGGGGAGAAAGTCCGGGCTTTCTATCGCGTGAACCGCGTCCAGGCGCAAGCCGTCAAAACGATATTCCAGTAGCCACATCAGCGCGTTTTCGATGAAGAATTCGCGCACTTCGCTGCGGCGAAAATCGATCGCGGCGCCCCACGGTGTGTGCTTGTCCTCGCGGAAGAAGCCTTTGGCATAGCGGTGCAGGTAGTTGCCGTCGGGGCCGAAGTGGTTGTAGACCACGTCGAGAATCACCGCCAGACCATGGCCATGGGCGCTGTCGATCAAGTGCTTGAGTTGTTCCGGGGTGCCGTAGGAGGCTTGCGGTGCGTAAGGCAGTACACCGTCGTAACCCCAGTTGCGATCCCCGGGAAATTGCGCCAGCGGCATCAGTTCAATCGCAGTTATGCCCAGAGCGACCAGCCGCGCCAGGTGCTGCTCGACTTCGGCAAAGCCGCCGAGCGCACCCACGTGCAGCTCGTAAATCACCGCTTCGCTCCACGGCCGACCGTGCCAGGTGCTGTGTCGCCATTGATAGGCCAACGGATCGACCACCACGCTGTGGCGGTCGAGGTCGCCATCCTGCGCTCTGGAGGCCGGGTCGGGCACCTCCAGTTCGCCGTCGATGTTGTAGCGGTAGCGGGTGCCCGCCGGACAGCGGGCCTTGATCACGAACCAGCCATCTGCCTGAGGCAGCATTGGCAGCGACTGACCGTCTTCTAATTCGACACTCACGTAAAACGCATCCGGCGCCCATAGCGCAAATTGCGTGTGTTCGGCGTCCAGCATGATCGCGCCGTGGGGCCAGGTTTCAGTAGACCGTAACGGCATCGTGGTGAACCTCCCTGGTTATTTGTGGTGAGCTTTACCCAGCGCCTTGGCGACCAGTTGTTCGTAGAGTTCGGCGTACGGTTCAACCGCTTTGCACCAGTTGAACGGCGCGGCCATCGCCCGGCACCGCATGGCGTTGAGCAGTTCGGGGAAGGCGAACACCTTGAACGCGCGGCTCAGGGCTTCCTGATAGCTCTCAGCAGTGGATTCATCGAAGAGGAAACCGGTGACGCCGTTTTCAATGGTGTCGGCCAGACCGCCGGTGTTGCGCGCCACCGGCAGCGAGCCGAAACGCTGGGCGTACATCTGGCTCAAACCGCAAGGCTCATAACGCGAAGGCATCAGCAGGAAATCGCTGCCGGCGAACATGCGTCGGGCGTCGGTTTCATTGAAGCCGATGCGCACACCGATCTGCCCGGGAAAGCGCAGCGCCAGTTCGCGCATGGCTTGTTCTTCTTCCGGCTCGCCGCGACCGATGATTGCGATCTGGCCACCGTTTTGCACGATGTACTCGGACACCGCTATCGTCAGGTCGAGCCCTTTTTGATAAACCAGGCGTGACACCACGGCGAACAGTGGTCCTGTGGAGTCAGTCAGGCCGAACAGTTCGCGCACGTGCGCAGCGTTGACCGCTTTGCCTTCCCAGTCGCCGATGGCAAACGGCGCGAACAGGTGCGGATCGGTAGCGGCGTCCCAACTCTCATCGATGCCGTTGGGGATACCGCTGAGCAAGCCTTGCTGGGTCTTGGCGGCGAGAAAACCGTCGAGGCCGCAGCCGAAATCCGGGGTGGTGATTTCCTGCGCGTACGTGGCGCTGACCGTGGTGATATGGCTCGAATACGCCATGCCGGCCTTGAGGAACGACATCTTGCCGTAGAACTCCATGCCTTCCTGTTGCAGGGCATGGGCGGGAATCCCCAGCTCAGGGCAGGAACCGAGGCTGGTCACGCCTTGATAGGCGAGGTTGTGAATGGTGAACAGGGTCGGCGTGCGCTGCCCGCGCCAGTGCATATAGGCAGGGGCGAGACCGGCCGGCCAGTCATGGGCGTGCACCAGATCCGGGCACCAGTGAATTTGTGCGAGGTTGGCGGCGATGTCCGCGGCGGCCAGGCCCAGACGGGCGAAACGAATATGGTTGTCCGGCCAGTCGCGACCGTTGTTGGCGCCGTAGGGCGAGCCTTCGCGCTCGTAGAGTTCAGGGCAGATCAGCACGTAGATGACCAGACCGTCCGGCATGTCCATGCGCCCGATCTTGCACGGCGGCAGCGCGGCGTGGCCGCCCAGTTCGCCGATGATATGGATCGGATTTTCGCTGTGCATCACCTGCGGGTAACCGGGGATCAGCACGCGCACATCATGCAGATGGGCCATGGCCCGGGGCAGTGCAGCGGAGACGTCACCCAGGCCTCCGGTCTTGACCAGATCGGCGATTTCCGAGGTCACGAATAACACTTTTTTCTTGTTGGGGTTCTGGCTCGCTACTGGAGTCAGCGTTTTGGTGCCGGGGACGTTGATCTGTCGGCTGCCAGGAACACTGATGGTGCTCGATTCACCAACCGCCTGCTGAGCACGCTCTCCCTGAATTTCCAATGCCGCACTGATCATATGAATCTCCCGTCTCGTTGATCTGATTCTTGTCTTGAACAAGCGATGTCCATGGCCAAGTCCTGTGGCCGGGCGCAAACGCGCCACGCATCGGTGAGCAAACGCTACCCAACACGCGCAAGCAGAATGGGTGAAGGGGCCGTTGCAAGGATTGCACCACTCGCTTTAGCCCTGTCTTGCAGATGACCCGCCGCCGCGCGCAAAAGTTTCGACTTTTTTTCGGCAATGTGACTGGTCGGTTTTACCCCGCGAAAATCAGTCTAGGCCAGATCCTAGAGCGGGGCGGGGCAAATGGGTAAATTGTTCGACAATCGGTTGGCAGTCCGTGCAAACCGAGCTTTTGAGGGGTAAACGCACCGACGAAGTGCAGGTTTTTTTGCAAGGGAGGGCCAAAACGGTGACTGATCGGTCACGAATTTGTGCTAGCGGTGAGGGCGGGTGCACTGTTGTGGTGCGGGCAGTTTGTTGATGGGGTGACCGTTATGACGCCATCGCGAGCAGGCTCACTCCTACAGGGAACGCATTCCAAATGTAGGAGTGAGCCTGCCCGCGATAGCGATTTTGGCTTCACCTTAGGCTTCGCATAAATACTCAGTTCAACAGTCGGATTGGATTACCCGATGACCAAGCCTGAATATCCTCGATCATCTGCGAAAAGAATTGTTCATAGTTCTGCCGGCTGACATACCCCACATGCGGCGTGGCCAGGACATTGTCCAGTGTGCGAAACGGGTGCAATGCCGGCAGCGGCTCCTGCTCGAAAACATCCAGCGCCGCCCCGGCGATCTGCTGTTTCTGCAAGGCCTTGATCAGCGCCGCTTCATCGACAATCGGCCCGCGCGCCGTGTTGACCAGCAGCGCTGTCGGTTTCATCCAGCCCAAAGCCTGCGCATCGACCAGCCCGCGACTGCGTTCGCTGAGCACCAGATGCACCGACAACACGTCCGCCTGCTCGAACAACTCCTGTTTGCTGACGTGCGTGACGCCGACCTGTTCAGCCCGTTCGGCGGTGAGGTTTTCGCTCCAGGCAATCACCCGCATGCCGAACACCTGACCAAACTGCGCTACTTTTTGGCCGATGCTGCCCAGACCGAGAATTCCCAGAGTCTTGCCGTGCAGATCGCCGCCCAGCCCTTGTTGCCAATGACCGGCGCGAAGGGCATTGGCCTCATTCAGCAGATTGCGCGTAGCCGCCATGATCAGCGCCCAGGTCAACTCCGGCGCGGCATGCTTGTAACTGTCAGTGCCGCAGACCCTGATGCCGAGCCTGGCGGCTGCCTGCATATCCAGCGCCGCGTTGCGCATGCCGCCGGTGACCAGCAACTTCAGATTGGGTAAACGCTTGAGCAGGTCCTCATCGAACCGCGTGCGCTCGCGCATCACGCATATCACCTGGTAGCGGCCCAGGCGCGCGGCCAGTGTGGCGTTGTCCGCCGGGTAATCATGTTCGAACGTCACTTCACCGAGGCTATCGAGCACTGACCAGTCGACCACGTCGCGGGCCACGGCCTGCCAGTCATCGATCACTGCAATCTGCACCGCCATCAGCCTTACCTCATCAACGAACGGGATTGGTTGTGTTCAGCCAGTCGAGCAAGGCCTTGTGAAACTGTGCCGGCTCTTCCATTTGCGGTGCGTGACCCATGCCGGGAAACTCCACCAGCGTCGACTGCGGGATCAGCTTGGCCACTTGTTTGCCCAGCACGTCGTAATGGCCGATTTTCGCTTTCACCTCAGGAGGGGCAAGGTCCTTGCCGATGGCCGTGGTGTCGGACGTGCCGATCAGCAGCAGGGTCGGCATCTTCAGGTCCTTGAACTCGTAATAGACCGGCTGGGTGAAAATCATGTCGTAGATCAGCGCCGAGTTCCACGCGACCTGGGTTTTGCCCGGGCCTTTGCTCAACCCGGCGAGCATGTCGACCCAACGGTCGAATTCCGGTTTCCAG
This sequence comes from Pseudomonas sp. IT-347P, assembly GCF_949768005.1. NCBI lineage: Bacteria > Pseudomonadati > Pseudomonadota > Gammaproteobacteria > Pseudomonadales > Pseudomonadaceae > Pseudomonas > Pseudomonas sp. IT-347P. The sequence goes on from NZ_CATKPQ010000011.1 coordinate 983,076, forward strand.
CGGCCGTCGTAGTAAGTCGTTCGTTCATACTCGCGAATGCCTTGGGCGCTGACCTTCAGCTCGCGCTGATACCACTGATCGACAGTGCGATAGGGCACGCCGAGGGCTTTCCAGTCTTCCAGGCCGATCGGGTTGACCAGCGCCAGTTGCTCGACCTGCTCAGGGAACAGCAAGGCATAACGGGTGGCGAGCATGCCGCCGGTGGAATGACCGAGCAGGGTGGCTTTTTGAATGCCCAGCGCTTTGAGCAACTGCTGGGTGTTGGTCGCCAGTTGCTGGAAGCTGTATTGATAGTGGTCGGGTTTGCTGGAGGTGCAGAAGCCGATCTGGTCCGGCGCGATCACCCGGTAACCGGATTCGCTCAAGGCCTTGATCGAACTGTCCCAGGTCGCCGCGCAAAAATTCTTGCCGTGCATCAGCACCACGGTGCGGCCATTGGCCTTGCCGTGTGCGGCGACGTCCATGTAACCCATCTGCAAGGATTTACCCTGGGATTGAAAGGCAAAGTGTTTCAGGGTGTAGGGGTATTCGAAGCCTTGCAGTTCCGGGCCATAGGCCGGGCCTTCCGGCGCGGCTTCGCTTGGCGTGGCAGCCTGCGCCGACAGGGGCAGGGCGGCGCAGAGGAACAGGCCGGGGAGCCAACGGGAAAACTTCACAGACATAAGGTCAAACTCCGTTAGAAATCGGCCGATGCTGGAACGACTGGATTACGCCGACGTTAAACACAGGCAATGCCCGCGCCCGATCGTTCAACCCAGCCAGCCCAGGGTCAGCATGGCCAGCACGCCATAACGCGCACCTTTGGCCAGAGTGACGATCAACAAAAACCGCCCGAGCGGTTCGCGCATGACGCCAGCAATCAGTGTCAGGGGGTCGCCAATGATCGGCAACCAACTCAGCAGCAACGACCAATGACCGTAGCGCTCATAGTGTTTGCGCGCCCTGGCCATGTGCGCGGCGCTCACCGGGAACCAGCGTCGATCCTGAAAACGCTCGATGCCGCGGCCCAGCCACCAGTTCACCAGCGAGCCAAGTACGTTGCCCAGCGTTGCCACCGCGAGCAGGCCCAAGAGCCAGTAACGCTCGCTGACGATCAGACCGACCAGCAAGGCCTCGGATTGCAGCGGCAACAACGTCGCCGCGCCGAATGCGGCGAGGAACAGCCCGCCGTAAGCCGCGATGATCAATGCGCCGGGTAATCCGCCACGACGACGTCAGCGCCATCCTTTTTCAGTCCGATGACCTGATATGCATCGCTCATGCCGTCCATTTCCATGCCCGGCGAACCCATCGGCATGCCCGGCGCAGCGACGCCGAGCAGATCGTCACGCTTGCTCAGGGCCAGCACCTGTTCCGCTGGCACATGGCCTTCGACGAATTTGCCGTTGATGATCGCGGTGTGGCACGAGGCCAGAAGCGGCGGCACGCCATGTTGTTGTTTGAAGCTGCTCATGTCGTTTTCGACGTGGTCTTCGACTTTGAAGCCGTTGGCTTCGAGGTGGCTGATCCATTTTTTGCAGCATCCGCAATTGGCGTCGCGGTGCACTTCGATCGGGATCAGCTCGCCGGCCTGGGCCAGGGAGGAGATGAACAGGGCGCTCAGGGCGGCCAGACGCAGGTGAGTTCGCATAACGGATTCTCGGCTCGGGTGACGATCGGAAAGCACGCATTTTGACCGGTTTTTTCCGCCGGGCATCAACGCAATGTTTCCAGTTGTTGCAATGCGTGCGGGCAGGATGATCGTAGATCAAGGCTGACAGGTTGCTGAGCGCGAGATGACAAGGTTGTCAGGTGGCTACATCTGGCGATGGTGTGGCCCTGTGGGAGCGAGCTTGCTCGCGAAGGCGGTCATTCAGACACTGAAGCAGCGACTGGCAGATTGCTTTCGCGAGCAAGCTCGCTCCCACAAGGTTTCCAGGGTGGACAGAAGATCTTGTGGGAAGCAGGGATCAACGCACCTTGAAACGCCCCATGATCGCGCTCACCCGGCTGTTGGCCTCGAGCAACTGGTGGGTGTTGAGTTCGCTGGCTTTGCCACTCTGGACCAACTCATCCACCATGTGGCGGATCTGCACCATGCTGCGGTTGATCTCTTCGGTCACCGCGCTTTGCTGCTCGGCGGCGGTGGCGATCTGCGTGCTGAGGCTGTTGATGTGGCTGACCGAACCGGCCATTTCATCCAGCCCGGAGTTGACCCGTGCGGTGGCGTCGGCGGCGGACTGGCAGCTGGCCTGGGTGTTTTCCATGGCGCTGACCGACGAACTCACGCCCTGCGTCAGACGCGTCAACATCTCGTTGATTTCCGAGGTGCTGGCCTGGGTGCGTGCGGCGAGGGCGCGGACCTCATCGGCAACCACGGCGAAACCCCGGCCTTGCTCACCGGCGCGTGCCGCTTCGATGGCGGCGTTGAGCGCCAACAGGTTGGTCTGCCCGGCAATCGCGCCGATCACGCCAAGGATCTCGGTGATGCGCTGGGCGTCCTGCTGCATGTTCTCGACTTTGTGCGTCGCGCTGGCCACTTCGTCGATCAGCGCCACGACACTGTTGGTCGCTTCGCCCACCACCACGCGGGAACGGTCGGCGTTTTCGTTGGCGCGCTGGGTGAAGGCGGCGGTTTCAGCGGCATTCTGCGCAACGCTTTCTGCCGTCGAACTCATCTCGGTAATGGCCGTCACGGTCTGATCGGTTTCCGAGGCGTGACGCAGCAGGATCTGGCTGGTGTGCGCCGAGGTGCGTTGCAGGTTGTCGAGGCTGGACGCCATGGCACCGGTGGCCTGGGTGACTTCGCCGATCATGTTCTGCAGATAGGCAATAAAGGTGTTGACCGAATGGCCGATGGCGCCGAGTTCATCTTCGGCGCGAATGGTGATGCGCCGGGTCAGGTCGGCATCGCCACTGGACAGCAAGTCGATGTTGGCTTTCAACGCTTTCATGCGTTGCACCAACTGGCGAATCGCGTAGACCTGCAACAGCACCAACAGGATCACCAGCGGAATCTGCAACAGGCTCAGGGTGCTGAGGACGTCATCACGCTGAGCGGTGAGCATTTTCGTCGGCAGGGCGGTGGCGAGGAACCATGGCGTACCTTCAATCGGGCGCATGAAGAAGGTGCTGGCTTCGCCGTTGTTGTCGAATTCGATGCGCTGCGCCTGATCGCGGTTCTGCAACCCGGTTTTGACCTGGCTGACGAAGGTCGACGTGCCGGCCAGTTCGCTGATGTTTTTCAGCACGATCGGGCCGCTGATGCGCGAGCTGTTACTGATGACCTTGCCGTCGGCTTCAACGATGAGCATCTCGGCGTTGAGGTCTTTTTCCTTGCGCGCCACCAGATCATTGAAAAAACCGAGGGTGACGTCGATGGTCGCCACGCCCCAGGCGCTGCCGTTTTTCTGAATGGCCATGGCGCAGTTGGTGCGCGGCTCGGCGCTGGCGTCATCTTTATACGCCGCCGCCCAGGCGCATTGGCCACGCGGTGTGGCCATGCCGCCCTTGTACCAGCTCTGGTCGTAGTAGTTGGGTGCCGCGTCGCTGTTCCAGAACGTGTTCACGGCCAGTTTGCCCGACGCGTCGCGGTGCCAGAACGTACTGAATTTGTTGCGCCCGGCCTCACGCTGCCCGGGCAGTGGCCAGATCCCGCCGCCGAAGACTTTCAACTCGCCGTACTGATCGACCAGACCTGGCAGCACGCTGTCGATGGCAGCGCTGTCGAGCAACGGGATGGTCTGGGTGATGCTGCGTTGTTGCGCCTGCACTTTGTTCAGCTCGCCCTGAATCTGCTCCGCCACTTCGGCGATGCGGTTGAGGACCACCTGTTCTTCGGTATGACGCAGCTTGGGGGCGACCAGTTGGCTGATGCCGACCACGGTCAACACCGACAGGAGCAGGATGAACAGAACCAGAAACAGCGTGTAGCGAGCCTGAATAGTGCGGAAAGCGGGCATGGAGACCGGTCCTTGAGCAGCGTTTCTTATTGGGGGGCGGGGTAAAACTTTGCGGGTATCAACAGCGTATCGTCGTCGCGGCGGGAAGCTTTAGGTACTCACGTCCTGAAACATGCAGGCAGCGATGACCGGTCGGTATCAGGCTCGATACACACTCACTGATCAGCGCAGGCGAGTGCGTGAAAAAGCGATTTTCTTTTCATTGCCATGACAGTGCCGGGTCAGGGTTTGCGGGGCGTTGAGCTTTTGTATCGAGAATGTACGAGAATTGTAAAAAAGTGCAGAAAGAGGTTGGTGCCATCAGTTCGCCCGCCGATACTCGCGCCCATTATTGGTGCTCATCACGGATATTTTCATGGTCATTTCACAGGGAGTCTTCTCATGACGATCGGTATTGTCGGCGGCTGGGAGAGTAAAGCCGGGGTTCTGGTTCGTAACACTGGCGCGAAAAAACAAGTGGCCCAGAGTGTCAAAGTGCAGCAAATGCTCACTCTGGTCGGCACCAATCCTACCGCGCTGAATACTGCCGAGATGGACAAGCAGGGTTTGCGCAAAGCGATCAAGGGTTTTGATCCTGCGAACGTTTCCGTCAAACAACTGGGAAATCTGAGCGAGCTGCTGCGCAGCCGTGGGCTGATCTCCGAGATCACATCCTTAACGTTGAAGAATGCCGGGGACAAGTTCGACCGTTTTGGCGTGGTCAAGGATATCGATGCCAAATTCAACGCCCTGGAGTATTTCGCTACCCAACTGGATTCCATCCAGAACAATGGCCTCAATGGCAATGCTTACGGCAAGAGCCTGATTCCCGAATTCAAGAAAGCGATTTATGTCCTGCAGAACCTGAAGACTTACGGTGACGGCAACGCCCCGAAACCGGTCGATGAAGGTGTCAAAGCCAAGGCTTGAGACTGATGGTTGTAGCCCGCTCAACGCATGAGCGGGCTGGTCGATGTGCCGGCTCTCGCTCAAGCCGGCAGCGGTGCCTTGCCGGCGCACGCGGTTAGTTGCTGTTGCGCCCGATCATGCAGTCGCTGGATGTGCGGGCAACACAGGTCCAGCGAACGCGAGCAATAGCCCCGGTGAAACAGCGCCAGCCATCCCGCGCAATGATCATTTGGCGCGATCCCGGTAAAGCTGAAGCCTATCGCTGACAGACTTTCCACAGCACTGGCGAAGCCTGTTGCCAGCCTGAGCCTGATCGAGATCATCCAGTGCCCGGGCAGTCTGCGCAGTTGTTTAAGCAAACGGCTATCGAGTTGTTTCAGTATTACGTCATAACGCCCGGAACATTGTTCGACATGCATCGGTGGACCCACCCAGGGCGCGTCCTTTTCTTGCGTCCCGTATACGCCACACAAATGCTCCATGAAATCGCGACAGCTGTCTGGCCATGGCAACGCCGGGAGCGGACGTCGGTACCCGTCGATAGGGGTGTAGCCGATGACGATGGACTCCGGCAGGGGTTCGCCAAAAGGTGAGGGTACATAGTCGAGCAGCAACCCGCTGCTGCAAAAACCGAGTCTGTCAGCCATGCGCTGTGTGTAGGCGTGCTGTGTCACCTGTTTGATGATCACGCCATGGCAACCCAGCGCTTGCGCGTGGATCAACAGCCGCGTGCCCAACTGCGTGGCGATGTTCTGCCCGCGTGTCGAAGGGTGCACCACGCTCAATGCCAGTTCGGCCGTGTGCGATCCGGCGCTTCTGCATAGCGTGGCGTGGCCGAGGATTTTTTTGCCGGATTCCGCCACCAGGGAATGCCAGCTGCCATCGCCATGGTTCTGGTTGATCATCAACGGCAAATACACGTGCGGCTGCACATAGTGGTCACCGTAGATTTCCCGAAACAGGCGACTGACCGCCCCGGCGTCGGTGCGGCGATAGCTGCGCAGCGTCACGTCGTCCATGGGCGTTGCTCCGGACGTGGGGTGTCGTAAGTGCGCAGGTCGACGATTCGTTGGCGTTTGCCGGAGCGTGGATGGCGAACGAGTTCACCGTGGGCGCATTGCGCGAGCTGCAATTCAAGTTGGCCATCATCGCTCAGTTGCGCGATCAGCGGATACTGCTCGATCAAGCCATTTTGCAAGCGTGTGTCGAGCTCAGCGGTTGCGTGCTTTTGCGTCCCGGACACCCACTTCAGACACAAGATATCGATGCTCGCCGCTTGGCTGATGATCAGCTGCCAGTCGTCGCTGGCGGTTGCGCGCTGGACAATTCTGTCGATGTCGTCGATCAGCAGGGTCAGGCTGCTCACTCGCACACGCTGACTGCTCGCACTACGTCCCAGCAAGGCGAACTTGCGCATCGGTGCCGTGGCCGGTTCCCGCCAGCAGGCAAGGTCACCCACCGGGTAGCGAATCAACGGCATGAGCCGGCGGGTGAGGTTGGTGACCAACAACCGGCCGGGGCGGTCGCATTCTTCAATCACTTCGCCGGTGTGTTCGTCGATGATTTCCAGCACGCTGTGGCCGGCCAGCATGCGGTGTTCGCCCAAGGCGCAATCGCGGCTCGTGGCGCCGATGAACCCGGCGTCGACACTGGCGTAACCGATGGAGGCGACCCGGGCGTTGGGGAACACCCGGTGCAATATCTGCAGTTGCGCGGGGAACAGGCTTTCGCCGCCGTAGAGCACGGTTTCAACCTCGACCAGGGTTTGCCCCTGGCGCTCCAGTACGGCGGCAAACGTCAGTAACTGCGCGGGTATGCCAGCCAGCACATTGATTCTGTACAAGCGGATAGAGTCGCTAAGGACCACGGGGTCGACGTCGCCGGTAAAAGGGTATTCGGTGACGCCAGCAGGTTCTTGCGCCAATGCATCGTGGATGAAGACGAAACTGGCGTACAGATCGCCGACAAAAAACAGGTTGGCCACCCGGTCTCCCGGGTTGAGTTGGCTACCGAGATGCTGACCGAAGTCGCGCACCAGTGTCTGCCACTCTTCGCGGGTAAACACCGAAAGTTTGCCAGCGCTGGTTGTTCCACCGGTCTTGAACACCAGTGCGCGCTCAACCGTTGAAGTCAGTACCGGCCAGTGCTCGAAGTTTTCGCTGTGCGCCCAGTATTGTTGTGCATCGATCACCGGAAGTTCATCCAGTGTGTTTATCTGATGCGAAACGTTTTGCAAATGTCTGGCGTAATAGTTTGATTGTTCGCGGGCAAAGGCGAGCAACTTGTTCAGTTCCAGTGTTGTAGTCATGGTGCTCTCTTTTAATTGTTCTGCTAGTGCGTGAAGTTTGCTTTCAACGGCGTGCATCGATCACTGGCGGTATCTTTCCGCTGTGTCTGTTTCTGTCGAACTGTTGCGGATCGCAAGTTTGCGCGTGCACGGTGAGGAGGCCGGTGCGCACGAGGGTCGCCAGCGTCGAGTAGCTTTCGAGTCGGCCGAGAATCTCAGCGGGTTCGCCGGGGCTGCGAATCAACAGGCGTTCCAGGCCGTCAGGCGCGTGATCGAGGTACAACTGAAACGGCGCCTGCAGGTGGCGGGCGAGTTCCTTCTGGCAAATGAAATCGCTGCCGATACGCAGCAGTCTGCCGTGCCGTTGCAGCAGCTCGAAGCGTGGCGAACTCAGTCCGCACGGGCACGCGCCGGGCAGCCAGCGTCCGGTGTCGCCGACTTCATAGCGCTGCACCTGCTGGCCTTCGCGGGCTTTTGAGGTGAACAGCAAGCGCCCGACCTCACCATCGCTGACGGGGACGTCCTCTGCCAATGCAACGATTTCCAGGTGTTGAATCGTGTCCATCAGATGAAACACGCCGTCGCCAGTGGCGGCGCAGGCATGTCCGAACGGCCCCGCATCGACGCTGCCGTAGACCGCTGAGCGGATGCTGGCGACGCCACAGCGATGTAACAAGTCGCGGCACTGATCGCTGATGTGCTCACCGCCAAGGAAGACTTTTTCAATGGCGCCATAACGGCTCAGACGCTCGTGTTCGTTGAGGAATAACCGATGCAAAGTGCTGGGCATGCCGATCAGCACAGTCACCCGCTGTTCGATGATCACCTGGGCAATATCGCGGTAGTCATCATCGGCGGGTGCTCCCATGGGCAGGTGGGTGGCATCGAGCATTTCCAGGACTTTGGCAAAGCTGAAGAAGCCGCCGTACAGGCCGCCACTGAAGAACAGGTTCATCACCTTGTCGCGGCTCGGATCGAGCCCTGCCGCGAACAGGCCGTCGGCCGCTGCGCGCATTTGCCGTTGGAAATCGCGGTAACTGAACCCCGACAGCGCCGGTGTGCCGCTGCTGCCGCCGGAGCGGAAAAACAGCTGCGCCGCCGCTGTCGTCGGCCGCGCGATAAACGCCGCTTTGTCGGTAATCGGCAGGCCCGCCAGTACCAGCGGGCAAGGTCGCTGATCGAGGGTCATGTGGGCGGGCAACTGCGTTGGCGCGACGCTGACCGACACTCGCCGGCTCAAGCGTTGCAGCGCATAAACGCCGTCGTGAGGCTCGCCGTCGTAGCCGTCATGGATCGCGCTGATCGGCGTGATTCGGCTGACGCCCGCGGCAATCAGCGTGCGTGACAACTCACTGATCTGCGCCTCAGCGCAGACCAGCGCACAGCTCTGCAAAACGTTGCGCCAAGGCAGCAGGGTCTGCGTCAGACGTGCACGTGGCAGCGGTTTGAGCAACAACGTGCGAAACAGCGGCGAGGGGACGAGCGACGCGTCATGGCTCCAGATCACCCGCCAGCCAGTGGCACTCCAGACCTGCCCGGTCGTGGCGGAAAAGCTCTGGCCCAGACGCGCCATCATCGCGTGAGTAGTGATTTCGCTCGCTTCCTGGACCGTTGGGGCCAACGCTGGCCATTGCCCTGCGCGGCGCTCGAAGGCCTTGGCCAGGGCGCCGCCGATGTCTTGAAGAATGGCCGGCTCGTCACTGTCGACCAACAACCATTGGGGGCTGGAGCATGCCTGTTGATCCAGTCGGCAGACTTCATCGACGATAGCGTCCAGTGCCGACGGCGAGGCAGCCTCCGGCGTCAGGTAGGCAAAACTGATGCGGTGCCCCCAGTCGATCCAGCGACAACCCGGCGGCAACTGTTGGCGGATGGCTTGCAGCGCCGCTTCGCCGCCCCACGCCGATACGCCATTGGCCATGTTGCACAAGCGGCCGATCTGCGCGGTCGCCACTGGAAGCACTGCAACGTAATGGCGCAATTGACCGCTGGGGTCGCATTGCACCAATGCGTGCAGCAGGCGCGCCGTCAGGCCTTGGTCACTGCGGCTGGGGCGCAGCCAGTTGAGGTTGCCGGCCAACAGGCTTTCGAGCATGGCGCAGCAGGCCAGCAGCGGCGCGTTGGCCGGTGTCACGTGCACGACCAGGCCCAAGGGGCTCCAGCGCTCAAAGCGCGCTTGCCGGTAATCGATTCTGCGCAGCGATTGAGGCTGATCGCCGAGTTCGCGTTCAAGCTTGGTTTGCAGCGCGTGCGGCTGGCAGAAATCAATCAACGCCTGGCGTTGTTCGTCATCCAGCGGCAGCTCGACACTGTGCAGTTGCCGTGCGAACTGAGCGGCGGCCGTTAGTACGGTGGCGCTGTCCAACGGTATGCCCAAGTGTTGTGGCAAGGTCTGGTGCAGTTGCGCCAGTGCCTGGTCGAGGTCGACGTCAGCGTGCAGTTCTCCGTTGATCAGGTACATGTCAGTGCCTCCCCAGCAATTCGGAGGCTGCCATTGCGCAGCTCCTGCCGACGGTCGTGCCCGCGCGGCCATGTAATTCAAACCAGTCACTGGCCAGGCCGCAGCGACAGCTTGAGCCGGGGTGCAGCGTCGCCAGATCGCTCATCACCACCGCATGTGCCGGGCTGGAGGAAATGTAGGGCGAGACGAAGCCCAGCAAGCCTTGCTGGCCGTAGGGCTGAACGGAAAAATCCAGTGGATTGCGCACGTACGCCCTGGCGTAAACCGGCACATGAAAATGATGGTGGGCGCATTCGATGTAGGGCACCGCGTGTTCGACCGCACCATAACCATCGCGGCACTGCGATGTTGCAATGCCCAATTGGCAGGCGATGCGTCCATACAATTGTTGTTTCGGGATTTCCTCACTGGCCCGGGTTTTCCAGCCGCCGCCGAAGAACACCAGGGAATCGTCCGGCAGTTTCAGCTCAGGTACGCCCGTGGCCTGCATGTGTTGCAGGGTCTGCCAAAGGAACGCCGGGAAACCGAAAATGCGCACGGGCAGGCCTTCCTCGGCGAACGATTGCAGCGCCGCGATAACGCCGTACACATCGAATTGATGGCCGTCGCCGTTACAGCGCAAAGCGTAGGCGACCCGGTTGATGGGGGCGAAGCGGCAGAGGAACTGGTCGGTGTACGATGTTCCCAAGGTGATCGAACCTTTCGGCTCGTAGCTCAGCAGCAGGTAATTGCACGGCGTATCCGGCGAGTGCCAGCCATAGTGATGGAAGATCCGTTCAACCATGAACTGTGCACCCGACAGGCTGCGCTCGTCGTAGCGCATGCGGCTTTTCTGGCCACTGGTACCGGATGAAGTCAGCTCCAGCGCGTTCGCCCCGGTCGGGCTGAGCAACAGTTTCTGTTTAAAAAAGTTGGCCAGAATCGGTGGAAGCAGGGACCAGTCATCGAGACCGTCCAGATCCTGTTCGTTGAGGCCGTTGGCGTTCAGCCAGTGTTCGTAGCCGGGCGTGTGTCGGCAATGAAACCGACTGATCTCGACCATGGCCTGATCGAACAGGCTCGCCGGCATGGCATCCGGACAATAGGGGTGTGGCAATGCGCAAAGCGCATCGCTGGCGGGGAAATGGTTCATTCAATATTCCTTTATTGAGCCGAAGCGGAATCGGCAGGTGTGCGTTGCAACAATCCCAGCACCAGAGGCAGGCACATCAGGCCGCTGAAGGCGGCGCAGAGCGCGAAGAGTTCGAGGCGAGTACCACCGCCGATGAAGGCAATGAGCAAGCCGCCGAGGCTCATCACGGCAATCGAAATCATGCCGGCGAACGCCGAGACCAGGCCTTTGCTGTCCTCACTGGCAAACAGCGCCACGCGATACAGCGCGGCATTGCTCATACCCAGCCCGACTGCGTACAGGGCCAGGCAGGCAACCACCGGACTCAGACTGGCACCCGCCAGCGCACAGCCAATCAGAGCCAGAAGTCCGAGACAGAAAGGCCAGAGCGCCAAGCGAATCAGTTGGGCTAGAGAGTGAGTGGTCAGCAGGTGATCGAGGATCAGATTGCCGACGATAACGGCCGAAAAAATCGGGATTTGCCACAGGCCATATTCAAGCGGCGTCAGCCCGAGTGACTGGATCAGCAGCAGCGGGGCCAGGCCGATCCAGGCGATCAGCGGCAGGCTCATCAATCCCAGCGCGAGGCTGGCGGCGAGGAATCGGCCATTGCCGGACAGGACACGGTAACGCTGAAAAGTCTGGCGCCAGGAGAAGCGCACGGCGGCTTGGCGCTGCCCGTCGCGGCGTGTGACGCCGACGGTTTCCGGCATGCAGGCAAACAGTCCCAGCCAGACCATAGAGGCCGCCAGCCCCAGCACCAGAAACAGTTCACGCCAGGTCAGCCATTGCAACAACACAATGCCCAGCAGCGGCCCAGCCAGCGGTGACAGCAAGGCGATATTGCCGAGCAGCGCCATCAAGCGCACAGCATCGGCTTCGCAGAAGACTTCCTGAAGCGCCGGATAACTGACCGCAACAACAAAGCCCAGCCCCATGCCTTGCAGCAGTCGCAGCAGATTGAAGGCTTCAATGCTTTGAGTGGCGAACGCCCCTGTGCAGGCCAGGGCAAAGACTGCACAACCCACCAACAAGACTCGACGTCGACCCCATTGATCGGACAATGGCCCGATCAGCCATTGCAGGCAGACACCGCCAAGCAGATAGAGATTGAACGCGTTCGGCACATGCCGCACATCGGCCCCGAGTTCGGTTGTTACGCTTAACATCGCCGGCATGATCAAGTCGCTGGCCATATACGTCAGAAGTTCAAACGCGCTGATCGCCAAGCAGAATCCAAGCACTTGTCGAGGCCCGATCTGTATAAGAGTTCTCTGCATAAACGTTCCTGTTAGTGAGTGAAAGGAAGTTGCCAGAGACTAGTTGCGCAGCCGCGCCTGACCTATTGATTTGCTGCGACATTAAATTTCAAATGCTTGCAACTTGTTTAGCTCTTTGGCGTTGTGCAAGTTCTGAGTCAAGAGGCATGGCAGCGGTGTTCGACAAAAAAAGAAAAGCCCGCAGCAGGGCGGGCTTGAAGTTGATCGGGCGTGTTGATTGCCTGCCACGGTCTGTTAATTGGCAAGCGGGCAGGGCGAACAATCCTGTTCTAGCGATGTTGGTAGTAGCCAGGGCCACCCTGGTAATAACGGTGGTGATCGCCATGCCAGCCACCGTGGGGGAAGATGATGCAGCCACTCAGGGTCAGCAGGGCAAGAACGGGAATCAGCCAGGTGATTCGACGCAGCATTTTGAAAATTCCTCTTGGTTACGCCGTCATGAAGCTAAAACTCTTCATCGGCTGTAACATGAGACCCCGCTTGCAGCGGCACATCCCCGTAGAACGGTAAGTGCATGGCATGCAAACGGATACAAACCGGATACATTTCAAAGTTTCAGGAAGCCGTAATGACCCACAAGCAACGTTTGATTTATTCGATTCTGATCGCCGTGTCGGTACTGGCCATCATGCTCGGCCTGTCCTGGCTGCAAAATGCCGGCATGATTTCAGAGAAGACGTTTCAATTCGTCGCCATCGGTGTGGCGGTGATCGTGGTGGTGATCAATGGCGTGATGCGCCGCAAGGTCAAGCCCTGACGGCGATGGCCGCACGCTTCAATCGTGGTTGAGAACGGCCGCAGCCTGTGGATGCAGGCTGTAGCTCTTGTCTTCATTGAAGGTGATGACCCCTTCGGCGCACAGGCGCTTGAGCACCTCACGCACACTGAGAAAGGACAGCGGAATATCCAGATCCAGCAATTGGCTGTGGACGCCGCGCACGCCCAGGCGCCGATCGTTTTGCGCGGCGACCAGCAAGGCGTCGATGACTTTCAGACGAATCAGGCTGGTGCGCAGCCCGAAGCTTTTCAGCAGCAAGCGGATGCGTTCGTTACCGTGACGCTCGACGCGTTGTCCGAAGTCGCTCGCGTGGGGGTTCATGGAGATTCCTTTGGGTACCTGGCTACCGTCCGTTGGTAGTTGCGAGTTGTGCATGCGATTACTCCTTTTCAGAGTCTGATCTGGAAGGTTTTTTTGCGCTCTCTAGAACAAGACGTATCAGCACGACAAATCATGAAAGAAAAAATGTAGAAAATTTGTCGGGGATTTGTCTTTTCCTTGTGATTGCGGGTTGGAATTGGGGTGTTTGCGAGTGGGGCTTGGCGGCCTTTGGGCCGACCAGGCTCTTGGGGGTTTGGGTGAATATCCGGTGCTTCGGGTGTTGCGGCTGGCGGTTTCGCTCTTACAGCGAGTCCCTTTGGCAAACGCCCCAAAGGAACCAAAGGTCTGGGCCCCGGCGTTCGGCCCGCTCGCCGGGGCTCGGGGTTCCTTCGTTACGGGATCTATCCGGGGGCATCGCTTCCGGTTTGCTTCGCTGCACCTCCTTTCGATGCGTTCGACTTCGTCGAACGGTCGCTGCGCTCCCACCCCCGGATAAATCCCTCCACTCAGCCTGCCGAAGGGGCCAGCACGGCAAGATCAAGAGCGGCAGCCGAGCTTGCGCTCATCCTGTTGAGTGGTGAGAAGCGGGTGTATGGTTTTGGATGATGCGGGGCTTTTCAGAACTTGAGTTCAACTCGGTATTTCACGTCGGCGTAGCTCTCGCAATCAACTCGGTCAGTTCCCTCTCCCTCCGGGAGAGGGCTAGGGTGAGGGGCTTTTGATTTTCTTGGTATTCGAGTACGGCTCGGTATTTCAAGTCGGCGTATCTCTCGCAATCACCTCGTTCAGTTCCTTCTCCTTCCGGGAGAGGGGTAGGGTGAGGGGGCTTTTGATTTGCTTGGTATTCGAGTACGGCTCGGTATTTCAAGTCGGCGTAGCTCTCGCAATCACCTCGGTCAGTTCCCTCTCCCTCCGGGAGAGGGTTAGGGCGAGGGGCTTTTGATCTGCTTCAGTGTTTGAGTTCAGCTCGGTATTTCACGTCGGCGTAGCTCTCGCAATCACCTCGGTCAGTTCCCTCTCCCTCCGGGAGAGGGCTAGGGTGAGGGGCTTTTGATTTTGCTTCGGGGGATTGCGCGGGGCGCCTAAATTTTTTTCTCTGACTTCGTTTCTTCGACAGGCTCATTGCGCGTGGACGCGTGGGTGTTTCCAGGGTGGGTCCGCGTCAGCGCCGGATCCGCTCTTTGGCATGTCGATCAGGAGCGAGCGTGATTATTTCCAGACAGTTAACGGGACTGACCTTGGCCGGCGTGGTTTTTGGGCTGAGTTGTTCGGCCTATGGGTTCAGTCCGGCCACTGAGGTCAGCGCCGATATTCGTCGTACCGCGTTTGGGGTGCCGCATATTCGTGCGCAGGATGAGCGCGGGCTCGGGTTTGGCATCGGTTATGCCTATGCGCAGGACAACCTGTGCCTGCTGGCCAATGAGATCGTGACGGTCAATGGTCAGCGCTCCCGTTACTTCGGCCCGGACCAGTTCACTGTCGAGCAACGCGAAAACCGTGTCAGTGATGTGTTCTTTACCTGGCTCAACACGCCGGAAGCGGTCAAGGCGTTCTGGCAGGCGCAGCCTGCGCAGGTGCGCGATCTGGTTGAAGGATATGCGGCTGGCTACAACCGTTATCTGGGCGAACGCCGTCAGCAAGGCTTGCCGCAACAGTGTCAGGGTGAGTGGGTGCGGGAGATTGCACCGCAAGATCTGGTGAAGCTGACCCGCCGTCTGTTGGTCGAGGGCGGTGTCGGCCAGTTCGCCGAGGCGTTGGCCGGTGCCACACCGCCGCAGGCGACCGCTGCTGTCAAACATGATGTGCAGGCCTATCAGTTGGCCGATGCGCGTCAGCAACGCTTTGCCCTGGATCGTGGCAGCAACGCTGTAGCCGTGGGCAGTGAGCGTTCGTTCAACGGGCGCGGGATGTTGCTGGCCAACCCGCATTTCCCTTGGGTGGGAGGCATGCGTTTTTATCAGATGCACCTGACCATCCCCGGCAAGCTCGACGTCATGGGCGCTGCCTTGCCGGGACTGCCGATGATCAATATCGGCTTCAACCAGCATCTGGCCTGGACGCACACGGTCGATTCGTCGAAACATTTCACCTTGTATCGTCTGCAACTCGATCCCAAGGATTCCACGCGCTATCTGCTCGACGGCCAATCCCTGCCGCTGAACAAGCAGACCGTCACCGTGCAGGTCAAACAGGCCGACGGCCAGGTGGTGCCGGTTTCGCGGGATGTCTACAGCTCGCAGTTCGGGCCGATTGTGCAATGGCCGGGCAAGCTCGATTGGGACAATCAGTTCGCCTACAGCTTGCGCGATGCCAATCTGGACAATGATCGCGTGCTGAACCAGTGGTACACGATGAATCAGGCTTCCACGCTTCAGCAATTGCAGGACTCGGTGCACAAGATTCAGGGCATTCCATGGGTCAACACCCTGGCCGTGGATGACAAAGGCCAGACGCTGTACATGAACCTGTCGGTGGTGCCGAACGTCAATGCGCAGAAACTGGCCAAGTGCAGCGACCCGCGTGTCGGCACGCAAATGATCGTGCTGGACGGCTCCAACAGCGCCTGCGCGTGGGACATCGATCCGCAAGCCGCGCAGAAGGGCATTTATGCCGCCAGCGAATTGCCGCAACTGTTGCGCAAGGACTTCGTCCAGCATTCCAATGACTCGGCGTGGCTGGCCAACCCGGCGCAACCGCTCACCGGTTTTTCGCCGCTGATCAGTCAGGACGGCCAGCCGCTGGGCTTGCGTTCGCGGTTTGCGCTGGATCGTTTGAACACGCTGAGCAAGAAAGGTCCGCTGGCGGTAAAGGACTTGCAGCAGATGGTGATGGATGATCAGGTGTATCTGGCGACTCAGGTGGTGCCGGATCTGCTGAAGTTCTGTGCCTCTGACCTTGGCGCCGATGCGCAGGCGTTGAAGCCGGTCTGCACCAGCCTCAAGGCCTGGGATGGCCGCGCCAATCTGGATTCGGGCCTGGGCCTGGTGCACTTCCGCAACATCATGCAGACGTTGCAGGCCGCGCCGGACGTCTGGCGTGTCGCATTCGACGCAAAGGATGCGCAACACACGCCGCGCGGTCTGGCGGTCGAGCAGCCTGCGGTAGCCAAGGCATTGCGCGAGGCGATGTTGGCGTCGGTCGAGTCGAGCGCAAAAATGGGCCTGACGCCGCAAACCCGTTGGGGTGACATTCAGGTCGTCAGCAGTGGTGGTCAACAGACGCCGATACACGGTGGACCGGGCACGTTGGGCATCTACAATGCTATCCAGAGCGTGCCGCGGGAAGACGGCAAACTGGAAGTGGTCAGTGGCACCAGCTACCTGCAAGTCGTGACCTTCGACGAAAAAGGCCCGCATGCCCAAGGGCTGCTGGCGTTCTCGCTGTCGAGCGATCCGGCGTCGAAATATTCGCGGGATCAGACCGAGGCGTTCTCGAAGAAACAGTGGAGTGTGCTGCCGTTTACCGAACAGCAGATTCAGGCTGACCCGCAGTATCAGGTGCAGATGGTTCGCGAGACATTGGACAGGGCGGGGAAGGTCGCCGCTCAGTAAACCCGAGCGTTAATCGCGTCGAGCCTGAAGGCCGCATCCTGCGAGGGATGCGGCCTTCAGCTTTTTGGCGGCTGTTGCGGTATGGAGTTGATCACCGGATTCCCTTCCTGGTTACGGGTCAGGTAGACCGGCAGCACCTTGGGCAGACTGTTGGCGAGGTTGTTCAGTTCTTTGATGTTGTAGATGCCACCCACGCGAATCGCGCCGGTGCTATTGTCCGCCAGTTCCAATGGCTTGCTCAGATAACGGTTGATCAGCGGCAACGCTTCGCTGAGCGCCAGATTATCCAGCACCAGTTTGCCGTTGCGCCAGGCCAGTGACGTATCACCCGGGTAGGTCTGGCTGATCTGCGGCATGTAGTCGCCTTGCCTGTAGCGGGCCTGCATCGATGGGCCGAGGCGTAAGCCGTCGCCCGGCAATGAGCGATTACTGGTGACCAGCAACGAACCTTCGATCAGGTTCACACGCACCTGATCCTGATACATCCAGACATTGAAACGCGTACCCGTGACACGAATCTTGCCTTCGCCTGCGCGGACGACAAACGGGTGGGCCATGTCGTGGCTGACTGTAAAGAACGCTTCACCCTTTTTCAGAGTGACGCGGCGCTCGTCCTTGTAATTGCTGAAGGTCAGATCGGTGTTCAGGTTCAGTTCGAGCTGGCTGCCATCGCTCAGTGTGATCTGCCGGACACTATCGGTCGCGGAGATATGCTGATAGCTGTCGGGCAGCCAGCCCAGATTCCAGCCGGTATAAGCCGCCAGCGGCAGTGCGAGCGCACAGACACCGGCTGCTACAGCGAATTCACGCCACGAGCGCGAAGGCTGACGGGCTGGCGTGTCTGCCACAGAGGCCGGAAGCGGCAAATGCTCCGCCACCTCCCAGATTTCCAGCATGGCTTCATACTCGAACGCATGCAGGGGATGAGCGTCGTGCCATTGCTTGAATGCGCGACGCTCTGCGTCGGTGCAATCATCGGCGTGCATACGCATGCACCAATGCGCGGCGGCATCGGTGATCGCATCGTATTCGGCTTCCGAGAGGGTGTCTTGGGTCATTGACTCGTCCTGATTTCGTCCATTCTAACCTTGTCGGGAAGTGACCGAGAACATCCGTCATGGCATTTACCCATCAAAGTGAACTTATTTTTTCCTCTGGCGCCCAAAAAACAGGACGACCAAGACCACTATCCACAAATGGAGTAAACAAATGATCAAGAAGACATTCGCAGCGTTGCTGGCCACCGCCGGTTTGCTCAGTGCAGGCGCAGCGTTGGCCGATCGGCCGGGCGCCGGCTGGATCACCATCGAAAAAGCCATCGAGACCGTCAAAACCAAGGCCGGTTATGTCGAGGTCTATGAGATCAAAGCCGACAACGACGGCTACTGGGAAGGCGAGGGGCGCAAGGCTGATGGCGTTGTCTATGAGTTCCGCATCGACGGCACGTCGGGCAACGTGTTGCGGGATCAGAAGGACTGACGGACGAGGCTGCTTCCTGTTAAAAATACGCCGGCTTCAAGCCGGCGTATTTTTGCTTCGGTTTTACGACAACAGCAGTGAGGGGCCTGTCTGTCTTACGCTTGGAGCCGGCAAAGGTATTGGGGCCGGGAGCGGGTCCAGCACCCTGCCCATTTCGCTGATCAGCAGCGCGATGGAATCGGCATTGGCCAACTTCACTTCAATGCGTGCCTCGTCAGAGATCGGACTGCGAAAGGCTTCGCGTGCCTTCCCGAGGTCTTTGGTTTTAGTAAGCCTGAGGATTTTGTTGCAATCATCGTCCCTGTCGGGCAATTGGTCGAAACTCACCCAGACGCCATTTGCATCCTGCTCCGCGAACAACTGCGAAATGGGCGTAGAGCGGGACAAAGTGTTACGCATACGGTCCAGATCGTCTTTGAGAAGTTGGCCTTCCGCGGTTGATACGTCGATCAGATGGGAGTAGGGCGACATTGCCTCTACGGAAGCCAGGTCTACGCTATCGCAGGCTATATGTGACAATTCGTGGATCAGCGCGACCGCTCGAGCGTGCGAGTCAATATTGAACCTGCGAGGCAAATACGCGGTGTAAACGTCCAGCCGCGGATTAAAAAAATGTTGGGTGAGGTGGACTACTCTGCGTTTGTCTTGTTTAAACACAAAGGCAACCGTACCGTCGCCGTAACTCGCATTCAGTCCAGCGAAAAAGCGGTCTGTATAGAGCAAGTCATCATTGGGATCCGTCAGCTCGCGGCACAGGCGGATGATCACCTTTTCGATTTTCGTGAGCAGCGCGGAGCTGAGTTGCGACACTTCGAAAAAATCCTTGAGTATCGTTTCTATCCGCGTGCCACCCAGGTTGTCGCGATGAGTGACGAAATTGTGCACGCAATTAAGCGCGTACTCTCTTGCGCGGCGGACAGCCTGCTGAATCACGAAGGCTCTGGCGGGATAGCGGCGGTTGATTTGGGTCATCCCTTTGGCCTGGATATACATCATTATCGAGCGGCTTAGCTCGACATCGGCTTGCGCACGGTCGCGCTGCTTTGATCGGCAGCGGTGAACAGGCTGGCCGGCGCGGGCAACGACCAACCTGGCGTTTTTCTGTTCAAGCGCCGGGCCTTGGCCTCCGTCTTTTTTGCGTAGATACCAGGTTTTTCCGGACTGGACCACTGGATAGACCTTGCCGGCAATTGCCGCGTATTTTCGTGCCGTCGAGGGTTCCCCATAAACAAGTTTGTTGTCCTCAAGCTTGAGGGTTTCGAGAGCCTTGCTGGTTTCAAAGGACCGCAAATTAACCCGAGAGAATGTAGCGGGGGGGACTTTTGACCAGCGAGACGCCCTCTTTACTGTTGTGTCTACGCCGGATCCGGGAGCCTTCGATCCAGGTGTCTGCGCTTCGGGGGCAAATTCAGCGGTCTCTTCTTCTACTTCCGTTTCCCAGGACAAACGCCCCAGACTGAACAGGGATATCCCCCCCGCGATGAAGTTCTTCACGGCATTCGCCCAACGGTGTTCCTGCAGGTCTTCGGCAGACGCTTTGAAGTCGTTGTAGCTCTTCCAGAGAAAAAACAGACAGGCGAGTTTTCCCGGCAACAGATGCGGAACCAGACGAACACCGTGACTGAACAGAAACTTCGCCGCTTCCCAGTCCGCTTGCGCATTGATCTGTGGCTGGGAACTGAGTAATTGCGGCAACAGGCTGAGGGTATCCTTGTGCAAATGCTCCAGCAGATTGCCGTTGATGGGCGTGCTTTTTAGCTTGATTTCACTGGGTTTGGCGATCGTCGTTTTCAGCAGATTCTTGAACACGGACTGCTGTCCGGACGGCAGACGCCGGATGATCAGATCCTGAAAATGCCCGGGTGTATTCAACGCCTCAATCAGCTGAACTTCATCTTCGAATTCGCGGAATACGTACTTGGAGTAAGGGGCGTAGAGCACTCGGGGTCCTGTTTTTCCCGTGCCCGGCCCGATAATGTAAAGTCCGAGGGCGTCGACGAATTCAGCACCTTCGGTCTTGATCAATGAAAGAGCGGACGCCATGGCCTGAGCGTCCTGCACCATGGCACGGGCTATCCCGTCCGGCATGTCCAGAACCTGACAAACGTAGTCGTAACCGGTTTCCGACAGCTGCTGTTGCAATTTCATCGAGTGCGCGTGCTGCATCAATTGCCAGGGCAACTGACGCAGAAAACGCTCTTTGCTGGTGCGTGCAGAGTCGCTGTCGCCTGACAGCGCAGCGGTTACTTTCTGCGTATAGGTAGTAGTGATTTCCAGGGATTGCAGGAGTTGCTGAACGGCAGACTGATTGAGGTTCTTCGGTAACGCTGTAGCGGTTGTTGAGGCCACTTTGAAACCGGTGCCTTGCACGATGTTGTAGTGATGCAGGGCGAAATCGAGCAGATTGCAGGCAGGGCCCGCCAGCGTCAGATTCGGGGTGATCAGGATATCCTTTGGCTCGAGTCCGTTGTTCGGGAATCTGGCATCGAGCAGCGTCTTCAGCGTTTGCTCGACATGGGTGGCTAACGCCGGGACACCCTCGAGAAAATCCTTGCCATCGATGAAGCTCAGCCGCAATTCATCCAGCAGCGCCAGTTGCGTTCGTTGTTCCGTGACTGGGGCCATGCGCAACCAGTCGGGAAAATCCAGCCGCCGGACAACGGTCCGGGCCAGTTCAATGGCCCGGAGCAGGTTGGTATCAATGACGGTGCTTTTCATTTGATTGAGGAAAGATGCAAGTGTGTCCTTGTCCTCGATGCAAGTGCGTAATACCTCACAATGAGCGAGAAAATGTTCCACCGCCGATTGCATGCGATCGTTCACCACACTGCCTTCAATCAATTCAAAGGCGCCCAGCGTGTAGGGCTGATCCAGCTGGCGTTGCTTCGGCGGCAAATTTTCCAGCAGTGTCTGACGCTGGTTGTTATCGTCCAGCCGTCGTTGCAATTGCGTTTGCGCGATGGCGATATTGTCGAACGACTCCAGGCCGATGGCCGGCGTCCACACAATGGCGCGCCCGGAATGTTCGACGTCCATGCCACCGCGTTCGGTCAACAGCACGCAATGAGCCAGCGATAGCACATCGCTTTGGTCGGCGCAGGTGAGCGTCAGCGCCCAGGCATCCGGCCGGAAGCCATTAAGTGACTGCCGATCCATGCGTGTTGCGTGTCTTGTGTCGAACACGGTATCGACGATTTTCCGCTCAGCCGTCAGCCAGGAGCCACTGAGGTTTCGGATGTGAGCCTCACCACGCATCCCATCCTCAAAGGCGTGCGCCAGCTTCCACCGAATGCCTTCGAGGAAGCTACGTTGTTCGCGGCTGCTCGTGGTCGGCTGGTCTTTAAAGTGGTTGGTGAGATTGTCCAGTATTCCTTGGAGTTTCGTCGCCAAGTGCCCGGCCTTGTCGGCTTGGACAAGCGATGATGGCGGCGTGATGGTAAACAGCGGTCGAGTACTCCAGCGTTCGTTGACGTCAAGCTTGATAAGGCGCTCGTGAACCATCGAGCGAATATCCAGTGCCTTGTCGAAAAGCGCATGGATGTCAGTGTTGCGTTCGCTTTGGCGAAAGAGCTGCAAGGCAAACTCAACGTTCTGCCGTTGTTTGGTGATGATCGCTTCGAACAGTGTGGCAATGATGTCGCCGCCGATGTTTTCTCCGGACACTTGGGCGTTGCGAAAGCCAAGGTAGCGATTGCGCTCCTCCAGGCTCATGAGTCCGTATAGCTCGTCTTCATGGCCGGCAGCACTGAGCTTGGCGGTCAGCGTCTGCTTGAGATCGGCGTAGTTGGTGAGGACTTGCAAGCCTTGGGTGGGGGTGTAGAGGTAAGCCTTGTCATGGTTGATCATCAGCGAGCCGGCCAACTCTACGAAGACGGTCTCATCGCGCAGACACACGGTTTCGAAGTTGGGCCGACGGAACGCCACCTTCGGCTCTCGGATCAAGCAGTGCAAGGCATTGAACTCGGTGGCGGTGAGGATTTGCGTTTCGCGCTTGATCATCAAGTCTGCGCGTACCTGATCCCGCAAGGTCTGGCTGAAGAACATGCGTCTGGTCGAACCCTCGAATGCGGGGGCATTCCAGTAGGCCTCAAGCTGCCGAAACAGCAGCATGGTCAGTTTCCCCGACGCAGACGCGATCGCAGCGGCCCATGCAGCCTGGTCGGCCTCTTGGCTTGAGCGAGACGGATGGGAGAATTCCGCTGTCTGGCCGGGCGGCCAACCCTGATGTCGGAAATGCTGCAGCAGCGCTTCACTCAATGACAGCGAGCTGACCCATTGTCTGATACCTGCGGAGACTGGAGCAGTGTCAGCGTAAAGGCTGACACGGGTGAGTGATTGCTGCAGGTCGGCAAAGTGCGGTTTGAGCAGTTCGTCGAGGATCTGCTCCAGCAGTCGGGTGAGCGAAGGCAGGCGTTTCAGTTCATCCAGCAGGTCGCGCGCGCAGGCGTCCTGAGACAGACTGATTGCGGTTTTCTGATCGTCAAATACATCACCTTCGAGCGTTTCACGGGTCAGCGTGATGCCGCGTTTCTCAACCAGCTCCTTGCGCAGCGAAACACTGAGAAAGGCCAACAGATCATCCTGTTCGTCAGCGTTGTCGAGGCGCGCCTGCAAGGCTTGGGTCAAGGCCTCGTGATCGCTGTATTTTTTCAAGCCATCGTAGGGTGTGTAGAGAAACACGCCGCTGTCATCCGGACCGGCGCTGAGAATAAAACTGCCGGCCAGCGGCACAGCCAGTTGCTTGTCGGCGTTCAGCAGGATGCGTTCGGCCAGCATGGGCGGGTCTTGTTCACTGCGCAGAGCATGGGTCGCCAGTTGCACATGGGCAAGCCAGCTGAAATCTTTGCTGTTGAGGCCGTGCGCCGGACCCAGGTCCGCATGCAGACCGGGGGATTCAAGAATGTCGGGGAACAGCAGAGGAGCGGTAGGGCTAGGCATGTTCGAACTCTGAGCGGAGGCGCCATGGGCGGGAGCTCAAGACTAGGTACTCCGGTCAGGTCTTTGGCGGTAGATAGTTACCGCACACTCCGGGTCGAAGTGTGCTGCGCACGAGGTGCAGTGATTTCCAGATGATTGCGGGGTTGACAGCCGACAGCTTCGCCATGGTTAATCGGTCAGCAAGTCCTCCGTACGCTGTTGTTCCCTCCAATAATCATTCTGGAGCTTCAGATGTCTGCGCCACACGATCATGTGTCCTCTGCCATCTCGTCCGCGTTGTCTCTCGAAGCGCTGACGCAATTGCTTGAAACGATCTTTCTGCGCCACGGCACCTCCGCCGAAGTCGCGCAAGTGCTGGCCGCCAATTGTGCCGGCGCCGAGCGCGACGGTGCCCACAGCCATGGCGTGTTTCGTATTCCCGGGTATGTCTCGACCCTGAACAGCGGCTGGGTCAATGGTCACGCTGTGCCGCAGGTCGAGGATGTCGCCTCCGGATTTGTCCGCGTCGATGCCGGCAACGGTTTCGCCCAACCGGCACTCGCCGCCGCCCGAGCGTTATTGGTGGAGAAGGCGCGTAGTGCCGGGATCGCCGTGTTGGCGATTCGCAACTCGCACCACTTCGCCGCGCTGTGGCCGGATGTCGAGCCCTTCGCCGATGAAGGCCTGGTGGCGCTCAGTGTGGTCAACAGCATGACCTGCGTGGTGCCCCATGGTGCCGACCGCCCGTTGTTCGGCACCAACCCGATTGCGTTCGCCGCACCACGGGCCGGTGCTGCGCCAATTGTTTTCGATCTGGCCACCAGCGCAATCGCCCATGGCGACGTACAGATTGCTGCGCGCAAAGGCGAGCGGTTGCCAGCCGGGACGGGGGTGGACAGCCTTGGTCAGCCGACGCAGGATCCCAAGGCGATTCTCGAGGGCGGGGCGCTGTTGCCGTTCGGCGGGCATAAAGGTTCGGCGCTGTCGATGATGGTCGAGTTGATGGCGGCGGCGCTGACGGGGGGCAACTTCTCCTTCGAGTTCGATTGGTCCAATCATCCCGGGGCGAAAACACCGTGGACCGGGCAATTGTTGATCGTCATCGATCCGAGCAAAGCCGCCGGACAAGGTTTTGCCGAGCGCAGTGGTGAACTGGTGCGGCAGATGCACAGTGTCGGCCTCAAGCGTTTGCCGGGCGATCGTCGGCATTGGCAGCGCAGCAAATCGTTGGCTGAAGGTATCGTGCTGGATGCGCAAACGCTGGCGCAGTTGCGTGAACTGGCGGGGGCGTGATCGAAGATCAGAAGCCCCTCACCCTGACCCTCTCCCGGAGGGAGAGGGGACTGACCGCGGTGAATGGGGGATGTGCGCCGACGTGAAAGATCGAGTTGGGCTCAGGTTCTGAGGGCCTGGAACTGGTTCAAAGCAGGCAAAAACACGCAGGCACAAAAAAGGCGAACCCATTGGGTTCGCCTTTTTTTGCGCGCTTGAATCAGCGACGGCCGAGCAGTAAACCGACCACCAGACCAAAACCGGCGGAGATGGCCACGGTCTGCCATGGATGACCGCCGATGTAGCTTTCGGTGGCTTCGACTGCCGGTTGGGTGCGATCACGCACGCTCGACACGGAATCCAGTGCCTGCTGCAGTTTCTGGGCGATTTGTCCGCGCAGCGTTTCCGCTTCTTCACCGACCAGTGAGGCGCTGCTCTTGAGCAGTTTGTCGGACTCTTCGATCAGAGCCTGAAGTTCGCTGAAGGCCTGATCCTTGATTTGATCTTCGGCGGCTTGCACGGCGGATTTGCGGGCCATTGGGTGACTCCTTGCAGTTGAATGGACAGTGATCAATGGAGTGTGACGCTTGCTGAAAAGTTGCACTGAATTTAGACCGGAAACAAAAACCTGCGCGGGACATTTCTGTCGAGCGTGTAAGATGTCGGCATTTTACGCAGCAGGATAATTCCCCATGAGTTTCAATCTGGCCGACAAATCACTCGCAGAGCGCGCTGCGCTGGAAGACGAGAAATCCCGTCTGTTCGAACTCTGGCAGAACAATCTGGGCAAAGCCAAAGGCGAAGCCGCGCGTCTGTTCGGCGAGCGCGGCAAGCGCAAAGGCAAGTGGGCCGAGTGGGTCCGCGCGGAACTGGACGGCATGTCGCCGCCGGAGTTCGCCAACATGGTGCGCAGTGAAGTCAATCGACTGATGGCCGCGAACAAGTAACGTCTCAGGCGAACGTCGCGGCAATCGCCTCGCGAACCTTGACTACCACCGGATCGATCTGTGTGCTGGTGCGCCAGCCCAGTTCGATCGGGTAACGCGGCAATTTCAGCGGGCAGGGCAGCAGCGTCAGGCCGCTGAGCGTGGCGATACTTTCGGCGGCATGGGTCGGAATGGTCGCCACTGCCCGACTGCCCTTGAGCAGGTACGGCAGCGCAGCGAAATGCGTGGTCGAGGCGCACACCCGCCGACTCAGGCCCAACGCCGCCAACCCTTCATCGGTGATCCCGATAAAACCGCCAGACGACACCAGAATGTGCTCACGGGCGACAAACTCCTCGAGACCGATCTGCTGCTGGCCGGGCGCCAGGCTCGCTGGATCGACCAGACACGCATACCCCCCTTCGCCCAACACCTGACGGCTGAGCAAGCGTTCGGCAAAGCCCCCGGCGGTAATGGCCAGATCGATGCTGCGCTCCATCAGGGCACTGGCGACGATCTGACTGTGGGTCTGACGAAAAATCAGGCGTAACTTCGGTGCGCTGCGCGCTATTTCCTCGATCAGGCGGCGACCGTAGGCAATCTCGAAGTCATCCGACAGCCCCACGGTGACCGAACGGCCGTTGTACTGATTGGCCGCCGGGTCGACCATCGCCAGGCTCTGCCGGCATTTGTTCAGCGCCTCACTGACCACCGGTTTCAATTGATTGGCTTTGAGTGTCGGCGCCAGACCACGCCCGGTACGCACGAACAATTGATCGCCGTAGACCTCGCGCAACCGGCGCAAAGCCGCACTGACCGCCGATTGCGTCACCCCCAGACGCAACGCCGCGCGGCTGGCGCTGGATTCTTCGTGCAGCGCTTCAAAGACTTTCAGCAGGTTGAGGTCGACGGTAGCGATATTCATTTGGTTCATATCATTCAGCAGTGAATGGGGCTTTATTCATGATCGCGTGGCGCCGCAGAATCGGCAACCACTGAACCTGATGGAGTGATTGCGATGACCAAATCAATTGTTGCTGCGCTGCAAATCGGCGCTTTGCCCGTAGGCAAAGGCGCGACCCTGGAACAGATTCTCAGTTGGGAAGACGCGATCATCGAGTCTGGCGCGGCGTTGGTGGTGATGCCGGAAGCGGTACTTGGCGGCTATCCCAAAGGCGAGGGCTTCGGTACGCAACTGGGTTATCGCTTGCCCGAGGGACGCGAAGCCTTTGCTCGTTACTTCGCCAATGCCATTGATGTGCCAGGGGCTGAGACGGACGCTCTGGCGGGGCTATCGGCGCGCACCGGGGCCAATCTGGTGATCGGCGTGATCGAACGCGCAGGCAGCACGCTGTATTGCACAGCACTGTATTTCGACCCGCAGGCCGGCCTCGTCGCCAAGCACCGCAAACTGATGCCCACCGGCACCGAACGGCTGATCTGGGGCAAGGGCGATGGTTCGACATTGCCAGTGCTTGATACGCAGGTCGGCAAGCTCGGCGCGGTGGTGTGCTGGGAAAACATGATGCCGTTGCTGCGCACGGCGATGTATGCCAAGGGCATCGAAGTCTGGTGTGCGCCGACCGTCGATGAACGCGAGATGTGGCAAGTCAGCATGCGCCACATTGCTCATGAAGGCCGCTGCTTTGTGGTCAGTGCGTGTCAGGTGCAGGCCTCACCGAATGAACTGGGCGTGGAGATTGCCAATTGGCCGGCGGACCGGCCGTTGATTGCTGGTGGCAGCGTGATTGTCGGGCCGATGGGAGATGTGCTGGCAGGGCCGTTGCGCGGTGAGTCGGGATTGCTGACTGCTGAAATCGACACCGATGAGCTGGTGCGTGCGCGCTATGACTATGATGTGGTCGGGCACTATGCGCGGCCGGATGTGTTTGAGCTGTCAGTGGATGAACGCGCCAAGCCCGGGGTGCGATTCAACACATGACCTACTGGCTGACACAAAACCTGTAGGAGTGAGCCTGCTCGCGATAGCGGTGTGTCATTCAACATGAATCCTGACTGATCCGACGCCATCGCGAGCAGGCTCACTCCTACATTGGATCGGTGGTGTGTCTGGGAGTCAGTGGCGCTCCAGCCATTCTTCACGGGTGATCTCCCAGAGCTCCCGTGGAAAACGCCCACCGACGAAATCGCCTTCATCAGTCCGGATCAAGCGCATCCCCGCGCGCTCCGAGAGCTTGCGCGAGCCGATGTTCGGCGCCGCTTTCGGCACGCGCATCAGCGGACGTTCAAGCACGTTGAACCAGTAATCGGTCACAACCGCGCAGGCTTCCGTCATCAAACCCTGACCTTGCCACGCCGGCGCCAGCCAGAAGCCGCGATGGTTTTCCGGCTGATCCATCAGGCTGATCTTGCCGATCAATTGCTCCGGTGCCGATTTCAGGCGAATTGTCCACGGCCATTCCTTGCCCGCCGCGACCGCCGGCAAGACAATGTCGCGCAGATAGGCGAGGGCACCGCCCTCCGGATACGGCCATGGCACGGCCGCGTTCAGATAGCGCACCACCTCCCAATGCGGAAATTCGCGTTGCACGGCTTCTGCATCGGCCAGTTGCAAGGGGCGCAGGATCAGTCGTTCGGTGTACAGCGTCGGTATGTCTTCCATAAACCTGCAGCCTCCATGAATGTCTTTAAGGTACGCGGCAGGCTACCGCATTTTCACCAGGTCGCGGCACTGCTCTTGGGCAGGCTGAGCTTGCCGCTGTCGACAAACCGCATGGTGCCGAACAAGCCACCGGCGAGTTTGCCGCGCAGCACGTAGGGCAGGTTATCGAGGGTTTGCGTCTGGCTCAGGCCGAGGGTCTGGCGCAGCACCGAGAACGCCGAGATGCTGACCGGTACGGTGACGATGCTTTCGGAAAATCGCGGAATCGAACCGCTCTGATCGCTGACACCTGACGCCAGCGAATGACCGTTGACCTCCAGATCCAACGCGATGCCGTTGTAGTCGATCGCTGTCTCATTGGGGTTTTGTACGCGCAGCTTGATGGCGAAACGCACTTCCAGATCCTGGCTCGGCAACGGTTCGAGGCCGACCACGTTGATGTTCACCGGATCACGGTTGGGGAACAGCGCACAAGCACTGAGGGACAGCAGCAGTAACGACAGAATGACGGCGTGCAAGCGGCGCATAAACGGTCTCTCAACAAAAAAGGGCTGAACCGTCAGCGGCTCAGCCCTTTCTGTTAAAGGCCTGACGTTAGCGGTTCAACTGTGCGACAGCCGCCGCTGGGGCAGGTTCACCTTTGGCCGGCATGTCCGGGTTTTCCATGACCTGCAGAATAGAAGCTTCCGGGTCGAAATCGTCTTCTTCCAGTTCGATGAACTCTTCGGGCAGGAAGATGTTCAGCACGATAGCGCACAACGCGCCGACGGTGATTGGCGATTCGAAGATGTTGCGCAGCGCTTGCGGCAGTTCGCGCAACACTTCCGGGACCGCCGCGATGCCCAGACCCATGCCCAGCGAAATCGCCACGATCAGCATATTGCGCCGATGCAGGCCGGCCTCGGCAAGAATCTTGATTCCGGCCACCGCAACAGTGCCGAACATCACCAGTTCGGCGCCGCCGAGCACCGGTTTCGGCATCAACTGCAGCACCGCGCCGATCATCGGGAACAGTCCCAGCAGCACCAGCAAACCGGCAATGAAGAAGGCCACATAACGGCTGGCTACGCCGGTGAGCTGAATCACGCCGTTGTTCTGCGCGAAGGTCACCATCGGCATGCTGTTGAACACCGCCGCCATGGCCGAGTTGAGGCCGTCGGCGAGCAGGCCGGACTTGATGCGACGGATGTACAGCGGGCCTTTGACCGGTTGCCGGGAGATCATCGAGTTGGCAGTCAGATCACCCGCGGCCTCCAGCGGCGACACGAGGAAAATCACCGCCACCGGGACGAACGCCACCCAGTCGAAGTTGAAACCGTACTTGAACGGCACCGGCACGCTGACCAGCGGCACCTCGGGCATCGAGGCGAAGTCCACCGTGCCCATCAGCCAGGCGACCACGTAGCCGAGGGTCAGGCCGATGACGATCGCGCCCAGGCGCAGAAACGGCACGTCGACGCGGTTCAGCACGACGATGGTGCCGATCACCAGCGCCGCCAGAAACACGTGGCTGGCGGCGCCCAGGTCAGGCGCGCCGAAACCACCGGCAATGTCGGTCATCGCCACTTTGATCAGCGACAGACCCATCAGCGTGATGATGGTGCCGGTGACCACCGGGGTGATCAGCATGCGCAACTTGCCGATGAACTGGCTCAGCACCACTTCGATGAACGCGGCGAAAAAACACACGCCGAAGATCGTCGAGAGGATTTCATCGGTGCCGCCACCGCGCGCCTTGACCATAAAGCCAGCGCTGAGGATCACGCTGATAAAGGAAAAACTGGTGCCTTGCAGGCACAACAATCCCGAACCGACCGGACCGAAACGCTTGGCCTGGACAAAGGTGCCCAGCCCGGAGACGAACAGTGCCATGCTGATCAGGTAAGGAATTTCACTCTGCAGACCGAGGGCGCCACCCATGATCAGGGTCGGAGTGATGATGCCGACGAAGCTCGCCAGTACGTGTTGCAGCGCGGCAAACACCGTGGCAGTCAGGTGCGGGCGATCGTTGAGGCCGTAGATCAGGTCGTTGTTGCGCGGGGCTTTTTCAGAGGCGGTCATGGTGTTTTGCGCGCCGTAAGGCGGGGCCGGGTCAGAAAATGGAGGCGCAGAATGCCGGAAGCGGACGGCGAGGGCAACGAGCAATAACTGCCTGAAAGGTCAGGTTTTATTGCTCGCTCCCATATTTCTCCTGCCATTTTCTGACAGCAGCCTCTGCTAAGCTCCGGCATCTTTCCCGTCAAGAGCTTGCCCATTGTGTCGCGTACCACTCGTCTTTTGACTTTGCTGCAAGTGCTGCGCGGCAAGAAGCGCCCGGTGACGGCGGCAACCCTGGCTGCCGAGCTGGAAGTGTCCGAGCGCACGCTCTATCGCGATATCGCTGAACTGACTGCCCTCGGCGCGCCGATCCATGGCGAGGCGGGCATTGGTTATGTGTTGCGCAGCGGCCTGTTTCTGCCGCCGTTGATGCTCAATGCCGACGAGACCGAAGCCATCGTTCTCGGTTTGCGCTATGTCGATCAGCGGGGCGACGAAGTTCTCGGTAAAGCGGCGGCGGATGCGCTGGCGAAAATTGCTGCGGTGCTCGATCCGCAAGCCCAGGAAGCGCTGCGCAATCCCACGGTGATGCCAGGCCCGCCGGGCTATGGTTTTCCGCAAAACACCGTGCCGTTGAACGTGTTTCGCCACGCCATCCGCGATCAGGCCAAACTGCATATTGATTACGCCGACGCGCAACAGGTGCCGAGTCAGCGTCTGATCTGGCCCTTGGCGCTGGGCTTTCTCAATGAAGTGCGAATTATCGTTGCGTGGTGCGAACTGCGCAGCGCCTACCGTACCTTTCGCACCGACCGCATCAGCGCGGCGAGTCGCCAGGGCGAGGCTTATCCGGGCCGGCGCAGCGACCTGTTGCGCACCTGGCGCGAGCAGATGCAGCTGGATGAAAGCGGGCGTTTCACTCCTGACAAAAACTGACGCAAAGCTGTTTTAGGATGCTCGCAGAACCAGACAAAAAGGAGCTGCACCATGTCCCATTCCGTCTCTGCACTGGCCCCGGCGATCGCGGCGTATATCGATGCGGCCAATGCACGCGACACCTCGAAGGTCGCCAGTTTTTTTGCCGAGGATGCCAACGTGTTCGACGAGGGCCAGCATCAGGTCGGTCCGCAAGCCATCGCGCAGTGGATGCAAGAAACCGGGCAACGCTATCAGCCACGGGTCGAAGTGCTGGATGTCCAGCAACGCACCGGCAAGGTGCTGGTGCACGGACTGATTTCCGGGACATTCCCCGGCAGCCCGGCCCAGCTGCGTTACACGTTCCGGTTGAACGAACAGGGGAAAATCGCCCGACTGGATATTTCCCTGTAACCGTCGTGGCATACTGCCGCGCATGACTTTCGACTCCCCCCTCAGCGCCTGGCAACACGCCGTGCAACACAAGGGTTTCATCCAGGATGAAGCTCAGGAACATGCAGTCTGGGCGCTGCAAAAATGCCACGAAGCCCTGCACGCCGATGCCCCTTCGGTCACCGGCGTTTATTTGTGGGGGCCGGTCGGGCGTGGCAAGACCTGGCTGATGGATCAGTTCTATCAGAGCCTGCGGGTGCCGGCGCGACGCCAACACTTCCATCACTTCATGGGCTGGGTGCACCAGCGCTCGTTCCAGTTGACCGGGATTGCCGACCCGTTGCGCGCGCTGGCCAAAGAGCTGGCCGCCGAGGTGCGGGTGCTGTGCTTCGATGAACTGTTCGTCAACGACATCGGTGACGCGATCATTCTCGGTCGGCTGTTTCAGGTAATGTTCGACGAAGGTGTGGTGATCGTTTGCACGTCCAATCTGCCGCCGGACGAGCTGTACGCCGACGGCTTCAATCGCGACCGCTTTGTGCCGGCGATTGCCGCGATCAAGGCGCATATGCAGGTGGTTGCGGTGAATGGCGCCGAGGATCATCGCCTGCATCCGGGGGCCGGTCTGCAGCGCTACTTCGTCGCCACGTCTGCGGTCAGTACGCTGGAGGAGGTTTTTCAAACGCTGAACGCCGGGCAAGCGGCCAGCGCAGAGCCAGTGACGGTCGGCCATCGCCAGTTGAACGTGGTGCAGGCCAGTGAAACGGTGGTGTGGTGCCGCTACGCGGATCTGTGCGAACAGCCGTTCGCCGCCATGGATTTCATCGCACTGTGTGACCGCTACACGGCTATTCTGTTGAGCGACGTGCCCAATCTCAGTGCACAGAAACGCGAAGGGCGGATCGCTCGCGGCACCGAAGATGGCGCGCAACGGGTCGCTGCGGGTGACCGTGAGTTGCCGCAGCTGTCGGTTCACGACGACGGCGTACGGCGTTTCATCGCGCTGGTCGACGAGTGCTACGACCGCAAGGTGCCGCTGTACATCGAGGCGCAAGTCCCCATGAACGCGCTGTACACCGAGGGTTACCTGGAATTCCCGTTCCGCCGCACCCTCAGTCGCTTGCAGGAGATGCAGCTGCAGCGCTTTGCCGATGCTTGAGTGGAAGAGGGCAACGACATGAGCCAAGCGTTATCCCATCATTTGCTGACCATGGCTTACCAGAATGCGTGGGCCAATCATCGCTTGGCCAAGGCCTGGATGCAGCTAGGCGCGGCAGGTCTGGCAGCACCGCGGGTAAGTTTTTTTCCGAGTATTCGCCTGACCCTCAATCACATCCTGACCTGCGACTGGTTCTACGTCGATGCGCTGGAGCGCGAACTGCGCGGGGCCGAGCCGCATCCCGACTGCTATGTGTTTTTCAATGTGGACGAGCCGTTTACCGACGGCCCGCAGTTGCGGGAAGCGCAGGCTCATGTGGATCGGCGCCTGATCGCCTATTGCGAACAATTGCGCGATGCCGAACTGGCCCGCATCGTCACCATTGCCCGCGATACGCCGCAGCATGACAGCCGTCTGCGCATGCTTTCGCACCTGTTCGAGCATCAGATTCATCACCGTGGTCAAGTGCATGCGATGCTCAGCGACACGGCGGTGAAACCGCCGCAGCTGGATGAGTTCTTTTGCGCCGGCGAGAGCGGGCTGCGCGCCGAAGACTTTGCCGAACTGGGCTGGACCGAAGAGCTGATCTGGGGCCATTGACGGGTAAAAAACAAAAGATCTTTTGCATTTGCCGGTTGCCCGCCCGATCACCCCCGCGCTAAGGTCAGACGGCCTTTCAGTACGCACGTTGCGCGCCGGGGCTCTTGTGTTCGGGGATGGAAATGGATTGCGCAGAGATTCTTGTACTTCAGGCCAGCTACAGCAATCCAGTGCACGCCGAAGCCATCGGCATCGTGCTCAATCACTACGCAGAAGACCCCATGGGCGGCGGTCATTCGCTCGACCCTGACCTGCTGCGTCGACTGCCCGAAGAACTGGCCCGGCGCCCGCATGCGTTCAGCGTGTTGGCTTTCGTCGGTGGTGAACCGGCGGGATTGGTGAACTGCTTTGAAGGGTTTTCCACGTTTGCCTGCAAGCCCTTGGTCAACGTCCATGACGTGGCGGTGGTGGGCAAATTTCGCGGCCTCGGCCTGAGCCAGAAGATGCTGCTGAAAGTCGAGGAAATCTCTCGCCAGCGCGGCTGCTGCAAGATCACCCTCGAAGTGCTGGAAGGCAACGCCGTGGCGCAGAACGCCTACAGCAAGTTCGGCTTCGCGCCGGGCATGTTCGACCCGGATCACGGGCGCATGCTGTTCTGGATTAAAGACCTGCAAACCTAGAAGCCCCTCACCCTAACCCTCTCCCGGAGGGAGAGGGGACTGACCGAGGTGTTTGGGCAAGGTACGCCGACCTGAAACATCGAGCCGAACTCAGGTTTGAAAAGCCCACAAATTAGCGCCCTCTCCCTCGGGAGGGGGCTGGGGTGAGGGGCGAACTCGCCACAGTAGAAAGCCGCACACCCAACTCAGTGCCCATAAAAAAGGCGCCCCGACCAGGGCGCCAAACTGTCTTCTTCCAGGCCAGAGCGGAGCCATGGAAGGTCCATCGGTTGCTCGGTAATCTCAGTCGCGATAGGACTCGGTCACCTGCGCCGTCTGATCGGCGGGAACGCGAATTTCTTTCGCGTTGGCGTCGCTCTTCTGCTCGCTCTGGACGTGGTGAACCGGAAAATTGTCGTAGTAATAACGCATGCGCTCAGCGCCGCCTTCGGCGAACACGCTGGCAGAACCCAGGGCGAACAGCCCGGCAAGCATTGCGGTAGTGATTTTCATGGTGCCTCCTACTGAACAAGTGGGAGCCGTTCGTCCATGAAGCAGATCTCGGAAGAGAGTCTGGGAGGCGTGAATTAACGCGGGGTTAACGCCGGTTCAGGGCAGGTTTTGCAGCATGTTGCAGAACAATCGATTGTCAGGCGTTTGCACCTGTCAGCGCTGACAGTGGCGAGTAGCTGAGTGACGAAGCGAGCTTCGAGTCTGGGTAGCTGAATTTCCTGCGGACAGGAAAAAGGGGCCGGTTTCGGGCCCCTTTCTGGTGTCACTTCTGCGCGATGTCCGCAGGTGCGGCATCGGGTTTCTTCGGCTTCATCAAACTGAAGTCGATCAACGCACGCTGTTCAGTCTGGTACGGGTCGCCGATCAGCAGTGGTCGCGCCTTGAAGCTGTCGCTGACCAGGCTCTTGCTGTGGTCCAGTTCATCGAAACTCAGACCGGCCATGTCGGCCCAAGTGTGGATCAGGTGCGAGCTGCTGTAAGGGCGATCGAGGTCGCCAGCGAAGTTCCAGTCGTGATTGGCTTTCCACTTCGGTGACGCCCAGGCCATGAACGGAATGGTGTACATCGGCGCGGTCGGTTTGTTTTCGTTGCGGCCCAGGGTCTTGTGGCCCACCGAGTCGAACACGTCTTCACCGTGATCCGAGAGGTACAGCAGGAAGCCGTTCGGGTCGGATTTGGCGTAATCCTTGATCAGGCTGGACACCACGAAATCGTTGTACAGCACGGCATTGTCGTAGCTGTTATAGGTCGGTACCTGGTCGTCTCGTACGCCGGCTGGTACGCCGGTGCGGTCCTGGAATTTGTCGAACGTCGGCGGGTAGCGGTACTGATAGCTCATGTGTGTGCCGAGCAAATGCACAACGATCAGCTTGCGCGGTGCCGCGTCAGTCAGGGCCTTGTTGAACGGTTCGATCACGTCGCCATCGTATTGCGCGGCGTTCTGGTTGCGGTTGTTGTTGAGGTACACCTGCTCGTCGGCCTGTTCGGAGAAGGTCGTGAGCATGGTGTTGCGTTTGGTCATGGTCTGCTGGTTGGTGATCCAGAAAGTCTTGTAGCCGGCCTGTTTCATCATGCTGACCAGCGACGGGGTCGACAGGTACAGGTCCGGATGCTCTTCATCAGCGAAGGTCAGCACCTGCTGCAACGCCTCGATGGTGTATGGACGTGGGGTGACGACGTTGTCGAAAACCGCCAGTTGATCCTTGAGCTTGTCCAGTTCCGGCGTGGTGTTGCGCTGATAGCCGTAGAGGCTCATGCGCTGACGGTTGGTCGATTCGCCGATGACCAGCACCAGGGTTTTGGGCTGATCGGCCGAGGCGTCCTTGAGGTTTTTCAGCGGCGGGATCTTGCTCACGTTATGCAACATGCCCTGCATGTCGGCGAGGGTTTCCTGGTAACGGTGATAGGCGACGACCATCTGCCATGGCACCGCTGGCTCAATGCGGGTTTCGAATTTTTCGAAGCCTTGGGCGAAGGTGCCCATGCGCATCGTTTGTTTGACCAGCGGATAACCGATCACGGCAATCAGAATAGCCATTGCTGCGACGAATGCGCGGCCACGGGGCATGTACACCGGGCGCAGACGCGTCCACAGGAAGTAAGCGAAGGCAGTGTGTGCGAGGAACGCCGGGACCATCCACCAGGCAAAGTACTGGGTCATGTACTCGCCGGCTTCAGAGATGTTCGACTCGAACATGATGAAGATGACGCTCTGGGAGAACTCCTGCTCATAGATGAAGAAGTAACCGAGGCTGGCCATCGAACAGGCCCACAACACCACGCCAATGATGGCGGCGAGTAGTTTGGTGCGTTTCGGAAACAGCAGCATCGGCGCCAGCCAGATCGCGCTCATGACGAACGCCTGACGGAACCCGGTGAAGCCCGAGGTGCCGGTCAGCTGGATCAGCAGTTGGGTGATACCCGAGAAGTACCAGAAGAATACAAACAACCAGATAAAACCGGCCCAGTCGAAACCTGTCGCAGTCGTTTTGCTGCGTTTGAACAATGCCATTCGGCGCTCCAGCTCACATTACAACCACCGCCGGAACATCCATGAAACCGACGAACGGAAGCCGTACACGCAGGTACGGCCAGAATGGGGCGGAGTATTACGAAGAGAATGTGAAAAGTTTGTGAGTTGCCGCTTTTGGTCTATAAGGCGGTGGGCGGCTAAGCATCATGTCGGGAACAGCGGCTGCGGTTCCCGAAATAGGCGGGGGATCAAGCGTGGGGTTGACGCTGAACGACCGGCAAAGGTTGCGGTTGCGCACCCTGGGTCAAGAGGCGCAGCTGCGCCAGCTCCTGCTTCAACTGGTCGCGTTCGTCTTTCAACTGGCGCAATTCATCGCGACGGATTGTCACGTACAGGGTTTGTGGCGGCATTGCTGTGTGTACTGTGCCCATTGCTCACCTCGCAAATGGCGTGCATCAACTGTAGGTCGTCCCCGTTTTGGGGTGCTGACTTACTATCGGCGCCAATTTTGATTTCTTTTGCCTGTGAATGGAACTTTTTTATTTTTCATGGTCGGTGTGTCTTCAGCAGGATTCGGGGCGTTATCAGTCTGGATCGGGCACAATGCCCGGAAACTTCATCGCAACGCTCTGGACTAACCTCCATCAGTCGCGTTGGGCTATAACCAATGACACACATTTATTTGTAGTAAGGAGCATCAGCACATGCAACTCGGGATTATTGGACTGGGCCGCATGGGCGGCAATATTGCGCGACGTCTGATGCTCAACGGCCACACCACCGTTGTTTACGACCGCAATACCGCTTTCATCGATAACCTGGTCGCCGAGGGCTCCACTGGCGTCGCCGATTTGCCGGCACTGGTTGCCGGCCTGGCCAAACCGCGTGCGGTATGGGTCATGCTGCCGGCCGGCGCGCCGACCGAAGACACCATCAACACCCTGAGCACGTTGCTCGAAGCCGGCGATACGATCATCGACGGCGGCAACACTAACTATAAGGATGACATTCGTCGGGCCAGGACTCTGGCCGAGAAAGGCCTGCACTACATCGACGTCGGCACCTCTGGCGGCGTCTGGGGCCTGGAACGCGGCTATTGCATGATGATCGGCGGTGACGCCGAAACCGTGCAGCGTCTCGACCCGCTGTTCGCCGCACTGGCGCCTGGCATGGGCGACATCCCGCGCACCAAGGATCGCAAGTCCGAGGATCACCGTGCCGAGCATGGCTACATTCACGCCGGTCCGGCCGGTGCCGGGCATTTTGTGAAGATGATTCACAACGGCATCGAGTACGGCATGATGGCCGCGTTCGCCGAGGGCTTCGACATCCTCAAGACCAAGTCCAGCGAGCGTCTGCCGGAAGATCAGCGTTTCGACCTCAACGTGGCCGACATTGCTGAAGTGTGGCGCCGTGGCAGCGTAGTTTCCTCGTGGTTGCTCGACCTGACCGCCGACGCACTGGCCAGCGATCCGAAGCTCGACGGCTTCTCCGGCTCGGTAGCGGACAGCGGCGAAGGTCAATGGACCATCGAAGCCGCCATGGAACAAGCGGTGCCGGTCCCGGTGCTGTCGAACTCGCTGTTCTCGCGCTACCGCTCGCGCGGTCAGGGCACCTTTGGCGACAAGATTCTTTCGGCCCAGCGCTTCGGCTTCGGCGGCCACGTGGAGACACCGAAGAAATGACCCATACGATCCGCAGAAAATCCAAGGCAGAACCCGCACCACCGACCACGCTGTTCTTGTTCGGTGCCCACGGCGACCTGGTCAAGCGCTTGCTGATGCCGGCGCTGTACAACCTCAGTCGCGACGGCTTGCTTGACGACAATCTGCGGATCGTCGGCGTTGACCACAACGCCATTACCGATGAAGCCTTCGCGCAGAAGCTCGAAGACTTCATCCGCACCGAAGTGGCGGCGAAGGTCGGCAAGGACGATCAGATGCTTGATCCGGCTTTGTGGGCCAAGCTCGCCAAAGGTATCAGCTACGTCCAGGGTGATTTTCTGGACGACAGCACTTATTCCGCGCTGGCGGCGAAAATCGCTGACAGCGGCACTGGCAATGCAGTGTTCTACCTGGCCACCGCGCCGCGTTTCTTCAGCGAAGTGGTGCGCCGACTCGGCGCTGCCAGATTGCTCGAAGAAACCCCTGAGGCGTTCAGAAGGGTGGTGATTGAAAAGCCGTTCGGCTCCGATCTGCACACTGCCGAAGCGTTGAACGCCTGTTTGCTCAAGGTGATGTCCGAAAAGCAGATCTATCGGATCGACCATTATCTGGGCAAGGAAACCGTGCAGAACATTCTGGTCAGCCGTTTCTCCAACAGCCTGTTCGAGGCCTTCTGGAACAACCACTACATCGACCACGTGCAGATCACCGCCGCCGAAACCGTCGGCGTCGAAACCCGTGGCAGTTTTTACGAACACACCGGCGCACTGCGCGACATGGTGCCCAATCACCTGTTCCAGTTGCTCGCCATGGTTGCCATGGAACCGCCGGCCGCGTTCGGCGCCGATGCGGTGCGCGGCGAGAAGGCCAAGGTTGTGGGTGCAATTCGTCCATGGACCACTGAAGAGGCTCGGGCCAACTCGGTGCGTGGCCAGTACAGCGCCGGTGAAGTCGATGGCAAGCCACTGAACGGTTATCGCCAGGAGGCCAACGTATCGCCTGACAGCAACACCGAAACCTACGTGGCGCTGAAGGTGATGATCGACAACTGGCGTTGGGTCGGCGTGCCGTTTTACTTGCGCACCGGTAAACGCATGAGCGTGCGCGACACCGAGATTGTCATCTGCTTCAAACCGGCGCCGTATGCGCAGTTCCGTGACACGGAAGTCGATGAGTTGCAGCCAACTTACCTGCGCATCCAGATCCAGCCCAACGAAGGCATGTGGTTCGACCTGCTCGCCAAGCGGCCGGGGCCCGCGTTGAACATGGCCAACATCGAGCTGGGTTTTGCCTACAAAGACTTTTTCGAGATGCAGCCGTCGACCGGCTACGAAACCCTGATCTACGACTGCCTGACCGGCGACCAGACGCTGTTCCAGCGCGCCGACAACATCGAGAACGGCTGGCGCGCGGTACAACCGTTCCTCGACGCCTGGCAGCAGGATGCCAGCGTGCAGACTTATGCGGCCGGTGAAGACGGCCCGCAAGCCGCCGAAGATCTGCTCACTCGCGATGGCCGCGTCTGGCATGGCCTCGGATGAGTGACTTGCCGAAACAACCCATCCGTTTTCTGCTCAGCGACATGGACGGCACGCTGTTGCTGCCGGATCACACGCTGAGCCAGCGCACCATCGACGCCGTACGTTCGCTGCGTGAGGCGGGCGTACTGTTCAGCCTCGCCACCGGCCGACCGCCCAAAGCCATGTTGCAGCAGATCGAAGCACTGGGTGTGGACGTGCCGACAGCGGCGTTCAATGGCGGCACGATCGTCAATCCGGACGGCAGTTTGCTGGTCGCGCATTACCTGCCGGCCACCACCGCGCTGATTGCGCTGGCAACGTTCGCCGATCAGCCGGACGTGGAAATCTGGGTGTTCAGTGGCGGCGACTGGTTGCTCAAGGATCCGCACGGGCCGATGGTGCCGCGCGAACAGCACGGCCTCGGTTATCCGCCGGTGGTGGTGGACAGTTTCGAGCCGTATATGGAGCGCATCGACAAGATCGTCGCGACCAGTAACAACACCGAACTGTTGATCGAACTGGAGGCGCAACTGCTGCCCAAGGTCAACGGCATGGCGCAAGTCTCACGCTCGCAACCGGTGTACCTCGACGTGACGGCGCTGGAGGCCAACAAGGGCACCGCACTGGCGACCCTGGCCGAGCATCTCGGCATTGCTCTGGAACAGACCGCAGCGATCGGTGATGGCGGCAATGACCCGGCGATGTTCCATTGCGCCGGTTTATCGATCGCCATGGGCCAGGCGGAGGAGGCGGTGAAGCGTCAGGCTGACGTGGTCACCGCGTCGAACACCGAAGACGGCGTCGCCCAGGCGATCAAAAACTACATCCTGCCTCGCTGACCCCACCCAAAAACCAATGTGGGAGCGAGCTTGCTCGCGAAAGCGGTGTGTCATTCAACGAATCTGTTGCCTGACACTCCCTCTTCGCGAGCAGGCTCGCTCCCACAGGTTTATTCAGTGTTGATCAGAGCCAGTAGCTCACGGCATACCAGCCCAACAACCCCATCACGACGGTGTACGGCAACGCCATCCACACCATCCGTCCATATGACAAACGCACCAGCGGCGCGATTGCCGAGGTCAGCAGGAACAGGAACGCGGCCTGCCCGTTGGGCGTGGCCACGCTCGGTAGATTGGTGCCCGTATTGATCGCAATCGCCAGTGTCTCGAAATGCTCTCGGCTCATGTGGCCGGCGAGGAACGCCTGTTTCACTTCGGTGATGTAGATCGTGGCGACAAACACGTTGTCACTGATTGCCGACAACAGGCCGTTGGCAATGAACAGCATGCCCGGTTGTTGCTCGACCGGCAGGGCCAGCACCCACTGGATCAACGGCGCGAACAGCTGTTGATCGTGAATCACCGCAACCACCGCAAAGAACACCACCAACAATGCCGTGAATGGCATGGCGTCCTTGAACGCACTGCCCAGGCGATGCTCGTCGGTAATTCCGGTAAACGCGGTGATCAACACAATCACCATCAAACCGATCAGGCCGACTTCAGCGATGTGAAAGGCCAGGCAACCGATCAGGATCAGCGCCGCAGCACCTTGCACCAGCAGGGCTGCGCGTTGCCGGGCTGTGCGTTCGGCATTGTCTTCGGCGGCGTAGTTGGCCAGCACGGCGCGAACATTGTCCGGCAGCAGGGTGCCGTAGCCGAACCAGCGCAGTTTCTCCAGCAACACGCACGTCACCAGGCCCGCCGCTAACACCGGCAGCGACACCGGCGCGACTTTCTGAAAGAACTCGCCGAAGTGCCAGCCCATCTCATGGCCGATCAACAGGTTTTGCGGCTCGCCCACCAGTGTGCAGACGCCGCCCAACGCGGTACCGACCGCGCCGTGCATCAACAGGCTGCGCAGGAACGCGCGGAATTGTTCCAGATCGTCGTGATGCAGTTTCGGCAGGTTCTGGTCGTCTCCAAACTCGCTGTCCTGGCGCGGATCGTTGCCCGACGCCACGCGGTGATAAACGGAATAGAAACCGACCGCCGCACTGATGATTACCGCGGTGACCGTCAAGGCGTCGAGAAACGCCGATAGAAACGCCGACAGAAAGCAGAACATCAAGGCCAGCACCGCTTTTGAACGCACGCCCAACAGCAGACGCGAGAACAGAAACAGCAGCAGGTCTTTCATGAAATAGATGCCGGCCACCATGAACATCAGCAGCAGGATCACCGGGAAGTTGTGCACCAGTTCATCGTAAAGCGCCTGTGGCGTGGTCATCTTCAACAGCAGTGCTTCGATGAGCAGCAAACCGCCGGGCATCAGCGGATAGCACTTGAGCGCCATGGCCAGGGTGAAGATGAATTCGATCACCAGCAACCAGCCGGCGGCGACCGGCCCAATGCTGAACAGCACGACGGCATTGAGGATGAGAAAACCGACGATGGTCGCCTTGTACCAGCGTGGCGAGTGCCCGAGAAAGTTTTGCGCGAACGCCTGGGCCATTGAGCCGGACATCGGCTGCTCCTTTTATTAAGAAGCGCGAAAGTTGCCGGATGTGTCGAGGAAGATCAAGCAGCTCGTGGACTAATCCTCGCTACTGCAGTTGAAACAGGTATTTCCACGATTGCTCGTGCCCAATAACAAGCCCCGCCGAGTCATCACTCGACGGGGCTTTCTGAAGATGAGGCAGAATTACCGCTGCGGCAGTTTCGAAGACGCTACCTTGATTGTCCAAGGTTCCGACTGCCGATTCGGTTCGGATTCAGATCGGCAGACGAATCTGTAACTATAACCAGGGATCAAGCCCGTAATTGGGGCAACGAAAATTCCGAATTCATTTGCATCGTAGATAACCATTTCATGGGCATCACTGAGGATCCGGCCAAACTCGTACGGCTTGGCAGTGCCAACCAGAACTATTTCTGTCTGCGTTGTGGTTTCGCCATCGTTGATGGGCTGATGATTTCCCTGGCCGTAACCAAATTGAATGCTCAGCGATGCCGGTTTTTCGATCTCGATAAGCCAGGGGGCGGATTCCTTGCCATTTAACTCTCGAGCGACAAATTTATGGTTGCCTGGCTTAAGGCCTGTGAGGTGGGCGCTCCAGTGCCCGTTGCCAGCGACGTTGAGCAAGCGAAGCACGATGCCGTTGTCCAGTAGATCGACCACTTTGCCAGGCGCACCTCTGCCGGTAAACCTCAGGTCGTTATGTACTGTACTCGAACCGTTTTCGATCGTTTCGTCGTTGGGCCCTATTACGGACTCAATCAATAACTGATCCACTGCAGCAATAGTAACCACCCAAGGAGATGATTCTTGCCCAAACTCATCTAGCACGGTGTATATATGGGTACCCAGAGACTGGTGAAAAAGTTCTGTCTCAAAGTGGCCAGTCTCGTCAACGTGAGCAGTGGCAATCTC
The DNA here is from genome assembly GCF_949768005.1 of Pseudomonas sp. IT-347P. Lineage (NCBI taxonomy): Bacteria > Pseudomonadati > Pseudomonadota > Gammaproteobacteria > Pseudomonadales > Pseudomonadaceae > Pseudomonas > Pseudomonas sp. IT-347P. The sequence goes on from NZ_CATKPQ010000011.1 coordinate 1,025,655, forward strand.
GGTTCCACCATCCAGAATTTGCGCCGGGCTAGCCACATTGGCCACGCCTTTGATAAAAAAGTCGCTAATCTTAACGACGCTGTGGGATTCGATGTAACGCCCCTCCAGGTCGGTGAGTTCCAGGATCCGTGGTTCGATCTTGCTGGCAAGCTTGCTCGAAGCATCAACCTGCGTCAGTTGTCCGGATAATTTCTCTTGATCAGTCATTTCAAAATCCTTTTTCAGGTTCACCACGCAGCCATCTGCGTGTGTCGCCATCTCAACGCTGATCGCAGCTGACGTCTACTGTCAGAAATTACAGGTACAGGGCTAAATCCGACGAGTGGTAAACACTGTTGACGGCCACAGCCCTACGGATTGAGATACCGCGCCACCCCCGCGAACGCTTGGGCAGGTATTTACACGATTGCTGGTGTTCAATAATAAGCCCCGCCAAGTCATCACTCGATGGGGCTTTCTGATGATGAGGCAGAATTACGGCTGCGGCAGCTTCGAAGACGCTACCTTGATTGCCCAAGGTTCCGACTGCCGATTCGGTTCGGATTCAGATCGGCAGACGAACCTGTAACTATGGCCGGGGACTAAGCCTTTAACAGGGGCAACGAAAACTCCGTGTTCATTTGCCTTATAGACAATCCCTTCATGGATATCACTGAGGATCCGGCCAGACTCGTACGGCTTGGCAGTTCCAACCAGAACTGCTTCTGTCTGTGTTGTGGTTTCGCCATTATTGATGGGCTGATGATTTCCTTCGCCGTAACTAAATTGAATGCTCAGCGATGCTGGTTTTTCGATCTCAACATGCCAGTGGTTTGATTCCTCGCCGTTTAACTTTCGAGCGACGAATTGATGCTTGCCTGGTTTAAGGCCCGTGAGAAGGGCGTGCCAATGCCAGCTGTCATTGACCTTGAGCAACTGAAGCACGATGTCGTTATCCAGTAGTTCGACCACTTGGCCACGCACGCCTTTGCCAAAAAAAGTTAGTTCGTTATGAATTGTACTCGAACCGCTATCGATCCATTTCTGGTCGGGCCCTTTTACAGATGCGATTACTACCGAATCTGTTTCAATATTAACCTCCCAGGAAGATGATTCTCGCCCAGACTCATCTCGCACGGTGTATGCATGAACACCCAGATTCTGGCCAAGAAGTACTTGTTTAAAGCGGCCATGCTCGTCAATCTGCGCATTGGCAATCAGGGTTCCCCCATCCAGAATTTGCGCCGGGCCAGGGCGATCGGCCACGCCATGGACAAAAAAGTCGACAATTTCAACGGTACTGCCGGATTCGATGTAATGCCCGTCCAGGTCGGTGAGTTGCAGGATCGCTGGTTTGATCTTGCTGGCCCGCTTGCTCGAAGCATCAACCTGCGTCAGTTGTCCGGATAATTTCTCTTGATCAGTCATTTCAAATTCCTTTTCCAGGATCACCACGCAGCCATCTGCGTGTGTCGCCATCTCAACGCTGATCGCAGCTAACGTCTACTGTCAGAAATTACAGGTCCAGGGCCAAAACCGACGAATGGTAAACGCTGTTGACGGCCGCAGACTTACGGATTGAGATATCGCGCCACCATCGCCCGATAATTGCCATCCAATGAATAACCACCAACGAGAATGGCGTTATCCGCTTGCACGGCCAGCGAATTGGCTGTGTCGAGGCTGCGCCCCAGACGCGTGCGCAACCAGCCTTTGCCGTCGCCGAAGCTGTGATCCAGGCCGCCATCACTCAGGTAACGGGCAACAATGAAATCCGCCTCGAATCCGCCAATGGTTGCACCGACCGCGATGATGCGGCCGTCTGCCATGGGTTGAGCGGCGCTCCATTGGCAGCCGCTCGGGCCGATTTCCAGCAGTTGTGGCTGGCCGCCATGGTTGTGCAGGTTCGGCCGACCATTGGTGTGCACGCTATACGCCATGCAGCGAATCGGGTCGCGGCTGCTACCGAAACAATGCAGTGCATCCGCCGACTCAAGGACCTGACTGACCTGGGCGCTTTGCCCGTGTGCCTTGAACGCCATGAAGCCGTCCACGGCAAAACGCTCATCGAGGCAGCCGTCGGGCAGGTAGCGCGCCAGCAGACCCTCCTGCGGAAAGTCAATGGAACCTGCCACCACGATGCGCCCGTCCTGTTGCAATAGCAGGCTGCTGAGCCAGGTGTTGAGCAGCAAGTGGCGAATCATCACGAAACCGCGGCGGTTGAAGGTTTCATCCAGACTGCCGTCGGGCTTGAGGCGAATCAGCATGCCGGCATGGTCGGCGAGTTCGAAGTGGTGATTGGCGATCAACAGAATATGGCCGTCATCCTGGACCACAAAGTCGCAGGCTTCGGCGCCCGGTACACCCGGCGGCAGCCAGGCATCCCGGCTGCCCATGGACAGGTCGCCGGGCAGGCGCACGACCTGATGGCCATTGTCGCCGAAACTCAGGTCCGGTTTACCCTGTGCGTCGAACATGGCCAGTGCCGGCAAGGTGCGATGAGCGTTTTCATAATGCAGGCCGGCGAGCAGGATGCGTCCGTCGGGCAGTGCCTGGACTTTGCCGGCCGTGGCTTCAAAACCGCGGGCAAAGGTGCCGATCACGCTGCCCTGAACGCCAAAGGCCAGATCGGCCGAGCCGTCGGCCAGCATTCGCGCCAGCCCGAATCGGCTGCCAGTGGCGACGCCGACCTTGGCCGCAACCAGAATCCGCCCCTGCGCATCGAGGGCGATGTCCTCGGTCAGACTGGACACACTGTCAGCGAAATACACTTGAGCGACACCGGTAGTGGCAAAGGTGTTGTCAAGTTGACCGGCGCGCGTGAATAGCGTTGTCGATAACGCCGGCAGCACAGAAGTGTTCAGAGTCGCCATGCACGCATCTCCTTGCGAGTTGACCTTGTACCGGAAACCGGATGGGTAACTGCACGAGCGAAACATTCAATCCCTGAACCGGGAGAAGTACAACTGTGATAACTAACAGGTGGAGGGTCGCACTGTGCCAGAACAGTGTCTTTTTGAACCACTAGCAAGCCGGCCAAGCATTAAGCTGGATACGTTGCCATGCGTTGGGCAGAAGTTTGGGAATTGAAAAGAAAACAACTAACAGAGGAGGGCGGATGACCTGAGTGTCATCCGCATTGCCCGGTTGTTAGTGTGGCATCGACCAGGATTGCAGCAAATGGCCTTCTTTGCTGAGTTCAGCGCGAGCCTGTTGCAGCAGCTGCTCGAGTTGCGCAGGATCGGAGTAGGCGCTGCTTGGGATCTTTTGGCGACCGATGTGCGAATTGGTCCGATCGATCACGGTCAGGCTCAATTCGCCATTGCCGTCTTGTGGTGCCCAGGCCACGCACTGAAAAGGTTTGAACGCGTGGTTGGCAATCAAAAGAGCTTCGTTGATACGGAGCGGGGCGGTCATGTTTTTTTCTCTCTGTCGTGCCCAATCAAGTGATGTGCCGTCGGTTGGGCTTACCGTGCGGCTTCTACTTGTACTGATGCACCGAACCCGCAGGCAGGTCACACATGAAACAAAGAAATTTCAACTTTCTTTCAGGCCGATGCTTTTTACAACGCGTTTGAAAGCTCGCTGAAAGGTCGGGGCTGAAAAAATAAGTCGATAGCTTACTAATAACTTAGGTTCTTATAACGTATTTGCTTGTACGCCTATAAGCAATCGATACAAGGCCCTGTCAAAATCTTGCTAGTGTTACAGTCGGGTCTGCCAAATGACTGTTTTTACAATCATTTCTAATAATTTGGCGCCAAGGAACAGTCATGAGCGAAGCGCCAGCGTTACGACGTTTATTGGTGGTCGATCCGTGCGACGACTGCCACCGCTTATTGCCCGGATTACGCGCCGTAGGCTGGGATGTCGACAGTTGCACTCTGGAAAACGCCGCCGATCGCAGTTGCGATGTCGGCTTGTTGCGTTTACAGCCGTTTCACCTCGAACGCCCCGAAGCCGTCAAGGAGCTGATCAGTCGCAGCGGCACCGAATGGATCGCCGTGCTCAATCAGGAAGTCTTGCGTTTACAGAACGTCGGAGACTTCGTCTGTGAATGGTTTTTCGATTTTCATACACTGCCATTTGACGTGTCGCGGGTGCAGGTCACCCTTGGCCGTGCGTTCGGCATGGCGCGTTTGCGCGGGCAAGGCACGATTCACGTGGACCAGCCCGAACATGAATTGCTCGGCGACAGCAAGCCGATTCGCGAGCTGCGCAAATTGCTCAGCAAACTGGCACCGACCGAATCGCCGGTGTTGATCCGCGGCGAAAGCGGTACCGGCAAAGAACTGGTCGCGCGCACGCTGCACCGACAATCCCAGCGCCACAGCAAACCTTTTGTAGCGATCAATTGCGGGGCGATACCCGAGCATTTGATTCAGTCCGAGCTGTTCGGTCACGAGAAAGGTGCTTTTACCGGCGCGCACCAGCGCAAGGTCGGGCGTATTGAAGCGGCCAATGGCGGCACGCTGTTTCTTGATGAGATCGGTGATCTGCCATTGGAGTTGCAAGCTAACCTGCTGCGCTTCCTGCAGGAAAAACACATCGAACGCGTCGGCGGCAGTCAGCCGATCCCGGTGGATGTGCGCGTTCTGGCGGCGACTCACGTCGACCTTGAAGCCGCCATCGAGAAGAAACGTTTTCGTGAAGATCTGTATTACCGGCTCAACGTGCTGCAAGTGGTCACCGCACCGTTGCGTGAACGCCATGGCGATCTCTCGATGCTGGCCAACCACTTTTCTCACTTCTATAGCCACGAAACCGGTCGACGCCCACGCAGTTTCAGTGAAGATGCACTGATTGCCATGGGCAAGCATGACTGGCCGGGCAACGTCCGGGAGCTGGCCAACCGTGTGCGCCGTGGCCTGGTGTTGGCTGAAGGCCGGCAGATCGAGGCCCGGGATCTGGGGTTGATCAGCCAGCACTCGATCGCCACGCCGATGGGCACGCTGGAAGATTACAAGACCCGCGCCGAACGCCAGGCGTTGTGCGATGTGTTGAACCGGCACAGCGATAACCTCAGCGTTGCGGCCAAAGTCCTCGGCGTGTCACGGCCGACGTTCTATCGTTTGCTGCACAAGCATCAGATCCGCTAGGGCGGAAAATGGAAAAGGCCCGTTGCGAGGTGATCGCAACGGGCCTTTTGCGTTTCCCAATGGTTAGAAGTAGTACGGGAATTTCAGGCTGAAGGAAAAGTCCGGGGCATCATCCGTCATGCCGATGGACAGATTGGGCACGATGGTCAGGTTATCCGTGGCCGCAATGGTCATGCCGACGTTGAAGTAACCGGCGTTGGCGTCGCTGGACACCACCGATTCCCAATCCCCGCCATCCTGCTTCAGCTTGCTCTTGCGTTGAACCAGGTCAGACACCGAGAACGACATACTCATCTTCTCGTTCAGCGCAAAGGCAATACCGGCACCGATCTGGAAGCTGTCGCCAATGCGTACCTTGCCCGGGTTTTTCTGGTTGACGGTCGAGCTGATGTCGTCGAACGACTCCTCCAGGTTGTGGGTGTAGGACAAACTGCCGAACAGCACGGCAGGGTCAAACGTCTTGACCAGCGAGATGCCCGGCGTGATCGACCAGACGCCGTTGCCGGTAGGCAGGGTGTCAGGCACGAACAGGTTGGAGTTGGCATTGGTCTGGCGCAGCTTGATGCCGAACGGATCCTTGCCGGTCGGCGCCTTGACCCGCAAGGTAACCACCGCATCCGGGGTATTGACCGACTCGTCGAGGAACTTGTACGCGATGCCGAAATTGACGTCGCCGAGGGTTGGATCCTTGGTCACGGTTTCTTCGGTGGTTACGCCCGCCGCGCCCTCGTTGCCGCCGCCCGACTGATAAGTCGATTCGCGATACACCACGGGCACGTTGAGGTCGAACTGCCAGCGATTGTCGAAGTTGTAGCGGCCCGTCAGGTCGAGGGTCCAGGTGTCGGCCTTGATCCGGTCGAGGTTGATGTTGCCGAGGAAAATCGAATCCAGCGCGAGGAAGCCGTTGAGAATCAACTGGCGAGTGTCATAGCGCGAATAGGTGATGCCGGTTTCGACGCTGAACTTGCCGCCGCCGAAGAAGCCGCTGGCCTCGTCGTACAGGTTGGAAACGCTCTGCGCCGGTTGTGAATCATCAGCCAGCGATTGCCCGTAAGAAGCGCCACTGCCCCCGGCGGCGCCTCCTGATGCGGCGGCCGCACCGGTGCCGGTGGCGACGCGATTGCCTTTCAGGTCAGCAGGCGATTTGGCCAGACGTTTTGGCGGCGGGGCGGTGGGTTGCTCTTCTACCTGACGGACTCGTTGTTCAAGTACCGCCAGGGCTTTTTGTTGTACTTCGTATCGTTGTTTCAGCTCCAGTAGTTCCTGTTTCAGGGCCTCTACATCTGCGTCGGGTGCTGCCTGAAGCATCGCCGCAGGGAGAAGAGTGCTCAAACACACTGCGGCACGCAGTGATACTGATCGATACATGAAAAAGCCGTCCCTTTTAGCCCAATGATCGAGACTGAGCGTAGTTCAATATCCAATGGAGCGTAGTGCTCTGAGTTGATTCAGGTTGCAATCCAGCGCGGCGGCGCTCATGCCGTTATTGTTCAGGACGACGTTGAGTTGCGTCATGTTGTTGACCACGTTGGCACTGCCGAGCAAACGGGTGTTCTGCAGCAAGCCACCCTGGGCGACCTGTTGCAGGGCGGTGCCCTGATTGCCGGCGGCCTGAATGGCCATTTGTACGCCGCCACCGGTGGCTGAAACGGCTACGCTGCCTGCGGCATTGCTACCGCCGATGGTTTGCCCGGCCATCAGCGCTTGCCCCTGAGCGGGCGCCAGCGCGGGTGCCTGACTGGCTTCCGAGACATTGATGGCGACGTTGTTGTAGGCGGTATTGCTGTCGCCAGCGGCACGGACGCTTTGCGTCACGCCCTGGCTGCTGTTGAGGCCGGCGCCGCCGGTGATCGTGCCGGTACCCGTTGGCAGGGGGCTACCGTTGCCGTGCTCTTTGATGGTTTGCACATAGAATTCGGGTTTGACCGTGGCTGCCTGAATTTGCATCGAGGTGGCTGCCCCGATCAGATCGCCAGCGGCGTTGCGCCAGGTACTGTTCATGACAACGCCGAAGCTGATGATCCGCCCCGGCATGACATAACGACCGCGTAATTCGGACAGCTCCTGGTCCTGTATCTCGATAGGTTTGAATCCTGCATTGGCATAGCCTGACGCACTCGCTGCCAGGCAGGCGGCGGCCAGCCAGTATGAGGTTTTCATTTGCTGCTCCCGGGACATCCAGCCCCATTCTTTATAATCGGCGATTAAAAGAAGTCGCTCTGTATGAACCCGAAGTCCATCAATTCAGCATCTCTGACAGGGTTGAAACCATCGAGCTTGTTCTTGGCCGTCAATGGCACCGGAGGGCTGCGCAAGGCGTTGGCCTTGTCATATCCGGGACCGACGATGGCGAACACGATGCCGTTCCAACCTTTGACAAAGTCATCATGTTTGTAGCGTTTATGGCCGAGAACCGGGTCTCCGATGTACACCCAATCCTTGTCCGAACGCTGCAGGACGACGAAATGCTTGTAGCCGCGAATTTCCATCAGTACCACCACCGGAATGGTTACCGCTTCGAGCTTTTCGGGCGGGATCCGGTAACCCCTTGCGCGCATGCCGATGGTTTCTACGTAGCGCTTCATGTCGAGCATGGAGAAACCCTGGGTACGCACAAGGTCCTGGTCTGCACTGACCAGCATGCCTTTGATGATGTGCTCCTCATCGACGTCGAGCCAATAGGCCTGGCGTAACACCGTTGCCAGTGCAGCAGCGCCGCAGCTGAAATCGGTTTTCTGTTCGACGATGTCGGCAAACTTGCGCTCACGGATGCTTTGCACGTTCTTGTAGATGAGCGTGCCACCCGGCAGGGCAGCCACGGGCATCTGACCGGCCTGAGTCAGGCCACAGACACAAAGCAGGGCGAAAAGGGCCGTCTTACGCATGATCGATACGCCTTTGCGGACTGAGGAAAAGCCCCGTTTCCGGGGCTTTCGTTTCGATCGCGATTACATGCAGGCTTTGCAACCTGCAGCGATGGACAGCGAGTTGCTTTGTTGGTTGCCCACACCCGCCGAGACGTTGGCTCCGCCGTTGCCGGAGAAGTTGTTCATCGAGTTGGTCATGTTGGCATTGTTGACGACAGGCGTTTTCCAGCCATCTTTGGTCAGCACTTGCTGAGTGGTGACGCCAGCGAGGCCAAAAGTACCCACGGCTTCGAACTTGGCTTTCTGATCATCGTTGCCGCCGTGGCCGCCGCCACGGTTGCCCCAACCGCCATGGTTGTCGTCTTCGATGGTTGCAGTGCCTTTGGCTTTGAACGTGCCAGCTGCGGCATAAGTACCGGTAAGGGTATCGGTTTTGTAAGCCTGCACGCCTTTGTTTTCCACGACCAGGCCGGTGGAGGACTGGTTGGCGGCTGCGGCGGCTGTGGCTACACGGCCACCGGAAACGGCGATCGCGAGGTTGTTTTTCTGCTGGTTGAAGTTGCCTGAGGTCACGTTGATGCCGATGTTGCCGGAACCATTGTTGCCTGCATTGTTGAGCGTAGCGTTGTTGAAGGTGGACGAGTTTTTCACATAGTTGTTGTTGTTGACTTGAGTTGCACTCGAGGCAGCAACAGCGGTGCCGAAGATGAAGCTTTCGTCGGCAGTCGCCAGGGCAGCGGCGTTGTCTTGTTGGTTGCCGTCACCGGCTGCAACGTTGGCGCCCATGTTGCCGTTGGAGTTATTGAGCGAGTCGCTGGCGTTGGCGTTGTTGAGGGTGCCCTGGTTTTTCACCACGTTGCCATCGCTGTCTTGTGCGTCGAGCACTGCGGCACCGGCGCCTGCGCCGATTTGCAGCAGTTGTTCGAGGGTAGGGCCTTTTGGATCATGGCCATTGCCATGACCATTGCCGTGCCCGTTACCATGACCGTGATCATTGTCATCACGACCGCCTGCCTGTGCTGCGATTGCCATCACTGCTGCAAGTGCGAAAACCAGTGGTTTGAGAGCCATTGTAGGTTTCATGGTGTTTCTCCATCGTGCTTATTAGTTGGTTAAGTGTTGGTACTTTTCTAATTGCACTGCTTTTGTTGTTTGGGTCAGTCAGCGACCCGGATGCTCAGGGTGTTAGCCATACGGTTCCCCACCCCGGCACTCTGGTTCACCTGGATCACCCCGCGGCTGCCGGTGAAGGCCTGATCACTTGTCGTGACCTGGCGACTGCCGGAAGAGGGACCAGTTGCTCCTGAGCTCGGTAAAAGCGCCACGTTCTGTTGCGAAAGGGCACTGTCGTCAACGCTCTGCGGGGCAGCACTGATGCTGACGCGCGTCACGTTGGCCATCTGGTTGTTGGCCCCGGCGCCCTGGTTCACACCGAGGATCCCGTTGCCATTGCTGAAAGAGTTGCCGCCAATGTTGGCGCTGGCGTTCATCGAGCGATCGGCCGGTGTGTCGATCTTCTGGATGACGCGGGTGGTGGCATGCGAATCGGTGCCGATGGCGATTGCCTTGGTGTTGGCTTGTTGCATCTGGTCGCCGGCGGCCTGGTTGACGTTGAAATTGCCGCGGTATTGCATGCCGGAATCCTGAAGGTTTGCAGTATTGACAGCGCTCGTATCGGCCATTGCACTGGAGCAGCCGAGCAAGGCAAGCAAAAGCAGGGTGCGATTCATCTTATTGGCCTCCGGCCATACGGGTCAGAGGGGCAAGCCCGGTACTCATCGCCCGGTTGACCGTATTGGAGATCGAGGCGCCAGAGCCGCCGCCATGGCCAGCGCTCATGCCAGGCATCCCATTGGGATTGGTCAGCGTGTTCATGCCGGGCAGGTTCGAATTTGGTGTGATCATGTTGCCGCGAATGGAAGAGCCACTGGCCACATTGGCAAAGTCACCGTCATTGAGCTCGGTGTTGCTCAGGGTCTGATTGATGCGCGCCGATGGATTGGCATTGACGGTGGTCGGGTAGGGGTCTTTGCCACCATTGCGACCGATCGGGATAGGTTGAACGTCGCGGTTGAGGACGATCACGCCATTGCGCTCTGCCTGAGCGTTGAAGCTGATGAATGCGCTGGCTGCTGATCCGATGAGCAGTAGGCAGGTGAAACCTTTTTTGATCGTCCCCACGGCTGCAATTCCTTCTTCAGTGGGCTGGCCCTAGTCAGCGTTGTGAAGGAGAGAGCGAAAGCTGTGCCGCTTTTGAAAAGTGTTTGTTTTTCAATTGGTTGAGAAATAAAAGCGCATGACTGATACACAACCTGTTTCAAGGTTGAAACACGCACGGTCACGGTGACCTGGCTATCCACTGAACAAAGCTCTGGAACAAGGGTTTGCGCCATGGTGTTTCAGCCGCTTAACAACTGCCGTGACAAAATCATGAATCGTGCTGAGACGGGCACTCTGCACCCGCACAAGTGTTTCAGGAATGGACACTTTGCTGACAAAACAGGGGAAAACGCCGGGAGCTGACCCGCTGTATGGGTCACTCGGCGAGCAGTTGCTCAACGGCGGCAAAGGATCTCAGCTGGCGATCGGCCCAGTCGCCCTGGATAACCTGAAAACGCTGGTCGTGGTTTTCCAGCCAGTGTTGCGTAGCCTGGAAAAACGCCAGTCGCTCGTCCAGATCCGGTTGGCAGCGCTGGCCATCATCGGTCCAGTCAATCTGTTCTGGCGATAAAAGAAGGTGCAGGTCGTAATGCCGCGCCAGCAACTCGGATTCCAGCCAGTCCGGGCAATCGCCGAACAATGTCTGGCTCCACAGGATATTGCTCAGTAAATGGGTATCGAGAATCAGCAGCGCCGGTTGTTGAGCCCGCGCTGTATCTTCCCATTGCAACTGGCCCCGGGCGATGTCAGGGATGTCGGCCAGGCAGGTATCGCGCGGATTGAGTTCGATAAACCGACGCACGTATTCATCCACACGCACCCCGCCAAAGCGCTGTTGCAGGCCCGCCGCCAGCCAGCTCTTGCCGGTCGATTCGGGGCCGGTCAGAACCACGACCTTCATGTGCGCAACGCCGGGTCTGCGCGCCATTCGCGAAAGCCCTGAATGGCCAGCAAGGTGAACAGACCGTACAGCGCCGCGGTGAGGTACAGCCCCTTATAGAGGAACAGTCCGACAAAGATCACATCGAGGACAAACCACAATGCCCAGCATTGCAGTCGTTTCTGCGCCATCCACAGCTGGGCGACCAGGCTGAAACCCGTGAGCGCCGCATCCAGCCACGGTTGTGCGGCGTCGGTCCAGTGCGCCATGGCTGCGCCGAGCAGCAGGCTGCCAACTGCGCCAACGCCGAGGCCGATCCAGATAGAACGTTGGTCAAGGCGGGTCACCTCACGGCCATCATGCATCGTCCCGGCCCGGGTCCACTGCCACCAGCCATAAACCTGCAGGGCGGCGTAGATCACTTGCAGCAACATGTCCGAGTACAGCTTCACTTCAAAGAAGATCCAGCTATAGAGCAACACCATGACCAGGCCGATCGGCCAGCACCACGGATTCTGTTTGACCGTCAGCCACACCGCGATCACCCCGAGGGCGGCGGCAAACAGTTCAAGCCCGGACATGGGGGTTCCTTGGGGGAGTGAAAGAAGGGGGCGGATTGTACTGCATTGGGCTAAACCCCTCACCCTAACCCTCCCGAAACGTCGGACCGCCCGTAGGGAGAGGGGATTGACCGAGTTGGATGTTCGAGATACGCCGACCTGATCTTTCTGCGTTGAATCCATAATCGACTCGATTTTTCAGGTCGACGTATAGCTTGAGACACCTCGGTCGGCCCCCTCTCCTCGGGGAGAGGGCTGGGGTGAGGGGTGGGCTCACCAGAGTTACACGGGTCAGACGCGGAACTGGCGCAGGAGGGCATTGAGTTGTTCGCTCAATTGACCAAGTTTCAGGCTGGCCGCGCTCGACTGCTCGGCGGCGATCGCCGTGCTGTGCGAGAGACCGGCCGCCTGCGTGACGTTCTGATTGATGTCCTCGACCACATGGGCCTGCTGCAGCGTGGCGCTGGCAATCGAGGCATTCAGGCCATTGATATTACGCAACGCCTGGCCAATGGCATTCAGGCTCGCGCCGGCCAACCCCGCTTGTTCGATGGTCAGTTGCGACGCCTTGCTGCTGTCGCCGATCACTTTCACAGCGGCTTCGGAATGGCTCTGCAGGCGCTCGATCATCGACTGGATTTCCGCCGTCGACTTCTGCGTACGTTGCGCCAGCAAACGCACTTCATCCGCTACGACGGCAAACCCGCGACCTTGCTCGCCGGCGCGGGCAGCTTCGATGGCCGCGTTGAGGGCAAGCAGATTGGTCTGTTCGGCAATCGAGCGAATCACTTCCAGTACGGTGCCGATTTGCGTGCTTTCAGCGGCGAGGGTGCGGATGACTTCAACCGCTTGATCAATCGTGCCGGACAGCTTGTCGATTTGCTGCAAGCTGCCATCAATGTTGATCTGGCCCTGTTGTGCCTGCGCTTCGGCATCACGCATTTCCGCAGCGGCGTGCTCGGCGTTCTTCGCCACGTCCTGCACGCCATAGGTCACTTCGTTGATCGCGGTAGCCACCAGTTCCATCTGCTGCGATTGCTGCTGACTGCGTTGCTGCGCTTGCGAAGCGTCGTTGCCCAGTTCGCTGGACGACTGGCCCAGCGCACTGGCCGACACCTGCAAGTCACCGATCACTCGACGCAACTTGGCGGTAAAGGCGTTGAAGTGATGCGCCAGTTCAGTCACTTCATCTTTACCGTGAGTATCGAGGCTGCGGGTCAGATCACTTTCGCCGCTGGCTATGTTGGCCATGGCGTTCACGGTTTCCTGCAGCGGACGGACGATGCTGCGCGCGATCAGGATCACCAGCAGCGCCATGATCAGCGCAATCGCCAGGCCGATCACCGAAGCCTTGATCATCTGCCCCTGGAACTCGGCTTGCACATCGTCGACGTACACGCCGGAACCGATCACCCAGCCCCAAGGTTCGAACAGCTTCACATACGAAGTCTTCGCCACCGGATCAGTCGCTCCCGGTTTCGGCCAGCGATAATTGACCATGCCCGCACCCTTGGATCTGGCAATGGCGACCATTTCGTTGAACACCGCAAAGCCGTCCGGATCGCGGATCGCCGAGAGGTTTTGGCCTTCCAGTTTCGGATTGGTCGGGTGCATGACCATCACAGGCGTGAGGTCGTTGATCCAGAAGTAATCGCTTTGGTCGTAACGCAGGCCGCGAATCGCCGTCAGCGCCTGCTTCTGTGCCGCGTCTCTGGTCAGGGTGCCGGCGGTTTCGAGGTCGTGGTAATAAGTCAGCAGGCCGCTGGCGGTCTGCACCACGTGCTGGGTTTTCTGGGCCTTGGCGTGATAGAGGTCGTCATGGATCTGCTTGAGCATCAACACGCCCAAGGTCAGCAACATGACCACCGCCACAATCAAGATGAGCCACAAGCGTCGGCTGATCGACACACTGCGCAAGCTGTTCATAACGCTGTCACTCCGGATTCTTGTTCTTGTAATAAACGACCGCCAGCATCCAATCACGATTTCGTGAGCGGGCATACGCGACCCAAGTCGTATAACGCGGCAGCGCTATTAAGGCTTGTCTGTTAGGATTTCGGCCCCGCGCGTGAAAACCTGAATCCAAATTGCTATTTCACGGAATTTTGACTGTTTCGTGTGGATCCTGTGCGCGCGGAATCGGTACAGCCATTTGCAGCTACGCTGATCGCAGTGAACGCTAGAAAAATACTATCGGAGCATGCCCGCGCGCATCGCTCTTTGGGGGATTGATGGATCTTTGGACGGCCTTGCAGGCACTGATACTAGGAGTTGTAGAAGGGCTGACGGAGTTTTTGCCCATTTCCAGTACCGGACACCAGATCATCGTTGCCGACTTGCTCGAGTTCGGCGGCGAACGGGCCATGGCATTCAATATCATCATCCAGCTCGGCGCGATCCTCGCAGTGGTCTGGGAGTTTCGGCGCAAGATCCTCGATGTGGTCATCGGTTTGCCAACCCAGCCCAGTGCCCGGCGTTTTACCGCCAATCTGCTGATCGCGTTTCTGCCCGCCGTGGTGCTGGGCGTGGTCTTTGCCGACCTGATCCACGAATACCTGTTCAATCCGATTACCGTCGCGGCCGCGTTAGTGGTGGGCGGCATCATCATGTTGTGGGCGGAAAAGCGTCAGCATGAAGTGCACGCCGAAACGGTCGACGAGATCACCTGGAAAGATGCCCTGAAAGTCGGCTTCGCCCAGTGCCTGGCGATGATTCCCGGTACCTCGCGCTCCGGCTCGACGATCATTGGCGGGCTTCTGTTCGGCCTGTCGCGCAAGACAGCCACCGAGTTTTCCTTCTTCCTGGCGATGCCGACCATGGTCGGTGCGGCGGTTTACTCCGGCTACAAGTATCGCGACCTGTTTGTGCCAGCGGACTTCCCGGTGTTTGCCATCGGTTTTGTCACCGCGTTTATCTTCGCCATGATTGCTGTGCGCGGCTTGCTCAAGTTCATTGCCAGCCACAGCTATGCGGCGTTTGCCTGGTACCGAATCGTATTCGGTCTGCTGATTCTGGCGACCTGGCAGTTTGGCTGGGTAGACTGGGCGGCGGCCCGGCCATGAACGATTCTCGTGCACGCCGGCCTGAAGGACGACCTTCGCGGGGCAACAACATTCAGAACCTGAAGCTGAAACTGGCGGTTCTGTTGATCGTCTGCGCGCTGCCGCTGTTCGGCTCTGTGTCCATGTGGCTGCGCGGGATTTCGTGGTTGCCACTAGCGGCTTACGGCGTCGTCAGTGTGCTGGCGTTCTTCATGTACTGGGCGGACAAACGCAAGGCCCGCACCGATGCCTGGCGCACACCGGAGAACATCCTCCATGCCGTGGAGCTGGCGGGCGGCTGGCCGGGCGCGCTGATTGCCCAGCAGGTGTTTCGACACAAGACGCGCAAGGTGTCGTTTCAGATTCTGTTCTGGGTGATTGTGCTGCTGCATCAGGTGTTCTGGATCGACCAGTTGTTTCTTGGCTCGAACTTGCTGATGCTGTTCTGAATACACCGCAATTCCTTTTGTAGGAATCGGGTTTACAGCAATAAACCGATTTGGGTTTTCTTCGGCAACTTGCTCACCACCAGTTGATGCGAGCGTTGCAACAACTCGCGCAATTCCTCAGCGCCCAACGGGTAGGGCGGCTGCATGATGATCCACTGCGCCCGCGCCAGATACGGCGCCGGGTGAATGCCGGGGCGGTCGCAATGACCAAGAAACAGGTCCTTGTCGACCTTGAACGCCAGGGAATCCCCGCGCAGTCCCTGCAAGGCAAACATCTTGTTGCCGGCAATCGAAAACACCCGCACGCCACCCCATTTGTAATCTTCCCGAGCGCCCGGCAATGCCAGGCAGAACGCCGCCACATCGGCTTCGCTCATCTTTCCCTTGCTCATAACAACCGCTCCCCACAGGCATTGAACGACTCGACCAGATGATCGATCCACGCGCGCACCGCCGGCATCACCCCGCGTCGATGCGGATAGACTGCTTGCAGCCAGCCGCCGGGCAGTGACCATTCTGGCAGCATCTGCACCAGCGTGCCGTTTTCCAGCTCCGCTTCGCAATACATCATCGGCAACAGGGTAAAGCCCTGACCGGCGAGGACACAGGCCTTGCGCACGACGAAATCATCGATGCCCAAACGGGCTTCCATGTTCAGTTCAAAACTGTGGCCCTGCTGATCGAGCAGGCGCACATGCACCATGCGATCCGCTTCCAGCGCACCCAGCACGGGCAGATGTTTCAGGTCTTGCGGATGGTCAATCGTCTTGCCCTGTAAAAACGCCGGGCTGGCCACCACCACCATTTGCGCCTGACGCAAACGCCGGGTCACCAGCAGCGGATCTTCGTCACCGTGTTCACGCACGCGCAGCGCGACATCAAAGCCTTCGCCGACCAGATCGACCCGGCGATTGAGCAACACCACTTCCAGCTGCACCTGAGGAAATTTGCCAAGGAAATCGCTGATCACCCACGGCAACATTTCCCGCGCCAGACCGGTGGGGCAGGAGACCCGCAGTCGACCGCGCGGCTCGCTGGACATGCTCGCCACCGTCTCATCGGCCATTTCTGCTTCCAGCAACATGGCCTGACAGTGACGCAAGTAACGTTCACCAACCGCGGTGAGATTGAGTTGGCGAGTGGTGCGCTGGAGCAAACGTGCGCCGAGGCGTTCTTCCAGTTCAGCAATGCGCCGCGACAACCGTGACTTGGGAATCCCCAGCAAGCGCCCGGCCGCAGCAAAACCGCCGGCCTCGACGACTTTGGCGAAATAGTAGAGATCGTTGAGGTCTTGCATCAGGGATATCCAACTGTTCTATCAGTGGGACAAACTATCGCATTTCAGGCGGCTAATCATCCATTGGTTTCTTGCGTAGGATTGTCTCCATTCCGTCGCCACCGGCGATTCCTTCCAGGAGATTCCACATGAAACTACTGCATATCGATTCGAGCATTCTGGGCGACAACTCGGCTTCCCGTCAGTTGAGCAGCGAAGTCGTAAAGGCCTGGCAAACCGCTGAGCCAAGCGCCGTGGTGACCTACCGCGACCTGGCCGCCGACGCCATCAGCCATTTCTCCTCGACCACTCTGGTCGCCGCCGGCACGACCGCTGAACTGCGCAACGCCGCACAACAGCACGAAGCCGAACTGAGCGCTTCGACCCTGGCCGAGTTCATCGCTGCCGACGCGGTTGTGATCGCGGCTCCGATGTACAACTTCACCGTGCCGACCCAACTCAAGGCGTGGATCGACCGCGTTGCCGTTGCCGGTCAGACCTTCCGTTACACCGAAGCCGGCCCTGAAGGCCTGTGCGGCGGCAAGAAAGTGGTGATCGTCTCCACCTCCGGCGGCATCCATGCCGGTCAGGCCAGCGGCATCGCTCATGAAGAGTATCTGAAGCTGGTGCTGGGTTTCCTCGGCATCACCGACATCGAAATCGTCCGCGCCGAAGGCCTGGCCTATGGCGAAGAAGTGCGCAACAACGCGATGACCGCTGCCCAAGCGAAGATCAGCGAGCAACTGTTCGCCGCCGCGTAAGGCTTGCGTAAAGAACAGCTGATGTTCAGGTAGCACCAAAAAAACTCTGTATTCTGGTTCCGCAAGGGGCGAATACGGAGTTTTTTGTTTCTGACTGTTACATAATCTGGCCCGGGTTATGCAGTCACACAATCAGCGTCTGAATGCATTGGCGTACCGGAACACCGAACCCCCGGCGTTTCTGGCCCGCAACGCAACGGATCTTTCGATTGAGTCACAACAGGGTGGTGCATCCGATGATGCGTCTTTGTGCAGCGTTACTGATTTGCCTGCTGGGCAGCCTGAATTCAGTGCAGGCTGCGCCTGGGCGACACCCTGTGTGGAGCGTCGGTTATCACGAGATGACTTTTCTCGACCCGCTCGACCTGCAACCGATGCGCGCCATTGCCTTCTATCCCTCCAGCGACCGCGAACACCTGAGCCTGCTCGAGGGCTATTCGGTCGAGGCCGGCGAAGACACCAAGGTCGCCATCGGCCGCTTTCCGATGCTGATGCTGTCCCACGGCAACACCGGCACGCCGCTCGCGCTGCACGACCTGGCGACCTCGCTGGCGCGCAAAGGCTTTGTGGTGGTGGCGGTGATTCACCCCGGTGACAACTCCAAAGACCACAGCCGACTCGGCACCCTGAGCAACCTCTACGGGCGGCCGATCCAGATTTCCGAAGCCATCACCGCGACCCTTGGCGACCGCATGCTCGCGCCGTACGTCAACGCCGATCAGGTCGGGGTGATCGGGTATTCCGCGGGCGGCGAGACAGCGTTGATTCTGTCCGGGGCGCAACCGGATCTTGATCGACTGCGTCGTTATTGCCAGGAGCGCCCGGACGATCATGATGCCTGCAACACGCAGGGTGAGTTGATTGTTGATCGTGATGACCTGCAACCGGTGCCCGACCCGCGCGTGCATGCTTTGCTGTTGATGGCGCCGCTGAGTCTGAAGTTTGGCCGTCACACCCTCGCCGATGTGCATGTGCCGGTGCTGCTCTATAGCGGCGATGGCGACAAACTGGTGGCCTTCGACAAGAACGCCGCCGCGCTGGCGCGCAAGCTGCCGACGGCGCCGGATTTCAAATTACTCGCCGGGGCAGGGCACTTCGTCTTTATGGCGCCGTGCAACGAAGAGCAGATTCGCGCCATGCCAGCGCTGTGTACCGACGCCGATGGCGTTGATCGCGAAGACATTCACCGCAACCTGATCTCAGAGGCTGGACGGTTCTTTTCTCATGCGTTGGGCAAGTCGACCCGGGCCGGCATGCAGACCGCGGATCAATAACGCCGCAAATCCCCTGTAGGAGTGAGCCTGCTCGCGATAGCGGTGTGTCAGAAAAGAAAATGTCGACTGATACTCCGCTATCGCGAGCAGGCTCACTCCTACAGGGGACCGCGTCGGTATTAGGTCGTTGCCCGGCGCTGGAGCAGCAAGGTCAGCCCCAGTCCAATCACCGACAACAGCGCCGCACTGAAGAATATCCACGAATACCCCAGATTCAACGCCACCGCGCCCATCAACGGCCCGGCAATCGCCAGCGCCAGATCGAAAAACACCGCGTAAGCGCCCAACCCGGAACCGCGACTGGAGCTGGGCACCTGCTTGATCGCCTCGACACCCAGCGCCGGGTACACCAGCGACAGGCCAAACCCCGCCAGTCCCGCGCCGATCATGGCGTACGCGGTGGACGGTGCCAGCCACAACAGCACCAGACCCACGGTTTCGATGGTCATGCAGGCAATGGCCGATCTGAAACCGCCAAACCGACTGATCGCCGAGATAAACATCAGCCGCGACAGGATGAAGCACACGCCGAATACCGTCAGGCAGTATGCCGCGCCGGTCCAGCCACGGTTGAGGTAATACAGCGTGATGAAGGTGGTCAGCGTGCCATAGCCGATCGAGGCCAGAGTCAGACTGGCGCCATACGGAGCAATCCGCCCGAACACCGCCCAGAACGGCAGCCGTTCGCCACGGATCACCGGCACCGACGGCTTGTTGCGGATCAGCAGCAGGGCGCCGGCCGCCAGCACGGCCAGCGCGATGCCGAGACTGGTGAAGCCGTAATCAGCGACCATCACCACGCCTAAGGGCGCACCAATGGCAATCGCCCCATAGGAGGCGATGCCGTTCCAGCCGATGGATTTCGCCGTGTGCTCGACGCCCACCTGGCCCATGCACCAACTGATGGTGCCGACCCCGATCAAACCCTGCGCGATACCGAGCAGCAAACGGCCGATGATCAGAATGATCAGGCTCGCCAGCGCAAAGTCCTGCAGCAACGTCGAGAGCAGCGTCAGCAAGCCGCTGAGGACAATCCCCCACAAACCATAAATGATCGCCCGTTTGGTACCGAGCGTATCCGACATACGCCCGGCCATTGGCCGGCTGAGCAGGGTGGCCAGGTACTGCGAGCCAATCACCAGTCCGGCAATGACTGCGCTGAACCCCAGTTGTTCGTGCACGTAGCCGGGAAGCACCGCGATCGGTAAACCGATGCAGAGGAACGCAATAAATGTGTAGAACACGATGGAAACGATCTGCAGGGTGATCGCCATGGAGCTTTGCGGTGGCAGTTGCTGCGCAGACATGAGGACTCGTTCGCGGGCGGCGGTGGGAGAGTTCGCATCATGGCTTGGGCTTGAAATAAAAGAAAGCAGGCTAACTACTTTCCCTGAGGATTGATGTCGCTGCTGATGGCCCTATCGCGAGCAGGCTCACTCCTACATTTGAAATGCGTACCCTTGTAGGAGTGAGCCTGCTCGCGATGGTATCTGAACCAATGAATTTCTGACCGAACACATGCAAAAAGCCCCGTCACATGGACAGGGCTTTTCAGTTTTCAGCTGCTTATTAGAACACCACACCCTGACTACGCAGGTAGTCATCGTAGGTGCCGCTGAAGTCGGTCACGCCATCCGGGCTCAGCTCGATGATGCGCGTGGCCAGGGACGATACGAACTCACGGTCGTGGCTGACGAAAATCAGCGTGCCCGGGTAGTTTTCCAGCGCCAGGTTCAGCGCCTCGATCGATTCCATGTCCAGGTGGTTGGTTGGTTCGTCCATCACCAGCACGTTCGGCTTTTGCAGGATCAGCTTGCCGAACAGCATGCGACCTTGCTCACCACCGGAAATCACTTTGACCGACTTGAGGATCTCGTCGTTGGAGAACAGCATGCGGCCCAAAGTACCGCGAATCATCTGCTCGCCCTGAGTCCACTGACCCATCCAGTCGAACAGGGTGACGTCGTCTTCGAAGTCGTGCGCGTGGTCCTGCGCGTAGTAGCCCAGTTCCGCGGCGTCGGTCCACTTGACGCTACCGGCATCCGGGGTCAGTTCGTTGACCAGAGTGCGCAGCAGGGTGGTTTTACCGATACCGTTCGGGCCGATGATCGCCACGCGCTCGCCAGCTTCAACCTGGAAGCTGAAATCTTTGAACAACGGCTTGCCGTCGAAGCCTTTGGCCATTTTCTCGACCATGACTGCCTGACGGTGCAGCTTCTTGTTCTGTTCGAAACGGATGAACGGGCTGACACGGCTCGAAGGCTTGACCTCGGCCAGCTGGATCTTGTCGATCGCCTTGGCGCGGGAGGTGGCCTGCTTGGCTTTCGAGGCGTTGGCCGAGAAGCGGCTGACGAACGATTGCAGCTCGGAAATCTGTGCTTTCTTCTTGGCGTTGTCCGACAGCAGTTGCTCGCGGGACTGGGTCGCCACGGTCATGTACTCGTCGTAGTTGCCCGGGAACAGGCGCAGCTCGCCGTAATCCAGGTCAGCCATGTGCGTGCACACGCTGTTCAGGAAGTGACGGTCGTGGGAGATGATGATCATCAGGCTGTTACGCTGGGTCAGCACGTTTTCCAGCCAGCGGATGGTGTTGATGTCCAGGTGGTTGGTCGGTTCGTCGAGCAACAGTACTTCCGGATCGGAAAACAGTGCCTGCGCCAGCAACACGCGCAGTTTCCAGCCTGGCGAAACTTCGCTCATCGGCCCGAAGTGTTGCTCGATGCCGATACCCAGGCCCAGCAACAGCTCGCCGGCACGGGATTCGGCGGTGTAGCCGTCCATCTCGGCGAATTCGGTTTCCAGCTCGGCCACGGCCATGCCGTCTTCTTCCGACATTTCCGCCAGCGAGTAGATGCGGTCGCGCTCGGCCTTGACCTTCCACAGCTCTTCGTGACCCATGATCACGGTGTCGATCACGGTGAATTCTTCGTAGGCGAACTGGTCCTGGCGCAATTTACCCAGACGCACGTTCGGCTCGAGCATGACCTGACCGCCGGACGGATCGAG
The DNA here is from genome assembly GCF_949768005.1 of Pseudomonas sp. IT-347P. Taxonomy (NCBI): domain Bacteria; kingdom Pseudomonadati; phylum Pseudomonadota; class Gammaproteobacteria; order Pseudomonadales; family Pseudomonadaceae; genus Pseudomonas; species Pseudomonas sp. IT-347P. Next base: position 1,047,007 of record NZ_CATKPQ010000011.1, read on the forward strand.
GTCGCCGCCGAGGATTTTCATGAAGGTCGACTTGCCGCAACCGTTGGCGCCGATCAGACCGTAGCGATTGCCCGCACCGAATTTGACCGAGACGTTTTCGAAGAGCGGCTTGGCGCCGAACTGCATCGTGATGTTAGCTGTAGAAATCAAGGGTTTTTCCTGCGAAGCATTCTTAAAAAGCGAGGGTGCGGCTGGAGCGCGTGGCCCGAGTCAAAGTGCGCTGAAGCGGGAAAGTCCCGTCATCAACCAAGGGGGGCGCGTAAAGTTTGGCGGCGATTGTACTGGTCTGGCTCTTTAAACGATAGGGCGATTACGCCACGATCGCCGATTGGCACCTGCACCGGACAGTTTTTCACAGATCAACGCTCACTATCGGTTACAAACTGTGGCTAAAATGCCACCTTTCACCGAGCGTCCGGTTACGGCGCGGGCCAGGGACGTGCCATTTGTATTCAGACCACTGCATAAGACGCTGAGCCTCAGGCCGCCAGGCGCGCAGTTTGTTCACTTCTGACGTGTGACGATTTCCGTGAAACTCATCATTGCTGCTATTTATGTCATCTCTATTGCATACGTTCATCTGCGTGGACGTGTGCGACACAAACTCGGGCGACAACTGAGCGACCATTCGACGTTTCTTGCGCCGATCAACTGCTTCCTTTATCTGTTCTCGAAAAAGCCGAACAAACCCTACCTGGACCCAAGCGAGTTTCCTGATCTGAGTCCGCTGCAGGCGCATTGGCAAGAAATCCGCGAAGAAGGGCAGAACCTGCTGCGTGCCGGCGAGATCAAGCGCTCCAATCAGTATGACGATGTCGGTTTCAACTCGTTCTTCAAAAGCGGCTGGAAGCGGTTCTATCTGAAGTGGTACGGCGAGAGCCATCCGTCGGCGATGAAACTGTGTCCGCGCACCACCGAACTGGTGCAGAGCATCGGCTCGATCAAGGCGGCGATGTTTGCCGAGCTGCCACCCGGTTCGAAACTGGTGCGTCACCGTGACCCGTATGCCGGTTCCTATCGCTATCATCTGGGCCTGGACACGCCGAACGACGCCGGCTGCTACATCAATGTCGACGGAGAGAGCTACCACTGGCGTGATGGCGAAGCGGTGATGTTCGACGAAACGTTTATCCATTACGCCGAAAACACCACCGACAAGAACCGCATCATCCTGTTCTGCGACATTGAACGGCCGATGAAGTACCGCTGGGCCGCTGCTTTCAATGCCTGGTTCAGCCGCACGGTGATGTCGGCGGCGGGTGCACCGAACGATGCTGGCGATCGCACGGGCGGAATCAACCGCTTGTTTACCCGGATCTACAAAATTCGTTTGCGCGGTAAAGAGCTGAAAAAACGCAATCGCAAACGCTACTACATGGAAAAGTGGGCGATCTTCGGTGGTTTGCTGGCGATTTTTATCCTGATCTGATTTCGGCGTAAACGCTGCCTACGCTATCGCGAGCAGGCTCACTCCTACATTTGAAATGCATTCCCCTGTGGAAGTGAGCCTGCTCGCGATGACGATCTCAAGGGCAACCAATCACCATCAGGATGCCTTTTTGGTTTTCTTCGCTGGCGCTGCCTTAGCCGGTTTCTCTGCTTTCGCCTTCGGCTTCGCCGCCGCTTTCCCACCCAGACTGCGCTTCAGCAATTCGGTCAAATCGATAACATCCGCAGTTTTGCGCTCTTCCTCGCCACCCACCGTTTCAACATCCTCGATCTTGCCTTCATGGGCCTTCTTCTCCACCAGGGCCATGATCTTGTCTTCAAATTCATCCTTGTAGTCTTCTGGGCTCCAGTCCGCGCTCATGTCCTGCACCAGCCGTTTGGCCATGTCCAGTTCGCCCTTGGCCAACTGCGGTTTGGTCACTTCGCTGCCCAGCTCCAGCTCGTCGAGGCTGCGCACCTCTTGCGGCCAGCGCAGTTTCACCAGCACCAGCGCCGACTCCAGCGGCATTAACGCCGCCAGGTATTGCCGTGTATGCAGGACCACGCGGGCGAGGGCGACCTTGTTGGTCTTGCTCAGGGTTTCACGCAGCAACGCGTAGACCTTGCCGCCGCGCTTGTCCGGCGCCAGGTAATAAGGCGTGTCGATGTTTTGCAGGGGAATCTGTTCGGCGTCGACAAACGAGAAGATATCGATGGTTTGCGTTGAAACCGGGTGCGCCGAGCGGATTTCCTCTTCGCTGAGCACCACATAGCGGCCCTTTTCATAGGCCACGCCTTTGACAATGTGCTCCTTGGTAACTTCCTTGCCGGTGACCTTGTTGACCCGTTTATAACCCACCGGGTCCATGCTGCGGCTGTCGAGCCAATCGAAATCCACGCCCTGCGACGAGGTCGCCGAGACCAATGCGACAGGGATGTGCACCAGTCCGAAACTGATTGCGCCTTTCCAGATTGCTCGAGCCATGGTGAGTTCTCCAAGTGATGATCGGATGACCTGCGGCCACGACTGAAAGTTTCCCCGGAATGCGCGGGTTGCCAGGCACTTGGTCAAGCCGTGTTACATGTTGTTTAAGCCTGACGGGTTAACAAATCCGAACCCTGGGCGTAGCGTGGACTCGAACGCTCTAACCCCGGCCCATCGAGAGGCAGCGTCATGAATCGAATTCTGCTTGGCATCGTCGTCCTCACCCTCAGCAGCGGACTGGTGCATGCCGACGTCCTGATGGCGCAAAGCCCGACCGGCAACAGCAATAACCCCTACAACAGCCCGATCCGCCGGGCCAACCCCAACAGCATGCAGGGCACTCAGCCCAGCGCTCCACCCATTCGGGGACCGAACACTGTGCCAACGCCGCGTCAGCCTACGGTCGAGAACCGGGGCATTGGCAACGGCCAGCCGATCCGTTCGGTGCCGAGTACGCCACCCACGTTCATACCCAACCCACCTTCGCGCAGCGGAGACAGCAACCGTTGAGCAGCAGAGCCAAGTTCTGCCGGCCCCACAAACGAACAAAAGGAATCGTGCATGTTGCGTAAAACCCTTCTAGCCACACTGTGTGCCGGTGCGCTGATCAGCGTTCCGGCCTTTGCCGCCGCCCCCAAAGAGTTGCAAAGCGAACAGGGCACCCTCGAAGTCACGACCATTACCGCAGGCCTTGAGCATCCATGGGCGCTGGCGTTTCTGCCGGATCGCCAGGGCATGCTGGTCACCGAGCGTCCCGGTCATTTGCGTGTAGTCGCGGCCGACGGCACGCTGTCAGCGCCGATCTCCGGTGTGCCGCAGGTCTGGGCCAAGGGGCAGGGCGGGTTGCTGGATGTCGTGCTGTCGCCGGACTTCAAACAGGATCGTCTCGTGTATCTGTCCTATGCCGAAGGCGGCGGAGCCGGCGACAAGGCCGGCACTGCTGTGGGTCGAGGACGACTCTCGGATGACTTGAAGACGTTGAAGGATTTCAAAGTGATCTTCCGCCAGGAGCCGAAGCTTTCGGTCGGCAATCACTTTGGCTCGCGACTGGTGTTCGATCGCGACGGCTATCTGTTCGTTACCCTCGGTGAGAACAACGACCGGCCGACCGCGCAGGATCTCGACAAGCTGCAAGGCAAGGTCGTGCGCATCTACCCGGACGGCAAGGTGCCGGACGACAACCCCTTTGTCGGCCAGTCCGGCGTTCGCCCGGAAATCTGGGCCTACGGCATACGCAACCCGCAGGGCGCGGCGCTCAACCCGTGGACCGGCACGCTGTGGGAAAACGAACACGGCCCGCGCGGTGGCGACGAGGTGAACATCATCGAGCGCGGCAAGAATTACGGCTGGCCACTGGCGACCCACGGCATCAATTACTCAATGCAGCCAATCCCGGAAGCCCAGGGCAAAACGGCCGACGGCACGGTGGCGCCGCATCATGTATGGGAGAAGTCACCGGGTGTGACGGGCATGGCGTTTTACGATGCCGATCGTTTCAAACCGTGGCAGCACAATGCATTTGTCGGTGCTCTGGTCACTCAGGAATTGATCCGCTTGCAGTTCGATGGCGACAAGGTCGTGCATGAGGAGCGCTTGCTTGGCGAACTCAAGCAGCGTATTCGCGATGTGCGGCAAGGGCCGGACGGGTATCTGTATGTGCTGACCGATGAAGAGAAAGGTTCGCTGTACAAGATCGGCCTGAAGCCCGCACCTTGACGGGTATTTCGCTGTAGGAGCCGCCGAAGGCTGCGATCTTTTGATCCTGATCTTGAAAAAAAGATAGCAGCCTCCGCCAGGTTCTGCAGATGGGTGCTCATGTTCCGCGGGAATATAAAACCACTGCAGCCCGCAATTTACCTCGCCCGAAACGACACATTTTCTCGAACTCACCATGGCTCACCGGCACATGTTGGCAGTCCATGGGTTGTCGATGCTGGCTGTGGTCGACATCCGGGTCATGCAGGTAAACGAAATCTTCGTCGCAATCGGTCACGACCACCCAGTGCGGCGACTTGGAGCGGGTCAGGCGATAGCTGCTGATCAACACCAGCGGTTGCCCACCGGCATCGAGTAAACGCGGCAGATCCAGTGGCGCACCGATCACACACTCGACATCGGTCTCCTGCAGTTGCGCCGAGAACTCATCATGCACCAAACGCATGACGTCTTTTTTATGCGCATCACGCACACCGTCGAGGAACAGCGGCCCGCTCATGCTCAGTGCCATACGCACGCGAAATCCCCGACGCCACGCCGCCAACGCCAATCCCTGCGGACTGCATCCGCCATGCCCGGAAGTCATGAACACCGTGGTCGCTTCCCGCCAGACCTGCAACTCTTCTCGACGCTCCATTAACCGTTCCGATTGCAATGCGCCCATGGCCATCAACAGACACGCCGGACCACAGGTGAAATCGGTGGTTTGCGGGTAATAAGGTACTTTGATGCTGCGCGAGTCGCGGTGCTGGAGAATGCGTTTCTCCAGGCGCAGCGCATCGGCGTGGTCTTCGTAGTAATCGTGAATCAATGCAAAACGCCGGTAGCCATTGCGTTCATACAGCGCGATGGCCGCAGCGTTGTCGATGCGCACCTCCAGGCGCAGGTATGCACAATCGTGCTCCAGCGCCAGTGCTTCGATGTGTTGCAGCAGTTGCTTGCTCAGGCCGGTCCCCCGCGCTTCGACGGCGATCGCGATGGAATACAGCCGGGCGAGCGAAGTGCCGCGATGAAACAACACCAGCGCGTAACCCAGCAATTGGCCGTCGCACTCAGCCACCAGCAACTGCCCGTGAGCACGGGTGATCATCCATTGAAAGCTGCGACTGGTGAGCCGGTCCGTGGTGAAACATTGCATTTCCAGTGCCAGCAACGCCGGCAAGTCTTCAACTACCGCCAAACGAAAAACAGCCTTCATATGACCACCGTAAAAGTTGCGTAACGAAACGAGACTTTCAAAAAACTTCGTGCTTAATAGAAAAGGTCTTGTTCTCCAACGGATCAATCTCTATGTCAGCGGTACAGGGTCATTGGCGCGAAGTATCCGAGCAAAGTTCGCCGGCGGCAACTTATTTAAGTTCGGCGGTTAAAGCATCCAGTCAAGTGTTGATTATTGTCGAGCGTAAGGAAGACTGGGCTTCATACTTCCCCAGCGAAGACATACTGACGGCACAGGAATATCTCGAGCGCAGCCGTGACAGCGAGTCGGGAAAACGCGTACAGGTGATCAATCTGTGCCGCAGCTACAAGTACCTGGGCCACGGTTACTACTGCTCGTTGCTGGCCGAAGCACGAGGGCACAAGGTGATTCCGTCGGTGCGCACCATCAGCGAGTTGACGAAAAAATCACTGTATGGGCTGGCGCTGGATGACCTCGATAAAACCCTCGAGAAAGCCCTCAGTCATCATCTCTACAGTGATACCGAAGGCTTTACCTTGACCTTGTATTTTGGCCGGACACATATCGAACCATTACAGGATCTGGCCCGACAGTTGTTTGAAGTGTTTCCCTGTCCGATTCTGTTAGTTGAATTTCGTCGAACTAACGGCTGGCACATCGAAGGTATAAAGTCCGGTGCCTTGCACAAGTTGCGCGATGATCAGGAAGATCAGTTTGCCAACGCGCTGGACGGTTTCAGCCGTAAAGTCTGGCGTGTGCCGCGCTCGCCGCAAGTGGCGCGCTACGACCTGGCAATATTGCACGATCCGCAGGAGGCTTTGCCGCCATCCAACGCCCAGGCACTGGCGAATTTCGTCCGGGTTGGCAAAGGCATGGGCATCGACGTCGAACTGATCGAACGCAAGGATTACGCACGCCTGGCCGAGTACGACGGCTTGCTGATCCGCGAAACCACCAGCGTCGACAACCACACTTATCGATTCGCCAAGAAGGCCGAAAGTGAAGGGCTGGTGGTGATGGATGACCCGACGTCGATTCTGCGCTGCACCAACAAGGTCTATCTGACCGACCTGCTCAACAGCCATCAACTGGGCATGCCCGCCACCGAGATCCTCTACAAGGAGCGGCCCGAAGACTTCGAGCGAGTCGGCGAGCGCCTCGGTTTTCCATTGGTGCTGAAGATTCCCGACGGCTGTTTCTCGCGTGGGGTGATCAAGGTCGAAAGCCAGCAGGCCTTGCTTGAGGCGACTGCTGAACTGTTCGAACACTCGGTGTTGCTGCTGGCCCAGGAGTTTTTTTACACCGAGTACGACTGGCGCATCGGCGTGCTTAACCGCAAACCGATCTTCGCCTGCCAATACTTTATGTCCAAGGGCCACTGGCAAATCTACAACCACAAAGCCAAAGGTCAGGACGTCAACGGCGAATGCCGGACGATGGCGATCCACGAGGCGCCGCGTGCGGTGGTGGAACTGGCGGTGAAGACTGCCAACCTGATCGGCGATGGCCTCTACGGCGTCGATTTGAAACAGGCCGGCGACAAAGTGGTGGTGATCGAAGTTAACGATAATCCCAACCTCGACGCCGGCATCGAAGACGCCTATTTGCACGACGATCTGTATTCACTGGTGCTGGAAGAGTTCGTGCGTCGCCTGGAACTCAAGCGTCGCGGCCAGGCGTGGTGAAGCACCGATGATCAACAGCTTCGCACTGAGCCACGGCGCCCTGCAGCGAGTCGAGCGACTGGACGCCGAAGTGATGCTGTTCAGCAACCCTGACGCCGCCGAGCGCGACTTGCTGCACAGTCATTTCAAGGTCGACGAGCATGCACTGGCGTCAGCGCTGGACCCGGACGAGGTCTCGCGCATCGAGTTTCACCCCGACCATTTGTTTCTGATCTGGAAACGCCCGGAAAACTATTCCGGCGGCGGCAGCCTGGCGTTTGAGGTGTCGTCCTGCGGATTGCTGTTCGCGCCGGGGCAATTGCTGGTGATCGCTACCGACGACACGCCGCTGCACGGCCTCGGCACTCGCCAGCCGCTGAACACGCCGCTGGATGTCTTGCTCGACTTGCTGTTCAACAACATCCATCACTACCTCGGGCACCTGAAGGTGATCAAACTGGTTGCCCGTGAACTGCAACAGAAATTCAACGCCTCGATGCAGAACCAGCATCTGGTGCAGATGTTCAACCTCAGCGAAAGCCTGATCTATTACATCAACGCGCTGCACAGCAACGGCGCGGTCCTCACGCGCCTGCGCAATCATGCCGAAAAGCAGCATTTCGGCAGTGAAGCGCTCGGCCTGATTGACGACCTGATCATTGAAAACAATCAGTGCTACAAGCAGGCGGAAATCTACTCGACGGTGTTTTCTGGGTTGATCGATGCGCGTGGCAACCTGATGAACAACAGCATGAACAACCTGCTGCGCAAGCTGACCTTGATCAACGTGGTGTTTCTGCCGTTGAACCTGATTGCCAGTATTGGCGGCATGTCGGAGTTCAGCATGATGACGGCCGGGACGCCGTGGTGGATTTCTTATCCGCTGTTTCTGGCGGTGATGTTGTTGGGGGCCGGGGGGATGTTGTTTGGGTTGCGGCGTTTGGCCAGATGAATCGGGTTGTTTGATCCGGCCTCTTCGCGAGCAAGCTCGCTCCCACAGGGGGAATGCACTTCAACAGGGTGGGAGCGGGCTTGCTCGCGAAGGGGCCGGCACAGGCGAAGTAAAACTCAGGACAGTCCCGCATTTGGCCGAACCGCCACCGTGATGCCTTGTTATAGTTCGGGCCTCATTTTCAGCCCGGTAAAGGATCACTGCCATGACTCAATACTCCGCCTTCAGCGTCGAACTGGCCGACAACATCGCCCATGTGCAGATCAATCGCCCGGAAAAGATCAACGCGATGAACGCGGCATTCTGGAGCGAGATCGTCGAGGTCTTCCAGTGGATCGACGACACCGACGAAGTGCGCGCGGTGGTGCTCAGCGGCAACGGTAAACACTTTTCCTCCGGCATCGACCTGATGATGCTCGCTGGCGTCGCCAATGAACTGGGTAAGGACGTCGGCCGCAATGCGCGTTTGCTGCGTAAAAAAATTCTGACCCTGCAAGCCTCGTTCAACGCCGTCGACAACTGCCGCAAACCGGTGCTGGCCGCCATTCAGGGTTACTGCCTGGGTGGCGCCATCGATCTGATCGCTGCCTGTGACATGCGTTACGCCGCCGAAGACGCGCAATTCTCGATCAAGGAAATCGATATCGGCATGGCCGCCGATGTTGGCACTTTGCAACGGTTGCCACGGATCATCGGTGACGGCATGCTGCGTGAACTGGCTTACACCGGTCGCACGTTCGGCGCTGACGAGGCGCGCAGCATCGGCCTGGTCAATCGCGTCTACAGCGACAAAGACGCGCTGCTCGAAGGCGTGCTGGACATCGCTCGCGACATCGCTGCGAAGTCGCCGATTGCAGTTGCCGGCACCAAGGAAATGATCAGCTACATGCGCGACCATCGTATCGACGACGGTCTCGAATACGTTGCCACCTGGAACGCCGCCATGCTGCAATCCACCGATTTGCGCGTGGCCATGGCCGCCCATATGAGCAAACAGAAACCTGAATTTCTGGACTGAGAAACCATGACATCTCGCTGGACCACTGCAGTACTGGACACCGATCAACCGGGCGGCTGGGCCGTGGCGCGCAGCCCGGAAGGCTTTCTGTTCGACGACAACGGCGCGCTGTTCCCCCGCGAATGGCTCAAGCGTCAGGACCTTTGCGTTCTCGCCGAACACGGCATCGGGCATCTCGACGGCGAGCCGGTGTACCTGCTCGAACTGCACAACGCCAGCGAAGTGCCGGGCTGCAACTGGAAAGGCCTGCGCGCGTTCATGCTTGAGGGCGAGCACACGATCTACAAAGTCCTCGGTTACGCCGCGCAGATCGGCACCTGGGCCCGTGAGCATCGCTTCTGCGGCAATTGCGGCCAGGCAATGAAGCAGGTGCCGCGCGAGCGGGCGATGTATTGCCAGCCATGCGACCTGCGCAGTTATCCGCGGATTTCGCCGAGCATGATCGTGTTGATCACCCGTGGCGACGAGATTCTGTTGGCGCGCTCACCGCGTTTCGTCACCGGCGTCTACAGCACGCTGGCCGGGTTCGCGGAGCCGGGCGAATCGGCCGAGGATTGTCTGATTCGTGAAGTGCGCGAAGAAGTGCAGATCGAGGTGCAGAACATTCAGTACATGGGCAGCCAGTGCTGGCCGTTCCCGCACTCGATGATGCTCGGCTTCCATGCCGAATACGCCGGTGGCGAGATTGTCTGTCAGGAAGACGAGATCGAAGACGCCCAGTGGTTCAACGTGCACGATCTGCCGCCGCTGCCGGCGTCGAAATCGATTGCCCGTTATCTGATCGACGTCTACGTGGCGCGGCGCTTAGGCCACGCTGAACCAGTGCTGCCAGGCTAAACGCACGGTCAAACCCAAAACAACGGTGATGAACACCGGACGAATGAACTTGGCGCCACCGCTGATCGCGGTGCGCGCACCAAAGAATGCGCCGACCATCACCGACAGGCCCATGCTCAGGCCGATGATCCAGTCCACCTGCCCGGAAAACACGAACACCGACAGCGCCGCAATGTTGCTGACGAAGTTCATGCTACGCGCCACGCCGCTGGCTTTGACCAGGTCGATCGGATAAAGCAGCAGGCTGCTGACTGTCCAGAATGCGCCGGTGCCGGGGCCGGCCACGCCGTCGTAGAAACCGAGGCTGAAGCCTTGGCTCGATTGCCATTTCTTCTTGATCGGGGCATTGCTGTCCAGCGGCGCTTTCGGCGTGCCGCCGAACAACAGGTACAAGCCGCAGGCGAACACGATGACCGGGAGCATCTTGTTCAGCCATTCCGCCGGCAGGTAATGGGCGACGATGGCGCCGGTCAGAGCGCCGACCAGCGTGCCGACAATCGCGTGCACCCACTGCCGTGGGTGGAACAGCTTTCGCCGGTAAAAGGTGAAACTGGCGGTGGCCGAGCCGAACGTCGAACTCAATTTGTTGGTACCAAGCACCAGATGCGGCGGCAGCCCAGCGGTGAGCAGGGCCGGCGTGGTCAGCAGCCCACCACCGCCAGCGATGGCGTCGATGAAACCGGCAATGAAGGCGACAAGGGCCAGAATGGCGAGGGTGGTGAGGTCAACGCTGAGTTCGAAAGGCATGGAATCGGCTTATTCGGCAGGGCGCAGATTTGGCTGCGGGGAGGGCGGTCATGTTACTCATTTCCAAGTGTTGCGGCGACCCGTAAAGCCCAATCGCGAGCAGGCTCACTCCTACATTTGGAATGCGTGCCCCTGTAGGAGTGAGCCTGCTCGCGATGACGTCAGTCCGGCCACCCCATCACCCACTGTTGCCCACACGACACCCAGCCAACAAATCTCACTTAAAAAGACATCTGAATAACAGGAAAGCCCAACAAAATCAGGCATTCCAGGCCTGGCACGCTTGCTGCTCTATCACTTCCATCTCCGCAAATGTCCCGAGGACACGTCAATGAGTCAGCAAGCCGTGAAATTTGCCTACTGGGTGCCGAACGTCAGCGGCGGGCTGGTGGTCAGCAAGATCGAACAACGCACCGATTGGGGCATCGACTACAACCGCAAACTGGCGCAGCTCGCCGAAGCAGCCGGGTTTGAATACGCGCTGACGCAGATCCGCTTTACCGCCGGTTACGGTGCCGAGTTCCAGCATGAGTCCGTCGCGTTCAGTCACGCGTTGCTCGCGGCCACCAGTAAACTCAAAGTGATCGCGGCGATCCTGCCCGGCCCGTGGCAACCGGCGCTGGCAGCCAAGCAACTGGCAACCATCGATCAACTCACCAACGGCCGCATCGCGGTGAACATCGTCAGTGGCTGGTTCAAAGGCGAGTTTCAGGCCATCGGCGAGCATTGGCTGGAACATGACGAGCGTTATCGCCGTTCCGAGGAGTTCATCCGCTCACTGCGAGGTGTGTGGAGTCAGGACAACTTCACCTTTCGCGGCGATTTCTACCGCTTCGACAATTACAGCCTGAAACCGAAACCCTTGGGCCGTCCGGAAATTTTCCAGGGCGGCAGTTCCCGTGCGGCAAGGGACATGGCCGCAAGGGTCTCGGACTGGTATTTCACCAACGGCAACAGCATTGAGGGGATCAAGGCGCAGGTCGACGATATTCGTGGCAAAGCTGCGGCGAATAATCATTCGGTGAAAGTTGGCGTCAACGCGTTTGTCATCGCCCGTGATACCGAAGAAGAGGCGCGGGCGGTGCTTGCGCAGATCATCGAGCAGGCTGATCCGGAAGCGGTAAACGCTTTTGGCGATGCGGCGAAACAGGCGGGTAAGGCATCGCCGGAAGGTGAGGGCAACTGGGCGAAATCGACGTTCGAGGATCTGGTGCAGTACAACGATGGTTTCAAAACCAATCTGATTGGTACGCCGCTGCAGATTGCCGAGCGGATCGTGGCGTTGAAAGCGGTGGGAGTGGATCTGGTGCTGGCGGGGTTTCTGCATTTTCAGGAAGAGGTGGAATATTTCGGGCGGCGGGTGTTGCCGCTGGTTCGCGAACTCGAGGCCAAAACACCATCCCCTGTGGGAGCGGGGGTGGG
>NZ_CATKPQ010000012.1:0-17518 GCF_949768005.1 Pseudomonas sp. IT-347P
CCACAACAACGACGATCCGGTGACCATCAACGGCCTCGACGTCAACGGCGGCGAGCTGACGGTCTACGAGAAAAACCTCAGCGACGGCACCAGCCCCGACACCCCGGCGCTGACCCAAAGCGGCACCTTCACCGTCAGCGCCCTCGATGGTCTGCAAACCCTGACCGTAGGCGGCATCAGCGTGGTCAGTGGCGGTGTGGCTGCGGGCTTCCCGCAGTCGATCGTCACGCCGCTGGGCAGCACGTTGACCATCACCGGTTACAACCCGGCCACTGGCGTCGTCAGTTACAGCTACACCTTGGTCGATAACGAAACCCATCCGAACGCCAATGGTGCCAACAGCATCACCGAGAACTTCAACGTCGTCGCCACGGACACCGATGGCAGCACCGCCAGCGGCCAGATCAACGTCAACATCGTCGATGATTTGCCCAGCGCCCATCCTGACGCCGCGTCGGTGGCGGAGGGCGGCACCGTCAGCGGCAATGTCCTGAACAACGACATCGGCGGCGCCGACGGCCCGGCCGTGACCGGTGCGGTGGTCGGCGTACGTGCCGGCGCCGACACGTCGACTTCGGCCATCGGCGGCCTCAATAGCAACATCAACGGCACCTACGGTTACCTGACCCTGGACGCCAACGGCAACGCGGTCTATCACAGCAATCCCAACACCGTGAGCGGCCCGGGCGCGGTGGACGTGTTCACTTACACCGTGCGCGATGCCGACGGTGATGAAAGCACCACCACCATCACCATCGACGTCTACAACAGTTGCCTCAAGGCCGTCAGCGACACCGACGTCAGCGTGTATGAAAAAGCCCTCGACCTGAGCAAGGACGGCGCGGACCTGGCCGCCGGTACGGTCACTGGCAGCGACCCGACCAGCACTGGCGAAACCGCGTCCGGTACCCTCGTCGGTTCGGTCACCGGGGCGGTCGGCGCGATCAGCTATGCCTTGGTCGGCAGCGCCACCGGCAACTACGGGCAGATCGTCCTCAACCCCAACGGCACGTACACCTACACACTGACCTCGCCGGCCTCTACCACGCCGCACGCCGACGACGGCGCTAATACCCTGACCGAAACCTTTACCTATCAGGCTACCGATTCGCTGGGAAACATCGTCACCAATACCATTGTTGTCAGCATCGTCGATGACGTGCCAAAAGCCGTGAACGACAGCAACGCCTACAGCGCCTCGGAAACGCAATTGATCCTGACCGGCAATGTGCTGACCAACGATGTGCAAGGCGCTGATGTAGTGGCGACCGGACCGAATGCCGGGCCGATCACGCCCGCCACGATCGTCGGGACTTACGGGACTTTGGTACTCAACGCCAACGGCACGTACACCTACACGCTGAACCCCAACGATGCCGACTTCAAAAACCTGCACGGCGGCGGCAACGGCACCGAGACGTTCACCTACACCCTGACCGATGCCGACGGCGACACCAGCACCGCCAACCTGGTGCTGAACGTCCACAACAACGACGATCCGGTGGTGCTCAACGGCCTCGACGTCAATGGCGGCGAACTCACCGTCTACGAGAAAAACCTCAGCGACGGCACCAGCCCCGTTACCCCGGCGCTGACCCAGAGCGGCACCTTCACTGTCACCGCCCTCGATGGCCTGCAAACCCTGACCGTCGGCGGCATTGCCGTGGTCACCAACGGCGTCGCCGCCGGCTTCCCGCAATCGGTGGTTTCGCCGCTGGGCAGCACCTTCACCGTCACCGGTTACAACCCGGCCACCGGTGTCGTCAGTTACAGCTATACCCTGGTCGACAACGAAGCCCATCCGACTGCCAACGGCGCCAACAGCCTCACCGAGAACTTCAACGTGGTGGCGACGGATACCGATGGCAGCACCGCCAACGGCCAGATCAACGTCAACATCATCGACGATCTGCCGACCGCCAAACCTGACACCGGCTCGGTGGCGGAGGGCGGTACGGTCAACGTCAGCGTGCTGGGCAATGACATCAGCGGTGCCGATGGCGCGGCCACGGTGATCGGCGTACGCGCCGGCAGCAATACCGACACCTCGGCCATTGGCGGTCTCAACAGCAACATCAATGGCAACTTCGGTTACCTGACCCTCGATGCCGCCGGCAACGCCGTCTATCACAGCAACCCGAACTCGGTGAGCCCACCAGGCGCCACCGACACTTTTACCTATACCGTCCGCGACAGCGACGGCGATGAAAGCACCACGACCATCACCATCAACGTTGCCGACAGCAAACTGGTGGCCTCGGTCGATCAGGACGTGACGGTGTATGAAAAAGCCATCGACCTGAGCAAGGACGGCGCGGATCTGGCTCCCGGTACGGTCACCGGCAGCGACCCGGGCAACACCGGCGAGACCGCTTCCGGCACGCTGGTCGGCGCAGTCACTGGCGGCACGGGCGCGATCACCTACACCCTGGTCGGCAGCGCTACCGGCAGCTACGGGCAGATTCAGCTCAATGCCGATGGCACTTATACCTACACGCTGACCTCGGCACCGAAAACCGCGCCGAGCGCCAACGACGGCGCGAACACCCTGAGCGAAAGTTTTACCTACAAAGCCACCGACGCGCTGGGCAACAGCACCACCAGCACACTCGTGGTCAACATCGTCGACGACGTGCCGAAAGCCGTTGCCTCGGATCGTTCGGTGGCGGCGGTGGAGATCGATTCCAATCTGCTGATCGTGCTCGACATCTCCGGCAGTATGGCCGACGCCTCCGGCGTTCCGGGCCTGTCGCGGCTGGAGCTGGCCAAGCAGGCCATCAGTGCCTTGCTCGACAAATACGACGACCTCGGCGATGTCAAAGTCCAGCTCGTCACCTTCAGCAGCAACGCCACTGACAGAACTTCAGTGTGGGTCGATGTCGCGACGGCGAAGACCCTTCTCGCTGGACTGACGGCGGGTGGCGGCACCAACTACGACGCCGCGGTGGCGGTGATGCAAACAGCGTTCAACACCTCGGGCAAACTCACCGGGGCGCAGAATGTCGGTTACTTCTTCTCCGACGGCAAACCCAACGAAGGCGACATCAACGCCGCTGACGAAGCCGCGCTGAAAAACTTCCTCGATGCCAACAACATCAAAAACTACGCGATCGGTCTCGGCAGCGGCGTGAGCAACGCCAACCTCGACCCGCTGGCCTATGACGGCATCAGCCACACCAACACCAACGCGGTGGTGGTCACCGACCTCAATCAACTCAACTCGGTGCTGTCCGGCACCGTGCAAGGCGCACCGGTCACCGGTTCGCTGCTGGGCGAGGGCGGTACATTCGGTGCCGATGGCGGCTTCATCAAATCCATCGTCATTGACGGCACCACTTACACCTACGATCCAAAAGCCCTCAGCGGCCAAGGCTCGTTGACCGCCACCGGTGGCGCCAACCACGGCACCTTCAATACCGTGAACAACACGGTGAGCATCGCTACCAACAACAGCGGCACGCTGGTGATCAACCTCGACACCGGCGACTACAGCTACACCTCGCAGAAAACCACGGCGGTGGTGATTACCGAGAACATCGGCTTCACCGTCAGCGACAACGATGGCGACCTCGCCAGTTCGACGCTGACCGTGAAAGTGATCCCCAACGCGCCGCCCGTGGCCATGGACGATCACGTCATCACCAATGTGCTGTCTGGCAACATCGTGGTGCCGGGCGAACTGTTGCTGGCCAATGACACCGATCCGAACGGCGATACCCTCAGCGCCACGCCGACCAGTTTCAACACCGGTTGGGTGGCGAAAGGCGCAGATTTCACCGGCAGCGGTGCAATCACGTTCAACGGCACCAACAACACCGCTGCCAATCAGAGCCTGGCTGATGTGCGCAGCGCATTTGCAGCCAACACCGCGGCGATGACCGCCGTGCTGGTGATCAGCGGCTACCTCGGTGCGGTTACCAACGCCAATGCCAACGACGAAGACCTGATCACCGTCAAACTGAAACAGGGGGAAACGCTGAACCTGGATCACAACCTGGCGGCCGGGCACGTGACTCTGGAGTACTCGCTCAACGGTGGCGCGTTCGTCGCGATTGCCGACGGCGGCACCATCACTGCCAGCGCCGATGGCACCTATCAGATCCACGTCACCAACATCACCAACCCCAACGGCGGCGGTAACCCCAACGCGGCGGAAAACTACCAACTGACCATGACGGTCAATTACGCCGGGGCCCACGACATCACCCCGGACTTCCACGGCACCTATACCGCCAACGACAACCACGGCGGCAGCGACACGGCCAACGTGAGCATCAGCTATCAGGACGGCCACACCCTCACTGGCACCGCCGGGGATGACGTGCTGGTGGCCGGCAGCGGCGACAACATTATCAACGCCGGCGACGGCAACGATGTGCTCAGCGCAGGCTCAGGCAACAACGAACTGCACGGCGGCGCCGGTAATGACTTGCTCTACAGCGGTCCGGGCAACGATTTGCTCGATGGCGGCACTGGCAACGACACGGCCAGCTACGCCCATGCGACGGCTGGTGTAACGGTCAACCTAGGTCTGCCCGGTGCACAAAACACTCTTGGCGCCGGAACGGATACGTTAACCGCCATCGAAAACCTCGTCGGCTCGAACTTCAACGACACCCTGACCGGCGACGGCAATAACAATGTGATTAGCGGTGGTCTCGGCAGCGATTTCCTCAATGGCGGCGCTGGCGATGACTTGCTGATTGGCGGCATGGGCAACAACACCCTGACCGGCGGGGCGGGGGCCGACACCTTCCAGTGGCTCAAAGGCAACAGCGGCCATGACCTGATCACCGACTTCACCCCCGGCACCGACAAGCTCGACCTGTCGCAACTGCTGCAGGGCGAAAACGGCACAACCGCTTCGCTGGATGACTACCTGCACTTCACCGTCACCGGCAGCGGCGCCTCGGTCCTCACCAGCATCGACGTCAGCGCCATGGCCGGTGCCACGCCGAACCAGACCATCGACCTTGCCGGCGTCAACCTCGCCAGCCACTACGGTGTGACACCGGGCGCGGGCGGGGTGGTAGCTGGCGGGCATGACACGGCGACGATCATCACCGGCATGCTCAATGATCATTCGTTGAAGGTGGACACGGTGTAAACGAAGGCTGAAACGACAAAACCCGCCGTCCCGATCATCGGGGCGGCGGGTTTTTTCTGCGTGACGTGATCGTTCCCACGGTTTGCGCGTGAATGGCAGCTGTACGCGGGTTGATCGACCGAATATCAAGGACTCCAGAACCCCCGAAGGTGTCCACGCACAGTCCGCGACATGATTTCAGGCAATGCCTGAGTACTTGTCAGCGCGCCCCCCGGGCGCACAAGCCGGCGGGTTCTGGCGTAGCTGCAAGCGATGACGCCAGGTCGTTCAGCTCGATTCGTTATCCGCACGTTTTTGGTAAACGCATATGTTCAAGCGTCTCGCGTACGAGCGCTGATTCCGACGAGCGGTAGCAATACCTGTAATTTCTGACAGTAGGCAGCCCCCTGCATTGCGCATTAAATCGAACCCATGCAGCGGCGGTATCAACTTGTTGATACCCGCGCACCAACGTTTGATCAATTGTCGCGGAGTGTCTTACATGCAGCCCCCGGTACCCACTCAAAGTCCGCACAGTGAAAATCCGGAGTCACCGGAAGTCACCGCTTTGCCGGCCCCGCGAGTGCCGGTCGTTCTCAAAGACGAACACGGTGAAGAAAGCCCCGACGGACTGTTGCCGCGTACAGAATTGAACCGTGATCTGCAGTTGATCGTTCCAGCGTGGAACTTCACGACCGATCCTGATTTAAGGCGCGATATCATCAAAGTGGGATTCCGCCCGTTTGGAGAAGAATTTCGCGAAGTCGATGAATTTGAATTCCTTATACCCATCAAACCAGGGGACAAGATCGTTTCAGTTCCCAGAGACTATCTGGACAATGGCATCTATGACCTGTCTTACATCTTGATCCAGGGGGGCAACCAGGCTGAGTCCGGTAAAAAGCGTATTACCGTGGACAGGATTGCCCCGGATGATGGTCAGGAACCTGTCGTTCTGGAAATGCTGGATGTCGTCGGCAGTATTACCGATGACTACTTGAAGGAGCATGGACAGGTTCGTTTTAAAGTTCGCAGTTATGTGGGAATAAGAGCCCGGGACAGAGCGATTTATTTTTGGACCGATACGGATATACCTTCCGACTCGGAAACCGAGATTGGCGAACAGGAATTCAGTCAGGCAGACATTGACCGTGATGAACTGTTTATCACCATGCGCGAACAGGAAATTCGTGAACGGGGTGAGGGGCGCCGTTATATCTATTACCGTCTAAGAGACTGGGCGGGTAATAAAGGTCCCAGATCAGAACTGTTGGAGGTGTTTGTCGATCTGCTCCCTGCGCCCGGGAATCTCAAACCGCCTCGCGTACCGTTGTCGAACCGAGGGTTGATTGACCGCCAGCATGCCCGCGAAGGTGCGGTGGCTCAGAGAGCCGTAACGGTAGAAATCGATCGTTATGACAACCCCGGCAGTGACAACGAAATTCTGCTCGACTGGAATGGCATACCGCTAGCGCCGGTGCCGGTTGATCCTTCGAACTTTCCCGTGGTCGTGTCAGTGCCTTGGTCAGCCCTGACAGCTATGGGACTGGGGCCCTTGACGGCGTCGGTGACCTATAAAGTGCGGCGCCCTTCAGGCACCACGCCCCCCTCTCTGGAAACCCGGGTCCCGGTGGATTTGACCGTCGCAGGACAGGACCATGCCAATGCCCCGGCATTACTCAACCCTACTCTGGCAAAAGTAGAAATTTACGGCGCCAATTCGAAAATCCTCAACACGCTGACGCCGGATGATTTTGGCGAGCCTGCCGATGGGCTTCTGGCGCTGTTTGATGCGCCACTCCCCGGGCAGACCATCAGCCTGTTCTGGGGCGCGATCACCACACCTGCAGCGCAATACATCGTCCAGAACGGTGATGTAGCCGGTAAGCCTGTGCCGTTCATCATTCCTTGGTCGATCATTGACCAGGATCGGGAGAACTCTGCATTGCCGGTCCATTACACGACAAGCAACAACGTCAATCTGCAACAGTCCCTGACAACGCCAGTCAATGTATCGATTGTGGTGATCGAAAACCTGAAGGAGCCATCCTTTACGCATGCGAACATTAACGGTGTTCTTAACTGTTGTGCATGTCCGCGCCTCTGGAAGGGGGTCTGGGTCAAAGTCGAGGGGAATGCCGCCTTCGACAAAGATGATGAAGTGACTCTGTATTGGCAAGGATGTAAAGGACTGAATGGCTCTGACCCTATTCCCGGAGTAACAGAAAAGTTCCCCACGATATTGAGTGAAGCGCAAGCCCGTGAAGGTTTTGAAGTGCACGTCGCGGACTTCGAGCGACTGATTGCGCCTATGGTGAATAATGGCTCTGCACTGTGTCATTACACACTTAAGAAAGCCACGGGTGGAGTGGGTAGTTCAATAGAAGAGTTCGTCATCATCAATAGAACCCTGCCCAGCGGTATTGTCTGTTCCGATAGGGAGGGCGAGGATCACTGCGATTCGCCCTGCGAGCATTCCGGATGGGGTCAAAAATTTGCAGAGAACTCATTGGCGAAGTTGCCAGGATTATTGAAATAAGCAGTTCTTGAGTTTCACGTTTCTCATGTGTGAATTGAGTAGTGCCTTTTAGTTGCAAGAAGTTTAACCAGTGCCAAACGTATGCCTGTGTGGTTGCGCATGCGTGGGCGTCTTCTCCAGGAGCGATAAAATGACAGTTTATAAAAAACTCACCCCCGCGCAGCAAAGTCGACGGGATTACAGGAAAATCCGCTTGGCCGCCCCGAAGATGGATGCACTACCGCCTGAAATACACCCTGATAATCCGTTGCTGCCTGATCAAGCGGGTGATGGGAAGAATCAGGTTCCGCTTTCACTACAAGGCTTGCCATTGAAAATAAATGTTCCGCGGCCACCACGAGCAGGTGATACACCTCCAGTGCCGGGGTTTATTGATTTGATGTGGAATGGCAAGAGACTGACGGACACGCGTTTTACCTACATGACGCCTATTCCCGATACCATTCTTTTGATCGAAATGGAGCTGCCGGCCAACCTGACCGACAAAGAGGGATCCCATGAATTGAGCTACTACCTCAATCAAGGTGGCAACATCGGTAACGTAACCCCGGTGGAGATTAATGTTGACAGAAGCCCGCCGCTGCCGGTAACGGAAGTAACTGTGCCATTTGAAGTAGAACGTGACGGTATCACTAAAAAATATCTGGACGATAACGGTTTTGTGCTGATAAAGGTTGAGGAATATAACCTGCACATGCTGAATGACGTGGTTGAATGTTATATTGGTACTTCCACACCTTTGGCGACGTTGATTGGAACAGTTGTTCGTACGGATCTGACCATCCCCTTGGAATTTCGACTGACTGCCGCAATGGTGGATGATGAAGAGGGTATAAGAGCTATTTATTGGCAGGTGACGGATCGCAAGGGTAATAAAAGCGTTCATTCACCGTATAAACGATTGCCCGTCACGCTGACAGATCCTCCTGCAGATTTGAAGCCGCCGCATATTCCCCTGTATAACGACAATCTGATTGATCTGGCGGATGCTCAGCAGCCGGTTGGCGTCGGAATTGAAGATCCATATACCAATTTCATTCAAGGTGATCAGTTGCAAGTTACTTGGGATGGACTGTTACAGCCGGCTGTCACGATCCCCGGTTTTCCTTTTTATGTCGATGTCCCCTTCCGCGATGTCTTCAACGGCAATGCGGGCGCCAAACCTGTGACAGCCGGTTATCAGATAATACGCAAGGGTGTTGCCCATCCTCTTACTCCAATCGAGCTGCCAAATATCAATGTGGATCTACGCAAGCCAGGTGATCCGATTGATCCTGACGAACCAGGTAATCCTAACCCCAATTTGCCGGAACTCTCAGTGCAAGGAGATAATGGAGGTATGCCCAATCAACTGACGCACTTGGACAGCACGGGTCCGGTAATTATAACGGCTGCGCTCTATACCGGGGCTAAGGAGAATGACGTGGTACAACTCTACTGGAAAGGTGATCCGGTAAGCGAGGCAGACGGCGGGGTTGTAAGAATCGGTGCTACGCCTCCTGGGAACCTGCAGTTTAGTGTTTTATGGAGCGTTATCGAGACCGCAGGCAACGGTAAACTACTCAAGACCCATTATGAAATCAGCCACGATATAAACGACAACATGGATATTTCGCTCGCGACGGAGGTTGATGTACTTATTCGTCCAGGTGTCGTTCCGGAGGTGAAATTCATAAACCTTGATGAGGACTTAGGTATTCTGAATTGCCAGTCTTTAAAAAGGGATAATGTTTCCGGCGTAATAGTCGAAGTGTTGGTCTCGGGGGGGGAACCCCAATTGGCAGATCAGGAATTGACGTTTGTTTATCAAGGTTACATCGACAACGGAAGCACAATTAAACCTGATACCAGGCAAGAAGTTAAACACACGCCGAGTGCTCAGGAAGCAACTGCGGGGTTCGTTGTAAGGATTCCCTATGATCCGGCTATCCTGAACACGGAAAATGCGTGGGGAGGGATAAGCTATTCGGCTGTTATTGATGAGCGTGACACACCGTCCGAAGAGCATGTGGTAAGGGTTTATATGGTTGATCCGGGTACCGGTGGCACATGCCCTCTGCTTTGATACCGTGCTGAAGTTGCCAGGGGAGGTACTGTATGTGCCTTCCTTTTAAAAGGTGTGACAATTGGCTAGTGAAAAATAGTTACGAATTGTTTTTCGGAGTTTTACCCTGCAAAAATAAGAAGAATCCTACGTTGGTTGGGTTGTGGCAATCGGTATGGTATGACGCTGAATTGTCTGGCGGGTAAACAAATTTGCCGGAGTTAATTAAACGAAGGATAGTCAAACATGAATCCCGAAATCTTTTCATTCTGCAGAGCCGCTTCCACCGGAAGCATTCGAATGCTGGTAGCGATACCGGCATTTTTTATGTTGGGTTCTCCCGCGTTGGCGGTCATCGTCGATAACAGCACGCTGGATGTAGATTCGACAGTGCCGGCCACTGATTATCTGGTGCGTAATAACGGAGTATTGAATCTGACCCAGGCCAGTACTCAAAACCTCAACGTAACTTCCGGATCAACATTGAACATCAACGGCGCCACGGTGGAAGCCGAAAGTGGCATTGAGGGGATTTCCATCTCGGACAGTCGAGGCACTCTTGTGCAAGCCAACGTTACCAGCGACTGGATAGGAATGATGGTCAATCGGTCTTTCTCTTCGACGCAGGGTTCGACTGTCACCGTGACTGACAGTCAAATCAGGGGGGGCGAAGCCGGGATACAGATAACCTCATTGAGCCACCTGACACTGATCGGCAGTGAAGTAACGGGGCAGGCCGCAGACAGTGTCGGCCTGAATATGATGGGCGGAGAGGTGCACGCTACGCAGGGTACTCGTATCAGTGGCGACCGGGCGGGGGTACGGATGGTCAACGACTCGAGCGTTTCAGGTAGCAGCAATACGCTGCTTCTGGACGGTGCCATTGTAGAGGGGCGCAACGGGCCGGCGATCGAGGTGGATCGTGGTGCCAGCGTCAGCATCGAGGTGCTGAACGATTCCACTTTGCAGGGGAACGCTGATCAATTAATCCTCGTCAAGGGGGCTTCAACCGCTGATGTAAAGGTCGCCAACAACGTGTTGGTCGGCAATTTTTCTGTGGCAGATTCCAGCACTGCGGATTTCATTTTCGACCAAGGCACCATGACCGGTGATGTGCTGGTCGATGGCAGCTCTACCGCCAAGGTCACGCTGGAAAACCAGTCGCAATTGACGGGGCGCCTCCACAATGTCGACAGCGTCAACATCAACAGCAATTCCACCTGGACAATGACCGGCAACGATTCGGTTGGTGCGATGCGCCTGGAGGGCGGCCGTGTGACATTTGGCGCGCCGGATGCACCCACTACTACTTACTATCAACTGTCTATCGGCTCACTTGCAGGTACCGGCACCTTTGTCATGAAAGGTGATTTCGCCAGCGGCCTCAGGGACTTCCTCCATGTTCTGGGTCAGTCGGAGGGCCAGTTCGACCTCGCGGTAAGGGCTTCCGGGCTGGACGCCGTATCGCCTGAGCAATTGACGCTGGTGCGTACCGAAACCAATGACGGAGCGAATTTTGCGCTGGCCGGCGATCAGCGGGTTGATCTCGGCACCTGGTCCTACAGCCTCGCCAGTCGGGAAGTCGAGGGGGGGGCGAAGGAGTGGTTTCTCGACCCGACCACCGAAGTCATCAGCCCCGGCGCGCGCTCTGTGCTGGCCTTGTTCAATACTGCGCCCACCGTGTGGTACGGCGAGTTGTCGTCGTTGCGCAGCCGCATGGGAGAGCTGCGTTTCAACGGCGGGCAGTCCGGTGGCTGGATCCGCACGTACGGCAACAAATACAACGTGGCCGACGGTTCGGGCGTGGGCTACCAGCAGACGCAGCAGGGCCTGTCCCTTGGCGCTGACGCCCGACTGGGTGAAAGTGAGGTGCTGGTGGGTGTACTGGCGGGCACCAGCGAGTCGGATCTGGACTTGAACCGTGGCACCTCGGGCACGGTTAAAAGTTACTACGTCGGCCCCTACGTGACCTGGCTCGACAGCGACACCGGTTACTACTTTGACGGCGTGCTCAAGTTCAACCGTTTTCGCAACGAGTCCAAGGTCAACCTGAGCGACGGCAGCCGTGCCAAAGGCGATTACGACAATTGGGGGATGGGCGGTTCGGCAGAATTCGGTCGTCACATCAAACTGGCTGACGGCTACTTCATCGAGCCGTTCACCCAACTGTCGGCGGTGCAGATCCAGGGCAAACGCTACACGCTCAATAACGATATGGAAGCCGACGGCGATCGCATGCGTTCACTGCTCGGCAAAGCCGGTGCCACGCTCGGGCGCAACTTCGGTTTCGCTAATGGCGCCGTCGCCCAGCCATACGTTCGCGCGGCCATTGCTCATGAATTTGCTTCGAACAACGAAGTGAAGGTCAACAACAATGTGTTCAACAACGACTTGTCGGGTTCTCGAGCGGAGTTTGGTGCGGGGGTGGCGGTGGCCATGTCGGCGCAGTGGCAGGTGCATGCCGATTTTGATTACTCGAAAGGCGAGCATATCGAACAGCCTTACGGTGTGAATCTCGGATTACGGTACAGCTTTTAACTACTGTTTGGTACAGAGAAAGTGTCTCGACATCAGCGAGACACTTTTCCTGCCCTCAGAGATAGAAAAGACTGCTGCTCCGGTGAATCGGGACGGCGGTTTTTTCGTTTGGCAGGTTTTGCTTATCGAAGCTCGGGCTCGTCAGCCATTAATCAAGGGGTGATGCCCACTCCTGGCACTACATTCATGTTCATGATCGTTTTTTCTTCCCCTGTAACCAGATTTCTACAGTAATAGAACGGGTTGGGGTTGGGCCAATAAAGTTTCGACTCATTAGACCAGTAGAATGAATTACCCAATGGCCAACGATTTCCAAAAGCACCGCTTATTGCCCGTAACTCGGCCATCGAAGGCAGCCTCAGGCCTCGACTTTGTGCCTCGCGTCCTACGTTGGCCCACCAGTTTGCGCCTAATCCATAACATTGCGTCACCCCTGTTACCGACACCGTATAGCTCCTCGCTTGGCTCGCCGCATCCCTTACCGAAATCGTTGCACTGCCGTTACCTCGTGCAGTGACGAGCCCACTTGCCGAATCCACGACAGCAACGTTGCCATTACTGGTGCTGTATGTGTAGGGCGGTTGACCACCACTCGCCTGGTGCTGCACCGAAGTGCCTGGGCCGAAGGCAGGTAGTACTGCGCTCCCCGGAATGAGATAAATCTTGCCGCTCAAGGTGACGGGGTTTGTATTGAAGTTCAGCGGCGGTATTGGAGAGATCACATTGAAGCTGCGGGAGCTTGAATACTGCCCGGTGCTGACCGCTTTTACGTTTACGGAGTGCGCCCCCAAACCGACTGCCAACGTTGTGTTCCATGCGTCACCAGCCGCTCGTACTTTGTGCAGTGGAATGTTGTTGTCATGGATCTGCACCTCGTGGTTGGGTGTGACCCTGCCGCGCAGGGTAACCGACCTGCTTTTGGTTTCCCTGCCGACTTCGCTAACGCCATCATGGACAGACGTCAGCGTTGGTGCGATGTGCGCCGCGACTTTGAATACTCTGGCCGGGCTTTCCACCGGTGTCACTTCATACAGGGCCTTCGCCGTGAGGCTATGCTCGGCAATCGTCAGGCTACTCGCGGCACCTCTCCATTGCTTGTTGGCATCGACCGTGACCGGCGAGCCAATGACTCCCCCCTTGTCATAGAGCTGGATTTGTTCACGCGGGGTGCCGGTACCCACCAGGTTCACCGTGGAGTCATAGGTGTTCTGGTTTTGAGCAACTTCCCCCACGGAATCCTTGACAGACGTAATGGTCGGCGAGACATGGGTCTCCACCTTGAACACCCTTGGCGGGTCTGACACCGGATTGCTGCCGTATTCCGCGCGCGCGGTCAGGCTGTAGCCTTTCAGGTCAAGGCTACTGAATGTGTATTGCCAATCGCCGCTCGCCGGGACAGCCACCCTGTCGATAACAGTCGTGGTATCGAGCAGTGTGATCGTCTCGTTCGGACTGGCCTTGCCGGTCAGCGTGACGCTGCGGTAATAGGTCGTACCGCCTGGGTCAATTTCGCCGCGGATATCACTGACCCTGGAAATCGTCGGCGTCACAGCCTGTGCGACTTTGAAAGTTCTGGCGGGGCTCGATGGCGGGTCGACCTCGTATTTGGCAGTGGCGACCAGACTGTAATCCCCAACCTTGAGGTTGTTAATGCGGTGTTGCCAGTTGCCGTCATCATCGACATCCAGGGTGATAATCGGCTGATCGCTATCCCGCAGCTCGATTTGCAGGTTGGGAGTCGCACTGCCCATGACCAGAACACTGTTGTCATAGGTGGTAGCTCCTGGGGCAACCGATCCTCGAGAGTCGGTCAGGGAGAGAATTTCCGGCGTTTGCGTGAATTTGACTGTGAATGTTCTCGGATCACTGGATACGGGGTCAGCGTCATACAAGGCTTTGGCGGTAATGCTGTAAAGCTTTTCGGTGGGCGTGCTGATAGTGGCCCTCCACCTGCTGTCATCCTTGACCGGAGCGGTTCCCTTCGATGTCGAGCCCGCGTCGAACAGCTCAATCGTCTCGCCCCTCGTCGCAGTACCCGAGATGATGACTTCGTCGGCGCGGGTCTTGCCGCCTTCTTCAATCTCGCCCCGTACATCTTCCACCCGCGTAATGACGGGGGTTACATAGTCGTAGCGGGTTCTGACAGTCACTTGCCGACGGGGGAACTCGATAGCGCTGGTCTCGTTCCTGGTGCCGTCGAATGCGACCTTGCAGCCGACACTGGCGGGAGTCGAGTGCCCCAGTTTCATCAGTTCGCTTCTGCGTAACACTTCGTCAAGGCCGGCAATGATCTGGGCCGGATTTATTTCCACACCGTCCAGAATGGGAATGCGATAGCTTTGTCCGGCAGTGGTAGTACCGTCGACGAAAAACCAGATGCATTGCTTTGTATCAATGAACGGCCACGTTTCGAGCAGCGCAGTGACGTCACCGGTAAATTCCATCAGATCCAGGGTGTCATCCTTTGCTTGCGGAATCCGTGGTCGTGGCAGCTCGTTTTCAGGGTCTTGAAAATTCGATACATACAGGTCAGACATGTCTGATGGCGTGGTGACCATATAGCGGGTGACCAAGTAGTCAATGCTCACTCTTTTGGCAATGTTGGCACCGACGATCGCGCGAGGCATTGGAAACTGGACGGTGCCACTTGCATGTCCTGGCAATTCCAGGTCATCGGAGGTACCAGCACCAGGTGCGCCGAGCCACCTTAGACGGATCATGTCCTGATCCGCGTTCATGCTCGGATAACTGACACTGACATCGACACCGTTGAGCCCATGCATAGGGTTCAGCACTCCGTCGACTGCCTGAATCACGTCGGGGGCGGGAAGATCACCGACGAGTTCACCGATCAATAGCACCAGCGTGGCCGAGTATTCATAGCGCTGCGAAACCGCACGCCACAGCACGTAGCGCACATGAACATATTGGCCGATGTTCGACGTGACGTATTTCTTGTCGACCCTGAACCGCACAGGTTCGCCTTCACTCACCGTGGTGATCGGCACCCAGTCACCGGTACTGGCGAGGGGGATGGGGCTGCGCCAGTAATACGTCAATACGTCACCGCTGACAGTGTTCGCCTCCGCGCCGATCAGCACATGAACGCTGTCGAACACCTTCGACGGATCAAGCACATCCCCCGGCGGTTCGGCCTCCTCGACCTCGGGTCGGGGCAACGTCGCTCGAGCCTTCTCGACCTTGGCCAGCAACCGTTCGGACTCTCTGACATCGAGAAGCCCCGGTGCATCGTTGGCGACGACGTAGGAAAGATCCAGTGTGCCGTTGTCGAGCGCGGCGATGTGCTCCGCGTCGATGTAGAACGTGATCAGGCCTTCCTTGGCTTCGTTGTCGCTGACGATATGCGGGACCTCATGCTCATACTCGTCGCCATTGGACCGGGTGCCATACCATCTCAGGCAGATCAGATCGCCGTTTTTCATGCCGTAGCGTACATCGACAGTGGCGTAATGCTCGTCCGGTTCGAGGGTGTCGCCGATCAGTTCGCGAATGGTCGGCTCGGGCAACATGTTGACGTCGCCCACCACACTCGCCTTGATTCGCTTGGAAGACAGCGGGTCGCCACCGTCCTTTTTGTAGAGAATATAAGAGGCGTCGGCGCTGCCCTCAGCGAGGGTCCTGATCAAGTCATAGGGCACCTTGATTTCCAGCACCGAGGGAATGTTGTCGATCTCGCGGGTTTCGCTGCAGACGATGGGTTCAACGTTACCCGGCGGCGTGCCGATGAAGGTCATTTCCAGGCTGTCGCCCAGATCGAAGTACTTGCCGATGACATGGATCTGCACGGTGACCGGCTGCTTGTTCAAATTCCGGATGGTGATTTTGCCCTCGAACGCTTCCTTGAAGAGTGGAGATTCCAGGTACCAGCCGCCAGCGTCTATGTTGATGTGAGTGCGTTTGGAGTGGCGGTCGGCCCAGTTCCACACTTCGTCATTGATGTCGTATTTGATTTCCCGTTTGAGACCGTCACCGGCGCGGAGAATGTGTTCCTGTTCGAGTCGGATTTCGATCGGTTGCTTGTCGTCGGCCTGGTCTTGAGTGATGAGGTGTGCCGGTAGCAAATAGTCACCCACCCGGAGGCGGATCTTGTCGTTTCGCGTGCAGTACACGTAGTGAGGGATTGTGACCGGCACCCCGTCTCTCGCCCACTCGGCGTCTATGACGCCCTGTTCAATCAGCTCGGGCGGCAATTGCGCGATGTTCAGTTCTGAATGACCTTCGGGCAAATGCGGTTCTTTGTCACGATTCCCGGGCTTGTAGAGCTTGATCAATACCCGCAACGACGCCGACGGTGGCTCGGGCTGGGTCTCGCCCACGCGGGTCAGTACATAATGGCAATCCTCAGCCCACCCCGATTCAGCCGGCGCCGGCAAGTAGAAGAACACTCGTCGATTATTATTGGCTTCATCGGCGGTTACAAAGCGTTCGAGCACTTTCTCGTGGTTCCACCAGATTTCGAGCTTGTCATTCTCCTTCATGGGTTCCAGGTAAGGATTGATCACGCACAGCAAGCCCTCGGGATCACCAGTGGCCCCCTTGAAGTTGATACCGCCATCGCCGTCTTGCACCGGTGCGACCATCCCCGGAATCAGCAGCGGGCGCAGCGCCAGGGGTTCATTACCTTGCCTCATGGGAGGGAAGCGGAAGCGTTTGTCAGAAGGCATCAGGCAAGACCTCTCGAAGAGGGAGCGGGTATTGGATGGCAGTCGAATTCATCGAAAGAAGGTGGGCTTGAAAGCGCGGGCTGGATGGCGAACATGGCGTGCACTCCGTATCGGGTGATGGAGTGATTGAACCCGTATTGACGGAGTTGCACACCTGTCAGGTCTGACAGGTGCTGTGTGGTATCCGACGAGTGGTCGTTGGTGGCATGGAGGAGAAAAGCCTTGCTGTCGAAACGTAAAAAAACCGCTGCCCGATTCAACGTGACAGCGGTTTTTTCCGTGCTTGAAGCAATGCCGAGACGATGAAGCAGCCTTCGTGAGCAACCTCGGTCCGTCGGCGATCCGACGAAAGCGTCAGCGCTTCAGCGCCTCACCCAAGGCCTGTCACAGAGACGCGCTACTGCGGCAATTCCAGATTATCCATCACCCGATTCACCGCCAGTTCCCCAAGCATGATCAGCTGCGCGATCCCCAACAGCGTCCTGCGTTGCGACGCGGGTACAAGATGAGCGAAGTCATGGGCGATGGTTCTGGCCGAAGCGAGGGTTTCGCTGGCATCGGCCAGCAGTTCCTCGTTTTTGAAGTCGGCGGTGACGGCGTACATTCGACGGGTTTTGCGGGGCGGA
>NZ_CATKPQ010000013.1:0-15418 GCF_949768005.1 Pseudomonas sp. IT-347P
GTGGTTGTAATGTATTTTTCGGGCCGGCATAATGGTCGGCCTGATTTTGTTTTAGGTCAGTAGCTCAATTGGCAGAGCGACGGTCTCCAAAACCGTAGGTTGGGGGTTCGATTCCCTCCTGACCTGCCAGATTCACTTGGTGTGTCTGGCTTTCTTTTCACAGGATCTTCATAGATGACTCCTAAAGCTGAAGCTCAAGGCTCTCGCTTCGATCTGCTCAAGTGGCTTGTAGTTGTCGCTTTGGTGGTTGTTGGCGTTGTTGGCAATCAGTATTACTCTGCTTCGCCGATCCTGTACCGTGTACTCGCTTTGCTTGTCATTGCTGCTGTAGCTGCCTTTGTAGGTCTG
Source organism: Pseudomonas sp. IT-347P (assembly GCF_949768005.1). Taxonomy (NCBI): domain Bacteria; kingdom Pseudomonadati; phylum Pseudomonadota; class Gammaproteobacteria; order Pseudomonadales; family Pseudomonadaceae; genus Pseudomonas; species Pseudomonas sp. IT-347P. The sequence continues at coordinate 349 of NZ_CATKPQ010000013.1, forward strand.
CAGACTGCGAAGGGCAAGTCTTTCTTTGTACTGGTTAAGGAAGCTCGCACCGAGATTCGTAAAGTCGTTTGGCCAACTCGCCAAGAAACCACGCAGACCACCCTGATTGTGGTGGCTGTTGTTCTGGTTATGGCGTTGCTGTTGTGGGGGCTTGATTCCCTGCTCGGCTGGCTTGTTTCCTTGATTGTCGGCTAAGGGTGTCCCGTGGCTAAGCGTTGGTATGTTGTGCATGCTTACTCGGGTTACGAGAAGCATGTGATGCGCTCGCTGATCGAGCGCGTAAAGCTGGCTGGCATGGAAGATGGCTTCGGCGAGATTCTGGTTCCCACTGAAGAAGTGGTTGAAATGCGTAATGGCCAGAAGCGCAAAAGCGAACGCAAGTTCTTTCCAGGCTATGTGCTGGTTCAGATGGATATGAATGAGGGTACTTGGCACTTGGTCAAGGATACTCCTCGGGTGATGGGTTTCATTGGCGGTACTGCTGATAAGCCTGCGCCAATCACCGACAAAGAGGCGGAAGCGATTCTACGTCGTGTTGCTGATGGTAGCGACAAGCCGAAGCCGAAGACTCTCTTTGAGCCGGGTGAGACGGTGCGAGTCAATGACGGTCCATTTGCCGATTTCAATGGCGTTGTTGAAGAAGTTAACTACGAAAAGAGCCGGATCCAAGTGGCGGTGCTCATTTTCGGTCGCTCTACTCCGGTAGAGTTGGAGTTCAGTCAGGTCGAAAAGGTCTAGCTGAACAAGCATCCCAACCCCGCAGCCCTAGGCTGTGGGGTTTTGTCGTCACTGGGATAAACGCGCAAGTAACCGGGGAGCCTTTCGAGGCGTTCGAACCCGTAATTGGAGTGCCTCATGGCCAAGAAAATTACCGCTTACATCAAGCTGCAAGTGAAGGCCGCTCAGGCTAACCCAAGCCCACCTGTTGGTCCTGCTCTGGGTCAGCATGGCGTGAACATCATGGAATTCTGCAAGGCTTTCAACGCCCGTACCCAGGGTCTTGAAGCAGGTCTGCCGACTCCAGTGATCATCACTGTCTACAGCGACCGTAGCTTCACTTTCGAAACCAAATCCACCCCTGCTTCGGTTCTGCTGAAGAAGGCGGCCGGTCTGACCAGCGGTTCCGCTCGTCCGAACACCGTTAAGGTTGGCACTGTTACCCGTGCTCAGCTGGAAGAAATCGCGAAAACCAAAAACGCGGATCTGACTGCAGCTGATATGGATGCAGCCGTGCGTACTATCGCCGGTTCTGCTCGTAGCATGGGCCTTAACGTGGAGGGTGTGTAATGGCTAAGCTGACCAAGCGTCAAAAGGCTATCGCCGGCAAAATCGAAGCAGGCAAGGCCTACAACATTGTAGACGCCGCTGCTCTGCTGGCTGAGCTGTCGACTGTCAAGTTCAGCGAGTCGTTTGACGTTGCTGTAAACCTGGGTGTAGACCCGCGTAAATCTGACCAGGTTGTTCGTAGCGCTACCGTGCTGCCACACGGCACTGGCAAGACTGTTCGCGTTGCTGTGTTTACCCAGGGTCCAGCTGCTGAGGCCGCTTTGGCTGCCGGCGCTGACCGTGTAGGTATGGACGACCTGGCTGCCGAAATGAAAGGCGGCGACCTGAACTATGACGTAGTGATCGCATCCCCGGATGCAATGCGCGTTGTAGGTCAGCTGGGTCAGATCCTCGGCCCACGTGGTCTGATGCCTAACCCGAAAGTCGGTACTGTAACTCCAGACGTAGCTACCGCGGTTAAAAACGCTAAAGCTGGTCAGGTCCGTTATCGCACCGACAAAAACGGCATCATCCACACTTCCGTTGGCAAGATCGGCTTCGACGCCGTCAAGCTGAAGGAAAACGTTGAAGCCCTGATCGCTGATCTGAAGCGTATCAAGCCAGCTTCTTCGAAAGGTATTTATGTCAAGCGCGTTACCCTGAGCACCACTATGGGCCCAGGTCTGGTTATCGACCAGAGCTCGCTGGACGCGTAAGACAAAGGTTGGCGCGATGGTTCGCGCCAATTGAAAGATTGGGGTCCCTGCCTGGCGGGGGCTATCCAAGACCGTAGGCGACGCAAGTCTTAAACCATAAGCCTACGCAGATGGTGCTCCCGGTTCCTTACCGAATCAGACACCAAAACGACATTCGGTTCCGATCGAATGAAACGGTAACAAGCAGGAGTTAAACCCGTGGCAATTAATCTCGAAGACAAGAAGGCCATCGTCGCTGAAGTCAACGAGGCTGCCAAAGTCGCTCTGTCCGCTGTCGTGGTTGATGCACGTGGCGTAACAGTAGGCGCAATGACCGGACTCCGTAAAGAGGCTCGTGAAGCTGGCGTTTACGTACGTGTTGTACGTAACACCCTGCTCAAGCGCGCTGTTGCTGACACTCAATACAGTGTCCTCAACGACGTGTTCACCGGCCCGACCCTGATTGCATTCTCCAACGAACATCCGGGCGCTGCTGCCCGTATCTTCAAAGAGTTTGCCAAGGGTCAGGACAAGTTCGAGATCAAGGCAGCTGCGTTCGAGGGCAAGTTCCTCGCAGCTAATCAGATCGACGTACTGGCAACTCTGCCGACCCGTGACGAAGCAATTTCTCAGCTGATGAGCGTGATTCAAGGCGCTACCAGCAAATTGGCTCGTACTCTGGCGGCAATTCGCGACCAGAAAGAAGCTGCCGCAGCCTAAGGCTCGTCAACTTCTCGCGTTTTTTGTTTATTTCGATGGTCGCGTAGGCCGTCCCCCAATTCAGGAATTGAGTCATGTCTCTGACTAACGAACAAATCATCGAAGCAATCGGCCAGAAATCCGTAGTGGAAATCGTTGAGCTGATCAAAGCGATGGAAGAAACCTTCGGCGTTACCGCTGCTGCCGCTTCGGCTGGTCCAGCTGCTGCTGCCGCTGTTGTTGAAGAGCAAACCGAGTTCAACGTTGTTCTGCTGGAAGCTGGCGAGAAGAAGGTTAACGTGATCAAGGCAGTTCGTGAACTGACCGGTCTGGGCCTGAAAGAAGCCAAAGAGAAAGTAGACGGCGCTCCTCAGGTTGTAGCTGAAGGCGTTTCGAAAGAAGCGGCTGAAGACGCCAAGAAGAAGCTGGAAGAAGCAGGCGCTAAAGTCGAGCTGAAATAAGTATCGACTTTGCTCCTCCAGCCCGAGCGTCAAGCGACAGGCTGATGGCTGGTGGCTCTTGCCACCGGCCTTTTTCCGTTCTTGGCAGCCGACTGGGTCGGTGCTGATAACGGCGCTGTAACCACCCGATGCGGTGGAGCAAACCATGGGGTTTGCACGATTTTCTGGCTGCTCCCGTCGGGAGGGGCCAAACAAGCAGGTGACCAAGCTGGGGAACGCTGATGGCTTACTCATATACTGAGAAAAAACGTATCCGCAAGGACTTTAGCAAGTTGCCGGACGTCATGGATGTGCCTTACCTCCTGGCCATCCAGCTGGATTCGTATCGTGAATTCTTGCAAGCGGGAGCGACTAAAGATCAGTTCCGCGACGTGGGCCTGCATGCGGCCTTCAAATCCGTTTTCCCGATCATCAGCTACTCCGGCAATGCTGCGCTGGAGTACGTCGGTTATCGCTTGGGCGAACCGGCATTTGATGTCAAAGAATGCGTATTGCGCGGTGTAACTTTCGCCGTACCTTTGCGGGTAAAAGTGCGCCTGATCATTTTCGACAAAGAATCGTCGAACAAAGCGATCAAGGACATCAAAGAGCAAGAAGTCTACATGGGTGAAATCCCCCTGATGACTGAGAACGGTACCTTCGTAATCAACGGTACCGAGCGTGTAATCGTTTCCCAGCTGCACCGTTCCCCGGGCGTGTTCTTCGACCACGACCGCGGCAAGACGCATAGCTCCGGCAAACTGCTGTACTCCGCGCGCATCATTCCTTACCGCGGTTCGTGGCTGGACTTCGAGTTCGACCCGAAAGACTGCGTGTTCGTACGTATCGACCGTCGTCGCAAGCTGCCGGCATCGGTACTGCTGCGCGCGCTCGGCTATACCACTGAAGAAGTGCTGGATGCTTTCTACACCACCAACGTCTTCCACCTGAGCGGCGAAACCCTCAGCCTGGAACTGGTGCCATCGCGCCTGCGTGGTGAGATTGCAGTTCTGGACATTCAGGACGAGAAGGGCAAGGTCATTGTTGAAGCGGGCCGTCGTATTACTGCGCGCCACATCAATCAGATCGAAAAAGCCGGTATTAAGACGTTGGAAGTGCCTCTGGACTACGTCCTGGGTCGCACCACCGCCAAGGTCATCGTGCATCCGGCTACCGGCGAAATCCTGGCAGAGTGCAACACCGAACTGAACACCGAAGTCCTGGCAAAAATTGCCAAGGCCGGCGTTGTTCGCATCGAGACTCTGTACACCAACGATATCGACTGCGGTCCGTTCATCTCCGACACACTGAAGATCGACTCCACCAGCAACCAATTGGAAGCGCTGGTCGAGATCTATCGCATGATGCGTCCAGGCGAGCCGCCAACCAAAGACGCTGCCGAAACCCTGTTCAACAACCTGTTCTTCAGCCCTGAGCGCTATGACTTGTCTGCGGTCGGCCGGATGAAGTTCAACCGTCGTATCGGTCGTACCGAGATCGAAGGTTCGGGCGTGCTGTGCAAGGAAGACATCGTCGCGGTACTGAAGACTCTGGTCGACATCCGTAACGGTAAAGGCATCGTCGATGACATCGACCACCTGGGTAACCGTCGTGTTCGCTGCGTAGGCGAAATGGCCGAGAACCAGTTCCGCGTTGGCCTGGTACGTGTTGAGCGTGCGGTCAAAGAGCGTCTGTCGATGGCTGAAAGCGAAGGCCTGATGCCGCAAGACCTGATCAACGCCAAGCCAGTGGCTGCGGCGGTGAAAGAGTTCTTCGGTTCCAGCCAGCTCTCGCAGTTCATGGACCAGAACAACCCGCTGTCCGAGATCACCCACAAGCGTCGTGTCTCTGCACTCGGCCCTGGCGGTCTGACTCGTGAGCGCGCAGGCTTTGAAGTCCGTGACGTACACCCGACTCACTACGGTCGTGTATGCCCGATTGAAACGCCGGAAGGTCCGAACATCGGTCTGATCAACTCCCTGGCTGCGTACGCTCGCACCAACCAGTACGGCTTCCTGGAAAGCCCGTACCGCGTGGTGAAAGAGGGTGTAGTCACCGACGAGATCGTGTTCCTGTCCGCCATTGAAGAAGCCGATCACGTGATCGCGCAGGCTTCGGCGACCATGAACGACCAGAAAGTCCTGATCGACGAACTGGTAGCCGTACGTCACCTGAACGAATTCACCGTCAAGGCGCCTGAAGAAGTCACCTTGATGGACGTTTCGCCGAAGCAGGTAGTTTCGGTTGCAGCGTCGCTGATTCCGTTCCTCGAGCACGACGACGCCAACCGTGCGTTGATGGGTTCGAACATGCAGCGTCAAGCTGTACCAACCCTGCGCGCTGACAAGCCGCTGGTAGGTACCGGCATGGAGCGTAACGTAGCCCGTGACTCCGGCGTTTGCGTCGTGGCTCGTCGTGGCGGCGTGATCGACTCCGTCGACGCCAGCCGTATCGTGGTTCGTGTTGCTGATGACGAAGTTGAAACCGGCGAAGCGGGTGTCGACATCTACAACCTGACCAAATACACCCGCTCGAACCAGAACACCTGCATCAACCAGCGTCCGCTGGTGAGCAAGGGTGATCGCGTTCAGCGTAGCGACATCATGGCCGACGGCCCGTCCACCGACATGGGTGAACTGGCACTGGGTCAGAACATGCGCATCGCGTTCATGGCATGGAACGGCTTCAACTTCGAAGACTCCATCTGCCTGTCCGAGCGTGTGGTTCAGGAAGACCGCTTCACCACGATCCACATTCAGGAACTGACCTGTGTGGCCCGTGACACCAAGCTTGGCCCAGAGGAAATCACTGCGGACATCCCTAACGTGGGTGAAGCTGCACTGAACAAACTGGACGAAGCCGGTATCGTTTACGTAGGTGCTGAAGTTGGCGCAGGCGACATTCTGGTAGGTAAGGTCACTCCGAAAGGCGAGACCCAACTGACTCCGGAAGAAAAACTGCTGCGTGCGATCTTCGGTGAAAAAGCCAGCGACGTTAAAGACACCTCCCTGCGCGTGCCAACCGGCACCAAAGGTACTGTCATCGACGTACAGGTCTTCACCCGCGACGGCGTTGAGCGTGATGCTCGTGCCCTGTCGATCGAGAAGTCCCAGCTGGATGAGATCCGCAAGGATCTGAACGAAGAGTTCCGTATCGTTGAAGGCGCTACTTTCGAACGTCTGCGTTCCGCTCTGGTAGGCCACAAGGCTGAAGGCGGCGCAGGTCTGAAGAAAGGTCAGGACATCACCGACGAAGTTCTCGACGGTCTTGAGCATGGTCAGTGGTTCAAACTGCGCATGGCTGAAGATGCTCTGAACGAGCAGCTCGAGAAGGCCCAGGCCTACATCGTTGATCGCCGCCGTCTGCTGGACGACAAGTTCGAAGACAAGAAGCGCAAACTGCAGCAGGGCGATGACCTGGCTCCAGGCGTGCTGAAAATCGTCAAGGTTTACCTGGCAATCCGTCGTCGCATCCAGCCGGGCGACAAGATGGCCGGTCGTCACGGTAACAAAGGTGTGGTCTCCGTGATCATGCCGGTTGAAGACATGCCGCACGATGCCAACGGCACCCCGGTCGACGTCGTCCTCAACCCGCTGGGCGTACCTTCGCGTATGAACGTTGGTCAGATCCTTGAAACCCACCTGGGCCTCGCGGCCAAAGGTCTGGGTGAGAAGATCAACCGGATGGTCGAAGAGCAGCGTAAAGTCGCTGAACTGCGTACCTTCCTGGACGAGATCTACAACCAGATCGGCGGTCGTAACGAAGATCTGGACAGCTTCTCCGATCAGGAAATCCTGGATCTGGCGAAGAACCTGCGTGGCGGTGTTCCAATGGCCACTCCAGTGTTCGACGGCGCCAAGGAAAGCGAAATCAAGGCCATGCTGAAACTGGCAGACCTGCCGGAAAGCGGCCAGATGCAGCTGACTGACGGCCGTACCGGCAACAAGTTCGAGCGTCCAGTTACCGTTGGCTACATGTACATGCTGAAGCTGAACCACTTGGTAGACGACAAGATGCACGCGCGTTCTACCGGTTCGTACAGCCTGGTTACCCAGCAACCGCTGGGTGGTAAGGCGCAGTTCGGTGGTCAGCGTTTCGGGGAGATGGAGGTCTGGGCACTGGAAGCATACGGTGCTGCTTACACTCTGCAAGAAATGCTCACAGTGAAGTCGGACGATGTGAACGGCCGTACCAAGATGTACAAAAACATCGTGGATGGCGATCACCGTATGGAGCCGGGCATGCCCGAGTCCTTCAACGTGTTGATCAAGGAAATTCGTTCCCTCGGCATCGATATCGATCTGGAAACCGAATAACACGTGACGCGAATCGAGAGCGGGGCAGGATTGCCCGCTCTCTGCTCCGCCAGGAGGAAAGGCCTTGAAAGACCTACTGAATTTGCTGAAAAACCAGGGTCAAGTCGAAGAGTTCGACGCCATCCGTATCGGATTGGCCTCGCCTGAGATGATCCGCTCGTGGTCGTTCGGTGAAGTTAAAAAGCCGGAAACCATCAACTACCGTACGTTCAAACCTGAGCGTGACGGTCTGTTCTGCGCCAAGATCTTTGGCCCGGTAAAGGATTACGAGTGCCTGTGCGGTAAGTACAAGCGCTTGAAGCACCGTGGTGTGATCTGCGAGAAGTGCGGCGTTGAAGTTGCACTGGCCAAGGTTCGTCGTGAGCGCATGGCGCACATCGAACTGGCTTCGCCGGTTGCTCACATCTGGTTCCTGAAATCGCTGCCGTCCCGTATCGGCCTGCTGATGGACATGACCCTGCGTGATATCGAACGCGTTCTCTACTTCGAGAGCTATGTCGTTATCGATCCAGGCATGACCACCCTTGAAAAAGGTCAGCTGCTGAACGACGAGCAGTACTTCGAAGCGCTGGAAGAGTTCGGTGATGACTTCGACGCCCGCATGGGTGCAGAGGCTGTCCGTGAACTGCTGCACGCTATCGACCTGGAACACGAGATTGGCCGTCTGCGTGAAGAAATTCCGCAAACCAACTCCGAAACCAAGATCAAGAAGCTGTCCAAGCGTCTGAAGTTGATGGAAGCCTTCCAGGGTTCCGGCAACCTGCCAGAGTGGATGGTGCTGACCGTTCTGCCGGTACTGCCGCCAGATCTGCGTCCACTGGTTCCACTGGACGGCGGTCGTTTCGCAACTTCCGACCTCAACGATCTGTATCGTCGAGTGATCAACCGTAACAACCGTTTGAAGCGCCTGCTGGATCTGTCCGCTCCGGACATCATCGTGCGCAACGAAAAGCGTATGTTGCAGGAAGCTGTCGATGCTCTGCTAGACAACGGTCGTCGTGGCCGCGCGATCACCGGTTCCAACAAGCGTCCTCTGAAATCCCTGGCTGACATGATCAAGGGTAAGCAAGGTCGTTTCCGTCAGAACTTGCTCGGTAAGCGTGTTGACTACTCCGGTCGTTCGGTAATTACCGTAGGCCCGACCCTGCGTCTGCACCAGTGCGGTCTGCCGAAGAAGATGGCTCTCGAGCTGTTCAAACCGTTCATTTTCGGCAAGCTCGAAATGCGTGGTCTCGCGACCACCATCAAAGCGGCCAAGAAAATGGTCGAGCGCGAACTGCCAGAGGTTTGGGACGTTCTCGCTGAAGTGATTCGCGAACACCCGGTTCTTCTCAACCGTGCACCGACCCTTCACCGTCTGGGTATCCAGGCGTTTGAACCAGTACTGATCGAAGGTAAGGCTATCCAGCTGCACCCTCTGGTCTGCGCCGCGTACAACGCCGACTTCGACGGCGACCAAATGGCCGTGCACGTACCGCTGACACTGGAAGCCCAGTTGGAAGCGCGTGCGTTGATGATGTCGACCAACAACATTCTGTCGCCAGCCAACGGTGAGCCAATCATCGTTCCGTCGCAGGACGTTGTATTGGGTCTGTACTACATGACTCGTGAAGCGATCAACGCCAAAGGCGAAGGTCGTGTGTTCGCGGATCTGCAGGAAGTTGACCGTGTGTTCCGTGCCGGCGAAGCCGCACTGCACGCCAAGGTAAAAGTACGTATCAACGAAACCGTCAACGACCGTGACGGCAACAGCGTGAGCGGTACCCGTATCGTCGACACTACTGTCGGCCGTGCGCTGCTGTTCCAGGTTGTGCCAAAAGGTCTGTCGTTCGACGTCGTCAACCTGCCGATGAAGAAAAAGGCGATCTCCAAGCTGATCAACCAGTGCTATCGCGTGGTTGGTCTGAAAGAGACCGTGATCTTCGCTGACCAGTTGATGTACACCGGTTTCGCTTACTCGACCATCTCCGGCGTTTCCATCGGCGTTAACGACTTCGTTATCCCGGATGAAAAAGCCCGCATCATCGGTGCAGCCACCGACGAAGTGAAAGAGATCGAGAGCCAGTACGCCTCCGGCCTGGTAACCCAGGGCGAGAAGTACAACAAAGTGATCGACCTTTGGTCGAAAGCGAACGACGAAGTTTCCAAGGCGATGATGGCCAACCTCTCGAAAGAGAAGGTTATCGACCGTCATGGCGTTGAAGTCGATCAAGAGTCTTTCAACTCGATGTACATGATGGCTGACTCGGGTGCGCGGGGTTCCGCAGCACAGATTCGTCAGCTGGCCGGTATGCGTGGTCTGATGGCCAAGCCGGACGGTTCCATCATTGAAACGCCGATTACTGCGAACTTCCGTGAAGGTTTGAGCGTACTTCAGTACTTCATCTCGACTCACGGTGCTCGTAAAGGTCTGGCGGATACCGCGTTGAAAACGGCGAACTCCGGTTACCTGACTCGTCGTCTGGTAGACGTGGCGCAGGATCTGGTTGTAACCGAGATCGATTGCGGCACCGAACACGGTCTGCTGATGACGCCGCACATTGAAGGCGGTGACGTTGTAGAGCCGTTGGGTGAGCGCGTATTGGGTCGTGTTATTGCCCGTGACGTATTCAAGCCAGGTACCGAGGACGTTATCGTTCCTGCCGGCACTCTGGTAGACGAGAAGTGGGTCGAGTTCATCGAGCTGAACAGCATCGACGAAGTGATCGTGCGTTCGCCGATCAGCTGCGAAACCCGCTACGGCATTTGCGCCAAGTGCTACGGCCGTGATCTGGCTCGTGGTCACCAGGTGAATATCGGTGAAGCGGTCGGCGTTATCGCTGCCCAGTCCATCGGTGAGCCGGGTACCCAGCTGACGATGCGTACGTTCCACATCGGTGGTGCGGCGAGCCGTACTTCCGCAGCTGACAGCGTTCAGGTGAAGAATGGCGGTACTGTCCGTCTTCACAACCTGAAGCACGTTGAGCGAGTGGATGGTCACCTGGTTGCTGTGTCCCGTTCCGGTGAGCTGGCCATCGCTGATGACTTCGGTCGTGAGCGTGAGCGTTACAAGCTGCCGTACGGTGCTGTGATTTCGGTTAAAGAAGGCGACAAGGTCGACGCTGGCGCAATCGTGGCCAAGTGGGATCCGCACACTCACCCGATCGTTACCGAAATGAAAGGTACCGTGACCTACGTGGGCATGGAAGAAGGCATCACGATCAAGCGTCAGACTGACGAATTGACCGGTATGACCAACATCGAAGTACTCGACGCGAAAGATCGTCCAGCTGCCGGTAAGGAAATCCGCCCAGCAGTGAAGATGGTCGACGACAACGGCAAGGATCTGTTGCTGCCAGGCACTGACGTTATCGCTCAGTACTTCCTGCCAGCCAACGCCCTGGTCGGTGTAGCGGACGGTGCGAAGATCGCGATCGGTGATGTTATCGCTCGTATCCCGCAAGAAACTTCGAAGACCCGTGACATCACCGGTGGTCTGCCGCGTGTTGCCGACTTGTTCGAAGCGCGTCGTCCGAAAGAAGCGTCGATTCTGGCTGAAGTCAGCGGCACCATCGCGTTCGGTAAAGAGACCAAAGGCAAGCGCCGTCTGGTTATTACCCCGAACGACGGTAGCGATCCGTACGAAGAGCTGATTCCGAAGTGGCGTCACCTGAACGTGTTCGAAGGCGAACAGGTAAACCGCGGCGAAGTTATTTCCGACGGTCCAAGCGATCCGCACGACATCCTGCGTCTGCTGGGTGTGAGCGCGCTGGCCAAGTACATCGTCAACGAGATCCAGGACGTTTATCGTCTGCAGGGCGTGAAGATCAACGACAAGCACATCGAGACCATCCTGCGTCAGATGCTGCGTAAAGTTGAGATCTCCGAGTCCGGCGACTCCAGCTTCATCAAGGGCGACCAGATGGAACTGACTCACGTACTGGTAGAGAACGAGCGTCTGAGCGCGGAAGACAAGTTTGTCTCCAAGTTCACGCGCGTTCTGCTGGGTATCACCAAGGCGTCGTTGTCCACCGAATCGTTCATCTCGGCGGCTTCCTTCCAGGAAACTACCCGCGTACTGACCGAAGCGGCAGTCACCGGCAAGCGCGATTACCTGCGCGGCCTGAAAGAAAACGTGGTCGTGGGTCGTCTGATCCCGGCAGGTACCGGTCTGGCATATCACAGCGAGCGTAAGCGTCGTCGTGATGCTGACAAGCCGTTGCGCGTAAGCGCCAGTGAAGTGGAAGCTGCACTGACCGAAGCGCTGAACTCGAGCGGTAACTGAGTTCTGCGGTAAATGAGCGTAAGGCCCTGATCGCTCCGTTCGTCGAATCGAGACATTTTGTCGAGGTTCGAGGAGCGGGGAGGTCGGGGCCTTGCCTTGACTGGGGGCAAGATCCTCTTTAGACTCTTGATCCCCTAAATTTGGCGGGAATTCGTTCCTGCCATTTTGCTTTTCTTGCAAGACAATAGCGTCGCAAGACAACAGTGGAGCTAGTAGATGGCAACTATCAACCAGCTGGTACGTCAGCCGCGTAAGCGTATCGTCGAGAAATCCGACGTACCTGCGCTGCAGAACTGCCCGCAACGTCGTGGCGTGTGCACCCGTGTGTACACCACTACGCCGAAAAAACCTAACTCGGCACTGCGTAAAGTATGCCGTGTGCGCCTGACCAACGGTTTCGAGGTTTCCTCGTACATCGGTGGTGAAGGTCACAACCTGCAAGAGCACAGCGTGGTACTGATCCGCGGCGGTCGTGTAAAAGACTTGCCAGGTGTTCGTTACCACACCGTTCGCGGCTCCTTGGATACTTCCGGCGTTAAAGGCCGTAACCAGGGTCGTTCGAAGTACGGTACCAAGCGTCCGAAGTAATCGGTCGTTTTGCAGATTTTCATTTTATTGAGTCGATAAGAGTAAGGTCGGGCACGCATCCACTGGATCTGTCCCGAGCTAACCTGAAGACCGCTTGAGGGCTTATCATGCCAAGACGTCGCGTAGCAGCAAAGCGTGAGATTCTGGACGATCCGAAATACGGAAGCCAGATCCTCGCCAAATTCATGAACCACGTTATGGAAAGCGGTAAAAAAGCCGTTGCCGAGCGTATCGTTTATGGTGCCCTGGAAACCGTTGCGGCCCGTAAGGCTGGCACCGATCCCCTGGAACTCTTCGAAAAAGCACTCGACGCCATCGCTCCGCTGGTCGAAGTGAAGTCGCGCCGCGTTGGTGGTGCTACTTACCAGGTTCCGGTCGAGGTTCGTCCTTCCCGTCGTAACGCTCTGGCAATGCGCTGGTTGGTAGACTTCGCCCGTAAGCGTGGCGAGAAGTCTATGGCTCTGCGTTTGGCTGGCGAACTGCTGGATGCTGCTGAAGGTAAAGGTGCTGCTGTTAAGAAGCGTGAAGACGTGCACCGTATGGCCGAAGCTAACAAAGCTTTCTCGCACTACCGCTTCTAATTTTAGCTTCACTAATTTTGCGAGGGCTTTATGGCTCGTACTACTCCGATTAGCCGCTACCGTAACATCGGTATCGTCGCTCACGTGGATGCTGGTAAAACCACCACCACCGAGCGCGTCCTTTTTTACACCGGCAAAAGTCACAAAATGGGCGAGGTGCATGACGGCGCCGCGACCACAGACTGGATGGTTCAGGAGCAGGAGCGTGGTATTACCATTACTTCTGCTGCTATCACCGCTTTCTGGAAAGGTTCCGAGAAGCAGTACCCGCACGAGCATCGCTTCAACGTAATCGATACCCCGGGCCACGTAGACTTCACCATTGAAGTTGAACGTTCCCTGCGCGTACTCGACGGCGCTGTCGTTGTGTTCTGTGGTACTTCGGGTGTTGAGCCGCAGTCGGAAACCGTATGGCGTCAAGCCAACAAATACGGCGTTCCACGTCTTGTTTACGTAAACAAGATGGACCGTGCCGGTGCCAACTTCCTGCGCGTGATCGGTCAGATCAAGCAGCGTCTGGGTCACACTCCGGTGCCGATCCAGTTGGCTATCGGTTCCGAAGACAACTTCCAGGGTCAGATCGATCTGATCAACATGCAAGCTGTCTACTGGAACGACTCTGACAAAGGTATGGTCCCTGTTCGCAAGGACATTCCTGCCGAGCTCCAAGAGCTGGCCGAAGAGTGGCGCAACAACATGGTTGAGGCTGCTGCCGAAGCCAGCGAAGAGCTGATGAACAAGTACCTGGAAGGCGAAGAGCTGACGATCGAAGAGATCAAGGCTGCTTTGCGTCAACGTACTATCGCCGGCGAAATCGTTCTGGCTGTTTGCGGTTCCTCGTTCAAGAACAAGGGTGTTCCCCTGGTTCTCGACGCCGTTATCGACTTCCTGCCTGCTCCTACCGACATTCCTGCGATCAAGGGTTCCAACCCTGATAACGAGGAAGAGGAAATGGAGCGTCACGCAAGTGATGACGAGCCGTTTGCTGCTCTGGCGTTCAAAATCGCTACCGACCCATTCGTGGGTACTTTGACCTTCGTCCGTGTTTACTCGGGCGTGTTGAACTCCGGCGACGGCGTGATCAACTCGGTTAAAGGCAAGAAAGAGCGCGTGGGTCGTATGGTGCAAATGCACGCAAACGCCCGTGAAGAGATCAAGGAAGTACGCGCTGGCGACATCGCGGCCCTGATCGGCATGAAGGATGTCACCACTGGTGAGACCCTCTGCAACGCTGACAAGCCAATCATCCTGGTTCGCATGGACTTCCCGGAGCCGGTTATTTCGGTTGCCGTAGAGCCTAAGACCAAGGATGACCAGGAAAAAATGGGTATCGCTCTGGGCAAACTTGCTCAGGAAGACCCGTCTTTCCGCGTTAAAACTGATGAAGAGACTGGTCAAACGATCATCTCCGGCATGGGCGAGCTGCACCTGGACATCCTGGTTGACCGGATGCGCCGTGAGTTCAACGTCGAAGCCAACATCGGCAAGCCTCAGGTTTCGTATCGTGAGCGCATCACGAAGAACTGTGAAATCGAAGGCAAGTTCGTTCGTCAGTCCGGTGGTCGCGGCCAGTTCGGTCACTGCTGGATTCGTTTTGCTCCTGCTGACGAAGGTCAGGAAGGTCTGCAATTCGTGAACGAAGTTGTAGGTGGTGTGGTTCCTAAGGAATACATCCCGGCTATCCAGAAGGGTATCGAAGAGCAGATGAAGAACGGCGTTGTTGCCGGCTATCCGCTGATCGGCCTGAAGGCTACCGTGTTCGATGGTTCTTACCACGACGTCGACTCCAACGAGATGGCGTTCAAGGTGGCTGCTTCCATGGCGACCAAGCAACTGGCCCAGAAGGGCGGTGGTGAGTTGCTCGAGCCGATCATGGCGGTAGAGGTTGTTACGCCTGAAGACTATATGGGTGATGTAATGGGCGACCTTAACCGTCGTCGCGGCATGATCCAGGGTATGGAAGACACAGTGTCCGGCAAGGTTATCCGTGCCGAGGTTCCGCTGGGTGAGATGTTCGGTTACGCGACCGACGTTCGCTCCATGTCCCAGGGTCGCGCAAGCTACTCTATGGAATTCAAAAAATACGATACGGCTCCGTCGCACATCGTCGAATCCGTAACCAAAAAACAAGGCTGATTCAGCCCCTTTAGGCTAGGAGTTAATTGTCGTGGCTAAAGAAAAATTTGATCGTTCCCTACCGCACGTCAACGTTGGCACCATC
>NZ_CATKPQ010000014.1:0-2992 GCF_949768005.1 Pseudomonas sp. IT-347P
GAGTTCTCTTAGTTGAGAAATTCGAATTTTCGGCGAATGTCGTCTTCACAGTATAACCAGATTGCTTGGGGTTATATGGTCAAGTGAAGAAGCGCATACGGTGGATGCCTTGGCAGTCAGAGGCGATGAAAGACGTGGTAGCCTGCGAAAAGCTTCGGGGAGTCGGCAAACAGACTTTGATCCGGAGATGTCTGAATGGGGGAACCCAGCCATCATAAGATGGTTATCTTGTACTGAATACATAGGTGCAAGAGGCGAACCAGGGGAACTGAAACATCTAAGTACCCTGAGGAAAAGAAATCAACCGAGATTCCCTTAGTAGTGGCGAGCGAACGGGGACTAGCCCTTAAGTTGATTTGAGATTAGCGGAACGCTCTGGAAAGTGCGGCCATAGTGGGTGATAGCCCTGTACGCGAAAATCTCTTGTCAATGAAATCGAGTAGGACGGAGCACGAGAAACTTTGTCTGAATATGGGGGGACCATCCTCCAAGGCTAAATACTACTGACTGACCGATAGTGAACTAGTACCGTGAGGGAAAGGCGAAAAGAACCCCGGAGAGGGGAGTGAAATAGATCCTGAAACCGTATGCGTACAAGCAGTGGGAGCAGACTTTGTTCTGTGACTGCGTACCTTTTGTATAATGGGTCAGCGACTTATTTTCAGTGGCGAGCTTAACCGAATAGGGGAGGCGTAGCGAAAGCGAGTCTTAATAGGGCGTCTAGTCGCTGGGAATAGACCCGAAACCGGGCGATCTATCCATGGGCAGGTTGAAGGTTAGGTAACACTGACTGGAGGACCGAACCGACTACCGTTGAAAAGTTAGCGGATGACCTGTGGATCGGAGTGAAAGGCTAATCAAGCTCGGAGATAGCTGGTTCTCCTCGAAAGCTATTTAGGTAGCGCCTCATGTATCACTGTAGGGGGTAGAGCACTGTTTCGGCTAGGGGGTCATCCCGACTTACCAAACCGATGCAAACTCCGAATACCTACAAGTGCCGAGCATGGGAGACACACGGCGGGTGCTAACGTCCGTCGTGAAAAGGGAAACAACCCAGACCGTCAGCTAAGGTCCCAAAGTTATGGTTAAGTGGGAAACGATGTGGGAAGGCTTAGACAGCTAGGAGGTTGGCTTAGAAGCAGCCACCCTTTAAAGAAAGCGTAATAGCTCACTAGTCGAGTCGGCCTGCGCGGAAGATGTAACGGGGCTCAAACCATACACCGAAGCTACGGGTATCACCTTCGGGTGATGCGGTAGAGGAGCGTTCTGTAAGCCTGTGAAGGTGAGTTGAGAAGCTTGCTGGAGGTATCAGAAGTGCGAATGCTGACATGAGTAACGACAATGGGTGTGAAAAACACCCACGCCGAAAGACCAAGGTTTCCTGCGCAACGTTAATCGACGCAGGGTTAGTCGGTCCCTAAGGCGAGGCTGAAAAGCGTAGTCGATGGAAAACAGGTTAATATTCCTGTACTTCTGGTTATTGCGATGGAGGGACGGAGAAGGCTAGGCCAGCTTGGCGTTGGTTGTCCAAGTTTAAGGTGGTAGGCTGAGATCTTAGGTAAATCCGGGATCTTAAGGCCGAGAGCTGATGACGAGTTATCTTTTAGATGACGAAGTGGTTGATGCCATGCTTCCAAGAAAAGCTTCTAAGCTTCAGGTAACCAGGAACCGTACCCCAAACCGACACAGGTGGTTGGGTAGAGAATACCAAGGCGCTTGAGAGAACTCGGGTGAAGGAACTAGGCAAAATGGCACCGTAACTTCGGGAGAAGGTGCGCCGGTGAGGGTGAAGGACTTGCTCCGTAAGCTCATGCCGGTCGAAGATACCAGGCCGCTGCGACTGTTTATTAAAAACACAGCACTCTGCAAACACGAAAGTGGACGTATAGGGTGTGACGCCTGCCCGGTGCCGGAAGGTTAATTGATGGGGTTAGCTAACGCGAAGCTCTTGATCGAAGCCCCGGTAAACGGCGGCCGTAACTATAACGGTCCTAAGGTAGCGAAATTCCTTGTCGGGTAAGTTCCGACCTGCACGAATGGCGTAACGATGGCGGCGCTGTCTCCACCCGAGACTCAGTGAAATTGAAATCGCTGTGAAGATGCAGTGTATCCGCGGCTAGACGGAAAGACCCCGTGAACCTTTACTATAGCTTTGCACTGGACTTTGAATTTGCTTGTGTAGGATAGGTGGGAGGCTTTGAAGCGTGGACGCCAGTTCGCGTGGAGCCATCCTTGAAATACCACCCTGGCAACTTTGAGGTTCTAACTCAGGTCCGTTATCCGGATCGAGGACAGTGTATGGTGGGTAGTTTGACTGGGGCGGTCTCCTCCTAAAGAGTAACGGAGGAGTACGAAGGTGCGCTCAGACCGGTCGGAAATCGGTCGTAGAGTATAAAGGCAAAAGCGCGCTTGACTGCGAGACAGACACGTCGAGCAGGTACGAAAGTAGGTCTTAGTGATCCGGTGGTTCTGTATGGAAGGGCCATCGCTCAACGGATAAAAGGTACTCCGGGGATAACAGGCTGATACCGCCCAAGAGTTCATATCGACGGCGGTGTTTGGCACCTCGATGTCGGCTCATCACATCCTGGGGCTGAAGCCGGTCCCAAGGGTATGGCTGTTCGCCATTTAAAGTGGTACGCGAGCTGGGTTTAGAACGTCGTGAGACAGTTCGGTCCCTATCTGCCGTGGACGTTTGAGATTTGAGAGGGGCTGCTCCTAGTACGAGAGGACCGGAGTGGACGAACCTCTGGTGTTCCGGTTGTCACGCCAGTGGCATTGCCGGGTAGCTATGTTCGGGAAAGATAACCGCTGAAAGCATCTAAGCGGGAAACTTGCCTCAAGATGAGATCTCACTGGAACCTTGAGTTCCCTGAAGGGCCGTCGAAGACTACGACGTTGATAGGTTGGGTGTGTAAGCGCTGTGAGGCGTTGAGCTAACCAATACTAATTGCCCGTGAGGCTTGACCATATAACACCCAAGCAATTTGCG
>NZ_CATKPQ010000015.1:0-2777 GCF_949768005.1 Pseudomonas sp. IT-347P
TGTATCTGCTTGATTTCTATGCAACGGCCCGGGGCATGGCTATTATTCGGGCCTCATTGTGAGGCGAGACCTGCATGCTGACGTTGTTGAACCTCCTGAAAGATGGTCGATTCCATTCTGGTCAGGATCTGGGGGCCGCCCTGGGAGTAAGTCGAAGCGCGGTGTGGAAGCAGCTTCAGCATCTTGAGGCTGAGCTTGGCTTGTCCATCCATAAGGTCCGGGGGCGCGGCTATCAATTGGCTGCGCCATTGACGCTGCTCGATTCTCGGGCAATTGCGGAAATGGCGCCAGGTTGGCCGGTAACCGTCCTGGACTCAATCGATTCGACAAATGCTGAGGCTTTGCGCGCGATCGGCCAAGGTAGTTTGGCGCCCTTTTTAGTGCTCGCGGAGCGTCAAGTCTCTGGGCGTGGGCGAAGAGGTCGCAAGTGGGTGAGTCCGTTCGCTAAAAATCTGTATTACAGCCTTGTCCTGCGTATTGATGGTGGAATGCGCCAGCTTGAGGGCTTGAGTCTTGTTGTGGGGTTGGCTGTTTTGCAGACGCTGCGAAATTTTGGAGTGTCGGGTACTGGATTGAAATGGCCCAACGATGTCTTGATAGGAAACAAGAAAATTGCAGGGATTCTCCTTGAGCTCGTTGGGGATCCGGCAGACGTTTGTCATGTAGTGCTAGGTATCGGGATCAACGTGAACATGGAGGTGGCAGATGAGGTGGGACAGCAATGGACTTCGATTCGGCTTGAGACGGGCAGAAGCGCTGATCGTAATGCCTTGGTGGCTGAGCTTAGTCAGCAGTTAAGTGTTTACATCCAGCGTCATCAGATGGAAGGTTTTTCGGCTCTTCAGGTGGAATGGGAGGCGAATCATTTGTGGCAAGATCGCTCTGTGTCACTGATTGCCGGCTCCAGTCATATAGATGGTGTAGTGCTTGGGATCGACAGTCAGGGTGCGCTGCGCCTGAGGGTGGATGGCGTGGAAAAAGTCTTTAGTGGTGGTGAGCTCAGCCTGAGGTTGCGTGATGATTCTTGAGCTCGACTGTGGGAACAGTTTTATTAAGTGGCGAGTATTGAAGGCTGCGGTCGGTGCTCCTTTTTCTGAAGGCGTTGTCGACTCTGACGTGGCGCTGCTTGACAATTTGAGAGTCCTTGATGGGCTTATGCTCCGTCAGTGCCGGCTAGTCAGTGTCAGGTCCCCGGAGGAGACTGAAGCATTAATCCATGCTATCGAGCGGGAATTTGGTATTTCGGTGCTGTGTGCGAAGCCTGCTCGTGAAATGTCTGGAGTCAAAAATGGTTATGAAGACTACGAGCGTCTAGGGCTTGATCGATGGCTGGCCATGCTTGGCGGGTTTCACCTCGCATCGGGCGGTGCTTGTCTGGTGCTTGATTTCGGTACGGCGGTCACTGCGGATTTTATTGCTGCAAATGGTGAGCATTTGGGTGGTTTTATTTGCCCCGGAATGCCGTTGATGCGAAATCAGTTACGTACGCATACCCGTAAGATTCGCTACGGAGATTTGGCGGCTGAGCGCGCACTTTCCAGCAGTGAACCTGGGCGGACCACCGTTGAAGCGGTGGAGCGCGGATGTTCTCTGATGTTGCGAGGTTTTGTGTTGATGCAGTTGGAAATGGCGCGCTCCTACTGGGGAGGCGACTTCACATTCTTTTTAACAGGGGGTGATGCTGAGCTGGTTGCGGATGTTGTGCCTGAGGCTCGAGTTGTTCCCGACTTGGTGTTTGTGGGGTTGGCTATGGCGTGTCCTTTTTCCTGAGGTTTGTATGCGTTGGTTGTTCCTCCTGCTTCTTGTTCTCAACGTTTTCTATTATGTCTGGCATCAGCAGGAGGCGCCTCTGCGGGCGAAGGATGTAACGCCTCTTAGTTTGTATCGAGGTTCCCAGCAAGACATTCGCTTGCTCAGCGAAATGACCAGTGACGTTAAAGAGGGGCGTGACGCTGGGCGCGAGGAGTGTCTGTTCCTGGGTGGGCTTTCTCGGCAGGAATCAATTACTGCTCTTCGCAAGCGTTTAGTGGAGATGGGCGTGGAGGCGCAATCTCTATCGAAGGATGCACCTGAGGCTGGCTTTTGGTTGTCTGTCGCGCCTCAGGGCCAGCGTTTGCTAGGGGATGCCCAGTTGCAAAACCTTTCCAAGGAATTCAATGAGTTAAAACATAAAATAATGCTGTGTGAGGGGGTTGCACCTGCTGAATAGTTTGCATAGAATAGCGCCCGCTCCACAGCGAAGACCTGAACAGGAATTCAAAGTGAAGTGATGTCAATGCAGCTAACCTCAGGTTTTTAAATGAGAAAATGCTTGACAGGGGTTTGGCATAGTATAGAATGCCGGCCTGATTAGGAGGGGTTCCCGAGCGGCCAAAGGGATCAGACTGTAAATCTGACGTCTACGACTTCGAAGGTTCGAATCCTTCTCCCTCCACCAGATTTTAGCGTGAGCTGCAGGCTCCGCGGGTATAGTTTAGTGGTAGAACCTCAGCCTTCCAAGCTGATGATGCGGGTTCGATTCCCGCTACCCGCTCCAAGTTTGCAGATTGTGCAAAGTGTTTTGCTCTTGTAGCTCAGTTGGTAGAGCACACCCTTGGTAAGGGTGAGGTCAGCGGTTCAAATCCGCTCAAGAGCTCCATATAACAAGGCAGATATGAAAATATCTGCCTTTGTTTTAATGGTTGATATTGTTTGTCTAATTTCTTCTGTTGAGGGTGATATCGATGGCTAAGGAAAAATTTGATCGTTCCCTGCCCCACGTCAACGTTGGGACCATT
>NZ_CATKPQ010000016.1:0-2314 GCF_949768005.1 Pseudomonas sp. IT-347P
CCGGCTCCGGCCGATGACGTCTACAAAGACGCCGGCAAAGTCGAAGTGACGATCAAGGATGCAACGGGCGGCAACTTCGAGAACCTCGTTCCGAGCACCACGCCAGCGGTGACCAACGTCACTGACACCGTCGACACCACCACCGTCAGACTGACTGCCACCGAGTCCGCGGCTGAAGGCGGCAACGTCACTTACACCGCCACGGTTGGCGCGCCAGTCACCGGTTCGCCTGTGGTCGTGACCCTGGCTAACGGTCAGACCATCACCATTGGTGTTGGCCAGACCACCGGCACCGCGACCGTGACGGCGCCAAACGATGCATTGACCGGCCACGCGCCGATCACCAATGCGATCACTGAGGTGAGCGGCGGTAACTACGAAAATCTGGTGGCCGATAAGACCCCGGTCAGCACCAACGTGACTGATACCGTCGACACCACCAATCTGTCGCTGAGTGCCACGGGCTCCGTGGCCGAGGGCGGTTCGATTGTTTACACCGCCACGCTGACCAACGCTGCTGGCTCGCCAGTGACCGTAACCCTGTCCAACGGCGCAGTGATCACCATCGAAGCCGGCAAAACCGCTGGCACCGTGACCGTTCCGGCTCCGGCTGACGACGTCTACAAAGACGCCGGCAAGGTTCAAGCGACGATCTCCACGGCGACCGGTGGCAACTTCGAAAACCTGGTACCGAGCACTGTGCCGGCCGTGACCGAAGTCACCGACACCATCGACACCTCGACCGTGAAATTGACGGCCGATACCTCCGTGGCTGAAGGCGGCACCGTCACTTACACAGCCACTGTGGGCGCTCCAGTGACAGGCTCGCCTTTCGTAGTGACCTTGGCTAACGGTCAGAGCATCACCATTGGTGTTGGCCAGACCACGGGCACCGTGACCTTCACCGCACCGAACGATGCGCTGACCGGTCAAGCGCCACTGACCAACTCGATCACCGGCGTTACCGGCGGCAATTACGAAAACCTGGTGGCCGACAAGACCCCGGTTTCGACCACGGTCACCGATACCGTCGACACCACCAACCTGTCACTGAGCGCGACGGATTCGGTTGCTGAAGGTGGCTCGATCATCTACACCGCAACGCTGACCAACGCCGCAGGCTCGCCGGTCACCGTGACTCTGTCCAACGGCGCCGTGATCACCATCGAGGCCGGTAAAACCACCGGCACCGTCACCGTCGCTGCGCCGGCGGATGACGTTTACAAAGATGCAGGCAAAGTCGAAGCAACCATTACCACCGCCACCGGTGGCAATTTCGAGAATCTGGTGCCAAGCACCGTGCCGGCCGTGACCAATGTCACCGACACCATCGACACCACCACTGTGAAACTGACGGCGACAGAGTCGGCAGCTGAAGGTGGCAACGTCACCTACACCGCGACTGTCGGCGCACCAGTCACCGGCTCGCCGGTTGTCGTAACCCTGGCCAACGGTCAGACGATCACCATCGGCGTCGGCCAGACCACCGGTACCGCGACCACCACGGCGCCAAACGACGCATTGACTGGCCATGCTCCACTGACCAACGCGATCACTGACGTAACAGGTGGCAACTTCGAGAACCTTGTTGCCGACAAGACCCCGGTTTCGACCAACGTCACTGACACTGTCGACACCACCAATCTGTCGCTGAGCGCTACCAATTCGGTCGCTGAAGGTGGTTCGATCGTTTACACCGCGACCCTGACCAACGCCGCTGGCTCGCCAGTGACCGTAACCCTGTCGAACGGCGCCGTGATCACCATCGACGCCGGCAAAACCACCGGCACCGTCACCGTCGCTGCGCCGGCGGATGACGTTTACAAAGACGCCGGCACCGTGCAGGCGACCATCAACACCGCCACCGGTGGCAACTTCGAAAACCTGGTGCCGAGCACTGTTCCCGCCGTCACCAGCGTCACCGACACGATCGACACCACCACCGTGAAACTGACGGCCACCGAGTCGGCGGCTGAAGGCGGCAACGTTGTCTACACCGCAACCGTCGGTGCACCAGTCACCGGCTCGCCGGTTGTCGTGACTTTGGCCAATGGCCAAACCATCACTATTGGTGTTGGCCAGACCACTGGCACCGCGACCACCGCAGCGCCAAACGATGCATTGACTGGTCATGCGCCACTGACTAACTCGATCACTGACGTGACCGGTGGCAACTACGAGAATCTCGTGGCTGACAAAACCCCGGTCAGCACCAACGTGACCGACACTGTCGACACCACTAATCTGTCGCTGAGCGCATCTGGTTCGGTTGCTGAAGGTGGCTCGATCGTCTACACCGCGACCTTGACCAACA
>NZ_CATKPQ010000017.1:0-2223 GCF_949768005.1 Pseudomonas sp. IT-347P
TTGAAGTGGAGCCGCTACAACCTGTCGCTAAACAGGAGGGGTGGCGGCTGTACGCAGGTTAGCGAACCGGTCAAAGGCACCCGGCAGACCCGAAGGTCTCCCGCATACAGCCACCATGACGAAATCGCGAAAATACAGATCCGCAATGAAGTCTGGAACGCTGATGCACCTTTGACTTGAATTCGAGTCGCTAAACCCGATCGCTGATTCGTCAGCGACCGCACCACAATAGAACCCGCCCCCAAGGCGCACAAGCCGGCGGATTCTGGCGTAGCTGTAGGCAATGGCGCAAGGATTTGTAGCCTTGAAGGCGTGTCTGAAGGTGTCTTTTAAACGCCTGAGTTTAAAAGGCGATTTGCGCTGACTGCACTGGCCCCTTCGCGAGCAAGCTCGCTCCCACATTTGGAATACGTTTCCATGTGGGAGCGGGCTTGCTCGCGAAAGGGCCATCTCTGTCAGCACAAAAACCTGGATCAACCCCCGCTGTTTAAATCACTGGTTAAGTAAATCCGTCCCCAAATGGCAACCCCGGTTGGGGACGGCATCCGTTCCCGGGCAGGTTCGACTCCGGCTGCCTTCCGCCAGTTGGCCCCAAAAAAAATCGCAACCTTCGGCAACTTCTACACAGTTATCTGAGTTGCCGAAGGCTGCGACCTTTTAGTCTAAAGCTCGGAAACCGTGGTCTGGCCCCGTTTAATACGCAGCGGCCCTACATCGTCACTGTCTTAGTTGATCTCCAAATTTCGTGAATTCTGAATTTCAGACTTCCAGTACGAATACATCAGAACCCGCGAAGCTGCTCACATAAACCCGTGTACTATCAGATCCTGATATTAACTGTCGAGGGTTGGCTCCAACCCTAATCGGGTTTTCAATCGCACCCGTAGGTAGCAGGACGGTAGTGACTGAGTTTTTTTCAGGGTCGCAAGTAAATAATTTAGTTCCAGAAGAATTGGTTGAAATGCCCCAGCCAACTACGTTATCAAATCGGCGGTTTACCATATGTGTGTTGGTATCAATTTCGAAGGTCGAGCGGGTTGAAATAGCGTAGGCGTAGCTATCGACAAGGCTAAATGAAATATCATAGGTGCCATCAGGAGTTGCTATTGATACCGTTTCGTTTGTATCAATATTTATTGCTGATATAAAATTGTTATGCATGTTGCAGACGTATATAGACTTGCCGTCCGGACTCATGCGCGCCTGTCTCGGCAGTTGACCAACGGCTATTCGAGACAGCGCAAATGTTTCGGTATCGATGACGCTGATGCTGTTGCTGATTCTGTTGCATACATAAAGTTTACTTTCGTCGAGATTTAAAGTCAGGCCTACAGCTTCTTGCTCAACAGGAATAATTTTAGGCGGAGAGTTGGATTTCAAGTACACCAATGTGACGGTGTTGTGTTGGTAATTGCTGATATAAGCGCGCTCGCCATCAGAGGTCAATTGGATATCATAGGGTGTTTTTATACCCTGTATAGTATCGACGACCAAGTGGGTAGCTGTGTCAATGGCTGTTATGGTGTTGGTGGCCGGGGAGGCGATATATAGAAGTAAGCCGTCCGCACTAAGTGCTAGCCCCCAAGAATTTTTGCCAAGCTGAATTGGATTGGCGTCAGCAAGTTTGGTTACAGTGATTTCTGCTGTTTCCTCCTTGTTGTATCTTTTGGCGATAAACGAGCTTGTTCCGCTCGAAGTGTTGGCCTTTATACCATTGATCCTCAATAGGCCGTCGATTCCCGTGGAAAATTCCCGCGTTTCACTTCCCCCGTCCGCATAGCTAAATCCCGGAGGAAGGGTGATCGTAATAATACCTTCGACTGGTTGATCCGAGACCTCTGTGCGTAGTTGCAATTCAATCGCTGTCACGCGTCCCGCGGGAGCGACTGTGTAGGGAGCATTTGTGAATTTTAGCGTCTCCGGCGCAACTACTATTAGGGTGCGTACATTGGAATACACCGGCTCCACCGGATACAGTGCTTTCGCATACAACCGGCGCGAACCCACTTCCACATCTATCGTTTTTTCCCACTCGCCTGTCTCCGTGTCGGCTTTGGCCGTTCCTTTCGACACTGCACCCGTGTCTATGCCGTCGTAGATCTCGACTTCTGCTCCTTTGCTCGCCGTGCCTTTGAGTCTCAACTGGGTGCTAACTGTCGGTTGTCCTTCAGGCACTTCAATGTTTTTTTCATCCAGCACATTGTCGAGTGTTGGTTGCACATA
>NZ_CATKPQ010000019.1:0-1768 GCF_949768005.1 Pseudomonas sp. IT-347P
CAGAACCCTCACCTTTTCGAATGCAGTGACGCCGGTTATCTCCTCGATTACCGATTCCAAGGGCGTGGATATCCCTCACAACGCTTTCACGATCGACAGAACCCTCAAGCTGACCGGCACCGCGACATCGCGTCTGAAGGTCCAGGTTCTGAATGATATGACGCCGATAGGTACCGCCGAAGTCGATGGCGGTAACGGCAAGTGGCAACTGGAAGCGAAAGACCTGAGCCTGGCAGTGCACAACTTCAAGGCCAAGGCGTTGTATGGAACGGAACCGGTGTCGGCGGTCAGGACGTTGACTGTGACTGAGGCCACTGCGCCTACGCTGACTTCCGTGAAAGGCTCGCCGAGCGGCAATGACATTCCGCAGAACGGATTTACAACAGAAACCGCTGTGACGTTGTCTGGGGTCGCCGCCAAAGGCCTGGAGGTTGAATTATTTGACGGGATGACCACCAAGGGCCGGTCAAGGGCCAATGCCGCAGGCATCTGGGAAATGCCCGTGACAGGCCTGAGTTTTGGCGCGCATAGTTTCAAGGCCAAGGCATTGTACGCACCAGGTGCGGAATCCGATGCCAGAACCCTCGTTGTAGCGTATTTCCATAGTTGGGACGGAGTATCCCTTGGTATCCCTCCAACCCAAATCCCCCAAACCTACCCCTCTGGGTTGATACTTACCATTTTGAAGAATCCCGGACATTTCTATCCGCAGAGCGCCTACCCCACTTTTACCACGGTCATGCTGGATGGCGGGAGAGTGGCCCTAGACGTAACGGCCAACTCGGCTGTACGTTTTTCTTTCGGCGGGAACATCCTGGGCTTCGTATTTAGCATCAACAGTGGTGGAAGAGACGGGAATACTTTCCGAATCTTCCGGCCAAACGGTACCGCTATGCATTCAGGTAGAATTCCGGCGGGGGGTGTACCCTTTACTTATACCTCGTCAGGAGAACCAATTAGTACCGTAGAGCTTAGCGGTAGTGGGGAAAATGTCGGTTGGGACACCGGGTTCGGCATAACTGATGTGTACTGGTTTACGGCCACATGACCTGACTCCGTCAGGTATTTGGCAATGGGGCGTTATCGGGGCCAGACCACGGTTCCGATTTTTAGACTAAACGTCGCAGCCTTCGGCAACTCAGATAACTGTGTAAAAGTTGCCGAAAGTTGCGATTTTTTTGGGGCCAACTGGTGGAAGGCAGCCGGAGTCGAACCTGCCCGGGAACGGATGCCGTCCCCAACCGGGGTGCCATTTGGGGACGGATTTATTTAACCAGTGATTTAAACAGCGGGGGTTGATCCAGGTTTTTGTGCTGACAGAGATGGCCCTTTCGCGAGCAAGCTCGCTCCCACAGGGAAACGCATTCCCAATGTGGGAGCGGGCTTGCTCGCGAAGGGGCCAGTGAAATCAGCACAAAGCACCTTTTAAACTCAGGTGTTTAAAAGACACCTTCAGACACGCCTTTCAGGCTACAAATCCTTGCGCCATTGCCTACAGCTACGCCAGAATCCGCCGGCTTGTGCGCCTTGGGGGCGGGTTCTATTGTGGTTCGGTCGCTGACAAATCAGCGATCGGGTTTAGCGACCCGGATCTTAAATAGGTGCATCAGCGTTCCACGCTTCGTCGCAGGCTCAATGTCCGCGACTCCGCTATGGTGGCTGTATGCGGGAGACCTTCGGGTCTGCCGGGTGCCTATAACCGGTTCGCTAACCTGCGTACAGCCGCCACCTTACTGTTTAGCGACAGTGCCTGACGGCTCCACTTAAT
>NZ_CATKPQ010000020.1:0-1592 GCF_949768005.1 Pseudomonas sp. IT-347P
GGTCGTGCGCCAATGGTTGTCGCCCTCGCCCCAGCGTTGCAGCGGCTCGCCGGCCAGACCTGGTAAATGCAGGCGCCAGCCGGCGTCGACGCTGTCGGTTTTCAATGCTTCGCCGTCGAGACGGTAAATCGTTGTCAGGCAGGGTATGGACAGGCGCGGGTCGAACTGTGATACCAAATGCCCGGCCGCATCATGCTGCTGACGGTTCACGAGCGAGGTGACTTCACCGGTGCTGCGCAGGTAGGCCACCTGGCGCACCGGCAGGCCTCGGCCATCGTTGGCCGAGAGCGTTGGAGTATGCCAATGCATGGACCTGACACTTCGATCCCCGGCCATTTCAACCAGCCCTCTTTGTGGCGGTGCGTGTTTTCCTCAGCAAATACTGATTGTCCGTAGTACCCATCTCTTTGTACTTGGCAACCATCGCCTGATTGCGTGAAATGTTGTTCAGCGTGGTACGGGTCTGCACGCGCATGGCCGAGCGACTGATCGGCGCGAGGGTTTGCGCGGAAGTCATGTGGTTGACGTTGGGCAGTACATTGGCGGGATAAATAACGTCTGTTCCTGCTGCGTCAAATGCGTTTTCGGCCCAGGCGGCACGCTGTTGGACTGCTGTTTTCCAATCGGCCAGCATTGTTTCGATTTTTTCAATCTTCACCGGATCCAGGCGGTTCTTGATGTCCTCAGCTTCAATGGCCCGGGTAAAGAGTGTGAGGAAGTGCGGGACGATTGATAACCATGAACCGATGACTCTGTTCACCAGGAAGTCGGGCGCTGAAATGATTGCCGGGTTGATCAATTGCTCGTTCACGTCCGTCCATGAATGGATCTCCTTGACGGCCTCGGTGACGCCCAGGCGCTCGTCAATTGCGCTGACTGACATTGTTGAAGTTTGAGGTATTAACGGACCGAAACCGAGTCCGACACCTTCGGCTACCGGAGCGATCATCGCGGCGCTCACATCGCCGCCCGCAGCCCCTCCGACCATTCCGCTGGTTGTCACAAAATCCATCCCGTCAAGCAACGCAGGAACTAAAGGCTCGACAAACCCGGAACCCAGGTCCCCGCCTTGGTTGGTGGAGGCAAACCAGATGGCTCCTTCGGCAACAGTGTTCAGTATCATGGTTTTTGCAAAACCTTGCGGGTGAAGAATGTTATGCAGCTGGTTCATGACTTGCAGGGCATGTTCATTGACGGCTGACTGAAACTGCGACGTCATCATGATCACGGCTTCAGCCCGCGTGTTGCCGTCAGGATCGACATAACGCATTGGGTTGTTACCCACAAATACATATAGATTCAGCCCGTCCACGGACCCCGCCGGATCAGGACTGATCCAGCGCTGCAACCACGGCGCGTAATAGCGTTCGCCGTAGTAATACAACCCGCTGACATCCATCTCCTTGCCCGAATAACGGATGAATTTGTAGCTGATCCCGGTCTCCGGTTTTTCCACCATCCACGCCGTCGCACCGAACGGGTAATAGCCTTCGTGACTGATCATGTGCGCGTTCTGATCCAGTTCCAGCGTGCACGAGCCGAGGTGATCGTCGAGGCTGTAGCGCAGCTGATTGTTCTCGACAGCCGCAGGT
>NZ_CATKPQ010000021.1:0-1324 GCF_949768005.1 Pseudomonas sp. IT-347P
ACTGGTAGACGTGGCGGGTCAGCGGCGCGCCGTTGAGGTCGATGCCGCTCAGCGCGCCGCCCTTGGCGTGGTGGTAATCGAGCAGGCTGTTGTCCGGCAGACGCATGCGCTTGAGCTGACCGCAGGCGTCGTAGCGGTAACGCAGGGTGCCCCAGCCCTGGTGCTCGGTGATCAGCCGGTCCTGACGGTCGTACTCGAAGGCCAAAGGATGTTGCTGGCCGTCGTCGACTCCGATCAAACGCCCGAGGCGGTCGTATTGGTAGGAGACCTTGATGCCGTCGGGCAGGGTTTTGACCAGCAAACGCCCGGCAGCATCGCGCTCATAAGCGGTGAGCAAACAAGAGCCGTCATCACCGAACTCGGTCTTTTCCAGCAAATGCCCGTTGAGGTCATAGGCGTACGCGGTACGGCGGCCGTCAAAACCGACCTCCTGACGAATCAGCCCGGTCGGCGTGTAGTCCAGCCGGTATTTTTCCCCGGACTCGTTTTCGATCTCGGTGAGCAGCAGTTGCGCATGGTCGTAGCGGTACTGCACCCGAGTGCCGTCAGGGTTGATCCGCCGCGAGACCAGGTGCAAATCGTCGTCGTATTCGTAGCGGGTGATGCGCCCCAGTTCATCGCGCTCGGCGGTGACCTGACCATAGGCGCCGTAGCTGTAGGCGCGGCTGCTGCCGGTAGGAAATGTCGTCTGAAGCAGTCGGCCAACGGCGTCCCAATGCTGACGGGTGACCGCACCGTGTTCGTCGGCGATCGTGGTCCGCCGCCCCAATGCGTCGTAGGAAAAGCGCCGCACGCCACCGTCGGGTAGGGTTTCCTCGGTCAACTGGCCGAGGCTGTTCCAGACCAACCGATGCCGGCTGCTGTCGGGGTAGCGAATCGACAGCAACTGTCCCCGGGTGTCGTAGTAGTAATGGGTGACCTGGCCGTCGGGATCGACCGCCTCGGTGACATCGCCCTCGGCATTGCGCCGGTAGATCCACACCGCGTCGCCGCGCGAACGTTTGTGCAGGAAACCGTTTCGATACTCGTAGGACGTGGGCACCTCATCCGGCGGAATCAGCGCCACCAGCCGTCCGACTTCGTCGTAGCGGTATTCGGTGACGGCGCCCAAGGCATCCTGCTCGGCGATCAAGCGACCCGATGAGTCATAGGCCTTGAGCTGTTCGCCGCCGTCGGCCTCGACCTTGCGCACCAGCCGCGCACGTTCGTCGTGCACGTAGGTTTCTTCGGTGCCATCGACGTAATGCACCGCGACACTGCCGTCGTCGTTCCAGACATAACGCGTGTCCATCTGCGAAAACGACGCCCAGTGGCGCACGCAACG
>NZ_CATKPQ010000022.1:0-874367 GCF_949768005.1 Pseudomonas sp. IT-347P
GCAGGCAAAAAAAGGGGCAACCATTATGGTTGCCCCTTTTTTCATGCGCTCGCCAACATCATCAGCCGGAGATGGCGCCATCCACCAGCGTCTGCGCTTCGACGACCAATTGCTTGAGGTGGTCGTCACCGATGAAACTTTCGGCGTAGATCTTGTAGATGTCTTCGGTGCCCGACGGACGCGCGGCGAACCAACCGTTTTCCGTCATCACTTTCAGACCGCCAATCGCCTGATCATTGCCCGGTGCGTGGCTGAGAATGCTCTGGATCTTCTCGCCTGCCAGTTCGGTCGAGGTGACCTGTGCAGGGGACAATTTGCTCAGCAACGCTTTCTGCTCCGGATTGGCCTTGGCATCGACACGTACCGAGAACGGCTCGCCCAGCTCATCGGTCAATGCCTTATAGGCCTGGCTCGGATCGCGACCGGTGCGGGCGGTCATTTCGGCGGCCAGCAACGCCGGGATCAGACCGTCCTTGTCGGTGCTCCATACGCCACCGTCCTTGCGCAGGAACGATGCACCGGCGCTCTCTTCGCCACCGAAACCCAGCGAGCCATCGAACAGGCCGTCTGCAAACCACTTGAAACCGACCGGGACTTCGTAGAGACGACGCCCCAAGCGCTTGGCAACGCGATCGATCAAACCGCTGCTGACCACGGTTTTACCCACGCCGGCATCCGCACGCCATTGCGGGCGGTTCTGGAACAGGTAATCGATCGAAACGGCCAGATAGTTGTTCGGCGCGAGCAGACCACCGGACGGCGTAACGATACCGTGGCGGTCGTGATCCGGATCGCAGGCGAAGGCCACGTCGAAACGCTCTTTCAGGCCGATCAGCCCCTGCATCGCGTGGCTCGACGACGGGTCCATGCGAATCTGGCCATCCCAATCGACAGTCATGAAACGGAAAGTCGCGTCGACTTCCTTGTTCACCACTTGCAGATCCAGACGGTAATGCTCGGCAATCGCCGACCAGTAGCGCACCCCTGCTCCGCCCAGCGGATCAACGCCCAGGCGCAGCTTGGCGTCACGAATAGCATCGAAGTCGATGACGTTGATCAGGTCGGCGACGTAGGTGTTCACGTAATCATGACGATGCGTGGTGCCGGCCTTGAGTGCCTGCTCGTAGCTGATGCGCTTCACACCGGCCAGTCTGGCCGCGAGCAGTTCATTGGCCTTGGCTTCGATCCACTTGGTGATGTGCGTATCGGCCGGCCCGCCGTTGGTTGGGTTGTACTTGTACCCACCGCTTTGTGGCGGGTTGTGCGACGGTGTGATGACGATCCCGTCCGCCAGGCCCGAAGTGCGGCCGCGGTTGTAGCAGAGAATGGCGTGGGAAATGGCTGGTGTTGGCGTGTACTCATCACCTTCGGCGATCATCACCGTTACACCGTTGGCCGCCAGTACTTCCAGAGCGCTGGCCCCGGCCGGGGTCGACAGTGCGTGCGTGTCGATACCGACAAACAGCGGCCCGGTGATCCCTTGGGCTTCGCGATACAGGCAGATTGCCTGGCTGATGGCCAGAACGTGCCACTCGTTGAAACTCAAGTCGAACGAGCTGCCCCGGTGCCCGGATGTACCGAACGCCACACGTTGAGTGGAAATCGAGGCATCGGGTTGCCCGGTGTAGTAAGCCGTTACCAGTCGCGGGATATCGACCAACAATTCTGCCGGTGCCGGTTTGCCCGCAAAAGGACTGAGTGTCATGCAAAACCTCTGAAATAGAGTGGTTCAGGAATAGAGCGCAGTTTACTGGCAGTTTGACCGCTGTGCGATGGGATCTATCCGGAACACTCCCGATGTTTTTTAACGTTAGTCAGCCGGGGCCAGACGCAAGGCGTCACCGAGCAACCCGACGACGCCGGCCAGGTCATGATCGCCATGACTCAGCGAACTCAGACGCAGATGTTGCGCATGCAGGCCGTGCAGGCTGAACAACTCGCCGGGCGCAATGATGATCTGCTGTCTGAGCAGACGCTGGAATACATGCACCATGTTCACCGGACGCAGCGAACGCGTCCAAACGGTCGCGCCGCCTTGGGGTTCGATCACCTGCAATGCATCGCCGAGGCGCTCACGCAACAACTCGATCAATTTCGTGCGACGCTCCTTGAGCATCCGTCGCAGTACCAGCAGATGCTGATCCACCCGGCCTCCCCCAAGCAATCTGGCAATCGCCTTCTGTCGAATCGGCGACAAGCGAAACGCGCGCAACAGAAAATGCCGCTGCAACTCGTTGCGCCAATGACGTGAGAGCAGAATGCCGAAAGGCGCCTCGGCACCGATGAACTTCTCGAACGTGGAAAACACCAGTAAACGATCGGGGTCCAGCCAGTCGCGCAGCCGCCGGGCTTCATCTCCTTCATAAAGCTCGCTGTAACAATCGTTTTCCAGCACCCACGTCCCATGCCGGCCGAGCAAATGCGCGACTGCCTGCTGATTATTCAACGGCAGCGAGCTGCCCCGGGGCATGCTCAACACCGACGACAACAGAATCAATCGTACCGGCTCATCCTTGAGCAGCGACTCCAGACGCTGCAGATCAATAATTCCGCCGACGAGCAGCGGCAACTCGATAACGCGTACCTCGGCGGCTTCCAGCAGACGCAAAATCACCCAGTCACAAGGCGATTCAACGACCACGGTAGCCTTGCGCAATTCGAGTACCGAAATCAGAATTTCCAGCACGCCACGCAGGTCGGCACCGATATAAACGTCGTCCGCACGCCAGTAATTGGCCGTTGACGAGGTGTAACGCGCGGCCAAGACCGTGCGCAATTCCAGTTCGCCGCATGGCTGCACCAGCGCTTGCGGCTGACGCGGATATTGGCGAAGCAGCTCCCGCTCCAGCATCAGTAATGGACTGTCCAGCGGTTGCAGTGAAGCAGGCTCATCGGCGCTGAGCACACACATGCCCGGGCGCCTGGCATTGACGTATACGGTTTCCAGCAAATCACTGCCGCTGTCGGGTGAATCCATCACATGCAGCGCTTGCGCGTAGTACCCGGATTTGGCAATCGAATAGACCCGGCCTTCCTTTTCCAGCAGGGAATACGCGTACTGGACCGTCGAGATCGACACATTGAGCCGATCAGCCAGTTGTCGCAGCGAGGGCAAGCGTACCGCCGAGCTACTTCCCGCCTCCTCTATCAACAGCGTCAGGTATCGATAAACCGCCTGATAAACGAAGTCATTCTCCCTCGAGGCTTTCACGAACCCGCATCCATGGGCATGGTTTCATCTCCAGGCAAGTAGCTCACGATCAACCTTCTGCCGATCGATCGACTGCGGATTCGACGACCGCATCCTGCGAGATTTTTTCGCCAGCGACGGGCATACGAACCGGCCCCATTGCATACAGACGTACAATCAGTCTGACCGGCAGCCCGCTGACATCCGTCATCCATTTCATGACCTGTTCGGGCGCATGCAGCCCCTGCATGGCCCTGTGCAGATCCGGCAATGCCACCAACATGCCCGGGTGGCAGTTACGCAGGAACCGCTCAAGCCCGGCGCCACTGTCAATGAAGGGTGCAAACAACAGACACGTCAGCTGGATTTCATTGAGTTCGAAATTGGCCAGCAGGGTGGTCTCTGCCTGTGTACGCAAATGATCGGTTTCCTGCAGATCGCCGAAGCTCGCCAGCAATTGCTCACAGACCGATTCGGGGACTTGCTTTTGCCGCATCGTCAGCAGGCTGCTTGCCAGGTAATCACCGACACCGGCCTCGTAGGTTCGGCCTTCAATGAATTTCGCCTGCAAACCGCGCAGATGCGCAGCCACCATAGGCTCTACGTGTTCATCATCTCCCTGATAAAGCGTCAGGTCATCAGCCTGAAAACCCAAGAAGTCACTCAGCAAAGGCCAGCGCTCTTCGAGTTTGCCGACAATCATGTCGTTGATATTGATAAAACTGGTGCGCCGACAAGCCTCGAACTGACCTTCCGGACGCCAGGCCACCCGCTCCTCTTCGGGGTAAAACTCGCGGTAATAATCGCCACCCAGCCCGTCGAGCAACGCAAACAGCCTTTCAAAGCCAACGGAACCGACCTGCGGCACGGCAATCGCGGCCTTGTGTGCAGCGCGCTCCAGCCCATCGATGAAGTGCCGCTGACGGCGCGTCGACTCACTGCCGATCATGGCATCGACGCCATTGTTCCAGCGGGCCACCTGACCATAGAACTCGGCGGTGGCCAGATAAGCGTCATCCCACAGTTCGAGCGCTTCGTTCCAGGTTCGACGATGCCCGATCAGCAGCAGGTTGATACGGTTGGCTTCGCGACCGGCTGCGCTTATGGGTAGCTGATGATCAAACGGCACCACCTCGCGATGGTCGACCATCACCAGTTCGACTCGAGGATCGTCATACAGAAACAGTGCACTGTAACTGCGGTGAATGTTTTGCAGGGACGCCTCGCTGTTGCCGTTCCAGCGCAGCGTGGCAACGCGCAACTGAAAGGTCGCCGGTGAACGCCCGGCGATGCTCAATTGCGCGGCTCTTAGCAAGGCGAGCGTATAACAACTGTCGCGCGACCCTGACTGGTTCACCAGCACCTTGAAATGACCAATGTTCTCCATGCCGCCAGCAGCCACGGCCAGTCGCTGGATCAGCAACTGCAGCGCTGTGCGTTCTGCCCGCGAGAAAAAACTCAGCAAACGTTGCAATACTTGCTGGTAGACATAGTTCATTGCCTGATCATGGATCGTGCTCATCGGTATTTACCCGGTATCGAAAGTTTCATGCCGCGCGGAGTGACCACATCAGTCAGGCGACAATTGATCAATAAGTAATAGACGTTCAGATGCTAACACTTACAGGTTTGTAGTTATTTGAAACACTTGAGCTGAAAAAAGCCCTTCAACCGCTGACCAACACCCTCAACCCCCTGTAATTGCTGAGCTATTTTTTTCTGAACGAAGTCCTAGGAAACTTCCCACAAGGTCCCACGACAATTGAGTACAAGAAAAAGAGAAGCAGTTTCCGAATAGCCCTACAACATTTAAACAGAAGTTGGCATAAACAAGCTTTCTAGCCGTTTTATATTGCGCAGGACAAATTGAATGCACAGACATGGCTCATTCCTTGAGATGAAAGTAATCATTCAATTATCAGGAACTGGTTTGTGATTAGAAGATACAGATCAAGAGTAAAAACCAGTTCAGTTGCTGAACGGTCCCGGGCAAAACACCAGGTCACTCTGTTTTTTCAGAAAGGAAGGTAAACACACAAGAGTCCGTGGGGCCACGGACTCTGATGACAGGGCTTACGCCGGTTCGACTTGCAGGGCCACCCGTTCGCGGCAAGGACATTCGTCCATGTAGCGGTGGGCTTCGACGAACTCGTTGAACGGGAATACCCGGGTTTTCAGCGGCAGCAACACACGGTCAGCAGTCAACTGGTTGATGTCACGCAACGCACGTTGCAAGGCGACGTGGTCCTGAGTGATGCCCAGCTCCGGCTTACCGGTGAAGTTGCCGATGCAGTGTACGAAGAACTGGATGTTCTTCTGGAACGCTGCACAGGCCGGGAACGGCGTCTGATTGCCGCCTTGCAGGCCGTACAGCACCAGGCTGCCACGCGGCGCCAGCACATCGCCAAGCAACGACATCTGCGGGCCACCCAGACCGTCGAACACCACGTCGACGCCACGGTTGTCGGTGATCTTGTTGATTCGCATCAACAGATCTTCCTCTTCGGTGACGATGACCTTCTCTGCGCCCAGGGACAGCAGGTACTCGCGCTCTCCGGCTTCTTTGGTTGCGGCAATCACCCGCACGCCCATCGCCTTGCCCAACTGGACAAACGAAGGACCGGCGCAATGACTGGCGTCAGTGACCAGCGCGAACTGCCCCGGCTTGACCCGCGCCAGATCGGCGTAGGCAAAGTAGGCGATCAGCAGCGGCGTGTAGTGCACGCTGGCTTCGATCGGGCTGAGCACATCCGGATAACGGGTCAGCGCGGTACGCGGCAGTACGATCGACTCGCCGTAGACCGGATAGTCGTTCGGGCTTTCAGCCGGGAAACTGGCAACCTTGTCACCGACGGACAGGTCCTCGACATCGGCACCGACCGCCGTGACCACACCGGCCATTTCATGGCCGAGGCCCGATGGCAGACGTGCCTGGGACGAAGCCAGGTTTTGACGCCAGAGGGTGTCGTACCAGCTGATGCCGATTGCCTCGACACGCACCTGCACTTCGCCAGGACCTGGCTGAGCGGCCGCATGCTCTTCGCATTTGAGCACCTCGGCCGGACCAAACTTGTGAAAACGGATCGTGCGGGACATCGCAAACCTCGTCAAAGTAACCTCTAATGCCCTGAACTCTATCTGGGCTTTTGACCCAAGACTATCAGTGGCTATTAATAGTCGACATGCCTGTCATTGATTCCGCACCAGGGGCGGCATTGGCAAATTCCATGAAAAAACTGCTGCCACTGTCTCAGTAAAGCTGAATTTAGCGGTGCAGAGTACCAGCCTTTCCCCGTAATATTCATGCCGGCCATTGTTCTCATATGGCCGCTCTCGTCAAGCTTGATGACTCTGCCAGGACTCCAGATGAATCGTAATGACCTGCGTCGTGTCGACCTGAACCTGTTGATCGTATTCGAAACATTGATGCACGAACGCAGTGTGACCCGGGCGGCAGAAAAGCTCTTTCTCGGTCAGCCGGCCATCAGTGCGGCGCTCTCGCGCTTGCGCAGCCTGTTCGATGACCCGCTGTTTGTGCGCACCGGGCGCAGCATGGAACCATCCGCCCGCGCGGTGGAAATCTTCGCCCTGCTCTCACCTGCTCTCGATTCGATTTCGACCGCCGTCAGCCGTGCCGCCGAATTCGACCCGGCGACCAGCACCTCGGTATTTCGCATCGGCCTGTCCGACGACGTCGAATTCGCCCTGCTGCCGATGCTGCTCAAGCGCCTGCGCGCGGAAGCACCGGGAATCGTGCTGGTGGTGCGCCGCGTCAATTACATCCTGATGCCGGGTTTGCTCGCCTCCGGCGAAATCTCGATCGGCGTCAGCTACACCACCGACCTGCCGGCCAACGCCAAGCGCAAAGTGTTGCGGCGCAGCCAGCCGAAACTGCTGCGTGCCGACACCGTGCCCGGTCCGTTGAGCCTGGATGACTACTGCGCGCGTCCGCATGCGCTGGTGTCGTTTGCCGGTGATCTCAGTGGTTTTATTGACGAAGAGCTGGAGAAACTCGGGCGCAAACGCCATGTGGTGCTGGCCGTACCGCAGTTCAACGGGTTGAGTACGTTGCTGGCAGGTACTGACATCGTGGCGACCGTGCCGGATTACACGGCGGATGCGTTGACGGCGGCCGGCGGTGTTCGCGCGGAAGATCCGCCGCTGCCGACGCGTACGTTTGAGCTGCACATGGCCTGGCGTGGGTCTCAGGATAATGATCCAGGTGAGCGCTGGTTACGGTCGCGGATTCAGATGTTTTTCGGCGATCCGGACAGTCTCTAGGGGGCGTCGGGCAGGCTGTTCGTTTCACCCTTGAAACAAAGCAGCAACTTGACGGTATGCCAAAGCCATAACCTCTTTTTCAATCCTTCAGCCGTCGTCACCCCAGGCCTGCGCGCCCAGCAGCCAGGCAAGTGTCGCCGCCATCAACCCTCAAAGGTGCATCGCGGGTTTGGGCTGGCGAATACCATGGACAGAAGGGACGCGGACACGCAGAGCAATGAGCAACGCGGCCAGCAGCATTAGCACGGCTGCCGCTACGAATACGCCTGCGCTGCCACCGAGGCTGAACATTGCACCACCAGCGGCGGCGCCAGTGGCGATGGCTGACTGCACAGATGCCACTACCATGCCTCCGGCGCTTTCCGCCTGATCAGGTACTGCGCTGGCGACCCAGTTCGACCACGCCACCGGCACACCACCAAAGGCCATGCCCCAGACCGCCAGCAGTACCGCTTGCCCCGGCACCGAGGCCGGCAACAGCACCAACGCCAGTGCTGCAACGCCGACCAGCGCGGGCATCAGCACCAGAGTCGCCAGCGGATGACGCTCCAGCAGCCTGCCGGCCAACAGCGTGCCGACGAAGTTCGCCACACCGAACCCCAACAGCATCAGGGACAGCCCTTGCGCGCCGATGCCGGTAGTCCCTTCAAGGAATGGCCGAACATAGGTGAACATCGCAAAGTGCCCGCTGTGCACCAGCACACAACCGAACATCCCCATGGCGATGCCCGGGCGCTGCAGCACCTCGAGTACGGTGCGCAGACGTGCCGGCCGGCGCGGCGCAAGGCGCGGCAGAGTGAACGACTGGAAAGCCAGGGTCACCATGCCTACCGCCGCCGCAGCAAAGAACGCGCTGCGCCAGCCATACAACCCGCCCAGATAGCTGCCCAACGGTACTGCCACTACCGTGCCGATGGCGATGCCGCTGAAAATGATCGACAGCGCCCGGGGCAACAGGGCACTCGGCACCAAGCGCATCGCTACCGCCGCCGCCATGCTCCAGAACCCGCCAAGGGCAATGCCCAGCAAGATGCGCATCAATAACAGCACCGCGAAGCTGGAGGAAACGGCGACCAACAGATTGGAGGCGACCATCAACATGGAAAAACCCAACAACACCCAACGTCGGTCGATGCTGCGGGTCAGGCCTGGCACCAACAAACCAGCGAACAGTGCTACCACGGCTGTCACCGTTACCGCCTGGCCAGCCAGCGCTTCGGACACTCCCAGCTCGGCAGCCATCAGGGTCAACAAACTGGCCGGAAGGTACTCAGCGGTCAGTAATCCGAACACACCCATTGCCAACGAAAATACTGCCATCCACGCGGGGGTTGCAGGTTCTACGTCCGCGCCGACGCCGCAATGGCGGTCGGATACGGTGTTAGATACACAGTCAGTCATTGCACGGATCTCTCAATCTTCATTAAGAGCCGAAGTCTAGGCGCCGAAATCCGGATGATCTATGATCCACAGTCTCTACTTTTTGATCAAAACACCTGAACGATGCCTGTAGATCAGTTTGCCCTATCCTCGGACCTCATCAACGAGCTGTTGCGCGGCATGCGCCTGCGTGGCGTTGAATACCGGCGTATTCAGGCCGGCCCTGCCTTTGGTTTGGGTTTCGCGGAAAAACCTGGGCACGCCTGGTTCCACTTCATGGCCCTCGGCAATGCGGTACTGCGAATGGAAGACGGCAGCACCTACGCGCTGTCTGCCGGCAATGCCGTGTTCATCTCCCATGGCGCGGCCCATCAACTGTTTTCCCACCAGGGCGCACCTGTCCAGGACATCGATCGTCTAGAGGGTGCGCCCTTGGGTGAGACCGTCAGCGCGGTGGATACCGGAACCGATGCCAGCCCCACTCCGAGCACTATTCTGTTCAGTGCTTGTATGGAGTTTGAACTGGGCAGTATCCATGGCCTTGGCCGGTTGATGCCGGGCCTGATGCTGATCGATGCCGGCGGCCAGCGCTACCCCGGGCTGGTGCCGATCCTGACCACCATGGAACGCGAGGTAAGCGCCGCACGCGTCGGCTACGCAGGTATCCTCGCGCGTTTGGCCGACGTGGTGGCTGCCATGGTCGTTCGCGGCTGGGTGGAGTGCGCCTGCGGGAATGCTTCTGGCCTGGTCGCCGCTTTGCGCGATCCCCGCTTGGCCGGTGCATTGCTTGCGCTCCATCAACAACCGGGCCGCGACTGGACTGTTGCGCAGTTGGCAGAGCACTGCAACACCTCACGCTCGGTCTTCGCGGACCGCTTCCAGGCGACGATTGGCATGGCCCCGCTGCGCTATGTCACCGAACTGCGAATGCGGCTTGCAAGCCAGTGGCTGACCCTCGAAAGGCTACCGATTGAAGAGGTGGCGCAACGTTTGGGCTATACATCCCAGGCCGCTTTCAGTCGTGCATTCAAGCGCATTACGGGCAAGACGCCTGGATTGAGCCGCAAGGTGAAGCAAACCGAACGCAGGTAGTCGATGATCCGTGCCACCGACTCATTTACCCCCCGTTACATCAAGGAAAGTACCGGTCACGAATGATGCCTCCGCGCTCGCCAACCATAGAATCGCGCGTGCCACTTCTTCAGGCTGTCCGCCCCGCCCCATCGGGATCGAGTCCTTGACACGATCGACCCGCCCCGGCTCACCGCCACTGGCATGCATTTCGGTATAGATATGTCCGGGGCGAATACAGTTAACGCGTATGCCTTCCCGTGCAACCTCCTTTGCAAAGCCAATGGTGAACGTCTCCAAGGCGCCCTTTGACGCCGCATAGTCGACATATTCATTGGGGCTGCCAAGGCGCGCCGAGGCCGATGAGACATTGATCACCACGCCGCCCGGGCCGTTGTGGCGGTAAGACATGCGCTTCACCGCCTGTTGGGCACACAGAATTGGCCCAATGGCATTGACCGCAAAGATGCGCTGCATCCGCTCGAAGCCGAGGCCCTCCAAGCGTGACTGCGGCGCCAGCATCCCAGCGTTATTGACCAGGACGTCAATGCGTCCGAACGTGCGGTCGATGGCCGCGAACAAATCGGCCACCTGTTGGGGATCAGCACTGTCGGCCCGCACCGCCAACGCCCGGCGCCCCAATGCTTGCACATCCGCAGCCACGGCCAGCGCTGCGGGCTCGTTGGCAACGTAGCTGATCGCAACGTCATAACCTCTTGCGGCCGCCAACCGGGCCGTTGCTGCCCCTACTCCACGACTTCCACCCGTTATCAGAATCAGCGGTGCCTGCGAGACGTTGATCATTAAACACAACTCCTGAGCCGTTGGCTGTATCAGCCGATGATGAGGGTGCCGCTGGCGATCACTACACACGCCAGTATCCGGCGGGTGGTGAGCGTCTCGCCGAGAAACACATAGCCGATCAACGCCGCAAACAGCACGCTGGTTTCGCGCAATGCCGACACCGCGCCCAGAGGCGCTTCGTTCATGGCGTAGATGATCATTCCATAGGCGAGCAAAGAGACCAGCCCGCCGACCAACGCGGTCACTGTTCCGGGCCGGATGGAGAACAAGCTGCGGGTGTCGCGCAGGCCGATGTAGACCACTGGCATCAGTACGCCCCACAGGGCGCACATCCACACCGTGTAGGCAAGCGGCGCGCCGGAGAGCCTGGCGCCGATGCCGTCGACCACGCTGTAGGCTGCGATAAAGCCGCCCG
Organism: Pseudomonas sp. IT-347P; assembly: GCF_949768005.1. Lineage (NCBI taxonomy): Bacteria > Pseudomonadati > Pseudomonadota > Gammaproteobacteria > Pseudomonadales > Pseudomonadaceae > Pseudomonas > Pseudomonas sp. IT-347P. The sequence goes on from NZ_CATKPQ010000022.1 coordinate 11,142, forward strand.
TTCCCAGCGCATAAGGCAGGCTGGGAACCGACAGACTGCGCCCTCGGAAGGCCAGTGAAATAATCCCGCCTGACACCAGCGCAATACCGAGTAACACGCCAGGCGTGATGCTTTCTCCGGCAAACACAGCGGCCCCCAAGGTGATCAGCACCGGTGACGATCCCCGTGAAATCGGATAGGTCTGCCCCAGGTCGCCGACCCGGTAACTGCGCACCAGAAACAGGTTGTAGCCGACATGCAGCAACCCCGACAGCACCGCATAGCCCCAGCTCTCAATCGCGGGGGGCACCATGAACATTGCGGCGACGACACTGGTGATGGCGATGGCAATGCACATCACCGTCATGGACCACAACCGATCGGCACCGCTGCGCAGCAGCGCATTCCAGCTGGCATGCAGGAGCGCGGCGAAAAGTACGAGGAAGATGATATGGACAGGCATGCGCCACTTTAGGCAATGCGACACTGGGACTAAAGCGAAGCCTCCTCATCACAGCATGAGCAAATACTCATGATTCACTCATCCAGTCGTTGGACTTTCAGTGCTTCGCTGACCAGCCATTGGCGAAAGCTGGCGATGTGCGGTTGTGATTCGATGCCCTTGGGGCAGACGAAGTAGTACGCCAGTGGTGATGGGAATGGCACATCAAACAGCCGCACCAAACGGCCATCGCTGATTTCGTTCTCGACATGCCCGCTGCGCACCAATGCAACGCCCTGGCCGAGCAAAGCTGCCTCGACCGTCATGTTGGTATCTCCAAATCTGACGCTCTCCTTGAGCGGCAAATAGGCCAGCCCGACGGCTTGAAACCATACCTCCCATTTTGGCACCAGTTCGGCACCCTCCCGCGTCAGCAGCGGGAAATGCAACAGTTCTGCGGGGTTCTGCGGAGTTCCGACGCGCCGCAACAGTTCGGGGCTTGCCACAGGAAATACCTGCTCCCCAAACAGGAACTCGGAATACAGACCGGGGTAATCGCCCTTGCCGAGCCTGATCGCAACATCAGCCTGGCCGTGAGAGAAGTGGATTATTTTATCCGTGGTGTCCAGCGAGACCAGCAGCTCGGGGTGCTGACGAGAGAGACACGGCAAACGTGGCAGCAGCCATTTGAGCGCGAAGGAATAGGTGGTGCTGACGCTGAGTCGAACCCTGTCTTTTTGCTCGCGCAGATCACCCAACGTCGCCTCCAGACTGATGAAAAACTCCCGCACGATGGGCGCCAGCGCAGCTCCCGCTGCCGTGAGGCGCAACGCCTTGCCACGTTCAAACAACTGCACTCCCCAAAGGGCCTCAAGATGCTTGAGCTGATGACTGACCGCGCTTTGAGTCACGTGTAGCTCCTGTGCCGCCGACGTGAAGGTCAAGTGCCGGGTGGCAGCTTCAAATGCGCGCAAGGTCGCGGTGGGCGGCAGGTCTCTCATAAGAGCAGTATCCAGCGAGTTATCAGAAAAGCGCATGCATGAGCGCTGTCTCATGATAGAACCAAACTCACTAATGACATCACTCAGGGAGCCATCAAATCAGCGTAAGCGGCCTCCACTCTTTCAGCTCCGCCTGGAATCGGTCCCGCTCCAAAAATTCGCGAGTTTCACTGCCATACAGACACCGACCCAAAGGTGATGTCTCGGGGAGTAACAACTTGCGGCTTTTTATACAAAACGGCACAACCCAAAGCTTCAATTCTTTCGAACTCGTAAAGTCGAATACAGGCAAAGGTTGAGTAAATGACTCCGTCCACGGGTAGATCAACCTCGAAATAGTTTTTCATTTGTGCGCCTCTTTTGCATTTCTGTGCGACAGATCCCGTTTAAGGACTCCCGCAACGCTCTGGCACGGTGTTAGTTTGTAAGTGTATGTGTCTCAACCTTGAGACACGCCTGACTCACTGCCCTGCAAAGGAATGCCCTTCTCAATGAATTTCCCTTTCAAGCAACTGGCTGCCACCACGTTGATGCTGGCCGGCCTTGCCGCCTTCACTGCACCCGCGCAAGCCAATATCACCCCGCAACAGAGCGCTGAAATTCTCAAGACCTACAGCGCCGACAAAGCCACCGACTTCCGCCAGTTCCTCGACAATCTGGGCAAGAGCGATCTGGCGAAGAGCGCCGACATTGGCCCGGCTATGGGTGCTTACCTCGACAACAAGACTTTGACTGCCGATCAGCAGAACGAAATCTATCGTCTGCTGGGTATCTACACGCGAGCGAAATACAGCGCTGCCGCCACCGAAACCCTGCGCGAACTGGTGGAAATCCCGACTTTTCGCAAGGACGGCGTTGCCCAGCACGACAACCCGGAATTCATCAAGATTGCGGCGAAGATCAAGAGCCTTGCCGAGTCGTTCAATCTGAAATTCCGCAACATCGACAACCGCGTCTACGAGATCTCCCTCGACGGCAGCGGCGATGAAGTGGTGGGCATTCATGCGCACGCCGACGTGGTGCCGGTGACGCCGGAAAACTGGGTGCTCAAGGATGGTACCCGCCTCGACCCGTTCAAGATCACCCTGATCGGCGATCGCATGTATGGTCGCGGCACCGAGGATGACAAGAACGGTATCGTGGTCACGCTGTATGCCATGAAAGTCATCAAAGAGGAAAAGCTGCCACTGGTACGCAACTTCAAGCTGCTGGTCGACACCACCGAAGAAACCAGCGGCGACGCGATCCCCTACTATTTCGAACGCAATCCGACGCCGAACTACAATCTGGCGCTGGACGGCGGTTACCCGGTGGTGATTGCCGAGAAAGGCTACGGCACCGTCATGGCCAACTTTGCCAAGCGCAAAGGTGAAGGCAAAGGTGCGGAGATCACCTCGATGACCGGTGGCTTGGCGACCAACCAGATTCCGTCGGCGTCGGTCGCCACCCTGGTCACCGACAAGCCTGCCGAACTGGCTGCCAGCCTGCAAAAGGCTGGTGACGAGTTTGCAAAGCGCAACGGTGGCGACTTCCAGGTCAGCGCAAAGGTCGACGGCAAAGACGTCAAACTGACCGTGACTGGCGTATCTGCGCACTCCTCCGAGCCCGAATCCGGGGTCAACCCGGTCGCGCGGATGCTGGTCTTTATCAATAGCCTTGATGGCAAAGTCGCGTTCAAGCACAACCACATCACCGATGCTGCGCGTTACGCTGCCGACAATTGGGGCCTGGATTACCTCGGCAACAAGCTGGGGGTCGGTTTTTCCGATGCTTTCATGGGGCCGCTGACGACGTCACCAACCTACGTCGGCATGGACGAAAAAGCCTTCAAACTTGCGGTCAATCTGCGCGTTCCGAAGGGCAAGTCGCCGGAGAAGCTCAAGGCTGAAATCGCTGAGAAACTGGCAGAGTGGAGCAAGAAGAGCCACGTCGCCGTTGCCTTCGACTATTCAGTTGCCGCACCGATGTACCGCAACCCCGAGGGTGAGTGGGTGAAGGCGCTGCTGGCGGTATCGACGGAAAACCTCGGCATGAAACACGAGTTCGGCACCTCCGCCGGCGCTACCTCGGTGCATGAACTGCCGAATGGCGTGCAATTCGGTCTGGCCATGCCGAATGTGAAGTACACCGGGCACACCGATGGCGAGTTCAAGACCGTGGAGCAATTCCAGCTGGATCTGCAGATCGTGACTGAAATGATTGGCCGCATCGGCCAGTTGCCGAAGCTCTGATCGTATTGTCGAACCCGCCGCCATGGCGGGTTCGGCATTTTTAATCTCCGCATAATCCCCGCCGCGCAGCCTCGCCCCTGACTTTTGCACACAGGGCAACACAGAATTGCCTTCAGAGAGATTGATAGCCACCTAACGAAAGGTGCATGCTAGAGAGCTCGGTCGGGCCTTATATCATTCCGAGTGATATTTACCTTTGCTTCATTCGATTCGTGCCACCACACCCCGCCGAGCATCATCCGCCCATCTTCAATACATTGGCGGATGCATCCATGGAACAGTCACTCAAACATTTGCGCTTCCCCTTGGCCCTGTTGGCCGTGCTGGTGATGAGCGCCTGCGGCAAGACTCCGGAGACTGCCGCCACGATGCCTGCTGCGAAAGTCAGCGTGGCCAAAGTGCTGGAACAACCGGTCAACGAGTGGGACGAATTCACCGGGCGCCTCGAAGCGCCGGAAACCGTTGAAATCCGTCCACGGGTCTCCGGCCAGATCGACGAGGTGGCTTTCACTGAAGGCGCCCTGGTCAAGAAAGGCGACTTGCTGTTCCAGATCGATCCGCGTCCGTTCCAGGCTGAGGTACGCCGCCTCGAAGCTCTGGTCGCCCAAGCTCGCGCCAACGCCACCCGCAGTGAAAACGAAGCCGGCCGAGGGGAACGCCTGCGTGCCAGCAACGCCATCTCCGCCGAACTGGCCGACTCGCGCACCAGCGCCGCTCAGGAAGCCCGCGCCGCCGTCGGTGCCCTGCAAGCGCAACTGGACCTGGCCAGACTGAACCTCAGCTTCACCCGCGTCACCGCGCCAATCAGTGGCCGCGTCAGCCGTGCCGAGATCACCGCCGGTAACCTGGTAACAGCCGACACCACGCCGCTGACCAGTGTCGTTTCCACTGACAAGGTCTACGCCTACTTCGACGCCGACGAGCGTGTGTTCCTCAAATACACCCAACTCGCCCGCAACGGCCAGCGCGGCGCCACCACTCCGGTGTACATGGGCCTGTCCAACGAAGACGGCAACCCGCACCTCGGTCAGATGAACTTCGTCGACAACCAGGTCAACCCGAAAACCGGCACCATCCGTGGCCGTGCAGTGTTCGACAACAGCGACGGCACCTATACCCCGGGCCTCTACGCCCGCTTGAAACTGGTCGGCAGCGGCACCTACAACGCCATGCTGATCAACGACGAAGCGGTCGGCACTGACCTCGGCAAGAAATTCGTGCTGGTGATGGATGCGGACAACAAAACCGCGTATCGCGCCGTCGAACTGGGTCCGAAAATCGAAGGCCTGCGCATCGTCCGTACCGGCCTGAACAAAGGCGACACGATCATCGTCAAGGGTCTGCAACGGGTTCGTCCTGGCTCACCGGTCACTCCTGAAGTGGTGCCGATGGCCAGCGAACAGACCATCGCGGCACTCGCTCAACAACGTCAAGCGCTGGAAGCCAGCAACCTGCCCAAAGTCGCCCCTGCCAAAGGCGCGTCTGGTTCGGTTGTGAAGCTGGCTGCTACGACCCCACGCGGTTAAGGGACGACAACTCCGATGAATTTTTCCCAATTCTTCATTTCACGGCCGATCTTCGCAGCGGTGCTGTCGCTGTTGATCCTGATCGCTGGTGCGATCTCGCTGTTCCAGCTACCGATCAGCGAATACCCGGAAGTCGTGCCGCCAACCGTGGTGGTACGTGCCAACTTCCCGGGCGCCAACCCAAAAGTCATCGGTGAAACCGTGGCCGCTCCGCTTGAGCAGGCCATCACCGGCGTCGAGAACATGCTTTATATGTCCTCGCAGTCGACCGCCGACGGCAAGATTACCCTGACCATCACCTTCGCCCTGGGCACTGACCTGGACAACGCGCAGGTGCAGGTACAAAACCGGGTGACCCGAACCGAGCCGAAGCTTCCCGAGGAAGTGACGCGCATCGGTATCACCGTCGACAAGGCGTCGCCCGACCTGACCATGGTTGTGCACTTGACCTCCCCGGACAAGCGCTACGACATGCTCTACCTGTCCAACTACGCGATCCTCAACATCAAGGATGAGCTCGCTCGTCTGGGTGGTGTCGGCGACGTGCAACTGTTCGGTATGGGCGATTACTCGCTGCGCGTCTGGCTCGATCCGAACAAGACGGCGTCGCGCAACCTGACTGCGACCGATGTGGTCACCGCGATTCGTGAGCAGAACCGCCAGGTCGCGGCCGGTCAACTCGGCGCGCCCCCTGCCCCGAATGCCCAGAGCTTCCAGCTGTCGGTCAACACTCAAGGGCGTCTGGTCTCCGAGGAAGAGTTCGAGAACATCATCATTCGCTCCGGCGACAACGGTGAAATCACTCGCCTCAAGGACATCGCTCGCGTTGAACTGGGCTCCAGCCAATACGCCCTGCGTTCGTTGTTGAACAACCAGCCCGCTGTAGCGATCCCGATCTTCCAGCGTCCAGGCTCCAACGCCATCGATATTTCGAACGAAGTTCGCGGCAAGATGGAAGAGCTGAAGAAAGGCTTCCCGCAAGGCATGGACTACAGCATCGTCTATGACCCGACGATCTTCGTGCGCGGCTCGATCGAGGCGGTGGTTCACACACTCTTCGAAGCACTGATTCTCGTGGTGCTGGTGGTGATCCTGTTCCTGCAGACCTGGCGCGCTTCGATCATTCCGCTGGTGGCGGTGCCGGTATCGTTGATCGGTACGTTTGCAGTCATGCACCTGTTCGGCTTCTCGCTCAACGCGTTGTCACTGTTCGGCCTGGTGCTGGCAATCGGTATCGTGGTGGACGACGCCATCGTGGTGGTGGAGAACGTCGAACGGAACATCGAGCTGGGACTGACACCGGTCGAAGCGACCAAACGGGCGATGCGTGAAGTGACCGGCCCGATCATCGCGACGGCACTGGTGCTGTGTGCGGTGTTTGTACCGGCAGCGTTCATCTCCGGCCTGACCGGGCAGTTCTACAAGCAGTTCGCACTGACCATCGCCATCTCGACCGTGATCTCGGCGTTCAACTCGCTGACCCTGTCGCCAGCGCTGGCCGCTGTGTTGCTGAAAAGCCATGACGCACCGAAAGACCGCTTCTCCAGGGTGCTCGACAAGATCTTCGGTGGCTGGTTGTTCCGTCCGTTCAACCGCTTCTTCGACCGTGCCAGCCATGGCTACGTCGGCACCGTGCGCCGGGTCATCCGTGGCAGCGGCATCGCCCTGCTGCTTTATGCAGGCCTGATGGTGCTGACCTTCTTCGGTTTCTCCAGCACGCCGACCGGTTTCGTACCCGGCCAGGACAAGCAATACCTGGTGGCCTTCGCGCAATTGCCGGACGCCGCAAGCCTGGACCGCACCGAAGACGTGATCAAGCGCATGTCCGACCTCGCCCTGAAACAGCCAGGTGTGGAAAGCGCCGTGGCGTTCCCGGGCCTGTCGATCAACGGCTTCACCAACAGCCCGAACGCCGGCATCGTGTTCGTGACCCTGAAACCGTTTGACGAACGTAAAGACCCGAGCATGTCCGCCGGTGCGATTGCCGGTGCCTTGAACGGCCAGTACGCGAACATTCAAGAGGCGTACATGGCGATCTTCCCGCCACCGCCGGTACAAGGTCTGGGCACCATTGGTGGTTTCCGCCTGCAAATCGAAGACCGGGGCAACCTGGGCTACGACGAGCTGTACAAAGAAACCATGAACATCATCAACAAGAGCCACAACGTGCCGGAACTGGCGGGCTTGTTCACCAGCTACACGGTAAACGTGCCGCAGGTCGATGCCGCCATCGACCGTGAAAAAGCCAAGACTCACGGCGTGGCCGTCAGCGACATCTTCGACACCCTGCAGATTTACCTGGGTTCGCTGTATGCCAACGACTTCAACCGCTTCGGTCGCACCTATCAGGTCAACGTTCAGGCCGAACAACAGTTCCGCCTCGAATCCGATCAGATCGGTCAGCTGAAAGTGCGTAACAACAAAGGCGAAATGATCCCGCTGGCGACCTTTATCAAGGTCAGCGACACCTCGGGTCCGGATCGCGTGATGCACTACAACGGCTTCATCACTGCAGAAATCAACGGCGCGGCTGCCCCGGGCTATAGCTCCGGCCAGGCCGAGAAAGCCATCGAAAAACTGCTGAAGGATGAGTTGCCGAACGGTATGACCTACGAGTGGACCGACCTGACCTACCAGCAGATTCTGTCCGGCAACACGGCGCTGTTCGTGTTCCCGCTCTGCGTACTGCTGGCGTTCCTGGTGCTCGCCGCTCAATACGAAAGCTGGAGCCTGCCACTGGCGGTGATCCTGATCGTACCGATGACCCTGCTGTCAGCCATCACTGGTGTGATCATCTCCGGCGGTGATAACAACATCTTCACCCAGATCGGCTTGATCGTACTGGTGGGACTTGCCTGTAAGAACGCAATTCTGATCGTCGAGTTCGCCAAGGATAAACAGCTGGAAGGCCTCGACCCGCTCGCGGCAGTACTGGAAGCCTGCCGTCTGCGTCTGCGGCCGATCCTGATGACCTCCTTTGCGTTCATCATGGGTGTGGTGCCACTGGTGTTCTCCAGCGGTGCCGGTGCCGAGATGCGTCACGCCATGGGTGTGGCGGTGTTCTCCGGGATGCTCGGGGTGACCTTCTTCGGTCTGCTGCTGACGCCAGTGTTCTACGTACTGATCCGTAACTTTGTCGAACGCGGTGAGGCCCGCAAAGCGGCCAAGGCCATGAAACTGGAGGCGCAACAATGAGTCTGAAAGTCTTCCTGCCGAGTCTGCTGGTGCTGGCCCTCAGTGCCTGCGCCGTCGGCCCCGACTACAAGACCCCAGCCACGGAGGCGGCCAACATCACGGCCGTCACCGACGGCGCCGCCGGGCAAAAGAACTTCGACCGTTCAAAATTCGAAGGCATCTGGTGGCAGCAATTCGACGATCCGACCCTCAACCAGTTGGTGACCCAATCGCTGCAAGGCAACCGTGAACTGCGCGTGGCATTCGCCCGCTGGAAAGCCGCCCGGGCGATCCGCGACGACGCCAGCAACGATGCGATGCCGACCATCACCAGCCGCGCCAGCAGTGACCTTGGCAAGGGGCAGATTCCCGGCCAGACCACCGACCGGGTCAATAGCGAACGCTATGACCTCGGGCTGGACATGGCCTGGGAACTGGACCTGTTTGGTCGCATCCAGCGCAATCTGGAAGCCAGTGACGCCGACCAGCAAGCCGCCGAAGCCGATCTGTATCAACTGCAAGTCACCATGATTGCCGAACTGGTGGACGCTTACGGTCAACTGCGCGGTGCGCAACTGCGCGAGAAGATCGCTGTGGCCAACCTGAACAATCAGCAGGAGTCGCGCAAGATCACCATAAGCCTGCGTGATGCCGGTGTCGGTGATCAGCTCGATGTAGAGCGCGCCGATGCGCGTCTGGCCAACGTTGAAGCCAGCGTGCCGCAACTGCAGGCGGAACAGGTACGGCAGAAAAACCGCATCGCCACCCTGCTCGGCGAGCGTCCGGACAAGCTGACCGTCGACCTGAGCCCGAAAGACTTGCCGGCAATTGCCAAAGCGCTCCCGATCGGCGATCCGGGTGAACTGCTGCAACGTCGTCCGGACATTCTCAGCGCTGAACGCAACTTGGCATCAGCCACGGCGCGTATCGGCGTGGCGAAAGCCGATCTGTTCCCACGGGTCAGCCTCAGCGGCTTCCTCGGCTGGACGGCCGGGCGTGGTTCGCAGATCGGTTCCTCGGCGGCCAACGCCTGGGCACTCGGCCCGAGCATCACGTGGGCGGCGTTCGACCTTGGCAGCGTACGCGCCCGTTTGCGTGGCGCCGATGCTGAAGCCGAAGGCGCACTGGCGACTTACGAGCAACAAGTGCTGCTGGCACTGGAAGAATCGGAAAACGCCTTCAGCGATTACGGCAAGCGTCAGCAACGCCTGATCTCGCTGATCCGTCAGAGTGAATCAAGCCGCAAGGCTGCCGACCTCGCTGAAATCCGCTATCGCGAAGGCACTACTGACTTCCTCGTGCTGCTCGACGCACAGCGTGAACGTCTGAACGCCGAAGACAGCCAGGCCCAGGCCGAAGTCGACCTGTATCGCGGCATTGTTGCGATCTACAAGGCCCTTGGCGGTGGCTGGCAACCGGAGACAGTCGCCAGCAAATAACCGATTGTTAAAGAGCTCCTTTGGTTGGCCGCAACCAACCAATTTTTTTGCCCCGCGTATCATTCGGTCGCGGGGCTTTTTTTTGATTTTTGATCAATGAACTCTTGTGGGAGCGAGCCTGCTCGCGAATGCGCTGTGTCAGGCGACACCATCGGGACTGATCCAATGCTTTCGCGAGCAGGCTCGCTCCTTCAGGTTTAACGGTGTTCTTCAGATTGGGGGTTTTCCAGCACCGTGACGGTTGCCGTGGTGCCTGCACGCAAACGGGTCTTGCCGGCATAGTCGGCATCGATTTCGATCCGCACCGGCACCCGTTGCGCGAGTTTTACCCAGGTGTAACTCGGGTTGATGTTGGCCAGCAGTCGGCTACCCGGCGCGTTTTCCCGGTCGGCAATGGCGAAGGCAATGCTCTGCACGGTGGCGCCGAAAGTCTCACCGCTCATCAATTGCACCCGTACCCGATCACCCTCTTCGATCCGCGGTAATTTGGTTTCTTCGAAGTAGCCACTGACGTAAAACGAATCACTGTCGACCAGGGCCAATAGCGCGCCACCGGCTACCGCGTAATCGCCCTGACGGGTCAGCAGGTTTGTGACGTAGCCACTGACCGGAGACTCGACGCGGGTACGCTGCAGATCCAGCTCGGCCTGGGTCAACGCAGCAATCGCCAACTGCACGTTGGCCTCGGCCAGGCCGAGATTGGCCTGATTGCGCAACAGGTCCGCCTGGGCCACCGCTACATCGGTACTGGATTTCTCCCACTCCTCCCCGGAAATCGCAAACCCCTGTTTGAGCGTACGCCGCCGACGCTCTTCGCTTTGCCGCTGCTTGAGCAAGGCTTCGCTGGCAACGATCGCCGCTTGCGACTGGCCCAGCGTTGCCTTCGCCACCTCCACCGAGCGGCGCGAATGCTCCACCGCGAGGCGATAGCGCGCCGGGTCGATTTCCATCAACAGTTGGCCCTTGTCGACATGTTGGTTGTCCTGCACCGCCAGACTGACAATGCGCCCGGAGACATCCGCCGACAGCGTCACCACATCTGCCCTGATCCTGGCGTCCCGAGTCCACGGTGCGCGGGTGTAATGTTCCCACGCAAACCAGCCGAGCACGATCGCCAGCAGCACCACCGCCAATGTGATCAATCGCGTGAATAGCAGTTTCAAGGCATCAGGCTCCCATCAGCAAAATCAATGCGGCACAGACGCAGGCGTACAAGGCACCTTCGAACAGCGCCTCATGCCAGACCAGACGCAGCACACCCAGACGTCGCAATCCCCAGTCCAGCATCATGAATATCGGGATAGCCAACAATAACGCCTGGGCAATGGGCGGCAGATAGACACCGCCGATCTCGAAATCAATGGGCAAGGGCTGCTTCTCCTTCCGGAACAGAACGCTGGATAGCGTCACCGTGGCGCTGCAGAAATGACACGACAATCAGCAAGGCGACGCGCATACGAAACAGTGACCACACATGCGCATGGCTGGCGACGTGCAGCTCATCCAGCTCGTCGCCCAATGTGTGCAGGGTCGCCAACAATGGCGACAGTTGAACGTCTTGCCGACCGGCGACAAAGCGCCCGGTCTTGCGCACCGCAGAAGCCAGGCGCTGATTTAAGGCGTCCGTCAGCAGCTCGTTGTCATGTGCCTGCAGCCGCAACTGATGCATTGCTACACCCAGAGCCACACAAGCGAGGCTGATTTCATACAGTTGCTGCGTGGGCCGGCTGTCCGCCGCTGGCAGCAGGCCGAGCATGCTGGTCAGGCGATCGACCATGCGGCTTTCGAAAGCAAACTGTTGCTCATCGGTAGCGGGGGTCTTGGTCAGCGCATACACCTGCTCGCGCGCTTCGTTATACAGACGGCGAAGGCGCCATGCCGGGCGAAACGGGAAAATCCAGGCATAGACGACGAGGGCAAGCATGGCCGCGCTGACATAGGCACCGGCGAACTCGAACCATTGAATGGCGGTGTTTTGCCCGGTGCCAAAATTCTGTGGACCGAGCATCAGGAAACTTGACAATCCCAGGCCCATGCCGATACCCGTGGTTGCCGGACTGGCCAGACCGACTGCGATCACATACAGCAGCGGCGCCAGCAGCAATGCCAACAGTTCGAAGTCGCTGATCGCCGGCACCAGCATGAATTGATAGAACGCCGAGACCACCAGTGCCAGTCCCAGGCCTCGGGCATAACTTTGCGCTGCCATGAGTGGACGGGGAAACGTGGCCATCAGCGAACAAAGGATGCCCACCAGGATCATGCCGCCACGTGCACCGTCCCAAGCCGTTTCGATCCAGATCAACCCGGCCACCAGCAACGCCGTGAACGCGCGGATCGCATTCATCGACGCCAAGGTGAAATCCAGATGCAGCGGGCTGACCTGTCCGCGATAGAGGCAACTGGCCTCACGCCCTTCCTGAATGGCATCGCTCAATTCGAGGATCTGTTCCAGTTGCTGCAACAGCCGCGCCTGTTCCCAGCGCAGCGCCCAGGCCAGCGAACGCAAGGTGGCGCTCATGTCTTCAGTCAACTGCTCAGCCTGATACGCCAACGCCTCGAACTGTTGCTGCAGCTTGACGAAGTGCTGGCGTGCGGGTTCGGGCAGTGATCGCCCCTGCTCCGCCAACTGGTCGAGCAGGGCCAGTTCTTCGGCGCGCAAGCGCTGGATATCTAGCGGCAGATCACCCTCCCAGCGCTCGGTGAGCAGCTCACGCTGATGGCGTAACGCGGTCAATCGCGAGGTCAGCAACATCAGTTGATTGCCCAACAGCAGCACCAGTTGGTTGGCGCTGCGCAACCGTGGCGTATCGAAATACAAGTGCCGCCGCAAGCCTTCAAGGGCACTGATCTCACCGAGCAACTGCATTTGCCGGCGCTGGAACCCGGCTTCGCTTTCTTCCGTACGAAGCACTGCGGCGGCGTGGCTGGCGGCCAGTTTGATCACCTGATCGACCTTGGCGAAATAGCCCTTCGCCACGGCTTGCGGGCGCGCCGTGAGCAGGCTGACCACGCACACGCACGCCACGGCCAGCAAGGTTTCAGTGACACGGGTTACCGCCAACAGAAACGTGCCGTCCTGATCCGGGATGGCCAATAACGCCACGACTACGGCGGTGTAGCCACTGAGCACAAACGCCTGCGAACTGGTGTAACGCAACAGCGTACCAGCGGCGGTGCACAACGCCAGCCACAGGGCCAGGGTGGTAATGAAGGGCAGCGGAGCCTGGGGAAATATCGCCATGATCAACACCGCCACCGCCGCCCCGAGGGTCGTGCCGATCACCTGGCCGAAACTGCGTGCCAGTGCCATCCCGGCCAGCGGCTGGCTGACAATGACCACCGCCATGATCGACCACTTGGGCTGATCGAGATCGAACAGAAACGCCAGATACAGCGTCAACAGCCCTGCCGCAATGGTTCGCAGGGCAAACAGCAGGACAGCCTGACCGGGGTGGATCACGGCCTTGAAATAATTGAACAGGGCTTGCATGGGCGCACTCATCAAAACGACTTCTGCAAGCGTAGACACTGCAACGAAAGCCTGACGGGTAACTGAGTCGACGCAGTTTGTAGGGCGATTCGCATGCAAGGGTTTGACTCATGGCCTGAGCTGACCGAAGCTTGCCGCTCTGCTCAAGAACGCCTGTTTCGGAAACCTGCATGCCTCAGTCTCGCCGTTACCTGCTTATCAGCCTGGGCCTTGTGCTTGTCGCCCTCGTGGCGTGGTTGTCGCTGCGCAGCACCGCCCCGGTCATCCCCGATGCGATCAAGCACGGCTATAGCGAAGCGCTGGATGCCGCGCGCAAGGGGCAACCGGGTGCGGCGCGCCAGCTGTATCAACAGTTGGGTCGGCCGGACATCTCAGTCAAACGGCGGGTGTGGCTGCATGGGGAGTTGCCTAATTATCCAAGCCCGCAAGCGTTGAAACTGGCCGACACGGACCTGCAAAACGAATCCCCCGCCGTGCGGCTGGCGGCGATCAAAAGCGTGGTGGGCCTGGTGCCGGGCGGGCAACGCAGCCTGTTGCTCGGGCCAATGCTCGATGATGAGGATCAAACGGTGCGCTTCGCCGCGATCAACGCCCTGCTCGGCTTGAGCCCGGATGAACTGGGCTTGTACTTCGCGCCGTTGCAACAAGCCATCGATGGTTGGGAACAAACGCTCAAGGCGCAACCGGAGAGCGCCGCCAACTACGCGCAACTGGCCCGACTGCATCTGCACAATGCCGAACTCAAAGAGGCACAGGTCGCGCTCGACAATACTCTGCGTCTGGAACCCGGCAATCTGCAGGCGCTGGTGATGCAAATCGATGTCCTTGATCGCCAGGGCCAGACTGATGCCGCCCGGCAACTGCTGGGCCAGCAACTCAAGGCGCAACCTGATTCTGCTTATCTGCAACATGCCCTGGGTCTCTGGCTGTTGCACCATGATCAGCGCGAATACGCCCTGCTCGGCCTGTCCAAAGCCGTCGAACTCGAGCCGGACAACAAGGATTACCGCTACGACCTCGCCACCACCCTGCATAGCGCCGAGGAACTGGAAGCGGCGCAGAAGCAATTGCAGGAGATCGTCCAGCGCCACCCCGCCGACCGCAAGGCGCGGGTCTTGCTGATCAACTACTGGAAGGAAAGCGGGCAATTGCAGAACGTACAGATTCTGCTGGCGCAACTGGAGCAACTCAACCCTGATGATCCCGCGTTGCAGCAAGGCCTCTGAAGCACTTTCGACAGCTCGTTTGACACATCCGGAAAGGAAGTTCGGAACTGCCATCACGCCATAAGGTCAAGTGATACAGGCCGTTCGATTAGTTGACGACCTCGCTTCCCTTAGTCATGAGAGGGCATTTTTTGTCTACTTCTAACGAGTTGATCAGTGCGAAAGCCGCTACCGGCATTGGGGGTCTGGACGACATCCTGGCCGGTGGTTTGTCTCGCGGTCATGTGTTTTTGCTGGAGGGTGAACCCGGAACCGGCAAAACCACAGTCGCTTTGCATTTTCTCCTGGCCGGCGCGAAAGCCGGCGAGCGCTCGTTGTACATCACGCTCTCGGAAACCGAGCGCGAATTACGGCAAGGGGCGTTGTCCCATGGCTGGACGCTGGATGACAACATCAAGATTTTCGAGCTGACGCCTCCGGAAAGCCTGCTCAATGCCGAGCACCAGCAGAGCCTGTTGTACTCCTCCGACCTTGAACTGGGTGAAGCCACCAAGCAGATTTTCGAAGCGGTCGAACGCTTCAAACCTACGCGGGTAGTGCTCGACAGCCTGTCGGAGATTCGTTTGCTGGCGCAGAGTTCGTTGCGATACCGCCGGCAGATTCTGGCCATCAAGCATTACTTCGTGCGGTACAACGCGACGGTGTTGCTGCTTGACGACCTGACTACCGAATCCCTCGACAAAACCGTGCACAGTGTGGCCCACGGGGTGATTCGTCTCGAAGAGCTGACACCCAACTATGGCGCCGAGCGACGCCGTGTGCGGGTGGTCAAATACCGCGGGCAAAAGTATCGCGGCGGTTTCCACGACTTCACCATCATGGGTGACGGCGTGCATGTGTTCCCGCGTCTGGTCGCGGCTGAACATCGCGGCGACTATGCGCGCCTGCAACTGACCAGCGGCATCAAGGAAATGGACGCCCTGCTCGGCGGCGGCATCGAGACCGGCTCCAGTACGCTGATTCTCGGCCCGGCCGGTACCGGTAAATCGCTGATCTCGATGATCTTCGCCGCTGCTGCCGTGGGCCGTGGCGAGAAAGCCGCGCTGTTTATCTTCGATGAAGAGCTGGGCCTGCTGTTTGAGCGCATGAAAAACATCGGCATCGACCTCAAGGCATTGCAGGCCACCGGCAATCTGTTGATCGAACAGGTCGACGCCGCCGAACTGTCGCCGGGCGAGTTCTCCCATCGCGTGCGGCGCTGCGTCGATGACGGGCAAATCAAAACCGTGGTCATCGACAGCATCAACGGCTATCAGGCGGCAATGCCGGAAGAAAACGCGTTGGTCCTGCACATGCACGAACTGTTGCTGTACTTGAACCGCAAAGGCGCGGCGACGTTCATGACGGTCGCCCAGCATGGTCTGGTCGGCGACATGCAAGCGCCGGTCGACATTACTTATCTGGCTGACACGGTGATTCTGTTGCGTTACTTCGAAGCACTGGGCAAGGTCCGCCGCGCGATCTCGATCATCAAGAAGCGCACCGGCAGCCACGAATCGACTATTCGTGAATACCGCATTTCCACGCAAGGCATGACCATCGGCGAACCGCTGGAAGCCTTCCAAGGTGTATTGCGAGGCGTCCCCACCTACCTCGGTGCCAGTAATCCGTTGCTGCAGGAAGGAAACTTGTGACGGTTCAGGTTCCGCTGGCCGAACGGGCGCTGATTCTGGCGCCCGTGGGTCGCGACAGTCAGATTGCGCTGATGATTCTCAACGAGGCGGGTTACGGCGGACTCGTCACGCCCAATCTGAGTTCGCTATGTACGGAACTCGACATCGGTGCCGGTCTGCTGCTGGTCGCCGCCGAAGCGTTGCGCGGGCCGGAACTGGAGGCGCTGTTCCTGTATCTGGAACAGCAACCCGCCTGGTCCGATCTGCCGATCGTGCTGCTGACCCATCACGGCGGTCAGGAACAAGGCCCCTCTTCACGCTTGAGCGAGCTGTTGGGTAACGTGACGTTTCTTGAACGACCGTTTCATCCCGCGACCCTGGTCAGTATGGTTTCCGCTGCATTGCGCGGCCGCCGACGACAATACGAAGCTCGCGACCGGCTGATCGATCTGAGTGAAAGCGAACGGCGTCTGCAGTCGACCCTGGAAACCCTCGAGCAACAGGTCGAAGAGCGCACCGCGCAACTGCGCCACAATGAAGAGGCGCTACGCCAGTCGCAGAAAATGGAAGCGGTCGGCCAACTCACGGGCGGTATCGCCCACGACTTCAACAACATGCTCACCGGCATTATCGGCAGCCTCGAGTTGTTGCGTCGACGTCTGGCCCGTGGTCGCACGGAAGACCTCGACAGCCTGATTGATCTGGGCGTGACCTCGGCTAATCGCGCCGCCGGTCTGACCCATCGCTTGCTGGCGTTTTCCCGCCGGCAGTCGCTCGACTCCAAAGCCGTGCAGATGAATAGCCTGGTGCTGTCCATGGGTGAGCTGCTGCAACGCAGCCTCAACGAAAGCATTCAATTGGAAATGCGTCTGGACGAAAAACTGTGGGTCGCAGAAGCCGATCCCAATCAACTGGAAAGCGCCCTGCTCAATCTGGTGATCAATGCCCGCGATGCCATGCCCGACGGCGGCAAACTGGTGGTCGAAACCAGTAATCAGGTGCTCAAGCGCGAGTTTACCGAAGCCTACAGCAACCTCGAACCCGGTGATTACGTGATGCTCAGTGTCACCGACAACGGTAGCGGGATGCCGCAAAGTGTCATCAGTCGTGCGTTCGATCCGTTTTTCACCACCAAACCGATTGGCCAGGGCACCGGACTTGGCCTGTCGATGATCTATGGTTTCAGTAAGCAATCACGGGGACATGTGTCGATCGACAGCGAGATCGATGAGGGCACCACCGTCAGGCTTTACCTGCCGCGCTTCCGCGGTGAAGAACGGGTCAGCCCCGCCCCCGATGTTCAACAACTGCCGGACGCGCTGGACGGCGAAACGGTACTGATCGTCGAAGACGACCCGGCCGTGCGCGTGCTGGTTTGCGCGGTGCTCGGTGAGCTGGGCTATGCCTATGTCGAAGCGTGGGATGCCGACAGCGCCGTGCCGATTCTGAACTCGACGCAGCGCATCGATCTGCTGATCAGTGATGTCGGTCTGCCGGGCATGAACGGCCGGCAACTGGCGGAAGTTGGCCGCCAATACCGACCAGGTCTGAAAGTCCTGTTTATCACCGGATACGCCGAACACGCGGCAGTACGCGGAGGATTTCTCGATTCGGGGATGCAGATGATCACCAAACCGTTCACGTTTGACCTGCTGACCGCCAAGGTGCGGGAGATGATCAAAAGCTGAAACCGCTGAAACTGTAGGAGTTGCCGAAGGCTGCGATCTTTTGATGTTGATGATCAAGAACAAGATCAAAAGATCGCAGCATTCGGCAGCTCCTGAACGTTGTTACGCGAGCAATTCCTGAATCTTTTCCTGCAACACGTCCAGATCGAATGGTTTTTCCAGGATCGGCGCCTTACGCGTGATCGGGCTGCCGGTTTCGCGGATTTCCTGCGGATAACCGCTGATGAAAATCACCTTGAGGTCCGGGCGCAGTTTCACGGCCGGCTCGGCGATCTGCACGCCGGAGATCCCGCCCGGCAAGCGAAAATCGGTGATCAACATGTCCAGATGCGGCTTGCTCGCAAGAATCTCGAACGCCTGCTCGCCGTTTTCGGCCTGCAACACGCGATATCCCTGGCCTGACAGGTAATCCGTCAGGACCATCAAGATAACCGGTTCGTCCTCGACGACGAGTACTACATCTTGTGCATCTACGCTCATGGGAAGCCTTTGTTCGGTCAATAGCTGCTGATACGACCGTACGGTCAATCAGAGGTTGCGTCGGATGTGCCGTTTTCCTGGATTGGCAGACAAACGCGAAACTGGGCGCCTTCGTTGATTTCACTCTCGACGACGATGGAGCCGCCATGGGCGGCGACGATCTGCTCGGAAATGAACAGACCCAGCCCGAGCCCGGCCACTACCGTCTTGGCGGAAACCCGTTCGAACTGTTGGAAAATACGCTTCTGGTTTTCCTTGCTGATGCCGATGCCATGATCCTGCACCTCGATGCGCGCCTCCTCACCTTCACGGTAAACGCGCACCTGGATCGGGCTGCGACCGCCGTAGCGCAGAGCATTGGTCAGCAGGTTGGTGACCACTTGTTCAATGCGGAACTCGTCCCAGTTGCCCTCCACCGGAGCGGGTGCGGTAAACGACACTTCGGTTTCCGCGGCCTCGATCTGTTGCGCGAAGTTCTGCAACAGGTTGCTCACCAGTTGCACCAGATCGAAGCGACTCGGTCGAATCGACAACTTGCCGGTGCGTATACGCGACACGTCGAGCATGTCTTCGATCAGGCGGATCAGGCTTTTGATCTGCCGCTCATCGCGGTCGACCATGGCGTGCATCTTGTCGAGGGTGAACGCGGCGGCGTTGTCACGGGCCAGGTGCATCTTGCGCAACTGGGTTTCGAGGATCAGGCCGTTGAGCGGCGTACGCACTTCATGGGCGACGATGGACATGAAGTCATCGCGCATGCGCACCGCTTGCTCCAGTTCCAGCTGAGTGCTTTGCAGTTGCTGCAACAGCGCTTCCTGTTCGCGACGGGCCTGCTCCAGCGCTTCGAGCTGTTGTTTGAGCGCTTTGCTCTGGCGATACAGATCGACGAAGACATTGACCTTGCTCTTGACCGCATGGATATCCAGCGGCTTGTGCAGAAAGTCCACCGCCCCGCTCTCGTACCCCTTGAAGGCGTAATTGAGTTCGCGGCCGGCAGCGCTGACGAAAATGATCGGGATGTTCTTGGTTTTTTCTGTGCCGCGCATCAATTCGGCGAGTTCGAAGCCGTTCATGCCCGGCATCTGCACATCAAGGATGGCCATGGCGAATTCGTGCTGCAACAGCAACGACAGGGCTTCATCCGCCGACAACGCTTTGTAGACAGTACGGTCTTCGCGCTTGATCAGCGCTTCGAGCGCCAGCAGGTTCTCCGGCAGATCGTCGACGATCAGCAGTTTGGCTTGGATATTACTCAGCATGCGATTCGTTCCAGCTCGACAAGCAGACGGCCGATGCCGTTAATGGTTAGGACATGATCCGGCTGCTGAACCTTCAGCGCAGCCAGAGGCATGGTGGCGACTTGCGCCTCTTCAGGATCCTGAACGATGGTCAGACCGCCGCGGCGTTTGACCTGTGCCAAGCCCCTCGCGCCATCGTGATTGGCGCCGGTGAGCAATACAGCGGCCAGTGATTCTCCGTAGGCGTCCGCCGCCGATTCGAACAGGTAGTCAATCGATGGCCGGGAATAATGCACGCGCTCCTCAAGGCTCAGCGAAAGGCTGCGATCCTGCTCCACCGACAGGTGATAACCCGGCGTCGCGAAATACACGTTGCCGGCGACGATGTCCTGTTTGTCGGCCGCTTCGTGTACCGGCATGGTCACGCGTCGGGAGAAGACCTCCGCCAATTGACTGCGGCGCTCTTCGGGCAGGTGCAGGACGATAATGATCGGTAGCACATAGCCGCGGCGCAGCGGTCCGAGCAGGCTCAGCAGCGCCTCGACGCCACCGGCGGAAGCCCCGACCACAATCGCCTCGACGCGAGGTAAATCCACGGCCTCGTTCATGTTTTGCGGTAGATCCGTTCTTGTTTGACCAGCGCCTCGAACTGGGTCGCATAACCGGAGAAATCCAGCGTTTCCTTGCTGCCCAGCACCAGAAAGCCGCGGTGGCACAGCGATTCGTGAAACAGACCGAAGGCACGATCCTGAAGTTTCTTGTTGAAATAAATCAGTACGTTGCGGCAGGAAATCAATTGGGTTTCGGAGAACACGCTGTCCGTCGCCAGACTGTGGTCGGCAAAGGTCACGTTCTCGCACAGGCTCTTGTCGAAGATCGCGTAACCGTACGCCGCCGTGTAGTAGTCGGCAAACGAGCGCTGACCACCGGCCTGCTGATAGTTGGCCGTATACGCGCGGACATTCTCCATCGAGAAAATCCCCTGCTTGGCCTTGTCCAGCGAGCGCGGGTTGATGTCGGTCGCGTAGATGATCGTGCGATCGAGCAGGCCTTCTTCGCGCAACAGAATCGCCATCGAATAGACCTCCTCGCCCGTGCTGCACCCGGCGATCCAGATCTTGATTGACGGATAGGTGCGCAGCAGCGGCACCACTTCCCTGCGAATGGCGAGGAAGTGCGACGGATCACGAAACATCTCGCTGACCGGAATCGTCAGCAATTGCAGCAACTGCATGAACGCGGTCGGATCGTGCAGGACCTTCTCTTGCAATGCAGAAATGGTCGCACACTCGAACTGGCTCAGCGCGTGCTGTACCCGACGCTTGATCGAAGCGCCGGAATAATCGCGAAAATCGTAGCTGTACTTGAGGTAAATCGCCTCAATCAACAAGCGCAGTTCGATTTCACTGTTTCGTTCGGCTGGTGTACTGCGTTCCACTAAATGCGTTCCATCTTCGGTAACCACACGCGAATCAACGAGAACAGGCGATCCAGGTCGATGGGCTTGGCCAGGTAATCATTGGCGCCCGCTTGCAGGCAGCGCTCCTGATCGTCTTTCATGGCCTTGGCCGTCACCGCGATGATCGGCAGCTTGCGCCAGCGCGGATCCTTGCGGATTTCAATGGTGGCTTCGAAACCGTCCATTTCCGGCATCATCACGTCCATCAACACCAGATCGATGTCCTCGACTTCATTGAGTCTTTCAATCGCCTCACGGCCGTTACGGCCGATCACCACGACTGCGCCTTTGGTCTCCAGGGCGCTGGTGAGGGCGAAGATGTTACGCACATCGTCGTCCACCAGCAGCACCTTGCGACCCTCGAAGACCTTATCGCGGCTGCGCGCTGTCTTGAGCATCTTCTGCCGTTCATGGGACAACTGCGATTCGACTTTGTGCAGAAAGAGTGTGACCTCGTCCAGCAAGCGCTCCGGTGAGCGTGCACCCTTGATGATGATCGAGCGCGAATACTTGCGCAGCTCGGCCTCTTCATCACGGGTCAGGTTGCGCCCGGTGTAGACAATGACCGGCGGGAACGAACAGATATCTTCGGTCGACATGCGCTTGAGCAGCTCATTGCCGAGCATGTCCGGCAGTTTCAGATCAATGATCATGCAGTCATAGATCGTTGTGCGCAGCCGCTCAAGGGCATCCTGGGCAAGGCCGACGGCGGTGATTTCGATGTCTTCGTCGCCGATCAGTCGTGCAATGCTTTCGCGTTGCAAATCGTCGTCCTCCACCAGCAGCACGCGTTTGACCTTCTGGGTCAGCTTCGCTTCAAGGCGGGCGAACACGTCCTTGAGTTCTTCGCGAGTGGTCGGTTTGACCGCATAACCAATCGCGCCCATATGCATGGCGGCTTCGACGCGGTCTTCGACGGAGATCACATGCACCGGAATATGGCGGGTATCGGCGTGTTCTTTCAAGCGTTGCAGCACGGTGAGGCCCGAGTGATCCGGCAGACGCATGTCGAGCAGGATCGCGTCCGGCACGAACTCTTTCGCCAGGTCGTAACCTTCGTCCGCGCCATGGGCCACCAGGCACTGATAGCCGAGTTCATGCGCCAGATCGTAGAGGATGTGCGCAAAATTCGGCTCGTCTTCGACCACCAGAATGCAGCGCGTGTCGAATGGCGCCTTGTTGCGGTCATCGGCGAAGCGCGGAATGTGCACCGGTGCCAGCGGAGAAACCACCGGCGGCAATGGCGCGCTGACCACCGCCGCTGGCGGCGTGAAGGTCAACGGTTCGAAGCGCGTTTCGCCGGACTCGTCGAAATTCTGCGGCAACACCAGGGTGAACACGCTGCCCTGCCCCGGCGTACTGCTGACACTGATCGAACCGCCGAGCAAGGTTGCCAGATCCCGCGAAATCGACAGGCCCAGACCGGTGCCGCCGTACTTGCGATTGGTGGTGCCGTCGGCCTGGCGGAAGGCTTCAAAGATGCTCTCCTGCTGGTCAGCAGCAATGCCGATACCCGAATCGCGCACGATGAACGCCACCCGGTCATCAGGCTGGCCAGCGATGGTCAGGCTGACCGTGCCCTTCTCGGTGAACTTCACCGCGTTGGACAGCAGATTTTTAATGACCTGCTCCAGACGCTGGCGGTCGGTGTAGAGCATGCCCGGTGCGCCGGGCTGCATGTCGACACTGAAGATCAGCTGCTTGTCGGCCGCCAAAGGCTCGAACATGCTGCGCAGGCCATCGGCCAGACGCGCGACGCTGGTGTTCTCCGGAATGACTTCAAGCTTGCCCGCCTCGACCTTGGAGATATCCAGAATGTCATTGATCAGGTTGAGCAAATCGTTGCCCGCGGAGTAGATCGATTCGGCAAACTTGACCTGTTCGGCGCTGAGGTTGTCTTGCGGGTTCTCCGCCAGCAACTTGGCGAGGATCAGCGAACTGTTCAGCGGCGTGCGCAGTTCGTGAGACATGTTGGCGAGGAATTCGGACTTGTATTTGCTTGAGCGCTGCAACTCTTCGGCGCGCTCTTCCAGTTGCACTTGGGCCTGATTGAGTTCGGTGTTCTTCAGGTCCATGGCGTCGCGTTGTTCGGCCAGGGTCTGCGCCTGTTCGGCAAGTTGCTCGTTGGTCTGCTCCAGTTCGACTTGCTGGGTTTCCAGATGCGCCTGGGATTCCTTGAGAATCCGCGATTGTTCTTCCAGTTCTTCGTTGGCGGTTTTCAACTCTTCCTGCTGTACCTGCAACTCTTCGTTGAGTTGCTGGGTTTCGGCCAGCACTTCCTGCAAACGCTGACGGTAGCGCGCAGCTTCAATGGAGGTGCCGATGTTGCCGGCAATCAGTTCCAGCAATTCGATATCGCGATCCGAGAGCGGACGCAGGAAACCCAGTTCGATCACGCCGTTGACTCGGTCGTCATCGCTGGTCGGCACCACCAGCACACTGTGTGGCAAGCCCTCGCCCAGCCCGGAGCTGACCTTGAAGTAATCGGCCGGCACCGAATCCATACGGATCAGGCGCGCCTGCTGCGCAACTTGCCCGACAATGCCTTCGCCGCTGTAGATCAACTGTGCCTGCTCCTCCTGCTCGCGGGAGAAACCGTAAGTGGCCACACGCTTGAGGCCACCATGTTCTTCACGCACATATAGCGCGGCCACGGCGCTGCCCAGGTATTGCGCGCAAAACTGCAGAATATTGCGCCCCAACAGATTCAGCGTCAGTTGCCCCAGCACCTGCTCAGCCAATTCGGTCTGGCCATTGCGCAACCACGCCTGCTGCTCCAGACGCTCGGCACTGGCTTGTTGAGCGTCCAGCGTGGCGCTGTAGCTGTCGGAGAGATTGACCAGGTCACGCCGGCCGATATAGGCCAGCAAGCCGCTGATACCGGCAATGAACAGCAGATAAAGGCTGATACTCCAGATCGTGGTACGGCGCACCTCTTCATTGCGCGTGGTGCGCAGAACCTGTTCGGTTTCGATGACGTCTTCGAATTGCTTGCGGATTTCGTCCGTCAGGCGCTTGCCGCGACCGGCCTTGACCGCACCCCGGTAATCGCCGCTGGAGCGCTGCAGATCGATCATCGATTGCGCGTAATTGGCCCACTCGATCTGCAAGGCCTGCAAACGGCGCAAGCGATCGGTTTGCACCGGGTTATCGGCGGTCAGATCCAGCAAAGTACTCAGCGCCACCGCGATGCGCGGCTTGGCTGTCTCGTAAGGGTCAAGGAAATGTTCGTCGCCACTGAGCAGGAAACCGCGCATACCGGTTTCCAGGTCCACGGTGAGCTTCACCGCTTCATTGGCGTTATTGATCACCCGGTCGGTGTGCTCCACCCACTGGATAACCGACAGCAGATAAGTGATCAGCGACACGAAGAACACGGCACTGAGCACACCAACGCCCAAGGGCAGACTGATGTTGCGACTCAGGAGTTTGCGAAACCGTTGCTCATCAACCGTAGACGGAGAGGACATGGGGCAGCCTTGTCGAACTGTTGAAAAACAGGCAGTTTGCCCCAAAACGACGGCATGGATCCATTTTTCTCACACCTTTCGCAGCAAATTCCTACGCACATAGACACGTTTTCAGGCTTGAACAGTTATCCTTGCGCCCCCGTCTGCAGCTATGCTTTTTTTGTTGCAGGCAGGGAACTTGTGGCACTGCGCCACTTACTGATGCAAGAGCCCGGCACTTTTGATCGACCGGCGACCCTGAACTGACTTTCGAGAGCCTTATTATGTCTACCACCCCCTCCACCATCCTAGTCGTAGAAGACGACGACATCGTGCGCATGCTGATTGCCGATGTGCTGGAGGAGTTGGAGTTCAAGGTGCTTGAGGCGGAAGATGGCGACGCTGCACTGGAGCTTCTCGAGGACATGAATAATCAAATTGACCTGATGATGACCGATCACGGTCTGCCGGGCATGAACGGCCGTGAACTGGCAACCAAAGCTCGCGAATTGCGCCCCGCCTTGCCGATTCTGTTCGCCAGTGGATATGCCGAGACCATCGACGTCCCTGGTGACATGTATGTAATTGGCAAGCCGTTTTCGATCGATCAGTTACGCGATAAAGTTAAAGCAATTTTGGCTTGAACAGCGATATATCGAGCGCCCGCTAACAAAGAAGAAGGGGCAGTACTGCCAGTACCCGGCCCCTTGGAACAACAACAAATCTTTCTCAGTCGAATATGCGCTTACATAGCAATACTTGATTAGAACATCCGAATGCGGCTCGACTCTTGAGAAGGCGTTGCAACTTCGCCGGAAATATTGCAGGGCCTCTGCGAACAAGAGGTCTTCAAAACGCTGACAGCCACCTGATAGCTTCCGCACGACCCTCAATTAATCTAACTAAATACGCTGCGATTCAACCCCAAAAATAAATACTTCTATCTTGTTGCACATATCACTGTGCACCACATAAATATCCGCTCATATTGATGCACACCTTGCAACATACGAACGCTTCAATGATACAACTGCGCAGACTTATCCTGAGGAAACACCCTGCGTTCGCAATTCATTACCGCGGACACATTAACTTCTGACACCAACTCCGGATATGAAACCATGCAACTTTCATCCAATGAATTTTTTGTCCCTATTGACCGATCCAACGCCGACAAACAGGAAAAAAACCGAATCATTGAAGCGCTGCGTAATTTGATTGCTCGCTACGAAGAAGTCGCAAAAGCCACAGCGGCCTCCCTGATACCTGTTGCAAGCTTTGATATCAAGGAGCTGCTCGTCCCCCGCACTGAGGGCAGTACATTTGATGATGTCTGTGCACCTGTCCATGACGTCATGCAAAAGATGATGAAAACCGACGCTTTCGCGGCGCTGCTTAGACATTATTCCTATCCTGCGGAAGTACAGATTTTCGTTGATGAGCAAGGCCATCTGTTCTCCATGGTGGATCGGCATCGTTTCAAGCTATCAATTGAATCTGACGCGAGTGGTGAATTGGCGGAAGAGATTGAAGTACTAACAGAATGTGCGGCACAAATCGGTGGCTATATTTACTCCGGCGACAACATCAGCGTCGAGCAATGGGTAAATTTCGAAGGCTTCAGCCTCCCACAGAATGTCAGCGAAGCGCGCAACTTGATGGCCTACTTGCAATTCGACCTCCCGGAGAGCCCGGCGCTGGGGGATTACCATGAACTGCTCGCCACAACGGAAGACTCTCCTTTTCATTTATCCGATGACGCCCTGCATAAGATCAAGGAAGTCACCCTGCAAATCACCGGAGGCAGTTCAAGCCTGTTACAGAAGCTCGCCGATGTAGATTTCAATCTGCAACCCACTTCCACGAAGCGCGAAAGCGCCGACAAGATTCTCGACACCTTCCTCAAAAGCCGATGGGCCAAAGCCGCCGGGCGAGCTATTCATGAACGACTCAGGTGGCACCTCGATTTGAACAACGAGGCTGTCAGTGAGTCGCAACTTCAACAAATGGCCAGCGCAGCGGTGTTGCTTGATCTGGATGCAAAGCCTGATCAGCACTTGATCTCGATCTACGACCCGTATAAACCGCAGAACGCATTATTGACGCCTGCGCAAGTGCGCGAGGAAGTGGAACAACATCTGATTGAACAGGGCCTGGCCGAGGAAAATGTTGCGCCCCTGGCTGCTCATCTCCTGCTTTCGCGAACAGCGCCCGAATTTCTGATTCAGGATGTACCTGCCGAACTGACTCTGGACAAACCTGGCTGGGTCGCTGTGGCACAGGCCGTTGCATTGATTGAAATCGCCGAACCTGGCAGTTCACGACTGATGAACTTTGCCCAATTGAAAGCGTTTTCCGCACTTTCACCGGTCACGCCCGAGCAGGCCATGCTGCATGAAGCGACTGCCATTGCGCCTGTTATCAACTGGGCGGTAATGAATGACATCATCACTTACTCGGTCGACAAGAAGTACGACGCTGCAACCCTTCGCAAAGCATCGGATTTTTTCAATCGTTACATTGAAGCGCTGAACAGCTGCGAAACGGCTTTGTCGACCGTTCCGCCGGATCGCAGAAAAGTCGCGATGGGCGAGCTAAGGAGAGTTTTGCCGGCGGGTGGCTATCTTGAAGAGCGAGCGTTCAGATTCAATTTTATACGCTCTTTACCCGAGCGCAGTTGGCTTGAAGCATTTAAATATGCGATACCGGGGGGTGGATTTCCCGATCTGTACGATGCACTTACCACCAAGTACGGATCCGCCGATCTTGCGGTATCCCCTTTGCTGCGAATGCGTTTGTCGCTGCTTGATCTTTACCTGTCCGATGACTTGATCGAGGCTGGCCGGCTTACGGACAAACTGATATCCGACCCCACCTTCGCTGCACCGGCCGGGGCTTTCTTGCGCCTGCCAGAGTTGCGATCGGCACGCAAACTGTTCGACGACGCCTTTGAAGATTATTACCAGAACGTTCAGAGAAGCCTGAAGTCCATCGTCAAGATGGCCATTGCGAACATGCCGGAAAGTGATCGCTATGCCCTGACAAATGGCACGTTGGCGTTGTACACCGTACGCAAGGAGGCCAACAAGCTTAATCCGAACAGTGAAACTCAAGCGCACCGGGATGAGGCCAAGGCGCGTTACGGCATTATTCTCTGCAGTGAAAATGCCGGTAAGACTCGCTGTTATGAATTCTTCACCTTGCGCGGTTTGTTGATCGAGCGCCCTGAACTGGCAGACATGTTAAACGCCACCGGCATTAACGATGCGACGCCGAGCCTGTCGTACGTCGGCAAAAAAACCGATTTTCAGGAAAAAAACTTTGAGCTGGAATGGCCGCTGGACTTCGCCGCGTACCAGGAAGGCAGCGAGCCGCGGACCGGGATGACTTCCAGTGTCGTCGTCGAAAAACTCTTGCGCTTGCATCTGCAGGCGGGCGCCACTCAGCCGGTTGAACTGTTCTTTTCCTCTCATCTCGACCCCTTGGCCGACCGCATCTTGCGGTACCACCCGGTCGCCACTCGCGCCGAGTTGTATGCCTCGCTAGACAGCAAAACGGAGCTGGAAGAGTGGCGCAGCACTAATGAAGTGATTGAAACGGCAGTCATCAACACCCTTGTCCCCTTCAAGCAGTGCATTGAAGACATACGATCCGGGGACGCTCCCCGTGTTACACAAGGCATCGGCGGCTGCATTCTAGATGGCCTGGCGATCATTGGCTTACTGGTAGGCGTGGGGGCGACAATTGCGAACATCGTCGCTAAAACAGGCTCGACAACCGTCAAAGTGCTAAGCATTGCCAAAGCGGTGGCGCGAGCGACGGCATCGCTGTTGAATCCGATTGACGGCTTGCCGCAATTGGCGATCAAGAGCTTTCGCAAAGCCGGACGTGGCATCTTGTTGTTAAGTGAGCATGGCGCCGATGCGATCTCCACCGCCACACAGCAGTTGCGCAAACTGACGGGTAAAACTCAAACATACGATCTGGTAAAGGCTGCTCAACTCACCGATATCCAACAGGGTCATTGGCGAGCGTCACATGCCTCCGCGCAGGCAATAGACCTTGCGGCTTTCGAGCGCAACGGCGTATGGCACGCTCATCATTTCAAGGTAAATGGCCCGTGGGGACCGCGACTGAACAACTTCAAACTGTTCGACGGTAATCCGTTGCTACGCCTGCTCAAACGGCTGAAACCGGACAGCTACACCCGTGGCTATATGAAGAAAGCCCTTCCCCTCGCCAAAACAAAACTTGATAGCACGGTTAAATTACTGAGCGATCAAGAATGGCAAAGCGAAGTCAGGCAGGTTTTCAAATACGTTTTCGGAACCGATACGGATCAGGCCGTGCAACATGTGGCGGGAAGACTTCGGGAAATGCGCAAGGATCTCGACAGCTTTAACCTTTCCAACGTGTCTTTTAAACGCGAACCTGTCCGCGCCGTCGCGGCACTGAATGTACCTGACTACAAATTGTGGAAAAAGGCCGTAGTGAACAAGACGGTATTTAAAGAATCGATCAAAAAATTCATCAAGATTTATCCGGGAAACCTGAATGAACTGTATCGCTCGTCAAAATTCGATGAGTCGAGAATTGCCGATGTATTGATTCATGAGATGTCGCATGGTGCGCCTGGCACGTTGGACCTGTATTACGGGAAAACGCTGGATCGGGTGGAGTATGACGCAGCCGCCTTGATTGATCTGGGCCGCAATCCGGGCATGGTCAGCCCGTCGTCCGTGAACCCCTACAGGACCGTGGACACCGAAAAGTTCACCCACTTGAATCAGTTTGAATCGATACGCGCCAGTCTTCCGCCTCTGATCCAGAAAAACCCTGCGCTGTACAATGCCGATTCTTATGAGCTTGCCGTGTCCTTGATTGATCAGATCAAATCGAATCCATCGGTGTTTGGAACAAATATGGCAACGATAGAAACAGCATTGAACAACACTGCTGCGGACACTTTCATCGGTAAGCTGGAAATCAACCTGGGCAAGGCATTTCATTGATTGCTTAGGCAACAACCTGGCTACAACACGTGAATTCGGTGCCCGCCATGGGCACCGTTTTGTTTTGCACTCGCCTTCTGCCCGCGGCTGCGTCAGCAACCGCCCGTCGCTCATTGTTCCTGTGGTTTAATTGCACCCTTTTGCCCCGTCGCTTGTTGTAAAGGAATGTTTTTGATGACTCAACCCGCCGCCACTAAAGTCCTGGTCATCGGCTACGTCTGGCCAGAGCCTCGCTCCTCAGCGGCGAGCGGGCATGTCATGCAGATCCTCGAAACCTTCCTGCAGCAACGTTGGGACATTACCTTCAGCAGCCCTGCCGGGTCCGGGGAGCACAAGGCGGATCTGACTGCGTTGGGCATTCGAGAAGTGCCGATCGAACTCAACAACAGCAGCTTCGATACGTTCATCAGTGAATTGGCACCGGACATCGTGCTGTTTGACCAGTTCATGATGGAAGAACAGTTCGGCTGGCGCGTTGAAAAACACTGCCCCGACGCCCTGCGTGTGTTGGAAACCTCCGACCTGCAGAGCCTGCGCCACGCTCGCCACCAGCGCCTCAAGGATCGCCTGAAAAACCACGGTGATCAGGATGACTTCAGCGATCTGTTCGCCCCGGCATTGCACGAAGAGTTTCAGTTGATGGCCGACACCGATCTGGCCAAACGGGAAATCGCCGCCCTGTACCGTTGCGATCTGAATCTGATGATCTCCGAAGTGGAAATCGAATTGCTGGTTCAGCAGTTCGGCGTGCCACGTGAATTGCTCCACTGGTGCCCGCTGATGGTTGATCTGCCGACGGCGCCGGCGAAAACATTCGCCGAACGTGCGCACTTTCTCAGCATTGGCAACTTCCGGCATGCGCCCAACTGGGATGCGGTGCTTTGGATGAAATCCGCGGTCTGGCCACTGATTCGTCAGCAATTGCCGGAGGCGCAATTGCACATCTATGGCGCTTATACGCCGCCCAAAGCCACGGCCTTGCACAACGCGGCACAGGGCTTTCATGTGATGAACTGGGCCGAAGATGCGTTGCAGGTCATGTCGGCGGCGCGAGTGTGTCTGGCTCCGCTGCGCTTTGGCGCCGGCATCAAGGGCAAACTGGTTGATGCCATGTTGTGCGGCACGCCCAGCGTCACCACCCCGATCGGGGCTGAAGGCATGCACGGCGAGGCCGCCTGGCCGGGAGCCGTCTCGCGCAGCGCAATCGAGCTCGCCGAGCGCGCCGTCCAGCTTTATAAAGACGAGGCCTATTGGCAGACGGCTCAACAGGCAGGAAAAACGTTACTCGCTGAGCGCTATCAACGAGCCGAGCATGGCCCTGCGCTTATAGAAAAACTGCTTTATTGCCAACAGCATTTAACAGAACTCCGGATTCGTAACTTTACCGGCAATATGCTGCGCCATCATTCCCACAAAAGCACTCAATATATGTCGCAATGGATCGAAGCAAAAAACCGCAACATCCAACCAAACTAAACTTACCCCTGCAACAACGAAACGACTTGCATCAAAGCAAGTATTGGCTCACTTAACATTAACCCTTATAAACATCCTGCGCGCACACTTTGGATACTTTCAATATTAATAAACGCAGGATGCATTAAATGAGCAACTTTACTAAAGATAATTTTCCCAGCGCACACTGGATGACTGCAACCAAGGAACTGGACAATCTGACACTGCGGGAAATGACACTGCCGGGTACCCATAACGCAGGCTGTGACTGGCGCGCGAGTTACCCTCTGTATCCAAGCGCAAACTGGCTGGCCTGTCAGGACAAATCCTTCCTCTCGCAATTGAATCTTGGCGCAAGGGCACTGGATCTTCGCTTGCTTTACGACAAGGATGCCGATGACTTTAAAAAGTTTCGTTTCCAGCACAACAACTATCGCTCTTCGCGCAACCTCAGGCATCTTATAGAAGACTTGTACGACTTTCTTGGAAGCAGTCCTGACGAGTTCATTATTCTGGATTTTCATGAACTCGCAGCGGGCGACAGTGCTTTCAATCATGAAGAATTCAAGGCATTGATGCTCAGGCATTTGGGCAAGATGATGATTCCGGAGAACAATCGGCACCTGACGCTTGGTGAGCTGAAGGCCGCCAGCCCGATACAACGTATCCTGGTCGCCGCGCCCATGACCTGGGACAGCCGGGATGAGAAGTTCCATCAGCAAATCAATCACAAGTGGATAGGTCAGTCATTGGTCAGTACGACAACTCTGCATCGCTACATCACCGACGTATTGAGCACCGGGGTCAGTGCCTGGCAGCCCTGGTCGTTGTCTGCCACCAGTTTTACCATCGGCGGCCCTGCGCGAATTCTGGGTGAACTTGATAACTGGTTCGATCCCGCCAAGACGGATTGGGCGAAAAAGTGCAGCATCATCAACTTCGACTTTATTAAAGACTCGAACATTGTGCGTTTCTGCCAAGTGGCAAGTCTGCAAAAGGCCATCGAAAAGTCTGCAATAGCGCCGCGTTCCCAGGTAATTAAACGGGCGTGAAGACAGATCACGGCGAACTGGCGCGCCACCCGGCAAACGAGGCATGATCCGCGGGCGATAACAAAAAGGTGCTCAGCCATGACTCGAAACGCCCGCGTGACCGACCCTTCTTACGAGTTGATGGACGACCATAACGGCTTGTCCATCATCTACCGTCAGCACGGCTTTCCCTGCCCGCTGGTGCGCTGGCACTTTCACAAAGAGTACGAACTGCACCTGATCGTCGCCAGCTCCGGCAAAGTGTTCATCGGCGACTATATCGGCAATTTTTATCCCGAAACCCTGTTCCTCACCGGCCCTAACCTGCCGCATAACTGGATCAGCCAAGTGGCCGAAGATGAAGTCGTGGAAAAGCGCGACATGCTGGTCAACTTCACCGACGAGTTGTTCGAAAGTGGCCACTTGGTGTTCGCCGAACTGAAAAGCCTGGCACCCTTGCTGGAACGCGCGCAATACGGCATCGAGTTTCGCTGCAAACGCACCATCCGCCAGGCCATGACCCTGATGCAGCGGATCGCCGACAGCAAGGGCATCACCCGCCTCGGGCACTTTTTCATCCTGATGGAGTTGCTCGCGGCCAGCGATGATTTCCAGTTGTTGTCCGGCGCCACCACCCCGCAATTGGCTGATGAGCACAATATCGATCGCACCAACCGTGCGGTCGATTACATCTTCAGCCACTACGCACGCGACATCTCGCTGGAAGAAGTTGCCGAACATTTGGGCATGACACCGACCTATTTCAGTCGGGTATTCAAACAGGCCACCGGGCGTAATTTCATCGAGTTCGTCAATCGCCTGCGCATCAGCAAGTCCTGCGAGTTGCTGGCCGACGGCGATAAACCGGTGACCGAAGTGTGTTTTGAATCCGGCTTCAACAACATCTCCAATTTCAATCGACGCTTTCAGCAGCTCAAAGGCATGACGCCGTCGCATTATCGGCGGCTCGCCGTACAGCGCCTGACCGAGCAGAATCACCTCTGACAACGCAACGCCCCTGTAGGAGTGAGCCTGCTCGCGATAGCGGTGGATCGGCTGACAAAATCGCAGTCTGACCCACCGCTATCGCGAGCAGGCTCACTCCTACAGGGTACGATGCCATTCCCGAAAACCTGTACGCATTCGTTGCCCCTTCCCCGCTGCAAACCCCTTCCCTGCATTCACCACGCAAAAGCCCAGTGCAAAAAAGTATCGATCAAAGTGCTAGGGATGATTTGTCAGCCCAGCGTTTGAAGGCTGTAATCAGCGCACATTCTTCCTGCACAGGAAGACACAAAAACAATAACTGTCCTTCTGTAACCCTCCGGGTGCAGAAAAGGAGTGCACGATGCAACCCACTGCAAAAGCTCTGCTTGCCCTCACCTGCATGACCCTCAGCAGCGTCAGCCTTGGCGCCCAGACCCTGACCATCGCCACCGTCAACAACAGCGACATGATCCGCATGCAAAAGCTCTCGAAAACCTTCGAGACCGAGCATCCGGACATCAAGCTCAATTGGGTGGTGCTGGAAGAGAACGTCCTGCGCCAACGCCTGACCACCGACATCGCCACCCAGGGCGGCCAGTTCGATGTGTTGACCATCGGCATGTACGAAGCGGCACTGTGGGGTGGCAAAGGCTGGCTGGAACCGATGAAGGACCTGCCGGCCAGTTACGCCCTCGACGACGTGTTCCCGTCGGTGCGTGAAGGCTTGTCGGTGAAGGGTTCGCTGTATGCCCTGCCGTTCTACGCGGAAAGCTCGATCACTTATTACCGCACCGACCTGTTCAAGGAGGCCGGGCTGACCATGCCCGAGCGTCCGACCTGGGAAGAGATTGCCGGTTTCGCTGAAAAACTCACGAAAAAGGATAAAGAACAGTACGGCATCTGCCTGCGCGGCAAGGCCGGCTGGGGCGAGAACATGGCGCTGATCACCACGGTCGCCAACGCCTATGGCGCGCGCTGGTTCGATGAGCAGTGGAAACCGGAATTCAGCGGCCCCGAGTGGAAAAACGCGCTGAACTTCTACGTCGACACCATGAAGAAATCCGGCCCGCCGGGTGCCTCCAGCAACGGTTTCAACGAAAACCTCGCACTGTTCAACAGCGGCAAATGCGCAATCTGGGTCGATGCCAGCGTCGCCGGCTCGTTCGTCACCGACAAGACCCAGAGCAAAGTCGCCGATCACGTCGGCTTCACCTTCGCACCGCATCAGGTCACCGACAAAGGTTCCGCCTGGCTGTACTCGTGGGCGCTGGCGATTCCGACCAGCTCCAAAGCCAAAGACGCCGCGAAACAATTCAGCGCCTGGGCAACGTCCAAAGAATACGGCGAGCTGGTGGCCAAGACCGACGGCATCGCCAACGTACCGCCGGGCACCCGCGCTTCGACCTACAGTGACGCCTACATGAGCGCGGCGCCGTTCGCCAAGGTCACGCTGGAATCGCTGAAAGCGGCTGACCCGAGCAAACCGACGCTGAAACCGGTGCCTTACATCGGCATTCAACTGGTGACCATTCCCGAGTTCCAAGCGGTGGGCACCCAGGTCGGCAAACTGTTTTCGGCAGCGCTGATCGGCCAGACCACGGTGGATCAGGCCCTGACTGCTGCGCAGCAAACCACTGAACGCGAGATGAAGCGCGCCGGTTATCCCAAGTAACCCGCAAAGCTCACTCCTACATTAGATCTCCATAGGTCTGTATGACTCGGTTGTGATCACCATGAATACTTCAACTGCCAAAGCCCACATCGACCTGTCGCAACCCGCGCGCAAGATCCGCGTGCGCAATCCCGGCTGGTTTCTGGTCAGCCCTTCGGTGGCCCTGTTGCTGCTGTGGATGATCGTGCCGCTGGGCATGACCATCTACTTTTCGATGATCCGCTACAACCTGCTCTACCCCGGTGAAAACGAGTTCGTCGGGCTGGAAAACTTCAACTATTTCCTCACCGATTCGGGCTTCATGCCCGGTGCCACCAACACGCTGTTGCTGGTCGGTAGCGTGTTGCTGATCAGCGTGGTCTTCGGCGTGCTGATCAGTGCATTGCTCGAGGCCAGCGAATTCCTTGGTCGCGGCATCGTGCGGGTCATGCTGATTTCGCCGTTCTTCATCATGCCCACGGTCGGTGCGCTGATCTGGAAAAACCTGATTTTCCATCCGGTCTCGGGGATTCTTGCCTACGTCTGGAAGCTGTTCGGCGCGCAACCGGTGGACTGGCTGGCGCACTACCCGCTGCTGTCGATCATCATCATTGTTTCGTGGCAATGGCTGCCCTTCGCGATCCTGATTCTGATGACGGCCATGCAGTCCCTCGACCAGGAACAGAAAGAAGCCGCGCGCCTCGACGGCGCCGGGCCGATCGCGATCTTCTGGCACCTGACCCTGCCGCATCTGGCCCGGCCGATTGCCGTGGTGGTGATGATTGAAACGATCTTCCTGCTGTCGGTGTTCGCCGAGATTTTCACCACCACCAACGGCGGCCCCGGCTACGCCTCGACCAACCTCGCCTACCTGATCTACAACCAGGCGCTGGTGCAGTTCGACGTCGGTATGGCCTCGGCGGGCGGCTTGATTGCCGTGGTCATCGCCAATATCGCCGCGATCATTCTGGTGCGGATGATCGGCAAAAACCTGACTGACAAAGCCTGAGGCCTGCCATGACTCTTCAACAATCCCGCCGGCTGCAAAGCCTGCTGCTCGGCACCCTGGCCTGGGCCATCGCGATCGTGATTTTCTTCCCGATCTTCTGGATGGTGATGACCAGTTTCAAAACCGAAATCGACGCCTTCGCCACGCCGCCGCAGTTCATCTTCACGCCGACGCTGGAGAACTACCTGCACATCAATGAGCGCAGCGATTACTTCAGTTTCGCCTGGAACTCGGTGGTCATTTCCTTCAGTGCCACGGCTCTGTGCCTGTTGATCGCGGTGCCGGCGGCGTACTCGATGGCGTTCTACGAAACCCAGCGCACCAAAGGCACGCTGTTGTGGATGCTCTCGACGAAGATGTTGCCGCCGGTGGGCGTACTGATGCCGATCTACCTGCTGGCGAAGAGTTTCGGCCTGCTCGATACGCGCATCGCGCTGATCGTGATCTACACGCTGATCAACCTGCCGATCGTGGTCTGGATGGTTTACACCTACTTCAAGGACATCCCCAAAGACATCCTCGAAGCCGCCCGCCTCGACGGCGCCACGCTGTGGCAGGAAATGGTCCGCGTGTTGCTGCCAATCGCCAAGGGCGGCCTTGCCTCGACCGTGCTGCTGTCGTTGATCCTGTGCTGGAACGAGGCGTTCTGGTCACTGAACCTGACTTCGTCGAAGGCTGCGCCACTGACTGCGTTGATCGCCTCGTATTCGAGTCCGGAAGGTTTGTTCTGGGCCAAGTTATCGGCGGTCTCGACCCTGGCGTGTGCGCCGATTCTGATCTTCGGCTGGATCAGCCAGAAACAACTGGTGCGCGGCCTGTCCTTTGGCGCCGTGAAATGAATCTCGCGCCCTCATGCGATTCCCTGTGGGAGCGGGCTTGCTCGCGAAAGCGGAGTGTCAGCTCCATTGATGCCGACTGACACGGCCTCTTCGCGAGCAAGCCCGCTCCCACCAAAAGCTTGCCCGGCGCATTTGAAATAACTTAAGCGGAGGCCCCCATGGCCAACCTGAAAATCAAGAATCTGCAAAAAGGCTTCGAAGGTTTCTCCATCATCAAAGGCATCGACCTGGAAGTGAACGACAAGGAATTCGTGGTCTTCGTCGGCCCCTCGGGCTGCGGCAAATCCACCCTGCTGCGGCTGATCGCCGGTCTGGAAGAAGTCAGCGACGGCACCATCGAACTCGATGGCCGCGACATCACCGAAGTCAGCCCGGCCAAGCGCGATCTGGCGATGGTGTTCCAGACCTACGCGCTGTACCCGCACATGACCGTGAAGAAAAACATGTCGTTCGCCCTCGATCTGGCCGGCGTGTCGAAAGCCGAAGTCGAGAAAAAGGTCGGCGAAGCGGCGCGGATTCTCGAACTCGGGCCGATGCTTGAGCGCAAGCCGAAACAGCTCTCCGGTGGTCAGCGTCAGCGCGTGGCAATCGGTCGCGCGATCGTGCGCAATCCGAAGATTTTCCTGTTCGACGAACCGCTGTCCAACCTCGATGCCGCGCTGCGCGTGCAGATGCGTCTGGAGTTGCTGCGCCTGCACAAAGACCTGCAAGCGACGATGATCTACGTGACCCACGATCAGGTCGAAGCGATGACCATGGCCGACAAAGTCGTGGTGCTCAACGGTGGCAAGATCGAACAGGTCGGCTCGCCACTGGACCTGTATCACAACCCGGCGAACCTCTTCGTCGCCGGTTTCCTCGGCACGCCGAAAATGGGCTTCCTCAAGGGCAAGATTGCCCGCGTCGACGGCCAGAGCTGCGAAGTCTCGCTGGACGCCGGCACGCGCATCACCCTGCCCTTCAACGCCGGCAATCTGAGCGTCGGCAGCGCCGTGACCCTCGGTATTCGCCCGGAACATCTGGAGCTGGCGCAAGCGGGTGACTGCACCTTGCAAGTCACCGCCGACGTCAGCGAACGCCTGGGCAGCGACACCTTCTGCCACGTAACCACCAACGCCGGCGAAGCCCTGACCATGCGCGTGCGCGGTGATCTGGCCAGCCGTTACGGCGAACAACTGGACCTGCACCTCGCCCCGGCTCACTGCCATTTATTCGATGCCGAAGGTATCGCGTTGACCCGTCCGCTGCGCGCTGCGGCCTGATTTCGAGAATTTGCGATGAAACTCAACCAACAGAACCTCCATCGGCTGGCCAGCGAAGTACAACTGCCGGCCTACAGCCTCAGCGACACTCGGCAAGGCATCGCCCACATTGGCGTCGGCGGCTTCCATCGCGCGCATCAGGCGTATTACACCGACGCCCTGATGAACACCGGCGAAGCCCTCGACTGGGCCATTTGCGGCGTTGGCCTGCGCGCCGAAGATCGCCGTGCTCGCGATGATCTCAAGGAACAGGATTACCTGTTCACCCTGTTCGAACTGGGTGACAGCGATGACACCGAAGTCCGCGTCATCGGTGCGATTCGCGACATGCTGCTGGCCGAGGACAGCGCTCAGGCGCTGATCGACAAACTCGCCGATCCGCAGATCCGCATCGTCTCGCTGACCATCACCGAAGGTGGTTATTGCATTGATGACAGCAACGGCGAATTCATGGCGCACCTGCCGCAGATCCAGCATGACCTGGCCCATCCGGAGGCGCCGAAAACCGTGTTCGGTTTCTTGTGTGCCGCCCTGGAAAAACGCCGGGCGGCGGGGATCCCGGCGTTTACCGTGATGTCTTGCGATAACCTGCCACACAACGGCGCCGTGACGCGCAAGGCGCTGCTTGCCTTTGCCACATTGCGCGATAGCCATCTGTGCAGCTGGATCGACGCCAACGTCAGTTTCCCCAACGCCATGGTCGACCGCATCACGCCGATGACCAGCACCGCGCACCGCCTGCAACTGGCCGACAAACACGGCGTCGACGATGCCTGGCCGGTGGTCTGCGAGCCATTCGTGCAGTGGGTGCTGGAGGACAAATTCGTCAACGGTCGCCCGGCCTGGGAAAAGGTCGGCGTGCAATTCACCGACGATGTCTCACCCTATGAAGAAATGAAGATCAAACTGCTCAACGGCAGCCACTTGGCGCTGACGTATCTGGGCTTTTTGAAGGGTTACCGGTTTGTTCACGAGACCATGAACGACCCGCTGTTCGTGCGTTACATGCGCGCCTACATGGATCTGGACGTGACCCCGCAACTGGCGCCGGTGCCGGGCATTGATCTGACGGACTACAAAAACACGCTGGTGGCGCG
This sequence comes from Pseudomonas sp. IT-347P, assembly GCF_949768005.1. NCBI lineage: Bacteria > Pseudomonadati > Pseudomonadota > Gammaproteobacteria > Pseudomonadales > Pseudomonadaceae > Pseudomonas > Pseudomonas sp. IT-347P. The sequence goes on from NZ_CATKPQ010000022.1 coordinate 49,923, forward strand.
CTTCTCCAATCAGGCGATTGCCGATCAACTGGAGCGGGTGTGTTCGGACGGCTCGTCGAAGTTTCCCAAGTTCACCATTCCGACGATCAACCGGTTGATTGCCGATGGGCAGGAGACCAAGCGTGCGGCGTTGGTGGTGGCGGCGTGGGCGTTGTATTTGAAGGGTGTGGATGAGAATGGTGACACCTATTCGATTCCGGATCCGCGCGCGGCGTTTTGTCAGGCGTTGGTGGCGGACGATGCTTTAATGACTCAGCGGTTGTTGGCGGTCGAGGAGATTTTCGGCACGGCGATACCGCGTTCGGCGGAGTTTGTCGCGGCGTTTGAGTGGTGTTGCAACAGCTTGCGCGAAGAGGGTGTGACGCGGACTTTGCAGCGCATTCTGGATTGAAAAGCCCCTCACCCTAACCCTCTCCCAGAGGGAGAGGGGACTGACCGAGGCGTTCTTTCGGAATACATCGACCTGAACGTCCGCAGTCGAACTCAGGTTTTGAACAGCTCCGGTTGAGAGAACCGGAATCGAACTCAGGCTTTGAACAGCTTCGTTTGAGAGAACCGGAGTCGAACTCAGGCTCTGAACAGCTTCGTTTGAGAGAACCGGAGTCGAACTCAGGTTTTGAACATGCCCCGATCGGCTCCCTTCCCCCTCGCCCCCTTGGGGGAGAGGGCTGGGGTGAGGGGGTAAGCTATTGATCTTCACCGCAACCCAACGGGTTCACACATGACAACACAACAACTGTTCCTCGGCATCGACTGCGGCACCCAAGGCACCAAAGCCATCATCCTCGACGCCGCCACCGGCCAAGTCCTCGGCCAAGGCGCCGCCGCACACACGATGATCAGCGGCGCCAACGGCCGCCGCGAGCAAGACACCCAACAATGGCTGGAAGCCTTCACCCTAGCCACCCGCCAGGCATTGCTGGCGGCGAATGTCGATGGCCAGTCGATCCTCGGCATCGGCGTCTCCGGCCAGCAACATGGCCTGGTCCTGCTCGATGAGCAAGGTGAAGTCCTGCGCCCGGCCAAGCTCTGGTGCGACACCGAGACCAGCGCCGAAAACGACCGTCTGCTGGTGCATCTGGGCGGCGAAAAAGGCTCGCTGGAACGCCTCGGCGTGGTCATCGCGCCGGGCTACACGGTGTCGAAACTGCTCTGGACCAAAGAACAGCACCCCGTAGTGTTCTCGCGCATCGCACGCATTCTGTTGCCCCACGACTACCTGAACTTCTGGCTCACCGGCCGCGCCTGCAGCGAATACGGCGACGCCTCGGGCACTGGCTATTTCAACGTCCGTACCCGCCAGTGGGACTTGCAACTGCTGCGCGACATCGACGCCAGCGGACGCCTGCAAGCGGCACTGCCTGAACTGATCGATGCACATCAATCTGTAGGCTCCATCCTCCCGGCGATTGCCGAACACCTCGGCATCAACCCCAACGCGTTGGTATCGAGCGGTGGCGGCGACAACATGATGGGCGCCATCGGCACCGGCAACATTCAGCCCGGCGCAATCACCATGAGCCTCGGCTCTTCCGGCACGGTATACGCTTATTCCGACGTGCCGAAAGTCAGCCCGGACGCTTCGGTCGCGACGTTCTGTTCATCCAGTGGCGGTTGGTTGCCGCTGATCTGCACCATGAACTTGACCAACGCTACCGGCGCGATTCGCGAGCTGTTCGACCTCGATCTGCAGCAGTTCAACGACCTCGTCGCGCACGCCCCCATCGGCGCCGACGGCGTGAGCATGCTGCCGTTTCTCAACGGCGAACGCGTTCCCGCCCTGCCCCACGCCACCGGCAGCCTGCACGGTTTGACGCTGGATAACCTGACCCAGGCCAATCTGTGCCGCGCCGCTGTCGAAGGCACCACCTTCGGTTTGCGCTACGGGCTGGATCTGCTCCGCCAGAATGGTTTACAAAGCCGCAGCATTTGCCTGATCGGCGGCGGGTCGAAAAGCGCGGTGTGGCGGCAGATCGTCGCTGACATCATGAACACCCCGGTGATCTGCACCGAACAAAGCGAAGCCGCCGCCCTCGGTGCAGCGATTCAGGCGGCGTGGTGCACATCCTGGTCGAACGGCCACGAAGACACCCTCGCCGACCTGTGCCAGCGCTGCGTGAAACTCGATTCAAGCAGTGAAACCCTGCCGATTGCCGCCAACGTCGCGGCATTCCAGCAGGCCTATGAACGCTATCAACAGCATGTCGCAACCCTATAAAGAGCAAACAATCATGTATTTGGTGTGTGGCGAAGCCCTGTTCGATTTTTTCAGTGAAGACGACGCCAGCGGTCTGGCCTCGAAAGTCAATTTCAAGGCGATTGCCGGCGGCTCGCCGTTCAACGTCGCCGTCGGTTTGCGCCGTTTGGGCGTGGACTCTGCCTTGTTTGGCGGGTTGTCCACCGACTACCTCGGCCGCCGCTTGCAGCGAGTGCTGCAGGACGAAGGTGTGCGCCCGGACTATCTGGTGGATTTCGCCGCACCGACCACGCTGGCCATGGTCGCGGTTGGTGCGAATGGCTCGCCGCACTACAGCTTTCGTGGCGAAGACTGTGCGGACCGGCAGTTGAGTCTGGCGCATCTGCCGTCGCTGGGGCCGGATGTTCGCGGCTTGCATATCGGCTCGTTCTCGCTGGTGGTGCAGCCGATCGGCGACACCCTGCTCGCACTGGTGCAGCGTGAAAGCGGCAAACGCCTGATCACCCTCGACCCGAACGTACGCCTCAACCCCGAGCCGAACATCGACCTGTGGCGCGAGCGCATCGCCACATTGGTGCCACTGGCCGATCTGATCAAGGTCAGCGACGAGGACTTGAGCCTGCTCTACCCCGAACAGGACCCGCAACGCGTGATCGAAGGCTGGCTCGAACAGCGCTGCCAGGTCGTCTTCCTCACCCGTGGCGGCGACGGTGCCAGCGTGTTCAGCCGCCAGCATGGCAACTGGTCAGTGCCGGCGGCCTCGGTGACGATCGCCGATACCGTCGGCGCCGGCGACACCTTCCAGGCTGCGCTGATCACCTGGCTGACCGAGCACGGCCTGGATTCGATCGAAGGCGTGCAGCAACTCGCTCGCGAGCAGATCGACGCCATGCTCAAGTTCGCCGTGCAAGCCGCCGCACTGACCTGCAGCAAGACCGGCCCGGATCTGCCCTATCGTCATCAATTGAGCTGAGCGCGTAGACTGTCGGCCTTTTTGCGCACGACGGGATAACCGCTTTTGAATTACAGGCAGACGCTTGGACTACTGACACTGGCAACGCTACTGAGCGGGTGCGGCACCTCACCGCCCCGATCGCCGGAAGACATTTGCGAAATCTTCCGGGAAAAAAGCGACTGGTACGACGCTGCGCAAGTCACGCAAAAACGCTGGGGCGTACCGATTCAGGTGCCCTTCGCGATCATGTATCAGGAATCCGGCTACCGCTACGACGCCAAGACCCCGCGCAAATACCTGCTCTGGGTGATCCCGTGGGGCCGCGTTTCCACCGCTTCAGGTTATGCGCAAGCCAAAGATGAAGTCTGGGCCGACTACCAGAAAAGCACCGGCCGCAGCGGCGCCGACCGCGAAGACTTCGACGACGCCATCGACTTTGTCGGCTGGTACATGGACAAGACCTATTCGATCAACGGCGTCTACAAGTACGACGCCTACAACCAGTACCTCAACTACCACGAAGGCTGGGGCGGATTCCGCAACAAGACCTACGCGAGTAAAGCCTGGCTGATGCCAACGGCGCGCAAAGTGCAGAATCGTTCGGATGTGTATGCGCGGCAATATGCCGGATGCAAAGAGGATTTGAATCGCGGGTTCTGGAGCCGGTTCTGGCATTGGCTGTAACGGTGACTTCAAGGGCCTCATCGCGAGCAGGCTCAGTCCTACGGGGGATCTTCAGCGGACGCGGATATCGCCTTCAACATTGATCCATTGTAGGAGTGAGCCTGCTCGCGATAGCGCCCGATCAAGCACTACACATCCAAGACCTACAACACCGAAAAGTTGTAACTCACAATCACCCGAGTCTCATCCACATCCCGGGCAAACTTCTCATAATTGGTGCGATACGTAGCATTTCTCAAACGCAGACTCACATCCTTGAACGTGCCCGTCTGAATCACATACTTCAACTCGCTGTCGCGTTCCCACTCCTTCCCTTCCTGATCACTGCCCAATACCTTGATGTGATCACCGTTCACATAACGGGTCAGGAAACTCAAGCCATTGATGCCGATGGCTTTGAAGTCATAGTCATAACGCAACTGCCAGGAACGTTCCTGCGCAGCGGCGAAGTCGTTGACCTGCACGTAGTTGACCAGATACGGATTGCTGCCATCGAGGTACGGCATCGAGTTGTCGCCGTTCATGCGCTGCCAACCGGCGCTGAACGTATGGCCGCTGTGCGCATAAGACAGCATGCCGCTCAACGCCCGGTTATCGATGGAACCGGCCTTGGCATCACCGCTGTCGGCACTCTTCAGCACACGCAGATCCGCTTTAAGTACACCGCCAGCCAACGGTTGATTGCCTAACAGGCCGACAAAGTGCTGACGATAAATGTCTTCCAGTTCGGCGTAGTGATACTGCGCAGTCAGGCGATCATTGATCTTGTAGTCGAAGCCGTACATGTCGAAATGATCGGCGGTGGTGTTGCACGCGTAACGCTTGTTCTTGCAGTGCACGCGGATGTCTTGCGAATCGGTGGAATCACGCGCGGTGTACTTGTCCAGGCGCGCGGCCATGAAGGTCAGATCCTTCACCTCATTAGAGGTCAGCATGGCGCCGTTGAACATCGTCGGCAGCAAACGACCGTCGTTGTATTTCAGCAACGGCAGATCAGGCAGCAGTGCGCCGTACTTCAGCACCGTGTCCGAGACCTTGACCTTGGCGGTCAGGCCCATTTTCGCGTATTGGCCTTTCGAGCCGCGCGGGTCGTTGCCGCTCGATGGCAGCAAGCCGCTATTGCTGCGGTCCGGACTGGAATCGAGTTGAAAGCCAAGCATGCCCAGCGCATCGATACCGAAACCCACCGTGCCCTCTGTGTAGCCCGATTGCAGGTTGAGAATAAAGCCCTGTGCCGACTCTTCACGCTTGGAGGCGCCCTGAGCGTTCGAGGTGCTCCCATCACGGAAATCGCGGTTGAAGTACACCGTGCGCGATTCGATTTTCGCCGTGGTGTCTTCAAGAAATCCGCTGGCCTGAACCTGTGCGGTAAAACCTGCGCACAGCACAAAGGCTCCGAAGCCAAACGACTGGCGCGGGGTGATGAGGGGAAATGGGGGACGCATGAAAAACTCCAACAATGCAGCGTTTGCGCAAGCGCGCAACAAGCCAGAAAAATAGCTCCCGTCCCGGGTCAGATTGAACCAGGAGAAAGTGAACACGCAGGGGTGAGCGGCAATGATGGCAGATGGCTTTGACGTGCTACAGGCGACTTTAGTCTGAATCTGACTGAGGATTCTTCAACCCGGGATCGTGGGAAAAGTTGCCGGCGATCAACGCCAATTCGCACTAAACACCCGGTTTCATTGGGCCAAACACCTCACCTAAGGGTTTTCCCTATACCGCAAACCTGCCAGACCTACGGCTTTTGTGCCTTGAACGGTGCCGCTTAATCCTCCATCATCCGTCCCCTGCTTATTCAACGGACGGAATTCAAGGCATGCTGGACGCCAACGCAACCCACATCACCCTCACGCTTCAAGGCGCCAACGCCGACCTGCAAGTCCTCAGCTTCACCGGTCGCGAAGCCCTCAACCAACCGTTCCGTTTCGACCTCGAACTCGTCAGCGCCCGCCCCGACCTCAAGCTCGAAGAGCTGTTGCACAAGCCCGGCGTCCTGACCTTCGGCCCGACCGGCGAAGGCAAGATCCACGGTCTGGTCTATCGCATCGAGCAAGGCGACTCCGGCAAGACCCTGACCCGTTATAGCCTCAGCCTGGTGCCACAACTGGCCTACCTGCGGCACAACCATGATCAGCAGATTTTCCAGCAACTGACCGTGCCGAAGATCATCGCCCAGGTGCTGGAAGATCGCGGCATCCTCGCCGACGCCTACAGCTTCCAGCTCAACGCCGAATACCCGGAACGGGACTACTGCGTGCAGTACGACGAATCCGACCTGCACTTCATCCAGCGCCTGTGCGAGGAAGAAGGCATTCACTTCCACTTCCAGCACAGCAGCAGCGGCCACAAACTGGTGTTCGGCGACGACCAGACCGTGTTCCGCAAGCTGAAACCGGTGAGCTACCAGCAAGACTCCGGCATGGCTGCCGACAAACCGGTGATCAAACGCTTCAACCTGCGCCTGGAAACCCGCACCACCCGCGTCAGCCGCCGCGACTACGACTTCGAAAAACCGAAGATCCTCCCCGAGGGCGCGGTCAAAACCGAGTTCGCCCCGGACCTCGAGGACTACGACTACCCCGGCCGCTTCACCACCCGCGAGCGCGGCAAGTTCCTTTCCACCCGCGCCCTCGAACGCCATCGCAGCGACTACAAACTCGCCGAAGGCAAAGGTGACGAACCAACCCTGACCAGCGGCCATTTCCTCACGCTCGCCGAACACCCGCGCGCCGAGTGGAACGACCTGTGGCTGCTGCTGGAAGTCTTCCACGAAGGCAAACAACCACAAGTGCTCGGCGAAAACGTCACCAGCGACGTCACCGACAACAAAAGCGATTTCCACCAGGGCTACCGCAACAGCTTCCTCGCCACCCCGTGGGACGCGCACTACCGCCCTGCCCTTGAACACCCGAAACCGAAAGTCCTCGGCAGCCAGACCGCGGTCGTCACCGGCCCGGCAGGTGAAGAAATCCACTGCGACCAGTACGGCCGCATCAAAGTGCAATTCCACTGGGACCGCGACGGTCAGTCCAACGACAAAACCACCTGCTGGATGCGCGTCGCCAGCGGCTGGGCCGGCGCCGCGTACGGCGGCATCGCCATCCCGCGCATTGGCATGGAAGTCCTCGTCACCTTCCTCGAAGGTGATCCCGATCAGCCATTGGTCACCGGTTGCCTGTACCACAAGGAAAACGTCGTCCCCTACGACCTGCCGGCAAACAAAACCCGCAGCACCTTCAAAACCCTGAGCTCACCGGGCGGCAAGGGCTACAACGAATTCCGCATCGAAGACAAGAAAGGCGCCGAGCAGATCTACATCCACGCCCAGCGCGACTGGGACGAAAACATCGAGCACGATCAGAAGATTCGGGTGGGCAATGAACGGCATGACACTGTCGAAGCCAACACGCTGAGTGAGTTCAAGGTTGAAGAGCATCGGATTACGCATCTGGATCGAATCAGCGAGATGCGGGCGGATGATCACCTGACGGTTGGCGTGACGCAGAACGTGAAGGTCGGTACGGCGCAGTTTGTCGAGGCTGGAACCGAGATTCACTATCACGCGGGTGAGAAAGTGGTGATCGAAGGTGGCATGGAGCTGACCGCCAAGGCTGGCGGGAGCTTTGTGAAAGTGGATGCCGGTGGTGTGACCATCAGCGGCGCCGAGGTAAAGGTCAATACCGGAGGCGCGCCGGGCGTGGGGACCGGCATCGGAATTCTGGAACCCGTCATTCCATGGGCCGCCGCGAAAGACAAGGCAGGCGCCCTGCTCGTTCCGGCAGCAGTGCAAATGGCCTTGGCCAAGGCTGCTCGCAAAGCAGGTGACATCCGTTGCCCGATCTGTGAAGCCTGCCGCGAAGGCAAATGCGATCTGGGAGCCACAGCATGAGCGAAATACTCAACAACTGGCTAGGCGAACAGTCCAGACTCAATCGCGTGCTGATTCTGGCACTGGACAGCCTCGCCGAACCTAACCCGGTCACGTCCCTGTACAGCGCCGGTGTCATGCAACGCTCGGTGCAACTCTATCGCCGCACCGAGTTCGCCCAGTTTGCCGCCATCAGCCCGTGGTTGACCGAGTTGCATAACCCAGGCAACGAAGCGTTCCGCAAACTGGTCGATGACCCCCAGCGTAACTGGGGCTGGATCGGCAGCATGGACAAGGCTGACCTCGACAGCCTCACCCAGCACTGGATCGCTCGCATGGTCATCGACGAAGACGGCGAACGCTCGCTATTCCGCTTTCAGGACAACCGCGTTCTCGCCCGCTGCCTCGGCAACATGAAAGAAACCGAATGGCCACTACTTCTCGGCCCCATCAGCAGCGTGTTGTATTGGAATCAGGATCAATGGCAAAGCGCGGATAACAGCAGAGCTGGAATGTATCCGGTACCGATTCCACAGCCGTGGTTGCGTAATCCGGAGTCTGGTGAACAGGCTCGCAGCATCCTGCGCGAAAACCTAAAACGATGGTTATTGACCTATCACGTAGAGGCAGCTGCCACCCTGGCTGAGACTCGAGTGGTCAGTGAATGGCTTGAGGAGCAACTGGATTTGCTTGATGCCTGGGCTTGGCAACTACCAGAGCAAAGGGAGTTGATGTTGAGCCGCCGACTGTCAGAGCAATGTATGCAAGATATAGTCTGGGAGCCTTTGCCAGGAGAAACACCTCAGGAGCATTTTGCTAGATGCAAACGAGTATTCAGTTGAGTTTATCAATCTAGTTTAGTTATGTTTTAACGTTTTCTCAGGAAGCAACAAATGAGTAAACCATCACTTTCATTAAATTTGAAGTCACTATTACTTCTGACGCTTCCTTTAATCGGTGCCTGCACCTCTGCCGGCCAAATTGCTCAAAGCAGCATTGAAGACATTACCAGCCACTATGGGCCCGATTCATTTACCCTGGTAGCGACTACACCAGCCAACTTTGGTTTGACGGCAAAATCACAATATACACCACTGGCTGGTCAGGATTGCAGGACCTATTCAGCGGGTTTGGGAGGCGAGGTAACCCGACGACATCAGAAAACTGATCAGATTGATGTAAAAGATATAGAACAAACCGCCCGCTTCAATATTCCTCTCAGTTATCGCATAGCCGGATGCGAGATGGAGCTGACTCGCGTAGACATGGCCGTTGACGGCCGCTATGGCACATCTTCATTGGATATCGGCGGGGATATCGGAGGAATTTCTGTAATAGGCAGCACCGCTATTGGATATTCAGCGCCGCCTTTGGCGGAGAACCCTGAATTTAGAGGCTTGTGTACCTGGATGTTTCAACTCAGCGTAGCAAGAATCGAAAAAAACGGGATTTCCAAAATATTATCCTGCAGCGCGGCAAATACCGATTGGGACGTGTCACCTGACTATTTTGAACGCAGCAAACCGGGTGGTTCAATCGAACGATCAAATATTAGCGGTAAAAACGTAAAGTTTACCTTCCGTCTATCAAAAGACGAAGAACCCAGCATGAACAATCGCTGGGTTAAAACTACGAAGGGTTGGAAGCCTTGTCAGGGCAGCGCAACATCAAACAGGTGCCAAACTCCTCCTACTTTCAAAAAATTCAAAATGAATGATCGTGTATGTACCGTCTATCCCAATTGCGCAGAACAGGGAGTAGTTAATGAGTGAGCGAAATTTTTCACACAGTCTCCGAACTGTGTCTTTCCTTGTTCTGCCATTGATAGGCGCATGCAGTTTTGCCGGCCAGATGGCGAAGGACTCAGTAGAAGGTGTTACGAGCAACTACAGCAGTGACCACTTCACATTAGCTGCAACCATTCCTGCGAATTTTGGTTTTACATCGAAAGCCAAGTACTCGCCTAAGAAAGGTAAAAAATGCGAAGTCTACAGTCCTGGTCTTGGTGGAAATGTGATACGCCAACAACAAAAATCTAATACGACTGACGCGAAAAACGCTGAACAAACAGTGTCTACGGACATTCCGCTGGAATATAACATCGCTGACTGCTCCATGGAACTTACCCGCGTTAGTTATGAGGTAAGCGCCTCATACGGAGCAGGTACGAGGGATCGCGACTTGGAACTCGCCGGCGGTCTAACCGTAACAGACACTAGAGGCACCCAGGATCAAGCTCCTGCAAATGTTATTGAGCAACGTGGAACTTGCAGTTGGCTTTTTCAAATCAGCACAGCAAAGGCAAAAAAAGACAATATTGAAAAGATATTGTCGTGCAGCGCCGCCGATCAAAAATGGAACGTTCCTGATGATTATTCGAAGAGAAAAAAGCCCGGAGGAGCTATAGCCAGAGACAAACTCAACAAAAAAACAGTTAACGTTGTATTCCACTTCTCTGAAATTGAAGAACCTTCGAAAGACAACCGCTGGATAAAGACAAACCTAGGCTGGAAGCCTTGCCAAGAGACCGCTGAGTCTGTTCGCTGCGGAGCTCCTCCCATCTTTAGAAGTTTCAAGATGAATGGAAGAGAATGCAGTATTTACCCTACCTGCAGTGAATAAGGACATAAGCGAATGCAGACTCAAGAAAAGCGCCTGCTAAACGATCAAACAAGATCATGCCCCCTAAAAGGAGGGTGGGTTAGTTTCCGACTTGTAGATGAGTTTGGGGAAGGAAAACCATACGCAAGCTTAGAATATGAAGTTACGGATTGCGAGGGCACAAAGCAATCTGGTTCGCTTGACGCAGAAGGATACGCAAAAATTGAAGGAAACTATAGCGGCCCACTGATACTTACATTAGCTAAAAAGTATTCTGGTGGAATCCCTTGGTACGAGGAGATTAGTGACCGCAAGACGTATCCTATTCCGCTGACAGACTTACAAGTCGCTGCTGAACAAACTTTACGTCGTCCCATCGGGAGCACCAGCAAAACCGGCGCATACCGTGCCTCGGCGGAGAAAGGCGATTTTCACAACGTTGAAGTTCGTGACCTTGTCGAGCTCAGTAGCCATTTGCCCCCTGCTGCAAAGCTTTCCAATCCTGTACCAGCAGGTTGCGCCAAACTCGCCCGTGATTTCGCCGGGGACAAAGTTCCGAGTTTTGGTGTAGGCCTGCTACCAGAAAAACACTATGTCCTCGAAGTTCGCGCCTTGCGCGCATTCAGACCGCTTCTGTCGCTGGCGCCAGCATTCAGTGCGTTGAACCTTTATCAACTGTCGCTGCTGGCCACGCTCAGTTACGGTGCTTTCGGTCAGACACCCGAGAAAGCTGACGCGACCCCGAAAAAAGATTTTGCGTTCACCTATCCCTCGCGCGGCACCATTGGTCATGTATTGAATACTTGCCTCGCGTGTTTCGAGGAGCCGTCGAGTTACGCGGATTCCAAGAAGCCATCGTTTCCACTCGTAGAAGATGTGCCTTACTCCAAGCGCCTGGAAATCGTACCCTTCGATCCAGAACTTTACCCTCAGAATGATCCATCCTCTGGTGAAGAACTGGAAACCCCCTCAGACGTGCATTTTTTCAATGATTTGAGACAAGGTGCAACGGACTGGAAAAATACCGACACCCAGGCCTATGCCACCCACGATGACCGGATCATCCTTATCGGTGTACGGGGTACGGCCGAAGGTTGGGACGGCTGGCGAGATGCCGATGCCAAGCAGGTGTCGATTGAGGGCGGAACCGGCAAGGCGCATCAAGGCTTTTATGAAGCATTCATGGCGTTGCGGCCATTTATAGACCGCTACATTCTTCGCTTTCGCACCAATCAAAAGATCATCGTCTGCGGCCATAGTCTGGGCGGCGCCATTTCCTTGCTGCTTTCGGAATGGCTCCATCGTGAGATTACCAGCGACGTCATCCTTTACACCTTCGGCTCACCGCGTGCTGGCGACAAAGACTTTGTCGAGTCCGCGAGCGGTCTGGTTCATCACCGGATCGTCAACCAGAACGACCCTGTGCCGAGCGTACCCGCCGGTTGGATGGATACCAAAAAGCCGATCTGGATCACCGGTCTTGCGGCGACGGTATCGGGTGTTCTAACACCTGCCGCTGGTGGGTTGGTCTTTGCCGCAGGCATGACGCGTTTCGGTGGCAAGCCTTATTGGCACCACGGTGAGCAACGCTACTTCATGCCATTACGACTACCTGGTCAAGGTGTCTCTTCTGTGTTGTGGACGCCCAACTGCGAAGGTTATGAAGAAGCCGCCATGACACGCTGCATTGCGCAGTTGAAAAACAATGACACACCTGATCGCAAGCAATTCCTGGTGCAGGCGGCCAACGGCGGCGATCACAAAATGCTCGACGGTTATATTCCGGCATGTTGGGCATCCCTGCGCCGGTGGCAGGACACCCTGAAAACCGGTGGCTATATCATCAGTACCACGGAATCTGATCGATTGAAGCTTGAAGTCGAAACTTATCGTATTCAACTCAAGCAATGGCAGAGCAGAGCCGATGCAGAGTTTCCCGGCGGCACCATTGAAAGCCGGCCACAAGATCGCTCTACCGCATCACAACGGCGCTCGACAATGTCTGACCTTCAGGATCGGCAAAGAGCTATCAGGCAAGCGGTGAAGCATAACGAGAAAGAACTGGAAGCCCTTGAAGAGACGCTTCGGACCATCACCCGCCTGAGTACGACGAAACTCACGCTGGCTGAGATCTATGGCGATTGCACCGCGCTTGCTGACCTGCAGACCCACATTGACCGGTGGGCGGAACACAAAGAAAATCAGGAGTCGGTACGTTTGGCGCAGATTCCTTCGGCAAGAAATACGAGCATGGCTTGATACGAACATTATGTTAATCAATGCCTGCACAGTGGAGGGAGTCGTCAGACTCCCCTTCCATCCTGTTACGTTGAACTCACACCGGCGCCTTCCAACTCAACATCTGCTGCTGCGCCACCTGCAGCAAATCATTGCCATCCTGCGTCAGCAGGTACAGCGCATGGGTGATGTGTGGAATGTCTTGCACGTCGGCGTGTTTGAAGCACAGGCAATGCAGGGTTTCGAGCAGGTCGGCGGCGGCGCGGATGCGCTGGACGGCGGCTTCGAGGATGTCTTTCGGGTTGGCCTGGGTGTCGATGAGCAGTGTCGGGGTTTCGGTGACGTTGCTGCTTAGGGGGAGATAGCGGTTTTGTAGCAGTTTGATTATTGGCATCGGTGATTACTCAATTGGGGCGAAAGTAACCGCCAGCACTGTGACCAAACAGTGGGAGGCGGACTGTGTGCAGGCTTGGTCAACCGAGAACAACCCCAACTCAGCTCGCCCGAAGGCGTCCTGCACACAGCCGCCACAGCAATGCACCGCACGGAGATAGATGTCCGCAGCGCAAATGATGGCACATCTGCAATAAGGGAAGTTGTCAGGTGACCAAACCCGAACCACTGATTTTGCAGCGGCAACCGACAATAACCGCCCCGCTCCAGCCGCCGAAAGCAGACAAGGCACCAGCCTTTGTAGGAATTCGCCAAACATCCCTAAGAAAACTACCCACTCCCTGACAGCCGGCGTTCAGCTCGGTTAACCATCTCTTAACGCCGAGGTCAAAAACTCTACTGAACCGCACGCCCTCAGCCATTCTGGCTGTCGCCCGGTGCGGCAGGTTCGGCTGAATCTCGCCGAACTGTAGAACCGCCACACGGGAGTCCCTTCATGAACATTCGTCCTTTATTGCTCACTGCCGCCCTCGCCTGCACCGCTTTTGCCGGGATGGCCCAGGCCAATGACACCTCTGCCACGTCCAAAGCCGTGCCGTATGAGTACGGTATGCCGCTGCATGTGGCCAAAGTGGTGTCGTTGACCGAGCCGCCAACTCAACTATGCAAGGTGGTTACGGCCGACATGAAGTACATCGACAACGCCGGTAGACCTGAGGAAATCAGCTATCGGAAATTATCTGACGCGTGCAACTTCCAGAACTGACAGAAACGTCTGATTTGCGGGTTTGCGGTAGGCGTGAAGTGTTTCGGCGGTTATTCTCGAAACCCTTCTCACTGCCGCAAGGATTGGCCATGCAGTTGTCGTTTCGCACGTTGTCGGGTCTCACTTCTTCATTATGCTTTCTGCTGGCGCTGGCCTGGGGCGTTTTCCCGGACCGGCTGCTGGCGATCTGGAGTATCGAGTATTCCGACGCTGCCGGGTTTGTCGCGCGGCGCGGTGCGGTGCTGTTTGCGGCGCTGGGGGTGATGTTTTATCTGGTGCGCAACGCACCCCCGTCGCTGGGGCGCAATGCGCTGAGCAACGGCTTTATCGTCGGTTGTTTTGGTTTGGCGGTGCTGGGTTTCGCGGAATGGCTGAACGGTCATGCCGGCCCCGGGATTCTGCTCGCGGTGCTGGTCGAGTTCGCGCTGGGCCTTGGTTTTGTGCAGGCCCGGCGCGTGACGGTCGAACTGGGTGAAACGGTGCGTTAAACGGCTCTGGAGCGTGGGCTGTAGTGATGCTGCACAGTTTGCTTGTTCAGATCCGATCGCAGCCCGGCGATCAGTTCGTTGATTTCACGACAGCCATTGAGGTGGCTGGCGTCGATGCCACTGACCAGCAGATCGACCTGATCGGTCTGGTGATCGCCAAAGACCTTGACGGTCATCGACAAGTCCGGCGACAGCGTGCACTGGCAGCGTTTCGGCAGAAAACTGCTTTCAATGATATTGCGTAGTTCCAAGGCAGACAGAAACATGGCGAAACCCTCTCCTTACTGTGAGATGCCAATCAAGTATTCACGCTGACCGTTGCGGCCCCTGCACGGGTGTGTCCCCGCTGTTTCCCTGGGTGCGACAAGCGGTGGTACTGCGAAATGCCCATTGGAGTGTAGGCGCCCAAGTCCGGTGCGCCGCACTGAAAAGACGCATAAAGCGTGCCTTTCATCGGTTCATTTTCACCCTCATGAAATCAAGCACTTGGCGACGGTGCCAGTATTTGGCTATTTGCAAAATGCATGAACGGCGTCTGCAGGCACTGCATTTTGCAATTCCGCGCCTGTTTGCAATCAAGGCGCATGACGGTAAGAATGCCGACATCTACCCTACACCCGCACGGAGGCTTCCATGGGTTCTTTACGCGTCTACGCGACCACCGGCTTGTTTATCGCCAGCCTGTCCACCCTCGCCCACGCCGCCAAGCTTGAGGACGTCGCGCCGTATCCGAAGGCTGAGGCCGGGTTCACCCGCCAGGTCATTCACCTGCCCAAGCAAGAGCAGGAAGAGAACTTCCAGGTGGAAATCCTCGCCGGCAAAACTTTGGAGGTGGACTGCAATCGCCAGCGTTTGGGCGGCGTTCTCGATGAAAAGAATCTTGAAGGCTGGGGTTATCCGTTCTATCGACTGGAAAAGGTCATTGGGCCGATGAGCACGATGATGGCCTGCCCGCCCGGCAGCCAGAAGAAACGTGCATTCGTGCCGGTCGTCGGTGATGGTTTCATGTTGCGTTACAACAGCAAGTTGCCGGTCGTGGTGTATGCGCCGTCGGACGTCGAAGTGCGTTATCGCATCTGGTCGGCGTCGGACAAAGTTGGTACAGCGCTGCAGGAATAACCCGAACAAGGAGTGCGTCGTTTGATTACCTGCCACGTCCGATATGTCATTGATCCGTACCAATTGCCCGAGTTCGAGGCCTACGCCAAGGCCTGGCTCGGCATCGTCGAGCGCTTGGGCGGCACGCATCACGGCTACTTTTTGCCGTCCGAAGGCGCGAGCAACATCGCTTATTGCCTGTTCAGTTTTCCGTCGCTGGCGGATTACGAAAGCTATCGGCACATCGCGATGACTGACCCGGAAAGCACCGCACTGGTGGCCAGTCTGGTCGAGAAGAAGTTTATCGTCAGCTACGAGCGCAGCTTCCTGCGCCCCTTGCTGCCGTAAACATCTTCACGCCGAGACGCCGCACACCGCGGCGCGCTCGGCGACATGGCGCAGGCTGTCGAAGTTGATATTGGCGCCCGAATCGATCGCCACGAATGTCTGCTCTTTCACCCCGGTTCGCGCTACGTATTGCTTGATCCCAGCCACGGCCAGGGCGCCGGAAGGTTCGGTGATCGAGCGGGTATCGTCGTAGATATTCTTGATCGCCGCGCAGAGATCGTCGTTGCTGACGGTGATCACCTCGTCGACGCAAAAGCGGCAAACCTCAAACCCGAACGCGCCGATCTGCGCTACCGCCACACCATCGGCGAAGGTGCCGACATTAGGTAGCACGACGCGCTGATCGGCTTCCAGCGCGGCCTTCAGGCACGCTGAGTGTTCGGATTCGACGCCGATGATCCGCACTTCCGGGCGCAGGTATTTGACATAGGCCGCAATGCCCGCGATCAGTCCACCACCCCCCACCGGAACAAAAATCGCATCCAGCGAACCTTGGTGCTGACGGAGGATTTCCATGGCCACGGTGCCCTGTCCGGCAATCACTTCCGGGTCATCGAACGGAGACACGAAGGTGCGCCCGCTCTGTTCCGCCAGTTGCAGCGCATGCGCCAGCGCGAACGGGAAACTCTCGCCGTGCAGCAACGCTTCAGCGCCACGACTGCGCACACCCAGCACTTTCAATTCCGGCGTTGTCGCCGGCATGACGATGGTCGCCGCGATCCCCAATTCGCGTGCTGCCAGCGCCACGCCTTGCGCGTGATTGCCAGCCGATGCGGTGATTACCCCACGTGCCTTTTGCTCCTCGGTGAGTTGCACGAGTTTGTTGTAAGCGCCACGGATCTTGAAGGAGAACGTCGGTTGCAGGTCTTCACGCTTGAGCAGAATCCGGTTGCCCAGCGCCTCCGACAGCGCCGGCGCCGCTTGCAAAGGCGTGCGCACCGCGAGGTCGTACACCGGCGCGGCGAGGATCTTTTTCACATAGTGTTCAAGCAGGGTTTGCTGATCGGGGCTGTGCGGCATGGTCGTCTCCTGACATTTTTTCAAAACCCCGGAGACAGAAAGTAAAAACCCGCCTCTAGGGCGGGTTGGGTGCTGCAGTCGTGAGCTAGCCCGCCAAATGAGGAATGGCGGTAATAATCATTGGCTGGCAGCGCGATACAGTCGAAGTCATGGACAGGAAATTAGCCTGCGCGGTGCTGGCAAGTCAATGGCCAATTCTTGGCGGCGGCGTTAGTCTGGCGACTCTCTCATCACACCAAGGAAGGACTGCATGATGTCTATCGCCCTGCCCCTCACGGCTCTGCTCGCTTTTAGCGGTTACACCGTTTCGGTGATGCTCCAGGCTGAACAGTCGTTGATCGACTTCGGCATCAGCCTGATGTCGCGGCCCGATACCGCGCAGGTGGTGATTGATCTGTACCTGCTGGCCACGCTGGCGGGCGTGTGGATGGTCAAGGACGCCCGATCGCGGGGGCAGTCGGTCTGGTCAGTACTGCCTTATTTGTTGCTGACGGCGGTTTTTGTTTCAGTCGGGCCGTTGTTGTATCTGGTGGTGCGTGGGGTTCGCGAACGGCGCAAGGCGGTGGAAAAGTGCAGCCAGGTGAACACCTGAAAGCCCTGTAGGAGTGAGCCTGCTCGCGCCTACACTGGAATATCATGGGATTCAGCCCTTTTTTACGGCGACGAATGCGGCGGTTTCATAAGGCACTGTCACCACGTCCCTGCCGCGCAGCTCCGGCTCTGCGGCAATCAACGCGCGAATCTGCTCTTCGACCTGCGCCCGCTGCGCCTCCGGCAGCGCGGCGATGAAACTGGTGGAGCGCACGCGGTTGAAGATCACGTCTTCCGGCGATCCGGTATGGCCATGGCGAAACCGTTCGACCTGCAGAGGCGCGAATGCCGGGTGCGGAAACGCTTCTCGCCAGACGCCGGTGTAATAGCGCGGCGTGTCACCTTCCAGCGCATTGACGATGGCATCCAGTTTCGGCACCCAGCTGACTTGGGTGTCGCGCAGGTTCCAGATCAGCCCCAACTTGCCACCTGGCTTGAGCACCCGGGCGATCTCGCTCAGCGCTTCGGCGCTGGCGAACCAGTGAAACGCTTGCGCGCAAATCACCACATCCACTGAAGCGTCCGGCAACGGCAGGTCGGTTGCGGTGCCGCTCACCGCCAAGACCTGGGGCCATGCGTCAGAGAGTTTTTCCAGCATTTGCGCAACGGGCTCAACGGCGATGACTTGCGCGCCGGTCGCCAGCAGCCGTCCAGTGAACTTGCCAGTTCCAGCGCCCAGATCAATGACGGTTTTATGCCCGTCCAGGCCCAATGTTGCGGTCAACCATTGACTGACCTGCGGCGGATAGTCCGGCCGTCCTTTGACGTAGGTGTCGGCAGCGCTTTTGTAGCCGGCAGCGGCTGAGTGATGGACCTGATCGTTCATGACAATGCTCCTTTCGGCAAAAACATCGGATCGACGGCAGACGCTCCGAGCATAGCGCTTGAATTTCCGCTGGACTTGAACAGTCACTGATAAAGCAATGAATAAAAATTCACCCTGTGATGTTCAAAGTGAAACATAACCTTCTGTGGAGCCTTGCCCATGACTATCCGTTCCGTTATGTTCGCCGCCCCGTTGCTGCTGGTCGCGGCGATGTCCAGCCAATTGGCCCTGGCCAGTGGTGACGAAAAAGACCCCGTCCAGAAACCTGAATGCCCGAAAGGCCAGGTCTGGGACAGCAAAACGCAAAGTTGCGTGCTGCAGACCAGCAGCCTGCTGCCAGACGCCGACCGTAGCGTTTACGCCTATCGCCTCGCCAAGGCCGGTCGCTACGAAGAGGCCCTGGCGCCACTCGATACACTGAAACAGCCGAACACCGCCAAAGCCCTCAACTATCGCGGTTACCATCAACGATTCATCGAAACCTGAGCATTTAAAAAGGGCAGCCATCATCGTCAGCGATCAGGCCTTCAGAGCAGAACTCGGACAGCATCTGGCGCGCCTGTGGCGCTACGGTTTGTTGCTGTCGCGCAATCGGCATGTGGCCGAGGACCTGGTGCAAGCCACGTGCTTGCGTGCGCTGGAGCGCGCCAGTCAGTACGTCGCCGGCACGCGCATGGATCGCTGGCTGCTGAGCATTCTGCATTCGATCTGGCTCAATGAATTCCGCGCTCGGCGCGTGCGTCAGGGTGCGGGTCAGGTCAATGCCGAGGGCCAATGGGCGATCGATGGTGAGTGCACCGCGCAGACACATGTGATGGCCGCGCAAGTGATTCGGCGCGTCGACGCGCTGCCCGAGACCCAGCGCGAAACGGTCTACCTCGCCTACGTCGAAGGCTTGTCCTACCGCGAAGTCGCTGAAATCCTGCAAGTGCCGATCGGCACGGTCATGAGCCGTCTGGCCACCGCCCGCCTGAAACTCGCCGAATACCCGCCGCTGCAAGCGGTACCCAAATCCACCGAAGGAGACCGGTCATGAACACCCCTTCGGATGAGCAACTGGTCGCCTACCTCGACGACGAAATCGATCGCGACTATCGCCACCAACTCGACAATGCCATCGCCGAAGACTCGTTGCTAAGCTTGCGCGTGCAATGGCTCAGTCGCAGCAATCTGCCCTACAAGAATGCTTATGACGAACTGGCGCAACAGGCGCCGCTCGATCGCTTGCAAGCACGGCTGGATGCCATTGCGGCGCCGCAACGTCCGGGCTTCAACCGACGATGGTTTCTCGGCGGCGCCGCCGCTGCGCTGTTGGCCGGTGGCGTGTTGGCCGACCGGTTATTCCTCGCCTGGCGTGCCGCGCAATCGAACACCTGGCGTGGACTGGTGGCCGATTACATGGCGCTGTACGGGCCGCAGACGCTTGATCATTTGCCCACCGACGAAGCCTCCCAACGGGCGCAACTACGCACGATCGATGCGCGTCTTGGCCTGAATCTGTCACCGTCAGGATTGAAACTGCCGGAGGCCGAATTCAAACGCGCACAAGTGCTTGAGCACGACGGTGTACCGATCGCACAGATCGTTTACCTTGATGCCAGGCATGGCCCTCTGGCGTTATGCGTCACGCGGGCGAACCACGGTAGCCGGCCGCTTGAGCATGAACGTCGACACGAGATGAACGTGGTGTTCTGGACTGAACAAGAACATGCCTGGATGTTGATCGGACACCGTCCGGCCGCCGCACTCGAGCAGATGGCAACGCTGCTGAAATCGCGATTCATCGGTTAGTGCCCTGAGGGAATCAGGCATCCACTTTGAAGGTATCGAGGGAAAACCAGTCCGGCGTCGGCATATGGAACTCCAGTCGTGCGATCCCCGGTGCATCAAAGGCAACATTGACCGGTTTGCCGTACGAGGTGCCTAACGTCCGACGCCCCAGGAGCGTCCCGTTGCTGGCGAAGTAAGCCACGGTGCTGTCCTCAAAGTTCACGCTCAAATGAAAGAAGCTGATTCGCGAGCAGGCATTCTTCAGTTTTATTTCTACGACTTGCGCCGCCTGGCCAAACGCGTCGCGACCGATGCTCAGTACCTGACCTTCGATCTGGCCGGGAAAGGATTCGCCAATCTCGGAACGAGGCATGATCGCGCATTCGCCGTCACCGGATTTGAACGTGATCTGCATAGCGGGCGTTTCCATGATTGCGCCCTGTCGTGCCGTCTGATTCGGTACCCCGGTGAAATCCTCCATTAACGTCGCTGGAGAATTCAGCACGGTAAATGTCGGCGCATTGAACTCCACTGCCGTGGATTCATCATTGAGCCCGTCATAGGCGACTTTCAACTCCATGCGCAAGGACGTTCCCGGTTTGAGCTTCATAAGCTCGCTGCGAGGCAACGCATTATCCAGCCCGCTGTCTTTTTCCGGTGCTGTCACTGGAGCAGCCTCGGCAATGACAATCGTGTAATCGTCACCGTTGATATCAGTACCGTACAAGCGGAACCAACGTAACTGCCCCACCGCCATCGATGGCCACACTACACATTGCGCCTGCGCGCCACCGATAAAATCAGCCAGATCGAGTATCCCGTTGCGGGCCTGAGGGATACCGGGTGTCGGCAGCCGTCGATCCCGATCCTCGATCCGCTTGAACACCACGTCACGGTGCGCGGAGGGTTGAGGGGCTGCACCACGCAGCAACTCCCACGACAACTGGATTGTCTTGCCATGACTGGCCGCCAGAGTTGCAGACTCGATCAGAAAGTTGGCCCGGTGGTTCTCGTTGAAGGCTTTTGGAGCAAAAACCGGCGAGCCCGGCCCAGCTACGCCCTGAATCAACAGTCGCGCTTTGTCACCGGTTCGATCCTCCAGATACTCGACTCGGGCTGTCACACCGTTGGGCAGATCCAGAGGATCGATCAGGTAACCGGAGCCCACCAGCGCAGGTGGCAAAAGGGTCGCAGCGGGTTCGCCGGTGATGCTCGCTTTCAGGGCGTAGGACCGATCAAGTTCGGCCCCCTGGCTGACGCGCCTATAGGTAAACACTGCATGGCCCTTCGCGGCGGCAGCAAACGCAGCGTAAGGCACAGGGATCGAGTAGGAAAACGGCGCATTCTTCACTTTTTCGCTTAGCGTCAAATGGTCCAGTAACGTTCTGTCCTCAGCGTAGAAGCGCCCCGTCAAAAGGATTTCATCGTCTCTGAGCCAACTGCGCGATACATAGATTTGTGCAATCGCCGGTTCACCAGCCAGCTTGTTCAGGTCGATGATGCTGACGTCATCGTCAGGATCATCGGGCTTCTCGCTGAGGATCGGCGGGTCATACCAATTGCCCTTCCGATTGACATAGAGGTACTGGCTGGCCGAGGCAGGGCTGTTGACATCCGGACTGTTGCCCACGCGATCAAGTACCGTGTAACGCACTTCGAAGCGCGGACTGTCACCCGCCTCGTCGAAGGTTGCCTCATCGATGATCATCTGGATGGGCTGCTGTCGATCCGCTTCTTCCTCACTGACCGGGTGGCGCAAGGTTTTACCATTGCAATACAACACGATGGTGTCGAACGCTCTCATCAGCGGGTAGGTCACCCTGACGCTTACACCTGCAAGCGCACGCTCAGCGTCGACACCTTCATCCACCGCATCCTGATCCACTTCAAGCACCAATTCGGAATGGCCTGCCTCCTCAGGAAAACGGTCCACGTTACCCGGACGCCTGTCGTGATAAATAACCGTCAAAGGCGCCGAAGTTTCGAGCTCCATGCCTCCTCGCTCCAGCCCGTACTCGAGAACGTTCAGCGGACTCTTCCATTTATCCGCAGCCACATAAACGATTACCCGTTGAGTCGTCTCGCCGATGGCGATGGTTTTCTCGGCAACCCGCCCTCCGTTCAAACGCACGACATAGGTGTCATCGCCCTGCGCGGTAGTGGCGGGTTCGATGAGCACCTTCACCCCCTCCGGGTACAGATAAGTGAGTGCCAGAGGCAGCCCGGCGTCTGCATTTTCCGGTCCGGGAACCGGCTGACTCATGCCAGGGATTCGTGGTTTTTCAAGGGTTTTGGCGTTCATAGTGGTCATCCTTTTCCAATCGGGATCCGATGCGAGGGGTGGCGAAGGGGCATGTCCTGCGCATGAGACACCCATCGGCTGCGGTTGCCTACTGTCAAACCTGACAGGTACCCCCTATAAAACCGGTGCAAAACGTTTCCATTGGTCGGAAAACGCAATCCCACTGTGGGAGCGCGCCTGCTCGCGATGACGGTATATCAGCTGAATATGCGTTGACCGACCCGACGCCTTCGCGAGCAGCTCGCTCCCTCAGGTCAATACTCAGAGACATGGACCTCAGACGTTAGTGGGCAACCACAGCCGAAAGCGTGCCCCGCCCAACGGTGAAGACTCCACGGTCAACGTGCCACCCTGCGCTTCCAGTGCCCGGCGGCTGATCGCCAGGCCCAGACCAAACCCACCGGTGGCGCGATCACGGCTGCGGTCGAGTCGATAGAACGGCTCGAATATCCGCTCACGCTCGTCGTCGGGAATCCCGATGCCGTCGTCATCGACCCAGATCTCGCAGCCCTCGGCATTCACCTGCACGCCAATCTGGATGCGTTTCTCGCAATAGCGCATGGCGTTGCGCAGCAGGTTCTGGATTGCCCGCGCGGTCAGGCGTGGATCGAGCGAGAAGCGTTCAAGCTGACCGTGCAGCAACACATCAATGACGATCTCCGGCGACTCCAGCTCTTCATCGACACTGCCCAGAATGCTGTCGATGAACTCATCCAGCGACACCTCGACCTGCTCCGGCAGTTGCGCCGGGTTCTGCAAGCGGCTGTAGGACAGCAACTCCAGGACCAGCTCATCGAGTTCACGGATATGCGCGACCAGTCCCAGCAAGCGCTCGCGACTGGCAGTCGGCAAATCGTCCGAGAGCGCCAGCGCCAGGCCGAAATCCAGACGCGTCAGCGGTGTACGCAATTCATGGGACACGGCGTTCAGCAGATCACGTTGCTGATTGAGCAGGTTTTCGATATCGCCCGCCATGGTGTCGAAGACGTTGGCAAGGCTGCCGATGTTGGAACTCGGGGCGATTTTCGTACGCTCGCTCAAGTGACCTTTACCGAAGCGTTCGGCGGTACCTTTGAGCCGCTCCAGATCACGCCAGTGCGGGCGCAGCCACATCAACAGGCAGGCGAGCAGTGTCGCGCCGATCAGCACGTTGATGCTCCAGTACAACAGATTGACGTCCAGCGGATCCGGCGGCACGACCATTTGCACAGCGGTGGTGTCGTCCAGCGGCGTCACTGCCAGCGTGCGCCAGCCCCAATCGCCGATACGCACGACGTTTTCACCGCGACGCAGGCGCGCCTGCTCGATGGCGGTGAACTTGGCATCGTCGATCCGCGCTAGGACGATGTGCAGCGGCTGGAAATCCTTGTCCATCGACGCCGCCAGCGCCGGCCACTGCTCGTGCGGCACGGCACGAAACTGGCGAGTGATCAGCGATTGCAGACCGCGCGAATAATCGAGGTTGTAAGTGACGAAGCGATCGCGGAACGCCATGACCACCAGATCCGGCACCAGATAGATCGCCGCGCTGTAGGAAACGATCGTCACCAGATACAGGCGAAACAGAATGCGAAACATCAGTTCAGCATTCCCACTCGGAGCGGCTGAACAGGTAGCCCTTGCCCCACACGGTCTTGATCTTGCGCGCCTCGCCGGCATGGTCGTCGAACTTGCGGCGCAGCTTGGAGATCGCCACGTCTACCGAGCGATCGGTACCGTTGAATTCGATACCGCGCAGGCGTTGCAGGATCTGGTCGCGGCTCAGTACCTCGCCGGCATGGCGAGCCAGCACCACGAGCAAGTTGTACTCGCCGCTGGACAACTCGACCGGTTGATCGCGCCAGGTCACGGTGCGTTCGGACAGGTCGATGCACAGATTGCCCATGAGAATGCGGTCATTGGCGGTCAGCGGTTCGCCGAGGCTGCTGCGGCGCAACAAGGTGCGCACCCGCGCCAGCAGGACCCGAGGCTCACAAGGTTTGGTGACGTAATCGTCGGCGCCCATTTCCAGGCCCAGCACCTGATCGTGGCTGTCGTCGCGGGCCGTCAGCATCAGGATCGGCAGCGTTGCCGAGTCGGCGCGCAACAGACGGCAGACTTGCAGGCCATCAAGCCCCGGCAGCATCAGGTCGAGGATCACCAGATCCGGCGGATTGGCCCGCGCCCGCTCGCGCACGTGGTCGCCACGGCCGATCACGCTGACGGAATAACCGTTGCGCTCCAGGTAGCTGGAAATCAGTTCGGCGAGGGCGGTGTCGTCTTCGACCAGGAGGATGTTGGGCATGGGGTGATCCAGATATTGCTGTGGTGGAGGTCAGACCGCTTTCGCGAGCAAGCTCGCTCCCACAGTGGTTTTGCACAGTTCACAAAACCCATGTGGGAGCGAGCTTGCTCGCGAAAGCGGTTTAACCGTCACAAAAGAATTCAAGACCTGAAGGATATACGCCCTCACCCATCCCTGAGTAAAACCCTTACACAATTTCACACAGCGCCTACAAAGCTTCACCGCTAATCTCGGCGTCTGCCCGTAGGATGCGGGCATCAATATTGGGGGTTGTACATGTCGAAGAAACTGCTGGCCGGGCTCGGCCTGATCGCGATGGCGCTGATGCTGAGCGCCTGTGATTCATCCTCGAACACCGAGGATCAGGCGCCACCGGCGACGGTGCGTATCGAGACGATCAAAGCACACCCCCTGACAATCAGCAGCGAACTCAGCGGCCGCATCGCCGCGCCACGCATCGCCGAAGTGCGCGCACGGGTGGCCGGGGTGGTCTTGCAGCGCACCTTCCGCGAAGGCAGCGACGTGAAAAAGGGCGATGTGCTGTTCCGCATCGACCCGGCGCCGTTCAAGGCTGACCTCGATAGCGCCGAAGCCGCCCTGCGCAAGGCAGAAGCCAATGCATTTCAAGCGAAACTGCAAGAACAGCGCTATGCCCAGTTGATCGACGACAAGGCCATCAGCGCTCAGGACTATGACAATGCCCGTGCCAGTGCCCGGCAAACTGCCGCTGACGTTGCGGCCAGCAAGGCTGCCGTCGAACGCGCAAAGCTCAACCTCGGTTATGCCACCGTCACCGCGCCGATTTCCGGTCGTGTCGGCCGTGCACTGGTCACCGAAGGCGCACTGGTCGGGCAGAACGAAACGACGCCACTGGCACGGATTCAACAGCTCGACCCGATCCACGCCGATCTCACCCAGTCGACCCGTGAACTCAACGAGTTGCGCCGCGCGTTTCGCTCCGGGCAGTTGCAGGAGGTTGGCCAGGATCAGGTCAAGGCCACGCTGATTCAGGATGACGGCAGCCTGTATCCATTGCCGGGCAAACTGTTGTTCAGCGACATCACCGTCGACCCGGGCACCGGCCAGATCATCCTGCGCAGCGAATTCCCCAATCCGGATCTGGATTTGCTGCCGGGCAGTTTCATCCGCGTGCGGCTGGAGCAGGCAACGATCCAGAACGGCATCACCGTGCCGCAGCGCGCCGTGCAGCGTGACAGCGCCGGCATAGCCCAGGTGCTGACTGTCGATGAGCAGATGCGCGTCGCCGAGCAACCCGTACAACTCGGTGCGGTGCAGAACAATCGCTGGATCGTCACCGGTGGCCTCAAGCCCGGCGACCGCATCGTCATCGAAGGCCTGCAGCACGCCCGTCCCGGCGAAACCGTGCAGATCGACGACACCCCTCTTCCACTTGCCCAGACCTCTGGTCAGTAAGCAGGACGCTTTTCTATGCCGCAGTTCTTTATCGACCGCCCGGTGTTTGCCTGGGTCGTCGCGTTGTTCATCCTGTTGGCCGGTGCGCTGGCCATCCCGCAGTTGCCGGTGGCGCAGTACCCCGACGTCGCCCCGCCGCAGATCGAAATCTACGCCGTATACCCTGGCGCCTCGGCGCAGACCGTGGATGAAAGCGTGGTCAGCCTGATCGAGGAAGAGCTTAACGGCGCCGATCACTTGCTGTACTTCGAATCGCAAAGCAGCCTCGGCAGCGCGACGATCAAAGCCACGTTCCAGCCGGGCACCAACCCGGAGCTGGCGCAGGTCGATGTGCAAAACCGTCTGAAAGTGGTCGAGTCGCGCCTGCCTCAAGCGGTCAATCAGCAAGGCCTGCAAGTGGAAAAAGTCTCGTCCGGTTTTCTGTTGCTGATCAGCCTGACGTCCAGCGACGGCAAACTCGATGACGTGGCGCTCAGTGATTATCTGGCGCGTAACGTGATGAACGAAATCAAGCGCCTGGAGGGCGTCGGCAAGGCACAGTTGTATGGCGCCGAACGGGCCATGCGCATCTGGATCGATCCGCAGAAGCTGATCGCGTTCAACCTGACGCCGGCTGACGTCAATGAAGCCATCGTCGCGCAGAACGCCCAGGTGTCCGCCGGCAGCATCGGCGATCTGCCCAATCCGTCCAGCCAGGAAATCACGGCGACCATTCTGGTGAAGGGGCAGTTGTCGACGCCTGAAGAATTCGCCGACATCGTGCTGAAGGCCAATCGCGACGGCTCGACCGTGCGCATCGGTGACGTCGCACGCGTCGAGATCGGCAGTCAGGAATACCAGTTCGGCACGCGGCTCAACGGCAAACCGTCCACCGCTGTCGGCGTGCAGCTGTCGCCGGGCGCCAACGCGCTGAACACCGCGACCCTGGTGCGGGCGAAGATGGATGAGCTGGCGCGCTACTTCCCGGCGGGCGTGGAATACAAGATCCCGTACGACACTTCGCCGTTCGTAAAAGTCTCGATCACCAAGGTGATTTACACCTTGGGCGAAGCGATGCTGCTGGTGTTCGCGGTGATGTTCCTGTTCCTGCAGAACGTACGCTACACGCTGATCCCGACGCTGGTGGTGCCGGTGGCATTGATGGGCACGTTCGCGACCATGCTTGCGCTGGGCTTCTCGATCAACGTGCTGACCATGTTCGGCATGGTGCTGGCCATCGGCATTCTGGTGGACGATGCCATTGTCGTGGTGGAGAACGTCGAGCGGATCATGGCCACCGAGGGCTTGTCGCCCAAGGAAGCCACCCGCAAGGCGATGACGCAGATCACTGGCGCGATCATCGGTATCACGCTGGTGCTGGTGGCGGTGTTTATTCCGATGGCGTTCATGCAGGGCTCGGTCGGGGTGATTTACCAGCAGTTCTCGCTGTCGATGGCGACTTCGATCCTGTTCTCGGCCTTTCTCGCCCTGACACTGACGCCGGCATTGTGCGCGACGCTGCTCAAGCCGATTGCCAAAGGCGAACATCACGAGAAGTCCGGGTTTTTCGGCTGGTTCAACCGCCGCTTCGAACGCCTGACCGATCGTTATCAGGGCTGGGTCGGCTATGCACTGAAACGCAGTGGCCGCTACCTGCTGATCTACGGTGTGCTGCTGGTGGGACTGGGTCTGTGCTTCGCGCGTCTGCCCTCCTCGTTCCTGCCGGTGGAAGATCAGGGCTACACCATCACTGATATTCAGCTGCCGCCCGGTGCGACCAAGAATCGTACGGTGGCCGTGGCTGAACAGCTTGAGGCGCATAACGCTGGCGAGCCGGGGATCAGTGACACGGTGGTGATTCTCGGTTTCAGCTTCTCCGGTAGCGGCCAGAACGCCGCCCTGGCGTTCTCGACACTCAAGGACTGGTCGCAGCGCAGCAGTGATGATGGCGCCAGCTCGATTGCCGAGCGCGCCAACATCGCGCTGAGTGACATCAAAGACGCGATGGCGTTTTCGGTACTGCCTCCGCCCGTGGATGGTCTCGGCACGTCGAGCGGTTTCGAGTTCCGCCTGCAGGATCGCGGTGGTTTGGGCCACGCGACTTTGATGCAGGCGCGCACCGAACTGCTCACGGCAGCCGAGAAAAGCCCGGTGCTGATGAACGTGCGCGAAAGTGCCCTGGCCGAAGCGCCGCAGGTGCAATTGGTCGTCGACCGCAAGCAGGCGAATGCTCTGGGTGTGTCGTTCGCCGATATCGGCAATGTGCTGTCCACCGCCGTCGGCTCCAGCTACATCAACGACTTTCCCAATCAGGGGCGCATGCAGCGCGTTGTCGTGCAAGCCGAAGGTGATCAGCGCAGCCAGGTGGCCGACCTGCTGAAAATGCACGTGCGAAACAATGCCGGGCATATGGTGCCGCTGTCAGCATTCGTGCAGGCCAACTGGATTCAGGGCCCGGCGCAGTTGACCCGCTACAATGGCTATCCGGCGATTGCGATTTCCGGCGAACCGTCACCGGGGCACAGCACCGGTGAAGCCATGGCAGAAATTGAACGTCTGGTGGCGCAGGGACCGAAAGGCCTGGGCCAGGAATGGACCGGCCTGTCGTTGCAGGAGCGCTTGTCCGGCAACCAGGCGCCGATCTTGCTCGGCCTGTCGTTGCTGGTGGTATTCCTGTGTCTGGCGGCGCTGTACGAGAGCTGGTCGATTCCGACCTCGGTGCTGCTGGTCGTGCCACTGGGTGTGCTCGGCGCAGTGTTGGCCGTGACGTTGCGCGGCATGCCGAACGACGTGTTCTTCAAGGTTGGCCTGATCACCATCATCGGTCTGTCGGCGAAGAACGCGATCCTGATCATCGAGTTCGCCAAGAGCCTGTATGACGAGGGACACGACCTGATCGATGCAACGTTGCAAGCGGCGCGTTTGCGTCTGCGGCCGATCGTGATGACTTCGCTGGCGTTCATTCTCGGCGTGGTGCCGTTGGCCATTGCCACTGGCGCCAGTTCCGCAAGCCAACAGGCGATCGGCACCGGGGTGATCGGCGGGATGATCACCGCTACGTTGGCGGTGATCTTCGTACCCGTCTTCTTCGTCGTGGTCATGAAGCTCGTACAGCGCTTCACCAAACCCCACTGATCCAGACTGAGGGAGCGAGCAAGCTCGCTCCCACAGGGATCTTTCTAAACTCGAGCCAGTGGTCACACCTGCGATCGCTGGGCTAAGGTGTCTGAACCATCCTGCCCCATCGAGTCCCCATGCGCTTCCTCGCCCGCACCCACCCTCGCCTTTCTGCCGCCGCCCTGCTTGGCCTCGCCACCGGTCTGTTGACCCCCGCCGACTCCATCGTCAGCAAAATCCTCATCGGCTGGAACGCCGGTGTCTGGACTTACCTGATCCTGATGTTCTGGCTGACCGTGCGCGCCAAGGCACCGGACGTCAAACGCATTGCCGAAGTCGAAGATGAAAATGCCGGGCTGGTGCTGTTCGTGGTGTGCATCGCCGCGCTGGCCAGTCTGGCCACCATCACCTTCGAACTGGCCGGCAGCAAGGACCTTGAAACCACGCGCAAACTGCTGCACTACGGCTTTACCGCCCTGACCGTGATCGGCTCATGGCTATTGATCGGGGTGATTTTCTGCGTGCACTACGCCAGGTTGTATTACACCTGGGATGGCAAGGAACCGGCGCTGCGCTTCGCCGAAGGCCTGACTACCCCCAACTATTGGGATTTCTTGTACTTCTCCTTCACCATTGGCGTGGCCGTACAGACGGCAGATGTCGGCGTGGCAACCCGCGATATCCGCAAAATCGTCTTGGCGCAATCGCTGATCGGTTTCGTGTTCAATACCGCCATTCTGGGCTTCTCCATCAATATCGCTGCCGGTTTGTTCGGCTGAAGAGATTCCCGCCCGTCGGCAGCCAGTCGATGTCAGATGATCATTCACTTGACGGAGGATTTGCTTTTGGTGTTTCCTGAAACCGGTTTCAGCGCTGCTTGCAGACGCTAAACCCATAAATCCAATAATAAGGTTTCAGACCGTGAACGACTTCTCCGCCGCCCAGCGCAGCCGCGTGACGATGCTCGATGTAGCCGAACTTGCTGGCGTGTCCAAGGCCAGTGTCTCGCGCTTCATCGGCGATGATCGCGCCCTGCTCTCCGATGCCATTGCCCTGCGCATCGAGCAGGCCATCAGCGAACTCGGTTACCGCCCCAACCAAATGGCACGCGGCCTGAAACGCGGGCGTACGCGCCTGATCGGCATGCTGGTGGCCGATATCCGTAACCCTTATTCGATTGCCGTGATGCACGGGGTGGAAACCGCCTGCCGTGCGCACGGCTACAGCCTGGTGGTGTGCAACACCGACCGCGATGACGAGCAGGAACGTCAACATCTGGCGCTGCTGCGCTCGTACAACATCGAAGGGCTGATCGTGAACACCCTGGGCCATCACCGTGACGAGTTGCATGAGTTGCGCCGCGAGATGCCGCTGGTGCTGGTGGATCGCAAGGTCGACGGACTCGACAGCGACATGGTCGGGTTGAATAACCCGCAAGCGGTGGAGATGGCGCTCGCGCATCTGGAACAACGAGGCTATCGGGATCTGGTGTTGGTCACTGAGCCGTTTGACGGCACCAGTTCGCGGATCGAGCGGGTCAGTAGTTTTCAGGCGCAGATTGTTCAGCGCTCGAATCTGTCCGGCTCGGTGCTGGAAACCGGCGATAGTCTGGACGCGCAACTTCAAACCTTTTTAAACACCCCCGGCAATGGCCCGAAAGCGCTGTTTTGCGCCAATGGTGTGGCAGCGCTAGCCGCGACCACTGCGTTGCGCCAGATGGGTTGCCGGTTGTTCGAGGATGTCGGACTGATCGCCCTGGATGATCTGGATTGGTATCCGTTGGTGGGCAGCGGGATTACCGCGCTGGCTCAGCCGACACAAGAGATTGGCGCGCGGGCGTTTGAATGTTTGCTCAAGCGCTTGCGCGGGGATGATGAGCCGGCGCGGGTGGTGGATTTTGCGCCGGTGCTGGTTGAGCGTGGGTCAACCCGTGAAGTAGGCGGTGTCTGGTCTGACGCCTTCGCGAGCAAGCCCGCTCCCACAGGTTGATCGCATTCCATCGTGGGACCGCGCTTGCTCGGGAAGAGGCCAGCAAAAACAACACACCACTCACTGATATTTTTTTGAACAAAAATGAAACCGGTTTCAGAGGTCGATAACAATGAATAAACCCGCCGTTTCCATCAGTCTGTCCAGCTACGGCGCCGAGCTTGTGCGCCAGCGCGGGCAGGATGCTTTCATCGATGTTCTGGCTGCGGCCGGGGCCAATCGCATTGAGTGGCGCGAGGAACTGCTGACGCGCGAAGACCCTGCGCAACTGGCTCAGGCCACCCAGGCGCAGGGCTTGCTCAGCATCTATTCCTCACCCACCGAACTGTGGCTGGCCGGTCAGGCGCAGCCCAATCCCGAGCTGATCACCGCGCTGCAACAGGCCGAAGCGTTCGGTTCGAAATGGTTGAAGGTTTCTCTCGGCTACTTCACCGACACCAACGATCTGCAAGCTTTGGCCGAACGCCTGCAACACAGCCCGGTGCAGTTGCTGGTGGAAAACGACCAGACTTTGCACGGCGGACGCATCGAACCGTTTCAGCGCTTCTTCGCTGCCGTCGAACAGCACAACTTGCCGATCAGGATGACCTTCGACATTGGCAACTGGCAGTGGCAGGACCAGTCCGCCGCCAGCGCCGCCCGTCTGCTCGGTCGGCATGTCGGCTATGTGCATTGCAAAGCCGTGGCCCGTCGTGCCGACGGCAAACTGGTCGCCGTGCCGCCCGCCGTCAGTGACCTGCATCTATGGGACCAACTGCTGCGGCACATGGCCCAAGGCGTTATGCGCGCCGCCGAATATCCGCTGCAGGGCGATGATCTGGTGCAACTGACCACCGAGCACGTCGCCGCCCTCGCCCGCCTCGGCCAATCCCGTCTGGAGCCTGCTCATGTCTGAGATCGATATTCTTTCGTTCGGCGAAACCATGGCGATGCTGGTCGCCGAGCAGACCGGTGATCTGGCGGCGGTCGAGCACTTCCACAAGCGCATCGCCGGGGCCGACAGCAATGTTGCGATCGGGCTGTCGCGCCTGGGTTTCAACGTCGCGTGGCTGAGCCGGGTCGGCAACGATTCGCTCGGGCGTTTTGTGGTCGAGACCCTGATCAAGGAAGGTCTGGACTGCAGCCACGTCGATGTCGATAAACAGCACCCGACCGGGTTCCAGTTCAAATCCCGCAATGACGACGGCAGCGACCCGCAAGTCGAGTATTTCCGGCGCGGTTCGGCGGCCAGTCATTTGTCGCCGCAGTCGATCACTGCCAGCTTGCTGAGCGCCCGTCATCTGCATGCGACGGGCATTCCTCCGGCGCTCTCGGCGTCGGCGCGGGAGATGTCCTTCGAGCTGATGACGCGCATGCGCAACGCCGGGCGCAGCGTATCGTTCGACCCCAATCTGCGCCCGAGCCTGTGGGCCAGCGAGCGCGAAATGATCAGCGAGATCAACCGCCTCGCCGCCCTCGCCCATTGGGTGTTGCCGGGGTTGAGCGAAGGTCGTTTGCTCACTGGTTTCGATGACCCGGCGGACATTGCCGCGTTTTATCTCGATCAGGGCGCCGAAGCGGTAGCGATCAAACTCGGGCCGGAGGGCGCTTATTACCGAACGCATCTGGCGTCGGGATTTGTCGCCGGTGTGCCGGTGAGCAATGTCGTCGACACGGTCGGTGCCGGTGACGGCTTTGCGGTGGGGATGATCAGCGCCCTGCTTGAACATCAGAGTTTTGCCGAGGCGGTGCAGCGCGCGAACTGGATTGGCAGTCGGGCGGTGCAGAGTCGCGGGGATATGGAAGGCCTTCCCACCCGGGCTGAATTATTTACCGAATTCGAAGACGCCAATCGCGAGCAGGCTCACTCCTACATTTGAAATGCGTTCCCCTGTAGGAGTGAGCCTGCTCGCGAAGAGGCCCGCCTAGTCACCGCAATTAATTGAACCTGCTGCGACAAAAACAACAAGCTCAGGAGCAACACCCATGAAAACCGCAACCCTCGCCACCCGCCGCTGGTGGTACATCATGCCCATCGTGTTCATCACCTACAGCCTGGCGTATCTGGATCGCGCCAACTATGGATTTGCCGCTGCTTCGGGCATGGCCGCCGACCTGATGATCACCCCGGGCCTGTCGTCGCTGCTCGGTGCACTGTTCTTTCTCGGTTACTTTTTCTTCCAGGTACCCGGTGCGATCTACGCGCAAAAACACAGCGTGAAAAAACTGATTTTTGTCAGCCTGATTCTCTGGGGCGGACTTGCCACGTTGACCGGCGTGGTCTCCAACGCCTATTGGCTGATCGTCATCCGCTTCATGCTCGGCGTGGTTGAAGCGGCAGTGATGCCGGCGATGCTGGTGTATTTGTGCCATTGGTTCACCCGTGCCGAACGGTCGCGGGCCAACACCTTCCTGATCCTCGGCAACCCGGTGACCATGCTGTGGATGTCGGTGGTCTCGGGTTATCTGGTGCAGCATTTCAGCTGGCGCTGGATGTTCATCATCGAAGGCCTGCCGGCGGTGCTCTGGGCTTTTATCTGGTGGCGTCTGGCCGATGATCGTCCGGCACAGGCCAAATGGCTCAACGAGCAGGAAAAGCAGGATCTGGAAAGTGCTCTGGCGGCCGAGCAGGTCGGGATCAAAGCGGTGAAGAACTACGCCGAGGCCTTCCGTTCGCCGAAGGTGATCATTCTGGCGCTGCAATTTTTCTGCTGGAGCATCGGCGTTTATGGCTTTGTGCTGTGGCTGCCGTCGATCCTCAAGGCCGGCGCGCAAATGGACATGATCGAAGCCGGCTGGCTGTCGGCGCTGCCGTACTTGGCAGCGGTGATCGGCATGCTCGTGGTGTCGTGGGGTTCGGACAAGTTGCAGAAGCGCAAACGCTTCGTCTGGCCGCCGCTGCTGATCGCGTCCATCGCGTTTTACGGTTCTTACGCACTGGGCGCTGAGCATTTCTGGTTGTCGTACACGCTGCTGGTGATTGCCGGCGCCTGCATGTACGCACCTTACGGGCCGTTCTTTGCCATCGTCCCCGAAATTCTTCCGGCCAACGTTGCCGGTGGCGCCATGGCGCTGATCAACAGCATGGGCGCGCTCGGTTCGTTCGGCGGTTCGTATCTGGTCGGTTACCTGAACAGTTCCACCGGCTCGCCCGGTGCCTCGTACCTGCTGATGAGCGGTGCATTGCTGCTGTCGGTGGTGCTGACGATTTTTCTCAAGCCCGGCGCCAGTGATCGCGTCGTCGCCAAAGCCGTCGCCACGCGTGCCGTGCCGGCGCATTCCTGAAGAGACTTTTGCCATGAAAAAACACGTCGTCCTGTACAAGAAACTTTCGCCTGCGCTGATGGCCCGTTTGCAAGAACACTGCGAAGTGACACTGATCGAAAGCCTCGACGCCGACGGTCTCATGCAACTGCGCGATGCCCTGCCCCGCGCTCAAGGTTTGCTCGGCGCCAGCCTCAAACTCGATGCGGGGCTGCTGGATCTGGCACCGCAATTGGAGGCCATCGCCAGCGTTTCGGTCGGCGTCGACAACTACGACATCGATTACCTGAGCCGGCGCAAGATCCTCTTGAGCAACACCCCGGATGTGCTCACCGAAACCACTGCCGACACCGGTTTCGCGCTGATCCTCGCCGCCGCCCGGCGCGTGGTGGAACTGGCGAACATGGTGCGCAGCGGTCAATGGAGCCGCAACATCGGCCCGGCGCATTTCGGCACCGATGTGCATGGCAAGACCTTGGGCATTATCGGCATGGGCCGTATCGGCGAAGCGCTGGCGCAGCGTGGGCATTTCGGATTCGGCATGCCGGTGATCTACCACAGCCAGTCGCGCAAACCGGCGGTCGAGGCGCGATTCGATGCGCAATATCGAAGCCTGGAGGATCTGCTCCAGCAGGCCGATTTCATTTGCCTGACCTTGCCGTTGACCGCGCAGACCGAAGGTTTGATCGGCGCCGAGCAGTTTGCGCTGATGCGCCCTGACAGCATCTTCATCAACATCTCGCGGGGCAAGGTGGTCGATGAGGCGGCGATGATCGAGGCGCTGCGTCATCAGCGGATTCGTGCGGCGGGGCTGGATGTGTTTGAGCGTGAGCCGCTGAATCATGATTCGCCGCTGTTGCAGCTGAGTAATGTGGTGGCGACGCCGCATATGGGCTCGGCGACGCATGAGACGCGCGAGGCGATGGCACGGTGTGCGGTGGAGAATCTGTTGGCGGCGTTGAAGGGCGAGAAGCCGGCGAATCTGGTGAATGCATCGGCCTGGCAGGGCTGAGGTGTTTATTGCCTGTTAAATCGCTATCGCGAGCAGGCTCACTCCTACAATGATTTGAGGTGTACACAAATTCAGTGTTCACCCTAATCCCTTGTAGGAGTGAGCCTGCTCGCGAGGAGGCCGGAACAGGCAACCCAAAACCATCAGGCACTGCGCGCCTGTAGAAGCTGCGCCGCACACAAGGCAATCCGCGCACAAGCATCCGCCAGTTTCACCCGATCCAACACCAGCCCGATGCGAATATGCCCCGCCGCACTCGGCCCGAACGCTTCCCCGGCCAACACCGACACGCCATAACCCTCCAGCAACCGCTCGGAAAACGCCTGGGCGCCGAGACCGGTCTGGCGCACATCGACCATCACGAACATGCCGCCATCAGGGCAAATCGGGTACAACCCCGGGCAACCGCTCAAACGTTCGCAGACCAGATCCCGGCGCAGACGATATTCCTCGCGCATCTGCGTCACTTCCGGCAAATCGGTTTCCAACGCAATCTGCGCCGCTTTTTGCACAAAATCCGGCAACCCGAACAGCATGCTCAGCGATAAATTGACCAAATGCTCGGCCAACGACTTCGGCCCGATCATCCAGCCAATGCGCCATCCGGTCATCGCATGGGATTTCGACAGGCTGTTGATCGTCGCCGTACGTTCGGCCATGCCCGGCAAACTCGCCGGGCTGATGTGCTGACCTTCGTAAAGTAAATCGCTGTAAACCTCATCGCTGATCAACCACAAGTCATGGCGGATACACAGCGCCGCCAATTCCTGCCAGATCAGCAATGACAGGCTCGCGCCGCTGGGATTGTTCGGACTGTTGAGCAGCATGGCGCGGGTTTTCGCCGTGATGCGTGCGGCGACATCGAGCGGGTCGACACGAAAGCCGTTCTCCGGGCGCACCGGCACCGGCACCACCGTCGCGCCGCAAGCGCCGAACACGCCTTCGTAGGTAACGTACATGGGTTCGGCGACGATCACTTCATCGCCCGGATCGAGCAGACATTGCGCCACCGAATACACCGCGCATTGCGCGCCGGGCATGACGATCACGTGATCGGCATCGACGGCTTGGCCGCTGCGTCGACGATGGCGTTCGGCGATCAGCTTGCGCAGCGCCAGACGGCCACGCACGTCGGAATAATGGGTATCGCCTGCCAGCAAGCTGTCGATCGCGCCGTGGACAATCGGCAGCGGTGTATCGAAATCCGGATCGCCCACGCTCAGCAGCAGGATATCGACACCCTCGGCGCACAACGCCAGCGCTCGGTCGTGAATCTGCCAGGCAGCGGCTCCCTCCCCGGCGATTCGTTGGGTCAAGGCTGAATAGCGCATGTACGTCTCCTGATGGCGCGGTCTCCAGCCTTCACCGTATCTCAAATCACGAAACGCGCCAGCCG
Source organism: Pseudomonas sp. IT-347P (assembly GCF_949768005.1). Lineage (NCBI taxonomy): Bacteria > Pseudomonadati > Pseudomonadota > Gammaproteobacteria > Pseudomonadales > Pseudomonadaceae > Pseudomonas > Pseudomonas sp. IT-347P. The sequence goes on from NZ_CATKPQ010000022.1 coordinate 86,525, forward strand.
TTTTGTCCGCAAGATGGATTTGAAGAAAAACTTAGTACAGTGCTCGATTTCTGGTCGGTTGCCTACCTGTCAGAGTTGACAGTAGACCAATTTCAAGAACACCCCCTTAATTAACCCACGAAAACATTTACAGGCCTTTCTTATCGAAACAACGGAGCGTTAAAACGATGACAAATCTTAATGAAGAAATTCACGAACTGGCCCCACCGGCAATCCCCGCCGCGTTAGCAAACTTCCCTGACAGTCAAATTAATTTGTTGCCATTGAGTGCGTTGGCAGCCCCCCTGCAATTATTGATTCAGAAATGGCCAGGTTCAGATAATCCACTAAACTTACCCGTAATATTGATACTGCTCTTAAACGGGGAGAGAGTGGCAAACTTTAATTTCGTGACGCCTATTGATCCAGCGCTTTTCCCATTTGCAGCCCATATCCCCGAGCACTACCTGCAAAAGGAAGGCGTACACCAGGTTTCATACATGGTGAATACAGCAGGGAATCCAGAGACGTCAGAGAGCACTCCTTTTACGATCGATGTAACAGCTCCAAACTACGGCAACCCTGGAGAAATTGTACAGTTTCCGCAAGAGGTCATCAGTGACGGGATTACACAGAAGTATCTAGACGAACACGGTGATGAAGTTTTGGTAACCATTCCCCGCTATCTGCAGCAACGAGCCTGCGACAGTATCGAATTTCACTATGGCTCACTTACGAATAGTCCTATCATCATTACAACGGTGCATGACTCGAGCTCACCTACTGTTATCAAACTGAGTGGCGAAATTATCCGTGCATATGGCTCCGGCGATAAACTTGCTTTTTACAGGCTTGTAGATCGTGCAGGAAATAAAGGACCGTTCTCAGTTTACGAAAGTATTAAAGTAAACCTTTCTTGAAACAGCGATTTGTCAAAACGGGCTGAAGCAATAACCTGTTTCAGCCCACTTCAGACAATTCCGTATTTCTCAAATCACGAAACGCGCCACCATCGCATTCAAATCCACCGCCAGACGCGACAGTTCGTGGGTCGCGGCGCTGGTCTGGTTGGCCCCGGCGGCCGATTGCGTGGCCAGATCGCGGATGTTGACCAGGTTGCGGTCGACCTCGCGCGAGACCTGCGCCTGCTCTTCCGAGGCGCTGGCAATCACCAGGTTGCGCTCGTTGATCTGGTGGATTGACTGAGTGATCTGCTCCAACGCCACCCCGGCGGCGCGGGCCATTTCCAGGGTGGTCTGGGTGCGCTGGTTGCTTTGCTGCATCGACGACACTGCTTCGCCGGTGCCGTTCTGGATGCCGGCGACCATTTTTTCAATTTCCTGGGTCGACTGTGCGGTGCGATGGGCCAATGCCCGCACTTCGTCCGCCACGACAGCAAAACCACGCCCTGCCTCACCGGCACGTGCCGCCTCGATCGCCGCGTTGAGTGCCAGCAGGTTGGTCTGTTCGGCGATGGCGCGGATCACGTCGAGCACTTTGCCGATATCCCGGCCCTGCGCTGCCAGACCTTCGATCATCTGTGCGGTGTTCTGCACGTCGTGGGTCATGGTCTGGATCGCATCGACGGTTTTCACCACTTGATCACGACCTTCCCGGGCGGCGTGGGTCGACTGGTTCGAGGCTTCAGAGGTCGACACCGCGTTGCGCGCGACTTCTTCGACGGCGGCGGTCATCTCATTGACGGCAGTGGCGGCTTGCTCGATTTCATTGTTCTGCTGCTGCAGACCACGGGAGGCTTCTTCGGTCACCGCACTGAGTTCTTCGGCAGCGGCGCCCAGTTGTGTGGCGGAACCGGCGATCTGTTCGATGGTTTTGCGCAGATTGCCCTGCATCGCGGCGAGTGCTTCGAGCAGGCGCGCCGGTTCATCCTTGCCGTCGATTTCGATCACTTCCGTCAGGTTACCCCCAGCGATGGTTTGCGCGGCCTGCACGGCGCGGTTGAGTGGTGTGACGATGCTGCGAGTCAGCAGCCAGGCCAGTAGCACGGTGGCCAGCGCTGCGATCACGGCAACGATGATGATCCCGGTCACCGCGCTGTCGTAGTGTTCACCGGCCTTGGTGGCCGCTGTTTTCGCATCGGCCGTGTTGATTGCAATCAGCTTGTTGAGCTGCTCGCCCATCTGGTCGGTGCCTTCCTTGATGCGCGTGTTGATCAAGGTGCGCATCTCTTCGAGTTTGTCCTGACGCGACAGCTCAATCATCTGGTTCTGCGCTTGCAGGTAGTGGTCCAGGGTGGTTGAGAAGGCCTGGTAGATTTCGCGCTCCTCAGGGCCTGCGGGCAGTGCGGCGTAGCTGGCCTGAGCCTTGCGCACCTTGTCGACCAGCACGGCAATGCGCGTTTGCGCTTCTTGCAGGCTGGCCGGTTCGCGATTGACCAGTACACGGAACGACAGGATGCGCATGCGCAGGACGTTTTCCGTTACCACACTGAGGTGAGTGACGCTGGGCAATTGCGTCGAGTCCATATCGATCGAAGCCTGACGAATGACCGTCATGCGGCTGACGGCGAACACGCCCAGCGCGATCACCAGCAAGGCGATAAAGGCAAAACCGAGGAAAGCACGGGGCGCGATATTCAGGTTACGCAAGGACATAGTTGAGCTCTCGAAAGATAGAAACGACGAGCGTCCATGCGTCATCACTGGCCCGAGGAGACGGGCTTCAGTCTGGCGTCACTGTTTTAGAAAGTTATGTGCGCGCCTGTTAGCTGTATCGGCCAGGCTTGAGGAAGATTGCGGGGTGAGTGCAATTATTTTTCAGGGTGTTACAAGATTGAAACACCCTGTGAACCCGTTTCACACGTTGTGTTTGGCCATTTGCCAGACGCGAGCAATATCGGTTGCGCGTTCGCGCAACAGGCGCGGTGCTTCGGCGCAGGCCTGCTCCAGCGTCATCGGGCCACCGGTCACGGCGAATGCCGCATCGATGCCGTGACCGTAAAGCTCCTGATAACCCTCACCTAACGTCCCGGCGATGACGATCACCGGGACGTCGTGCTGTCTGGCAATGCGCGCAACACCGAACGGCGTCTTGCCGCGCAAGGTCTGTGCGTCGAAGCGCCCTTCCCCGGTGATCACCAGATTGGCGCCTTTGACAGCTTCGGCGAGGCCAACCAGTTCGGCGACCACTTCCACCCCGGCTTGAAATTGCGCACCGAGAAAGGCCTTGGCTGCGAACCCCAAACCACCCGCCGCGCCACTGCCCGGTTCGTCACGAACGTCTTTGCCCAACGCCTGCGCGCACAGTTCGGCGTAATGACCCAATGCCTGATCGAGCTGTTCAACCTGCGCCGGCGATGCACCTTTCTGCGGGCCGAAAATCGCCGAGGCGCCGTGCGGGCCGCACAGCGGGTTGTTCACGTCAGCGGCGATATCGAAACGCACCTGCGCCAGACGCGGATCGAGCTCACTCAGGTCCAGTTGTGCCAATTGCGCCAGTGCCAGGCCGCCGGCTACCAGCGCTTGATTCTGTGCATCGAGCAACTTCACGCCCAGTGCCTGCATCGCCCCGGCGCCGCCATCGTTGGTTGCACTGCCGCCAATCGCCAGAATCACCCGTTGCGCCCCGGCATCCAGCGCCGCGCGGATCAATTCGCCGGTGCCGAAGGTGCTGCTGATGCATGCATCGCGCTGTCCCGGCGGCACCAATTGCAGGCCGCTGGCCTCGGCCATTTCGATGATTGCCGTGTGATTGTGCGGCAACCAGCCCCACGCCGCGTCGATCGGCGTACCCAACGGGCCACGCACGCGGGTGCGGCGCAGTTCGCCTTCGCAGGCCGCGAGGATCGACTCGACCGTGCCTTCGCCGCCATCGGCCATCGGGCACTTGATCATCGTTGCCTGCGGCCAGACCTGGGCCAGACCGAGGGCGATGGCTTCGGCGACGCCTTGGGCGCTGAGGCTGTCCTTGAACGAATCGGGGGCGATGACGATCTTCATGGGAATTCTCCGTTTGCAATGCCCCTCATGCTGCCAGTCGGCCTGCGCCTTGACGCCTGTCCGCTGCACAAGTGGCGGTGGCGTTTATTGTTCATTTTCACAAAAGGGCTCCGCGGTGAATGTACCGCCGCCATCGCGAGCAGGCTCACTCCTACAGGGGAATGCATTCCAATTGTAGGAGTGAGCCTGCTCGCGATGGCGTCTTTGAAGGCGCACGATCAATTTGGATCAGTCTGCGGCAGCAACTGCACCCCCAGATACAGCGCCAGCATCCCGTCCAGCCTCAACGGATCCACCCCACTCAACTCGGCAATACGCTCCATCCGATAACGCAAACTGTTGCGATGAATCCCTAGCGCATCGGCGCAGGCCTGACTTTGCCCATCGTGCTCGCACCAACTGCGCAGCGTCGCCAGCAACTGGCCGTTGCCGTCCTTGGCGATCACCTTGCGCAAGGGTTTGAGCAATTCGTCCAGCGCATCGTCATTGCGGTGCCGCCACAACATCACCGGCAATCGATAGCGGTTCAACGTCAGCAAGCGCGAATGCGGCAACACTTCGCGGCCATAGGCGAGCAAGTCGCCCACACGCCGATAACACCGGCGCAGCCCGGCCAGTCCATCGGCCTGCCCGCCCACGGCAATGCGCAAAATCTTCCAGCCGAGGCCATCGAGTTTTTCCAGCAAGCGATCATGCTCGACATTTTGACTCGCCGGCCGGCACCACAGCAGTGATGACTTCGCCGAACTCACGCACCAACTGTCCGGATAACGCGACGTCAGCCAGGCACTCAACGCCTCGACGGTTTGCCCCGGCCCATGTTCCAGGCCCAGTTCGAACAGATACGGCACCCGCGTCAATTGCGGCTTGAGCCCAAGTTGCTGCGCCTCATCGACCAGACGCGGCGAGTCCCCCGCCTCGCTCAGCAGCAGCGCCAGCAGATCATCACAACGCTGGCGCCGCCATTGCTGCTCGGCTTGCTGATTGCGCTGGCCGACGAGCATTTCGGCGGTCATGCGCACCAGTTCGGCATAGGTGCGCAATTGTTCCGGTTCGCCAGTGATGCCGAGTACACCGATCAAGCGCTGATCGAGCAACAGCGGCAGGTTGATCCCCGGTTGCACGCCCTTCAAATGCACGGCGGTCTGTGCGTCGATCTCGACCACGCGACCGTTGGCCAATACCAGTTGCGCACCTTCGTGCCGGGTGTTGATGCGCTCCGGTTCGCCGCTGCCGAGGATCAGCCCCTGGCTGTCCATGACGTTGACGTTGTAAGGCAAAATGGCCATGGCCCGGTCGACGATGTCCTGGGCGAGGTCGTGATCGAGTTCGAACATAACAGCGGCAATCCTTGATTGATGGCACTGGCGGTTGTTCACCCGCACAGGGTCTGGCGGCAAACCCTGTGCGCAGGCACAAAGACAATCCGGTCAGAGGTGACCGAGACTCTCGGGGCGATCAACGTTACCCTTTGCATCGCAAAAAATCATAATAAAGAGAGAGCCGCTATGTCGCAGAGCGCCGCAGCTACCCAGACCATCGATGACGATAAAAACGTCGTCTACAAACGCATCACCCTGCGTTTGATCCCCTTCATATTCATCTGCTACTTGTTCAACTACCTCGACCGGGTCAACGTTGGATTCGCCAAACTGCAGATGCTCGATGCCCTGAAATTCAGCGAAACCGTGTACGGCCTCGGTGCCGGTATCTTCTTTATCGGCTACGTGCTGTGCGGCGTGCCGAGCAACCTCGCATTGACCCGGTTCGGCCCACGGCGCTGGATTGCGCTGATGATGATCACCTGGGGCACGCTGTCGACCTGCCTGTTGTTCGTCACCACCCCGACCGGGTTCTACACCCTGCGTCTGTTCACCGGTGCCGCCGAAGCCGGGTTCTTCCCGGGCGTCGTGCTGTACCTCTCGCAGTGGTTCCCGACGTTTCGCCGTGGGCGGATCATGGCGTTGTTCATGTCGGCGATCCCGGTGTCCGGTTTGCTCGGCAGCCCGTTCTCCGGCTGGATTCTCAATCACTTCGCCGCGGGCCAGGGCGGTCTGGCCGGGTGGCAGTGGATGTTTCTGCTGCAAGGCATTCCGACGGTGATCCTCGGCGCCCTCGCCTGGTTCCTGCTGAGCGACAGCTTTGCCAACGCCAAGTGGCTGAGCCCGCATGAGCGTGCGGTGCTCGAGGCGGACCAGGCCGAAGACCTGGCGAACAAGCCGAAAACCACTTCCGATTCGCTGCTGGCGGTATTCAAGAACCCGGCGATCTGGGCCTTTGGTCTGATCTACTTCTGCATCCAGAGCGGCGTGTACGCGATCAACTTCTGGCTGCCGTCGATCATCAAGAATCTTGGCTTCAGCGATAACCTGGTGATCGGTTGGCTGAGTGCGATTCCGTACCTGCTGGCGGCGGTGTTCATGCTGGTGGTCGGACGCTCGGCGGACCTGCGCAAGGAACGTCGCTGGCATTTGGTGGTGCCGATGCTGATGGGCGCGGTCGGTTTGCTGATCGCGGTGAATTTCGCGGCGAATCCGGCCATTGCAATTCTCGGTCTGACCATCGCCACCATGGGCGCACTGACCGGTCTGCCAATGTTCTGGCCGGTGCCGACGGCGATGTTGAGCGCGGGCACTGCGGCCGGTGGCCTGGCGTTGATCAACTCGATGGGGCAAATGGCCGGGTTCCTTAGCCCGTATCTGGTGGGCTGGGTCAAGGACAGCACAGGCTCGACGGATGCGGCGTTGTATCTGCTGGCGGCGGTGATTGTGGGAGGGGGTCTGCTGGCGTTGCGCATGACGCGGACGTTGCGCGCCTGAGGTTTTGATGCACGGAAAAACGGCCCTTTTCAGGGCCGTTTTTATTGGGGCGTCAGATTGGTTTTGGTAGTGTCCTGGAGATCTTTCCCCCCTCACCCCAGCCCTCTCCCCCAGGGGGGCGAGGGGGAAAGGGAGCCGATTGCCGTGCTTTTCAAGACTTGAGTTCGAGTCGGGAGAAGGGAGCCGATTTTGGTGCTTTTCAAGACCTGAGTTCGACTCGGGAGAAGGTTACCGATTTTTGTGCTTTTCAAGACCTGAGTTCGACTCGGTATTGCACGTCGGCGTACCTCGCTCAAACACCGCGGTCGGTCCCCTCTCCCTCTGGGAGAGGGTTAGGGTGAGAGCTGTGTTGAGCCAATAAATCACTTTGCCGAGTCGCTCGCTTCTGGTATTTGATTAGCGCTTTCCCACCGACAAAAGGATTTCGGCATGAGCTATCGCACACTCGGGCATTCGGGGTTGCAGGTGTCTACCCTCACCCTTGGCACGATGATGTTTGGCGAGCAGACCAGCGCAGAAGATTCGCTGCGCATCATCGACAAGGCCTGGGATCAGGGGATCAACTTCATTGACACCGCCGACGTCTACACCGACGGCCGTTCCGAAGAGATCGTCGGTGAAGCGATTGCCCGTCATCGGCATGAGTGGGTGCTGGCGACCAAGGTCGGGTTTGGCCCGGAGGACGGCGTGCCGAACCGTAGCGGTCTGAGCCGCAAACACATTTTCAACGGCATCGATGCCAGCCTGACCCGCCTGGGCACCGACTATCTCGACATCTATTACCTGCACCGCGAAGACCACAACACACCGCTGGAAGTCAGCGTGTCGGCGATTGGCGATCTGATCCGTCAGGGCAAGATTCGCTACTGGGGCTTGTCGAACTATCGCGGCTGGCGGATTGCCGAGGTGATTCGCATCGCCGATAAACTCGGCGTTGATCGCCCGGTGATCAGCCAGCCGCTGTATAACATCGTCAACCGTCAGGCCGAGACCGAGCAGATCACCGCCGCGCAAACCTACGGTCTCGGTGTGGTGCCTTATAGCCCGCTGGCCCGTGGCGTGCTCAGCGGCAAGTACGCGCCGGATGTCACACCAGACGCCAACAGCCGCGCCGGGCGTCAGGACAGACGCATTCTGGAAACCGAATGGCGCGTCGAGTCGCTGCGCATTGCTCAGCAGATTCAGCAGTACACCGAGCAGCGCGGCGTCGGCATGGTGGAATTTGCGATTGCCTGGGTGTTGAACAACAGTGCCGTGACCTCGGCGATTGTCGGGCCGCGCACGGAAACGCAATGGGATGCGTATATCAAGGCGCTGGCGGTGAAGATCAACGCAGAAGACGAGGCGTTTATCGATTCGCTGGTGACACCGGGGCACGCATCGACGCCGGGGTTCAACGATATGCGACATTTCGTACCGGGGCGTAAACCGCATCAGGTGTAAGAGTTTTCCATCGCTCCTCAACAGCCGATACAATCGGCTGTTTTTTCATTGAATCAAGCGCGATCAAACGGAATGAGTGGATTGATCGCGCCGACATAACAGGGACTGATAAATGCTCAACCGCCCCGTTGAGGAATCCAGGAAGCCTTTGCGCGAGCGGCTGTTCAAATTGTTTGCCGATAATCAACTGCGCGAGTCTCCTTCAGCGTTAGCGACCGCCGCTGCCGGGGATCGTAAACCATCAATTGAATACCGTGCGGATATCGACGGGCTGCGCGCAATTGCGGTGTTGCTGGTGTTGATTTTCCATGGTGGGCTGGCGTTTTTCCCCTCCGGGTTTATTGGCGTCGATATTTTCTTCGTGATCTCGGGTTATTTGACGACCGCGATCATCATGAAATCGCTGAACAACGGCACATTCACTTTTTCGGGGTTCTATACGCGTCGCATCTGGCGCTTGCAGCCGGCCGTGATCGCGTTGCTGATCGCGACCCTGATTGTCACGACGCTGCTGTACTTGCCGGATGACTATGTCGACTTCCTCAAAAGCGAAAAGTACACCTCGTTAATCATCTCCAACCAGTATTTTTCCAAAGTGACTACGGGTTACGCCACGCCGGATGCAGCCATTCTGCCGCTGTTGCACACCTGGTCGCTGGCTATCGAGTGGCAGTGGTATCTGGCCCTGCCGCTGGGGCTCTGGCTGCTCAACCGCTACCTGACGAAGAGCATTTTCAAAGCGGCGGTGCTCGGCCTGACCCTGGCCGCAATGGGACTCGCGCTGTACCTGTCTCACGCCGTTCCGGAAAAAAATTACTACTTCTTCACCGCGCGAATTTTCGAATTGATGATCGGCTCCTGTGCGGTCATCTTCAGCTCGGAAAAATTCAGACTCAATCGCCTGAACGCCACACTGGTCTGTGCCCTTTCGCTGGCGACAATCATTTATTGCGCGACCCGGGACGATATCTTGCCGGGCTTTCCGCATTTCTCTGCGATTGCCATTTGCCTCGCCACTGCAGCGTTGCTGTTTAAGGGGATTGGCGATGCGAGCATCACCTCGAAACTGCTGGCGTTCAAACCTTTGGTGTTTATCGGCACGCTTTCGTACTCATTGTACTTGTGGCACTGGCCGATTCTGGCGGTGATGACGTACATGGGCGTCGCACTCACCCCGCCGATGACGATCGTTTACTTCGTATCCACCTTCATCGCGGCCTGGCTCTGCTATGTGCTGGTCGAAAACAGGTTTCGAAAGGCCCGACTCGGCTTTGCCAAAACCCTGATCGTGTTGATGATCCTGCCTGCTATCGGGCTGTCGCTGTTGCACGCTGCCAGCGTCAGGCAAGAGGGCTGGCCGGCTCGCTTCAACGAAGGCTACAACAAGGTGTTCAATGGTTTGAAAGCGTCTGTTCCGGCCGCTCGCGAGGGATGCCTGGGGGTCAGCGATGGCGCCGATCCTGGCTGCATATCAGGTGCCGCGCAGGGTGCCCCGCAAATATTGCTGATGGGCGATTCGTTTTCGAATCACTACTGGGGCTTTGTCGAAACACTGGCCAGGGATGCCGATCTTGCCGTCCTCACACAGGGTTATCCGGCATGCCTGGCCTTGCCCGAAATCTACCTCTATGACGAGCGTAAATACACAAACGGGCTGTATCAAAAATGCCACAACGCCGCTCAACGCTATTACGACATGATCGCGAAGCAACATTTCAAGTATGTGATCGTGGGTCAGTTCTGGGAGGCCTATCTCGACGATGACATCGTCACCAAACCGGACGACCCTCGCAGCCCGGCACTGTCACAACAACGCCTCGGCACAGCGATCCGCAAGGCGCTGGATCTCATTGTCGAATCCGGTGCGACGCCGGTCTTTCTGGAAAACACGCTGCCCATGCCGCCGGGGATCAACACCTGCCTGCTGCAACAAGTCAAATTGCGCGGATTGATGGGCAGCGCCGAGCAAAGCAGCCTCTGCGCCACCGCGCCATGGTCAGGCACTAAAGAGCCGATACTGGAAAAACTCTTCAATGACCTCAAGGCCGAATATCCCGGCTTGATCGTCATTGACCCGAAGATCGTGCAATGCAAAGACGACACGTGCATGACCACCGTCGATGGCCTGCCGGTCTATCGTGATATTGGTCACGTCACCGATTACGCTTCTTACAAGTTTGGCGAGATGTACCTCAAGCGCTTCGGTAATCCGTTGAAGGCGGGTCAGTAATATTTCACTCACACTGACTACGCTTGTGCTGGCGTTAGATAGGCGTGGATGTGGGAAATATTGAGCATCTGCCCAATATTCAGCACAAAAACCACGTATCCTTCGCGCCCCGTTTGACCACCCACCCGCGAGGACAGTTTGTCTAAAGGTATCGCTTTATCGGTTTCGGCCTCGGTGCTGTTTGCCGTCATGTATTACTACACTTCGTTGCTCACACCGTTGAGCGGCGTGGAGATCTTTGGCTGGCGGATGCTCCTGACGGTGCCGTGCATGACTGTTTTCATGCTGGTGTCCGGTGAATGGCGGCGAGTGCTGGAGCTGGTTCGGTTGATGGCGGCACAGCCGAAACTGATCGCGGGACTGCTCGTCTCCTCTGCCCTGCTCGGCGTGCAACTGTGGCTGTTCATGTGGGCGCCGCTCAACGGCTACAGCCTCGACGTGTCGCTGGGTTACTTCCTGCTGCCATTGGCGATGGTGCTGACCGGGCGGATTGCCTACGGCGAGAGCCTGTCGTACCTGCAAAAGATCGCGGTGTTCTTCGCCATCCTGGGGGTGTTGAACGAGTTGTACCAGGTCGGCGGATTTTCCTGGGCGACGCTGGTGGTCGTGGTCGGCTATCCGCTGTACTTCGTGCTGCGCAAATACCTGAAGACCGACAACCTCGGCGGTTTGTGGGTCGACATGACGTTGATGTTGCCGGTCGCCTACTGGTTTGTGCAGGGTGGCGAGCAAGGCTTTGGCGTGTTTGATCAGTACCCGGGGTTGATGTGGCTGATTCCGTTGCTCGGTTTGATCAGTGCGTCGGCGCTGGTCGTGTACATCATTGCCAGCCGTTTGCTGCCGTTCAGCCTGTTCGGCTTGCTGAGTTATGTGGAGCCGGTGCTGTTGCTCGGCGTGGCGTTGCTGCTCGGTGAGAGCATCAAGTCCGGGGAGTGGCTGACGTATATTCCGATCTGGCTGGCGGTTGTGGTGCTGGTCTTCGAAGGTTTCAAACACCTGACGCGCCAACGTCGCCCTTAAGCCAAACACAAAAAAAATGCAGGAGTGAGCCTGCTCGCGATTGCGTTCATTCAGTCACCAGCATTGCCGGATCTGAAAACGCTATCGCGAGCAGGCTCACTCCTACAGTGTCTATCGGTGTAACGGATTACTCGGTAGCGAGTACACCACGACGCACCTGATCGCGCTCGATCGACTCGAACAATGCCTTGAAGTTGCCCTCGCCGAAACCATCATCGCCTTTGCGCTGGATGAACTCGAAGAACACCGGGCCCATCAGGGTTTCCGAGAAGATCTGCAGCAGCAGGCGCTTGTCGCCCTGCTCCGAGGCACCGTCGAGCAGGATGCCGCGCGATTGCAGTTGATCAACCGGCTCGCCGTGGTTCGGCAGACGACCTTCAAGCATTTCGTAGTAAGTATCCGGCGGCGCGGTCATGAAGCGCATGCCGATCTTCTTCAACTGATCCCAGGTCTTGATCAGGTCGTCGGTGAGGAACGCCACATGCTGGATGCCCTCGCCGTTAAACTGCATCAGGAACTCTTCGATCTGCCCCGCGCCTTTGGACGACTCTTCGTTCAACGGGATGCGGATCATGCCGTCCGGTGCGGTCATCGCTTTCGAGGTCAGGCCGGTGTATTCGCCCTTGATGTCGAAGTAACGGATCTCGCGGAAGTTGAACAGCTTCTCGTAGAAGTTCGCCCAGTAGGCCATGCGACCGCGATACACGTTGTGCGTCAGGTGATCGATGATCTTCAGGCCGGCACCGACCGGGTTGCGATCGACGCCTTCGAGGAACACGAAGTCGATGTCATAGATCGAACTGCCTTCGCCGAAACGGTCGATCAGGTACAGCGGCGCGCCGCCAATGCCTTTGATCGCCGGCAGGTTCAGCTCCATCGGACCGGTTTCGATGTGGATCGGCTGAGCGCCGAGTTCCAGCGCGCGGTTGTAGGCTTTCTGCGAATCCTTGACGCGGAACGCCATGCCGCACACGGACGGGCCGTGTTCGGCGGCGAAATACGACGCCACGCTGTTCGGTTCGTTGTTGAGGATCAGGTTGATCGCGCCCTGACGGTACAGGTGCACATTCTTGGAGCGGTGGGTCGCGACTTTGGTGAAGCCCATGATCTCGAAGATCGGCTCCAGCGTGCCCGGCACCGGGGATGCGAGCTCGATGAATTCAAAGCCCATCAGGCCCATTGGGTTTTCGTATAAATCTGCCATGGTGGCGCCTCATCATTTCTTATCAATTAACCAGGGTTATTTGTCAGTCATGCGAGGACGGTGGGTGGCGCACAGGAGATGCCACGCACACTGCGGGCGAGGAAGTCACCATAGATCAGTTGAAACCCGAATATCTTCATTGTCGACCCAAGGCTCTTGCGGGCGAGGCTTCTGCTGCCAGAAGACGATTATTATTGTATGCGTAACCCGATTCTACACAGCGTAAATAGGCTTGTCTGCCCTCCCTATAAAATCCGCTTTTTGGCGGCCGGCGCAAGGGCTTTGTTGCACAGGTAAATGCCGCTCAGGATCAACCCGCCACCGAGGTACATGGCCGGCGTCAGTTGCTCACCGAGCAGCAACGCACCGAGGACCACCGCCGTCAACGGGTTGAGGGCGATAAACACGCCGCTGCGCGTCGCACCGATTTTGCGGATGCCGTGGTAATAGCCGATGTAGGCCAGCGCCGAACCGAAAACCCCGAGGTAGATCAGGCTCAGCCATTGCGCCAGCCCCAGATCATTCAGCGCTTGCCAGCCCAGTTCGCCGCGTACTGCCGCCAGGGTCCACAACATCAGCGTGCCTATCAGGATCGAAAAGGTCACCGTCTGCACCGGCCCCAGCGTCTGGTTCAGTTCTCGGGAAAACAGCGAGTAAACGCCCCAGCCCAGCACGCAACCGAGGATCAACAGGTCACCGATCCATGCATCAGGTGTTGCGGCGAGTAATTGCGGATTGCGACTGACGATCACCAGCCCGGCGCCAACAATGCAAGTGGCGATGCCGGCGGTTTTCGCCCGCCCCAGACGTTCCTTGAACAGCCACCACGAAGCCAGGCCAATCACTGCCGGATTCAGCGCGACAATCAACGAAGCCCGCGACGCGTTGATGTATTGCAGACCATAAAAGAAGCACAGGTTGTAGAAGAAAATCCCGCAGAACCCCAGCAGCGCCAGTTGCAGCCACTGCCGTGGCGTCGGCCGCGCCAGAGGGATGCGTGCCAGCCACAAGAAGCCGAGCAACGCCACACTGGCCAGCAGGAAACGCAGGCTGGCCGCGAAAATCGGGTTAAGGCTGCCGGCCAGAAACCGTCCGGCCACAAACGTCCCGCCCCAGACCATGGTGACCGCCGCCAATGTCAGGTAGACCGGAATGTCCGAGGGTGTTGTATGCAGATGTTCGACGTTGCGCATGATGCTCCTGACCTGAGAACTTGAAGAATGTCGTATCATTCCCCTCATTCCCCATCATCGTAAAATGAGCAAACACTCATGACCCTCACGCAACTGGAGATCTTCTCGCTGGTCGCCGAACTGCGCGGCTTTACCCTCGCCGCCCATCGACTGGGGATTTCGCAGTCGGCGGTATCCCATGCGATGAAGTCGCTGGAGCAGGAACTGGGTGTGGAGTTGCTGCGTCGACATCAGGCAAGCGTGGAACTCAGCGACATCGGCGAGCAACTGTTGCTGCGCGCCCGCGCCATGCTAGGTCTGGCCAACACCCTGCGCCAGGAAGCCGCCGATGCGCGCGGCATGAAAAGCGGAACGTTGCGCATTGGCTCGTTCGGGCCCACCTCGTCGATCAAGCTGTTGCCCAAGATTCTGCGGCGTTATCGAGAAGCGCATCCGGGCATCGAAGTGCACATCGATGAAGGGCCGGATCGACAAGTGACGCAATGGCTGGAAGAGCGGCGGATCGACGTCGGTTTTGTGGTGCTGCCCGAAGAACGTTTCGACACATTTGCCCTGATCGAAGACCAGATGGTTGCCCTGCTCCCTGTGGGTCATCCACTGGCAGCCCGACCAGCGTTGAGCCTCAACGACTTGTGCGACGCCCCGTTCGTGCTCACCGAGGCGGGTTCTTCGGAGCTGGTGTCGCGGCTGTTCATGGCCGCGCGCCTGCAACCGAATATCCGCTATCGCTGCTCGCAACTGCTCAGCACCCTCGACACGGTCAGCCGTGGCGATGGCATCACGATTGTCGCCGAAGGGTCTTTGCCGGATGAAGCAACGCCGCGCTACGTGAAAAAGCCGTTGTTGCCCGCTGTGCAGCGTCAGGTCGGGCTCGCCGTGCTCGATCAGCGCCAGGCGTCGCCCGCTGCTCTGGCTTTTATCGAACTGGCAACGCGGATGCAGCACTGATGAGCGGCGCAAGCACCTTCTGCCATCTATCCTCCCTTCTGGCTGATGTTTTTTCAGCGGCGCGCCGTTAAGCGGCCTGCAGTCGAGAGCCCCATTCCAACGCGACAGGATGCGCCCATGCCGTTAACCGTCAGACCCCGCCGCAAACGCAGCACCCGCCTCGTCGTCACACTGCTCAGCGGCCTGCTTCCGGTGCTGCTGGGTGGCGTCATTCTTTACGTGCAGGCCGAACGCACGCTGGAACAAGGTTCACGACAGACCGCAGAAGAAGCCCTGCGCCAGTTCGAATTGATGCTCGACAACACCGCCCAAGCGGCCCATGAATTGCTGCCCCTGGCCGGTCAGACCTGCGAAAACGTCAAACTCGCCCTGCGCGAACAAGTAACCCGTCGTCCGTTTGTGCGCTCGACCAATCTGGTGTGGGACGACAATCTCTATTGCAGCTCGCTGTTTGGCGACTTCAAGGAAGCCGTCAACGCCGGCGATTACAACCAGGGCAAGTTGTGGTTGATGAATGGCAACCCGGTCACACCCAACACCGCCCTGTTGGTCTATCGGCTCAGCGAAGGTCGCGGTGGCGCCCTGACCACACTGGACGGTTACCATCTAAGCAATATGTTGCGTCTGATCGGTCGACACATGTTGCTGGTGCTGCAAGTCGGCGATAACTGGCTGTCGGCCGATGGCAAAGTACACACTAGCGCCCTGCCTGCGTTGCCTATAGCGCAACACACGCTGGACTCTTCGCGTTATGCGTTCAGGGTCTCTGCAGGTTTTCCCGAAGGTGAAATCTGGCGCTACATGGCCGATGAATATCCGCCGCTGTTCAGTCTGTTGATCTTTTTTGGCGTGGTCTCGGGTGCCATTGGCCACGTCTTGCAAAAGCGCTCTACTTCACCGAGCCACGAGATGCTCCGAGCGTTGGAAGCCGGCGAGTTCATTCCGTATTTCCAGCCCGTGGTGCACGGTGACAGCAAGAAATGGTCGGGGGCTGAAGTGTTGATGCGCTGGAGGCACCCCAAAGAAGGGCTGGTGCGCCCCGATCTGTTTATTCCGTTCGCCGAGCATTCTGGCCTGATCGTGCCGATGACCCGCGCCCTGATGCAACAGACCGCGGCGCTGTTGGGGCCGCTGTCAGCAACGTTCACCGCACCGTTTCATATCGGCATCAATATTACGGCGAGCCATTGCAAGGACCTGGAACTGGTAGAAGATTGTCAAACGTTTCTCGCCGCGTTCGCCCCCGACAGCATCAACCTGGTGCTGGAGCTGACCGAGCGCGAACTGATCGAACCCACCGACATCACCCGCCAACTGTTCGAGCAATTGCACGGGCTGGGCGTGAAGATCGCGATTGATGACTTCGGTACCGGCCACTCGAGCCTCGGTTACTTGCGCAAATTCAATGTGGACTTCCTCAAGATCGATCAGAGCTTCGTCGCGATGATCGGCATCGATGCACTGTCCCGCCACATTCTCGATACCATTATCGAACTGTCGGCCAAGCTTGATTTGGGTATTGTTGCCGAAGGTGTCGAGACGCAGGCGCAAGCCGATTATCTGACCGCACATAACGTCAACTTCCTGCAAGGCTACCTGTTCGGCAAACCGATGCCGGCCGCGGATTTCATCAGCGCATTAACTCACGATTAACTAAGCCGGTTTAAGACGAACGTACCGACCAGGCGCACCAAATTGATACAAAAGACCGCTGTTGTTACATGAAGACAACATCAGGATTTACTCTTGGCGCATTAACTACTACAATTTTTTCAACCTGAGCAGATTGGCAGGTGAGCCATTTATCACCGAGTCGCTTCAAGGCTCTTGGCTTATAGCTTTGTTTGCGGTTGGTATCAGCCGAACACACTATTGGAGTAAAGATATTGTCCAGACTCGCTGAATTTCGTGCAGCTGAAAAGGCCCTTCAGGAACAGCTCAAGCAGCTGGAATCGCTGAAGAACGATGCCGGGCTCAAGAAAGAAATCGAATTCGAAGAAAAGCTCCAGGGGCTGATGAAACACTACGGCAAAGGCCTGAAAGACATCATCGCCATTCTCGATCCGAACCCGGCAAAATCCGGCCTGCAGGCCACTGCAGCACCTAAAACCCGCCGCGCTCGCGTGGTCAAGGTTTACCAGAACCCGCACACTGGTGAACTCATCGAAACCAAAGGCGGCAACCACCGTGGCCTGAAAGCCTGGAAGGAACAGTACGGTGCAGCCACCGTTGATTCCTGGTTGCGCGGTTAATCTCACGCCAAAAACAAAGCCCTGCATAACGCAGGGCTTTTTTATTGACAATATCTAACAAATGAAATGATTTTCATCGAACAAGTTGCGAATTTTCTGTAACGTTGATGAGCCAGATGGCTAAACATTTTGCTGCGCAATGTTGCGACAAGGGCAAATGTTAAACTTTGTGCTTAATCCATTCGGGTATCTAACGCGTGTGTGAAGAGTACAGCGACTTAAAGTTTCAAGCTGTTTCTCACCGCCACTATCTCGTCTGCGCTTGCCTTATAAACCTCCGCCTGTCCGGCGTAGGAAAGAACATAAGCCTTGTCCGCGTCGACCGCCGCCACCAAGGTTTGCGACAACACATGTCGACCGTTTTCAGTGATCGTGCAAGTGGTTTCCAATGCCGATAAAGTACCCAGCGTGGCCGGATGCACTTTGTTGCAGACACTCTGATAGCCGCCCTGGAAGAAGTCCTTCTGGATCGACTTGCGCATCTCCAGCAGCACCCCCTGCAAATTGACCTGGTGCCCCGCCTCGACATGAGTCATGGTCAACTCCATGACCATCACCTGATTGCCATCGGCGTCATTCTTGACGGCACGCTGACGGGAAACCTGCGCAGTCGCCTCTGGCAGCGCCTCGACTTTCCAACCGGCCGGCCAGGTAATGCTCGGTTCATCCGCAACCGCGCAGACCGCCACAAGCGACAAAGCAGAAACAACAAACAGGGATTTGAACAGTCGGATCATTGCCGGACGCACTCGCAGATTGAGCCGTAAAGTCTGAGGCTCGCTCGCACGCAGGGCAAGCCTGCCCTTTCATTTGGCGATGCTGGCAGGCATGCGTATCATTGCGTCCATTCACTCGCCCATAGTTATTGGAGGGCCCATGAGCCTGCACGAACTCAACACTTTCCCCGGCGTCACCGCCACGCCAGACAGCGCAACCCGAAACTTCGTCTTCAACCACACCATGCTGCGCGTCAAGGACATCACTAAATCCCTGGATTTCTACACCCGCGTGCTAGGGTTCTCGCTGGTCGAGAAGCGTGACTTCCCGGAAGCCGAGTTCAGCCTGTACTTTCTCGCACTGGTCGATAAAGCGCAGATTCCGGCTGACGCAGCGGCTCGCACCGAGTGGATGAAGTCGATTCCAGGCATCCTTGAGTTGACTCATAACCACGGCACTGAAAACGACGCGGATTTCGCCTACCACAACGGCAATACCGATCCGCGTGGTTTTGGTCATATCTGCATTTCGGTACCAGATATCGTCGCGGCCTGTGCACGCTTCGAAGAGCTGGGTTGCGACTTCCAGAAGCGCCTGACCGATGGCCGCATGAAGAGCCTGGCGTTTATCAAGGATCCGGACGGTTACTGGGTCGAGATCATTCAGCCTGCGCCGCTGTAAAAGCTGAAAAGCCCCTCACCCTAACCCTCTCCCGGAGGGAGAGGGAACTGATTGGGGGATATTGGAGAAGTACGCCGACTTGAACGAATGGCGCTGAATCCATAATCGATTAGCTCTTACAGATCGACACCCCACTTCGGACACCTCGGTCGGCTCCCTCTCCTTCGGGAGAGGGCTGGGGTGAGGGGCAGCGTTTCACACGCATAAAAAACCCGTGATCGCTCACGGGTTTTTTATTTCTGGCCTGACGCTTACGCCGGCGCCGAAGTACGGATCAGGTGATCAAACGCACTCAGCGAAGCCTTGGCGCCCTCACCCACCGCAATCACGATCTGCTTGTACGGCACAGTCGTTACGTCGCCAGCAGCGAAGATGCCCGGGATCGACGTTTCACCCCGGTTGTCGACGATGATCTCGCCACGGGGCGACAGCTCGATGGTGCCCTTGAGCCAGTCGGTGTTTGGCAGCAAACCGATCTGCACAAAGATCCCTTCCAGCTCGACAGTGCGCAACTCATCAGTGTTGCGATCCTTGTAACGCAGACCGTTGACCTTCTCGCCATTACCGGTGACTTCCGTAGTTTGCGCACTGGTGATCACGGTGACGTTCGGCAGGCTGTGCAGTTTGCGCTGCAATACGGCGTCGGCGCGCAGTTGTACATCGAATTCCAGCAGGGTCACGTGTGACACGATACCGGCCAGGTCGATGGCGGCTTCCACACCGGAGTTACCGCCACCGATCACGGCGACACGCTTGCCTTTGAACAGAGGACCGTCGCAGTGCGGGCAGTACGCCACGCCTTTGTTGCGGTATTCCTGCTCGCCCGGCACGTTCATTTCACGCCAGCGCGCGCCGGTCGCCAGAATCACGCTCTTGGCTTTGAGGGTCGCGCCGCTGGCGAAACGGACTTCGTGCAACTCGCCGTTTTTGCCCGGGATCAGCTTGTCGGCACGCTGCAGGTTCATGATGTCGACGTCGTACTGTTTGACGTGTTCTTCCAGCGCCGTGGCCAGTTTCGACCCTTCGGTTTCCTGTACGGAAATGAAGTTCTCGATGGCCATGGTGTCGAGGACCTGACCGCCGAAGCGCTCAGCCGCAACACCGGTGCGGATGCCTTTACGCGCAGCGTAAATCGCTGCCGAAGCACCGGCCGGGCCACCGCCGACAACCAGCACGTCGAAGGCTTCCTTGGCACTGATTTTCTCGGCCTGACGCTCAATCGCGCCGGTGTCGAGCTTGGCGAGGATCTCTTCCAGGCCCATGCGGCCCTGACCGAAGTTTTCCCCGTTGAGGTAGATGCTCGGCACCGCCATGATCTTGCGATCGTTGACTTCGTCCTGGAACAGCGCGCCGTCGATGGCGACGTGGCGGATGTTCGGGTTGAGCACGGCCATCAGGTTCAGCGCCTGGACCACGTCCGGGCAGTTCTGGCAGGACAGCGAGAAGTAAGTCTCGAAGCTGAACTGACCTTTGAGCGAGCGGATCTGCTCGATCACTTCAACACTGGCCTTCGATGGGTGGCCGCCGACTTGCAGCAGGGCCAGCACCAGCGAAGTGAACTCGTGGCCCATCGGGATACCAGCAAAACGCAGACTGATGTCGGCGCCCGGGCGATTGATCGAGAACGATGGCTTGCGTGCATCGTCACCGCTGTCGATCAACGTAATTTGGCTCGAAAGACTGGCAACGTCTTTCAGCAGTTCCAGCATTTCACGGGATTTCGCACCGTCGTCGAGGGAGGCTACGATCTCGATCGGCTGGGTGACCCGTTCCAGGTACGATTTCAACTGGGCTTTAAGATTGGCGTCCAACATACGGGCGATTTCCTTTATTTGAGGCGAAAAAAAGCCCGAGCGAATCTCGCCCGGGCATTTTTATGGGGCGGTGCAGCGTACTTAAGAAGGTGCGGCGTACCGCCCTGCGTTGCGTGTCACAGACTTAGATCTTGCCGACCAGGTCCAGGGACGGCGCCAGAGTGGCCTCGCCTTCTTTCCACTTGGCCGGGCAAACTTCGCCTGGGTGAGCAGCAACGTACTGAGCAGCCTTGATCTTGCGCAGCAGCTCGGAAGCGTCACGGCCAACGCCGCCATCGTTCAGTTCAACGATTTTGATCTGGCCTTCAGGGTTGATCACGAAGGTGCCACGGTCAGCCAGACCTGCTTCTTCGATCAGCACGTCGAAGTTGCGCGAGATGACGTGGGTCGGGTCACCGATCATGGTGTATTCGATTTTGCCGATGGCTGGCGAAGTGTTGTGCCAGGCAGCGTGGGCAAAGTGGGTGTCGGTGGAAACGCTATAGATTTCTACGCCCAGTTTCTGGAAAGCAGCGTAGTTGTCAGCGAGGTCTTCCAGCTCGGTCGGGCAAACGAAGGTGAAGTCGGCTGGGTAGAAGAACACGACCGACCATTTGCCTTTCAGGTCAGCGTCCGAGACTTGAACGAAGTCGCCGTTTTTGAACGCGGTAGCTTTGAACGGTTTTACTTGGCTGTTGATGATAGGCATCGATGACTCTCCGTCAGGGGTTATGAAGTTGATGGGTGAATCCTACCCACTCACTCGACGGATGGCTCATTGGCAAACCTGATGCTGCTGATTTGTTTTCGCTATTAGCTGACTGTATTAATAGAAGAAAACGATCTCTACGACGAAGCCGGCTTATCCGTAATCCGAGCCATTCCTTGAAACGGGCTGACTTCAACATAGCGCATGGCCGACTTCATATCCTTCCAGCCAACGTAACTCATCAATGATTTCAGATCCCAGCCACTTCGATGCGCCCAGGTGGCGAAACCGCGACGCAGGGAATGGCTGGTGTAGTTTTCAGCAGCAATACCCGCACGCTGCAAGGCCTGGCGCAGCAGAGGAATGATGCTGTTGGCGTGCAGCCCCTCCTCGTTCAGATTGCCCCAGCGGTCGATGCTGCGAAAAACCGGGCCACGCACCAGCGCCGCTTCGGTGATCCAGTCGATATAGGCCTGCACCGGGCACAACTTCAGCAGTGCAGGCGCCTGATAGGTCTGTCCGAGGTTCTCACGATCACCCTTGCTGCGCGGTAGATATAGGGTGATGCCTTTGCCAGCGTGCGCCTGCACGTGTTCGATCTGCAGGCGACACAGCTCATCGCTGCGAAAGCCACGCCAGAACCCCAGCAAAATCAGGGCGCGATCGCGGTGAGCCTTGAGCAGTGACGGGTGGTTCTGCTGCTCTTTTGCGATTTGTGCCTCTTGCTCCAGCCAGTCGATGACGCGCTGCAAATCCTGCAACTGCAGCGGCTCGGCCTGTTTCTCCTGCGCCGGGTGCAAGGCGCGAATGCCTTTGAAAACCTGGCGCACCACCGGCGCCTTGGTCGGGTCGGCAAACCCTTGGCTGTTGTGCCATTGCGCCAGTGCCGACAAACGCAGCTTCAGCGTATTGATCGACAGCTGTTCGGCATGCGCCACCAGATACCGCGCAACGCTATCGGCCGTCGCCGGCAAGAACCCGCCCCACTTCACTTCGAAATGCTCGATGGCCGCGCGATAGCTACGGCGGGTGTTGTCGCGGGTGGCGGCTTGCAGGTAGCGATCCAGATCGCTCATGGGCTGTTTTCTCGCTGGCTTACTGATGCAGGGATGTGCAGACGCATTTTGCCGTCTGACACTGGGTAATACCAGTATATCCCGCGTCTATATCATCAAAGGTTTATCTTTATTTTTGAGATGGTACACTGCGTACTTTAGTGGCATGTACCACAGTACGTAACCGTAGGAGTTGACATGGCCCGTGGCGGCATTACCAAAGCACTGGTGCAGATTGCGCGCACAGCGATCCTCGCCCGTGGCGAACACCCGAGCATCGATGCAGTACGCATTGAAATGGGCAACACCGGCTCGAAAACCACGATCCATCGCTACCTGAAAGAGCTGGATGACGGCGCTCAGCCCATAGAAGCCTCGGCTGAGCCCATCGATGACGAGTTGACCGCCCTCGTCTCTCGCCTCGCTCAGCGCCTGAAAGAACAGGCGCAAGAGCCTATTGAACAAGCTCGCGAGCAGTTCGAGGAACAGCGCGAAGCGCTGGAGTCGGAGCTGAAAGAGGCGCGTCAGGCACTGGAAAAGCTCGAACACGAGCACGACATTCAAGGCGCAGCACTAGCGCGTGAATCCGAGGCACTGAACAACACGCGCTCGATGCTGCAGACCGAGCAGACCCGCAACGCCGGGCTGAATCAGGCTTTGGCCGACTTTGAATTGCGCTTGCAGGACAAGGACGAGCAGATCCGCTCGCTGGAAGAGAAACACCTGCACGCTCGTGACGCACTGGAGCACTACCGCAACGCCACCAAGGAGCAGCGCGAGCAGGAACAAAGCCGCCATGAAGCACAGGTGCAGCAGATTCAGGCCGAACTGCGTCAGGCGCAGCAAAGTGCGTTGGTCCGCCAGGACGAGATCACGCAACTGCACCGCGACAACGAACGTCTGCTCACGGAAAACCGTGGCACCCAACGCGAACTGAGCCTGCTGCAGGATCAGCTCAAGCAGAGCAATCAGCGTCAGGATCAATTGCTGGAACAAGCAACCCGCGTCGACAGCGAACGCACCCTCCTCCAGGAACGTCTGCGCGTCGCGACGCTGGAAAGCCAGGCACTCAAACAGAACGTCGAGGAACAGACGTCGCTCAACCAGTCACTGGAAAAGGAATTGACCAAGGCTCAAGCAAGCCTGGAAGAAAGTCAGCGTCTGGCGGCTGCCGTTGCGACAGCGCCAGATTCAGCCAAACCGAAAGACGCTTAAGCGCCGACCGGCGTACGCATGGTCACGAACTCTTCGGCGGCCGTCGGGTGCACCCCGATCGTGTCGTCGAAGTCGCGCTTGGTCGCGCCAGCCTTCAAGGCAATCGCCAAACCCTGAACGATCTCGCCAGCGTCCGGGCCGACCATGTGGCAACCGAGCACTTTATCGGTCTTGCCGTCGACCACCAGCTTCATCAGGGTCTTTTCCTGACACTCGGTCAGCGTCAGCTTCATCGGCCGGAAACGGCTTTCGAAGATCACCACATCGTGGCCAGCCTCGCGCGCCTCCTCTTCAGTCAAACCAACCGTGCCGATGTTCGGCAGGCTGAACACCGCCGTCGGGATCATCTTGTAATCCACTGGACGGTATTGCTCCGGCTTGAACAGACGCCGCGCCACCGCCATGCCTTCGGCCAACGCCACCGGTGTCAGTTGTACACGACCGATGACATCGCCCAGCGCCAGAATCGATGGCTCGCTGGTCTGGTACTGCTCATCAACTTTGATGAAGCCTTTGTCGGTGAGCTGCACATCGGTGTTTTCCAGACCCAGATTGTCGAGCATCGGACGCCGGCCCGTGGCGTAGAACACGCAATCCGCTTCCAGCACACGACCATCCTTGAGCGTGGCTTTCAAACTGCCGTCAGCCTGCTTGTCGATGCGCGCGATGTCGGCATTGAATTGCAGATCCAGACCACGCTTGGTCAGCTCTTCCTGCAAATGCTTGCGCACCGAACCGTCAAAACCGCGCAGGAACAGATCGCCGCGATACAGCAGCGTGGTGTTCGCGCCGAGGCCGTGGAAAATTCCGGCAAACTCGACCGCGATGTAACCGCCACCCACCACCAGCACACGCTTTGGCAGCTCCTTGAGGAAGAACGCCTCATTGGAACCGATCGCGTGTTCGCGCCCCGGAATCTCCGGAATCTGCGGCCAGCCACCGGTGGCGATCAGAATGTTTTTCGCCGTGAAACGCTGGCCGTTCACTTCAACTTCATGCGGGCCAACGATCTTCGCGTGCGCCTCGTGCAAGGTCACGCCGCTGTTGACCAGCAAATTGCGATAAATGCCGTTGAGGCGATTGATCTCGCGATCCTTGTTGGCGATCAGTGTCGCCCAATCGAAGTTCGCTTCGCCCAGGCTCCAGCCAAAACCGGACGCCTGCTCAAAGTCTTCGGCGAAATGCGCCCCGTACACCAGCAACTTTTTCGGCACACAGCCGACGTTAACGCAGGTCCCGCCCAGATAACGGCTCTCCGCCACCGCCACTTTCGCACCGAAACCCGCGGCAAAACGCGCAGCGCGGACACCGCCGGAACCGGCACCAATCACATAAAGGTCAAAATCGTAGGCCATTTCTATCTCCTCGGCAGGGGATCAGCATACCTGCAGCCGCCCATTGGGCAAGCACTGCCAATCATATGGGGGCGCAAAATGAAAAAACCCGCCGAAGCGGGTTTTTCTTACAGACCGATCAAACGCTCTTAGTAAGCCTTGCCAGTCTTGTAGAAGTTCTCGAAGCAGAAGTTGGTCGCTTCGATGTAGCCTTCAGCGCCACCGCAGTCGAAACGCTTGCCTTTGAACTTGTAGGCCATGACGCAGCCGTTCTGGGCTTGTTTCATCAGGGCGTCGGTGATCTGGATTTCGCCGCCCTTGCCTGGCTCGGTCTGTTCGATCAGGTCGAAGATGTCCGGGGTCAGGATGTAGCGACCAATGATCGCCAGGTTCGACGGTGCATCTTCCGGCTTTGGCTTCTCGACCATGCTGTGCACGCGGTAGATGTCGTCGCGGATCATCTCGCCGGCAATAACGCCGTACTTGCTGGTTTCTTGCGGGTCGACTTCCTGGATGGCGATGATCGAGCAGCGGAACTGCTTGTACAGCTTGACCATCTGGGTCAGTACGCCGTCGCCTTCGAGGTTGACGCACAGGTCGTCCGCCAGGACTACGGCGAACGGTTCGTCACCGATCAGCGGGCGACCGGTCAGGATCGCGTGGCCCAGGCCTTTCATTTCGGTCTGACGGGTATAGGAGAACGAGCACTCGTCGAGCAGTTTGCGGATACCGACCAGGTATTTTTCTTTGTCGGTGCCCTTGATCTGGTTTTCCAGCTCGTAGCTGATGTCGAAGTGGTCTTCCAGAGCACGCTTGCCACGACCGGTGACGATGGAGATTTCCGTCAAGCCAGCGTCCAGAGCTTCTTCAACGCCGTACTGGATCAGTGGCTTGTTTACCACCGGCAGCATTTCTTTAGGCATGGCTTTAGTCGCTGGCAGGAAGCGAGTACCGTAACCGGCTGCTGGAAACAAGCATTTCTTGATCATATAAGTCCTTGAAAGGGCTGTGTGTACGAGTTTCGGCGCAGTCTAATCAGGCGGCGTGCACCTTACAATGCCCCGCACTGGCTAACCGATGCCAAGATAGAGAAATATTCTCGCCGATAGTTCCATCGACATTCCGGCACGGCCAGATCAGCGTAGCTCAAAGCGGCCGACAAACTGAATCACCATACGCTCATCGCCCCCCGATGGGAGCATTTGCCGGTATCATGGCGCCTTTGAACCAGCGAACGAGACAGATAGATGGCTGCGGTAAAAATCGTCAACGGGTATGTGATCGACAAGAAAGACGGCAAGTGGACGCTGACCACCACCAATGGCGAACACATCGCCGGGCCTTTCGACAGCGAACAAATGGCGACTGATGTAGCTTCCGTGTTCACGGACACGCCGGCATCGGCGAAACGCCGTGGCAAAGATCAAGACTGATCAGTTGCGATACGCCTGAGCCCTGCCCTTGAGCAGGGCTTTTTTGTGCGCACTTACAAACAAGTGGCCAAACGCTATAACCTTTTCACACCGGCGCTGTCAGAGCGTCTAGTCCCCCTCGCTGAAGACCACGAACATGACCCTGAAAAAATGGCTGCCCCTGATTGCGGTATTGGCACTGGCCGGTTGCGCCACCTCCCAACCCACTTACCTGAACAACGGTGAACAGGGGTTGTCGATCGATTGCTCCGGCGAAGCCAATTCCTGGGCGACCTGTTATGAAAAAGCCGATGCGTCCTGCGCGGGCACCGGTTATCGCATTGTTGGTACCGATGGCACGCCTCAACCCAAGGAAAGCGAGAAAACCCTGGGCGTCGATGTCGGCAACTACAAGAACCGCAGCGTTGTGGTGGTCTGCAAATAGACCCTACATATGAATTTCGGCGAATTTGATTCCCAATCCGCGCACGACTTCGATCAGATCGTCGAGGCGGCTGAAGGATTCGACTTCGTCGTTATCGTCGACCAGAAAGTAACTGCGGCCGGCGCTCTTCTTGAAAAACACGATCCACTCCCCCGAATTTGCCGGGTTCTGGATGACGTGGGTGGCAGAGATCAGGCCCTCTACGTGGCGCTCCCGTACTTGCTCTCGCTTCATCGCAACTCCAGAAATGAAAATGCCGTCACAGCATGACTGCGACGGCATCGGTGCTGATGACTAATAGTCTATCAGCCGGAAATGCACGCATTGGCGGCGGTTTGCACGTCACGCGGACGCACCGGCACATTCGACATGCGCTCGTGCAGTTTGATGCTGCTGCCGCCGGAGCGGTCTTCAATATCAAATACCGCCGCTGCACCAGTGGACAATTTCCCCGGCACGATGACCCGAACCCCGTCCTTGTGCGGCTGCATTTGCAGCGCGCCACGGCTGTTTGCCAGCTTGTCGGCCAGGCATTGGGCATATTCATGGGGTTTCTTGCCGGAGATCACGCTCATGGTCGGCAACGTTTCATTGATTTCGGAAACACTCGCACAACCACCCACAGCCAGAATCAACGGCAGACACACCACACCCCACTTCATACAAAACCTCCGTTAAAGACCGTCCGACAGCACAGATGCCGTTTTTCTCCGGGGCCTTCTGTATTTAACCCGCATCCGATTGCGAATATCTGTTCAAAATTGTCAAACCAGCGCCCGACGGCCAGATAATAACCCGTGCGGGCTGATAAACTGCGCACAATTACAAGCTATCGTTTTGATTTTGTAGAAAAAGCCCTTCTGGAGGCGCCCATGAAATTCATTCACCAGCGCGAACACCTCAACGAAGACGACATCGTCGTCATCCAATGCTCGCAAATGTGCAACATCCGTCTGATGAACGACGCCAACTTCCGCAGCTTCAAGAATGGCGGCCGTCACACCTACCACGGCGGCGCCTTCGACACCTTCCCGGCCCGCATCACCGCGCCGAGCACCGGTTTCTGGAACATCACCATCGACACCGTCAACCGCCGCGCGATCAGCGTGACCCGCAAGCCGACGCTGACTCACTCGATCAAGATCATCCGTCGCTCCAGCAGCAAACTCAGCTGAGACACACCGTCCAACCAGAAAGGAATGCATGACCGTGGCCCAAACGACCAAATACGTCATCAAGTACAAACTCAACGGTGAACGCCGCTTCGAATTCGCGCAGCTGGAAAACGGCACTGAAGAAGAAGCCAAGGCTGAACTGGACAAGCTTCACGAGCAGAAAGACGTGATCAGCGAAATCGCGGTCAGCAAAGCACTGTAAGGCGCGATAGCGAATTCGACCGCAAGCGGCGGAGTGTTCTGTCGCGAGCCCTGAACCAGACTGACTGCTTCGACCATGAGTCAAGGAGTCAGCATGTCGATGTCACCCTCCCGTCTGGACTCGCTCGACCGGGCAAGCCTAGAGCAGCAACTGGATCAGGACGGCTACGCGATCATCCGCTCGCTGCTGCCGGCCGACACGTGCGATCACCTGAGTGCGCTGTACCCGCAGACCGAACCGTTTCGTTCGCAGGTGATCATGGCGCGTCACGGCTTCGGTCGCGGCGAATACAAATACTTTCGCTATCCCCTCCCGACACCGGTAGAACGTCTTCGCTGCGCGCTGTATTCGCACCTGGTGCCCTTGGCCAATCGCTGGTACGAACGCATGAACCTGCCCGAACGTTTTCCGCCGAGCCATGCCGAGTTCCTTCAGCGCTGCCATGCCGCCGGTCAACTACGCCCGCCCCCTATCCTGTTGCAATACGGCGCGCAGGACTACAACTGCCTGCATCAGGACCTGTACGGCGAATCGGTGTTCCCGCTGCAAGTGGCGATTCTTCTGTCAGAACCCGGGAAAGATTTCAGCGGCGGGGAGTTCGTTCTCACCGAGCAGCGTCCACGCATGCAATCTCGCCCGCACGTGCTCGATCTGACGAAAGGTGATGCAGTGATCTTTGCCGTGAACCAGCGCCCGGTCAAAGGCGTGCGCGGTGATTATCGGGTGACCCTGCGTCACGGCGTCAGTCGCCTGCACAGTGGAAAAAGGCATACCCTAGGCATCATCTTTCACGACGCTATCTGACCAGCATGCAACCGAACACTTTCGATCTGTTCGCCGATCACGAACCCGAACAGCGCCCGCGCGCCGAGCAGATTGGCGAGCAATCCTGGGTGCTGCATGGGTTCGCCCTGCCGACGGTAGACCAAATCCTCCCGGCGCTGGATGCCATTCTCGCGGCAGCGCCTTTGCGCCACATGGTCACGCCGGGTGGTTTCAGCATGTCGGTGGGCACCAGCAGTTGCGGGGCCTTGGGCTGGATTACCGATCGCCACGGTTATCGTTACTCCAGCGTCGATCCGCTCAGTGATCGGCCATGGCCAGCGATGCCGGAGGTTTTCTCGGCGCTGGCGCACTCGGCAGCGGCACAGGCCGGATTTGCCGAATTCAACGCTGATTCCTGCCTGATCAACCGCTATGTCCCTGGGGCCAAGATGTCATTGCACCAGGACAAAGACGAAAATGCCTACAGCGCACCGATCGTTTCGCTGTCACTGGGCTTGCCGGCCATGTTCCTGTTCGGTGGCTTCAATCGCAGCGACAAGAGCCAGCGCATTGCCTTGCTGCATGGCGACGTGGTGGTCTGGGGCGGTGTTGATCGCTTGCGTTATCACGGTGTATTGCCGATCAAGCAGGGTCGCCATCCGCGCCTGGGTGAACAGCGGATCAATCTGACCTTTCGCGTGGCCGGATAACCTGCAAAAGTTTGACCGCAAGGCCCGGAGTGTTGCGCCTTGCGATGCTGGTTAACCTGAATCAAACAGGTCAACGGATAACCGCTCATGAAAACGCTTTCGACCACCCTCACGACCGAAAACGATCCACGCTGGGCTGCCGTGGTTGCGCGAGATCCGCAGGCGGACGGGCAATTTGTCTACGCGGTGAAGACCACGGGCATCTATTGCCGCCCTAGCAGCCTTTCACGCTTGCCGAAACCGCAGAACGTCGAGTTTTTCGATACCGCCGAACAGGCCGAAGCCGCCGGCTATCGGCCGAGCAAGCGCGCCAGCAAGGACCAGAGTGATGTGGCCGCGCAGCATGCAGCGACGGTCGCGATTGCCTGCCGCCATATCGAATCGGCCGAAACGTTGCCGGCACTCAACGAACTGGCAGACGCCGCCGGCCTGAGTCCGTTTCATTTCCATCGCGTATTCAAAGCCGCGACGGGCTTGACGCCCAGAGGCTACGCAGCCGCCCACCGCTCGCGCAAAGTCCGCGAGCGCCTGGCAGACGGCGGTTCGGTGACGGATGCGCTGTACGACGCAGGCTTCAATTCCAACAGCCGTTTCTATGCATCGGCGAATCAACTACTGGGGATGAAGCCCCGCGACTATCGCGCTGCCGGAAAGAACAACGACATCCGTTTCGCCGTTGGCCAGTGCTCGCTCGGCGCGATCCTGGTGGCACAAAGCGAGCGTGGCGTCTGCGCGATTCTGCTCGGTGACGATCCGCATCAACTGGTGTGCGATCTGCAGGATCAGTTTCGCCAGGCCAACCTGATCGGGGCCGATGCCGGATTCGAGCAACTGATCGCCAAGGTCGTGGGGTTTATCGAAGCCCCGGCGCTTGGCCTCGATCTGCCGCTGGACGTTCGCGGCACGGCGTTTCAGGAGCGCGTGTGGCAGGCATTGCGGGAAATTCCGCCGGGCCAGACGGCGAGTTACGCCGAGATTGCCCAGCGCATCGGCGCACCGACGTCCATGCGCGCGGTGGCCCAGGCTTGCGGGGCGAACCGTTTGGCGGTGGCGATCCCTTGCCACCGTGTGGTTCGCAGCGATGGCAATCTCTCCGGCTATCGCTGGGGCGTCGAGCGCAAGCGTCAGTTGCTTGAGCGCGAAACGCAGGCTTGATAGATGCTACTCGGCGTGGAGACCGGTCAGCGATTGACGTCCACCACTACCCGTCCACGAAGTTGCCCGGCGAGCAATTTTGGCGCCGCATCGATGGCTTCACTCAGGCCGATTTCATGGCTGATCAATGCCAGCAGCGAGAAATCCAGATCCCTGGCCAGACGCTCCCACGCCTCCAGCCGGCGCGCCTTGGGCTGGGTCACGCTGTTGATGCCGGCCAGGGTCACGCCACGCAAAATGAACGGCGCCACCGACGCCGGGAAATCCATGCCTTGCGCCAGACCACAGGCCGCGACGGTGCCTTCGGAGCGGGTACTCGCGCAGGCATTGGCCAGCGTGTGGCTGCCAACCGAATCGATCACCGCTGCCCAACGCTCTTTGGCCAGTGGCTTGCCGGGCGCTGATAACGTCGCGCGATCGATGATTTCACCGGCGCCCAACTGTTGCAGATATTCATGCTCGGAAACCCGGCCAGTCGAGGCGACAACGCGATAGCCGAGCTTGCTCAACAGGGCGATGGCAAAACTGCCGACGCCGCCGTTGGCCCCCGTGACCAACACCTCCCCCTGTTCTGGCGTCACGCCATTGCGCTCGAGTGCCAGAATGCACAGCATCGCCGTATAACCGGCCGTACCGACGGCCATGGCTTGCGCCGCCGTAAAGGCTTTGGGCAAAGGAATCAGCCAGTCGCCATTGAGTCGCGCCCTCTGCGCCAGCCCACCCCAATGATTCTCGCCGACACCCCAGCCATTGAGCAGTACCTGGTCCCCCACCTTATAGTCGGGGTGCGAACTGGCCTCCACGGTGCCCGCCAGGTCGATGCCCGGCACCATCGGAAACTTGCGTACCACCGGACTGCTGCCGGTAATGGCCAGGCCATCCTTGAAGTTCAGCGTACTGTACGCAACAGCCACGGTGACATCGCCTTCGGGCAATTGCTCTTCATTGATCTGCTGCAGGTTGGCGCGGTAACCGCTGTCGTCTTTGTCGATCACAATGGCGTTGAACATGACTGCCTCGCATGACTGTTTTCAGAATATCGTGCCTTGAAATACCACATCGCAACACTCTGCCACATTCGACTTTGCGCCAATCGGCGAATCCGTCGGGTGTTTCCATGGCGGACGACTATGCTTTTTCGACGGTCGTGGTTTTGCCGTTATTCCTACAGAGATCGGCCTGTCGATGGAGTTGACAATGTCTTATCCGCGCTCGTTCTTCGCGATGTTGATGCTGTGCCTGCTGACGTTCGCACATGCCTGGGCGGCACCGGCCGCTGAGGCCCCGAGCGAACCGGCGTGGCCGCAAGTCATCAGCAACGGCAAAGCGAAACTGACCGTGTATCAGCCGCAACTCGACAGTTGGGACGGCTACACCCTCAATGCCCGCGCGGCCGTTGAAGCCAGCGGTGCCGACGGCAAATCAACCTACGGGATCGTGCAATTCAGCGCCCATACGCTGGTCGACAAGGCCACGCGCTGGGTCGTGCTGGATCAGTACAAAATCATCAAGGCCGATTTCCCGGCCGATGCCAGTCAAGCCGATATCTGGGTCGCAGCCCTGCAGAAAGACGCCGAAAAGCGCAAGAAAACCATCTCGCTCGATCAGCTGGAAGCAGCCGTCGGCGTGCTGTCCGCCGAGCAGAAAGCCAACCTCGCGCCACTGGAAAACACCCCACCAACGATCATCAGTTCCGACGTACCCGCCCTGCTCGTCTATATTGATGGCGACGCGGCCTACCGACCGTTAGACGGCACGGCGCTGCAACGGGTGATCAACACGCGGCCGCTGTTGTTGAAGGACGCGCAAGGCAAACATTACCTGCACGTCTTTGATGGCTGGATGGTCGCCGACCAGCTTGATGGCACTTACACGCGCCTGGCCTCACCGTCAGCGGAACTGGAGAAAGCCAAGCAGGCTGCCATCCAGACCCGGCAAGTGGATCTGCTGACAGGGCAAAGCGCTCCGAAAGACAAGATCCCCAGTCTGGCCAAACCGCCACAACCGAAGATTTTCATTGCCACTACGCCCACTGAATTGCTGGTCACTGACGGCGCGGCGCAATGGTCGCCGATTCAAGGCACAGGCCTGCTGTATGTCACCAATACTACCGGGCACATCTTCAAGGAGATCGGTGATCAGAACAGCTATGTGCTGATCTCCGGGCGCTGGTTTCGCGCCACCGACATGAATGGCCCGTGGACGTTCACCCCGGCGGATAAACTGCCGGCCGATTTCGCCAACATCCCCGACGACAGTCCGAAAGAAAACGTCAAAGCGTCTGTCGCCGGTACGCCGCAGGCCAGGGAGGCCGCCATTGCCGCGACCATCCCGCAGACATCCGCGATCAAGAAAAGCGCGGTAAAAATGACCGAGCCTCAGTTCGATGGCGAGCCGCAACTCAAAGCCATCAATAACACGACGCTGCAATATGTGGCCAACAGCGCCACACCGATCATCCGTGTCGACAACGATAGTTGGTACGCCGTGGAAAACGGCATCTGGTTCACCGCCACCGCTGTCAACGGCCCTTGGGTGGTGGCCAGTTCCGTGCCGGCGGTGATCTATTCGATCCCGCCGAGCTCGCCCCTGCATTACCTCACGTACGTCAAAGTCTATGAGTCCAGCGGCGACACCGTGGTGGTCGGCTACACGCCCGGTTATCAAGGTTCGAATCTGGATCCGGCCACGGGCGTCGTCGTGTATGGCACCGGCTATCCCTACACGCCCTGGGTCGGTAGCGTGTGGTATGGCCCGCCAGTGACTTACGGTTTCGGCGTCGCCATCCGCTATACGCCGTGGACAGGCTGGACCTTCGGTTTCGGTTTTGGCTGGAGCTGGGGTGGCAGCACCGTGGCGATGGGCTGGGGATGGGGCGCGTACCCGTGGTGGGGCAATTACGGTTGGGGTTATGCCTGGGGGCCGCATCTGTACCCGGCGCCACTGGCCTGGGGTGGCGCCGCTTACGGTTATCGCGGGGGCGCAGTGGCCTGGGGGCCTGGTGGCTGGGCCGGCACCACCGGCAACCTCTATCATCAGTGGGGCGATCGGGCCACGGTCAGCCGCTACGGCGCCGGTTACAACGCCTGGACCGGCAATCGCTGGGCCGGTCAGATCGGCGCCTCCTACAACTCACGCACGGGCGTCGCAGCTGCCGGCCAACGCGGTGCCGTGCATAACGTCTACACCGGCAATTACGCGGCCGGGCGCAGTGGCGTAGCGGTCGGACCGAACGGTGGCGCCATTGCCGGCGAACGCGTCACGGCCGGCAATGCGCGCAATGGCACACAAGTCACCGCCAATCGTGGCGCCGTGTACAACCCCAACACCGGCAATACCACTCAATATGGCGGCGTTCGCGGTCGCAATGGCGGCGCGGCACGGGTGGGCGACAACGTTTATGCAGGACACGACGGCAACGTCTACAAAAAGACCGACAACGGCTGGCAATCGATGGCCGGGGCCCGCACTACACGGGCCGCACCGATCAATAACAATGCCCAGTTGCAGAACCTCAACCGTGAATCCGCCGCGCGCAATTTCGGCAATCAGCGGACCAACAATTTTCACAACTCCTCGCAATTCATGAATCGCTCGTTTGGCGGCGGCGGAGGCGGCGGATTTCATCGACGCTGAAAAACTGCATGGGTTGTTCTTAATTTCGGACTGGCTGCAGAACCGGTTTTGCTGCTAAAAACCGGTTCTGCCGTCCCTGCCCGTTTCGTCGTTCGGAGAACCGCTGTCATGAGCCAATGGCCAGATACCCGCATTCTTGACCTCCTTGGCATAGAGTTGCCGATCATCCAGGGCCCGATGGCCGGCGCGACGAATTCGTCCATGGTCATCGCCGTGTGCAATGCCGGTGGCCTCGGTTCGATGCCGGCGGCGATGCTGAGCATCGAGCAATTGCGCGAAGCGCTGAAAACCATTCGCCAACATACCAATAAGCCTTTCAACGTGAACTTCTTCTGCCATCAGCCACCGACTGCCGATGAGCAACGCGCACGTGACTGGAAGCAGCTGCTGGAGCCGTATTACCGCGAACTGGGCGCCGATTTCGATGCGCCGACGCCGGTGTCCAACCGGGCGCCATTCGATGCGGCAGCCTGTGAAGTGCTGGAAGAATTTCGCCCGGAGGTTGTGAGTTTCCACTTCGGTCTGCCAGAAAAATCCCTGCTTGATCGGGTCAAGGCCACCGGAGCGAAAATCCTCTCGTCGGCGACGACGGTCGATGAAGCGATCTGGCTGGAGCAGAACGGCTGCGACGCGATCATCGCCATGGGCTACGAAGCCGGCGGCCATCGCGGCATGTTTCTCAGTGATGATCTGAGCAGCCAGGTCGGCACGTTTGCCTTGGTGCCGCAGGTGGTCGATGCGGTAAACGTGCCAGTGATAGCCGCCGGGGCGATTGCCGACGCGCGCGGCGTAGCGGCGGCGTTTTTGTTGGGAGCCTCAGCAGTACAGGTTGGCACGGCCTATCTGTTCACACCGGAAGCCAAAGTCAGCGCCGCCCACCACAAGGCATTGCGCACCGCCAAGGAGAGCGAAACGGCGATCACCAATATTTTTACCGGGCGGCCGGCGCGGGGCATCCTCAACCGGGTCATGCGTGAACTGGGTCCGGTGTCGCCAAAAGCACCGGCATTCCCTTTGGCTGGGGGTGCACTGATGCCGCTGCGAGCGATAAACGAGGCAGAGTTTGCCAACCTCTGGGCCGGACAGGCATTCACCTTGGGCAAAGACCTCGGCAGTGCCGAACTGACCCGACAATTGGCGGAAGGTGCACTGGCAAAACTCGCTCGCCATTGAAGCTATACAGCGTGAGGATTCTTACCGTCCTCACGCCCGTTTTAACCAACACTTCCTGTTTGGCGGCATTTCGCTATATATTTCGCTATATAGCGAATCCATCCTCGCATCGGCGCAGTCCCCTCCCACAGTAGCTGCCCTCTGCACAAGCCAATAACGGAGCGGTTACATGACCATTCGTGTCTCACGTTTTTCCCCTGCTTGCCTGGCCTCTTTGCTCTGCGTCTTCGCCATCGGCGCCGCTCACGCTGACGAAGTGCAGGTGGCTGTAGCCGCGAATTTCACCGCGCCGATCCAGGCCATCGCCGCCGATTTCGAAAAAGACACCGGACACAAGCTGGTCGCAGCCTACGGTGCCACCGGCCAGTTCTACACCCAGATCAAGAACGGCGCGCCGTTCGAAGTGTTCCTCTCCGCTGACGACACCACCCCGGAAAAACTCGAGAAAGAAGGCGACACCGTCAAAGGCTCACGCTTCACCTACGCCATCGGCACGCTAGCGCTGTGGTCGGCGAAAGAAGGTTATGTTGATGCGCAAGGCGAGGTGCTGAAAAACAACGAATACCAGCACCTGTCCATCGCCAACCCGAAAGCCGCGCCCTATGGTTTGGCAGCCACACAAGTGCTGGAAAAACTCAAACTGACCGAAGCCACCAAAGGCAAGATCGTTGAAGGCCAGAACATCACCCAGGCTTACCAGTTCGTCTCGACCGGCAACGCCGAGCTGGGTTTTGTGGCCCTGTCACAGATCTACAAGGACGGCAAAGTCAGCAGCGGTTCGGCATGGATCGTCCCGGCCAGCCTGCACGACCCGATCAAGCAGGACGCCGTCATTCTGAACAAAGGCAAAGACAACGCCGCCGCCAAAGCCTTGGTTGAATACCTCAAAGGCCCGAAAGCCGCTGCGGTGATCAAGTCCTACGGTTACCAGCGCTAAAATGTCGCTGACGAGTGCCGATTTCGCGGCGATCTGGCTGACCCTGAAACTGGCGTCCCTGACCACCGCGATCCTGCTGGTAGTCGGCACGCCGATCGCC
This sequence comes from Pseudomonas sp. IT-347P, assembly GCF_949768005.1. Taxonomy (NCBI): domain Bacteria; kingdom Pseudomonadati; phylum Pseudomonadota; class Gammaproteobacteria; order Pseudomonadales; family Pseudomonadaceae; genus Pseudomonas; species Pseudomonas sp. IT-347P. The sequence continues at coordinate 122,786 of NZ_CATKPQ010000022.1, forward strand.
CTGTGGCTGTCGCGCACCAATTCGTGGTTGCGCGGCCCGATCGGGGCGATCGTCGCCCTGCCCCTTGTCTTGCCGCCCACCGTCATTGGCTTCTATCTGTTGCTGGTGATGGGGCCGCATGGGTTTCTCGGCCAGTTCACTCAATGGCTGGGCCTGGGCACTTTGACATTCAGCTTCACCGGGCTGGTGATTGGCTCGGTGATCTATTCCATGCCGTTCGTGGTGCAACCGTTGCAGAACGCATTTTCGGCGATTGGTGCCCGTCCACTGGAAGTGGCCGCAACCTTGCGCGCCAGTCCCTGGGATACGTTTTTCAGCGTCATTGTGCCGCTGGCGCGTCCCGGTTTTATCACAGCAGCGATCCTCGGCTTTGCACATACCGTGGGGGAGTTCGGCGTAGTGCTGATGATCGGCGGCAACATTCCCGACAAGACCCGCGTGGTTTCCGTGCAAATCTACGACCACGTCGAAGCGATGGAATACGCCCAGGCCCACTGGCTGGCCGGGGCGATGCTGGTGTTCTCGTTTCTGGTGTTGCTGGCGCTGTATTCAAGCCGCAAAACCCGCGCAGGCTGGAGCTGATCGATGATTGATGTGCGTCTGAAACGGGCCTATACGGGCTTCAGCCTCGATGTCGACCTGAACCTGCCCGGCCGTGGCGTGACCGCGCTTTATGGTCATTCCGGCTCGGGTAAAACCACCTGCCTGCGCTGTATCGCCGGGCTTGAGCGCGCCGAACAGGGCTTTATCCAGATCAACGACGAAGTCTGGCAGGACAGCGACAACGGCATTTTCGTCCCGCCACACAAACGCGCGCTCGGCTATGTGTTTCAGGAAGCCAGCCTGTTCCCGCACTTGTCAGTAATGGCCAATCTGCAATTCGGCCTCAAGCGCATCGCCAAGTCCCAGCGTCGGGTCGACATGGTGCAGGCCACCGAGCTCTTGGGCATCGGTCATTTGCTCGAACGTCATCCGCAGCATTTGTCAGGCGGCGAACGCCAGCGCGTCGGCATCGCCCGTGCGCTGCTGACCAGCCCGAAACTGCTACTGATGGATGAGCCACTGGCCGCGCTCGATAGCCAGCGCAAACGTGAAATCCTGCCGTACCTGCAACGCCTGCATGACGAACTGGACATTCCAGTGTTTTACGTCAGCCATGCCCAGGATGAAGTGGCGCGACTGGCCGATCATCTGGTGTTACTCAGCGACGGCAAGGCACTGGCCAGCGGCCCGATCGGCGAAACCCTCGCGCGCCTTGACCTGCCGATGGCGATGGGCGATGACGCCGGGGTGATCATTGAAGGCCAGGTCAGCGCCTACGATGCGCAATATCAATTGCTGAGCCTGCAATTGCCGGCCACCGAGATGAGCATCCGCGTCACGCACGCGCCGATGGCGGTGGGCCAGGCCTTGCGCTGCAAAGTCCACGCGCGGGATATCAGCCTGAGCCTGCAGAACAGCGAGTTCAGCAGCATCCTCAATCGACTGCCGGTGACGGTGGTCAGCGAACAATCGGCGGGCAACGCCGCCCACGTATTGATTCGTCTCGATGCGGGCGGCACCCCGCTGCTCGCGCGCATCACACGTTACTCCCAGGATCAGTTGGGCGTGCATCCGGGCCAGCATCTATGGGCGCAGATCAAAGCGGTCGCGGTCCTCGCCTAAATCATTCGGCACCACGGCAACGGCGTGCGGTCAATCGCTTTACAGACCACCGCGCCATCAAAAGGAAATTGCCATGCCCGACACCGTGCTGACTGCCGACCTTCCATCCGACCTGCATTACGTCGACGACACCCAGCCCGGTATCACCCGCAAAAAGCTGCGCGGCAAGTTCAGCTATTTCGAACCGTCGGGCCAGCGCATCACCGATCCGGAAGAAATCAAACGCATCAATGCCCTCGCGGTACCGCCGGCCTATACCGACGTGTGGATCTGCACCGACCCGCGCGGTCATCTGCAAGCCACCGGCCGTGATGCCCGTGGCCGCAAGCAATATCGCTATCACCCGCGCTGGCGCGAAGTGCGCGATGCCGACAAGTATTCGCGGCTGCGCGAGTTCGGTCTGGCGTTACCGAAACTACGCAAGCAACTGGAAGCGTTGTTGGCCGCGCCCGGTTTCAGTCGCGACAAGGTCATGGCCACGGTGATCACTCTGCTCGACGCCACACTGATTCGCGTCGGCAACACGCAATACGCCCGGGATAATCGCTCCTACGGCCTGACCACCCTGCGCAGCCGCCATGTCGAAGTCAACGGCAGCGCGATCCTGTTCCAGTTCCGCGGCAAAAGCGGCATCGAACATCAGATCACCGTCAAGGATCGACGCCTGGCGCGCATCATCAAGCGTTGCCTGGAGATTCCCGGGCAGAACCTGTTTCAGTATCTGGATGAAAACGGCGAGCGGCACACCGTCAGCTCTTCCGACGTCAACGCTTACCTGAAGGCCCTGACCGGCGCCGATTTCACCGCCAAGGATTACCGCACCTGGGCCGGCAGTGCCTTGGCGCTGGCAGTGTTGCGCGAGTTGCAATGGGAGTCCGAGGCCGAGGCCAAGCGGCATGTGGTAGAGATGATCAAAGGCGTCGCCAGGCAGTTGGGTAATACCCCGGCGGTGTGCCGCAAATGCTATATCCACCCCGCTGTGGTGGAGAAATTCATGCTGGGCGCCCTCGCTGAACTGCCCCGTCCGCGTATGCGCAAAGGTCTGCGTACCGAAGAAGTGGCGCTGGCGATGTTTCTCGAGCAAATGAGCGAGATGACCGACGCCCCTTGATCCGCTGTAAAACGTCATCTAGGCTAGCCACCTTCTCCTCCTTCGGACGACCGCAGAAGTGAACACCCCGGCCTTCTAAAAATGTAATCGCGACACGCCGTTTCTCGGTGCTTGTCAGTTTTCACGACATTTTTTGGAGGTGCCGATGACTTACGTCTCGCGTACACCCGCACTCGCTTCCCTGAATCAACTGGGCTTTCAGTTCGCCGATGGCACAATACTGTTTGAAGACCTGAACCTGACTTTCGATCATCGACCGACCGCGATCGTCGGCCGTAATGGTGTCGGCAAAAGCGTGCTCGCACGCCTGATCGCCGGCCAGTTGCAGCCCACCCGCGGCAGCGTGATACGCCTGGCTTGCGTGCATTACGTCGCGCAAACGTTCCTCACCCCACCCGGGCAAACCGTAGCCGACGCAACGGGGACGGCCTCGGTGCTCAATGCACTGGAACGCCTGAACCACGGTTGTGCGACTGCCGACGACTTCGACCTCATCGGTGAACGCTGGGATATGGCGGAGCGTTTGCGCCAGATGCTCGATGATGCCGGGTTGGCCGACATCAATGCTTGCGATCTGACGGAGCACCTCAGCGGTGGTCAGCAAGCCAGAATTGCCTTGATCGGCGCGCTGCTGAGCCAGGCGCCATTGCTGGTACTCGACGAACCCACCAATCACCTCGACAGCGCCGGTCGACAATGGCTTATGCAGTTGCTTGAGCGCTGGCGTGGCGGACTGGTCATCGTCAGTCACGACAGGCAATTACTGGAACAGATGCAGCGAATTGTCGAACTTACGTCTTTGGGAGCAACGGTCTTCAGCGGACAGTTTGCGGAGTTCACCGAGCAACGCCGGATACGTCAACAGGCGGCGCAGGCGCAACTTGATCAGGCCCGTATCGAACGTCAGCGTGAGCGTACGCGGCTGCAGCGTGAACACGACACAATCCAGCGTCATGCGGCCGGCAGCCGCCGTAACGCACAAAGTGCCAACGTTTCGGGCTTCGAGCGCGGAGCGTTGAAAGCGGCCGCGCGAGATATCATGGGGCAGGTAAAAATTGGCCACCAGGCGCGCAAGTCCGAACTGGATGAGCGCGTGCGTGAAGCGTACACAAACGTCCTGCCGGACGACGGCGTGATGATCAATCTGCCGGGGAGCGTGGTGCCGGGCAATCGGCGGGTGTGCACGCTGATTGACGCGTGTTTGCCATGGTTACCGGCAGGATCTCCCTCCTCCCGCCTCGACCTCGCGATTCAAGGGCCGATGCGCATCGCTGTCAGCGGTCACAATGGTTGTGGCAAATCGACGCTGTTGAAATTGCTGGCAGGTGAATGGGCGCCGGTGAGTGGCGAGTGCATCACGCATGTGCCTTTTGCCTTTCTCGATCAACAGCTGAAACTGCTGGATCAGCAAACGTCGATCGTCAATCAGTTACAGGCACAGCAGACGCTTCTGAGCGAAGGTGAGTTGCGCGGCTTCCTCGCGCATCTGCAACTGGACGCCCAACGCGTGACCCGGCCCTGCGCATCACTCAGTGGCGGCGAACGCTTGAAGGCAGCCCTCGCGCTGGCGTTGTGGCGCCAGACACCCGCGCAACTCCTGTTGCTGGATGAGCCCACCAATCATCTGGACCTGGCGTCGGTGCAAGCTTTCGAACAAGCCTTGCAGACATTTCCTGGAGCGATTGTCGCGGTTTCCCACGATCAGGCGTTTCTACGGGCCTTAAAACCCAGCCACGTTTTGAGCTGGCACCCCGAGGGGTGGCGCTGCCAGCCGACGAGCTGAGCTGTCTATTTTTTGCACGATTGCCGGGGGCTTCTATAGTTGATCTGACACGAATCAACTGCGGTGACGCCATGGAAGACATTTTCGTCGTGAAGCGTTGCAACAAGATCATCATTCACGGTCGACGCGCCGGTGACAGCCAGCATGATCCAGCCGAAGCGCAGAGCTGGTTTCGCATCTGCGATACGCGTACTCGAGGCTTTATTGGCGATGGCTACGACGCAGAGCCCGACGCCAAGCGCGAATGCCAGCGCCTCAACGCAGCGAGTTCCCCACTACCGGCCCGCGAGTCATCCGGCTGATGCCGATCAGAAGCGGGTCTATACTGAAAACAGCTGAGGGAGCAGCGCCCCACGGCAGAAGGCTCGCAAGATGCGGGCTTTTTGCTGCAGCTCAGGTTTCATAGAACGGAGGTGTTCCATGTCCGAAAAAGAGTCCATCACCACCCTCCTCACCCTGCTCGACGCTCGCCAAGCGCGCCTCGCCGCCGCCTGCAAAGAGATCGCCGACTGGGTCGATCACCAAGGCGGACACCCCACCGCCCTGCGCATCCGTGACCGGCTGAACGACATCGAGAAGGATGCTCCGCTGATTCGCAATACGCTGTCGGCGTTAAAGCCTGTTGATCGGCCGCTGCCCAGGTTCAGATGACCTCGGTCTGGCCAAGGCTCAGGAATTGCCCCACCCGCGGTGACAGACGGTCACCGCGCGCGCGTCTGTCCGTTATGTTTATTTCGCCGGTTTTCACGTGACGAACACATCTGCGCGAATGCAGTGAGATCACTCCTTTGCAAAGTAACACCTACACACCGAACAGCGGCAGTCCCTGAGTTGTCAAAACTTATACACGTCGCAAAGGAGACGGTCATGGTTATCCATTTCAACGTCGACGGGCATCTGGCCTGCGGCCATAAAGGCAAACAACTGTCGGCAAGCCGCGAGCTCAATCGTGTGAAGTGCCGCAGTTGCCGCAATACCGATGCCTACAAACAGGCACGAAAAGATCAGCGCAACGCAGCGCGTCGAATGGCGCGTCAGACCAACGCTACGCACGGCGCGACAACCTGGCGCGCAGAATGGATCGAGCGCCTGACTGCCATGGCCGGCCTTCAGCGCTTGCCTCGCGGCTTCAGCGGACAGGCATTTGTCTAGCACTGCGTATTGGCAAGGCACAAAAAAGGCCTGCATGAGCAAAGTCATGCAGGCCTTTGATATTCATGGTGTAGCGCGGCACTTTCCGAACCTCCATGTGGACTGAATCCTGTCAATCCAGTGAGCCTCGCTGTAGCACAAATGAGGCACCGAAGGATGAACATACGTTCATCGAAAACATGGCTCGATGCGTCTAGGCTGCGGGTTCCGACATAGTGACTACAGGAGTAACCCACCATGTTCTCGCACGAAAGCATCCCGCTTGTGGCCATCTTCATCATCATGCTCATCGGCGTGCTTGTGGCCTTTTTACACCCTGTGCACGCGCTCTTGAGCTGGATTCGGAGACGGAGCGAACGATCTTCATCTGGCGAATCGAAAGAAGTGGATTCGCGCTGAATTTTTCCTCAGGCCCGGCTACGTCCGGGCATCTTTACATAAATCGAAAGGGCAAAAAGGTCATGCCTGACAAGTAAATTGCGGACCAGAAACGAACAAGGGCCTGCATCAGCTTTCGCCGGCAAACCCTTGATAAAAGATGGTGCCCGAAGCCGGAATCGAACCGGCACGCCCTTACGAGCGGGGGATTTTAAGTCCCATGCGTCTACCAGTTTCGCCATTCGGGCGGTAGCGCGGTGCTGCTGTCGTCTGCTGCACAGTTGCGATCCTGACAGGATCCAACCTTGAACAGCAGTGCGGGAAATATATACATCACTTCCCGGTGAAGCAAGTTTGCAATGACCATTTTCAAGACTAAATCTTGCGGTAATTACCAATAAAAAAGCTCCGTAAATCATGGATCTACGGAGCTTATTCATAGTGGAGGCCGAGGTCGGAATCGAACCGGCGTAGGCGGATTTGCAATCCGCTGCATAACCATTTTGCTACTCGGCCTCAAAGCATCTGCTGTCAGTAGCACAACAACAAACACATAAAACTGGAGCGGGAAACGAGACTCGAACTCGCGACCCCGACCTTGGCAAGGTCGTGCTCTACCAACTGAGCTATTCCCGCTTGGTGATGCGCATTCTATAGAATTAAGAAGCTCCGTCAACCCTTTGATTCAAAAAAGTTTTATTTCTTTTCAACATCGGTCTTCAGGTGCGGCCAGGCAGCCCGAAGGTATTGAACCATCGACCACAACGTCAGGCCGGCAGAGACCATCAGCAAGGCGTAACCCAGAATCACCCAGAAGCTGAAGTCCTTCGGGTTGGCTAACAGAATCACCAGCGCGAGCATCTGCGCTGCGGTTTTCCATTTGCCGAGATTCGAAACGGCTACATGGGCACGGGCACCGAGTTCGGCCATCCACTCACGCAGTGCCGACACTACAATTTCCCGACCGATGATGACAGCCGCAGGCAATGTGAGCCAGAGATTGCCGTGTTCCTGGACCAGAAGCACCAGTGCCACCGCAACCATGAGCTTGTCGGCTACCGGATCGAGAAACGCACCGAACGGCGTGCTTTGCTCCAGACGGCGCGCCAGGTAACCGTCCAGCCAATCTGTCGCTGCCGCAAAGGCGAACACCGAGGCAGAGGCCATGTAACTCCACTGATAAGGCAGATAGAACAGCAAAATGAAGATCGGTATGAGGAGGACGCGTAGAACGGTAATCAGATTAGGGATATTCATCGGCACAACTGGCTACGAGGTGAAGGGGCATTCTACTCGCTATGCAGGTTCGCATAAATCGACTCTGCGAGCTTTTTACTGATCCCCGGGGCTTTGGCGATCTCTTCGATGCTTGCACGAGACAGCTCCTGCAATCCACCAAAATGTTTCAACAAGTCGCGACGCCGGGTCGGTCCGACGCCCGCAACCCCTTCCAGCGTTGACGTACGGCGGGTTTTGCCTCTGCGTGCGCGGTGCCCTGTAATCGCGAAGCGGTGAGCCTCATCGCGGATCTGTTGAATCAAGTGCAGCGCCGGTGAATCGCCACGCAAGGTGAACTCATGCGCTGCATCATTCAGATACAACGTTTCGAAGCCGGCCTTGCGCGTGGCGCCTTTGGCGACACCGAGCAGGATCAGATCCGGCACTGCCAGTTCGTTGAGAACGTCTCGCGCCATCGACAGTTGGCCCTTGCCGCCGTCCACCAGCAGAATGTCCGGCAGCTTGCCCTCGCCTTCCTTGAGTTTGCTGAAGCGTCGCGTCAGGGCCTGATGCATGGCGGCATAGTCGTCACCCGCCGTGACCCCTTCGATGTTATAGCGTCGGTAGTCCGATTTGATCGCGCCTTCCGGGCCAAACACCACACAGGACGCGACCGTCGCCTCACCACTGGAATGACTGATGTCGTAGCACTCCAGACGCTGGGGCGGCTCGTCCAGATTCAATACTTCGGCCAAGGCCTCGAACCGCGCCGCCGTGTGTTGACGGTTGGCCAGACGCGCACCCAACGCCTGTTCTGCGTTGGTTACCGCCAATTGTTGCCAGCGCGCGCGCGTACCACGCACGCGATGACTGATGGCCAACTCGCGACCACGCAACTCATGGATCGCTTCGATCAGTGTCGGAAAATCCTCGTGCACGACATTGACGATCAGTTCACTCGGCAAGTCGCGCTCGGGGCTGCTGATGAAGTATTGGCCAAGAAACGCGGCCATGACTTCCGACACATCCTCTTCGATACCGACTTGCGGGAAGAAATTCTTGCTGCCCAGCACACGCCCGCCACGGACGCTGATCAAGTGGACACAAGCGCCACCCGGGTTGACGAATGCGGCGATAACATCGATATCGCCTGTGCCGCCTTCCATGCTTTGTTGATCCTGGACCCGGCGCAGCAGTGCGATCTGATCGCGCAACTCGGCAGCTCGCTCGAACTCGAGATTGATCGCCGCCTCCTCCATCGCCGTGGACAGCTCGTTGGTCAGCGCGTGACTGCGTCCTTCAAGGAACATGACCGAGTGACGCACGTCTTCGGCATACACCTCAGGCTCGACCAGCCCGACGCAAGGCGCTTTGCAGCGTTTGATCTGATACTGCAGACATGGCCGGGTACGGTTCTTGTAGTAGCTGTCTTCACATTGGCGAACGAAGAAAGCCTTCTGCAGCAGACTCAGGCTTTCGCGTATGGCGCCAGCACTCGGATAAGGGCCGAAATACTTGCCCTTGGCCTTTTTGGCCCCGCGATGAATGCTCAGGCGCGGGAATTGGCCGTCGGACAGAAACACGTAGGGATAGGATTTGTCATCGCGCAACAGAATGTTGTACGGCGGCCGCCACTCTTTGATCAGCGTTTGCTCAAGCAGCAACGCCTCGGTTTCGTTGGCGGTGATGGTCGTTTCGACCTGCGCAATGCGACCCACCAACGCGGCGGTTTTGGGTGCCAGACCGGTTTTGCGAAAGTAGCTGGCCAGACGCTTTTTCAGGTTCTTGGCCTTGCCCACGTACAACAGGCGCGCATCGCTGTCGAACATGCGATAGACGCCTGGACGCCCGCTGACTGTCGACAGGAACGCGCTGGAATCGAATGTTTCAGTCATGGTCAGAGGCTGGCATCAACCATGCCATGGCGAACCGCCAACAGTGTCAACTCGACATCGCTGCTGATCGAAAGCTTCTCGAAAATACGGTAGCGATAGGTGTTCACGGTTTTCGGCGACAGACACAACTTGTCGGAGATGATTTGTACCTTCTGACAGCCAACGATCATCAAGGCGATCTGGATTTCCCGCTCGGACAAGGCATCGAAGGGAGAATCATTGGAAGGCTGAAACGACTTGATCGCCAATTGCTGGGCGATTTGCGGACTGATGTAGCGTTGGCCGGCAAAAACCAGGCGAATGGCCTGAACCATTTCCGGCAATCCCGCGCCCTTGGTCAGATAACCCGCAGCACCTGCCTGCAGCAAGCGTGTCGGGAAAGGATCCTCTTCACACACCGTAACCGCGACCACCTTGATGTCCGGATGACTGCGCAACAGTTTGCGCGTGGCTTCCAGGCCGCCGATGCCAGGCATTTTGACGTCCATCAGCACCACATCGGGCTTCAACTCTCGGGCCTTGATCAGGGACTCTTCCCCGGATTCGGCCTGGCCGACCACCTGCAAGCCATCGATATCGGCCAGCATACGTGTAATGCCTGTACGAACGAGATCATGGTCATCGACCACTAGCACCCTAATCAAGCAGACACCTCGCGATATGGTCATATTGGAATGCGGGACACCTTAGCAAAAAGTGCCAGACAGACCTAGCAGAAAGCGTCATTTAAAAAGTTTCAATTCATCATTGAAGGCTTACCGGCTGCGGGTTTCAGAGCACATGTGTACTGATATCCAGCTGCATCCGCAGAAAACACTCGTCTGCGCCCTGAACCTGTAGTCCTTTTCTTTCGTACAAGTTTCTCGCCGGATTATTTTCAAATACAGTCAGGCGCAAAGCCGGACGTCTTTCTGTGCGGGCCAAGTCGATAACCTGATCAATCGCCCAGGAACCTGCGCCCCGGCCCTGAAACGCTTCAGCAATCTGCAACTCGCGAATGTACAGCGCGCGCAAATCCCGACTGAGACTGAGAAAGCCCACCCGCACATCACCCTGCACGATCAGCCAGTTCTGACGCCCGGGCCACGCTACGTCAAATGCATCGTCCTGCCACAACAGTTCATAGTGAATGTAATAACGCAGCATGTTCTGACAGGTGAGCGCGCGGGCAAAGGGCAGATCTTCGGAACGCGCGAGGCGTAACTGGAATGTCATTGAGTCTGAGCTCCGGAAACAACTCGCCCCTGCCAGGCAGATCGACACGGGGCATCCCTGGTCATCAAGCGAAGTGCGGAGTGTCACAACTCCAGCGCAACTCTGGCAATAGGCGTTTCAATGAAGACGCGATAGCAATTTCTGATTGCTGAGCCGTATCGGCCTCTAGTAAGCTCGCCCCATTCATCGGAGACAGACCATGTTCAACGCCCTCTCACAGCTTCGTTCCGCCAGCGCTTTGCGTTTGGTAGCGGCTGCGCGGGTGAGTAACGTTTGCGCTCCGGTCAGCTTTTATTTTGGGTATTGGTTTAGCCACTGGCGCGCCTGACACCCAAACGGCGCCCATAACAACGGGTCGCCTACCAGAGAATTCTCAACCCCCGGTCGGCCTCCCGACCGGGGGTTTTGTTTTTTCAGCCCGGAATTTTTCAGCAACACACCAGACACTTTGAGGAATCACTAAATGAACTACGCCACTTATTACCGTCACGACAGCTTCAGCGCCTGGCGATTTACCAGCTTCCGCTCGGGACAGCCTGCCGCCTCCGATCGGTCACCTACAGGTGGCAAGCACACACACGTAGCCAATACGGCCAACTGTCGAACACCCCAGTAGGGCCGAGCGAGCGGGAAGAACCCGCCGCCCGCCCAGGAAGACCGAATATGAACTCGTCCGTTTCTGCTCTGCCGCTGTCCACCCTGAACCCTGCCAACGAAGCACTGACCCTGCGTCTGCCCAGCTCGTTGCAACTCAAACAGCAATTGCCCCTGAGCAATGCCTTGAGTCAGCAAGTCACCGCCCACCGTCAGGCGGTTCGCGCCATTCTCAATGGCCAGGACCAGCGTCTGCTGGTCATCGTCGGCCCCTGCTCCATCCATGATCCTCAATCTGCAATTGAATACGCTGGCAAGCTCGCTCGACTGGCTGAAGAAGTCAGCGGCGAAATGCTGTTGGTGATGCGGGCCTATGTCGAAAAGCCGCGCACCACGGTTGGCTGGAAAGGTCTGGCCTACGATCCGCATCTGGACGGCAGTGACGATATGGCGGGAGGCCTCAAGCTGTCGCGCGAGCTGATGCTGGAAATGATCCGACTCGGCTTGCCAGTGGCCACAGAATTGCTACAGCCCATGGCTGCCGGGTACTTCGACGACCTGTTGAGCTGGGTCGCGATTGGCGCGCGCACAACCGAGTCGCAGATTCACCGGGAGATGGCCAGTGGATTGAGCATGCCTGTCGGCTTCAAGAATGGCACCGACGGCGGTGCAGCCGTCGCCGTGGACGCCATGCGCTCGGCAGCCCATCCGCACCGGCATTTCGGCGTCGACAGCCAAGGTCATCCAGCCATCATTCAAACCCCAGGCAATCCCGACACCCATCTGGTTCTCCGTGGCGGCCATAAAGGGCCGAATCATGATCGCGAAAGCGTTGCGAAAATCCACGCCGACCTGACTCGCCTGAAGATTCCAAGCCGGATCATGGTCGATTGCAGCCACGCCAATAGCGGCAAGGATCCTTTGCGGCAGCCCGGTGTCTTCAACGAAGTGCTTGAGCAACGCCTGCACGGTGACCGTTCTGTGATCGGCATGATGATTGAGTCTCACTTGTTCGAAGGCTGCCAGCCGCTGAGCGAATCCCTGCGTTATGGCGTGTCGATTACCGACGGATGTCTCGGTTTCAGCGCAACGGAACGTTTGCTGCTTGATGCCTCTCGGCGCCTCGCTGCGCAGGACAGACTCTGATCGCCAGGCCAGCCCTGCGGGTTAAACGCAACCCTGAGGGCTGGCCATGTCGCGTCATGCTTCCACCCGTACCTCAGTAGCAGCCGATTCCTGACTGACATCGTCCAGACGTTCAACCGTGTAGGCCACCTGCACGGTCGTGCCATGGTGCTCGCGCCAGAATCGATGCGGCACTATGAAGATCAGTGGCTTCCCCGCAGTCTCCCGGGTGATTTCGCGGTCATCCCGATGATTGAAAAAATCCCCGTCGCACTTGAGATACACCAACTCGCCTTCCTGCGTTTGAGCATTCCCGATCACGATGGTGACGCCATCGATCAAGTCCGCTTCCTCCAGCACGCCATCTTCAGCTTCAAGCACATCGGGAGCGTCCAGCTCACCGCGCAGAATCGGGGTGACCAGAATTCTGCCCGCCGCTGACTCGCGAACAACTCCACCCGCCTGTTCAACCCGGTAGCGCACCACCACCTCATCACCGAGATGGGCAGCGATGTGCGCCCCGTCAATCCAGAATGACAACACGTCCGCGACAGCAAAAGCTTCGACCTTCAAACTGTCGCTGAACGTCGCAGGCAATGCATCGGGGCCCCATAGCAATGTAACCCGATCCCCCGCCGCCATCCGGGCATAAGGTTGAAGCATGACAAGGGTGCCTTCCGTTACTCGCGCCGGATCCAGTCTCCCTCCGATCGCCCCCTCGACAATCGGCGCAAGCAACTGTGACGGTTCATCCCCCACAGACAATTGCAGACGCGCAGATAACGCAGGTTCTGCCATGCCGGCGCTTATCAGCTTCCAGTAGACCTCCAGTGATCCACCATCCAGCGCCGCAATGTGCATGCCTTTGATCACGAAAACGACATCCTTGCCGACCTGGCCTTCGCTGACGTAGCGAACCATTTCATGGTGATAAGCAAAGCCCTCTATATCCAGACCCTCCCAGCTCAGCAGTAACTGATCGCCACAGGCCATGTTTGCATAAGGGGCGATACGGGCAACGACCTTGCCCAGCGAGGGATCCAGCACCGTCCCCTCTTGGGAGTCGAGAGTGGCCGCGGGCAGCATTTCGTTCGACAGACAGGGGCTGACGGGGTGGCGCATCCGGTAGCGAAACTCGAATTCGTGCGTGCTCATGACTGGCTCCATTCCTTGGAAAAAACGCCGCCTACGCGGACGGCATCGACAGCCCACATTGAACGCCATCCCTGACATTTTCGATGTCAGTCCCATCCCCCGCGGACAACCGGCAAAGGCATCGAGCCAAGTAGGCAAACAGCACAAAACCCCCATCAAGCAAGCGAAAGACGTCCGCAACTTCCGATTGGGATTTCAGAAGTATCTGAAAATTCGTACAGCCCGTAGTCCAGATTCAACGGGCAACAGAAGCCCCTTCTTACTTCTTCAACGGGATGAGTGTTTTAGAGTGGCCTCCGGATTCCCCGATGAACTTCTGTGAAAAAGGTAAGAACATGCAACGGAATGCTTCAACTCGCTATCCCGTCCTGTTGGTACACGGTCTGTTCGGATTCGAGCGTATCGGTCGTTTCGAGCTGTTCCATGACGTAAAGGACGCGCTGAAAACGGCCGGCGGCCGAGTGTTTGTTCCACACCTTTCTGCTACCCACAAAAACGAAACACGGGGTGAGCAGTTGCTCTCGCAGATCGACCGTGTGCTGCGAGGCACAGGTGCCGAAAAAGTCAACCTGATCGGACACAGCCAGGGAGCGTTGGCAGCCCGATACGCTGCGGCGCTTGCGCCACACGCCGTAGCCTCGGTGACTTCGGTCAGCGGCCCGAATCACGGTTCGGAACTGGCTGATTTCCTGCGCAAGGCGCTCGTGCCCGGGCGACTACCGGAAGCCGTCGCACAAAATGTGGCAACGCTGTTCGCCAATTTCATTTCACTGCTCAGTGGCAATATGACGTTGCCGCAGAACGCGCTGGCAGCGCTCAATGCGCTGACGACCGAAGGCGTGGGCGATTTCAACGACAAGTTTCCACAGGGGTTGCCCGACACGTGGGGCGGACATGGCGCAGAACAGGTCAATGGTGTGCGCTATTACTCCTGGAGCGGCGTCCTGCCGGTGCCCCCCCCGTCGACACTCGAATCGACCCAAATCATTTGCCATGCGCTATCGCAGTACTTCACGACTGAAACACAACAGAACGATGGATTTGTCGGACGCTTCAGCTCTCACCTGGGGCAGGTGATCCGCTCCGACTATCCGCTGGATCATCTGGGTAGCCTGCGCCGTACAGCGAACGCTATACCCGACTCGATAGAACTGTACGTTGAACACGCCGAACGCCTGCGAGCGGCGAATCTCTGATCAAAGCCACGAATAACCAAACGGAACTTTGCCGAGAATTCGCCCACTGAATCCGGTAGGCTCCACACTTTACTGAAATAGATTGGAGAGTTTCCCCATGGCTAAAGCCACTGCCCGCCACATCCTGGTTTCCAGCGAAGACAAGTGCAACGAACTCAAGGCCCAGATCGAAGCCGGCGCTGATTTCGCCGAAGTCGCCAAGGCCAACTCCACCTGCCCATCGAGCCGTCAGGGCGGCGATCTGGGTTCGTTCGGTCCGGGCCAGATGGTCAAGGAATTCGATACCGTGGTTTTCAGCGCGCCAATCAACGTCGTGCAAGGTCCAGTGAAAACCCAGTTCGGTTATCACTTGCTCGAAGTCACCAGCCGTCAGGACTGATCCATCGCCTGATTGCTTGCCAGCGGCCCGCCCTTTGGTGGGCCGTTGTGTTTCAGTTACATATACGGCTGGCGACTGACGCGCCTCTCGCGTACAACTTGCGCTTATCGATTTCCCGGTTCCAAGGCTGACAATGCGACTGGTTTTCCCCACATTGATGCTCACCGCCCTCGCCCTGCTCACGGGCGTCACCAGCGCGAACGCTGCACCGCAACACGCGTTGACCGTTTATGGCGAGCCCGCCAAGTATCCCGCCGGCTTCAGCCACTTCGACTACACCAACCTGCAAGCGCCCAAAGGCGGGACGATGCGCCGCTCGGCCATCGAGATCGGCCACTTCGACCACGTCCTGCCCTATATAGACAAAGGCATCGGCGTCACGCAGATCGATGGCTTGCTCTATTCGCCGCTGGCCCAGCGTTCGCTGGACGAGCCTTACACCGTCTACGGTCTGGTTGCGCAAAAGATGGAGCGCTCGGACGATGGTCTGTCGCTGCGGTTCTTCATCAATCCCAAGGCACGCTTCGCCGATGGCAAAGCGATCACCGCCGAAGACGTGCGTTACACCTACGATTTATTGATGACCCAGGGCAGCCTGCGTTATCGCACCCAGTTTGCCGACGTCAAAGCCGTCGAGGTCGAAGCACCGTTGACCGTACGCTTCGATTTCAAGAGCAATGAAAACCGCACCCTGCCACTGGACATCGCGACCCTGCCGGTATTC
The DNA here is from genome assembly GCF_949768005.1 of Pseudomonas sp. IT-347P. NCBI lineage: Bacteria > Pseudomonadati > Pseudomonadota > Gammaproteobacteria > Pseudomonadales > Pseudomonadaceae > Pseudomonas > Pseudomonas sp. IT-347P. The sequence continues at coordinate 138,376 of NZ_CATKPQ010000022.1, forward strand.
CCCGAGCACTGGTGGAAGAGTCGCGATTTCGCCAGTGGCGGCGGTTATGAAGCACCTCTGGGCAGCGGTCCGTATCGAGTCGGCAAAATCGATTCAGGGCGCAGCATCACGTTTGAGCGCAATGCCGACTGGTGGGGCAAGGATTTGCCGGTCAGTCGCGGTCTGTACAATTTCGATCACTTCAGCATCGAATACTTCGGTGATACTGACGTCGCCCGCCAAGTGCTGCGCGGTGGCGCTTATGACTACAACCGCGAGTTCTCGGCCACCGGCTACTCGATCGGCTATGACAGCCCCGCACTGAGTGACGGGCGTCTGCAAAAAGCGCATTTGGCCACCGAGGCCCCACAGTCGGCCCAGGGTTTTGTCTTCAACCTGCAGAAACCGATGTTCGCCGATCGCCGCGTACGTCAGGCACTGGCGATGCTCTGGGACTTCGAGTGGAGCAACCGGCAAATGATGCGCGGTATGTATATCCGCCAGCAGAGCTATTTTTCCAACACGCAACTGGCGGCAAGCGAACTGCCCGATGCGCAAGAGCTGAAAATCCTCGAACCGCTGCGAGGCCAGATTCCCGACGAAGTATTCAATAAAGTCTTCGAAGCGCCGAAAACCGACGGCAGCGGGGTCATCCGCGACAAGCAGTTGCAAGCCCTCGAACTGCTCGAACAGGCGGGCTGGAAACCGGATGGCGATCAGTTGGTGAATGCCCAGGGTGAACCGCTGAGTTTCACCTTCCTGGTCAGTCAGAACGGCATGGATCGCTTGCTGCTGCCGTACAAGCGCACGCTGAAACAGATCGGTATCGACCTGAACATCCGGCGTATCGATTCCTCGCAATACGTCAATCGCCTGATGAGCCGCGACTACGACATGATCGTTACCGGCTACCCGGTCAGCACTTCTCCGGGGGGCGAATTGCTCAATTACTTCGGTTCCGCCTCGGCCAACGACCCGGGCGCGAACAACTACATGGTGCTGAAAAACCCGGCGGTGGATACGTTGATCAACGGCCTGATCCGCGCATCCACCCAGTCCGACATGCTGCATTACGCGCATGCGCTGGACCGGGTGCTGCAATGGAATTACTACTGGATTCCCAACTACTATCCGCCCGGCACTTCAACCGTCTGGTGGAACCGCTTCGGCATACCGACGGTGCAAGCCAGCAACGACGAAGCCATTGAGAGCTGGTGGGAAATCAGCAGCACGCCGCTGACCAATCAGCAGATGACCGCGGAAAAAATTGCCCGTGGCAGACCCGGAGGGCCGCACTGATGTGGGGTTACATACTGCGGCGTCTGCTGCTGATCATCCCGACGCTGGTGATCATTCTGCTGGTCAATTTCGTGATCATCCAGGCCGCGCCCGGCGGCCCGGTAGAACAGGCCATCGCCCACCTGCAAGGGATCGGCGGCGCCAGTGTCGGTGGCGGCGCCAGCGAAACAACGAGCGGCGCCTCGCGTGCCAGTCGCGGCCTCGATCCGCAACTGATCAAGGACATCGAAAAACAGTACGGCTTCGACAAACCGGCCCACGAACGCCTGTGGCTGATGCTGAAGAACTACGCCCAACTGGATTTTGGCAAGAGCTTCTTCCGCGGCGCGACGGTCACTGACCTGATCCTGGAAAAAATGCCGGTGACCATTTCCCTCGGGTTATGGGCGACGCTGATTACCTACCTGGTGTCGATCCCGCTGGGGATCCGCAAGGCCGTGCACCACGGCAGTCATTTCGATATCTGGAGCAGCACGGCGATCATCATCGGCTACGCGATGCCGGCGTTCCTGTTTGCGATGTTCCTGATCGTGGTGTTTGCCGGCGGCACGTCGCTGAACTGGTTTCCGGTGCGCGGCCTGGTGTCGGACAATTTCGAATCACTCTCGACCCTCGGCAAGATTGCCGACTATTTCTGGCACCTGGTATTGCCCGTGACGGCGTTGGTGATCGGCGGGTTCGCTACGCTGACGATCCTGACGAAAAACTCGTTTCTCAATGAAATCACCCGCCAGTACGTGGTCACCGCGCGCGCCAAAGGCCTGAGCGAACGTCGCGTGCTCTACGGCCATGTGTTCCGCAACGCGATGCTGCTGGTGGTATCCGGCATCCCGCAGGCGTTCATCAGTGTGTTCTTCGCCGGCTCCTTGCTGATTGAAGTGATCTTCTCCCTCGACGGTCTCGGGCGCATGAGCTATGAAGCAGCGGTGTCACGGGATTACCCGGTGGTGTTCGGTTCGCTGTTCATCTTTACCCTCTTCGGCCTGCTGATAAAACTGGTCGGTGACCTGTGCTACACGCTGGTCGATCCGCGTATCGACTTCGCTGCGAGGAACGCCTGATGTTCAAGCTCTCGCCTCTGGGCCGTCGTCGTTTCGAACGTTTCAAGAAAAACCGCCGTGGCTGGTGGTCGCTTTGGCTGTTTATCGGCCTGTTTGTGCTGACACTGGGCGGCGAACTGATTGCCAATGACAAGCCTCTGGTCGTCAGCTATCAGGGCCAGTGGTACTTCCCGGTGTTCAAGCGCCACACCGAGCAGGAGTTCGGCGGGCAACTGCCGTTCCAGGCCGACTATCGCAGCGACTATGTGCAGAAGCTGATTCGCAAGGACGGCGGCTGGCTGCTGTTCCCGCCGATTCCGTTCAGTGACGACACGCCGAACTATGACCTCAACAAACCGGCACCAAGCCCGCCGACGTCAGTCAACTGGCTGGGCACTGACGATCAGGCGCGGGATGTACTGGCGCGGGTGATCTTCGGTGCGCGGGTGTCGATTCTGTTTGCCTTGATGCTGACCTTTGTCAGCGCTCTGATCGGCATCGCCGCCGGAGCGTTGCAGGGCTACTACGGCGGCTGGGTCGACCTGCTCGGACAACGTTTGCTGGAAGTCTGGTCGGGGCTGCCGGTGTTGTACCTGCTGATCATTCTCTCCGGTTTCGTCGAGCCGAATTTCTGGTGGTTGCTGGGGATCATGGCGCTGTTTTCATGGTTGGCACTGGTGGACGTGGTACGTGCCGAATTTCTGCGCGGACGCAACCTGGAGTACGTCAAAGCCGCCCGCGCGCTGGGCCTGAGTGACCGCAAGGTGATTTTCCGGCACATTCTGCCCAACGCCATGAACGCGACACTGAGCTACCTGCCGTTCATTCTGACCGGCGCAATTTCCACCCTCACCGCGCTGGATTTTCTCGGTTTCGGCATGCCTGCCGGCAGCGCCTCGCTAGGTGAGTTGATCGGTCAGGGCAAACAGAACCTGCAAGCACCGTGGCTCGGCCTGACGGCGTTTTTCACCCTGGCGCTGATCCTTTCCTTATTGGTGTTCATCGGCGAAGCGTTGCGTGACGCGTTCGACCCTCGATCCTGAAGCGTGGCCATGACTGACAACCTGATTGAAATCCGCAACCTCAACGTCGCCTTCCATGGCCAGACCGTGGTGCGCGACTTGTGCCTGGACATCCGCCCCGGCGAGTGCCTGGCGCTGGTTGGCGAATCGGGCTCGGGCAAATCGGTGACCGCCCATTCGATCCTGCAATTACTGCCCGAAAGCGAAGCGCAAACCATGGGCAGCATTCGCTATCGCGGGCAGGAACTGATCGGTGCCGACCCCAAGGTCTTGCGCGAGTTGCGCGGCAACCGCATCGCCATGATCTTCCAGGAGCCAATGACCTCGCTCAATCCGCTGCACACCATCGAAAAGCAGATCGGCGAAACCCTGCTGCTGCACCGTGGCCTCGGTGGCAAAGCGGCGCAAGCGCGGATCCTCGAACTGCTCGGACTGGTGGGCATCCAGAAACCCAAGGAACGCCTCAAGGCTTACCCCCATCAACTCTCCGGCGGACAACGCCAGCGGGTGATGATCGCCATGGCCTTGGCCTGCGAACCAGAGCTGTTGATCGCCGACGAACCGACCACGGCGCTCGACGTGACCGTGCAGCGCAAGATCCTGCTGCTGCTCAAATCCCTGCAACAACGCCTGGGCATGTCGCTGCTATTGATCAGCCACGACCTTAATCTGGTGCGCAGCATTGCCCAGCGCGTGTGCGTGATGAAGGCCGGGGAAATCGTCGAACAGGCGCCCTGCGAGACCCTGTTCACCGAGCCGAAGCATCCTTACAGTTGCGTGCTGCTCAACGCCGAACCCGAAGGCGAAGCCCTGCCCCGGGATGAGCGCGAGAACGTGCTGGAAGTCGATGATCTGAAAGTTGAATTTGTCGTCGGTGGCGGTCTGTTCCAGCGCAAGCAATACCTGCGTGCGGTGGATGGCATCAGCCTGAGCATCCAGCGTGGCAAGACGTTGGGCATCGTCGGCGAATCCGGTTCGGGCAAGTCGACGCTGGGTCAGGCGATCCTGCGCCTGCTCGACTCCGAAGGCAGTATCCGCTTCCAGGGCGAAGCACTCGACGGTCTCAATCAGAAACAGATGCGCCCGTGGCGCCGACAGATGCAGGTGGTGTTTCAGGATCCGTTCGGCAGCCTCAGCCCACGCATGTCGGTCGCGCAGATCATCAGCGAAGGCCTGGAAGTGCATTGCGAGTCGAGCGCCGATGAGTGCGATGAGCAAGTGATCCGGGTGCTGAAAGAAGTTGGCCTCGATCCGCAAAGTCGCCATCGCTATCCCCACGAGTTCTCCGGTGGCCAGCGCCAACGCATCGCTATCGCGCGGGCACTGGTGCTGAAACCGGCGCTGATCCTGCTCGACGAACCGACGTCGGCGCTGGATCGTACAGTGCAGAAACAAGTGGTCGCCCTGCTCCGCCAGCTTCAGGAAAAACACGGTTTGACCTATCTGTTCATCAGCCACGATCTGGCGGTGGTGCGCGCGCTGGCCCACGACATGATCGTGATCAAGGACGGCAAAGTGGTCGAACGTGGCGCCAGCCATGATGTGTTCGATGCGCCACAGCATCCGTACACCAAAGAGCTGTTGGCGGCGGCGCATCCGGGGTAGGCATAATCGGGGATCGACGTGGAACCGCGTCGCGGCCATCGCTGGCAGGCCAGCTCCCACAAGGGGCTGCGGTGTACACAACAGGTGTGAACGACCGAGAACCCTGTGGGAGCTGGCTTGCCAGCGAAGAGGCCCGCATCAACAACTCAAATTCCGGATCAGCCGCCAGATGAACACCACCGAAAGCCTCAAGGACTACCAACGGGTTCGCACCCTGGCGATCCGTTCGCTGTTCGAGATCATCGAGCAATCCAGCGAAGGCACGGTGATTGTCGACCGCGACGCCAACATCGTCTGGATGAACGAGCGTTACGCCCGGCGTTTCGGTCTTGAATCGGCGGCAGGCGCGATCGGCAAGCCCTGTGAGAGCGTGATCCCCGGCAGCCTGTTGCGCGAGGTGGTGCGCACCGGGCGGCCTATCCTGCTCGATATGCAGGACACGCCGAAAGAGCCGTTGGTGGTGATGCGCCTGCCGATCCATGACGACGCCGGCACGGTGATCGGTGCGATCGGTTTTGCCCTGTTCGATGAGTTGCGCACGTTGTCGCCGATGCTTAAACGCTACCTGAGCATGCAGGAAGAACTGGCCTCGACTCGCTCTCTGCTGCGTGCGCGGCAGACCAAATACAACTTTGCCCATTTCATCGGCACCAGCGCCGCCAGCCTTGAAGTCAAACGCCGCGCCCGGCGCAGTGCGAGTGCCGAGTCGCCGGTGTTGCTGCTCGGCGAAACCGGCACCGGCAAAGAACTGCTGGCCCAAGCGATTCACAGTGCCTCGCCACGGGCGCACAAAGCGTTCGTCAGCATCAACAGCGCGGCGATTCCCGAAGCGCTGTTGGAAGCCGAGTTCTTCGGCACCGCGCCGGGCGCGTTCACCGGTGCCGACCGCAAGGGTCGCACCGGCAAGTTGCAGATTGCCCAGGGGGGCACGCTGTTTCTCGATGAGATTGGCGATATGCCGTTGCCCTTGCAGAGCAAACTGCTGCGTGTGTTGCAGGAAAAGGAGTTCGAACCGGTCGGTTCCAACGAGGTGATTCAGAGCGATGTGCGCGTGATTGCCGCCACCTCGACCGATCTGCAAGCCGCGATCAAGCGTGGCGAGTTCCGCGCCGATTTGTACTATCGCCTGAATGTGCTGCCGATTCAGGTGCCGCCATTGCGTGAACGTCTCGATGACCTGCCGGCACTCAGCGAAGCGATTCTGGAAGAGCTGCGCAGTCAGCACGAACTGCACCGGGATGCGCTCGCGTTGCTTGGCCAGCATGCCTGGCCGGGGAACATTCGCGAGTTGCGCAATGTGCTGGAACGGGCGGCGTTGCTCAGCGATGACTTGATGCTGACCGAGCAGGATATTCGTGCGGCGATAGGCACGTTGACGCCGGTTGAGCGCGCGCTGACGACAGTGCCTGAAGTGTCGACGCCTGAGACGTTCGCCGAGGCGCGGGCGCGTTTCGACCGGCAACTGATTCAGTCGACCCTTGTGCAATGTGCGGGAAACGTACCGGAAGCGGCGGCTCGGCTGGGGCTTGGGCGGTCGACGCTGTACAAAAAGATGGTGGCGCTAGGGATTGCTTGAGTCTCTACACAGAGACATAGATCTCCATATGTAGATAGACACGCAGGAGTGCTTCGCATTCATCGCGAGCAGGCTCACTCCTGCATTTTGACAGGTGTACACATCCCCCAGTAGGAGCGAGCCTGCTCGCGATGACGCCAAACCGATCAACACCATCTCAAAACAGAGACAAACATTTCATTTGCGACTCAATTACTCAGATCAACTTCATATATTTCAACAACTTACACACCTGGCACAGATCTCGCTAAAGCCTCTCCTACACCCGTTCCACCCACAAAAATAACAATTCTGGAGAGACACACCATGAGTGTGATCATTGCCTTGGCAGCGTTGGCGCTGCTGATGCTGGCCGCCTACCGTGGCTACAGCGTTATCCTCTTCGCCCCGATTGCCGCCCTCGGCGCTGTCCTGCTCACTGATCCTTCCGCCGTCGCCCCAGCATTCACCGGGGTGTTCATGGAAAAAATGGTCGGCTTCATCAAACTGTATTTCCCTGTGTTCCTGCTTGGCGCCGTGTTCGGCAAGTTGATCGAGCTGTCGGGTTTCTCGCGTTCGATCGTCGCTGCGGCCATTCGCTTGTTGGGCACCAAACAGGCGATGCTGGTGATTGTGCTGGTCTGCGCCCTGCTCACTTACGGCGGCGTGTCGCTGTTCGTCGTTGTCTTTGCGGTTTATCCGTTTGCCGCCGAGATGTTCCGCCAGAGCGATATTCCCAAGCGGCTGATCCCGGCGACCATTGCCCTCGGTGCGTTTTCTTTCACCATGGATGCCTTGCCCGGCACGCCACAGATCCAGAACATCATTCCCAGCACCTTCTTCAACACCACCGCGTGGGCGGCGCCGTGGCTGGGCGTGATCGGCACGATTTTCGTGTTCTGCGCCGGCATGCTGTTTCTGCAGCGGCAACGCAACAAGGCGCAGCGCGCTGGCGAAGGCTACGGCACCGAATTGCGCAACGAGCCAGAAACGGCTGAAGACCTGAAGCTGCCGAACCCATGGATTGCCCTGTCGCCATTGCTGGCGGTTGGCATCATGAACCTGCTGTTCACCCAATGGATTCCGCAGTGGTACGGCAAAACCCACAGCCTCGCGCTACCGGGCATGGCGGCGCCGGTCACCACCGAGATCGCCAAACTCACTGCGATCTGGGCGGTGCAGGCGGCGTTGCTGGTCGGCATTCTGATGGTCCTCGCGTTCGGCTTTCAGGCGATTCGCAGCAAGCTCGCTGAAGGCAGCAAAAGCGCGGTGAGCGGTGCGTTGCTGGCGGCGATGAACACCGCGTCCGAGTACGGTTTCGGCGCGGTGATCGCTTCGCTGCCGGGCTTTCTGGTGTTAGCGGACTGGCTCAAGCAAATCCCCAATCCGCTAGTCAATGAAGCCATCACCGTAACGCTACTCGCCGGTATTACCGGCTCGGCGTCGGGCGGCATGAGCATTGCGCTGGCGGCGATGTCCGAGCAGTTCATCAGTGCCGCTCACGCCGCGAATATTCCGCTGGAGGTGCTGCACCGCGTCGCCGCGATGGCCAGTGGAGGCATGGATACCTTGCCGCACAACGGCGCGGTCATCACCCTGTTGGCAGTCACCGGCCTGACCCACCGCGAAGCCTATAAAGACATTTTCTGTATTACGCTGATCAAGACCCTGGCGGTTTTCGTGGTGATCGGCACTTTCTACGCCACTGGCATTGTGTGAGGTATTCATGACCACTCTTACCGGCAAAACAGCTTTGGTGACCGGTTCCACCAGCGGCATCGGTCTGGGCATCGCACTGAGCCTGGCCAAGGCTGGGGCGAATCTGATTCTCAACGGCTTCGGTGATGCATCAAAAGTCATCGCCGAAGTCGCTCAATTCGGCGGCAAGGTCGGCCATCATCCGGCCGATGTCAGTGACCCGGCGCAGATTGCCGACATGATCAATTACGCCGAGCGCGAGTTCGGCGGCGTCGACATTCTGGTCAACAACGCCGGCATCCAGCATGTCGCCGCCGTGGAAGACTTCCCCGTCGAACGCTGGGATTCGATCATCGCCATCAACTTGTCCTCGGTGTTTCACAGCACGCGCCTGAGCCTGCCGGGAATGCGCGCAAAGGGCTGGGGGCGGATCATCAATATTGCCTCGGTGCATGGCCAGGTCGGATCGACCGGCAAAGCGGCGTATGTCGCCGCCAAGCACGGCGTGATCGGTTTGACCAAAGTGGTGGGCCTGGAAACCGCGACCAGCAACGTCACCTGCAACGCGATCTGCCCGGGCTGGGTGTTGACGCCGCTGGTGCAGAAGCAGATCGATGATCGTGCAGCAAAAGGTGTCGATCCCCAGCAGGCGCAACATGATCTGTTGGCCGAGAAACAACCGTCGCTGGAGTTCGTCACGCCACAGCATCTGGGCGAACTGGTGCTGTTCTTGTGCAGCGAGGCGGGTAGCCAGGTGCGCGGCGCGGCGTGGAATATTGATGGCGGGTGGCTGGCGCAATAGACAGCCATCCCCCCTCTGTGGGAGCGAGCCTGCTCGCGAAAGCGGTGGGTCAGCCAGTGAAGTCGTTGAGTGCACAGACGTTTTCGCGAGCAGGCTCGCTCCCACAGGTGTTATGTGTGCGCTCGACTTTGTGCATGAATAAAACAAGAGGCAAACAATGTCCGACATCCTTTGGCAACCCGACGCCAACCGTATCGCCCGGTCGCGAATGGACACCTTCCGCCGTGCGCTCAATCAACGCCATTCACTGAAACTCGACGACTACCCTGCCCTGCATCAATGGAGCGTCGAGCAGCGGGCGGAGTTCTGGCAGGCAGTCGTCGATTTTTTCGATATCCGCTTCCACACGCAGCCCGATGCCGTGCTGCGCGAAGGCCCGAACATGCCCGACGCCGAGTGGTTTCCCGGCGCTACGCTGAACTTTGCCGAACATCTGCTGCGTCGACGTGATGACGCTGTGGCGGTGATCAGCGTGGCGGAGAACGGTGAACGCGAGCAATTGACCTGGGCTGAACTCGCCGAACACGTCGCCGGATTTCAGGCCAGTTTGCAGGCCGCCGGTGTTGGCCGCGGCGATCGCGTGGCCGCGTGCATGCCCAATACGTGGCAAACATTGGTGGCGATGCTCGCCACCACCAGCCTCGGTGCGATCTGGTCGTGTTCCTCGCCGGATTTCGGCACCCACGGGGTGATCGACCGGTTCGGCCAGATCGAACCGAAGGTGCTGATCACTTGCGCCGGTTATCGCTACGCCGGCAAAACGATCGATCAGACCGACAAGATCAACGGAATACTCGAACAGCTACCAACGCTGAAACAGTTGATCATCGTGCCGTACGCACGACCGCACGCGCGTATCCAGGATTACCGGACCCACGCCGAGGTCACTGTGTGGGACGGCTTTTACCAGCCCGGCGGCGAACCGGACTTTGTTTCGGTGCCCTTCAACCATCCGCTCTACGTGCTGTACTCCAGCGGTACCACCGGTGTACCGAAATGCATCGTGCACAGCACCGGCGGCGTGTTATTGCAGCACGTCAAAGAGCATGGATTGCATTGCGATCTTGGTCCCGGCGACCGACTGTTCTACTACACCACGTGTGGCTGGATGATGTGGAACTGGCTGGTCTCGGCACTCGCCGTCGGCAGCGCTGTGGTGCTGTACGACGGCTCGCCGTTTCATCCGGCCAATGAGCGCTTGCTGGACTTGATCGACGACGAGCGCATCAGTGTATTCGGCACGAGTCCAAAGTTCCTTGCGACACTGCAAAGCAGCGGCGTCAAACCCCGCAACAGCCATGACCTGGGCAGCCTGAAGACCCTGCTTTGCACCGGCTCCGCCCTGTCGCCGCAAAGCTACGACTTCGTTTATCGCGACTTCAAACCCGACGTGTGCCTGGCATCGATGTCCGGCGGCACGGATATCGTCTCGTGTTTCGTCAACGGCAATCCGTTATCGCCCGTACGCCGTGGCGAAATCATGGGCAAGAGTCTGGGCATGGCGGTGGAAGTGTGGAACGAGGCCGGTCAGCCAGTCATCGGCGAGAAAGGTGAATTGGTGTGTACGCGACACTTTCCGGCGATACCGGTGGGCCTGTGGAACGATCCGGACGGGGCCAAATTGCGGCAATCCTATTTCAGCCTGTTCCCCGGCGTCTGGGCCCAGGGCGACTACGCCGAACAACTGCCGAACGGCGCCATGCTGATCCATGGCCGCTCTGACGCTGTGCTCAACCCCGGTGGCGTGCGTATCGGCACGGCGGAGATTTACCGGCAGGTGGAGAAGGTTCCGCAAGTACTCGACAGTGTCGCCATCGGCCAGCAATGGCAGGACGACGTGCGGGTGGTGCTGTTCGTGCGGTTGAAGGACGGCATTGAGCTGGATGAAGCCCTGCAGCAACAGATTCGCCAGGTAATCCGCGCCAACACCACACCGCGCCATGTACCGACGAAGATCGTCGGGGTCACGGACATTCCGCGCACCATCAGCGGCAAGGTCGTCGAGCTTGCCGTGAGAAACGTCGTGCACGGGCAGCCTGTAAAGAACACCGATGCCCTGGCCAACCCCGAAGCGCTGGAGCAGTTTCGGGATCGGCCAGAGCTGGAAAACTGACCCGGCGAGATCAGCCGGCGTTCAGCGCCGGCCTGAGCCTGAGCACAGCTGCGCTGCGTTATTTGTTCAAATTGATCAATACAGGGCCGCTGATTGCTCTGCCGCCGCTGTTGTCAACGGCCGCGCCAAGTACCTGCAGATTCCTGTCGAACGTTTCTTTCTCCGAGCTCATTTGACTCAACAGCGATGTGAACACGGTCAGACTGTCAGCATTTTCGAGGGTTTTGGACGCCGGGTGAAAGCCGCTGTCGTCACCCGCCAAAGGGAGTCGCCCGAGCGCAAGATTCAGCAGCGCGGTGACATCCAGGTTTACCCCACCGCCGGCGTCCAGACCCGCATCCTGGGCATAAACCACATCGCCATGCTGGGTTGAACCGTGGAACAGCTCATGGATCAAGTCATCCGCGACGACATCATGATTGAAGCGGGACTCGACGAACCGCCGATTCAAATTGGCGGTGTTGACTTCAATGAACGGCGCATTGGCTTGCTGGAGGTCAGTTTTCCAGACTTTATAGGCATCCAGATCGAAAGCAGCGATATGGTTGGTGTCCTTGAACGGGTCGAGGATACAGTTGCTGAGGGAAACCCCAGCGAAATCCGCCCTGATCAGCCGCAGGTAATCCACAATTTTGTTCGCTGCCGCACCGGGCGTGGTTCCCAGCAGGATTCTGAACAATGCATTGCGTTCCGCGCTGAAATCTTTACGCGTCAACAGGCTGATCGCGTTTTCGATTTTTGTCCGGGCGCGTGGCAGGCTCTGCTCGATGACCATACGGGTGTAGCTGACGGGCAGCGTCTTGAGGCTGCGCGGCAATCGGGCCGGCGCGACAGGCTTGAAGTTATTGAGCCTTGGCCCCCAGGGCTTGCCTACCCGGTCAAGTGCAAACCAATGCGAATTCTTGCGGGCCGCCAATACTGTGAACGTCTCGGCGAGCGAGTCGTTGGGCCGCCACGTACCCTGCCCCGCATACACATCGTCGGCTTTGCGGATCAGTCGCTTGATTTCGCTGGTGCCATGCACGCGGTTCAAATTGGATTTTGCCACCGCCAGCAGCTCCAGTGTTTGCTTGCCGAATCGCAAGCCCCCCTTGTGCACGAGCTTGCCGACGCCATAAAGGGCTGTGTGCACACCGTCTACCGGATTGAAAACAGAAACGGAGGTCACGACAACAAGCTTGGCCACCCTCGCCGCTTTATTCGCCGCCGAGATGGCTTTGGCGGAAATACTCAAGGCCTTGGCGCCGGCTCCGACGAATGCTCCACCCAATGCAATAATGTCCATCATGCAACCGTAAATACCATCGACGACGCGATTGCTGTCCCCACTTGTAAGATCTTCAATGCACTTTTTGAAAGGCACGACCAGATCGACAATGTATGTGGCGATTTTCTTACCCTTGGCGCGCTCGAGTTCCAGCTCCGTGGGCAGGGTTGCCGCTTCCACCAACTCGTGGAATTTAATGATGGAGTGGTGTTCGATGATGAACCCGGCGAGCCGGGAAAGTTGTGGATGGGTGAAATTCTTATAGGTACTTCGCTGGAGTGGAGCCGGGCTGCCCGCAGCCGGAAGCTCACCCAGTTTTTCCGCAATGGCCTTATCGTTTTCAGATCCGCTGTCGGACAGCTCATTGCGTGAATATTTGCTGAAGCTGATATTGAATACGTCCTTCGCAACGGGTGATTCCTGGCCTTTCATGTTTCCGCTGAAATCCAGTCTGGCAGGAGCATCAAACAGACCTTTGCGAAGCAGCTGACTGCCGAGTTCGTCATTCCTGATCAACTCGCCGCGTAAGGTGAACAGTTCGTAAGTAATAAGTCTGCTTCCACTGGAAACACACATCACCAACCCGAAGCGTCCGGTGGCGCCATCTTTGCCTTCTCTGGTTTCATATTCCGTTGAAAATACTATCGGTCCACCGCGACTTTCGTGAGTGTCGATGGCACTGTCGCGAAAAGTAAAGAAGGTGACTTTGCCAACAAGAAATGCCTGCAAATCATCTTGCGGCAGACCGGAAATTGCGTGTTTTACTGTTGCCACCAGTGAGTTGTTCAGATTACTCAGATAAGCGCGCAACTGTCGATGAAACTCTTCGTCATTGGGTCGCAGGCGTCGCAGTCGGGGAAATTCCTGATGAATACTGATGACAGTAGGGTCATATCGGCCGGGCCGCTTATAGTTAGTAACGCCGGCATGCAAACTCGGTGTACTGGAATACACGTTATCCGGGAAGATAGCCGCCCTGTCCCATTCTCCGCCTGCCAGATCACCCGACATGTGCAAGTCAATCATCGACGCGGTTGTGACCGAACTCCACAGCCCCGGGTGCTGATTGAGTATTTTATCGTCAAGAAAATCACACAGCGGCGCAGCATCTTGCACCGCCAGCCTGGCAATCTGGCGTCTGTCAGGCAATTGGCCAAAACGTGGGGAAAAGTTATCGGCGTACGCTTGAAATGCCTCGATCGCACGCTCGGTCGTGGCTTTTTCATTTTGCGTCAGCTGCGCCACCGTGACGATCTCGTTGCACAACGCCCATTCGATCATAGGATCGATGAACGACAGATTGCGCAGTTCAACATGAGCATCGGATAAAGGGTCCAGCGCGGCGTACGCCATGACCTGTTCGTAAGTCAACCTGCATACAGCGCCCTTCTTTGCCGCCTCGACCAGTGCCACCGCGTGGCAAAACGTCATCCAGTCTACGGAACCGATGATCAGCGTCGCCGGAATCGACTTGACCAGAAACTCAGGGGCGATGCCCGCCAGCAATAGATGCGCCGCCACCGAACCCAGATTAAAAGGGCACCACTGTCTGCCACGAAGAAACGCCTCCAGTTGCTCGCGCACCCTGGAGGGATGGCTGCCTAGGTGTGAAGGCGAATAAAGCTCGAAACCGCCAATATTTTTTCGAGGCTGAGGGGTACCGATCAGTGGACAGCTGTCCAGCAACATCGCTGTCACCAGCAACTGAGCGGCGTCCCGTGGCGAGACCTGTTCTCCCGGTTGCGCACCGAACCATTGAAGCGTTTGCAAATATTGCTCAGCCAGACTTTGAGAATAAGAATGGTCGACCACGCCGCGAATCCACTCATCGACGTTGTCTGCCGTCACCGGCACGCGTCCGGTTTTCCTGTCCAGTACCTCCAGCAACTTCGCCCCTGCACCCAGCAGTTTCGCCGTTGCCGCGCGCACTGCGCGACAATGATCAGGAGACAGCGCAACCAACGAAGGGTCATCCGCGTCCAGTTGTTCCCAGTAATTGCTCAGCTCCCCAGCTTGTGGATCAAACTCCAGGTAAGCGATGAGATTTTTGGTTTGCGCCTGGTTCTCCGGAATGCTCAACCCGTGAAATCGCAACCATTGATCGATATTTACGTAATCGGTGTCATAAATATACCCGCCCGCTTCTGCCGCCACCTCCCCGACTATCTGCAGGCGTTTAAACGTATTGGATGCGCGGACGATATTGTCGACATCCACCTGCTGCCATTGAGCAGTAGCCGCTCTGAACACTTCAATGATGCCAGCGGCGTTGACTCTTGCCAGCTCGGTGGAGTTGATCGCGCGATGCCGGCGAAGCTCACTTTCGACTTGAGCGGTATTGATCAACATGTTCCACAAGACTCTACCCGGGTTATAAACGTCATGCAGGGAAGAGCTTTCCTGCACATCGACTGTATAACCCTGCCAACTGTAAACCGTATCCGTGCCCTGTTCTGCAAGTCCATCTTTCAGTTGTTCGAGCACCTCTTCACGCTCTTGCGTATCCAACATTAACTTGTACTGCTGTTGCCGATAAGCATCACTGCAAGATTTGAATAATTTAACAGGAGTAACGGCAGCCATGAAAATCATCTCTTAATTTATAGATACGCCGAATCGGCGATCAAAAGTATTAACTTTCCATCGCCATATCAGCCATCCAATAATTATGAGAATATATTATTGATAAATACTCTCACCACCAGAGCATTAGTCCACCAATCCCCACCCCTCACCCGACAACGAACTTTTATTTTCACTGTCGATTTGAAGTTTCATGCGCAACTTCAAGTTATTGGCCGAATCAGCATTTTTCAATGCTTCGTCTTCACTGATAATGTTTTCCCGAATCAGGAAAAACAATGACTGATCAAATGTCTGCATGCCCATTGCTCCAGACTTTTCCATCATTTCCTTCAGTTCACCAAACTCATTACGACGGATCAGGTCGGCAACGGTCGGTGAGCCCAGCAGTACTTCAACAGCCGCCCGGCGATGCCCGTCGACCGTGCGCACCAGGCGTTGGGAAATCAGCCCCTTGAGATTGTTGCCCAGCGCATGCAGTAACTGCGGCCGACGCTCTTCAGCGAACATATTGATGATCCGGTCCAGCGCCTGATTGGCGTTGTTGGCATGTAACGTCGACAGCACCAGATGTCCGGTCTCGGCAAACGCCAGGGCATGTTCCATGGTCTCGCGATCGCGGATTTCGCCGATCAGCACCACGTCCGGCGCCTGACGCAAGGTATTCTTGAGGGCAGCATGGAAGCTACGGGTGTCGACGCCGACTTCACGCTGATTGATGATCGATCGCTGATGCCGATGGATGTATTCGATCGGATCCTCGATCGTCACGATATGTCCGCTGCTGTGGCGGTTGCGGTGATCGATCAGCGCGGCCAGTGACGTCGACTTACCGGAATCGGTAGCGCCAACGAATAGAACCAGACCTTGCTTGAGCATGACGGTGTCGAGCAGTACCGGCGGCAATTTGAGATCGGCGAAAAGCGGAATGTCGAGTTTGACGTTGCGAATGACGATCGATACGTCATTACGCTGTTTGAAGATATTCACACGAAAACGCCCGATGCCCGTTCGTGAAATCGCCAGGTTCATTTCCAGATCCCGTTCGAACTCCCGTCGTTGCTCGGCGTCCATCAAGGAGGCGGCGATGGCGGCAATTTCACCGCTCTTGAACGGCTGTCCGCTCAATGCCGTGAGCACGCCGTCGATACGCACACTCGGCGGCGCTCCCGTGGAGAGGAACAGGTCCGAACCGTTTTTATTGGACAAAACAGACAACAGCGCATCGATTTCCATGGCAAAAAGCACCCGCGAAGCATTCAATGAACAGACAATGGCCTGCGCCCGGCGCAGCTCAACTGCAACAATGATAGACGTCGCCTCAACGAACCACGCTCAGGATTGATGTAATGAATGCTGTACCGAACACCGACGACGCGCAGGCACTGATCGCCCGGACCGACTGGAGCCGCAGCCCGCTGGGCGCTGCCGGCAACTGGCCGCAGAGCCTGCGTACCGCGGTGGACATCGTGATTCACTCGCCGATGCCGATGCTGTTGCTGTGGGGACCGCAGCTCACGCAGATCTACAACAACGGTTTCGCCTTACTCGCCGGCCACAAGCATCCGCACGCTTTCGGACAACCTGCGCATCAGATATGGCCAGAACTTCGCGACTTTACCGACCCGATATACAGCGCCGTCCTACAGGGCCAGGTACGCACCTACAGCGAAAGACGCTTCACCCTGCAACGCGAAGGTAAAGAGTCCGACTTCTGGCTGGATCTGACCTACAGTCCGATCCGCGATGAAACCGCGAAAGTCGCCGGGATATTGGTCACCGCCATTGAAACCAACGAACGCCGCCGCATCGCTCTGGAGCTACAGCGACGCTCCGAAGAAAGTCTCAAGGCCCAGCGCGAAACCGAGGAGCGCCTGCAACTGGCGCTGGCCGCGACCGATGCTGTCGGCACCTGGGACTGGAACATCGGTGAAGACCGGTTTATCGCCGATGCGCATTTCGCCCAATTGCACGGCGTCGATCCCGGCCTCGCCGGCCAGTTGCCAATCAGCGATTACTTGCAGGGCGTGCACCCGGAAGACCGCGCGATGGTTGCGCGCAGCATCAAACACTGCATCACCCACGGCACCGAATACGCCGAGGAATATCGTTTGCAGCAAGGCGACGGCGAGGTGCGCTGGGTATTCGCTCGCGGGCGCTGCTACAAGGATCATCATGGCCGCCCCATGCGTTTCCTCGGTGCAGCGCTGGACCTCACCGAGCGTAAACACACCGAACAGGCGTTGCGCCAGAGCCAGACCGAACTGCAACTGATCATCAACGCGATGCCGATCCTGATCAGTTATGTCGACCGTGAAGAGCGCTTTCGCCTGAACAACGCGGCCTACCTGGACTGGTACGGGCTGACGCCGCAGGAACTCTATGGGCGCACGATTCGTGAAGTCATCGGAGAGGAAGCCTATTTCCTGCGCCTGCCTTACATTGCCGAAGCGCTGGCCGGCAGACCCTGTTCATTCAGCCTGTACACCCCGCATCGCGATGGCAGCAATCGCCACGCCCTGATGAATTACCTGCCCCGTTACGGCGCGGACGGCGCGGTGAACGGTTTCTATATCTTTGTGATCGATGAGACTGAGCGCAAGAAAACCGAAGAGGCCTTGCGCAATCTCAACGAAACCCTGGAAGACCGGGTCAGCGCCCGCACCGAACAATTGGCCCAGGCCAACCAGCGTTTGCAGAACGAGATGTTTGAACGCGAGCGCGCCGAAGATGCGCTGCGTCACGCGCAAAAGATGGAGGCTGTCGGCCAGCTTACCGGCGGTATTGCCCACGACTTCAACAACATGCTCACCGGGATCATCGGCAGTCTCGATTTGATGCAGCGTTACATCGCCAATGGCCGGGCCGACGAGATTGGTCGTTTTACCGAAGCCGCCGTGTCATCGGCCAATCGTGCCGCGGCGTTGACTCATCGCTTGCTGGCGTTTTCGCGGCGCCAATCGCTGGATCGTAAAACCCTCGATGCCAATGAACTGGTGCATTCGCTGGAAGATCTGATCCGCCGTACCAAGGGCGATCCGATCGAGCTGACGCTGCGCCTGGCCGACAATGTGTGGCCGGTCAGCACTGATGTCAGCCAATTGGAAAACGCCCTGCTCAATCTGGTCATCAATGCCCGCGATGCGATGCCCGACGGCGGTGAGTTGCTGATCGAGACCGCCAACGTCTATCTCGACGGCAGCGACATCACCACGCTTGAACCGGTCCAGGCCGGCGATTACGTGATGCTGGCGGTCAGCGACAACGGCACCGGCATGACGCCCTCGGTGCGCTCCAAAGCCTTCGATCCGTTCTTCACCACCAAGCCCATAGGCCAGGGCACCGGGCTGGGACTGTCGATGATTTATGGGTTTGCCCAGCAGTCGGGTGGCCATGTCAGCCTCGACAGCCTGCCAGGCCAGGGTACCTGTGTGCGTTTGTACTTGCCGCGCTTGTACGGCGTCGAGCCGGAACCACCGGTGATTGCGCCCCTTGAACACTCGCCGGCGCCGGCGACGGGGGAAGCGGTATTGGTGGTCGAAGACGATCCCGCGGTACGCATGCTGGTGCTCGACCTGCTCCGGGAGTCGGGCTATCAAGCTTACGAAGCGGTCGATGCCAAGACTGCCCTGCCCCTGCTGGAGTCCGCGCTACGGCTGGACCTGCTGGTCACCGACGTCGGCCTGCCCGGCATGAATGGCCGGCAACTGGCCGAAATCGCCCGTCAGCATCGGCCCAGCCTCAAGGTGCTGTTCATGACCGGTTACGCGCAAAAAGCCGCCGAGCGTCAGGGTTTTCTCGAGGACGGCATGGACATGGTCGCCAAGCCCTTTGCCATTGAGTTGCTGGCCAGCAAGATCCGCACGATGATCAGCCAAACCCTGTGACTTGAGGCATAATCCGCGCCCCGCCGTCACCCCGTTATCAGGTACCGCACGATGAAAGCCCAAGCCCGCCATATTCTGGTGAAAACCGCCGAAGAGGCCGAACAGCTCAAACAACGCATCGCCAAGGGTGAAGCCTTTGATGTGCTGGCGAAGAAATTTTCCACCTGCCCGTCCGGCAAGCGCGGCGGTGATCTGGGTGAAGTGCGGCCGGGGCAGATGGTCGGGGCGATTGATGCGGTGATTTTCAAGAAGCCGTTGCGTACCGTGCATGGGCCGATCAAGAGCAAGTTCGGCTATCACCTGGTGCAGGTTTTCTACCGCGATTGACGTCTGGCTTCAGGGCCTCTTCGCGAGCAAGCTCGCTCCCACATTTGGGATGCATTCCACTGGGAACGAGCTTGCTCGCGAACCGATTGCGCAGCTAGCGGCGATACAAAACCTATTTCGGAATCAATGCCCCCGGTACTTGAATCACCTTGCTGGCCAGCAGGTGCCCCGCCTCGGCAGACTCCGCCGGACTGCCGCCGAGCAATCGACTAGCCAGATACGCCGCACTGAACGAATCCCCCGCCGCCGTGGTGTCCACCACCTTCTCGACTTTCTGCGCCGGCACTTCGAATGCCTCGCCATCACAGCGAATCAGACACGCCTCGGCGCCTCGCTTGAGCACCACTTCCGGCGTGCCGAACTGCGCATAGGCGGCAAACACCGCGTCGCAATCGGCGAAACCGAACAGCGCCTGTTCGTCATCCACCGTCAGCAGTGCCAGATCAACGTAGGGCAACACGCTGCGATACGCCGCACGCGCGTCTTCTAAGGAGGCCCACAGGCGTGGCCGGTAGTTATTGTCGAAGACGATGCGCGCATCACGCTGGCGCGCTTCGATCAGCGTCTGGATCAGCTTTTCCCGCCCCGGCGCACCGAGCACGGCGAGGGTGATGCCGCTGAAATACAGCACATCGTAATCCGGCAACGCCGCCAGAATCGGCGCGGCGGCCGGCGTGGTGAAACAATCGCGAACCGCCGCTTCGTTGCGCCAGTAAAGGAAACGCCGCTCACCGCTGGCATCGGTCTGGATGCAATACAGGCCCGGCAAACGTCCCGGCAGGCGCTGCACCAGATCGAGGCCGATGCCTTCGCTGGTCCAGATCCGGCACATGGCGTCGCTGAAGCTGTCATCGCCCAGTGCAGTGACGTAATCGACCTGGGCCTTGGCGCCCATGGCACGGGACAGATACACCGCGGTGTTCAGGGTGTCGCCGCCGAAGCTTTGTTGCAGGCTGCCGTCGGCGCGTTGCTGCAGTTCGATCATGCACTCGCCGATCAGGGCGATGCGCGGGGTGTTCGGGCCCAGGGGGCTTAGGGTGTTCATCTTGTGATGTCTCTGGTTGATCGATGGTGTCTGGACTGGCGCCTTCGCGAGCAAGCTCGCTCCCACAAGGATTGATGTCGTACACAGATCTTGTAATCAACACTGAAACCTGTGGGAGCGAGCTTGCTCGCGAATGGCCGCGACTCGGTCTCAAGCTTTAGAAACAGGTCTCCATGCTCTCGATCACCGCCAGTTCTTCATCCACCAACAACCCCACACGCCACTTGTCAAACGTCAGGCACGGGTGCGATGTACCAAAGGAAATGATGTCGCCCACGCGCAACTCAACGCCCGGCGCCACGCTCATGAACGCATGCTGATCCATCACCGCCGTGACCTTGCACGCACCGACATCCTCGCCCACCGCCGGCACCACACCGGCCTTGTAGCGCAGCAGCGGCACCGGCAAACCGGCATCGAACGCAACATCACGTTTGCCCAGTGCGATCACCGCAAAACCCGGCTCCGGCAGCGACTGGACGTGCGCCCAGACTTCCAGCGCCGGACGCAGGCCTTCGTGCAGATCGCTGCGACGATCGAGCACGCAGCACTGCGCTTCCTTGTAGATGCCATGGTCATGCGCCACGTAACTGCCTGGACGCAACACGCTGAGGAAGCGCCCAGCGGCGTTCTGCGCTTCGAACGACTCGGCAATCAGGTCGTACCACGCCGAACCCGAGGCGGTGATGATCGGCTTGGCGATGGCGAACGCACCGCAGTCCTGCAATTGCACCGCCAGACGCACCAGCGATGCAGCGAATTCACGAATCCCGCTGACCGCGTGATCGCCGTGAATCACTCCTTCGTAACCTTCGATGCCGGTCAGGGCCAGCGCCGGTTGCGCACTGATCGCCTTGGCCAGCTCAATGACTTCCTGCTCACTGCGGCAGCCGCAACGACCGCCGACCACACCGTACTCGATCATCACGTTGAGCTTCACCCCGCGCGAGGCGAAGTAGGCACCGAGGTCGGCGACGTTATCCGGGTGATCGACCATGCAATAGAAATCGAACGCCGGATCGGCGAGCAGATCGGCAATCAGCGCCATGTTCGGCGTGCCAACCAATTGGTTGGCCATCAGCACGCGGCGTACGCCATGGGCGTAAGCGGCACGGGTCTGGGTCGCGCTGGCGAGGGTGATGCCCCACGCGCCGGCGTCGAGCTGACGTTTGAACAGTGCCGGGGTCATGCTGGTTTTGCCGTGGGGCGCCAGTTCCGCGCCGCTGTCGCTGATGAACTTCTGCATCCAGCGGATGTTGTGCTCCAGGGCTTCGCGATGCAGCACCAGCGCCGGCAGGCTGACGTCGCGTACCAGGTGCGCACCGATGGCAGCGTCGCCCTTTTCTCCAGCAGTATTGATGGCAGTGGTCATGGTCGAACTCCTCACTTTCGCGGCCGCACGCAGCCGCGGTTATTCGTTGATTCGCCGGGCTAGGCTGTTGGCGCTCTCGATCAGCACCCGGCGATAGTCGTTGTAATTGTTCTTCGCATCGGCCCGAGGGGCGACGATGCACAAGGTGCAAATCGCCACGCCTTGCGGGTCTTTGACCGGCGCGGCGAAGCAGTGGGTAAAGGTGTCGGCGACGCTGTCGAAGGAGAAGAACCCGTCGATACCCGCTTGGCGGATTTCCGTGAGGAAGCGTTCCAGCGGCAGACGTTCGCCATCGGGCAGGATGTAGTCGTCTTCGTCGATCAGGTCGATGATCTGTTGATCGCTCAAATGCGCGAGCAGCAGGCGCCCGGAAGCGGTCCACGGGATCGGCGCGTTTTCGCCGATGTCGGAGGAAATACGAAAATGCCGCTCGCCCTCCTTCATCAGTGCCACCGTGTATTTACGCCCGTTGAGCAGGCACATCTGCGCGGTTTCGCGGGTCTGGCTGACGATCTCCTGCAAGGCGTGATCGGCCTCGCGGCTGAGGTCGAAGTGACGCAAATGCGCCTGACCGAGGAAATACAACTGCCGGCCCAGATAGACATGACCGTCCTTGCCCACCGGTTCCAGAATCCGTCGTTCGAGTAACGAGGCGACCAGTTCGTAGACGGTGGATTTCGGGCTGCCGATGCCATTGGCAATGTCGTTCGGGCGCAGCGGCTGGCCGATCTCCTTGAGGAAATCGAGAATATCGAACGCCCGGTCCAGACCGCGAGCCCGGCGCTTGATGGTGTCTTCGGTCATTTCAGTGGTTCCCATTCAAAGTCGCCGGATGGTAACTGGCCCTTGGGGTTGTGTCAGTTGGATTGCGGCCCTCACCCCCCGCCCTCTCCCGGAGGGAGAGGGAGCCTGACTGTATCGATGCACATGTTGTGGTCATTTGCCAAAACCTGCATCGATCGAGATCAGTCCCCTCTCCCAGAGAGATAGAGCCTGACTGTATCGATGCACATGTTGTGATCAGCCGCCAAAATCTGCATCGACAGAGATCAGTCCCCTCTCCCAGAGAGATAGAGCCTGACCGTATCGATGCACATGTTGTGGTCATTTGCCAAAATCTGCATCGACAGAGATCAGTCCCCTCTCCCAGAGAGATAGAGCCTGACTGTATCGATGCACATGTTGTGATCAGCCGCCAAAACCTGCATCGATAGAGATCAGTCCCCTCTCCCCCGGGAGAGGGTTAGGGTGAGGGGAAGCCTTCACTCAGACCTTCTTCTTGTACGCGATGCAGTCAATCTCGACCTTGCAGTCGACCATCATGCTCGCCTGCACACAGGCCCGCGCCGGTGCGTGTTCGGGCTTGAAGTACTCGCCGAAGACCTTGTTGAAACTGCTGAAATCCCGCGGATCATCCAGCCATACCCCGGCCCGCACCACATCTTCCAGGCCATAACCGGCTTCTTCGAGAATCGCGATCAGATTCTTCATGGTCTGGTGAGTCTGCTCGACGATGCCGCCGACAATGATCTCGCCATCCACCGCCGGCACCTGGCCGGACACATGCAGCCAGCCATCCGCTTCAACGGCGCGAGCGAATGGACGTGGCTGGCCGCCAGCGGCGGTGCTGCCGGTGCCGTAACGCGTAATGCTCATGGGTGTTTCTCCTGATTTGAAAACATAAGATTAAAACCGCGTGCTTTTCAGAAACTCAGCCAGACGCGGCGATTGCGGGCGTTCGAACAGTTCCTTGGGAGGCCCCTGCTCTTCGATCCGCCCCTGATTCATGAAAACGATCTTGTCCGAGACTTCGAAGGCAAAACGCATCTCGTGGGTCACCAGCAGCATGGTCATGCCGTCTTCGGCCAGGCCCTTGATCACGCTGAGCACTTCGCCAACCAGTTCCGGGTCGAGCGCCGAAGTGACCTCGTCGAAGAGCATCAGACTCGGGTTCATCGCAATGGCCCGGGCAATTGCTACGCGCTGTTGCTGACCGCC
Organism: Pseudomonas sp. IT-347P; assembly: GCF_949768005.1. Lineage (NCBI taxonomy): Bacteria > Pseudomonadati > Pseudomonadota > Gammaproteobacteria > Pseudomonadales > Pseudomonadaceae > Pseudomonas > Pseudomonas sp. IT-347P. The sequence goes on from NZ_CATKPQ010000022.1 coordinate 161,968, forward strand.
GGACAACTGACCGGGAAAGTGATTGCGCCGCTCCAGCAGACCGACGCGCTCCAACCATTTCTCGGCGAGCGCCACGGCTTCGTCCTTGTGCATTTTCTTCACCTTGAGCAAGCCCAGGGTGACGTTCTGCAACGCGGTCAGGTGCGGGAACAGGTTGAATTGCTGGAACGCCATGCCGGTCATCGCACGATGACGAGCAATGACCTTTTCCCCGTGGCGCACGCGCTTGCCGTTGACTTCGTCATAACCGATGGATTCACCGTCGAGCAGGATCTGCCCGCCCTGGAACTCTTCGAGCATGTTCACGCAACGCAGCAGCGTGGTCTTGCCCGAGCCACTGGAGCCGATCAGCGTCACCACGTTGCCGCGCTGCATACTCAGATCGACGCCCCTGAGCACCTCGACCGCGCCGTATTGTTTGTGCAGGCCACGGATGTCCAGCAACGCCTGAGGCTGTGAGGAAACTTGAACTTGAGTCATGGCAGGGCCACCCGCTTTTCAATGTGCCGGCCGAGTAATTCGATGCCGTAGTTGATGACGAAGAACAGAAAACCGGCGAACAGGTAAAATTCCAGGGTCATGAAGTTTCGCGCGATGATCTGTTGCGTGCTGAGCAGCAACTCGGCAACGCCGATCACCGAGAGCAAGGTCGACGCCTTGACGATTTCGGTGGACGAGTTGACCCAGGTCGGCAGGATCTGCCGCAACGCCTGAGGCAACAAAACGTAGCCAAGGGATTGATAAAACGTCAGACCGATGGCCTTGCTCGCTTCCATTTGTCCCCGGGGCAGTGCTTGCAGCGCGCCGCGAACGATCTCGGCAACGTGGGAACCGCAAAACAGCGTCAGTCCCAATGCCCCGGCCTGAAATGCGCTGATCTGCCAGCCGAGCGCCGGCGCCATATAGAAGCAGGCCAGCACCAGCACGAACACCGGCGTACCGCGAATCAAGTCGACGTAAAAACGAAACGGTGCGCGCATCCAGAACTTGCCATAGGTCAGCACCAGCCCGGCAACAACGCCGACTATCGTGCCAAGCAAAATCGCCAGCGCCGACACTTGCACACTGGTCAGGAACCCCTGCCACAGCGGCTCACGCGCAATCCACAACTCATGTAACCAACTGGGAGATTCGTACATTGCGGCCTCCTATCGGCGGATCGCCAGACGCTGCTCGAGGTATCGCAGCAGCATGGCAATGAGGTAACAGGCCGCGACATACAACGCCGTGGTCACCAGCCAGGTTTCGATTACCCGGTAGCTCTCGACATTGATCTTGCGCGCGTAATAGGTCAGCTCCGGCACCGCAATCGCGGCGGCCAGCGAGGTGTCCTTGAACAGCGAAATGAAGTTGTTCGACAGCGCCGGCAAGACATTGCGCAGCATCACCGGCACCGTGACGTAAGCCTTGACCTGCCATTCACCGAGACCGATCGCCAGCCCGGCTTCGCGCTGCCCTTTGGGGATGCTCAGCAAACCGCCACGGAACACTTCGGTCAGGTACGCCCCGGCATACAGTGACAGGGTGATGATGAACGAGGGAATCTTGTCCAGCCGAATGCCGAGACTCGGCAACGCAAAGTAGATCAATAGAATCAACACCAGAATCGGCGTGTTACGCACCACCGTGACGTATACCGAGGCCAGCACCCGCAAAGAGCGATGCTTTGAAAGCAAGGCAAACGCCATCAGCAGGCCGATCACGCAGCCGATCGCGATCGACACCAGCGCCAGTTCGAGGCCCAGACCGAGCCCGGCCAGCAAGGTGTCGAAATCGCGCCACACGGCGGCAAAGTTCAACTGATAGTTCATGGTCAGCAGTACCTTGAGCGAGGCGAAGTGAATCGCCCCGCTCTCACGGGATCATTTGAATTCGACTGGGAAACCGATCGCTGGCGACGGCAGATCTACACCGAACCATTGCTTGAACGAGGCCGCGTAGGTCGGGAATTCAACGCCGGTCATGGCTTCATGCAGTGCGGTGTTGACGAAGTTCAGCCAATCCTGATCGCCGCGTTTCACCGCACACGCGTAGGTTTGCGGGCTCCACGCATAGCTTGGGCTGCGGTAGCGGCCAGGGTTCTGCACCATCAGGTATTTGACCGAGGACTGGTCGGTGGCGGCGGCATCGGCGCGACCGGAGTTCACTGCCTGATACATCAGATCGACGCTGTCGTACTGGTCGACCTTGGCTTTGGGCAGGGCCTGATGCACCAGCTCTTCGGCGTAGACGTTTTGCAGCACGGCGACGGTAACGCTGTCGCCGGCGGCTTGCAGGTCTTCGATTTCCTTGTACTTGCTGTTGTTCGGCAGCAGCAGGCCGACGCCTTCGCGGTAATACGGCAACGTGAACGCCACCTGCTGCGCGCGGCTGGCGGTGACAGTGATGAACTGGCAGCTCATGTCGACCTTGTCGGTGAGCAGATTGGGAATCCGCGCATCCGACGACTGCACGACGAACTCGACTTTGCTCGGATCGTTGAATAGACCTTTGGCCACCATCCTGGCGATGTCGATATCAAAACCCTGCAGCTTGCCATCCGCACCCTGAAAGTGCCACGGCGCATTGGTGCTGCCGGTGCCCACGATCAACTTGCCACGGGCCAGAACACTGTCGAGTTTGCTGTCGGCTGCCTGGGCCATGCCCATGACAGCGGACGAAGCCGCAAGAACAAAAACACACGCTTTGAACAACGAAGGACGGCGATGCATGGCAAGCACTCCAGAATGGTGTTTATTCCGCTATACCGGAACACGGTTTGTTACTACGGAATAGACAGCAGAAAGTGTGCCACAGCCTTGGATGAGAATCTGCTGTGCAATGAAACATTATCGAAATCAAAGAGATGCAGAGACGGACAGTAATGCCGTTACCAAACGCACGGTGAAGACTCGCTACCGTTGGCCACACACGTCGGGTACTCGCGCCACATTTCAGGGCGCTTGGCACAAAACCAGGCGAGTTACACCTGTCAACTCTGACAGTAGGCGTACCGACCGCGCTGGATTACCGTTTGCGAAACAGCGTTATCCGAAACGGAGATCGTCATGAGCGCGAATATCCCTCTCTCCACGTTGCCCCCCACCTATCGCAAAGCCCTGAAAACCTGGCGCCCGGTGATTCTGTATTTCGCCAACGACCACTGCCCCGCCTGCGAGTGGGCCGGTCCGATTTTTCGCCAGACCGCCGAGCCGTACCGGCACCGCGCCAATATCTACATGCTCAATACCAGCGAATCTCCGCGCCACCCGCTGGTGACCGGAACCCCAACGGTGTTGTTTTACAAAAGCGGCAGACTGGTGAAAAAACTCAAGGGCATCGGCACCGAAACAACCCTCGCACGGGATTTCGCCGAACACATCGGCAAGACCAAGGCGCCCCCCGCGCCCCGAAAGCGAACGCATGATCTGTCTTGGCTGCGTCGAACATTTCGTACTCTGCGCACTGTTCCTCGGGCACGCCTGCGGAGTCTGTGTTGAACATGCGGACTGAAAAACTACACTTTTCATCAGTGAATAGTGCGGTGCCTGAACCCAATGCATTCGCGAGCAGGCTCGCTCCCACATTTGCAACGCGTTCCAATGTGGGAGTGAGCTTGCTCGCGAAGAGGCCGGCACAGTTAGTAGAGAACTCAAGGATTACGCAGGCGCGCGCTCCAAAAGAACCCGCGTCACCCGCCGCTCTTCCACGGCTTTGACCGTCATCTGCCAGCCATCAAGTTCCAGACGATCACCGATGACCGGCAAGCGGTCCAGCAGGCTCATCACCAACCCGGCCATGGTCTGATAGTCCTCGGTCGGCTGCGCACCAAACCCGGTGCGTTGGCGTACACGCGCCAGGTTCAACGCGCCGCTGACGATAAACCCGCCCTGCTCCTCGATCACGTCCGGGCCTTCGATTTCGCTGGCATCCGGCAACTCGCCGGCGATCGATTCGAGGATGTCCGTCATGGTCAGCACACCGACGAAATCACCGAATTCATTGACCACGAAGGCAATGTGAGTCGAGGCGGCGCGCATTTGCTCCAGCGCGTTGAGGATCGAATAGCTGTCGAGCAGGTTGATGGTCTTGCGCGCCAGATGCTCCAGGTTCGGCTCAGTGCCGGCCAGGTACTCCTTGAGCAGTTCTTTCTTGTGCACGAAGCCCAAAGGCTCATCCACCACGCCGTTGCGAATCAACGGCAGACGCGAGTAGGACGAATGCATCAAGCGGGTCCGAATCGCCTCGCGATCATCCGCCAGATCAATAGTGTCGACATCGGCACGCACGGTCATCAGTCCACGAATCGGGCGTTCGGCCAGTTGCAGCACACCGCTGATCATCACCCGTTCACGACGATCGAACAGTTCGGCACTTGGCGCGTCACCGTCGTCGAGCAGGTCCGAAATGTCCTCGCCGACCTCTTCCACCGCCAGTTTGCGTCCGCCCAGCAAGCGCATGACCGCGTGTGCCGTTCGCTCGCGCATTGGCCGTAAACCCTGCATCGAGCGCTTGCGCCGAGCCCGGGCGATCTGATTGAACACCTCGATCAGAATCGAGAAACCGATGGCAGCGTACAGATAACCTTTCGGAATGTGGAAGCCCAGACCTTCGGCCGTCAGGGCAAAACCGATCATCATCAGGAAGCCCAGACACAGCATGATCACCGTCGGGTGCGCGTTGACGAAGCGCGTCAGCGGCTTGCTGGCAACAATCATCAAGCCGATCGAGATGATCACCGCGATCATCATCACCGCCAATTCATCGACCATGCCCACGGCCGTGATCACCGCATCGAGCGAGAACACCGCGTCGAGCACCACAATCTGCGCGACGATCGGCCAGAACAAGGCATAAGCGGCGTTGGTCGTGCGCTCACCGACATGCCCTTCAAGACGCTCGTGCAACTCCATGGTGGCCTTGAACAACAGAAACACACCACCGAACAGCATGATCAGATCGCGCCCGGAGAAGCTTTTGCCGAACACCTCGAACAACGGTTGAGTCAGTGTCACCAGCCAGGAAATACTCGCCAACAGGCCAAGGCGCATGATCAGCGCCAGCGACAGGCCGATAATCCGCGCACGGTCACGCTGATGCGGTGGCAACTTGTCCGCCAGGATGGCGATGAACACCAGGTTGTCGATACCCAGCACCAGTTCCAGCACGATCAATGTCAACAAGCCCAACCAGGCTGTGGGATCCGCTAACCATTCCATAAAACGTCTCTATCTCTCTCGATAAATTCAGGCTGCCGGACACGGCAAGGTGCAACGCGAAGGCTCTGGAGCCGCGTTGGCAACGATAGTCGGATGTCGGAAAACTGGATGCTGCGAGTGCGTCAAGACCGCGCCATGGCACGAGGGGAATCTGAAACTGGGAGGCTCCGCGAGGGTGTTCATGCAAATCCTGAATGAAAAATGGCCTTGGAGCGTACAGGCTTAACTGACTTTTCCTACAGCTTGAAATCATTTCAAAATCTGTAAAACACCACAGAAACCTGTGTAGGAGCAGCCTGCGGCAGCTCCTGAAGAGCGGCGTCAACGGCCAGCGAAGCGCAGGCGGGACAACTGGCGCAAATCCCCTTCGATGTAGTAATCATTCGTCCAACGGTCATCCATCGCCAACGGATTGACCTGCTTTAACGCCAGCTTCTTCGCAAAATAACGAAAGCGGTAATGCTCATAAAACCGCAGCAGTTCCAGGCCGTAACGATCCGCCAGATCGGTGTCGCCGCGAATGATCAGGTAGTTTTCGTCGTTGCCATTACTCGCCGAAGCGCTGAGGTTGTGGCTGCCGCTGATGATTGTCGGTGTGTCCGTGGTGAAATCGGTGACCACCGCTTTGGTGTGCACCAGCAAATTGCCCTTCTGGCCCTTCATATTCTCGCGCAGCCAGCCTTCCAGCCCGGTGTTGAGCAGCGCAGTGGCGGCAAATTCTGCGCTGCGGTCGGCGTGAAAACCGGTGATTCGGCTGGCCGTGTTTTGCAGACCGTAACGCAAAATGTCGTCGTGGGGCTGACCCAGCAAAGCATTAAGGATCGCGTCGGGTAGCGAGAACGCGGTGACGAATAGCACATCCTTTTTGGCCGCGTTGATGATCCGCTCGAACGCCTGCAAATCTGCACCGCCGGTACGCGGTGAGAATCCGGCGAACACCGGCTGCTGCAGATTCATCGGGTTGTGTCGGGTCACCCAGTCACGGGTTGCGCCAACCTCATCCGGTTGCGCCCAGATCTGCTCGAACGTTTGCCGATAACTGCCGGCAATCGCTTCATCATCCAGCACATGCACCACGTTGGCTTGGCGATAAACCCCATTGGCGGTGAAATTGGTGCTGCCACACAGAACCGCTTCAGGGTGCTGCTCGCCGTTGGCCTCGATGCGGCTCAGCACCATGAATTTGTTGTGAAAGATGTTATGGGTTACGCGCCCACGCTTGTTCGCGGCAGGCAGCCCCACCAGGCTCGCTTCGTTGATTGTGGTGTCTTCGTCATCCGGCCGCGCGTGGTACAGCACTCGCACCTGCACGCCCCGCGCGAACGCCGCGTTCACCGCATCGATGATCGCCTGCAACTGGTATTCGTAGATGGCAATGTCCAGCGCCCATCGGCTATCGACAGCACGCTCGATAAACCCGAGCAAGCGACCGAGCAAGCCGTTTTCCAGCCACTGCCGTGGCGCGTCGGGCCAGGCTTCGATGGGCATGTTCTTGTTGGCGCTGATAAGCGCGTCCAGTTCGGGAAACTTGCGCTGAAAGGCCTGACTGGCGGCGACGGCACGATTGAATATCACGCTTTGATTGCCCGGGCGGCCGTCATCGGAGGTGATCGTCAACTCCAGCGACTCGCCCAACTGCACAGCCTCGGCGGTGCCGTAAGCCAGATGCACGCGGTAATGGAGGGTCATGCCCGGATTGACCGCGTAATCGGCCCAACGGAATTTTTGCAGCGGCGCGATATCACTCGGTGTGGCGTGGAACTGGGGGAAAGTGTGAGCCCTGTCCGGGAAGGTCAGGCTGTTGAACAGGAACAACCAGGGTTTGGCGCCCTGCTGCTTTTCGATGGCGAACCCGAGCAGGCCTTTGCGTCGTGGCTCGGCCAGATCCATGGCCAGCAGCACGCCGTTGGTGCCAGCGTAGGCTTTGACGCGGAAGTCGTCGGCGAGGTTTTTGACCAGTACGCGCATCGCTCACTCCTTGTGATTGGGCTGGGGGCAGCATAGAGCAGGGATGCGGGCTGTGTATTACAGATCTGGAACCGGGTCGATGCCTTCGCGGGCAAGCCCGCTCCCACAGGTTCCGCAGCGTTCGCACACTATGTGGGAGCGGGCTTGCCCGCGATGAGGCCCTGTCAGGCGGCGCAAATATTAAAGGTCATCAATATGCAGATACTCGACATCCAGCGCCGTCGCCAGATCCCTGGCCCGCCCCAACCGAATCGGCCCTCGCTCAATATCGATCAGCAATCCCGGACACGCCAGCACCGGCAACCCCGACCACTGTTTCAAACGCCCATCGGTCACCACCAGCAACCGTTGCTGCTCGGCGGGAAAACGCTTGCGCCGCACCGCCAGCCATTGCCCGGCCTGCACCAGCGCCGCCAGTAACGGCGTGCCGCCGCCGGCACCCAAAGCCTCCAGCCAGCCCCGCAGGCCGCTGGACGCCTTCAATCCCTGCACCTGCCATTTCGGCGCCGAACCGCTGGCCGTCAATAATGCGAGGCGCGCGCGCTGGCGATAGGCGTCATCAAACAGTTGCGCGAGCAGACCTTTGGCATCGCTCAACGCATGATGGCGCCGGGTCGACGCCGAGGCATCGACGATCACCAGCCACAGTTCATGCGGTGAACGCGTACGCAGTTGAAACAGTAAATCCTCACGCGTCCGGGGACGCCCGTTGAGCAACGTGCCCGGCCAGTTCACCGTGCCGTTGCGGGCATTGTGTCGCTTGCCTTGACGTCCGTTGTCCAGCCGACCGGCGCGGGGTCTGGCATTCGCCCCCGCGTCGGATCGGGGGCGAATGCCTACAGCTTTTTTGGCCAGCTCGGCACTTCGCGGCGGGCGCCGGTGGCGAGTGACGGCGCCGGCATGTCGCCCCACTGCCCTTGCCCTTCGCTCGGTGAAGCCTGAGTTTCGGCCGACGACTGTGCCGGCTGCTGCGGGCTCGACGGCGCTTGCTCGCGACGCCGATGGCGCAGGGCAAATTCGGCCACGGCGTCGATATCCTCTGCACCAATCACTTCGGCTCCGCGCCATGCCGCATGCGCGCGAGCGGCGCGCAACCAGACCAGATCAGCACGCAGGCCATCCACCCCGGCAGCGAAACAACGCTCGGTGATCTGCGCCAGTGCAGCATCGTCCAGCGGAATATTGGCCAAGGCACCGCGAGCGTTTTCGCACCGCGCACGCAAGGCTTGTTGTTCGCCTTGCCACTGTGCGCAGAAGGCTTGCGGATCGCTGTCGAAATCCAGTCGGCGACGGATGATCTGCCCGCGTTCGGCAGGTGCCGTGTGCCCGCTGAGGGCGACGTTCAGGCCAAAGCGGTCGAGCAGTTGCGGACGCAACTCGCCCTCTTCCGGATTCATCGTACCGATCAGCACGAACTTCGCCGAATGCCGATGGGAAATGCCGTCGCGCTCGATCAGGTTGGTGCCGCTGGCGGCAACGTCGAGCAGCAGGTCCACCAGATGATCCGGCAGCAGATTGACTTCATCGACATACAGCACACCGCCGTCAGCCTTGGCCAGCACGCCCGGCGAGAACTGCGCGCGTCCGGCGCTGAGGGCAGCGTCGAGGTCGAGGGTACCGACCAGACGCTCTTCGGTGGCGCCCAGCGGCAAGGTGACGAATTGACCGCTGGCGAGCAGATCGGCCAGGCCCCGGGCGAGTGTGGATTTGGCCATGCCGCGTGGACCTTCGATCAGCACACCGCCGATTTTCGGGTCGATGGCGGTGAGGCACAGGGCAAGCTTGAGGTCATCGGCGCCGACCACGGCGGAGAGGGGGAAATGCGGGGTGTCGGTCATTTTGGGTTTTCTCTGTCGTGGTCTTTGGTGTGCTTGATGGTTGTGGGGTGTCAGTTGGGCTGGCCCTCACCCTAGCCCTCTCCCAAAGGGAGAGGGGACTGACCGAGGTGTTGTTTCGAGTTACGCCGACCTGAATTATCGAGTTGACTTCGACTCTGAACAGCACACAAATCGGCTCCCTTTCCCCCTCGCCCCCTTGGGGGAGAGGGCTGGGGTGAGGGGGTGACTTTCCTGAGGACGCTACATATCTTCCTCTATATCCAGCAGCAGATTCTCCAGCGCCTCTTTATAAACCCCCGGCTCCTGCCACATCCCCCGCTGCTGTGCCTCAAGCATGCGCTCGGTCATGTCCCGCAGCGCATGCGGGTTATGCTCACGAACAAACTCCCGCGTTGCCGGATCCAGCAGATAAGCATCGGCCAGCAACGCGTACTGGTGGTCATCGATCAACTGCGTCGTCGCATCGAACGCAAACAGATTATCAATCGTCGCGGCCATTTCGAACGCGCCTTTATAGCCGTGGCGCTTGACCCCGTCGATCCATTTCGGATTGGCCGCTCGCGAGCGAATCACCCGGTTCAGCTCTTCTTTCAAGGTGCGAATCTTCGGCAGATCCGGTTGGCTGTGATCGCCGTGATAACTCGCCGCCGCCTCGCCGCGCAGGCTTTCCACCGCCGCGAGCATGCCGCCCTGAAACTGGTAGTAATCATTGGAATCAAGCAGGTCGTGCTCGCGGTTGTCCTGATTCTGCAGCACCGCTTGCACCTGACTGAGGCGCTGAACAAACTGCTCGCGGGCAGCGGTACCCTCATCAGCACCGCCATAGGCGTACGCGCCCCAGTTCAGATAAACCTCGGCAAGATCTTCGCGGGTCTGCCACAAACGGCCGTCGATCGCGCCCTGCACGCCTGCGCCGTAAGCGCCGGGTTTGGCGCCGAAGATCCGCCAACCGGCCTGACGCCGCGCGGTGTCCTCGTCGAGGCCCGATTGCCGCAGCGCCTCGCGCTCAGCCCGCACTTTTGCCGCCAGCGGGTTGAGGTCGTCCGGTTCGTCGAGGGCAGCCACCGCTTGCACGGCGGCGTCGAACAGGCGAATCAGGTTAGCGAAGGCATCGCGGAAGAAACCGGAGACGCGCAGCGTGACATCGACACGCGGACGATCGAGCAGGCTCAGCGGCAGAATCTCGAAATCATCGACGCGCTGACTGCCAGTGGCCCACACCGGGCGCACGCCCATCAACGCCATGGCCTGGGCGATGTCATCGCCACCGGTGCGCATGGTCGCCGTGCCCCACACGGATAATCCAAGCTGACGCAGATGATCGCCGTGGTCTTGCAGGTGGCGCTCAAGAATCAACGTCGCCGACTGGAAACCAATGCGCCACGCGGTGGTGGTCGGCAGGTTGCGCACGTCAACCGAGTAGAAATTACGGCCAGTGGGCAGGACGTCGAGGCGACCTCGGCTCGGAGCACCGCTGGGGCCGGCGGGGACGAAACGACCGCTGAGGGCGTCGAGCAGACCGCGCATTTCCGCCGGGCCGCAGGCATCGAGGCGTGGCGCGACGACGTCGCGCAGATTATCGAGGATCGCACTGACTTCAGCCCACGCCGGCCCCTGTGGGAGCGAGCCTGCTCGCGAAAGCGGTGGTTCAGGTAAATCTTTAGCGACTGACACGACGCCTTCGCGAGCAGGCTCGCTCCCACAGGGGATTTGCAGGGATTCGCAGATCAACGCAGTGGCAAACAGTTCGAGGCGTTCGCGGGTGTCGCCAGCAGTGCGCCAAACCTCGTCGCTTTGAGATTGCAGCTCTGCGGGACGCGGGCCTGTCCATGGATCAGCCAACGCACAATCCAAAGGATCGAAACCCAGTTCGAAGGCTTTGGCCAGTGCGCGCAGCAGGCTCGATTGCGCGCCCTTCCCGTCTCCGCGTGGAATGCGCAGCAGCGCCAGCAACGTATCAATACGCAAACGCCCGGTCGGCGATTCACCGAACACGTGCAAACCATCGCGAATCTGCGATTCCTTCAGATCACACAAATAGGTATCGAGACGCGGCAGCCAGATCGCCGCATCGGCGTCGCTGTCCAGCGCGGCATCGAGTTGCAGTTCGCGGTCGATCTGCGTCTCGCGGACCAATCGCAGAATGTCGCGCTGCAGCTCACGGGCGCGGCGCGGATCGAGCAACTGCGCTTCGTAATATTCGTCGGCCAGCAACTCCAGATTGCGCAGTGGGCCGTAGGTTTCGGCACGGGTCAGCGGTGGCATCAGGTGATCGATGATCACCGCTTGCGTGCGTCGCTTGGCCTGGGCACCCTCGCCCGGATCATTGACGATAAACGGATAGATATTCGGCAGCGGCCCGAGCAACGCATCCGGCCAGCAGTTCTGCGAAAGACCAACGCCTTTGCCCGGCAGCCATTCGAGGTTGCCGTGTTTGCCGACATGGATCACGGCGTGAGCGCCGTAGGTATTGCGCAACCAGAAATAGAACGCCAGATAACCGTGCGGCGGCACCAGATCGGGGTCGTGATACACCGCGCTCGGATCAACCTGATAGCCGCGCGCCGGCTGAATGCCGACGAAGGTAAGGCCAAAACGCAGACCGGCGATCATCATGCGCCCGTCGCGGCACATCGGATCGTTGTGCGGCGCGCCCCAGCGTTCGTTCACAGCGCTGCGATTGGCCTCGGGCAGCGCATTGAACATCGTCAGGTAAGCGTCCATCGCCAGGCTTTGCTGGCACGGCCGCAGATCGATGGTGTCGAGATCGTTGCTGACGCCACCGAGCAATTGCTCGATCAACCGGGTGCCGCTATTCGGCAGTTCAGCGGCGAGCGGATAGCCCTCAGTTTGCAATGCTCGCAGGATATTCAGCGCCGCCGCCGGCGTGTCAAGACCGACACCGTTGCCGATACGGCCGTCGCGGGTCGGGTAGTTGGCGAGAATCAACGCGATGCGTTTTTCGCCGTTCGGCACCCGCGCCAGATCAATCCAGCGCCGCGCCAGTTCGGCGACAAAATCCATGCGTTCGGCTTGCGCGCGGTAGCAGACCACGTCGGACTGGCTGCGCTCACTGCGCCAGGCCAGATCCTTGAAACTGATCGGCCGGCTGATGATGCGCCCGTCGAGTTCCGGCAAGGCAATGTGCATCGCCAGATCCCGTGGCCCCAGACCTTGCTCGCTGTCGCGCCAGCCGGGTTCGTTGTCCTGCGCGCAGATCGCCTGAATCACCGGGATATTGCGGCGAAACGGCCGTAAATGCGGCGCCTCAGGGCTGGACTGGGCAAAACCGGTAGTGTTGAGAATCACCCCGGCCTCGACCTCGTCCAGCCAATCCTCGACTACCGTCAGACAGCCGGGTTCTTTCAGGCTGGCCACCGCGATCGGCAGCGGATTCAGCCCCGCCGCTTGCAAGCGCTGGCAGAACACATCGATGAACGCGGTGTTCGCCGCTTGCAAATGCGAACGGTAAAACAACACCGCCGCGACCGGGTTTTCCGGCAGCCATTCGGCTTGCCAGTCACTCAGAGCGGCGGAAGTTTTATTCGGGTGGTAAATCGCCGTGCGCGGCAGCGTCTGCGGCTCTTCCCAGGCGTAATCGCGAGCCAGCCAACGGTTGGCCAGGCAGCGGAAGAAATCCAGTGCATTGCCCAGGCCGCCCTGACGCAAGAACTGCCAGAGACGATCGCGATCCACGGCGTTGACGGTGCTCAAGTCGCTGAGCTCCGGATCGGGACGGTCATCGCCCGGCACCAGAATCACCTGTACACCGCGCCCGGAAAGTTCGATCAGACGCTCGACGCCGTAGCGCCAATAGGCGATGCCGCCGTGCAGCGAAATCAGGATGACCTTGGCATGACGCAGCACTTCGTCGACGTACAAGTCGACCGAAGCGTGATTCTGCACCTGCATCGGGTTGGCCAGACGCAGGCTCGGGTAATCCTCGGGCAATTGCTGCGCGGCTTCGGCAAGCAGCGCGAGGCTGGAGTCGCCGCTACACAGGATCACCAGCTCGGCGGGGGTCTGGCCAAGGTCGGCAATATTGTCATCCGAGACGAAACCGCCGGGCTGGGTCCTGAGCAGGTGCATGGCTTAAACGCTGAGCGCGGCGCGCAGTTGCGCTTCGAGTTTGGCGGCGTCGAGTTCCTGGCCGATCAGCACCAGACGCGTGACACGCGCTTCATCGGCGCCCCACTGACGGTCGAAATGCTTGTCGAAACGCGTGCCCACGCCCTGGATCAGCAAACGCATTGGCTTGTTCGGAATGGCGGCGAAGCCTTTGACCCGGAGGATACCGTGCTGAACCACCAGTTGCGTCAGCGCGTCGAGCAGCAGGCTTTCGTCGGCTTGCGGCAGTTCGATGGAGATTGAATCGAAGGCGTCGTGATCGTGGTCATCGTGGTCGTCATCACCGTCGTGGTGGTGATCGTGATGACTGTGACGGCTGTCGATGTGTTCTTCGGAACCGGCGCCAAGGCCAATCAGCACGTCCAGCGGCAGACGGCCGTTGCTGGCTTCGATGATTTTCACCGCTGGCGGCAGCTCTTCGGCGACTTCGGCGCGGACACGAGCGAGGTCTTCCGCGCTGGTCTGGTCAGCCTTGTTGAGGATCACCAGGTCGGCGCTGGCCAGTTGGTCAGCGAACAATTCGTGCAGCGGCGATTCGTGATCGAGGTTCGGGTCGAGTTTGCGCTGGGCATCGACTTGGTCCGGGAACGCGGCAAAGGTGCCAGCGGCCACAGCCGGGCTGTCGACCACGGTGATCACCGCGTCAACCGTGCAGGCGCTGCGGATTTCCGGCCACTGGAAGGCTTGCACCAACGGTTTTGGCAGGGCCAGGCCCGAGGTTTCGATGAGGATGTGGTCGAGGTCGCCGCGACGGGCAACCAGTTCACGCATCACCGGGAAAAACTCTTCCTGAACGGTGCAGCACAGGCAGCCGTTGGCCAGTTCGTAAACGCGGCCGGTGGCTTCTTCTTCGGTGCAGCCGATGGTGCATTGCTTGAGGATTTCACCGTCAATGCCCAACTCGCCGAACTCGTTGACGATCACCGCAATGCGACGGCCCTGCGCGTTGTCGAGCATGTGCCGCAGCAGCGTAGTCTTGCCCGAGCCGAGGAAGCCGGTGACGATGGTGACGGGGAGTTTGGCCAGTGTTTTCATCGGTATGCCCTTTGGCAAGCGGCGGGCATACGGGACGAGAACCGGTAACGCGCGTGCGCGCCGGAAGCGTTCGCCACCGGATCACCCCGCCCGGTTGTAGTGAGAATCTGTGACGAGGCAGGTCTCCTGGCTGACGGTGTTCAGGCGCGGGGCCTGGCATTCGTTGCGCCTTCCCGCTGGCTCGTCAATTGAGCTGGCAGTGGCGTGGCAGCGAACATCACCGTTCACAGTTGCGGGGGCAGCCGCGGCATTGACCGCGTTCCCTTCTTAGCTTCGGCAGCGGCCGAAGAACCTCGAAGGCGCAAGGCTACGCATGGCTTGCTTATGGGTCAATGTTTGGATTGGGGGCATATCCGTTGCTGCGGTAACGGCTGCTTAGGGTTCCGCCCTTACGGCGGGTCACTTTTTCCAGACGCCGAAAAAGTAACCAAAAAGGCTTGCCCCGGCGTACGGCACTTCGCTGAGGCTCAGTGTTCCCTCGCTACGGTGTCCATCCGGGGGCATCGCCTACGGTTTGCTTCGCTGCACCTCCTCTCGATGTGTGCGGCTGCGCCGCACGGCGCTGCGCGCCTACCCCCCGGATGGACACCTACGCTCGGCCTGCCGAAGGGGCAAAAAATCAAAAGCCAAAGCAAGATCAAGAGCCAGATCAAAAGCCCCTCACCCTAGCCCTCTCCCGGAGGGAGAGGGGACTGACCGGGGTGTTTGGGAGAGCTACACCGACGTGAAATACCGAGTTGAACTCAGATTTTGAAACAGATCAAAAGCCCCCCTCACCCTAACCCTCTCCCAAAGGGAGAGGGAACTGATCGAGGTGTTTGGGAGAGGTACGCCGACGTGCGATACCGCGTTGAACACAGATCTTGAAAAGCCCACAAATCGGCCCCCTCTCCCTCGGGAGAGGGCTGGGGTGAGGGGCAGCAACAACGCAAATCAAAAGCCGAACACCCGCGCTCTTCCCCACTCAATAGGCCGAGTGTCAGCTCGCCTGCTTTTGATCTTGATCCACGGGCGACGTCGGAAGGCTGAGTGGAGGGATTGATCCGGGGGTGGGAGCGCAGCGACCGTTTGGCGCAGCCAAACACAGCGAGAGGAGGTGCAGCGAAGCAAACCGGAGACGCTGCGCCCGGATCGATCCCGCAGCGAAGGAACCCCGAGCCCCAGCGAGCGGGCCGGACGCAGGAGCAAGCGTTTTTTGCTTACTTTTTTTGGCGTTTGAAAAAAAGTGAGTCGCCGTAAGGGCGAAACCGTAATCAGCAACACCCGCAGCAACGGATAAGCCCCCCACAAATTGACTAAAATCCCCGACCCATGCTCTCCTACACACCTTGTTACGGGTGCCCTTCACAGGGTGAAACGGGAAACCGGTGAATCATGTGCTTTACTCAAGCCCATGTCAGTCCGGTGCTGCCCCCGCAACGGTAAGCGAGCGAAGCGTCAAAACCACTGTGCCAGCAAGGCATGGGAAGGTGACGCTTGCAGGTCGGCCTGACGCCAACCCCTCGTGAGCCCGGAGACCGGCCCGCAACACACAGCCCGCATTTGTGCGTCGCTGAACATAACAAACCCGCGGTGGGCGGGCGCTGTTCGAACCTCTGCGAGCCCGACCCGCAGGGGTTTTCATGCGCTCGATTGACCCGCTGACACTCCAGAGGGAAGCGCCATGTCGATCATCAGCAGCACCGGCAGCAACACAGACAAAATCGTCAGCACCACCACCCTGAGCCAACGCCTGACGGCTGCGATTTTCGCGTCGATCCTCGGCGCCAGCCTGGTTTACTTCGCCGGTTTCTCGCACATCGAAGCGGTACACAACGCCGCCCACGATACCCGCCACAGCGCCGCGTTCCCGTGCCACTGAGGCCTGCCGACATGATCAAGCGTATTGCGCAAACCGCGGGTTTCACCGGTCTGCTGGCCGCCCTGCTCCTCACCCTGCTGCAAAGCTTCTGGGTTTCGCCGCTGATTCTTCAGGCGGAAACCTTCGAGAAGTCCGAGCCGGTGGCGGTTCACGAACACGCCGCTGGCGCGGCTGTACACACCCACGATGCCGAAGCCTGGGAGCCGGAAGACGGCTGGCAGCGCGTGGTCTCGACCACGGGCGGCAATCTCGTCGTTGCGGTGGGTTTCGCCTTGATGCTCGCCGGTCTCTACACCCTGCGTGCGCCGACCAAAACCTCGCAAGGTTTGCTCTGGGGGCTGGCCGGTTACGCGACGTTCGTGCTTGCACCGACCTTGGGCCTGCCGCCTGAACTGCCCGGCACCGCTGCGGCCGACCTGGCTTCGCGGCAAACATGGTGGATCGGCACGGCCGCCTCTACCGCTGTCGGCCTGGCCCTCATCGTGTTCAGCCGCCACTGGCTGATGAAACTGCTGGGCGTGGCCATCCTCGCCGTGCCCCACGTGATCGGCGCACCGCAACCGGAAGTGCATTCGATGCTCGCCCCCGAGGCATTGGAAGCTCAGTTCAAAATCGCTTCGCAATTGACCAACGTAGCGTTCTGGCTAGCCCTGGGCCTGATCAGCGCTTGGTTGTTCCGCCGCAAAAGCGATGGCCAATACCACTCATGACGGACGATCGCGCAGCGCCGACTCTGGTCATAGGTCTGGGCTGCCAGCGTGGCTGCCCGGCCAGCACGCTGCGCGCGTTGCTCGATCAAGCGTTACAGGCACACCGCATTGAGCTTGAAGCGGTCAAGGCGTTGGCCAGCATCGATCTGAAGCGCGATGAACCGGGTCTGCAAGAACTTGCTGCACAACTGGCCCTGCCCTTGCTGTACTTCAGCAGTCAAGAATTGGCCAGTTATCAGCAACGACTCAGTCACCATTCACAAATTGCTTACGAACGCACGGGTTGCTATGGCGTCGCCGAAAGTGCGGCGTTGGCGCTTGCCGAACAGCTGATTCAGGCACCGGCAAAACTGCTGATTTCCCGGCAGAAATACGCTCAGGCCACGTTGGCATTGGCCGGCGCGGCATAAAATCCCGATAATCCCCGCCATTGATCATGAGCGTTGTTCATCTGCAACGCTGTCGTGTCCTCTTTTTACTCAGGATTCAACGATGACCGTTTACTTCATCGGCGCCGGCCCCGGCGATCCGGAACTGATCACCGTCAAAGGCCAGCGGCTGATCCGCAGCTGCCCGGTGATTATCTACGCAGGTTCGCTGGTGCCGGCGGCGGTGCTCGACGGCCACCAAGCCGAGACAGTGGTGAACAGCGCAGAACTGCACCTGGAGCAGATCATCGAACTGATCAAGGCCGCGCATGCCAAGGGTCAGGATGTAGCGCGGGTGCATTCCGGCGATCCGAGCCTGTATGGCGCAATCGGGGAGCAGATCCGTTATCTGCGTGAGCTGAATATTCCGTTCGAGATCATCCCCGGCGTGACGGCGACCGCAGCGTGTGCGGCGTTGCTTGGTGCGGAACTGACCCTGCCGGACGTGTCGCAAAGCGTGATTCTGACCCGCTACGCCGACAAGACCGCCATGCCAGCGGGCGAAGAGCTGGGCAGTCTGGCGCAGCATGGCGCGACCATGGCGATTCATCTGGGGGTCAATCATCTGGACAAGATTCTGGCCGAGCTGTTGCCGCATTACGGCGCCGATTGCCCGATTGCGGTGATTCACCGGGCGACGTGGCCGGATCAGGATTGGGTGATGGGGACGCTGGCGGATATTGCCGGGAAGGTTGAGGCGAAAGGGTTTCGGCGTACCGCGCTGATTCTGGTCGGGCGCGTTTTGGGGAGTGAGGTGTTTAGCGAGTCATCGTTGTATCGCGCGGGGCATGCTCATCTCTATCGCCCTTGAAGGCCCCTTCGCGAGCAAGCCCGCTCCCACAATTGGAATGCGATCAAATGTGGGAGCGGGCTTGCTCGCGAAGGCGTCGGTACTTTTCACCCATAAAAACTCACCCATAAAAAACGGCGCTCACGGGGCGCCGTTTTTCATGTCTGCAGCGAACACCTTAGTAGTAGGCGTTTTCTTTCTGCGTGTGGTCGGTCACGTCGCGAACGCCTTTCAGTTCAGGGATGCGCTCGAGCAACGTGCGCTCGATGCCTTCCTTCAACGTAACATCCGCCTGGCCGCAGCCCTGGCAACCGCCACCGAACTGCAGGACGGCAATGCCGTCTTCAACCACATCGATCAGACTGACCTGACCGCCGTGGCTGGCCAGCCCCGGGTTGATTTCGGTTTGCAGGTAATAGTTGATGCGCTCGTTGACCGGGCTGTCGGCGTTGACCATCGGGACTTTGGCATTGGGTGCCTTGATGGTCAGCTGGCCGCCCATGCGGTCGGTGGCGTAGTCGACCACGGCGTCATCGAGAAACGCTTCGCTGAACGAATCGATGTAGGCGGTGAAGCTTTTCAGCCCCAGCGCGGTGTCTTCAGGTTTTTCTTCGCCCGGCTTGCAGTAGGCAATGCAGGTTTCGGCGTACTGGGTGCCAGGCTGGGTGATGAAGACGCGGATGCCGATGCCCGGGGTGTTCTGCTTGGAGAGCAGATCAGCCAGGTAATCGTGAGCGGCGTCGGTAATGGTAATAGCGGTCATGGAAACTCCTCGCAGGCTTGGGCGCAGTTTACGCCAATCATTGCCCCGGACAAAGTCCTAGTATTTTTGTCGGGAAAGATTCTCGTCAGCCGCACTGTCGATACCGGCCTTGAGCCAGTGATCCTTGCGTTTACCAGCCATCAGAGATTCTCGTAGCGGTTCATGTCCAACACGCCCTCTTCCACCGGATCGGTTTCGTGCAAGTACTGGCTCAGATCATGGAAATAGAACCAGAATTGCGGATGACTGCGCCGAATTCCCCAACGTTCGACGATTTTCTCGAAACGGTTGGCATCCTTGGCGTTTTCCATGGCATCGACAAATTCGGGCACCTGATCGGCAGGAATATTGAAGATGAAGTTCGGATAACTGCTGAGGACACCCGAAAAAATAGTAAGGGTGTCCAACCCCGGCTGATAGCGCAGCGACTCACCGAGCAGGAACGCTACGTTGCTGTGCGCGCGGTTGCGCAACAGGCTGTAGACCTCACGTTTGCCGCTGGCGGTTTCAATGCGCAGCATGGTGGCTTCCGGCAATTGCTCGATGACTTTCAAACCGGCCGCCGGGCGCGAGGTCAGACGGCTTAGCGCCTGCTCGGCATTTTGCAGCGCCGGATCGATATTTGGCCGTGAGCAGTAAGCGCCGTCGCAGCGGTTGATCGGATCAGGATGTGCATTGAGATCACCGTAACGCGCCAGCAATTGCATGGCGAAGTCGTGTTTCGGGTCTTTCTCGTCGAGTTTCAGCGCAGTCGGTTTGTCGTCGTCAATGGCTTCGTAATCGAGCCACATCTTGAACTGGCCGCCGTTCTGGTACCAATCGTTGAGATAATCCTCGCGGGAATCGGCAGGCATCAGGCGCAGGAAGTTCTGCTCGGCACCGTTGCGGATCAGGTCGAAATACAGACGGGTTTGCGCCTGATGCGAGACGTTGCCGAACACGTCGAAGTTGACTGCCAACTGGTAATAGGTGCGCTCGAGCAAGGGATAGTCGAACAGCCACATCGTCTGCGGCACCTCGCCAATCAGGCCTTTGGTCACCGAAGCGCTGTCGAAGTGACGGAAAATGCTCAGCAACGCGTTGTCATTGCCGGCCCACAGGGTCGACCAGCTCGGGGCCGGGAGATCGGCGTAGCTGTCGCGGCGCAAAGCCTCGTATTCATTACGCTTGTCGCGGTAGTTGCGCCACAGGCTCAACACGCTGCCGACGTCGTCGTTCTGCCCCGGCATCGCCAGCAACGGCGTGGCCTGGCCGCGGTAGTTCGGGTCGGTGACATAGAGGTCGTGTTCCGGTGCCTGGAACAGCGCCCAGAAGTTGTCGCGGATCACGTCCGTGGCGATCTGCCCCCGGCACACCGGGCCGCGAATAAAGGTGCGGACAAAGTATTCGGCATTATCGAGCATGAACTGGTAACGCGCCTGCGCCGGAATCGCTTCGAACGTGGCAAACGGATTGGCGCGGCTCTGCGGGCCATAACCCGGTAATGCATTGGCCTGCCAGTTGCCGCTGTAGAACAAGCTTTTCACCCGTGCCATCTTCGCCGCGCTCAGCGGGTAGGTGATGTGGGTTTTATGCACGATCACCCCTTGCACCGGCCACAGGCGGTAATACACCTGAGTGCCCGGATCGTCGTTGGGGCGGCGGGTAGCGATCAGGTCGATCGGCTGCCCGCTCGGCGTACGCGAGCGCACCCACTGGAAATAATGCCCCGGCTCACCTTCCTTGAAATAGATGTGGGCGAGGTACCAGTGTTCGTACAGCCAGCGCCCGACCAGACTCTGCCGTGCGCCGGGGGCGTTGAGCAGGTTCTCCCACTGGACGATCTGCAACGCCTCTTTGGCGCTCGGCGCCAGACCCTGTTCATCAATTGGCGCTCCCGAGGCCAGCCAGCGCTGCAGCGTCTGATATTGCTGATCAGTCAGCCCGGTGACTGCCAGCGGCATGCCTTCTTTCGGATGTGCACCGGCATAGCCTTCGAACTCGGCGGGCAACGCGCACATATTCTCGCGGTTCAGGCCCAGTACGATGTCTTGCGGGAGTTTGGCGTTCGGCGTCAGTGGCGTCTTGTGCCCCAGCTCGAGCATGCGCGCCATCAGCGCCGCCTGACTGCCCTGCGCATCGAGCACCGAGTAGAAGTCTTTTTGCTGCCAGGCGCGCTTGCCGAAGGCGTCGTAGAACAGCCGGGTGGTCGGCGCTGCTTGTGAGCGCTCGCCATCGTAGACTGGCATCTTGCTCGCGCCACGGGCCGCGCCCTCGCCGCTGCCCAGGTTCAACTGGCAGGCCGAGTCGTAGCAGGCATGGCAGGCCACGCACTTCTCGGTGAAGATGGGTTGAATGTCCCGGCTGTACGAAATGCCAGGAGAAATCGAGGGCTCCTGCGCAATGGCGCCCCAGCTTAAGAACAGCAAAAAAATGCTGATGACGCGGTACGACATGCCCTAGATCCCGATCCTGGAAAAAAACGCCGCGATTCTACATTATGACGCCCGTACCAACATGAGCGATATTCATGCAAAAGCGCCACATGCTCTAAAACCGCACAGGTTTGCTATGATCCCGCTCCTTCGTAATGGTCTTTCCGAGTAGTCCAAATGTCCGATCGCAGCGTCCGCCTTCAAGCTCTCAAGCAAGCTCTCAAAGAGCGCATCCTGATACTCGACGGCGGAATGGGCACGATGATCCAGAGCTACAAGCTCGAAGAGCAGGATTATCGCGGCAAACGCTTCGCGGACTGGCCGAGTGACGTCAAGGGCAACAACGACCTTCTGGTCATCACACGCCCAGACGTGATCGGCGGCATCGAGAAAGCCTATCTGGATGCTGGCGCCGACATTCTGGAAACCAACACTTTCAACGCCACGCGCATTTCCATGGCCGATTACGGCATGGAAGAACTGGCCTACGAGTTAAACGTAGAAGGCGCACGGCTGGCCCGCAGGATTGCCGACGCCAAGACCGCCGAAAATCCGGCCAAGCCGCGTTTCGTTGCGGGCGTGCTCGGCCCGACCAGTCGTACCTGCTCGCTGTCGCCGGACGTCAACAACCCGGGCTACCGCAACGTCACCTTCGATGAACTGGTGGAGAACTACACCGAAGCGACCAAAGGGCTGATCGAGGGCGGCGCCGACCTGATCCTGATCGAAACCATTTTCGATACCCTCAATGCCAAAGCGGCGATCTTCGCCGTGCAGGGCGTGTTCGAAGCGTTGCACATCGAACTGCCGATCATGATTTCCGGGACCATCACCGACGCCTCGGGCCGAACCCTGTCGGGCCAGACCACCGAAGCGTTCTGGAACTCGGTGGCCCACGCCAAGCCAATCTCGGTCGGCCTCAACTGCGCGCTTGGCGCCAGTGAATTGCGTCCATACCTGGAAGAGCTGTCGAACAAGGCCAGCACCCACGTGTCCGCACACCCGAACGCCGGCTTGCCGAACGAATTCGGCGAGTACGACGAACTGCCGTCGCAGACCGCGAAAGTCATCGAAGAATTCGCCCAGAGCGGCTTTCTCAATATCGTCGGCGGCTGCTGCGGCACCACCCCGGGTCACATCGAAGCCATCGCCAAAGCCGTGGCCGGTTATGCCCCGCGCGAAATCCCGGACATCCCCAAGGCCTGCCGTCTGTCGGGCCTGGAGCCGTTCACCATCGATCGCAGCTCGCTGTTCGTCAACGTCGGCGAACGCACCAACATCACCGGCTCCGCCAAGTTCGCCCGCCTGATCCGTGAAGACAACTACACCGAGGCGTTGGAAGTCGCTTTGCAACAGGTCGAAGCCGGCGCACAGGTGATCGACATCAACATGGACGAAGGGATGCTCGATTCGAAGAAGGCCATGGTGACCTTCCTCAATCTGATCGCCGGTGAGCCGGACATTTCGCGCGTGCCGATCATGATCGACTCGTCGAAATGGGAAGTGATCGAAGCCGGCCTCAAGTGCATTCAGGGCAAGGGCATCGTCAACTCGATCAGCATGAAAGAAGGCGTCGAGCAGTTCATCCACCACGCCAAGCTGTGCAAACGCTACGGCGCGGCGGTGGTGGTGATGGCGTTCGACGAAGCCGGCCAGGCTGACACCGAAGCGCGCAAGAAAGAAATCTGCAAACGCTCTTACGACATTCTGGTCAACGAAGTCGGCTTCCCGCCGGAAGACATCATCTTCGACCCGAACATCTTCGCAGTGGCCACCGGTATCGAGGAACACAACAACTACGCGGTGGACTTCATCAATGCCTGCGCCTACATCCGTGACGAGCTGCCGTACGCGTTGAGCTCCGGTGGCGTGTCCAACGTGTCGTTCTCGTTCCGTGGCAACAACCCGGTGCGTGAGGCGATTCACTCGGTGTTCCTGCTGTACGCGATCCGCGCCGGCCTGACCATGGGTATCGTCAATGCCGGGCAGCTGGAGATCTACGATCAGATCCCGCAGGAGCTGCGCGACGCCGTTGAAGACGTGATCCTCAACCGTACGCCGGAAGGCACTGACGCCCTCCTCGCCATCGCCGACAAGTACAAGGGCGACGGCAGCGTCAAGGAAGCCGAGACCGAAGAGTGGCGCAACTGGGACGTCAACAAGCGTCTGGAGCATGCGCTGGTCAAGGGCATCACTACGCACATCGTTGAGGACACCGAAGAATCGCGCCAGTCGTTTGCGCGCCCGATCGAAGTGATCGAAGGCCCGCTGATGTCGGGCATGAACATCGTCGGCGACCTGTTCGGCGCCGGCAAAATGTTCCTCCCGCAGGTGGTGAAATCCGCTCGTGTGATGAAGCAGGCCGTGGCGCACTTGATCCCGTTCATCGAACTGGAAAAAGGCGACAAGCCGGAAGCCAAGGGCAAGATCCTCATGGCCACCGTAAAAGGCGACGTACACGACATCGGCAAGAACATCGTTGGCGTGGTACTGGGTTGCAACGGCTATGACATCGTCGACCTCGGCGTGATGGTCCCGGCAGAGAAGATTCTGCAGGTCGCCAAAGAGGAAAAGTGCGACATCATCGGCCTCTCCGGCCTGATCACGCCGTCGCTGGATGAAATGGTTCACGTCGCCCGCGAGATGCAGCGTCAGGATTTCCACTTGCCGTTGATGATCGGCGGCGCGACCACTTCCAAAGCGCACACCGCAGTGAAGATCGAACCAAAATACAGCAACGATGCCGTGGTCTACGTGACCGACGCCTCCCGCGCAGTGGGCGTGGCGACGCAATTGCTGTCGAAAGAACTAAAGGCCGGCTTCGTCGAAAAGACGCGCCTGGAATACATTGATGTGCGCGAGCGCACCTCGAACCGCAGCGCCCGCACCGAGCGCCTGAGCTACGCTGCCGCCATCGCCAAGAAGCCACAGTTCGACTGGGCGAATTATCAGCCGGTCAAACCGACCTTCACCGGCAGCAAGGTACTGGACAATATCGATCTCAAAGTCCTGGCCGAGTACATCGACTGGACGCCGTTCTTTATCTCTTGGGACCTGGCCGGCAAGTTCCCGCGCATTCTTGAAGACGAAGTGGTCGGTGAAGCCGCCACCGCGCTGTACAAGGACGCGCAGGAAATGCTCGCCAAGCTGATCGACGAGAAGCTGATCAGCGCCCGAGCAGTGTTCGGCTTCTGGCCAGCCAATCAAGTGCATGACGACGATATCGAACTCTACGGCGATGACGGCAAGCCTTTGGCCAAGCTGCATCACCTGCGCCAGCAGATCATCAAGACTGACGGCAAACCCAACTTCTCGCTGGCCGACTTCGTGGCACCGAAGGACAGCGAAGTGACTGACTATGTCGGTGGCTTCATCACCACCGCTGGCATCGGCGCCGAAGAAGTGGCCAAGGCTTACCAAGACGCTGGCGACGACTACAACTCGATCATGGTCAAAGCCCTCGCCGACCGTCTCGCCGAGGCCTGCGCCGAATGGCTGCACCAGCAAGTGCGTAAAGAGCACTGGGGTTATGCCAAGGACGAAGTCCTCGACAACGACGCGCTGATCAAAGAACAGTACAGCGGCATCCGCCCTGCTCCGGGCTACCCGGCCTGCCCGGATCACACCGAGAAAGCCGCATTGTTTGCCTTGCTCGATCCGGAGGCTGAAGAAATGCGTGCCGGCCGCAGCGGCGTGTTCCTCACCGAGCACTACGCGATGTTCCCGGCGGCAGCTGTCAGCGGCTGGTACTTCGCCCATCCACAGGCGCAGTACTTTGCGGTCGGCAAAATCGACAAGGATCAGGTGCAGAGCTACACCTCGCGCAAAGGTCAGGAGCTGAGCGTGACCGAGCGTTGGCTGGCGCCTAACCTCGGTTACGACAACTGAGATTCGGCGGGGCATGGCAACTGTTTGCACCATGCCCCTCCGGTCATTCGGTCAAGGCCGCGATGACGGGCCCGGTTGTGGAGAGGAAGGTCGTTGGGGCAGCGCTTGTCCGCCCACCGTCGCCAGCCTCTTTACTTCTGCGCGGGACAATTCGATCATTTTCTCGTTGCGTGCGCTGCTCAGCTCGATCTCCAGCAGGTTCATTGCGATTTTGAATTGCTCGGTGAGCTGTGCATCACTTTCCCAGTCTGGATACGAGTCCTGGACTTCACTGACCCGCGTCGCCATGTCTTGCTCCAGTGCTTCGAACACCTCGGGATTGCGCTCAGTCAGGTAACGCGCCCAGTAATCGCGCGAGACCAGATCGCGAAGGAAGTCATCGGACGCCTCGGCGGCGAGCACGCTGTTGCGCGCATCGATCAGTTCCTGCCCGCGAATGGGTGTGCCGTACAGCATATGCTCCGGTTGTCCGGGCAGCTCCAGGCCATCGGGCCAACCCGTGGTCATACCAATCCGGTATTGCAGGCGAATCTCCGCTCGATCCTGGTGAATTCCGGCGGCCTCCGCCAGGCGATCGACTTGTTCCAGGCGAAACAGTTGCCGTGACAGATCCAGCAACGCCCTGCCCCGCAGATCCACAGACTGGCGCGGAACGTCACGCAAGGCGTTGAACGTGTAAACCCGGGTTTCCATTTCGCTGAAGGCAAGGATGCGACCGTCGGCACAGGTCAGATGAGTTTGTGCGTCGAGAAACAGCATCTGGCGCAATTCGGTGTTCTCTGCCGCGGCCTCCATGACGCCCCACAAGCGGTAACTCAGGTGTGCACGGGACAGCTTGAAATCAGTGGTATCGCGCAAGGTCCTGATCAGGTTGAAGAACGCCTCATTACCGTCTTCCCAAGCGAGACGTAGCCACAGCCTCGTGCGCTGGGCGCGCAAATCCGTACGGGTATCGATAAGCCACGGATCAAGCGCCTCCTGCGTGACGTGAAGTGTCGGGGTTTCAATGTTTTCCGGCTCCTCCACCTCGGCATGCATGTCAAAATGCTCTGCGCCGTCGTCACCGTCGGAGCTCGTATCCGAATCCGAATCCGAATCCGAGCCGGAGCCGGAGCCGGAACCGGAACCAGACTCATTTTCCGGTCGATGGCTGAACGCCGAGATTCGCAGATCCAGATCACTGCGCGAAATGCCCATGACATCGATGTCGCCGCGGGCAATGCTGTAATCGCGCAACCGCTCCAGGCTATAGAGGGACAGCACTCCGTTATCGTCCAGAAGCGTGCCGCGAACCAGCGTTTCACGGCTCGGTTCCAGCATCCTCACCGGGAAGGACTGCAAATGATTGCCCCTCAGGTCCAGCGTTTGCAGGTGCTCCAGCTCGACCGCACCGGAAGGAAAGTAGTGGAGGCCGTTGTACGCCAGACTCAGGCTTTCGAGGCGGCTGAACCCGCTGGCATCAAACTCCTCCAGTTGGTTATTGCTCAGATCCAGCCAGCGCAAGCGATCCCCGCGCAGTCGATAAAGTGTTTGCGGATCAGAAAAATGATTGCCATTGAGCTGCAGGCGTTCGAGCCGGGCCATGCTCGGTACGGCGTCCGGCAACGCGGTCAGCTCATTGCCTTCGAGCAACAGCGTGGTGAGGTCAGGAAACGCGCTCAGAAAACCATTGGAGCCTTGCGCGGTGATGCGGGCTCCGGTGAGTACCAGCCGCTCTACTCCCGGGAATGCAACAGACAGACTCGGCAAGTCGCCTGTTTGCAAGTGCATGAGATCCAGTACTCGCCCTGCATCAGACTTTGAACCCAGCAGGTTGTCCTGCCAGCATCGATAGATCTGCTTTGCCGCACTCCCTCGACTTTCCGCCGAGATCAGCGTTCTGGGTGTATGGATCTCGCGGATGTACAGCCAGCCGTTCAGTTGGCGTGCCAGCGCTTCGCCTGTCTGGTGAAGGTCATTGAGCCGCGCGTCGATCTGCACATCCGTGAGGCCTTCGCTGCGCAGGCGCGAAAAATAATCCGCGGCCCGGGCAGGGCTTATGAGCGAGTCGAGGTCGCGTAAACGGCTGACGAAACCGGCAGCGCCTGGCGTTGTTGCGGATTGTCGGGGCAGCGGCAGCAGATTCTCTGCGACACTCCAGCCCGTCTCCAACGGTGGAAAAACGCTCGGCACCGGTTCCTGCGCAAAGCGCTGCAAAGCCCCAGGGGGCAAACCTTTGGCGCCTTCGATTCGCTGCAACGCGGCGTTCAGATCGGTCTTGCCGGCAGGACTGAAGTCGTTGCCCGTCAGATTGGTTTTCATCAAGACATCTTCGTGGGAAAGCACTTGCGACGGAATCTGCGTAATCGCATTGTCGCGCAGGTCGATCCAGTTCAGTCCGGCCGTATTTTCGGCACCCGTCGGCCATGTCTTGAGTCCGGTGACCCACAGGTTCACAGCCTTGAGGTTTGTCAGCGCACTGAGGTCGAGTGCGCCCAGCGGATTACCGCAGACATTGAGATATTCGATATGGGTCAAACCATTGAACTGACGTTGTACCTCTGGCGTTACGGCAATGCGGTTGGTAGACAGGTTCAGTCGGATCAATCGAGGCAGGTCGGTTGACGATACCGGCAACTCGGTCAGATCACCGGCCTCGATTTCCAGACTTTGGGTTTCGCTGAAAGCCCGGACGAATCCACGGACCTGCGCGGCAGGCGCCGCCATCCAGAACAGGCGCACGCTCTTCACGTGAGGAAACAGGCCGGCAGGCAGCTCCGGCAGCGTTTTGAACCTGGGGTCACCGCGTACATTCGCGGCCGCACCTGTAGGCGGCAGTTGAAACACCGTTGTCTCGAAGGGCAGGTCGTAACGCTTGTACACAGCGTCGCGCCAGGTCATGCGCAGCGCTTTCAGCAAATTGGAATCAGGCATTTTTTTCCACTGGTCCAACACCTCCACCGTTCGTAATCCAGAGGCCTGAGTCGGTTCATGGAATTGACGGAAGATGCTGGCGTACTCGACACTCAGTGCCTGAACGGTTTCTACATCCAGGCTGAGCAGTCTCGACCGAAGCGGAGCGAATTCACCCGGCATGCGCAACAGAAACTCCAGTTCGCCCAGAACGTAATCGCGTTCCATCCGTTCCAGGTCCACCAGGTGGCCCAGCGTCGCTTCCCGGGCTTTGACGTAGTCACGGGCACGCTTGAAATCCTCATAAGCGAATTCACGCCAGTTCAGCGATAACCCCGCCCACTGTTTGTCATGCCCGGTATAGAACCCCTCGGGAATGGAATGGATCGAGGTGGCCTCCATGTTGAGACGTTCCAGCCGGGGCAGATTGAGCGTGTCCTCAGGCCATTGCGTCAGGTGAGGCGCCCTGATTGTCAGTTTTTTCAGTTTCACCAGAGGTGCCAGATTATTGTCCAGAATCACCTTGTCGAAACCAAAGTTGACTATTTCAAGCTCTTCAAGGTTCGTCAGCGTTTCCAGGGTATTGCCAAAATATTCAGGAAACGACAAGGCATGGGAGGTATAACTCAGGCTCTTAAGCGATGTCATCGAACTCACCGAACGAGGCAGCTCCGTCAGTTCCCGGCCGCGAGAACCCAAGGCACTGAAGAGCTGGCTGCGCGAGCCGATTTTGAGTTTCTCCAGCTTGGGAAACCGGGCCAGAAAACTATCGGCATTGGTATCCGTGAGGCCATGTCCATGTATGGACAATTCACGTACGTGGCTGAAGTCCACAGTGAGCGTCGGCAATGGATCATCGCAGTCAATCTCCACTCGAGCCGCTTGCGGGTTTTCTGTGGCCAACGGTCCTGAACGCCAACTCCTTTTCAGCGCCCGCGAAGCATTTTTCCTCCGCTCCCACGCTGTTTCCATACCCGGTCGACCGAACACATCTCTGGCTCTCGGATCTTCAGGCCCGACCCATGCTTCGAGCATCGACTTCAAGGTGTCCCATTCCTTCAGGCTGTCATTTAGCTGGTTGGCGATTTCCCGTTCCGATTTACCGGCTCGCAAGTGTTGGAGGATGAAGTCTTCGGTCTGGCGAGGGGTCAGATCCGGGTAGACGACGCCGACCTTCGCTGTCAGCTCCGGATTCAACGCTGGGCCACGTCCACTGGCGTAGTAGCCAACCTGCGTGGCATTGATCCGCACCGGTGGTTTGAACGGACGGGCTTGCGGTTCCAGCACCGCCAGCACATCACCGCGATGTCGCTCGGCCTGCTCAATGATGTTGCGTTGCAAGTCTACGCTTTGACTGACATTCGGCAGGCCCAGGCGGACTCGGGCCTCATCGGGTAAAGCGTGCATGATCGAGGCGTAGAAGTTGTCGCCCTCTCTGGACAGGCTGTTGAGTTCTTCGCCGCGGTCATTGAACGCCTGAAACTGCGCTCCCTTTTTCACCAGATAACGCTTGTCCGCCGCAGACTCGTCGCCGACGCTGTCGAGCAGCGCCCCCGAGATACTGTCCTGGCGCACCTCCAGACGCAGGGTGTCTGACCAGCCCGGCAAGCGCTTTAACGCTTGCAATGCCAGGCGCCGACTGTCGGCCGATGCCATGTTGTCACTGCGCAGCCCCGCATAGGCTCGGGTCTGTCGGCCCTGGCGCGCATACCAGCGTGCTTCCTCCAGCATGCGCATGGGCACGCGACGGGTTGAGGCGAATCGTTCGAGATCGTCGGCCGCAGCATGTTCAAGGACTTCCTGTGCCGCCGCTTCGCTAAGTCCCGGACAGGCTCGCTGCAACACGCTGACCCGGACATCGGTGGGCGACGTACCGCGATAAAGACTGTCGAACAGTGCTGGCTGACGATTACGGGCATATTCCGCGATCTGCTCGCCGAGCTGTTGCGCCCTGTCGGCGGGGGCAGGTGTGCCTCGTCCACGAAACAATTGTGGAAATTCGGATTCATCGAGTCCGTTGACAATGCGGGTGGTCAGTTCCCCGTTCAGAATCTGCGGGCGGGTCAAACGGATCGGCGCCTTGGCAGCGACGCCGGACGGCAGGTGTCTGGCGCCGTACGTGACCGATGGGCCGGACAGCTGCGGCCCCTCGAACGCTTGCACTGTCCGATCCTGCGGCCAGTACGGCATCTCGGTCATCAGCGGCAAAGCGTACAGATACGTCTCATTGATCGGTCGGGTTCCGCGCAGCTGCTCGATAACCTGCCCAGTTTCCCTGTCGGCCTTGAACAGACGCATGGCGTCCGTCAGCTCCGGGGGCGGTACCGCAAGGTCGACGTGCATTTTACGCAACGCGTTGTCACTGACACCGCTGACGTCGGCAATCCTGATCAACTCGTCGTCGGAAAAGCCTTCGGTGACATGGCCCATGCGCCGTAACAGGGTCAGACGATCCCACTCCAGCGGGCGCTCCAGGGAATGCTGCCAGGCACCGCGGCCATTGCTCTCAAGAACCGGTTGATAGGCCGCGGCGTTGGTCGGATGCTTGATCCGCCATTTGCCTAGCGTCTCATCGAAGAACTGCTCGTAAACCCGGCCGCCCTGTCGGATACAGGTCTTCCCGTCAACCACATGCTGCCCAGCTTCATTCGGAACAGCGCTGGCGTCGAGGGCAATATTGGCTTCATAGCCGTTGAGGTCAGGCTTCCAGAGCCGGGTCTGACCATTGGGCAACGTCACCGGTTGCAGCTTTTCAATCACCGGAACAGGTCTGGCCGCCGAGAACTTGCGCGCACCGGCACCGACCCCGACCATCAAGGCAATCTGCGCGAGGTTTTCCGCCACATCGATCAAATGGTCCTTGGCCGCCCGGCGGTCGCCCTCGCCCCACTCGACCACGCCCTCGAGGGCTTCGTACAGCAACTGGCCGGCCATCACCACCATCATCACTTCGCCCAGCACCGGTACGAACATCGACACCATGTTCAGCCCAAGCAGGCCAATCTGCATCAGATGCGCCAGTTTGGCCTCTCTTGCCCGTGCATCGACCTCGGCGGTCGGCACCGCATGGCTGCGGGCATCCGCCAGCACCTTGGCGCGGTTCTGTTTGTAGAGGTATTCCCAGAGGTCTTCGTTGGGCGCCCAGATGCCGTGTCCCTTGCGGGTGACGGTCGACGGCGCGAGGTACGGATCCGGTGCCGGCTCCAGCTTCGCCGCCGGTGGCGGCGGCAACTCCTTGAAGCGAGTGAGCGCAGAAGCGGGGCTCAGCGTCTCACCGATGGTGCGCCATGGTGAGCGCCAGAAGTCGCTGGGGGAATCGGCCGTCGCCTGCGTGAACTGGCTGAAATAGTAGGTCCGTTCCTTGTACGGAACGAACTGGCTAAAGAAGCGCTGATATTCGGTCGGCTCGGCGCTCGTGGCCTGTGCGTCAGTGCGTGTGGTGAACAGCCGCTTGAACTCGTCTTTCATTTGCGAGCCGCTGTAGCGCTTGAGCGGATGTTCGGGATCATGGGGAATATAGAGAATCACCTCATCGCTGTAACGGTACTTCTCGCAGATCGAGAACGCCACGCAGCCGGTCATTCTTTTCTTCATCAGCCCAAGGTCTTCGAACCACACCTGTTTGTTGCCGATCCACGGATGCATTTCACCGTTGATGACCTGCAGGATCATCGTGTAGTCCGCCGCTTCGATGTCCTTTTTCAACAGGGCCTGCTCGGCGGCGGCGCGCATTGCGGTTTTCTGGCTGGCGATGAACTGTTCGCGCAGGGCCGCCTCCGTGACGGCGTCAGCAGGGTGGAAAAAATCTTGCAGGTAGGTCTGGTATTGCTTGCCGATGTCAAGTTTGCGGCACAGGGTCAGAAACTCGCTGACCGTCAGGTTGACCGTCACCGCCTCGTAGAGGTCCGGCGTGCTGCCCGCCACCACGAAACCGGAAGTTTCATGGTAGGCCCCCGCCTCGCATTCATAGGCTTCGAAGTTGTGCAGCGCCGCATCGAGCATCGACAGTTTGAGAAATTCGAACGACGACAGCTCGATGCCAAAAACCCCTATTTCCAGAGGCCGCCGCAGGCACAGCAGGGTCTTGTCGACGTCCACCTGCACTTGATGCTGATCGCTCAGCGCCTTGATCAGCAGGGGGCGGGCAAAGGCTTCGATGTCCTGAAACCCGGCCATGGTTTTATCCAGACGATTTTGCGCGATGATGCTGGCCGTGAAGCTGTCAACCAGAGCCTGGCGCTGACTGGGCGAAGCGCTCAGATACCAGGCTGGCAGAACGGTGTGGCTGCTCTTGAGCGCTTCGCGTCGTTGCGCCGTTGCGTCGGTCAGCCAGTCTGGAACGGTTTTTTCGAGAAAGTCGCCATGCAGGCTTTGTGTGGCCCTCAAGGGCTTGGTGGTGACGGCGGGTTTAGCCTGCGACACCGGCTGCGCCGGTGTCGGATTGGGTGGGATGACGTTCATGATCACTCCTTGTAAATGGAGCGACCAGCAAACCATTTGCGGTCAGTGCAGCTGCGGTATCCCGCTATCGCGTGGCCGGTAACTGGTAACGAAATTTGTGCGCTGCATCGATGCTGTCTGCACACACCCGACGGCAGCGACAACGTTCGCTTGCGTTTCAGGTGCCAGACTCGACCCGGCTGTTTTCAAGGTTGCCATGAAGGCCCCGGCCTGGGCGAAAGACGACCAGGTGGCTCGCTTTCATCCGCGAGACTTTGCAAGTCATGGACCTCACGACGGGTCAGCTCGACCAGTTGTTGCTGGCGCTGGCGTTCCATTGCCTGGTCCAGTTCCGTCAATTCCCGGTCGTACTGCCCGGTGTTGATTTCATCCCGGGCGAGTCGTTCATCCAGCACATTCCAGCGTTGCTGACGCTGCTGCTCCACCGTGTCCTTGATCGTGTTCATCTCCAGCGGGTAGCGTTCTTGCAAGTAATCAAGCCAAAACTCGCGGGTTGCCATGCTCACCAACAGCGCGTCGCTACGTTCTGCCTCAAGGATCGACGCACGGGTTTGCGCCTGGAGTTCGCCACTGATCGGGGTGCCGAACAGCATATGCGCCGGTTGTCCGGGCAAATCCAGGCCATCGCCCCAGCCACGGGTCAAGCCGATCCGATAACGCAAACGAACCTCAGCGCGATCAAGACCTTGCGCTGCGGCCTCGGCCACGGTCTCGACCCGATCCAGACGAAACAATTGCCGAGACAACCGCACCAGCGCCTGGCCCCTGCGCATCACTCGATTCAGCGGAATATCGCGCAAGGCGTCATGCACAGCGACGCGCACTTCCATATCGCTGAACGTCAGGATACGTCCGTCTGTGCAGGTGCCGTGGGTTTCAGCGTTATGAAACAGCAACTGGCGCAGTTCAGTGTCTTCGCTGGCGGCTTGCATCACCCGCCACACCCTGCGTGTCAGGTCGGCCCTGACCTGTTTGAAATCCTGGGTCTGGCGCAACAGACGAAGCAGGTGGAAAAATCGCTCATGGTTTTCCTCATGTGCCAGCTGCGTCCAGATTGCACTGTTGCGCTCGCTCAATTCAGCGTTCATATCCGCCAGCCAGGGTTGCAGAGAACTCGGCGAAACTTCATGAGCCGTATCCACAATGTCTTCGACAGGCGACACCGATGCGTGGGAGTCATGACTACCGATGCTGCCCCCGGCGACGCTATTGCTGTCATTGCCCGAGTCTGAAAAGTCGCTGGCGTCACTGCCGAAGATTTGCGCGTGAATCATTCCATCAATGTCCCCGCGGGAAATCCCCAGGCTATACGAAGAGTTGCTCACTCGGGCGTGATACCTGAGCCGCTGCAATGACGCAAGCGACAGGTTGTCGTTCTCGGACAAGTCCGTACCGGCGACCAGGCGTGCGTGATGGCCGTTGAAGAGTTCCTCGGGAACTTCGGTGATGTCATTGCCGCTCAGGTTCAACGTTTGCAGACGGGGTGCCTCCAGAGCACCTGCTGGCCATTCGTTCAAAGCGTTGTAACGCAGATCCAGGGTTTCCATGGCGCCGAAGCCGGGCGGGTTGAATCCGCGCAAATGGTTATAGCCCAGATCAAGCCAGCGCAGACGCTCACTGGCCAGCAATGGATAAACACTGGTTGCGCTGTCGAGGCCGCAGTACTGCATTTCCAGACGCTCCAATTGGCTCATTTGCAGCACAGGGCCTGGGACTGCCGTCAGTTCATTGCCACTGACGATCAATCTTTCAAGGTTGGGGAAGGCATTGAGGAAATCGTCTGATCCTTGCCAGGTCATGCCCACGCCCTGCAGATCAAGGGTCGTCACCCTCGGAAAGCGCGCCAGCAGCGCCGGCAAATCACCGGTTTGCAGGCCTTGAAGGCTGAGTTCAAGACCTTGTCCACTATCGTTTTGCGTCAGTCCTTCAAGCCAAGCCTCACGGATGCGTATCGACGCCAGAGAACGATTTTGCGCATTCACCCGGCGTCGGCCCATGCGCACTTCGCGGGTGTACAACCAGCCATTCAACTGACGGATCAATGTTTCACCGGCCTGGTGCCAAGCGCTGATCTGCGCGTCAATTTGACCATGACTGAGCCCGGCGTCGCGCAGCGTCCGTACCTTCAGCGCCGCTCGCTCTGCCGTCATGTTCGGGCTCAAACGCTGCACGCGCCTGACATACCCCGCTTCGCCGTGAACGACTGCTCCCTGTTCGGGAAGCGGCAATAACAGGCTGGAAAATGAACCACCCGTTTCCACAGGCGGAAAATAGGCTGGCACCGGCTCCCCGGCGAATCGCGCCAACGTACCGGGCTCAAGCCCTCTGGCCTGCTCAATGCGCTGCAATGCCGCATTCAACGCTGCCTCACCTTCAGGGCTGAAGGCATTGGCGGTCAGGTTGGTTCTCATCAGCACATCGGGATGCGACAGCGCTTGCGGCGAGAGTGCTGCGATCTGGTTTTCACGCAGGTCGAGCCAGGACAATCGCGGCAGGTTTTCGGCGCCGGCAGGCCAGGCCCGCAATGTCGTCGCTCTGAGGTTTAGCGCCTGTAGCCCGGTCAACGCGCTGACATCCAGATTGTTCAGCGGGTTATTGCTCAGGTTCAATGTCGTGAGGTGCTGCAAACCATTGATCTGCGTCTGCACAGCCGGCGTAACGACAAGCCTGTTGTTGGACGCATTGAGCATTCTCAGGGCTGGAAAGTCCGTACCGGCGAACGGCAACTCAGTGAACGCGGTCACGCTGATATCGAGGAATTCAATATTGCTGAAGGCGCGGATAAAACTGCGCGCCTGCTCGATGGGTACATTCAGCAACCCCAGCCGTAATGTACGCACATGGGAAAAACTGCCGACTGGCAATGGTGCCAGTTCGGTAATCGTCTGTTCGCCCGCTTGCACGGCGAAACTCAAGCCCGACTCGGGCAACTCGAACGTTTCCACATTGGCCGGCAGCCCATAACGCCGCCGGATCGCACCGTGCCAGCTGTTTTTCAGGGCGCGCAAAATGGTCGCGTTACGGCCCGACGCCCACGGCGGCCTGGCAACGACATGGCGTGAACCTCGCTGTTCGGAGGCGGCGTAAAACCGGGCAAAGATTGCATCGTGCTCAGCCCTCAGCTGCTCGACCGCGGTAAATTGCGCCTCGGGTGTGGCCCAGGCGGCATCGAATGTTTCCGGGAAGGGATCGACGAAACTCGGCATGGCGGACATCGCCTCCAGTTCGGCGCGGCAATATTCGCTGACCATCTGATGCAGATCGACCAGATGGCCCAAGTCGCCGTCGTAGCGCCTGACATAGTCGTATGCGCGCCTGAAGGCTGCCGGCGTCAGCTGCGCCCAGTCGAGCGACAATCCGGCCCAGAGCCGTTCCTGGCCGTTATACAGTGAATCAGGCAATGTACTGATCAAACTGCGCGACAGATCCAGACGCTCAAGTTGCTCAAGTCGCTCGACGTACGCGGGCCATTGCGTCAAGGCGTTGGGGGCGTCTATCTGCAACCGACGCAAGGCCGTCAAGGGTGTCAGGTCGAACCGATGCAAGAGAGTGGAATCGACTCCCGAATAATCGATGCGCAGCTCTTGCAAAGACGTCAACGC
Source organism: Pseudomonas sp. IT-347P (assembly GCF_949768005.1). Lineage (NCBI taxonomy): Bacteria > Pseudomonadati > Pseudomonadota > Gammaproteobacteria > Pseudomonadales > Pseudomonadaceae > Pseudomonas > Pseudomonas sp. IT-347P. Next base: position 197,944 of record NZ_CATKPQ010000022.1, read on the forward strand.
ACCAAGCCTTTGCCCGAAGTTCTCCGCCAGCAAAGGGGCATGGGTGGTGAATCGCAGGCGTGTCAGCCCGGACAACCGACTGACAGTATCCGGCAATGTAGTCAGCGGCTGATGCCCGGAAGGCCGCCCACCGAAGCGCGGGCCCAGGTCACCCAGGGACAAGTTATCAACGTTCGGAAATTGCGCCAGAAAGGCATCGGCATTGGCATCCGTTATGCCGCTGCCCGTCACCGAAAGTTCGCGCACATGGGGGAAAACGGTGGTCAGCGCGGGCAGTGGCTCGTCACAAACCAATGACAGGCGCGCCGCTTCTCGGGTCTGCTCCGCCAGTGGGCGATTGCGCCAGGTTTCCCTGAGCGTCTGCGCAATCTGAAACCGGTGCTGCGCCGCCTGACTTCCGGAAGGGGCAGCCTGCCATTGCTCAAGGGTGGTATTGAGCGCATCCCATTCGAGCCGACGGGTTTGCAGCACGGTGTAGATCGCCGTATCGCCAAGGTGAGCGTGCTGGTTGATGAAAGCGGCGGCCTGTCGCGGCTCCGGGTAGAGCTCTTCCACTCGCCAGGCCAGCGAGGGATTGAAGCCAGCACCGCGCCCGCTGGCGTAATACCCCTTGAGTCTTTTACCCACCCGGGCTGGCGGTTTGAACCATTTGCCGGGAGATTCCAGCAGGCGCGGGACTTCAAGACGATGAAGGTGGGCCGATTCGAAGATCTTGTTCTGCAAGACATGGCTGCTCAGGTTGTCGGGCAGGCCAATGGCCGTACTGACGTCCTCGGGCAGCGCGTGCAGGACTGCCATGTAGAAACTGTCCTCTACTCTGCGCACGCGGTTGAGCGCCCGTCCGGCCTCATCCACTGCCTGATAATAAGGTCCGTTTTTTACCACGTAGCGTTTAATCGGCGCGGTGGGCTCACCGATGCTGTCGAGCAACGGTCCGCTGGTGCGGCCTTCTCGAATTTCCAGGCGCAGGTTATTTGGCCAGTCCGGCAGCTGCTCCAAGGCATGCAAGGCCAATCGCCGGCTGTCCGCCGTGGCAAGACTTTCGCTGAGCAAACCGGCAAAGGCACGGGTCTGTCGCCCTTGACGAGCATGCCAGCGGGCTTCTTCAAGCATCTTCAACGATGAACGGCCAGTCGCATCCAGGCGAGCCAGCTCGTGGGCCGAGGCATGCTCCAGCACATCCTGCGCGGCCGCATCGCTGAGACCGGGGCACTCGCGCTGCAATCCGCGAGCGCGAGCACTCACTGACTCTCCTCCCCGGTACAGACTGTCGAAAATCGCTGACTGGCGCTCATAGGCGTACTGGGCGAGTCGCTGACTGAACACATCAGGTCTGCCGGGACGAAACTGCGCATCGCGGATGCCCAGCAATTGAATGATCTCGTTTTCCTCCAGTGCCGCCAGAATCCGCGCCGGCATTTCCCCGTTCAACACCTGTGCGCGGCTGAGCTGGATGACGGGTCTGGCGGCAGTCGCCGGCTGCAGTTTTTCGGCGCCATACCGGATAGACCTGCCAGACAAACCAGGGCCATCAAACACCTCCAGCACCCGACCGTATGGCCAACGCGGAATGTCGGTCACCAACGGCAAGGCATACAGATAGCGCTCATCAATAGCCGCCGCCCCCCGCAATTGCTCGATAAATTGCCTTGCCCCCGCATCCGCCTTGAACAGCCGCATGGCATCAAGCAATTCAGGTGGCGGCGGTGCATGGTCCATATGCATCTTGCGCAGGGTGTCATCGCTGACGCCGCTGACATCGGCCAGGTTGAGTAACGCTTCATCAGAGAATCCATCGGTCACATGCCCCATGCGCCGCAGCAGTGTCAACCGGCCCCAGGCCATCGGGCGTTCCAGCGTCAGGCGCCAGGCGCCCCTGCCGTTGTGGCCAAGCAACGGCTGATAAGCGTTGTGCTCGGTGGGATGTTTGAGCCGCCACTGAGCGTGCGACTCATCGAATACCTGCTCGTAGAACTTTTCGCCCTGGCGAAAATAGGTTTTGCCGTCGATCAGGTACTGCCCCAGTGCATTCGGCCCCATCGACCGGGGCGGTGTGACGTCACTTTCATAGCCACTGAGGTCGGGTTTCCACAGGCGTTTCTCGCCGTTGGGCAAGGTCACCGGGTGCAAATTCTCGAGCACCGGCTCCGGTACGAGCGTCGTGAGCTTGTCGAAACCCGCTCGGGCGGCGGCCATCGCGGCAATCTGCGCGAGGTTCTCGGCCACATCCAGCAGATGCTCCCTGGCGGCGTGCTTGTCACCCTCGCTCCACTCGATCACCCCCTCGATGGTTTCGTACAACAGTTGGCCGGTCATGACCAACATCATGACTTCGCCCAGCAAGGGTATGAACATTGATCCAACGTTGGCTGCCAGTAGTCCGAACCGCAGCAGCGCAGCGAGTTTGGCGTCGCGCGCCTTGGCGTCGACATCACGGGTTGGAACCGCACGAAAGCGGGCGTCAGCAAAGACTTTGTCACGGTGCTTTTCGTAGAGGTAGGCCCACAGGTCGGCGTTTGCGGCCCACGGGTAAACGGACAGGTGTGGCATCAACGACACGCCAACATAGGGGTCCGGTTCGGGCATCATCTTCGGGTGTTTGGGTGCGCTACTCCAGATCTCGAAAAAGTCCAGGGTTGTTTGCAGAATCTTGCGCCATGGCGACGACAGCCAATCGCCAACGGAGTCGGCTGATTTCACGAACTGGCTGAAATAGTAGGCGTGTTTTTCATACGGTAAAAACTGGCTGAAAAAGCGCTGATAGGCGGTGGGTTCCGTGCTATTTGCCTGTTGTGCATCCCGGGCGGAGAACAGGCGCTTGAGCGTGTCCCTCAGTTGTGTCCCGGCATAGCGCTTGAGCGGATGCTCGGGGTCGTTGGGTACATACAGAATGACTGCATCGACAGGACGATATTTGTCGGCGATCTTGAAAACAACACAGCCGGTCAACCTGTGCCTCATCAGGCCCAGGTCTTGAAACCAGACCTGTTTGTTGCCCACTCTGGGATTTCTCTCGCCGTGGATGACCGAAAGGATCATGGTGTGATCTTCCTGGCGGATGTCCTTCGTCAACAACGCTTGATCGGCCGCTGCACGCATGGCGGCTTTTTGGCTGGTAATGAAATGGCGGCGCAACGTCGCCTGCGTATTGGCATCGGCAGGATAGAAAAACGACGTGAGGTACGTTTGGTATTTCGCACCAATGTCCAGTTCACGACACAGACCGAGAAAGTTCCTGACCGACACGTTGACCGGCACGGCGGAGTATTTACCCGGGGTGGCGGTTTCCTTTACGAAGCCGGAGCTGCGGTGAAACGCACCGTACTCGCATTCTTCTGTTTCGAAATTGTGCAGTGCAGCCTGCAGCATCGGCAGCGTCAAGGCCTCGAATGTGCCCACTTCCTCGCCCACAAGACCTAGGCGGATCGGGCGTCTCAGGCACAACAGGGTTTTGTCGATATCCACTTCGACGTCAAAGCGGCTTTTCAGCGCCTGTAACAACAGGGGTCTGGCAAACGCGTCAATGTCCTTGAAGGAAGACATTGTTTTATCCAGCTGCGTCTGGTCCATGAAGCTGTTTTTAAAGCTGGCATCCAGACGCTTGCGCTGCTTCGGCGACGCTCTCGTGTACCAGCCGGGCGGGACCGTCCCGGCCCGTTTGAACTCAGCCTTCCTTTGCGCAGAAGCATCGATCAGCCATCGCGGCACCGAAGCTTCAAGATAGGACGCGTGAAGACTGTTTGTAGCCGAGGGTTTTACCGGCCTGTCGGCGGCCTGCGGATTCAAGGAATCGGGGGACATACATCGCTCCTGTAAATGGAACGACAGCACATCACCCGCACCGACCTGCCAGGCGGTACATAGTTATAGGCTCAGGGAAGACTTGTAACAGTGTCTGAAGCCACGCGCTCAGTCATCCGCACGCAATTTGACTATGCTTGGGAGGCACAAATTTCGAGGAGGGATTTATGGACGATCCAGTCGATAACAAGCCGCCGAGCTTCTGGCAAATGCTGCACAGCGTAATGGCAGCGGCATTCGGGGTGCAGAGCGGCAAGAACCGGGCAAGGGATTTCACCCATGGCAAGCCCAGCCATTTCGTGATCCTGGGCATTCTCTTCACCGCAGTGTTTGCCCTGGCATTGTTTGCCATCGTCAAACTGGTGCTGCATTTCGCCGGAGTCTGAGGCGGTCAGCGCATCAGCGTCTGCAAGCTGAACGGGTAGCGGTAGGAATACGGTTGCCCCTTGGCGGAAAGCTTGCGGAAATTCACGCCGTAGTTCAGTGACTTGCCCATGGCCAGCATTTGTCGGGCATGCTGTTTGTCGATCAATTGCAACAATGAAATCTGTCGGTCTCGGCCGCCGTAATGATCCAGTTCGACACCTTGTTCAACGTCATGCAGCTCGACCAACGCCCAGCCACCCAGCGTGAAGTGTCCGCCGACCAACGCGCTCAGGCGCCCGTCAACCAAAGCCTGCAGGGCCGTCGGGGAGGTATTGACCGCACTGAACAAGGCATCTTTGCCGGGGACTTTGCCGGTCTCGGCGTACGCGCGCATGGCGCCAAAAGCCATTTCATCATTGGCCGACCACACCAGCGAAACGTTCGGGTAGCGGGCAAACAGCTGTTTGGCCTGCTCATAGGCGCGTTCTTGCGTCCAGCCGCTGTACACCAATTGCCGCAAGCGTGTTTGCGGATGTTCGGCCAGCGCCCGCTGCATGCCACGCTCGCGCAGTTGCGCCGAGGGCGTGACCTTCAGTCCCGAGAACGCCAGCACTTCAATCGGCTCTGCAGCGGATGTTGACGGGTGCAGGCGGATCAGTTCCTTCATCATCAGGTAACCGCCTTCCTCGTCGTTCGGCACCAGACTGCCAATGCGATCGTCACGCTGGCCAAGCAACGCCTGCTGGTCAGCGGTCAGCGCGGCGTTGACCATAAACAGCTTCACGCCGCTGTTCTCGGCCAGACGCATGATTTGCGGGGCGACGTATTGTTCGTTGACGAACACCAGATACTCGGGACGATCCGGCCCCTGCAGTGCGAGGCGCGCCTGAGCGAGGGTCAATTCGGGCTGGCGCTGGGAATAGAGAATCTGCAGATCGATGCCCAAATCATGAGCCGCCGCCTGCATGAATTGCGAATAGCTGACCCAGAAGGCTTCTTGCGTCGAGCCCGGATTCAAAAACAGTACAGACTCTGCCCGCGCGCCGGTCTGGAACAGCGCGCCGAACAACAGAAGAGTGATGTGGAAAAACTTGAACATGAAGCATCCGGGCCAGGGAAAAATGGCCGCGCATTATAGCCCTCGTTCCATCGGCTATTGATGCCTGATCCCGTTTCTGTCCGACAATCTGTCGGAAGCGGGCCCGGATGGGTCGTTTACTGATGGCTGACCCAGAATACCGCTGTTCCCACTACGAGAATGATCAGGAACAAAATGGCCCACGCATCGACACTGCTGTCGCTTTTTCTTGCCTTGGTCGGATTGCTCATTGCATCGCCTCTTGTCGGTTTTATCGGTGATTGCAGAAAGACTCGACCACAGTTAAGACGATGATTGTCCGCACGACAAATGTGGGTTAGTTGACAGCCATTCTCGTTAGGCGATTTGGTTCTTTACATATACTCAAACATCACTTTTGCGCATAACTGCAAACGGGTATATTGCCCCGGCTCCGTTATGGAGTGCGCGGCCGTGCGCGCAGAATTGCAGAGGCACAATCGGACTCCAGCAAGCGAAAACGCAGCGTTTTCCGAGTAGCCCAAGCCTGAGAACAGGACTTATATGTACGTATACGACGAGTACGATCAGCGGATCATCGAGGACCGCGTCAAGCAGTTCCGTGATCAGACCCGACGCTATCTGGCAGGTGAGCTGAGCGAAGAAGAATTCCGCCCCCTGCGCCTGCAAAATGGCCTGTACATCCAGCGCTTCGCGCCGATGTTGCGTGTGGCGGTGCCTTACGGCCAACTGACTTCGCGCCAAGTGCGCATGATGGCCAGGATTGCCCGCGACTACGACAAGGGCTACGCCCACATCAGTACGCGGCAGAACGTACAGTTCAACTGGCCGGCGGTGGAAGACATCCCGGACATTCTGGCTGAACTGGCCACCGTGCAGATGCACGCGATCCAGACCAGCGGCAACTGCCTGCGCAACGTCACCACCGACCAGTTCGCCGGTGTCGCTGCCGACGAAGTGATCGACCCGCGCCCATGGTGCGAGATCGTCCGTCAGTGGACCACGTTCCACCCTGAATTCGCCTACCTGCCGCGCAAGTTCAAGATCGCCGTCAACGGCTCGACCGCTGACCGTGCGGCCATTGAAGTCCACGACATCGGTCTTGAGCCGGTGCACAACGCCGCCGGCGAGCTGGGTTTCCGTGTGCTGGTCGGTGGTGGCCTCGGTCGTACTCCGGTGGTCGGCGCGTTCATCAACGAGTTCCTGCCGTGGCAGGACCTGTTGAGCTACCTCGACGCCATCCTGCGGGTCTACAACCGCTACGGCCGGCGCGACAACAAATACAAGGCGCGGATCAAGATCCTCGTCAAAGCCCTCACGCCTGAAGTGTTCGCGCAGAAAGTCGATGCCGAAATGGAACACCTGCGCGGTGGCCAGACCACGTTGACCGAAGCCGAACTGCATCGCGTCGCCAAGCACTTCGTCGACCCGGACTACAAGGCGCTGGACAACCAGACCGCGCAACTGGCCGAGCTGGACAAAGAGCATCCTGGCTTCGCCCGCTGGCGCACCCGCAATACCCTGGCGCACAAAAAGCCGGGTTATGTCGCCGTGACCCTGTCGCTGAAGCCGACCGGTGTTGCCCCGGGCGACATCACCGACAAGCAGCTCGACGCCGTCGCCGATCTGGCCGATCGCTACAGCTTCGGTCAACTGCGCACTTCGCACGAACAGAACATCATTCTGGCCGATGTCGAGCAAAGCCAGCTGTTCACCCTGTGGGGCGAACTGCGTGAAGGCGGTTTCGCCACGCCGAACATCGGCCTGCTGACCGATATCATCTGCTGCCCTGGCGGCGATTTCTGCTCGCTGGCCAACGCCAAGTCGATCCCGATTGCCGAATCGATCCAGCGTCGTTTTGACGACCTGGATTACCTGTTCGACATCGGTGAGCTGGACCTGAACATCTCCGGTTGCATGAACGCCTGTGGTCACCACCACGTCGGCCACATCGGCATCCTCGGCGTGGACAAGAAAGGCGAAGAGTTCTATCAGGTGTCCCTCGGTGGCAGCGCCAGCCGTGATGCCAGCCTGGGCAAGATCCTCGGCCCGTCCTTCGCTCAGGAAGCCATGCCGGACGTGATCTCGAAGCTGATCGACGTGTACGTTGAACAACGTACCGAAGACGAGCGCTTCATCGACACCTACCAGCGTATTGGCATCGACCTCTTCAAGGAACGCGTCTATGCAGCGAATCATTAAGAACAACGAAGTCGTCGACGAAACCTGGCACCTGCTGCCCAAGGATTTCAACATCGACGAGATCAGCAACTGCGACGACCTGATCGTGCCGCTGCACCTGTGGCGCGAACACAGCCGCATGCTCATGGCCCGCGATGGTGGCTTGGGTGTGTGGCTGGACGCTGATGAAGAGGCCGAGGAAATCGGTGAAGACGTCGACAAATTTCAGGTGATTGCCCTGAACTTTCCAGCGTTTACTGACGGCCGCAACTATTCCAATGCCCGTCTGCTGCGTGACCGTTACGGTTTCAAAGGCGAACTGCGGGCGATAGGCGATGTGCTGCGCGATCAGCTGTTCTACATGCACCGCTGCGGTTTCGACGCCTTTGCCGTGCGTGCGGACAAAGACCCGTACGAAGCTCTGGAAGGTCTCAAGGACTTCTCGGTGACCTATCAGGCCGCCACTGACGAACCGCTGCCACTGTTCCGTCGCCGCTAAGCGAGCAGGTTTAGCGCGGACAAAAAAACGCCGGTCATGTGACCGGCGTTTTTTTATGCCGCTTGATTTACCAGAAACGCTGTTGGGTCAGGCGACTCCACCAGCTCAACAGCACGCGGTCGACCGAACCGCTGGCGGCCATGCCGATGCGCTCCTGCAAGCTTTTGCGCTCAGCGTAATGCAGGTGATAGACCTCGGCCTTTTTCGCCCGCTCTGCCAGGTATTCATCACTGGTCTTGAGCTCATCCACCAGTTGTTTGTCCAGCGCCGCGACACCGAGCCAGACTTCACCGGTGGCGACATCGTCAATCGCCAGTTGCGGACGGTAGCGGGCGACGAAGTTCTTGAACAGTTGATGGGTGATGTCCAGGTCTTCCTGGAACTTCTCCCGGCCCTTCTCGGTGTTTTCGCCAAACACGGTCAGGGTACGCTTGTACTCGCCGGCGGTGAGGACTTCAAAGTCGATGTCGTGCTTCTTCAGCAAGCGGTTGACGTTAGGCAATTGCGCCACTACACCGATCGAACCGAGGATCGCGAACGGCGCGCTGATGATCTTCTCGCCGATGCACGCCATCATGTAGCCGCCACTGGCCGCGACCTTGTCGATGCACACGGTCAACGGCACGCCGGCTTCACGGATACGCGCCAGTTGCGAGGACGCCAGGCCATAGCTGTGAACCATGCCGCCACCGCTTTCCAGACGCAGGACCACTTCGTCCTTTGGCGTGGCAAGCGTGAGCAACGCGGTGATTTCATGACGCAGGCTTTCGGTGGCCGAAGCCTTGATGTCGCCGTCGAAATCCAGCACGAACACACGCGATTTGGCTTCGGGTTGTTTCTTCTGCTTCTTCGCGCTTTTCTCAGACTTGGCCTCGCCCTTGCGCAAAGCCTTGAGCTGATCCTTGTCGAGCAACGTCTGTTCCAGGCGCTCACGCAGCCCCTTGTAAAAATCATTGAGCTTGCTGACCTGCAACTGACCGGCCGATTTGCGCCGGCCCTTGCTGCGCAATGCAGCAAAACTGGCGAGCACCACCAGAATGGCGACTACCAGGGTGACGGTCTTGGCCAGAAAACTGGCGTATTCGGTGAAAAACTCCACAGAGACTCCTTAAACGATGCGCGGATGTGAGACACACGCGGGATGGCTCCAGCATACCCATGCGCCGGCGTGTCGGCCAGCCGTGAAACCTCTGGCAACACCCCTGTAACGGGCATTTCAAACAAGCGTATGTTTTTTCATTGACAGCTACCCGTCATCCTCATAACCTCGCCACAACCTTCAACGTACCGGGATGACGCGGACGTGGGCAGCATCTACTTGATTCGACATGGCCAGGCCTCCTTCGGTGCAGACGACTATGACGTCCTGTCGCCGACCGGTGTGCGGCAGGCAGAAATCCTCGGTCAGCACCTCGCTGAACTGGGTATCAGCTTCGATCGCTGCCTCGCCGGTGACCTGCGCCGTCAGCAGCACACGGCCACCAGCGCGCTGGCGCAATTCGCCGCCAAAGGGCTGTCGGTGCCGACCCTGGAAACTGATTCCGCATTCAACGAGTTCGATGCCGACGCGGTCATTCGCGCCCTGCTTCCGGACATGCTGGCGGACGAGCCGGAAGCCCTCGACATCCTGCGCAACGCTGCGCAGAACCGTGGCGAATTCCAACGCATTTTCGCCCTGATCATCGAGCGCTGGCTCGCTGGCACATACGATACCCCGGGGCTGGAAAGCTGGCTGGGATTCGTCGAACGGGTTCAGGCCGGGCTGCACCGGATTCTCGATCTGGGGCAAAAAAATCAGAAAATCGCCGTGTTCACCTCCGGCGGCACCATCACGGCCCTGCTCCACCTAATTACGCAAATGCCTGCGAAACAGGCCTTTGAATTGAATTGGCAAATCGTCAACACCTCGCTCAATCAGCTGAAATTCCGCGGTCGCGAGGTGGCTTTGGCTTCCTTCAACAGTCATGCGCATCTGCAACTGCTGAAGGCCCCGGAACTCATCACTTTCCGCTGAGTCCGGTTAACTTGTGAACGTTGCTGTAATCAACCCCAATAAGGATCGAACCATGACCTCCGTAGCCGATGCCGTAAAAGCAATGCAAGCCAAGTTCAACCCAGCCGCTGCTGCCGGTCTGGATCTGGTCTTCGGTTTCAATATCACTGACGAAGACAAGCAATACGCGCTGATCGTCAAAGATGGCACCTGCGATATCCAGGAAGGCGAAAACCCGGACGCCAACTGCACGCTGGTGCTGGACAGCGAAACCCTGAAAGGTATCGTCAGCGGCGAAACCGACGGCATGCAGGCGTTTATGGGCGGCAAGCTGCGCGTTGAGGGCGACATGATGCTGTCGATGAAACTGTCCGAGCTGTTCCCGTCGTAATAGCGACGTTCAGTGACACAAGAATCCCGCCTGCATGGCGGGATTTTTACATTCGAGCATTGAAATTGACTGCTTATGCTCGAGACCTGTGGGAGTGAGCTTGCTCGCGAAGGCGTCAACTCAATCGACATTTCTGTCGCCTGTCACATCGCATTCGCGAGCAGGCTAGCTCCCACATTTGATACGGGGTCGTCAGTGAACGAAGCCGCCAGCAACTCCCGGGTATACGGATGCTGCGCCGAATGAAACAGCGCATTCGTCTCGCCACGCTCTACCACCTCCCCCTCCTTCATCACAATCAAGTCATGGGCCAACGCGCGCACCACCGCCAGGTCGTGGCTGATGAACAGATAGGTCAAGCCGTACTCCGCCTGCAAGCGCCGCAACAATGCGACGATCTGTTTTTGCACGGTGCGATCCAGCGCCGAGGTCGGTTCATCGAGCAAGATCAGATCCGGCTTGAGCACCAGTGCCCGGGCAATCGCGATACGTTGCCGCTGACCGCCGGAAAACTCGTGGGGATAGCGATGGCGAGTGGCCGGATCAAGACCGACTTCACGCAGCACTTCAATCACCGCCCTCTCACGCTCGCCAGCATTCAAAGCGCTGTGCACCTGTAAACCTTCTGCAATGATCTGCTCCACGCAAAGGCGCGGACTGAGACTGCCGAACGGATCCTGAAACACCACTTGCAGGCGTTTGCGCAGCGGCCTGAGTTGCTGGCCGCTCAGATGTTCCAGCGCCTCGCCCTGAAAGCGAATACTGCCCTGGGCATCGATCAACCGCAGAATCGCCTGGCCTAATGTCGATTTACCGGAGCCGGACTCGCCAACAATCCCCAAGGTCTTGCCGCGTTGCAGATTCAAGTCAATGCCGTTGACCGCGTGCAACCAAGACTTCGTGCGCAGCCAACCACCGCCCAAACGAAAGCGCACATTGAGATCGCGCACCTCCAGCAAATCCTCGGCGGGTTCCCGACATAACGCCTCGCCCCCCGGCTCAGCGTTGAGCAATTCAATACTGTAAGGATGCTGCGGCGCGCTGAACAACCGTTCGCATGAAGCCTGCTCGACAATCACCCCGCCACGCATGACTGCCACCCGCTGAGCGATATTACGCACCAGATTCAGGTCGTGACTGATGATCAACAACGCCATGCCCAAGCGCTGCTGCAACTCCTTGAGCAACAGCAGGATCTTGCGCTGCACAGTCACGTCCAGCGCCGTGGTCGGCTCGTCGGCAATCAACAACTGCGGCTCGCAGGCCAGCGCCATGGCAATCATCACCCGTTGGCGCTGACCGCCCGAGAGTTGATGTGGATAGGCCTTGAGCCGCTCGCACGGGCGTTGGATGCCCACCAGTTCGAGCAATTCCACAATCCGTAACCGCGCTGCCGCACCGGCCAGCCCCTTGTGCAGCGCCAGGCTTTCGCCCAACTGCCGCTCAATCGTGTGCAAAGGGTTCAGTGAACTCATCGGTTCCTGAAAAATCATCGCGATGCGGTTGCCACGCAATTGCCGCAAGTAGCGCTCATGCACGCCCAGCAATTCCTCGCCGGCATAGCGGATGCTGCCGTCGATCCGGGTGATCGCCGGGTCAAGCAATTGCAGAATGCTGTGCGCCGTCACCGATTTGCCCGAGCCGGATTCCCCGACCAGCGCCAGACACTCGCCGGGACGAATATCGAGGTCGATGCCGTGCACCACCGGCTGGCCATTGAACGCCACGCACAGGTCACGAATTTCGATCAGTTGTTCAGGCATATCAAGTCCTCGGATCAAAGGCATCGCGGCAGGCCTCGCCGATGAATACCAACAGTGACAGGATCAGCGCCAAGGCAAAGAACGCGGTCAAACCCAGCCACGGCGCTTGCAGATTGTTTTTGCCCTGGCCGATCAACTCGCCCAGCGAAGCGCTGCCGGCCGGCATGCCGAAACCGAGAAAATCCAGCGCCGACAAGGTCGCGATCGCCCCGGTCAGAATGAACGGCAGATACGTCAACGTGGCGCTCATGGCGTTGGGCAGAATGTGCCGAACGATCACCTGCGCATCGCCGACACCCAGCGCCCGCGCCGCTTTCACGTACTCCAGACCGCGACTGCGCAGGAACTCGGCCCGTACCACATCGACCAGGCTCAGCCAGGAAAACAGCGCCATGATCCCCAACAACCAGCAGAAATTCGGCTCGACAAACCCGGACAGAATGATCAGCAGGTACAACACCGGCAGCCCCGACCACACTTCCAGCAAGCGCTGACCGATCAAGTCGACCCAACCACCGTAGTAGCCTTGCAATGCCCCGGCGGCGATACCGATCAGAGCACTGACCGCCGTTAGCGCCAGGGCAAACAGCAACGATACGCGCGTGCCGAAAATCACCCGCGCCAGCACGTCCCGCGCCTGATCATCAGTGCCCAGCCAGTTGTCGCCGCTGGGTGGACTCGGCGCCGGTTCCGTGAGGTCGTAATTGACCGTGTCAAAGGCGAACGGAATCGGCGCAAACCACAGACGTCCGCCCTGCCCTTCGATCAATTGCCGCACCTGCGCGCTGCGATAGTCCGGCTGAAACGGTAGCTCGCCGCCGAAGTCCTGCTCGGTGTAGCGTTTGAACGCCGGGAAATACCAGTCGCCCTGATACGTCACCAACAGCGGTTTGTCGTTGGCCACCAGTTCACCGCCGAGGCTCAGGCCGAACAGCGCGAGAAACAGCCACAGCGACCACCAGCCGCGTCGATGCGCCCTGAACCGCGCCCAACGGCGCTGGCCGATTGCAGACAATCTCAGCATCAGGCGGCCCTCGCGGTGAAGTCAATGCGCGGGTCGACCAGTGTGTAGCAGAGGTCGCCGAGCAGTTTTATCAGCAGGCCGAACAAAGTGAAGATGAACAGCGAACCGAACACCACCGGATAGTCTCGCGCCACCGCCGCTTCGTAACTGAGGCGGCCGAGGCCATCGAGGGAAAAGATCACTTCGATCAGCAACGAGCCGCCGAAGAACACCGTCACCAATGCCTGCGGCAAACCGGCGACGACCAGTAACATTGCATTGCGAAACACATGGCCGTACAGCACCTGTTTTTCGCTCAGCCCCTTGGCGCGCGCGGTCACCACATACAGCCGTGAGATCTCATTGAGAAAGCTGTTTTTGGTCAGGATCGTCAACGTGGCAAAACCGCCGATGACCAGAGCAGTCACCGGCAGCACCAGGTGCCAGAAATAGTCGGCCACTTTGCCCCACAGCGGCAACTCGGCGAAGTCGTCCGAGACCAGCCCGCGCACTGGAAACCAGTCCAGCGCCGTGCCGCCGGCAAACACCACAATCAGCAACAGCGCGAAGAGAAATCCCGGCAGCGCGTAACCGATGATGATCGCCACGCTGCTCCAGACATCGAACGCCGAGCCGTTGCGCACGGCTTTGCGAATGCCCAGCGGAATCGATACCAGATAGGTGATCAGCGTCGCCCACCCCCCCAGCGACAGCGTTACCGGCAACTTCTGCCAGATCAGCTCCGTGACGCTGGCACCGCGAAAGAAGCTCCGACCGAAATCCAGTTGCGCATAGCTTTTGAGCATTAGCCACAAGCGCTCGCTGGCGGGTTTGTCGAAGCCGTATTGACGCTCGATATCGGCCACCAGTTTCGGGTCCAGCCCGCGGGTGGCGCGGGATTCGCCGCCGACGGTTTCGACATGGCCGGAACCGACTGCCGCGCCGACGCCAATCCCCTGCAACCGCGCAATGGCCTGCTCCACCGGGCCACCGGGCGCGGCTTGGACGATAACGAAATTGACCAGCAGGATCGCGAGCAGGGTCGGCACGATCAGCAGCAGACGCCGCAGGCTATAGCCCCACATGGCTGTATTCCTTGTGCATCTCGTTTGCGGTCAGTGCAGTCGGGCTGATTTCCCACCAGGTGTCGAGGCCGGCGTCGTACAGCGGCGCAATCGCCGGGCGGCCGAAGCGGTTCCACCACACCGTGGAAATCCCCGGCGGGTAATAGTTGGGCACCCAGTAGTAGCCCCACTGCAACACCCGATCCAGGGCATGGGCGTGACGCAGCAAGCTCTCGCGGTTGTCGGCCTGCACCAGCCCTTCAAGCAGTGCATCGACGGCCGGATCGCGCAGCACCATGTAATTGTTCGAGCCGGGATCAGCGGCGCCATCGGAGCCGAAGTAATTGAACATTTCGCGGCCCGGGGCCTGACTCACCGGGTAACCGGCGACGATCATGTCGTAGTCGCGATTGCGCACGCGGTTGGTGTATTGCGCGGTGTCGACCTGACGGATATCGAAGCCGATGCCGATCTGCGCCAGATTGCGCTTGAACGGCAACAACAGGCGTTCGAAACCCTTCTGACCGTTGAGGAAAGTGAAGTGCAGCGGCTCGCCATTGGCGTTCACCAACTGATCACCCTGAGGTTTCCAGCCAGCAGCTTCGAGCAATTTCAGCGCCTGTAATTGTTCGGCGCGAATGTTGCCGCTGCCGTCGGTTTTCGGCGCGTGGAACACCTGGGTGAAGACTTCATCGGGAATTTTTCCGCGCCAGGGCTCGAGGATTTTCAGTTCTTCGGCGTCCGGCAACGCGCTGGCCGCCAGCGCGCTGTGGGAGAAGTAACTGTGCTGGCGCAGATACATGCCGCGCATCATCTGCCGGTTGCTCCATTCGAAATCCCAGAGCATGCCGATCGCCTGGCGCACGCGACGATCCTGAAACACGGGTTTCTGCAGGTTGAACACAAACCCCTGCGCACCTTGAGCCGCACCGGGCGCAAGGTGCTCACGGCGCAATTTGCCTTGTTCCAGTGCCGCCCCGGCGTAACCGATGGTGAAACTGGTGGCGGAGAACTCGCGGTTGTAATCGAAGCCGCCAGCCTTGAGCACCTGCCGCGACACGTCGGTATCGGCAAAAAACTCGACGCTTAGTTGATCGAAGTTGTACAGCCCGCGGGTAATCGGCAGGTCTTTGGCCCACCAGTCCTGGACCCGCTGGAATTTCACGCTGCGCCCGGCATCCACCGCGCTGATGCGATACGGACCGCTGCCCGGTGGGATCTCGAAACCGCCGCCCTCGGCAAAATCACGGCTACGCCACCAATGTTCGGGCAGCACCGGCAGTGTCGCCAGATCCAGCGGCAAGGTACGGCTGTCGTTGTTCTTGAAGAGAAAGCGCACTTGCGTCGGCGACTCCACGACGACCTTGGCGACATCACGAAACTGCTGACGGTATTTGAGGCTGCCTTGAGTGGTGAACAGTTCGATGGTGTAGCGCACGTCTTCGGCGGTAATCGGTGTGCCGTCGTCGAAACGCGCTTTCGGGTTCAGATAGAAACGCAACCAGCGACGATCCGGATCCAGCTCCATCTGTTGCGCCACAAGACCGTAGACGCTGTAGGGTTCGTCCTTGCTGCGGTAAGCCAGGGGCGCGTAGAGCCAGCCATCGACGTCGGCGACGCCGGTGCCTTTGTCGGTGTACGGAATCAGGTGATCGAACGGGCCGCTTTCCAGCGACGAGCGACGCAGGCTGCCGCCCTTTGGCGCGTCGGGGTTGGCGTAGGCCAGGTGCTGGAAGTCGGAGGCGTATTTGGGGGCTTCGCCGTAGACCGTTAACGCTGCTTGCGGGGTGGCCCGACTGAATGACGTTAAAAGCGCACAAACGCTGAATAAAATGAGCCTAGGGAACATGGGCAGATCCTTTTACACGGTGTCGCTGACGGCCTCTTCGCGAGCAAGCTCGCTCCCACATGGATCTTCCGTGAACTCAAGTTCCTGTGGGAGCGAGCTTGCTCGCGAAAGCGTCAGTGCAGTCAACACACCTTCTGCCTACCTGTGATGTGCAACAGGCCGGCGATTTTTATAGGGCAGGCTTTAGATCAATCGGTGACTAAAACCGGCCATCTCTATCGTTTTCAAAACTTGTAACTGACCCGCGTGTACAACGTCCGCCCAAACGGATCGCCATATTTCGGGTCGTAGCCGCTCTGGAAGGTGTAGGTCTGGTTGCTGAACGGTGGCTCGCGGTCGAACAGGTTTTTCGCGCCGAGGGTCACGCTCAGGGTCTTGCGCCAGGTATAGGTGCCGGCCAGATCCCAGACGTTGTACGAGCCGACGTAATCGTGAGCGTCGCGATCGGAGTCGTGGTAACCGCTCGTGTAACGGTTGGTCAGCGCGGCGCCGAACGGGCCGTAGTTCCAGCTGCCGGTGAGGCTGTGCCGCCAGCGCGCCACGGCGCCCGCCGAAGCAAAGTCGCCGCCACGGAAATCCCCCAGCTTGTCGATGTAGTCGCCCTTGAGTTGTTGCTGGTAGTCATAGCGGGTGACGTAAGTGCCTTGCAGGCCGATGCCGAAGTTGCCGTAGGGCGTGCTCGGCAGTCGGTAATCGAAGCTGACGTCGACGCCATTGGTCTTGATCTTGCCGAGGTTGGCCAGGCCGGTGACGATGTGATCGATGGAGCCATCCGGCTTGCGGACCAGACGATCGGGGTACAGCTCAGGATTTTCGAATACCGCCGACTCGGGGAACTCGGCAATCTGGTTGGCGATATCGATCCACCAGAAATCCAGCCCGGCCGTCAGGCGTTCGAACGGTTGATAGACAAACCCGAGGGTGACGTTGCGCGCGGTTTCCGGACTCAGGTCGGTATTGCCGCCACTGGTGCGATTGAACTGCTGCGCACAGTCGCGGTTGGCAATGCCGCCATTGCCCGGATTGCCGCCAGCGCACAAGCGCGGATCGTTGTAGTTGGCGTTGGTGAAACTGGTGAACGTCGGGTTGTACAGCTCATACAACGACGGCGCGCGGAACCCTTCGCTGTAGGCACCGCGCACCACCAGCTCCTTGAACGGTTGGAAGCGGAACGAGTATTTCGGGTTGGTGGTGCTGCCGAAGTCGCTGTACTTGTCGTGGCGCACGGCGGCGGACAGTTCCAGGCTGTCGAACACCGGCACGTTGACCTCGGCGTACTCGGCGGAGACGCTACGATCCCCGGCCACGCTGCCATTCGGATCGACACCGAGACTTTGCACGTCACCGGCAAACTGTGCGAAATCCTGATGGAAATCCTCCTTGCGATACTCGCCGCCCAGCGCCAATGCCGAGGGACCGGCACCGAACCAGTCGCCGATTTCACGACTGATGCGCCCGTCGATGGCCTTCACCCGCCCGACCGCCGTGGCGTAATCGCCGTCCACCGCGTTGGCTGCCAACAGCGCCGAACCGGCAGCCGACTGCGGGCCGAACGGGTTGATCACGCCATTGGCAATACCGGCACTGACGGCGCGGTCGTTGACATAACCGTCCTGAATACTGTTGACCACTTTGTTCTGGTTGTACGAGGCACCGAGGTTGTAATCCCAGCCGACCAGCGTGCCATCAAAGCTCAACAGCAAGCGCTGCCCAGTGTTGTCGTCTTCATGCTGACGAGGGCCAACGGCGGTTTCGCGCCAGTTCACGTCGACCGGCTGTGTCGGGTCGAGGGCAAAACCGTTTGGTCCGGGGGTGATGCCATTACCCGGATAGAACGTAGTGCCGGGGTTGACCTGATTGCCCATCAAGGTGCCGGGGCCGATTTGCGTGCGGTTCTCGTTGCGCGCCCAAAAATATTCGAGGCTGACATTGTGATCGTCCGACAGCTTGCCGGTGGCTTTGGCGAAGGCCGAAGTCTTTTCGGTTTCCGGAACCAGATCGAGGTAATTCCACAGGCTCTGCCGGCAGATGCCGTTGCGCGCCAGCAAACCCGGTGCGTTGCAGCCGGAGCCGGCCAAAGGGTTGGTGGCGTTACTGCCCTGGCTCCAGTTGGCCGGCGAGGCGGTGCCCGAGGTGTAGTCGAGTCCGCGGTTCGGTTGATAGTTGTAGGTGTAGCCACGATCCTCAGCAGCCAGACGTTGCTGTTTGTCGTAGCTGACTACGCCGAACACGTTGAAGCGATCATCCTGCAAATCACCGAAGCCCCAGCTGCCACTGAAGTTACGGCTTTCACCGCCACCCGAATGGGTCGGCGTGTCGTAGTTCGTGCTGATCTGGCCTTCGGTGAGGCTGGTCTTGGTAATGAAATTGATCACCCCGCCAATCGCATCGGTGCCGTACAACGCAGAGGCGCCATCGCGCAGCACTTCGACGCGGTCGATAGCGGCGAACGGGATGGTGTTGAGGTCGACTCCCGAGCCGTTGATTGCGTTGGTCGCGTTGTTGCTCAGACGCCGGCCGTTCAGCAACACCAGGGTCTTGTTCGGGCCAATACCACGCAAATCTGCATACGACGCCCCGCCGCTGCTTGACCCGACCGAGCGCCCGGAGCCAACCGAAGACTGGTTGGCTGAAATGCGACTGACCAGCTCCTCCGTGGTGCTGACACCCTGCTCGCGCAACTCTTCGGCGCGCAGGATGGTGACCGGTACTGCCGTTTCTGCATCGACCCGCCGGATTGCCGTCCCCGTGACTTCGACGCGCTGCAGTTGAGTGGTCGGCTCGGTTGCCGGGCCGTCGGCGGCAATGGCCGGCAGCGTGTTGACGGCCAGTAGCAAGGCCAGGCTCAAAGGTGATTTGACGGGTAAAAACTGAATCATGAACAGCCATCCCTGCGTTTGGTTTATGCAGGGATGTGCGATGACGCATGAAGATTTATAGGGAGTGATTTAGACCGTTGGGTGATGAGGTTATGCAAAAAATGCCCTGCCTGCGTATCAGGCCAAAGCCATCTCCTTTAACAACCGGGTATCCAGGCCAAACCTTTCCTGGGAGATCATCTTGAACTGCCCCTCCGCCAGTTCGCAGCTCACCAGCAGGTTCCACGAATGTCGGGTGGCCGCCGATGGGATCAGCACAAACGGATGTTCGGCCAATAGCGCGTCGGCAAACAGCTGCTGATTGGGTGAAGGCCGTGCGGGGCTCAACCAGTATGGGTTCGGCACCTCTTCCGGCTGCACGATTCTGACGTTGGCATCGCTGATGACTTCAAAGCACGTCAGTACATACGGCTCACTGTCGAGCGCATCGAAGCTGTTATTGGCTGCCACCTCCAGAATGGCCGAAGACGGGTCGACTGATGCATAAACGACTCGCCGCCCAGGCGCATTCCATCGACCTCCATTCAGTTCTGAACCTATCCCGCTGTCCCACGTAGTCCCGTAGACCTCGGGGTCCAGCCGCCAGGCATACCAGTGCTCGTCCCAAGGCAAGGGATTCATGGGTAAACCCCGGACATGATCTGCCACAAGTATTGTTCCACCATCTGGAAACCCAGTGGATGCCGGATAAATTCCAACGGCACGCGGCCGCTCAGATAAGGGCTGGGTTTCTGCATCCATGCCTCCGCCCGCGATTGCCCTGCGAATGCCCGAGTGGCCATCTCCAGCACCAGCGCATATTGGTAGGCGACGACACTCTGCTGCGGGTCAAGCCGTACCGGTTTGCCTTCCTTCATGAGCCGGCGCACGGTTCTGACAGACTTGCCGGTGATGCGTTTGACCATGTCTTCGCGCAGGTACAACTCGGAAGTTGAAAGCATGTTGACGACGTCGCTGAGTTCGAAACCCTCGTCGGTCAGGCGGATGATCAGCAAGGCATCGTCACCGACGTTCTGGCCGTTAACGAGCAGATCGACAGGCTTGCCCGCGACCTTCTTCAGCCCCGTCAACCGGGGCACTTTTGCTGCGGGCATCGCGACATCCTCCATGGGGCATCTGGCGCGATCGTCGATCCAGAAGTTGCGCAGGGAATAAACAGAGGTTTCATGCTCGATGTGTGGGGTACGTATAATTGATCCTTGATCTGGGAGCCTGAGCGTTCAAGCCGCTCAGCGACTTCAATGTCAGGTCCGATGCTATAGATCGCGCTTCCGACGACCAACCTGAAAAGGTCGTCGGAAATATCCCCTGCTTGCCGCAAAACCCAGCATTTTCCGTAGGACGTAAACACCAGATTCGTGGCCATCAGCCGCCGAAGTGATAACTCACATCCAGCCACCACTGCCGCCCGTACGGGTCATAGTTGCCGGTCGGATAGTACGGCCATCCCGCCGAGTCATCGTGTTTGACCTGATTGAGTACGTTGTTCACGGTCAGACCGACACTCGCCCGATCATTGAGCTTGTAGCGCGCACTGGCGTTGAACACCGTCCACGGCGACAGCCGCCCGTCTCCGGCGCCGTTGGTGACCGAGCCGTAACGAATGCCCATCAGCGTCGCTGTGGCCTTCTGATAATCCCAGGTCAGACTGGCGTTGACCTTGCTGCGCCAGTCGTAGTTGGTGCGTGAGGTGCGCCAGTCTTGCGTCGGCGCTTCCTCCGACTCCTTGTAGTAATGCGACAACACCAAGGTGTAGCCCAGCGCCGAACTGAACGCACCGTACTGCCCGGCGCCCCAGCGAATGTTGCTCTTGAAGTCCAGACCACTGACCCGCTCGCTGGCGGCGTTGATCGCGTTGACCCGCACGCGATTCAACTGGTTGGGATCGACCGCCGCATTGCCCGCGTTACGATCGATGCGCGCCAGGGTTGATTGGCAATTGGCCGAGTTGATGTCCTGTGTGCCGTTGCGGCATTCATTCTCCTGTTGCAGCAAGCGGTTTTCATCAACGGTGGTGAGCAAATCATCGATCTCGACCCGCCAGAAATCGGTGGAAAAATCGAAGTTGCGCGACGGCGACCAGACGAACCCGTAGGTCCAGGATTTGCCACGCTCGGACTCCAGATCTGCGGTGCCGCTCTGGGTGTAATCGACCCGTCCACGCTCACAGGCGCCCTCCACGCCCTGGCTGCAACCGTAGTAATCGATCTGCGCCGGGTAGTAACCGTTGCTGTCGGATTGATAGATGTAATTCAGGTCCGGCGCGCGGAAACTGGTGCCGTAACTGCCGCGCAGCAACAAGCTGGTGACCGGGCGCCATTCCAGCCCGAGGTTGTAGGTTTTCTGCTGTTCGGTGCGGCCGCTGAATTTGTATTGGTCCCAGCGTCCTGCCGCCGTTGCCAGCACGGTGTCGGTCACTGGAATGCTGAACTCGCCGCCCGCTGCATAACGCTTGCGCGAGCCGCCGGAGCTTTGCTGTGGGCTTACGCCATAAAACGTGCCGTCGTTGAGGCCGTCATCCGGATCGACGCGGTATTCCTGCTTACCCGCTTCCAGCACCCCGGCGAAACCGACGGGGCCAGCCGGCAGATCGAACAGATCGCCATTGACCGAAGCGTTGTAACTGGTCGATACGGATTTGCTGCTTTGGCTCAGGTTACCGCGAAACTGTTGCCACTCCTGCGGCGTCAGTGGCCGGTCGAGGCGCGAGGCATCCGGGGCGAACACCGGATAACCGCCGCTGACACCGAGTTGCGGGCCGAGATAGAAATCCTGGATCGACGACAGCGGCGTATAGCGCGTGGTCCTGACGCTGCGATATTCCGAGCGATTGGCCGCCAGATCGTAGCTCCAGCCGGTGTCGGCAATCTTGTCCGAAAGGCCGAGGGTGCCGGTCCACGAGGTGTCGCGCCACTTGCTGTTGTTGCTGGTGCGGCCACCGATTTCCTCTTCGCCGAAGCGCCGGTACCAGCGCTCCAGATTGCCGCTGTTCTGGTTGATGAAGTCCGGCGAGGTGAACGTCGGTCCGCGCGTGTTGTTCTGGATGTGGTCGAGGCCGTACATCAAGTCAGCGAAAACCTGACCGCTGTCGCTGAAATGCCAAGTGCCGCGCGTGTAACCGTCGTAGTTTTCCTTCTGGGTCTGCACGGTCCAGTAGTCGTTGTACATCTGGTCGGTGCGGCAGCGTCCGCCACTGTTGAACAGCTTGTTGTCGAAAGTGCCCTGATAGGCACCGCAACCGGGTCCCAGATACCGACTGTTACTCAAGTCACGGCGGTAGCCGACGTCCGCCAGCGGGCCGTTTTGCATAAAGCCACGGTCATCGGCCCAGATCGGATCACGGTTGGTCAGCTCCAGCCCGAACAAGCCGTCAAAATCCCCCCAACTGCCACCGCCGCTGATCTGCAAGCGCTGGTTGTCGCCACCACCGCGTTCGCTGGTACCGCCCTTGAGGTTGACGTCGACGCCATTGATCTTGTCCTTGAGGATGATGTTGACCACCCCGGCAATCGCATCCGAACCGTAAATCGCCGAGGCGCCGCTGCTGAGGATTTCTATGCGCTCGATGACTGCCGAAGGAATATTCGCCAGGTTGGTGAAGTTGACCTTGCCGTCGTACGGCGTCGGGTAATCAGCTACGCGCCGGCCGTTGATCAGCACCAGCGTATGGTTGGGGCCGAGGCCGCGCAGGTTGAGCGCACTGGCCGCCGGTTGCCAGGTGTTGCCGTAATCTTCGCCTTGGGTCATGCCGGTGTTTTGCGTTTGTGTGGCCAGGGCGTCGTAGACGTTTTTGTAGCCGCGCGCTTCCATTTCTTCGTGGGTGATAACGTTGACCGGCGTGGCACCATCGCTCTGCGCACGGGCAATGCGCGAACCGGTGACGGTGACTTTTTCCATGCGGTAATCGGCGCTGGTGACCGGTGCCACGGCAGTGACTTTCGCCGGCGCATCAGCTTCGCGAACCGTCAAACCCTGAGCGCTTTGCTCGACGTGCAGGCCGCTGCCAAGCAAGGCTTTTTCCACCGCCTGACGACCGCCCAACGCCCCGCGCACCGCTGCGCTGCGTTTGCCCTGCACCAGTTCCTGACTGAAAGAAATCGGCACACCGCTCTGCCGCGAGATGTCCAGCAGCACTTCGTCTAACGGCCCGGTAGCGATGTCGAAGGTAAACACCGCTGCAGCAGGTTCCTGAGCAACAGCCGCCAATGGACTGATGCCCATCGCCAAGGTAGCGGCGAGGGTCAATCGAGGTAATTGTTGTTTGATTGAGAACATCGAAGGGTTTCCCTGTTGAAGGCATCTGCAGGGAATGAGCAGCGGGCCGGCGCTTTTTATAGGGCGGCGATTAGGCCAAGAAGTTATGGATTTATAACCGCGCGTCGATACTGACCCAGTACGGGTTGTACCTGGTGACGCGGATCGGCAGCGAGTCCTGCAGCAGTTGCAAGGTGCGGTCGCTGTCATCGAGCGGATAGAGGCCGCTGAGGCGCAGATCGGCGATCTCCGGACTCAGATGCAGGATGCCGCGCCGGTAGCGGCGCAGGCTGTCGATGACCTCGCGTAAAGGCCGGTCGCGCACTTCCAGGCGACCTTGCACCCAGGCACTTTCCTGGCCGTTGCTGCGTTCCCGCGACAGCACGCCGGCGTCGTTGAACAGTAGACTTTCGCCGGCCTGCACCACTTGTCGCGCGCCGCCTGCGGTGACCACTTCAACCTGCGAATGAAGCATCACTAATCGCGTCGAATCCTCGCTGTACTGCACAAGAAATTTGGTCCCCAACGCACGCATACGACCGTGCTCGGTCTCGACCACAAAGGGCCGTGCCGGCTCTTTCGCCACGTCGACCAGCAATTCACCGCTGCGCAAGCCGAGCAGACGTTGTTGCTCGTCAAACAAAGGCACCACACGACTGCGCGCGTTGAGGGTCAGCGTACTGCCGTCGGCCAGAATGAAATCACGTCGCTCAGCTGTGCCGGTCGATAACTCGCCCGCCTCTGGAAGCCAGCCGTAGCGCCGTCCGAGCAACCCGGCCAACAGCGCAACACCGAGCACACTCAAACTGCCGCTGATAAAGCGTCGACGGCTCGACGGTGCATTGAGACTGTGCAGCAAACTGCTGCGCGGTACGCTGCGCAGGCTCGGATTTCGCAACAGATTGAGGCCGCCGCCCATTTGCTCGATGACCTGTTGATGGCGTGGATCGGCAACCCGCCACGCTTCAAACGCTGCCCGTTCAGCCATGCCCGCCTCGCCCGACTGCAACAACGCCAGCCATTGCGCTGCCTCGTCGATCACCGTCTCGTCGGGCCTCATGCCTGCATCGCCTGATAGCAGCGCTTGAACGCTTCGACCATGTATTGCTGGACACGGCTGGTGGACACCCCGAGGCGCTCGCCGATCTCGCTGTAGGTCAGTCCATCGAGTTGATGGTAGAGAAACGCCGCTTTGGCCTTGGCCGACAGCCCGTTGAGCAAACGATCCACCGCCAGTAGCGCTTCGATCACCAGCGCCCGCTCCTCCGGAGACGGATGCACCGGTTCCGGCGCCAGCGCCAGGCTTTCCAGATACGCACGTTCGAGATCCTGCCGGCGCCAGCCTTCGTACACCAGGCGGCGGGCAATGGTAGTCAGCAGCGCCCGAGGCTCGCGAATGGCCGTAGGGTCCGGCAGTGCCAGCACCCGCAAAAAGGTTTCCGAGGCAATGTCTTGCGCACTGTGCGGGCAACCCAGCGTGCGGCCAACGGCAGCGCATAGCCAGCGATAATCCTTTTGGAACATCTGTCCGATGACTTGGTAATGCGGGTTGTACCCACCCATGCCTTGCTCCCTGAAACGGGTCCCACCCGCTGCGAAAAACCATCGTTCTGCCGGGATCGTCCGGCTCTGATCAGGCGCGACTGTGCAATAGCCTCGGCAACATTTGAAGTAATAAAAAATCCGCATAGGCAAACCATTGAGCATAAGGCGCTTCGTCGCCGCAGAAACATTGGCTGACAGAACGTTGACCTCGGTCACTGGCGCAAGGCCGACCACTGATTAATCTCGCGGCTCCATCGAAGGCCAGGGACGGCTCACCGAGAGCCGCGGCTGAATCCACTCAAGGAAGAGCAATCATGCGATCACTCAACATCATTCTGCTGTCGTCGGCATTCAACGGCCTGACTCAACGCGCCTGGCTGGAACTGCGCGAGGCCGGGCACTCGCCGAGCGTCGTGCTGTTTACCGATGAACAGACTGTGTGCGAACAGATCGAACACAGCGGCGCGGATCTGGTGATCTGCCCGTTCCTCAAGGATCGCGTGCCGCAGGCGCTGTGGAGCAACACCGAGCGGCCGGTGGTGATCATCCATCCGGGTATCGTCGGCGATCGTGGCGCCAGTGCCCTCGACTGGGCGATTACCAACGAATTGCCGGGCTGGGGCGTCACCGCGTTGCAAGCGGTCGAGGAAATGGACGCCGGGCCGGTATGGGCCACGTGTGAATTCAACCTGCCGTCGGGCCTGCGCAAATCCGAGCTGTATAACGGCCGGGTCAGTGACGCGGCGATTCGCTGCATTCGCGAAGTGGTGGAGAAATTCGTCGAAGGCTTCGAGCCGGTGGCTCTGGACTATGCCGATGTGAACGTGCGCGGGCGCTTGCAGCCGAACATGAAGCAGGTCGACCGCAGTTTCAGCTGGCACGATTGCGCGCGCTTCATCAAACGCTGCATCGATGCCGCCGACGGCCAGCCCGGCGTGTTGGCGAGCCTGGCCGGCGGTCAGTATTACGTGTACGACGCGCACCTGGATGCGCGCAGCGGCATGCCCGGAGAAATTCTCGCCGTGCATGACGATGCCGTGCTGGTCGCCGCCGGTGATCAAAGCCTGTGGATCGGTGCGCTGCGGCGCAAACCGCAACCTGGCGAAGAGACCTTCAAGCAACCGGCGCGGCACGTGCTGGCCGGGCAACTGGCCGACGTGCCCGTGCTGGACTGGTCGATCGCCACACAGCCGTTCAGCGACGAAGCCTATCAACCGCTGCGCTATCGCGAATCCGGTGTTGTCGGTGAGCTGACCTTCGAGTTCTACAACGGCGCCATGAGCACCGAGCAATGCCAGCGCATGGTCGCTGCGCTGCGCTGGGCCAAGTCCCGTGATACTCAGGTGTTGCTGATCAAGGGCGGGCGCGGCAGTTTTTCCAACGGCGTGCATTTGAATGTGATCCAGGCCGCGCAGGATCCGGGTGCCGAAGCCTGGGCCAATATTCAAGCGATCGATGATGTCTGCGCAGAACTGCTGACGGCCCGGCAACTGGTGGTCAGTGGCGTCACCGGCAACGCGGGCGCCGGTGGCGTGATGCTTGCGCTGGCGGCCGACATTGTCTTTGCCCGCGCCGATATCGTGCTCAATCCGCATTACAAGAGCATGGGCTTGTACGGCTCCGAATACTGGACCTACAGCCTGCCCCGCGCCGTCGGCCCGGCGATGGCCGAGCAATTGACCCAGGCCTGTCTGCCGGTAAGCGCGGTGCAGGCGTGGCAACTGGGCATGGTTCAGGAAATCGGTCCGCGCTGCCCGGACGAATTTTCGCTGTGGTTGCTACAACGGGCCAACGGCGTATTGAGCGATCCGACCTATGCGGCGGTGCGCGAGCGCAAGGCGCGGGTCGATCAGGGGTTGATCCGGCAATGCCGCGAAACCGAGTTGCAGGAGATGCAGGAAGACATGCTCTACAACCGTAATCAGTTCGCCGAGAAGTGCCGCAATTTTGTTTACAAGCGCAAGGTGTGTGGCACGCCGGCGAGGTTGATTGAAGAGTGGGCGCGGGGGCGTTCGGTTGAGTTGGCCAGTTGATTTTTGCGGTGACTGCTTTCCCCTCACCCTAGCCCTCTCCCAAGGGAGAGGGAACCGAGCCGGGAATCTTGAAGATTTACACCGACCTGAGCGTCTTGCTCTGAATCCATAATCGACTCGATCTTTCAGGTCGATGTATGACGAAAGACACCTCGGTCAGTCCCCTCTCCCTCAGGGAGAGGGTTAGGGTGAGGGTGAGGGGCTTTTGCCTTTACAATGCCGTCACCTCAAACACCGGCCCGCCCATGGACATCGACCTCGCTCGCACCTTTCTGGAAATCGTCCGCCACGGCAGCCTCGCCGCGGCCGCACAGAAACTGTTCGTCACGCAAACGGCAATCACCGCCCGTGTACAGAAACTCGAGAGCCAGCTGGGCAGCACGTTGTTCGTGCGCAACCGCGCCGGGGCGAAACTGACGCCCAATGGCGAGGCTTTTGTGGTCTACGCCAATCAACTGGTGCAGACCTGGGAAGCCGCGCGCCGCGACCTGCCGCTGCCCGAGGGCTATCACAACGTGCTGCACATCGGCGGCGAGGTCAGCCTGTGCAACCCGTTGATGCTCAGTTGGGCGGCGGAACTGCGCGAGAAGATTCCCGGGCATGCTCTGCGCATGGAAATCCGCGACGGCGAAAACCTGCTGCGCCAACTGGAACTTGGTGTGCTCGACGCCGCGCTGGTCTATCAACCTGAATACTGGCCGGGACTGCAGGTCGAGCAGGTGCTGGAAGAAAAACTGATTCTGGTGCGTGCCCCCGATCGTCCCGATCCTTACGTCTACATCGATTGGGGTCCGGATTTCCGCCGTCAGCATGACGCCGCCCTGCCGGAAAAAGCCAAAGCGGCGCTGAGTTTCAACCTCGGCCCGCTGGCCTTGCAGTACATCCTCGAGCATGGCGGCAGCGGCTATTTCCGCACCCGTGTCGTGCGCACTTATCTGGAAAGCGGCGCTCTGGAAGCGGTGACCAAAGCCCCGGAATTCGGCTATCCGACGTACCTCGTTTACTCACGGGATCGCGATTCGGCGACGCTGCAGCAGGCCTTCCACCTGTTGCGCGAAGTTATCCGCACCGATGACGACTGGTCGCAACGCTGGAACCCGCTGAGCTGAAGCGGCGGCTTTACAGCCGATGATGGCGCATGTGACATCAAGGTCCGGCCTGCACAACGGGCCGGATCGGCTAATCTGCCGGGTATAACAACAATACCCGCAGGTGACGCAGTGAGGCAGACCACCGAGATCTTTCGCAGCCGCTACCGTGCGGCCATTCATCCGCTGTACAACCCGTGGCTGCACGGCGCGTTCGTACTGCTGTTCGGCGTGCTGGCCATCGCTGCGTTCTGGAGCAGCGTGCAGCGGGTCCGTCTGCTGGAATGGCTGAGCGTGCCGCTGACCCTGTTGCTGTTCAATTTCGGTGTGTACATGGTCCACCGCCATCTCGGCCACCACAAAAAAACCTTCGCTAAAATGTTCTATGCCCGGCATGCCGGCGATCATCACAGCTTCTTCACCCCCGGCCACATGACCTACGACAGCGCCCGTGACTGGCGGGTGATTCTGTTCCCCGCGTGGCTGATCGTGCTGCACACACTGTTGATCACCCTGCCGCTGTGGTGGTTGCTCGCACAGATAAACGCCAACGTTGCCGGGCTGTTTGGCGGTTGCATGGTCCTCGGTTACCTGACCTACGAGATATTCCACGCCTGCGAACACCTGCCGCCGCACAACCCGCTGACCCGCCTGCCGTGGATCCGCCAGATGCGTCGCTTGCACGAACTGCATCACCGCCGCGAGCGTATGCAAGAGCGCAATTTCAACATCGTTTTGCCGTTGATGGACTACCTGTTCGGCACCCTGTACCGGGAGCCGGAAACCACCCCTTTGAGCGATTCGCCAATGCCCATGACCCGCCTGCAGCACCCGATCGATATCGCTGGTGACCCCATCGCCGTGCTGGCCTATGCCGCCAGTGTCAGTCGCTGGCCGGAATGGCACCCCTCTTCGCTGAAGATCGATGGCGCGCAAGGCCCGCTGCATGCCGGTGCGCGCTTCGAGGAGGACATTCATGCCGGCGGGCGTGCAGGCCATTTGAGTTGGGAGGTCACCGAGTACCTGCCCGGCCGGCGCTGGTGCGCGCGGGCGCAAGGCGATCATGGATTGTCGCTGTTGTTGACCTATGAATGCAGCGCCGAGGGCAGCGGTACACGGTTCGTACGCACGCTGGATTATCGCTTCGACGGACTGGGCATGCGCATCGCCAATCGCTTGCTCCTGAAACGGCGCATCGAGCGCGAATCTGCCGCGTCGATGCTGGCGCTGCGCGACATGGCCGCCCGCTACCTGGCCTCAGTGAGGGCCAGCGCGTGAAGTTGAGATATCTGCTGCTGTTGCTGGTCCTCATCGTCATCGGATTTTTATTGTTGATGCCCACCAAAGTCGAACCCGTGGCCTGGTCACCGCCGCCAGCACCCTCCCTGAAAGAAGGCGTCTATGCCGAAAACCAGAAACTCAAAGGCGCAGCGCAGGTCGGGCCAAGCGACATCGAAGGGCCGGAAGCCTTGCTGTTGGAGAGTGACTTCCTGATCACCGGATTACACGACGGCCGACTGATCCGCAGTAGCCTCGATGGCCAGCAGCGCAAAGTACTCGCCGACACCGGTGGCCGCCCGCTGGGCCTGGCCCGGCATCCGAACGGCATGCTGGTCATCGCTGATGGGGTCAAGGGCTTGCTGTCTCTGGATGCGCAAGGTCAACTGGTGCCTTTGACTACGCAGGCCAATGGTCTGGCATTCGGTTTCACCGATGACGTGGCCATCGACAGGTCCGGCCATTACGCCTATTTCAGCGATGCTTCCAGCCGCTGGGGTTACGGCCATGACGGCGAAGCGATCATCGAGCACGGCGGTGACGGACGCCTGCTGCGCTATGACTTTCAGAGCGGTAAAACCAGCGTGTTGCTGGACAGACTGGAATTCGCCAACGGCGTGACGCTGGGCCCGGACGACGCCTATGTACTGGTCAACGAAACCGGCGCCTATCGCATCAGCCGCTATTGGCTGACCGGGCCGAAAGCCGGCACTCATGATCTGTTCATCGACAACCTGCCGGGGCTGCCGGACAACCTCGCGTTCAACGGCAGCAACCGTTTTTGGGTGGCGTTGTATGCGCCGCGCAATGCGCTGCTCGACGGTACCGCCGGGCATCCGTTCGTGCGCAAGATGATCGTGCGGGCATTGACGGTGTTGCCGAAACCGGTGGAGAAGCGCGGGTTTGTCCTGGGGCTGGATCTGGACGGCAAGGTGATCGCCAATTTGCAGGATGCCAGCAACGGCAATTACTCACCGATTACCACGGTGCGCGAGTATGGGCCGTGGTTGTATTTTGGTTCGTTGAAGGCGACGCATATGGCGCGGATGCCGTTGGATGCGGCCCTGAAGTGAATCTGCGGGATCGGTATCGAGTCAACTGACGCCATCGCTGGCAAGCCAGCGATAGCGGTCTGTCAGTTGCTGGACCTGTCGAACTTCTCAGGATCTTCGTCTTCAGGCAAATCCTCATCCGGCCTTTCAGGATTGGCCGTGGTGTGGGCCGGGCTGTTGGGTTGAGGATGCGTGGGAATCGGGTCGAAGCCGCCCTGCTCTTCACTGGGGAATTTCGGATCGTTCATAAGGCACCTCGCAACGAGTCGATGGTTTACAGACTCTGGACATTGGAGGTGCCGTTTGCGGTTGCCGTTCCCTTTGGATGCTGACCGCAAGTCGGGCGATTACTGCCCTGTCAGCGGCTGACCATTCAGTTGGGCGACGATCTGTTCCTTGACGATCACGCGTTTCTCCTTGAGCTTTTTCAACTCATCGTCACTGGGGGCGTCTGACTGGGCGTTCTCGGCCGCGACCACTGTCTTATCGACGTCGAAGTACTTGTTGAGCAACGAATCCAGCTTCGGATCCTCGGAGCGTTTTTGCTCGATCTCTTCCTTCTTGCAGCCAAGGTCCTGATACAGATCATGTGAAACCGGCATGAAACACCTCCATCAATGTGATCGACATCCAGCGCGACCGATGCGCTGACTCGTTATCAGCATGGCCTTGCGCAACGGCTTCTGTCGACTCCCTGTCAGACCAGCGGTTGCCGTTCGTCGCCCTGTCGTAAATACGATAAAACCTTTGACGCCCGCGTTTGCTCCATTGAATAACGCTCACAAAAACCTGCGTGGAGATACCCAATGGACGGATTCAACCTGCGTCATCTGGTTCTGGCTGTCGCTTTGAGCAGCGGCATGGGCAGTGCTTTCGCTGCGACTGACAACGACTTCGTCGATAACGCCGCGGCTGGCGGAATTGCCGAAATCGAAACCAGCCGCCTGGCACTGGAGAAAAGCCAATCGGCTGACATCAAAGCTTTTGCGAACCAGATGATCACCGATCACGGCGAGGCCAATGATGAATTGGCAAGCATTGCCAAAGCCAACGACATCGAAGTCCCGGACACCACGACCCTGGTCAAACAGGCCAAGGAAAAAATCCTCGACATGCGTGACGAGTCGTTCGACGCGGCGTACGCCAATAACCAGGTTAAGGCTCACGAAGAAACGATCGAGCTGTTCAAAAAACAGGCGAACACCGTGACCGATGACAAGGTCAAAGGCGCGAAGGAGCTGAAGGCATTTGCGCAGAAAATGCTGCCAGCGCTGGAAAAACATTTGGCCCATGCCAAGGAGCTGCAGGCCAAACACCCTAGCAAGTAAAAGCTTTACCCTCACCCCAGCCCTCTCCCGGAGGGAGAGGGAGCCGACCATGTTGGGTGTTCGAGCTGCATCGACCTGAAACTTCGGCTTTGAACTCAGGTCCGGAAGTGCAATTTCGGTTTCGAACTCAAGGCCGGAAGTGCAATTACGGCTTTGAACTCAGGCCCGGAAGTGCAATTGCGGTTTTGAACTCAGATTCCGAAGCGCAACTCAGGTGCTGAACAGCCCCCGATCTGCTCCCTTTCCCCCTCGCCCCTTTGGGGGAGAGGGCCGGGGTGAGGGGGATTGATCTCAGCCCCACCACCAAACCCAAGCGAAAAAAAGACCGCATCGATAAAGATGCGGCCTTGTCATATCCGCCGAAAATCAACCGCCATCCGTATCAATATCCGCATCCGTCTCCTCACCCGGCTTCGCCCGGTCCGGCTGCGGCTCGAAACCCGGGCTGAACTCGTTGTCGTTGTCCGTATGCTGGTTCTTCTGGTCCACCTGGGGATCCGCACTCTGCGCCTGACCGTCATTGCCCTGCTGCTGAGCCGGCAGCGGTTGCCCCGGCATCTGCGGGTCGATAGCCGGGTCATTGCGATTGATCGGTTCGCCCGATTGACTCTGTTC
The DNA here is from genome assembly GCF_949768005.1 of Pseudomonas sp. IT-347P. NCBI lineage: Bacteria > Pseudomonadati > Pseudomonadota > Gammaproteobacteria > Pseudomonadales > Pseudomonadaceae > Pseudomonas > Pseudomonas sp. IT-347P. The sequence goes on from NZ_CATKPQ010000022.1 coordinate 230,004, forward strand.
CTTCGTTTGCTCGTTCATGGCCACCTCGTTGGTCAAAACACGCCCGACACACATCCGCCGGGTGTCAATGGTTCGAAGCCTGCCCCGCTCCATCGTTCAAAACATCGTCATGCCCGGCCACGCCGTCTAGAGTTACCGGGGCGTGTCTTGGGCCAGAGCAAAAAATACGCGCAAGGACGAACAACTATTTCGATCGGCAAATGTCGATCATTTCGCCGCGATCACTTTCCACGATCGCCCCCAATTCGCGACGGAGCAACAGGCACATGGCAGCACTGCAGAACAGCACACTCGAAGCAATGAAAACCCAACAGGCGCAGTTGCTCGGCGAATGGATCAACGGACTGCAAACCAGCGGTGCTGCACGCAACCTGAAAGATCAGGATGTGCAGCAACAAACCTCGGAGTTCCTGCAACTGGTGATCAACGGTCTGCACAACGGTAACGGCACCAACATCGCCGCGCCGGGCTGGGAAACCACCCGCCAGTTCCTCGAAAAACTCTCCCACAGCCGCGCCCTGCTCGGCCAGGATTCGCAGCAGACCGCCAGTTTTATCTTCGCCCTCAAAGGCCCGCTGTTCAACCTGCTGCAGACCCACTACAAAGACCAGCCGGCGCTGCTCGCCGAACAGCTCTGGGAAGTCTCCGAACTGCTCGACGCGTTCGGCATGCACACCATCCGCACCTTTCAGAAATCCCGCGAAGCGGTAATCAAGCGTCAACAGGAAGAACTGCTGGAACTCTCGACTCCGGTGGTCAAGCTGTGGGACGGCGTTCTGGCATTGCCGATGATCGGCACCCTCGACTCGCAGCGCACGCAGGTGGTGATGGAATCGCTGCTGCAACGCATCGTCGACACCGGCTCGGAAATCGCCATCATCGACATCACCGGCGTACCGACCGTTGACACCCTGGTCGCCCAGCACCTGCTGAAAACCGTCACCGCGATCCGCCTGATGGGCGCCGACTGCATCATCAGCGGCGTGCGTCCGCAAATTGCACAAACCATCGTCCACCTCGGCCTCGACCTGCAAGGCGTGGTGACCAAGGCCAATCTGGCCGACGCATTGAAACTGGCCCTGACCCGTCTGGGTGTCAGCCTCGTCAAGACTGTTTAAGCATGGAACGTATCCCGATTCTTCAGATGGGCCAGTTTCTGCTGGTGACCATTCAGGTCGACATGCATGACCAGCTCGCCCTCACCTTGCAGGACGACTTGTCCGAGCGTATCAGCAAGACCTCGGCGCGGGGCGTGCTGATCGACATTTCGGCGCTGGACATGGTCGACTCGTTCATTGGCCGGATGATTGGCACCATTTCCGGCCTGTCGAAAATCATGGACGCCGAAACTGTGCTGGTGGGCATGCAACCGGCGGTGGCGATTACGTTGGTGGAACTCGGCATGACGCTGCCCGGCGTCAGTACCGCACTGAATGTCGAGCGCGGGATGAAGCTGCTGCAGGAACGAGTAGACAGGCAATGACCGTACGCAGCAGCGGTACTCAACCCATTCACATCGAGCAAGATGTCGTGCTCGCGCGCCAGACAGCGCGCAAACTGGCCACCGAATGCGGAATGCGCCTGATCGACCTGACGAAAATGGTCACGGCGGTCAGCGAGCTGGCCCGCAACACCATGGTTTATGGGGGCGGCGGCGACATGGACTGGCAGATTCTCGATGAAGATCACAAGGTCGGGCTGCGCTTGACCTTCCGCGACGAAGGTCCGGGTATCGCCGACATCAAACTGGCGATGACCGACGGCTGGACCTCCGGCAGCGGCATGGGCCTGGGCCTGACCGGGGCAAAACGTCTGGTCGAAGAGTTCGAACTGGACACCGAGCCCGGCAAGGGCACACGAATAACGATTACCCGATGGACATGAATATCAGCGGGTCGATGACCCAGGTTTTACTGATCGAGGACAGCAGCCAGATCGGCCATGCACGACGCACCGCGCAACAACTGGCCGAACAGCATGGATTCGACGAGCGCGATGCCGGGCGTGTCGCACTGGTGGCGACGGAGCTGGCAAGTAATGTGCTCAAGCACGCCAGCCACGGTGAAATGCATCTGCGGGTGCTGCCCCGCACCGATGGCTTTGGCATTGAGTTGCTCGCCATCGACCGTGCTCAGGGCTTTGATCTGCAGGCGTGTATGCCCGACGGGTTTTCGACCGGAGGCACCCAAGGCATCGGCCTCGGCTCGATATCACGCCAGGCTGAAGTGTTTGATGTGTACGCCGATACCCGTGGCGCGGTATTACTGGCCAGGTTTTATCCGCGCTCGGATCGAGCCCCTGACATGCGTTTCGGGGTCAGTCAGCACTCGCTGCACAACGATCCGGCGTGTGGCGATGTCTGGCAACTGGCGTATGACAACGGCAGCATCAGCGCGCTGATCATCGACGGTCTGGGTCACGGAGAAGATGCCGAACGGGCCGGGCGGGCCGGAGCACAAGCCTTCGCTCTGATGCCTTTCGCCGAGCCGGTGATGCTGATGGAAGACATGCACCGCGACATGATCGGCACTCGCGGCGGCGCTGTGGCGTTTGCCCAGTTCGATGCGCGGCGCGATCACTTGACCTTCGCCGGCGTCGGCAACATCGGCGCCAGCCTGATCGCCGCCGACAAATCACGCGGACTGGCCTCGCATCCAGGCATTGTCGGTGTGCAATACCGAAAAGCGCGACCCTTTGACTATGCTCACGTGAACGGACATCTATTGATCATGTACAGCGACGGCTTGCAGTCCCGTTGGAACCTTCAAGACTACCCCGGCCTGGTGCACCGCCATCCCGCCGTGATAGCCGCCGTCCTGCAGCGCGACTTCTGTCGCGGGCGCGACGATGTAACGGTGCTGGTCGTTGCCCTGGAGGCCGCCCATGGCTGAGTCGCCAATCCTGAGCCATGCCGAGCAGGCTGCGCTGATTGCGCAGTTGCAGAGCGAAACCGCGGCCCTGCGCGAAGAACTCGATGAAACCAATCAGGGCGTGCTGGCCCTGTACGCCGAACTCGATGTACAGGCTGAGGAATTGCGCCAGGCCTCGGATCTGAAAAGCCGTTTCCTGTCGTACATGAGCCATGAGTTCCGCACGCCGCTGGGCTCTATCCTCAGCATCAACAGCCTGCTGGCCGATGAACTCGACGGTCCGCTCAGCCCCGAACAGCACAAACAGGTGGCCTTCGTCAGCACCGCCGCCCGCGAACTCAGTGACATGGTCGATGACCTGCTCGATCTGGCGAAGATCGAAGCCGGGCGCATCACTATCTCCCCGGCATGGTTCGACATGTTCGACCTGTTCTCCGCGCTGCGCGGGATGTTCCGGCCAATTGTCGATGCCAGCGCCGTGGACCTGATCTTCGAAGAACCGGTCGGGTTGCCCCGCCTGTACACCGACGACAAGAAGCTCGCGCAGATTCTGCGCAACTTCATTTCCAACTCGCTGAAGTTCACCACCCGAGGCGAGGTGCGGGTTTCGGCACGGCTCGAAGGGGCGGACAAAGTGCGTTTTGCCGTCAGCGACACCGGAATCGGTATCGCTGCCGAGCTGCATGGCGCATTGTTCGAAGACTTTTCCCAGGTCGACTCGCCGTTGCAGAAGCGTCTGCGCGGCACCGGACTGGGCCTGTCGCTGTGTAAACGCTTCGCCGCCCTGCTCGGCGGCGATGTCGGGATGGACAGTGCGCCGGGGGTCGGTTCGACCTTCTTCGTGATCATCCCGCTGGCGATCGCTCTGGAGAACGTCGATGAAACGTGACATCCGCCTGTTGATCGTCGACGACAACGTCGCCACCCGCTACGCCCTGCGCCGACGGCTGGAGCGCCACGGCTATGAGGTGCTGGAGGCTGGCACGGGCGGCGAGGGGCTGGCGCTGATCGACAGCGAAGTACTCGACGCACTGATCCTCGACGTCAATCTGCCGGACATGAGCGGCTTCGACATCGTGCGCATTCTGCGCGCTGACCCTCGCACCGCGCTGCTGCCAGTGATCCATGTATCGGCCGCATCGATCCAGACCGGCGACATCATCACCGGCCTCGACGCCGGTGCCGATGCCTATCTGATTCACCCGGTCGACGCCGACGTGCTGTTGGCGACCCTGCGTACCCTGTTGCGGGTGCGCGACACGGAAAACGCCCTGCGCGAAAGCGAGGCGCGATTCCGCGAGATATTTGCCAATGTGTCCGCGCCGATCGCGGTGCTCGATGCCAGCCTCAAGGTGCATGAGTGCAACCATGCCTTCGCCCAACTGATTCTCGATAATCTGGACCCACAAGCCCTGCGTGAATGCTTTGCCGAGGACCAGAGCGCCATCCTCAATGAGCTGCGCCTGCGTCTGGTCGATGGCGAGCGCTGGAAAGGCACGCTGAACATGCGTGTGCAGGGGGAAATCCGCGAGACCGAGTGGCAGATTTCCCCATACCGCACGCCCGAATTGAGCCTGGTGTTCGTTGAGGACGTTACCGAGCACCGCCATCGCGAGCGCTCGCATCTGGCGCGTCTGGACGACACCACCACGCAACTGGCCAAGGAAGTCGCCGAGCGCGCGCGCGCCGAAGCGCAGTTGCTGCAAGTGCATAAGATGGATGCACTGGGCAAGCTCACCGGCGGTATCGCCCACGACTTCAACAACCTGCTGACCGGGATCATCACCAGCCTCGAATTGATCCAGAAACGCGTCGCCGATCAGCGTCTGGACAAGGTGCAGTTTTACAGCGAAGCGGCGCTGAATTCGGCGATGAGTGCCGCCTCGCTGACCCATCGCTTGCTGGCTTTTGCCCGTCAGCAGCCGCTGGACACACGGCCGGTGGACATCAATGATCAGGTGCGTTCGCTGGAAGAGTTGCTGGTGCGCACCATCGGTGAACGGATCACCCTCAAGCTTGAGTTGACGAGCAAACCGGCGATCGCCCTGGTCGACCCGGTGCAGCTGGAAAGCGCGGTGTTGAATCTGGTGATCAACGCCCGGGATGCCTTGCCAGTGGGCGGCAATATCTGGGTCAACACGTATGCCGCGTATTCCCATGGCGATCCGAATCTGGCCGACGGTGCTTACGTAGCACTGTCGGTGCGTGACGACGGCACCGGGATCGAGCACAACGTCATCGACAAGGTCTTCGATCCGTTTTTCACCACCAAACCCTTAGGCAAGGGCACCGGGCTGGGGTTGTCGACGATCTATGGTTTCGCCCGCCAGTCGGGCGGTGATGCGCACATCCGCAGCGTCGCGCGGCGCGGGACGGAAGTGACGATCATGTTGCCGGCCACCAGCGATCCGACAGGCGTCGACATCCCGGCGCCGGTGGTCGATCCGCAAGGCAGCGGCGAACATGTGCTGATTGTCGAAGACATGCCGGCGGTGCGCATGTTTGTCGCTGAAGTGCTGGAGGACGCGGGTTATCGCTGCACCCAGGCGGCGGACATCGAAACCGCGCTGGAGCGCCTGCAGAACGATCCATCGATCAACCTGCTGCTGACGGACGTCGGCCTGCCGCGCATGAACGGACGCGAGCTGGCGGATGTTGCGCGAGGGTGGTGTGAGGGGCTGCCGATTCTGTTCATGACCGGATATGCGGAAACGGCGATCAATCGTCAGGTATTTCTGGGGACCGGCATGGACATGCTGGTCAAGCCGTTTCAGATCAGTGAGCTGCTGGACAAGGTACGCCGCACCCTTGACGGTGCCTGAGCCAATGCATTCGCGAGCAAGCTCGCTCCTACAGTGATCTTGTGTGTACACATATTCCGCGTACACCACTAAAACCTGTGGGAGCTGGCTTGCCAGCGATGAGGCCAGGGGCAGCAGCGCGATTACCGATTCAAGGCCCGGGCCAGAAACGGCGCGGTCTTGCTCTTTTTGCTCGCCGCAACCTTCTGCGGTGTACCCGCCACTACGATTCGACCGCCCTGATCCCCCGCCCCCGGCCCGATGTCGATCACCCAGTCGCTCTGCGCCACCACGCGCATTTCGTGCTCGACGACGATCACCGTATGCCCTGCCGTCACCAGCGTATCCAGTTGCTCCAGCAGCCGGTCGACATCGCGCGGATGCAGCCCGGTGGTCGGTTCATCCAGCACATACAAGGTCGCGCCGCGCTGGTTGCGCTGCAACTCGGTGGCCAGTTTGATCCGCTGCGCTTCGCCGCCGGAAAGCTCCGTGGCCGGTTGGCCCAGACGCAGATAACCGAGGCCGATATCGCGCAATACCTCCAGCGAACGGCGAATCCCCGGCTGCTCGGCAAACACCTTCACCGCTTCCTCGACGGTCAATTGCAGCACCTGCGCAATGCTCAGCCCCTCCCAGAGAACCGCCAGGGTCTGCGGGTTGTAGCGCGCGCCATGGCAAGTCGGGCACGGCGCATAGACGCTGGGCATGAACAACAACTCGACACTGACAAAGCCCTCACCCTCGCACGTGGCGCAGCGGCCCTTGGCGACGTTGAAAGAAAACTGCCCCGCGTCGAACCCGGCAGCCCGTGCTGCGTCGGTGGCGGCGTAGAGCTTGCGCACGTTATCGAACAACCCGGTGTAGGTCGCCAGATTGGAGCGTGGCGTGCGGCCGATGGGTTTCTGGTCGACCTGCACCAGTCGCTTGATCGACTCCAGTCCCGACGTAACCTGGCCGCTGCTGACCTGCGGTGCATCGTCTTCGAGGCTGAGTTCTTCCGGCTCGCTCTCCACCGGCGGCCGCCCCAACTGCGCGCCGACCAGTTCCAGCAAGGCCTGACTGACCAGACTCGACTTGCCCGAGCCGGATACTCCGGTCACCGACGTAAAGCAGCCCAGTGGGAATTCGGCACTGAGGTTGTTGAGGTTGTTGCGGGTGATGCCATCGAGCTTCAGCCATCCCGTCGGTTTGCGCGCTGCGCGTGTCTGGCGCTGCGCTTCGGCAAACAGATAAGCGCGAGTCTGCGATTGCTCGATTTCGGCCAGACCGGAGGGCGGACCGCTGTACAGCACTCGACCACCCTGCTCGCCCGCCGCCGGGCCGACGTCGATCAGCCAGTCAGCGCGGCGCATGGTTTCCAGGTCATGCTCGACCACAAACAGCGTGTTGCCGTCAGCCTTCAACCGCTGCAACGCCTCGAACAACGCCTCGCCATCGGCTGGATGCAAACCGGCCGACGGCTCGTCGAGCACGTAGATCACCCCGAACAATTGCGAACCCAGTTGCGTTGCCAGTCGCAAGCGCTGCAACTCACCGGAGGACAGCGTCGGCGTGCTGCGCTCCAGCGCCAGATAACCGAGGCCCAGATCGGTCAGGGTACTGACCCGCTCCAGCAGATCCTCGGCAATGCGCTGCGCCGCCAGGCGTTTTTCCAGCGACAGATTTGGCGTGTGACGTACGTCTGGCGCGCTGCCGTGACCGCTGGCGCCGTGGGCCACGCGCTGCTGGCGGGCCTCGCGGGTTTGCGCGTGGCTCAAGGTCTCGCCGGTTTCCTCGGCGTGCTCCAGATAGCTCGCCGCCGCCACCGGCCGTAACACTTCGGCCACTTGCAGCAGCGGCATCTGCGACAGTTCGCCGATGTCATAGCCGGCAAACGTCACCGACAACGCTTCACGCTTCAGGCGCTTGCCGTCGCATAACGGGCAAGGGCTGCCGAGCATGAACTGCGAAACGCGCTTCTTCATCAGCGCACTCTGCGAATGGGTAAACGTGTGCAGGATATAGCGCCGGGCGCCGGTGAAGGTGCCCTGATAACTCGGTTCCATCTTGCGCTTGAGGGCAACCCGGGTTTCCTCCGGAGTGAGCCCGGCGTACACCGGCACGGTCGGGGTTTCTTCGGTGAAGAGAATCCAGTCACGCTGCTTTTTCGGCAATTTCTTCCAGGGGATATCGACATCGATGCCCATGGTCACAAGGATGTCGCGCAGGTTCTGCCCCTGCCACGCCAGCGGCCAGGATGCCACCGCGCGCTGGCGGATGGTCAGGTTCGGGTCGGGCACCATCAGCGCCTCGGTGACCTCATACACCCGACCGAGGCCATGGCATTCGGGGCACGCGCCTTGCGGGGTGTTCGGCGAAAAGTCTTCGGCATACAACATCGGCTGGCCCGGCGGATAACTGCCGGCGCGGGAATAGAGCATACGGATCAGGCTCGACAGCGTGGTCACGCTGCCCACCGATGAGCGCGTGCTCGGCGTGCCGCGTTGCTGTTGCAGGGCCACGGCCGGCGGCAGGCCTTCGATGGAGTCGACATCCGGCACGCCGACCTGATCGATCAGCCGTCGCGCATAGGGCGCCACGGATTCGAAATAGCGGCGTTGGGCTTCGGCATACAAAGTCGAGAACGCCAGCGACGACTTGCCCGAACCGGATACCCCGGTGAACACCACCAGCGCATCGCGGGGAATGTCGACATCGACGTTCTTCAGGTTGTGTTCGCGAGCGCCGCGGACCCGGACCATGCCGGCGGGCGCTTTGGAGGTGCGTTTGGAAGTCATCGACCTGCCCTGGTAATGGAATGTTCAGCGCTCAGTTGCCGAGCACCACCCGAATCATCTGCAGCAATGCCTCCGGGCTGTAAGGTTTGCCGAGCAAATGAGTGTCAGGACTCAACTGGTGATTGCGCGAGATAATGTCGCGGGTGTGCCCCGACGTGAACAGCACCGCCACCGGCGGCGTCTGCACCTTGGCCCAGGCGAACAGGTCGGAGCTTTTGATCAGCCCCGGCATGACCACGTCGGTGAAAATCAGGTCGACCTCGACACCTTCAAGGAGCATTTGCATGGCCGCATCGCCGTGGCCGGCGGTCAACACGCGGTAGCCCTCCTCGCGCAACAGTTCGACCGCCGAAGCGCGCACCGCGTCGTTGTCCTCGACCACCAGAATCGTCTCATGGCCGCCACTCTGCTGCCTTTGCAGATTGGGCGCCTCATCAAGGATCGGCCGCAGGCTGCGCGGGAAGTACAACTGCACTCGCGTGCCCTCGCCTATATTGCTGCTGATCTCGACATGCCCGCCACTCTGCTTGACGAAGCCGAACACCATGCTCAGGCCCAGCCCGGTGCCCTGGCCATCGGCCTTGGTGGTGAAAAACGGTTCGAACACCTGCTCAAGAATGTCGGGCGGGATGCCGACACCGGTGTCACTGACGGCGACGCGGACAAACTCGCCGGGAACGATGCCTTTGCCGGCACAGTACTCGTGGTCGAGGCGAACGTTGGCAGCGCTCAGCGCAATGGTGCCCTCGCCCTTCATCGCGTCACGGGCGTTGATCGCCAGGTTGAGGATGGCGTTTTCCAACTGGTTGCGGTCGACGTTGATGTGCCACGGTTGTTGCGGCAACTGCACGTCGATCTGAATGGTTTCACCCAGCGCCCGCTGCAGTAACTCGCCAACGCCTTCGAAAATCTGCCGCGGGTTGCACACCGCCGGCGACAATGGCTGACGCCGGGCAAACGCGAGCAGTTGCGAGGACAGCTTGGCCCCGCGCTCGACCGCCGCCAGCGAAGCGCTGACCCGGCGTTGCACGTTGGCGTTGTTCGGTTCGTGGCGCGCGAGCAGATGCAGATTGCCGGCAATCACTTGCAGCAGATTATTGAAGTCGTGAGCGACGCCGCCGGTCAGACCGCCAATCGCTTCGAGCTTCTGCGACTGGCGCAACTGCTCTTCAGCCGCCAGCCGCGCCTCCACCTCCTCGCCCACGCGCTGTTCGAGGTTGCGGGTAAATTTGAGCAGGGATTCTTCTGCAATCTTGCGTTCATGGATGTCAATCAATACCCCGGGAAAACGCAACGGCGCACCCTGTTCGTCGAACTCACAGGCGCCACTGGCCAACACCCACGAGTAACTGCCATCACTGCGCCGCACGCGGTATTCGGCGTTATACGGCTCGCCGGTCTGCACGGAATGGGCGACCCGCTCCTGCACCCAGGCGGCGTCATCGGGGTGGATGCGCGACTCGGCGATGCCCTGCGGCAGGTCGCTCAGGTCCTGATCCGGCGGATAGGAAAACGTGCGAGCGAAACGTTCGTCTGCCGACAGTATGTTGTTTTTCACGTCCCAGACAAACGAGCCAAGCAAAGCCCCGGCATTCAGCGCCAGGCGCACCCGCTCGTTGTCGGCGCGGTAAGCCTTTTCAGCGGCCTGGCGCCGACGCTCGGAGTGCATGAATTCGGTGGTTTCCACCACCATCGCCATCACACCGGCCGGCTGCCCCTCATCATTGGGCACCGGGCTGTAATACAAATCCATCCAGACGTCTTCGGGGACGCCATCGCGCAACAACACCAGTTCCTTGTTGCGAAACGACAAGGTGCCACCGGCCAGGCAGGTGTCGACGACATGCCGGTTGAAATCGGCGACTTCCGGCCAGCCCAGTTCTACCGGCGCGCCGAGCAGATACGGGTGGCGACCACCGGCAAACTTGGAATAGGCGTCGTTATAGATCATGTACCCGGCATAGCCCCAGAGCATGACCATCGGCAGCGGCGACGCCAGCATCAGTTGCACCGCGCTGCACAGACTGGCCGGCCAGCTATGGAGCGGGCCGAGTTCGGTGTGGCTCCAGTCGAACGCGCTGATGCGTCCGGCCATTTCGCCTTTCCAGCCCTCACAACCATGGCTATCGGATAAAAACTGCATCGACTGACTCAGTGTCCTGTGGTGATTGCCCGATAAATCGCGACGCCATAACGACGCGACGCCCGTCTGTTTCGAGCGTCTTCAGTCGTATTGGTTTCATATGAGGTATAGCCGATTTCATCGCCGTTCGAAGCTTAGACCCCGATCAGGTGTTTGAGCGGATGGTAGCCGGTTTTCATTTTGGCGGCGGCGTCGAGAATGGCCTTCTCGATGCCGTTGAGGTGGGTGCAGGTCAATTCGATGGCGGCGCCCTGATTGCCGGCCTCGATGTATTCGATCAGACGCAGATGCTCGTCGTCGCGGCAGACTTCATGGCTGTCGTCGTCCAGCGCCGCTGCGTACAGCGAAGCGCGGGAGATCAGCTTCTGGAACCAGTCGAGCAGCACCGGATTGTTCAGGCTGCGCGCGAGCTTGAGGTGGAACTCGCCAAGCAGATGAATCAGCCGTTCGTGATCGCCGGCTGCATGGGCTTGATCTTCCAGCAGCAAATGTGCGCGCAGATCCTGCATCGCCGCGCTGTCCTTGCGCCGGCACAGTTCAGTGACGATACCGATCTCGATCAGACGGCGGGTTTCGAACAGCGAGCGAAGCTCTTCATTGCTCGGCAACGACACCGATGCCCCTTTGTTGGGCTCGGTGGTGACCAGTCCGTCGGCCTCCAATTGCTTCAATGCCGCGCGCACCGACGTGCGGCTGACATTAAATAACTCGGCCAGGGAGGCCTCGCCCAGTTTCATCCCCGGACGCAACGAACGCTTGCTGATCGCCTCGTAAACCCCTTGGTAGACGCGGTCGACCGTGGTTTCCGGTTTCTTTTCGGTCATTTGGGCACTCCTTTAACGTCGAGCAACTGAGTGCCACGCAGGATATAACCTTCGGCTTCGAGATGCAGGGTCTTGATTGCACGTTGAGTGCGAATCACCCATCGAGGCGGCGTCTTTCTAGCTGTCTGCTCGTTGCAAGCAGGACACAAGTGCCGGGAGGGGGCGGCGGTGAGCAGGCTCACGCCGACATTGATCGTTCCCACGCAGAGTGTGGGAACGATCATTACCGGGGTCAGTCAGTGCCGTACTTCGGCGAGCGCGGGCCGTACAGCAGGCCTGCCGGATGCCCGGCCGAGAGCAGACGATTGCTCGCCACACCGGCAATCGGGTAGCCGGCATCGGTGGAGCTGTTGATGATCTGCTTCACCGCTGCCGTGATCAGCATGCCGATCAGCCCGCCACCGTTGTTGTTGCCGCCCTCTTCGCTCGACGCCCGGGCCGTACCGGTCCACAGCGTGGTGCCGCTTTTCAGGTCGACCAGTTTTGCCGTCGCGGTCACTGCCGTTTCGCTGCTGATCACCATGTAACGGGTGCCGTATTCGGTCACGGTGATGTACAGCGCAGCATCCGCACCGAAGATCTCCTTCAGTTTGTTTGGTGGTGCCTGATGGATATCGTCCGGCGTGGTCAAGCCGTTCTGGCGGAACGTCTCGTCAACCAGCGTAATCGGCAGCACGTAGTAACCGGCCTCGGCCAACGGGAACGTCACCTGCGACAACAGACTGTACGACGCCTTCACGTCCGGGGAGGTGTTCAGCGGTGGCAGCACCAGAATGGTCTTCGGCCGCGCCTGCTTGTAGGCCGAGTAGTCCACGGTCTTGGGGGCGACGCAGCCGGCCAGTGCGGTCAGGGCCAGACCGGCGGCGAGCAGCTTCAAGGTGCGCGCGATCATTTCGCCTCTCCGGTCTTGGCGTTTTTAAGCAGGAAATCCATGTACGTGCCGGACTCAGGGAACAGGGTTTTCTCGGTATTGAACTGCTGCACCATTTGATCGTCCTTGCCCATGCTCAGGTAGAGCAGACCAAGGTGCGCGTGGTAACCCGGCGGTACGGCCTTGCCGGTGGAGCGGATTTTCTGCAGGTCACGCTCCAGGGCTTCGGCCTGGGCTTCTTTCGGCTCTTCGCCTTTGAAGTATTCGTAGACCTGGGGCTCGTAGCCTTCCCACTGATACAGGGTTTTCGGGCTGCTGCAACCGGCCAGCAAGGCGCTGGCGGCCAGCGTCAGCGCCAGTAACGAGCGCGACAAATTCAGAGTCATGGGGGTGTTGCTCCTTGCAATGGGCGTCGATCAGTTGCCCGGTTTCCAGGCACCGGCGTTCATGCCATCGACCAGACGATTGATCGCCTCGCGCATGGCCAGATCCAGTACTTTGCCGTTGAGGGTCGAGTCGTAGGCAGCGGTGCCGCCGAAGCCGATGATTTCGCGGTTGGACAAGGCGTATTCGCCGGCGCCCTGGGTCGAATAGACCACTTCGGAGGTGCTGATATTGACGATATTCAGGTTGACCTTGGCGTAGGCGACCTGGGTCTTGCCACGGCCGAGAATGCCGAACAACTGGTGATCGCCGGTCTCTTTGCGGCCGAACTCGGTGACGTCGCCGGTGACCACGTAATCAGCACCTTTCAGACGCTGGGCCTGGCCCTTGATGGCGGATTCCTGCTGGATTTCGCCCATGTTGTCGCGATCCAGCACGCTGAAGCGATTGGTTTGCTGCAAGTGGGTGATGAGGATGGTCTTGGCCTGACCGCCGAGACGGTCGACGCCGTCGGAGAAGATCCCGCGCATGTAGCTGGAGCGGTTGTCGAACTTGCCCACGGCCATTGGCACACGAACGCCGGTCCAGACTTGTGTGGCGCTTTCAACCTTGGCCACCGGCAGCGCGCGGGAGCTTTCGGTGGCGCAACCGGCCAGCGTCGTGGCAAGGGTGCCAAGCACGGCAATCGCAACGCCTGAGACCAGCATCCGGGAGATCATTCTCACTGAGTATTCCTTTTGAAAAACGGGGATGTCCCGGCACGGCAATGCGCCCGGGAGCTGAAAAGGGGCGGCATTATGACAAAGTGCCATCATTGAGGACAGGTTTTTTTGGCGCCAGTGAATTGGCTGTGTTGAAACTGCGCAAGCCTTTGTAGGAGTGAGCCTGCTCGCGATGGCGGTGGATCAGTCAGCAATGTTGTATCTGACACACCGCTATCGCGAGCAGGCTCACTCCTACAGGGATCGTGTTGATCAGTGGAAATCGCGGCTCTGCACGCGGATGCCATTGAGCAGCGGGCTGAGGTCGCTCAGGCGGCCGGCAATCAGGTGGCGCACTTCACCTTCGCGTTCCCAGCGGCCATCGACCTTGAGCAATTGCGATCCCACCAATACCTGACGCTGACGCTCGGCCAGATCGCGCCAGACCACCACGTTGACGTTGCCGAACTCGTCTTCGAGGGTCACGAAGGTCACGCCACTGGCGGTGCCCGGTCGTTGCCGTCCGGTCACCAACCCGGCGACGCTCACCGGTCGGCCGTGTTCGACCTCAAGCAATTCCTGCGAACTGCGGCAGCGCCGGGCCTTGAGTTCGCCACGCAACAGCGCCAGCGGATGCGGCCCCAACGTGGTGCCGACGGTGCTGTAATCGGCGTGCAGATCCTCGCCAACACTGGGTTTGGGCAGCAGCACCTCCGGCTCCTCCTGACTCGGCAAACCGGCAAACAGGCCCAATTGTTTCTGCACCCCGGCGACTTCCCAGCGCGCCCGATGCCGATGCCCGGCCAGGCCACGCAACGCCCCGGAATCGGCGAGCAACGCCTGCGCCCGACTGTCGAGCGCCGCCCGTTCGCCCAGATCGGCGACATCGGCAAACGCCCCGCGCGCGCGCGCCGTTTCGATGCGCCGGGCATCGTCTTCGCGAAAGCCCTTGATCATCCGCAGGCCCATGCGAATCGCCGGTTGCGCCGCCGTCGTGGTTTCCAGACTGCAATCCCAGTCACTGGCGCGCACGTCGACCGGGCGGATCTGCAAATGATGTCGGCGCGCGTCCTGGAGAATCTGGTCCGGGCTGTAGAAGCCCATCGGCCAGCTATTGATCAGCGCACAGGCGAATGCCGCCGGTTCGTGGCACTTGAGCCAGCAACTGGCGTAAGTCAGCAAGGCAAAACTGGCGGCGTGGGACTCGGGAAAACCGTAGCTGCCAAACCCTTTGATCTGCTCGAAAATCTGCGCGGCGAATTCCGGCGTGTAGCCGTTTTTCTTCATGCCGGCGGCGAGGCGTGCCTTGTGCGGTTCCAGTCCGCCGTGGCGCTTCCATGCGGCCATCGAGCGACGCAACTGATCGGCCTCGCCGGGGCTGTAATCAGCGGCGACGATGGCGATCTGCATCACCTGTTCCTGAAACAGCGGTACGCCGAGGGTTCTTTCCAGAACGACCTTGAGTTCTGGCGACGGGTAGGTTTCCTCTTCTTCCTTGTTCCGGCGGCGCAGATACGGATGCACCATCCCGCCCTGAATCGGCCCCGGGCGGACGATGGCCACTTCAATCACCAGGTCGTAGAACTTCGCCGGTTTCAGGCGCGGCAACATCGACATCTGCGCCCGCGACTCAATCTGGAACACACCGACGGTGTCGGCGCGGCTGATCATGTCGTAGGTCGGTTTGTCTTCGGCCGGAATCGTCGCCAGGCTCAGGTCCAGATTGCGGTGCCGACGCAGCAGGTCGAAGCAGCGGCGAATCGCGCTGAGCATGCCGAGGGCGAGGATATCCACCTTGAGCAGGCCGACCGCATCGAGATCGTCCTTGTCCCACTGAATGATCGTGCGCTCGGCCATGGCGGCGTTCTCCACCGGCACCAGTGTGTCCAGCGGCTGCTCGGAAATCACGAAGCCGCCGGGGTGCTGCGACAGGTGCCGGGGGAAGCCGATCAACTGCCCGGTCAGGCTCAGCACCCGGCGCAGTACCGGGCTGTCGGGGTCGAAGCCGCCTTCGAGCAAACGCGCGACCGGCGGCGTTTCATCGCTCCAGTGGCCGCAGCAATCGGCCAGTGCGTTGATCTGATCCGGCGGCAGGCCCAAGGCCTTGGCCACATCGCGTACCGCGCCGGCAGCGTGGTAGGTGCTGACCACCGCCGTCAGCGCTGCACGACCACGGCCATAACGGCGAAATACGTATTGCAGGACTTCTTCGCGGCGTTCGTGCTCGAAATCGACGTCGATGTCCGGCGGCTCGTTACGTTCCCTGGACATGAAGCGTTCGAACAGCAGCGTGGTGCGATCCGGGTCGATCTCGGTGATGCCCAAGGCAAAACACACCGCCGAGTTGGCCGCCGAGCCACGGCCCTGGCACAGAATCCTCTGCTCGCGAGCGAAGCGCACCACGTCATGTACGGTAAGGAAGTAGCTTTCGTAGCCGAGTTCGGCGATCAGCTTCAGCTCTTTGTTAATCTGCCTCAACACCTTGAAGGGCGCGCCCTTCTTCCAACGCCAGGCGATGCCTTCCTTGGTCAGTTGCCTTAGCCAGGCACTGGCGCTGTGTCCGTCGGGCACCAGCTCTTTGGGGTATTGATAACGCAACTCGCCCAGATCGAAGGTGCAGCGTCGGGCCAGGCTCACCGACTCATCCAGCAAGGCCTGCGGATACAACTCGCGCAACACCTCGACACTGCGCAAATGCCGCTCGCCATTGGGATGCAGGCGTAATCCCGCCTCGGCCACCGGCACGTGATGACGGATCGCCGTCATGGTGTCCTGCAAGGCACGGCGGCCACGGGCGTGCATGTGCACATCGCCGCTGGCCACAGCGGGAATCTGCAACTCGGCGGCCAGCGCCAACAACGCCGCCAGCCGCTGCTGATCGTCCTGCCCACGATGCAATTGCACCGCCAGCCACAACCGTTCGCCGAAGGTCTGCTGCAGCCAGCGGCCCTCCTCCACGTTATCGAGTGAGTCCGGCACCCACAACACCAGCAACCCCGGCAATGGCTCGGCGAAGTCCTCGCGCAGCACCTGATACTGGCCTTTTTGCGTGCGCCGTCGCGCACGGGTGATCAAGCCGCACAGCGCTTGATAACCCGCCAGGTTCTCCACCAGCAGCACCAGTTTCGGGCCGTTTTCAATACGCACTTCACTGCCGATGACCAGCGGCAGCTCCACCGATTTCGCCGCCTGCCAGGCCCGAACGATTCCGGCCAGCGTGCATTCATCGGTGATCGCCAGTGCCTGATAGCCGTGTTTTTTCGCCCGTTGAAACAGTTCCAGCGCACTGGAGGCACCGCGCTGAAAACTGAAGTTCGACAGGCAGTGCAACTCGGCATAACCGTCGTTCATGCAAACCAGCCCTGCAGCCACAGCGGACCGCCCTCACCCACCGCCCGATAAGCCCAGCCCTGCTGACCGGCGCGGTTCTGGATCAGGTAATAATCGCGGCGCACATCGTCACCGTCCCACCAGCCGGACTCGATACGTTCCGGGCCCATGAGAATTCGCGCCGAACCTTGCGCCACGCTTTGCGGCTCGCCGAGCAACCAGCCCGGACGATGCACATTCGGCAAGCCTGCGCAGGGTTGTTTGTCGACGCCGTGCTGCCACGCGCACTCCGGACGATGATCGGCCTGAAAACGCAGCCCTTGCACCGCGTCATCACCCAAGCGTGCGCGCAGGCGTTCGCGCAATTGTTCCCAGGGCAGGGTCTGCTGCGGACGGTCATCGAACAATTCCTGAAACTGCGGCACGAAGCTCGGCAGGTCCTCGGCGCGCAGACGAAAGCCGCGCACCGGTGCCTCGACTTGCACCTGTTCCAGTCGCCCGCGCGCCAGTTCGAAGAGCATCGCCGGATCACGTTCGGCGCTGAGCAGGCCGACCTTGATTACGCTGTCAGGCAACCCGGCGTGCTCAAGATGCAGATCGAAACGCTGCACGCCGCTGTCACGCCCGCAGAGGAACGCTGACAGATCACCAGTCAAACGGCGTAACGGGAACAGCAGCGCCTGATGGGACTGCACGTCAAAGTTGAGTTCGATGCGCACGTCGAAACGATCCGGCGGCAGGTAAAACTCCAGCGCCAATGGCCGCGCGCCGAACAGGGTGTCGAGGTGCTTGAGCATCTGCGCTTCGAAGCGCCGGGCCAGTGCCTGACGCGGCAGGCTCTGCAGTTGATTGAGAGTGCGCAGGCCCATGCGCGATAACGCCGTGGCCACTGCCGGTTCCAGACCGACGCGGTCGACCGGCAACTGGCCGAGGTGATGCTGCAAGGCTTCACCGTCCGGCACCACCAAGCCGTCGTAAGCATTGGCCAGTACCCGCGCCGCCACCGGATTCGGTGCGGCAACGATGCGATGGCGAAAGCCCAGATCGGTCAGTTCCTGGCGCAGTCGTGCTTCGAACTGCGCCCAGGTACCGAACAGGCCCAGGCTGGATTCAATCTCGAACACCACGGCGCGCGGGTAATGCACGCTGACCTGCGCGCTGAAACCGTAGGCCCACGCGGCAAGAAACTGCTGCCAGTGTTCGACCTCGGCGGCCTCGTAATCAGCGGTGGCAAAACCTTTGCTCATGGCCTGGGCGGCGGTCATCGACTGGCCAGCGCGCAACCCGAGTTTGCGCGCCGCCGGGTTGACCGCTTGCAGCACGCGGCGCTGGGCCGGGCCGTTGAGCAGCACCAACGGCTCATCGGGATCGGGACGCTGACGCAGCACGGCGTCGAGGGCCAATTGCGGGAACAAAATACACACCCAGCGCATGGCGACCTCAGTGACCCACGGCAAAGGCAATCGGTGCCGTACGCGCCAGACCGCCACGGCACTTGAGCACGCGCAACTGCGCAGGTCTGGCGTCGATGGCGATGCGCAGCGCCGCCGGTGACGGGTTGACCGCTTCGCTCAACGGGCGCCAGGCGAATGCCAGGGTCTGACCGGTTTCCGCCGCCACCTGCAAACGCCGCAAGGCGCGGTCATCGGCCTTGTGCGGCCAGCACAGCACCGCGCCGCAACTGCCCGAACGCAGGCATTGTTCCGCTGCCCACAAGGCATCGCGCTCGCTGGCCTGGATCACCGACAACTGGCGCAGATCAACCCCGGCGTTTGCCCACGCTTGCGGGTACGGCACGAACGGCGGCGCCACCAGCACGATGCGCTCGCCCGCCGCCGACAGCCGCGCCAGTGTCGGCCAGACCAGTTGCAGTTCGCCGACACCGGGACCGGCCAGGAGGATTTCGCTCAGTGCCGCTTCCGGCCAGCCACCGCTGGGCAGTGCCGCGTCCAGCGCGGCATGCCCGGTCGGTTGCGGACTGGCGGCCGGTGGCGCAGGCCGGCCTTTCCAGACCTGGCCGCCATTGAACAGCGTATCCAACGCAACGACGGCGCCCATCAGCCTTGCCTCACCAGACCGCAGAACACCCCTTCGATGGCCAGATCCTGATCGTCACGCACGACAATCGGCTGGTACGCCGGGTTGCGCGGCAACAGCCGCACTTCATCGCCCAGCCGTTCGAAGCGTTTGATGGTGACTTCACCGTCGAGGCGCGCCACCACGATCTGGCCGTTGAGCGCTTCGGGATTGCGCTTCACGCCGACCAGATCGCCGTCGAGGATGCCGTCCTCGATCATCGAATCGCCCTGCACCCGCAGCATGTAATCGGGTGGGCGGGAGAACAGTGCCGGGTCGAGCATCAAGCGGCGATGGATGTCGGCATCGGCGCCAATCGGCGCACCGGCAGCGACGCGGCCGAGCACAGGGATGTCGAGCAATTCCGGGCGCGCCGGTTGCCCGAGCAGGCGAATGCCCCGGGCCTGATGCGGATTGACCTCGATAAACCCGGCTTCGGTGAGCGCGAGCACATGCTTGCGCGCCACGCTGCGCGAGGCAAAACCAAAAGCCTCGCTGATTTCAGCGAGGCTTGGGGACTGACCGTGTTCGGCGATGCGTTCGCGGATAAAAGTCAGGATGGCGGTACGGCGGGGAGTCAGGTTCGTCATGGAGTACATTTGTACTCCTGTAGGATTTTCCTGACAAGCGCCGCCAGTCGGCCTGAGCCGACGCAAGAGCTGACGAGTGAAACGGGAGTCAGCTCAGGCCGCGTTCGGTGAGGAATGCGGCGATGTAATCGATAAACGCGACGACTTTCGCCGTGGCCCGCCGATGACTCGGGTACACCGCGAGAATGTGCGGGCCGAAGCTGTCCGGGTCGATGTCGTAATCCGCCATGACCCGCACCAGTCGCCCGTCGGCAATGTACGGTGCGGCGCTCCACAGCGGCGTGTGCAGCAAACCGCGCCCGGCCAGGGCGCTGGCCAGCAACAAATCATAATTGTCGCTGCGCAATCGCGGCGCCGCCGGTTGCGCCAGGCTCAAGCGCTGTCCGTCGCGCTCGGCCCACCAGAACTCGCGGCTGAGCAACGGGTGCTGATAGAGCAGCCATTCATGCTGTTCGAGGGTTTGCGGGTTGACCGGCAAACCCTTGCGCGCCAGATAGTCGGGGCTGCCGCACAGGGCCAGACGGTTACTGCCGACCACCCGCGCAATCAGCCCCGGCAAATCATCGTGGCCCTCACGCAGCGCCAGGTCGTAACCGCTTTCCAGCAAATTGACAAACGCATCGCACAGGTCCACTTGCAGGCTGATCTGCGGGTATTGCTGCAAAAAACCATCACACACTTGGTCGAGAAACGCCCGCCCGTACGCCAGTGGCGCGGTGATTTTCAGGCTGCCGCGCAAGCCATGCTGCAACTGCTCGATTTCCTCGCTGGCCTCGTCCAGTCGCTGCAACACCAACCGCGCGGTTTCCAGATACACCCGGCCGATTTCAGTGAGCAAAATCCGTCGCGTGCTGCGCTCGAACAACCGCGCACCCAGCTCCGCCTCCAGATGATTGACCGCTTTGGTCAGCGCCGATGGGGTTTTGCCCAACTGCTCGGCAGCGCGGCTGAAACTGCCGAGTTGCGCGGTGACCACGAACATTTTCAATGCACCCAACTTGTCCATGCTTTTTCCATTCAGGCAAAAACGTTTTTCGTGAGGCGGGCGTTCTGTCGGCCGGCGTCAGCCACTAATCTCGCCATCAGACGCAATAACAAGGAAATCTTCAATGAAAAGATTCATCCCGAGTCTGCTGCTAAGCGCCGTAAGTTTTGCCTCGATGGAAGCCATGGCCGCCGCCGACCTGATCCTCCTCAACGGCAAGATTTTTACCGCCGACCGCACTCAGCCCAAGGTGCAAGCCTTGGCCGTGGAAGACGGCAAAGTGCTGAAAGTCGGCACGGATGCGCAGGTCAAAGCGCTGATCGAACCCGGCACAACGGTCATCGACCTCAAGGGCCAAGCGCTGATGCCCGGCCTGATCGACAGCCATTCTCACGCGATTTTCGGCGGGCTGGAAATGGTCTCGGCGAACATGGAAGACGAAGTCATCGGCCTCGACGAATTGCAAAAGCGCCTGCGCATCTGGCGTGAAAACGGCAAAGCCAAACACGGCGATGTGCTGAGCATTGCCGGCATGAGTTCGGTTTACTGGGCGCAGGCCGAGGCCTTGGGCAAAACCTTCAACACCGGCGAATGGGCCGATGTGCCGGTGGTGTTTATCGGCAGCGACCACCACACGGCGTGGGCCAACAACGTCATGCTCAAACGCGCCGGGATTGATGCGGCCATGCTGAAAACCCTGCCCGACGCGGAAAAAGACACCATCGGCAAACTGGCCAACGGTGAGCCGAATGGCTTTGTGGTCGACGCCGGATGGGATCGGGTCGCCTCGAAAATGCCGGTGCCGAGCCCTGTCGACATGTTGAATGCGGCGAAATCAGCGGTGCGCTACAACAACAGCCTCGGCATCACTGCATGGATGGACCCCGCCGCCAACGCCGCACCGGGTGAGGCGGTGTTCGCCCTCAAACCCACCGAGAAAACCGTCGGTGTGCTGCCGGCCTATAAAGCCCTGTCGGAAAGCGGCGACATGAGCGTCCACGTCGCGGCGCTGCTGGTGGCCAACCCGAAAAGCGTACCCGCCGACCTCGATACGCTGGACAAGGTGCGCCAGCAATTTCAGGGCATTGCCAACCTGACCCTGCCCGGGATCAAGATTTTCGCCGACGGCGTGATCGAGTTCCCGGCGCAGAGCGCGGCGATGATCGACCCCTACAGCAATTCGCACAAACAGGGCGAGTTGCTGATCGATCCGCAACATTTTGGCGAACTGGTCAGCGCCATCGACCAGCGCGGCTGGCGGGTGCACATCCATGCGATCGGCGACCGCGCCGTGCGGGAATCACTGAACGGCATCGCCCAGGCGCGCAAGGATCGCCAGAGCGGCGTGACTCATTCGATCACTCACCTGCAAATGGTCAACCCGAAAGAGTTCGCCCGCTTCCAGCCGCTCAACGTGATCGCCTCGATGCAATTGCTGTGGGCCAGCGCCGACGATTACACCACCGACATGATCAAGCCCTACGTCAGCGCCCTCGCCTTCCGCTATCAATACCCGGCGCACTCGCTGCTGAAACAGGGCGCAACGATTGCTGGCGCCAGTGACTGGCCGGTGTCTTCGCCGAATCCGTTCAACGCCATGGCCCAGGCGATTACTCGGGTCGGCCCGTTGGGCGTGCTCAATGCCGATGAGCGTCTGGACCGCGAAAGCATGTTCTACGCCTACACCATCAACGCCGCGCGCACGATTGGCCTGGAGAAGCAGATCGGCTCGCTGACGCCGGGCAAGCAGGCGGATTTCATCGTGCTTGATCGCGATGTGTTCAGCGTCGACAACAAGGCCCTGCATGACACCCAGGTGCTGCAAACCTGGTTCGGCGGCCGTCAGGTCTACACCGCCGCAAAATAACAACACTGTTCCCCCCTGTGGGAGCGAGCCTGCTCGCGAAGACGGCGTATCAGTCGCCATCAATGCTGAACGAACCACCGCTTTCGCGAGCAGGCTCGCTCCCACAGGGTCTGTGCGGGTGGTCGAGATCGCCCCCCCCCGCAGTTCTCGTACTGCCCCAATAACAATCACAACATCGGGACTTCACATGAAAGCCTTGCCTCTGTTCGCCCTGAGTTTGTTGAGCGTGCTGCCGTTGAGCAGCCAAGCGATCCCTTTGAACGATGACTTTGCGCTGCTGGTGGATCTCACTTTAGCCAGCGATTACCGCACGCGCGGTATCTCGCAAACGCAAAACGACCCTGCCATGCAGGCCGGTCTGACCCTTGCTCACAGCAGCGGTCTGTACCTCGGCGCGTGGAGTTCCAACGTCGATTTCGGCAGTGGCCTGAAAACCCGCCAGGAAGTCGATTACTACGGCGGCTGGCTGTGGCAGGCGACCGAGGACGTCAGCCTCGATCTGGGCTACCTCAAGTACGCCTACCCCAAGGAAAGCCAGTTCAACCAGAGCGAGGTGTACGGGATTCTCGGGGTTTATGGGGTGAAGCTGGCGGCGTATTACTCCAGTGATGCGCCGGGGATCGATAGCAAACAGAGTTCGCTTTACACCTACATCGGTTATGAAACCGAGTTGCCGTTCGACTCGGGCTTGAAGTTGCGTTACGGCAATATGGATTTCAAGGATCCGTATTTGTATTCGGCGTCCGGGCAGGCGCAGGACAGTTATCGCGAGTGGGAAGTCAAACTCACCCACAATCTGGCCGGGGTGGAGTTGGGGTTGAGCTATATCGACACTGATCTTTCGCAGAGTCAGTGCCTGAGTAATTGGGGCTTCAAAGACGTCTGCACCGCCACCGTCGTCGCCAGCCTCAGCAAATCCTTCTGAAAAAAACGCTGTCTATCTATGGGAGCGGGCTTGCTCGCGAAAGCGGTAGGTCAGTCGCAATAAACGTTGAATGAACGACCGCATTCGCGAGCAAGCCCGCTCCCACCGTTTTAATGGTGGTGAGCCAGCCAGACAGTTGTTACAGGATGTTTACGAATTTTTGACCAATGCTCTTCTACAGTTGCCCGCGCAAGCGCGTGGTTATCTATTTATGTAGAGGAATGTCTGACATGGCTTTGGGCAACGGACTGCGTCTACCGTCCATCACTCCTACCCGGCTGGTACTGCTGTTTTCCCTGGCGCTGGTGGCCTTGTACAACCTGGCGACCTGGAAAGCGCTGGGCACGCTGATCACGCTGCAAGGCGCGCACAAAGTGGCGTTTTTCGCCTCGTTCGGATTGTTCCTGTGGGCGGCGATTACCCTGCTGCTGACCCTGGTGTCGTTCCGCTGGACGCTGAAACCGCTGCTCACCGTGGTCGCCCTGCTCTCGGCGTGCGCCGCATATTTCATGAACGAATACGGCATCACCATCGACACGGTGATGATCCAGAACGTCTTCGAAACCAATCCCGCCGAAGCCACCGCGCTGTTCAGCGGCAAACTGCTGGCTTACCTGCTGTTGCTCGGCGTGTTGCCGGCGGTGCTGATCTGGCGCTGGCCGGTGAGTTATCGGCCGTTCTTTCGCGGGTTGCTCAACAAGATCCTGGTGATCATCGCCTGTGTGCTGGTGATCGCCGCGTCGGTGGGCGCGTTCTATTCGACCTACGCACCGATCTTTCGCGAAGAAGACCAGCTCACTCACTTCATCAACCCGACCAACTACATCTACGCGATCAGCAAGTACACCAGGCAACGTCTGGGCATCAAAAAGCACTTTGTGGTGCAGACCATTGGCGAGGACGCGGTGATGAGCGCCAAGGCGGCCAGCCGCGAGAAGAAATCGCTGATGGTGTTCGTGGTCGGTGAAACCGCCCGCGCCGATCATTTCTCGCTGAACGGTTATGAACGCGAGACCAATCCCGAGCTGAGCAAACTCGACATCCTCAACTTCACCCAGGTGCACTCCTGCGGCACGTCGACGGCGGTCTCGGTGCCGTGCATGTTCTCGATGTTCCCGCGTGAGGATTACAGCGACAAGAAAGGCAAAACCTACGAAGGCCTGCTCGACATTCTCCAGCGCGCCGGCGTGCAAGTGCTGTGGCTGGACAACAACAGCGACTGCAAAGGCACCTGCCTGCGTGTGCCGCATCGGGATATTTCAAAAAATCAGCCGGGGCCATTCTGCGACGGTAACAACTGCCTCGACGAAGCGCTGTTGCAAGACCTGCAAAGCTACATCGACAGCCTCAAGGGCCACGCGATCATCGTTCTGCACGCCGACGGCAGCCACGGCCCCGAGTACTACGAGCGCTATCCGAAAGACATGGAGCGTTTCAAACCGATTTGCCACACCAACCAGTTGGGCAGTTGCAGCCGCGATGAACTGGTGAACGTGTACGACAACACGATTCTGTACACCGACCACTTCCTCGCCAAGGTCATCGAATTGCTCAAGCGCAATCAGGCCTCGCTGGACACCTCGATGGTGTATGTCTCCGACCACGGCGAATCACTGGGCGAGAATGGCTTGTACCTGCACGCAGCGCCCTATGCGCTGGCGCCGCAAGCACAGACCCATGTGCCGATGGTGATGTGGTTCGGCGACGGCACGCTCGCCCGTGAAGGGATTGATCGCGGTTGCCTGCAAGGCAAGACCGGGCAGGCGGATTTGAGCCATGACAACCTGTTCCACTCGGTGCTGGGGTGGTTTGAAGTGAGGACGTCGGTGTATCAGCCGGGGCTGGACATATTCCATGGCTGCCGGCCGGCGATGACGGCTGCGCAATAACCTGGATACTGCGCAGATCCTTTGTAGGAGTGAGCCTGCTCGCGATAGCGTTGGATCAGCCAACACCATTGTTAAATGACACACCGCTATCGCGAGCAGGCTCACTCCTACAGGGGGTTGTGGTGGATCATGGGGTGAGGTTTGCCAGATAGGCCCACGGGTAGATCCCGCGCTGATGGCCGTCGCTGAACACCAGTTGCACGCCGTAGCCCTGGGGGTTGAGTTCGATCAGGCGCACGCGGTCATCCACCAGCGGCGTCAGACCTTTCAGGCGAAACGCGCGGCATTGCGAGCACGGGCACTGGCGGCGCAGGTCGGCGTGTTCGAGCTGTTGTTCGCGGCCGTCCGGCCAGCTCAGGCGCAACGTGCCTTCGCTTCGGGAGTTGGCGACTGACAGCGGATTCATTGCAGCTGACCCAAAGCAATGCGCACGGCTTTGCGCACTTCCGGGTCGCCGTCATCCTGCGCCGCCTGCAACGCGGCCACGGCGCCGCGATCATTCAATTCGCCCAAGGCCAGCGCGGCTTCCTTGCGCAGGTTGCTGATGCGATGGCCGAGGGTGTCGATCAAGGCGTCCAGCGCTGGCGTGAAACGCAAACGGCCGAGGCTGCGGGTGGCGCGCAGGCGCACTTGCCAATAGTCGTCGTTCAAGGCTTCGACCAAGGCCGGGCCGGCGTCGCGGTGACCGACCTTGCCCAGGGTGGTCGCGGCTTCTTCACGGACTTGCCAGGCATTGTCCTGCAAGGCATGGCGCAGAGCCGGGAGGACTTCGGCACCCGACGCCAGACCAAGGGCACCGGTAGCGGCGCGGCGTACTTCGGTGTCCGGGTCGTCGCTGGCCAATCGGGCCAAGGCTGGCAGTGCGTCGAGTTGTTTGAGCCAGCCGAGCACGCCCACCGCTTCGCGACGGACATTGGCGTCGGCATCGTTCAACGCAGCAACCGCAGCCGGAGCCGCGTCGGCGAAACGCAGTTCACGCAAGGCGCGAAACGCGGCGATGCGCACGCTGATGTCGGCGTGAGCGGTCCACGGCAGAATCACCCGCCCCGCCGCTTCGCTCTTGAGCAGGCTCAGGCTCTGCGCGGCGGCGGCTTGTACGGCGGGCGACGGATCGGTCAGCGCTTCGCACAAGGCCTGCACGACCTCCGCATCTTCCCAGGCCTCAAGCAAGCGCGCGGCTTCGGCGCGGACTTCTTCGGCGGGATCTTGCCCCAGACGATCAACCAGCCAGAGCAAACCGTCCGGCTCCTCCAGATCCGCCAGATCAATCAGGGCAATGCGCCGTACGCCGGCGTCTTCGGCAGTCAGGCGCGGTTGCAGGGCGAGGATTTCATCGTTATCGGTCACAGCAAAAATAGAGGTCATAGGGCAAATCGCGGCAAAGGGTTTTCGGGAGGCAGGCCGAGCGGGTTGAGGCGCGGCAGCGGTCGGTCGTTGTCGTGGCGCAACAGGTCGAGGCAGTGGCGTTTGAGTCGAGAGAACTCGGGGCTGGTGATCAGTTCGCTGGCGCGTGGTCGGGCGAAATCCAGGCGCAAATCTTCAATGATTCGCCCCGGTCGTGCGCTCATCACCAGCAAGCGGTCGGCGAGGAATAGCGCCTCATCGATGTCGTGAGTAACGAACACCACCGTGGTGCGGATGCGCGTCCAGATGTCCAGCAGCAGTTCCTGCATGTTCAACCGGGTCAAGGCATCCAGCGCGCCGAACGGCTCGTCCATTAGCAACAGGCGTGGACGGTTGACCAATACGCGGGCGATTTCCACCCGTTGCTGCATGCCGCCCGAGAGCTGATCGGGCCAGCGCTCGGCGAAACCTTCGAGACCAACCAGTTTGAGCATTTCATCGGCGGCGCGATGACGTTCAGTCTTGCCAATGCCGCGCATCTTCAGGCCGAAGGCGACGTTGTCACGCACCGTACGCCACGGAAACAGCGTGTGATGCTGGAACACCATGCCGCGCTGTGGCGACGGTCCGGACACCGCCGCGCCATCGACTTTCAGGCTGCCGGCGTGTGCACCGAGATGCCCGGCCAACGCCCCGAGCAACGTCGATTTGCCGCAACCGGACGGGCCGAGAATGCACACGAACTGGCCCGCTTCGATCTGACAATCAAGCTCCCGTACCGCTTCGAAGGCTTCACGTCCCTGGCCGAGGACGATGGACAACTGGCGAATATCGATCCGCCCTTCCGGGGTTTGCATCACGCTCATCAGGCTTTTCCTCGCGGTCGATGCCAGGGCGTGAACAACCCGCCCAAGCGTTTGATCAGCAGACTGCTGCCCATACCCAACACACCGATCAGCAGCATGCCGACGACGATGTCGGCGTAGTTCTGAATGGTGTAGGACTCCCAGGTGTAGTAGCCGATACCGAACTGGCCGGAGATCATTTCTGCCGTCACCAGACAGAACCACGAGGTGCCCATGCCGATCGCAAGACCCGTGATGATGCTGGGCGCGGCACCGGGCAGAATCACTTCCAGCAGGATCGCGCGGCGCCCTGCCCCAAGGCTTTTTGCCGAGGCGATCAGGCGTGGATCGACGCCTTCGACGCCATGCACGGTGTTGAGCAAAATCGGGAACAGCGCGCCGGTGAAGGTGATGAAGACCATCGACAGTTCCGAGGACGGGAACATCAGGATTGCCAGCGGAATCCATGCCACGGCGGGGATCGGGCGCAAGACTTCAAGGGGTGGCAGCAGCAGGTCTTCGGCCCATTTCGAGCGGCCGATGGCCAGGCCGAGGGCGATGCCGATCAGCAGTGCCGCGAGGTAACCGGCGAACACGCGGCTGAGGCTGGCGCTCAGGTGTTGCAGAAGCTTGCCGGAGTCGCCGAGGCCCAATGCCGCTTCGATCACGGCCAACGGAGTGGGCACGTTGGCGAAGGTGACAAGGCCGAGGTTCCAGTGATGGCTGGCGGCGAGTTGCCAGAACAGCAGGCAGAGCAGCAAGGAGGCGGCTCTTGATGTCCAGCGTAGGGTGGGTGATTTCATCGAGCGGGTTTCCAGTTCTGGATTTGTTTGAAGGCTGAGATTTACCCCCCTCACCCCAGCCCTCTCCCCCCAAGGGGGGCGAGGGGGAAAGGGAGCCGATCTTCATGCATTTCAAAACCTCGGTTCGGCTCATTAACGAACCCGTCCTTCTGCTTTCAAAACCTCGGTTCGGCTCATTAACGAACCCGTCCTCATGCTTTTCAAACCTGAGTTCGGCTCGATAGAGGGCCGATCTTCATGCTTTTCAAACCTGAGTCCGGCTCGGTATTTCAGGTCGGCGTACCTTGACCAAACACCGCGGTCAGTCCCCTCTCCCTCCGGGAGAGGGCTAGGGTGAGGGGCTTTTGATCTTCTATCAGCGCGCGGCGACGGCTTGGGCCGTGGCATCGGTGAAATCGAAAACCTTGCCGCCCTGCGTCGAGGCAAATTGCTGGGCCTCGCCCTTGAGCAAAAACGCACTCAGCCGCCCTTTCGCATCGCTGGCAAACCATGCCTGCTCAGCCAACAACTTGATGCCGCTGTCACTGGCCTGGGCATACACCGCACGAATGTTTTTGCCTTCCTGCTTCAACGTCGCCAACGCGGTGAACGCAGACTCGGCAGAGGCGTAGCGGCGCACTTTGTCCTCCCCCCGCACCCAGATTTCCGCGACATGGCTGAAGTCGGTGATCGCTTTCCCGGTCGCCGCATCTGTAGCCTGCAACGGCGTCTGCGCGTAATTCGCCAGTTGCGCCGTGTAGTCCAGACCCGACGCCTTGAACGCCGCACGGATGTATTGATCGTCGATGAAGGTATTGAGATCGAGGCCGCGATCAGCCTTCTTCAACAACTTCAATGTATCGATAGCCGTGCCGACCGCCTGGCGATATTCCGGCTTCCAGCTCAGGTCGCGGGTCTGCACGCCGAGCGGGCCGTGGAACAGGTAATTCACTTCGGCATCGACGCCAGTGACTTTGCTGATCAGTTCGCTGTACTTCTCAGGTTCGGCGGCGAGCAATTGATTGGCTTCAATACTGGCGCGCAGGTACGCGACGACAATCTCCGGGTACTTTTTCGCATAGGCCTGATCGACCAGCGCACCGTGAAAGGTCGGCGCGTTGGCCTGGGCACCGTCGTAGATCTTGCGGGCGAAGCCTCGGCTCGGGAACAGTTCGGCGAACGGCACGAAATCGGCGTGAGCGTCGATCTTGCCGGCCTGCAACGCCGAGCCAGCGACTTCCGGCGGCTGGGCGATGATGTTGACGTCCTTGAGCGGATCCCAGCCCTGCTCCGCCACTGCACGCAACAGCATGCCGTGGGCCGTGGAGGCGAACGGCACGGAAATGGTCTTGCCCTTGAGCTCGCTCAGCGACTGCACGCCAGACGCGCTCGGCACGACGATGCCGTTACCGCTGCCCTTGATACTCCCCGACAGCACGCTGATGAACAGGCTGTGCTTGCCAGCGGTTTCGAACGCGACACCGTTGAATGCGCCGGGGAAATCGGCCATGGCGCCGAAGTCGAGTTTGCCGGCAAC
Organism: Pseudomonas sp. IT-347P; assembly: GCF_949768005.1. Classification (NCBI taxonomy): domain Bacteria; kingdom Pseudomonadati; phylum Pseudomonadota; class Gammaproteobacteria; order Pseudomonadales; family Pseudomonadaceae; genus Pseudomonas; species Pseudomonas sp. IT-347P. Next base: position 259,545 of record NZ_CATKPQ010000022.1, read on the forward strand.
CATCTCGTTGGTCAGCGGCGCGCCGCTGGTGAAATTCTTCCACTGCACGTCGTACTTCGCGTCTTTGTAGGCGCCGTCGTGGGGCAGGTATTTATCGAGCAGACCGAGCTCACGAATCAACAGCCCGCCGGCGGCGCAGTTGATGGTGGTGTCCTGGGTGCCGATGGCGATACGGATGGTTTCGGCTGAGGCCGACACGGTGAACGAAGCCAGTACCAGACCGGCGATTGCTGCACGCAACATGAGTGTTTCCCCTCGAATCATTTATTGGCTGTTCGTCTCCGCCGCGATCAGGGCGCGGTGGGAAACGAGGGGTTTTCGGTGAATCCAGCGTCCGGGGTTTTCCGGATGGCTTTGGTTTGTCTGGGGTGGCCTCTTCGCGAGCAAGCTCGCTCCCATAGGATTTCTGGCGTATTCAATTTGTGCAGTAACTCGATCCACTGTGGGAGCGAGCTTGCTCGCGAAAGCGGTGTGTCAGATGTCGATGTGCTAGCTGGATCACCGCATTCGCGAGCAAGCCCCCTCCCACATTTCGATCGTGGGTCAACGCAGGAGATAGGGGATGTCGACTTTCACGGCGCCGGTCGGGCAATCCTTCTCGCACGGCATGCAGTACCAGCATTCATCGAACGCCATATAGGCCTTTTGCGTCGCCGGATTGATCGCCAGCAAATCCATCGGGCAGACATCCACGCACACGGTGCAGCCCTTTTCGGCAATGCATTTGTCCTCGTCCACGGTGACGGGAGCGTTGGAGCGGAAGAAGATTTCCTGAGCTTGATAGGCCATGGTCCGGACTCTCTTTTTAGTGGTGCATCAAGCGGCGAAAGCGCCAACACGCAAACGGTCGTAAGCCTGCATTTCTTCAGCATCGAGCGGGATGATGTAAGGCTCGACGGCTTTCTTGAAACTGGTCATCTGCCCGTCTTCACCCTTCTTCAGGTGGCAATGGCAAAACCATTCGCTGTCATCGCGCTGCGGGTGATCGACGCGGTAGTGGTACAGGCCCCAGCGGCTTTCGGCGCGGAACAACGAGGCGCGCGCAGCCATTTCGGCGCAGTCGCGGATCACGCTGGTTTCCATGGCACGCATCAGTTCGTGGGCGTTGTTGGCCTTCATCTGCTCGAGATCGCGTTCGATATCGCTGAAGCGTTGCAGGCCGATTTGCATCTTCTTGGTCACTTTCGGCGGCTGCAGGTAATCGTTGACGAAGCGCCGCAGCTTGTACTCGACCTGCGCCGGCGGCAGACCGTGCTCGCGGTCCAGCGGTGCGTAGACCCGGGCTTTTTCCTTTTCGATCTGTTCGTTATCCAGCGCAGAAAACTCGCGGCCGGCAACAAAGTCTGCGGCGTTGTGCCCGGCAAACCAGCCATAAGTGAATGCGCCAAGCATGTAGTTATGTGGCACGGCAGCCATGTCACCCGCTGAGTACAAACCTTTCACCGAGGTTTCCGCACGCTCGTTGACCCACACGCCAGAGGCCGAATGCCCACTGCAAAAGCCGATCTCGGAGATGTGCATTTCGACCATTTGCGTGCGGTAATCGGTGCCGCGATTGGCGTGAAACTGGCCACGGCTCGGGCGCTCGTTGCTGTGCAGGATTTCCTCGATGTTCTGGATGGTTTCCTCGGCGAGGTGATCGAGTTTGAGGAATACCGGGCCGTTGCCGCTCTCCAGTTCCTGATGAAACTCCCACATCATCTGCCCGCTCCAGTAGTCGCACTCGATGAAGCGTTCGCCCTTGTTGTTGGCGGTGTAGCCACCCAGCGGGCCGGTGACGTAGGCGCAGGCCGGGCCGTTGTAATCCTTGATCAACGGGTTGATCTGGAAACACTCAAGGTTCGCCAGTTCGGCGCCAGCGTGATAGGCCATCGCGTAACCGTCGCCGGCATTGGTCGGGTTTTCGTAAGTGCCCATCAGGTAGCCCGACGACGGCAGACCGAGGCGCCCGGCGGCACCACAAGCGAGGATCACCGCTTTGGCCTTGATCACATGGAAGTCGGCGGTGCGGCAATCGAAGCCCATCACACCGTTGACGGCGCCCTCCTCGTCGGTCAGCAATCGCGTGCAGACCATGCGATTGGTAATGCTCACCCGCGCGCGTTTCAACTGGCGATAAAGAACTTTTTTGATGTCGTGTCCTTCCGGCATCGGCAGCACGTAGGCGCCCATGTGGTGGACTTTTTTCACCGCGTAATCGCCGGTCTCGTCTTTCTCGAACTTCACGCCCCAGCGGTCCAGTTGCTCAATGGTTTCGAAGCTGTGGGTGGCGTAGGCGTAAACGGCAGCCTGATTGACGATGCCGTCATTGGCGATGGTGATTTCCTTGGTGTACTGCTCAGGCGTCGAGTGACCGGGAATGATCGCGTTGTTCAGGCCGTCCATGCCCATGCTGATCGCACCGCTGCGTTTGACGTTGGCCTTGTCGACCAGCAACACGCGCAGATCGCGGTTCTTCTCTTTGGCCTTGATCGCCGCCATCGGCCCGGCCGTACCGCCGCCAATCACGACGATGTCGTATTCCTGTTCGAGAACGTTGCGGGTCATGCCTGCTCCCCTTTTTGCCGATCGATCCGCAGGCGGTACTGGAACGCATCGCCACGGTAGTAAAGGTGTTCGAAGTCCAGCGGCTGGCCTTGCGCGTCGTGGGTCAGACGCTCGATGCGCATGATCGGCGAGCCGGTCTCGACGTTCAGCGCCTGGGTCAGGTCGCTATCGGCCAGCACTGCGTCGATCGCCAGATCAGCATGGCCAAGGGCGATGCCGCAGTCGTTTTCGAGGATCAGGAAAATGTCGCGGGTGACCAGATCGGCCTTCTCAAGGCGCTCGCCGACGGCTTTGGGCAGGTAGGTGATTTCCAGGGAAATCGGCTCACGGTTGATCAACCGCACCCGTTTGATCTGCGCGACAACCTCGCCCTCGGCAACTTGCAAACGCTCGGCGACGCGCTTGTCCGCCGGGATGAATTTGAAGCTGCGCAAACGGTTGATCACCTCGTAGCCGCGACCGGTCATGGACTCGGCGAGGCCTTGCAGGCTGCTGACGTTTTGAAAGGTTTTCGGCTTGGCAACGAAGGTGCCTTTACCGTGGATCTTGAAGATCAGCCCTTCCTTTTGCAGATCGCCGAGGGCCTGGCGCACGGTGATGCGGCTGACTTTGAACAGCGCACCGAGTTCGCTTTCGGACGGCATCTGGCTGTCTTGCGGGTATTCGCCGTCGAGGATCCGCGCACGGAGGACGTCGCGCAGTTGGGTGTGCAGCGGGACACTTGATAAGGAGAGCGGGCTTAAAGAGAGAACGTTATCGGTCATCACTAAATCACTTGTTATAACGAGTTATGACGTGATCTTAGGATTGTTATGACAAGGTTGAGAAATATTGTTTAGGCATAACCTTAGATGCTTCACACGATCGCTTTTTGTAGAGTGAGCCTGCTCGCGATAGCGGTGTATCAGATACGAATCCGGTGCCTGACACACCGCTATCGCGAGCAGGCTCACTCCTACAGGGAAATTGTGTGCTACTGGCGTTTGAGGATCTGGTCCATGACCCAATCGGTCTTGAGCGCTTGTTCGGCGACGGCGGGATGTTCTGAACCACCACGAATATGCGCATTCATGCCGAGCACGTGATGCCACTGAATGTGTTCGTGATGGGGGATTTCCAGGCTGATGGGGTCATCGGCATGCACCTGCACCGGATGCTCATCAAACACGGAAAAGTTGATGCGCCCAAGGCTGCCGATGATTTCGACCCGATCCTCGCGCCGATCCGCGACAAAGTTCCAGCAGCCCATGCCCAGCGCTCCGCTAGCGAAGCGCCAACTGGCGCTGACGGCATCCTCTGCCGCATACAACCCGGCCTGAGACGCGGTGAAACCGGCGACTTCAACAATGTCACCGAGCAGGTACTGGAACAGGTCAAAGCCATGACTGGCCAGATCGGCAAAGTAACCGCCACCGGCCACCGCCGGATTGGTGCGCCAGTTGTTGCTGCGCTGCAGGTCTGCCGGTGACGGTGCCTTGGTCAATGTCCAGCTCAAATGCCGAACCTCACCGATTCGCCCCTCCTCCAGCCATTGCCGCACTTGCGCAAACCGTGGCAGCGAACGGCGGTAGTAGGACACAAACAGATGCAAACCAGCCTCGGCAAACGCCTGCTGCATTTCACGGCTTTGCCCGGCATTCAGCGCCATGGGTTTTTCCACGCAGCAATGCTTGCCGGCAGCGGCGACTTTCAGACTGTAGGCGTGGTGGCTGTCGGGTGGCGTGGCGATGTACACCGCGTCCACCTCGGGATCATTGATCAGCGCATCGACGTCGGTGTAGAACCGCTCGATGCCGTGGCGCGCGGCGTAGTCACTGACCGCCTCCAGACGTCGGCCCATCACCGCCACCAGCGCCGACCCCGGCGCCTTGTAAAAGGCCGGTCCGCTCTTGCGTTCAGTGACATCACCGCAACCAATCATCCCCCAGCGCACCACGTTCATTTTTCAGTTCCTTTTTTTTAGTTCAACCCATGCGCAAGGCGCGCAAATCGAGGTGCCCGTCCTGCAGCGGCGGGCACCAGTAATAGCCGCCGGTGATCGGTCGGCTGATGCGATACAAACCGTCGGTGATGCCGTCCTCCAGACCGCTCATGCGCCGCAATTGCGCTTCGAAGGCATCCAGCGAATAACCGAAAGCGAGGAACATCAAACCGGCGCGGTCACCTTCGATCCACGGCATCGAGCGGCGCACGACGAACGCTTCGGGCGCGAAGCTTTCCTGCGCGGTGCGTTTGACGTGGGCCGAAATCGGCGCGTCGTCGATCTCTTCGTTGTCGCTGAGGCGACGGCCCATGATGTTGTCCTTGTCCTCGGCGGACAGCTTGTGGAAACCCTTGAGGTCGTGTTGCCACTGCTGGATCGCAGCGAAGCTGCCACCGACCATTCCGTCAGTGCCGGCACTTTGCAGGGCCGCCGCGATCGCGGCTTCGTCGTGCGGGTTTTCGGTGCCGTCTTCGTAGCCGGTGAGGTCGTGGCCGTCCTTGTGGCGGAAGGCTTCCTGCCTCTCGACCAGACGCAGCGCCGGCGCCAGAGCGGCTTCGAGGGCGTTGCTGCGGTTGAGCAGTTCACCCCGGTCGACGCCGTGCAGCCAGACCCACAGCGCGTGCTGGGTCGACGGGTTCTCGACGCCCACGCCGGTCAGTGCCGGGAAGCTGCGCAGGCCGTCGATCTGCACGTTGAGGGCCTTGGCCAGGGATTCACCGAAACCGACCACCGCCGACTTGCCATCCACCTGATTCATCAGGTTATCGAGCGCCTGCGGCAACGCTTCGACCGATTCAAGGGCGAAAAACAGGTGACGCGCTTGCGCAGGAACTGGGGTGGCGAGAATGCCCGGCTGGTAGTAACTCATGTGAACTCCTTGGGAAAGTGCGCGGGAGTTTACCTGTGGCCGGAGGGTTTGTGGGGGTTTGGAGGAAGTCAAAAGCCCCTCACCCTAGCCCTCTCCCGGAGGGAGAGGGGACTGAATGGGGGATATTTAAGGGATACGCCGACTTGAACGTGCGGCTGTGAATCCACAATCGATACAATCTTTCAGGTCGGTGTAACTCGCAAGACACCTCGGTCGGTCCCCTCTCCCTCTGGGCGGTCCGATGTTTCGGGAGGGCTGGGATGAGGGTTAGCGTCATTACGCCAGGCACTTGGGCTCATCCCCGTCCAGCGCTTGAATGCCCGGCGAAAACTGCGCACATCGCTGTAGCCTACCTCTTCGGTAATCCGCTCGATCGGCATATCAGGATTGGCCAGCAGACTCAGGGTCCGTGCCTGGCGCACCTGCTCCAGCAGCGCCTCGAACGTCAGCGCATGCTCGGTCAAGCGCCGGCGCAGCGTACGGCTGCTCATGTTCAAATCACCGGCAATCTTTTCAATGTGACTGCCGCGACTCAGGTCCCGGGCAATCGCCCGCTCCACAGCCTGAATCAGATCGAGTTTCTGATGCACCTGCGCCGCTTCCAGCTCCAGTAACGCAACGGCCTGACGCAATGCCAGCGAATGATGATTGGGCAGGTTCACGTCCAGCCATTGCGCATCGATCAGCATGCGATTGTGCAAGCAACCGAAGCGCACGTCCGGCCCCAGCAGGCGGTGGTATTCGCTCAGATAATCCGGCGCGGCGTGCACGAACTCCACGGCAATCGCCTTGAACCCGGCACCGGCCAGCGCGCGGCCATACACCAGCAGACTGGCGAAAAACTCCTCGACCGCAAACACCTGCACATCGGCAAACGGCAAGCGGCATTCAGCATCGAGATGCACCTGAGCGCCGACCACATCGACGCTGGACACCACAATCCCGCCGGACGTGTGCTGATGGCGAATGCCGAGGGCAAAGGCATCGCGCAAGGTCTTGCACAGCGACAACACATGCCCGAGCAGCCCCAATGTGCCGAGTACATTCTGCGCCCCGACCCACAGCCCCAACCCTTGATTGGGCAGCACTTTCAGTGCGCGCTGAATCATCGCCACGGCCTGACGATAGGAAATCCGCTGCGCCGGATCCTGCAGATCCTCAAGGGTGAAACCCAGCCCACGGCACAGGCTCTGGGGATCAATGCCCTTGTTCTGCACGACTTCGGCGAGGGTTTGCAGGAGGAACGGCGAGACCAGCGCCAGTTCGAAGGTCGGGTCTTGGACTTTTACATTCATGGGGCTGACATTCCGGATCACGCTTGATTGTTATTTTTGTAACCGGTTGTGTCGATGGAAGTTAGCACAGGGTGGGCCGACTGTCCGCAGAAGTCCCCCTAACTGTCCGCCAATACCCTGCCGCGCCGGGCGCCAAGCGCTTATTTCTATGGTGCCGGGCGTACTGCGTGCCGGCGTTGCGCTCCAAACACAATAATAATGAGGACGGCCATGCACCCGAACCGCGCGACACTCCCCCTGCGTCTGGCCCTTTGCTTGCTGGGCTGCGCCGCCAACCTGCCGGCGCTGGCCACCGAAGCCGGCGTCGACAACATCGGCCCCGGCACCGACGGTTTCTTCATGCTGCCGCTGGAGGTCGACAGCCTTCCGCAGAACATGGTCGCGTTCAATCTCTACTACAACCATTACAAGTCACGAAAACTCAACATCAGTTCGCTGGGCGGCAAAGTGCCGAACGTCGAAATCGAATCCACTGCAGTGATTCCGCGTCTCGATTACTTAAGCCCGGTGCGGGTATTCGGCGGGCGCCTGGCCGGTTACATCGCCCAGCCGTGGCTGAAACAGGAAGTCTCGGTGTTCGGCTTGAGCGACACCCGCGAAGGCATGGGCGATACCACCATCGCGCCGATCATCCTGTGGGACATGGGCAAGCACCTGACCCTCGGCGCCGCCGTGGAAATCACCGTACCGACGGGCGAATACAGCGTCGATCGACTGGCCAACACCAGCAACAATTTCTACACCTACAAACCGCTGTTCTCGTTCACCTGGCTGCCGACCGACCGGACCGAGGTCTCGATGAAGACCACCTACAGCTTCAACGAGAAGAACAAGGACACCGACTACAAGTCCGGGCAGATCTTCCACTTCGACTATTCGGCCAGCTACAAGATCACCGACGACCTGATGCTAGGCATCAACGGCTACTACCTCAAGCAGACCACCGACGACAAACAGTTTGGCCATACCGTGCAGTTTGCCGGACAGGACGTCGATGACGGCGTGCGCGGCAAGGTCTTCGCGATTGGCCCGGCGCTGCATTTCACCTTTCTCAAATACGCCAGTGCGGAGATTCGCTGGGCCAAGGAGTTTGATGTGGAGAACCGGCCGGAGGGGGAAATGTTGTGGGCGAAGGTGAGTATTCCCTATGCGTTCTGAGTGGGTTTGTAGGAAAGCGCACCTGGATTTGTAGCCTGAAAACCTGAAAACCGCATGGGTGGAATACGCCTACAGCGACGGTCGAGATTACCGGACAATAGGGGGAAACGTCTGGCAGATTTAAAGGGGGTGTTTGCAGATACTGGGCTCCGTTATCCCATGGTTCCTCAAGGGTTCATGGGGTGCATCGTCAGCCAGTGACGACAATGGGCCATTCCCCCCTTAGACTGCTTGAAATTGATCACGGAGGTCATATGAGCATATTGCTTTCCCCGTTTTATTCTGAGTTCAAATCCGAAGAAGAGGCAGAGAGCTACGATCGCTGGTTCCGTGCCAAGGTGCAGGCTGCACTGGATGATCCTCGCCCGGGCATTCCCCATGAGGAGGCCATGGTGCGGCTCGACCAATTGTTAGAAGAGAAACGCAAGAATCGACGCGCTGCCGCTTGAATGGAGCGATCAGGCTCCGATCTGGCTGACATCATCGATTACATTGAACAACACAATTCCAATGCTTCAGCGGCTCTGCAGCACAAGGTTGGTGCAGCAACGCAAAGGCTATCGTCAATCCCCTATGGTTACAGATCCGGTCGAGCGCCAGGCACTCGGGAAATGGTGGTTAATTCAAACTATCTGCTGGTCTATCGAGTGAATGGACGCATCAAAATACTGACGTTGGTCCACACCCGACAACAATATCCACGAACTTCATAAATAAAAAAAGGGCGACCAAGCGGTCGCCCAAACGTACTGCACGAGAGTCTTTTACAACGTCAGTTGCCCACGCTCCTCTTCGGTCAACTGCTGTTTCGCCTGTTCATCCAGCGCCCCGGCGCCCAACACCTGCACCGGGCTGTTCGGGTTGTAACCCGGTGCCGGGGCACGGCTGGCGCCATCGCGGGACGGCGCAAGCTGTTCGTTGCCGAAGCTCAACACCTGCACGGTGAACACCGAGGCCTGATTCTGTCGCGCAGCCGCCTGCTGCTGACGGGCGACGTCCTCGGCCGCTTGCGTGGCTGACGATGCAGCAGAACTGGCCGAAGTAATCGCCCCGGTATTCACCGCCGAGACCACCGGCACACCTGTCGTCTTGCCCTGCACCGAGATGTTGGCGGCGTTGACCACCGTCAGCGCAGCGATGTTGACGTTACCCGACACGCGAATCCCCGCTTCGCCGGCATCAATGGTGCCCAGTGGCGCGATCAGGTCGATGTCGCCCGGTGCCACTTCGGCAATCGGGTTGAGCGTGGCGATGCCGGCGCCGGTGCTCGGTACCGAAGGCGACAGCGTCACGTTGCCCCACGTGTCGTAAACCCGTTTCGGCGGCGTGTAGACCACCGTGGTTTTCGAGCCGCGACCGGCGTTGATGTCGCCCTCGGCGGACCAGCCGAGTATCGAACCGCCGAAGGTGGTCATGATGCGGCTCTGGCCGAGCAAAATACTGCCCTGGGAGTAGAGCTGAATATTGCCCGAGCCTTGGGTGATGATCCCCGCGGTGGATGGCGGCGCCGCGCCTTCGATGCCGAACACCTGACCGCCGCCCGGGGTGAGCATCTGGATGTCACCGCCGAACAGGGTCTTGACCCCTGCTCCGCCGTACATCGTGATATCGCCGTCGTAACGGATCGGATTGCCAGCCACGTCAGTGCTTGGGAACAACGCGGCAATCGCATTGCGACCGCGCAGATAACTGCCCTTGCGCGGGCCGTCGACATCGTTGTATTCCAGGCCACCGGCGCGCAGTTCGGCGAAGTACACCTGCCGCGCGAAGATCGCCTGCTCGGCACTCGGCAGCGCGGCGTAGAACGCTTGTGCCTGTTCTGCATTGCCGCTGAAGCCGTAGCCGAGGGTTAGCCAGCTCTGCAACTCGTCGATGTAAGTCTTGACGACCTTGCCCGGTTGCGCGCTCAACGAGGTATCCGGATTGGCAAGATTCTGCGGGTTCAGGTAGCGAGCGATGAACCGTGAATAATCCGGTCCCTTTGCGCCCACGCCGGCCTGCAAGACCACACTGGCGCCCGGCCGCTGATCACCGGCCAGCAATGGTCCGAGGCTGGTGATGCCGGCCCGGTCTTCCATGAGGATGTTGCGCCCGGCATTGACCTCCAGCGTGCCCGGACCGGCGATGTCGAAACTGCTGTAAAGGATGTCGCGGCCCGCCGACACCTTCGATATATCCCTCGGGTCGTTATGCACAAACAGGTTGCCGGTGGAGTAGATCGTATCTTTGGCGGTCCCGACGCCGTCCTTCGGGGAAATCGTCGGTTTACCCAGGTTGGTGCCAGAGGCGACGATGTCGCGACCGGCCATCATCCACACCGGCCCTGCGGCTTCGTACCAGGTTTGTAGCGAATCGCTAGCGCGCAGGGATTCGCCACTGCGCACGCCCACCAGGTCGCCGCTCAACGCATAAATTCGCGCTGGCCCCTGCACGGCGCTGAGGCCGGAGTACGAATTGCTGCCGAAGGTGAACAGCGGGAAACGCAGGTTCGGTTCCGCGGCAATACCGTCGCTGCTGCTGTTGGACATGAACGGCGTTTCCGCCTTGCTGCTTTCATAACCGTAAAACGCTGGAGTGAACGGTGTGGCAAGCGCCAGCGGATTGGCTCCTGACTGGTTGATCGCATAGCCGCCGGCATAAATCGAATCGCCGGCCAGCAATTCCAGCTGACCTGAAGTCGACGGCGCCAACAACAGCGAGTACGCGGTCGCCGGGGGGGTATTGCCAACGCTGTAAGCCGCCGACGGGCCTGCGTAGATCGATCCTTGAGCGGCAACGGCACGCAGGATCGACGGATAGACGAAACGGCTGTCGGTCGGCGACGTGTTCTGCCCTTTGATAGGCCCGTTGGTATCGGTCTCGGCCAATTGTGTGCTCGGGGTGAGGTTGCCACCGGCCGAGAACAGATCGATGGCAGTGTGATCAGTCCACAACGAGAAGCCGCTCAAAATTCCGCCCTGAATGATTTCGCCCTGGCTGTCGAACAGCGCCGTAGCGTTCTGTTGCCGCACCCGACCCGGATCCACCGCCCCGCCCAGCACCAGATCGCCACGCGTATTGATGCGCATGCCGGAGTCGCCCGGAATCAGCACAATCCCGCCGGAGGCATGGCTGGTGGTTGCGGTAAACGGATCCAGCGCACGGGTTTCGCGAGCATCATGCTGCACGCTGTTGGCGCCATATTGCAGATTGATACCGCCCGCCGCACTGCCGCTCACCTGCGCCGCACCGCGCAGGTTGATCAATGCGCCTTGCAGATCGTGTTTAGGTGGCGTGAGACCATCGCTGCCCGCGCGGGCCTGCAGGGACGGGTTGAGCGTGCCACCGATGCGGATGTCCATGTCGCCGCCACCGGTCAATTGCAGGCTGCCGTCGCTGCCGACACGACCGGTACTGCCCACCGCCACGATCAGCCCCTGACTGCGCGGGTTGGTTCGCGCATCGCCCATCGCTTTGAGCATGCCGGCGTCGGCACCGGCGCGCAGGCTGATATTGCCGCCACCGAGTGTGCCGAAACCGGTGAAGCCCACCAGATACGGCGCTGTGTCCATGTCCGCATCCGGCATTGGCTGCGTCGTATAACTGCCGAAGTTGATCCACCACGAGGTCGGCACATCGCTGCTGCCGGTACCCTGACGCCATAACCAGTTGCCCACCGCCACGCTCGGCACCTGCTCACGGTAGCCACCGGTGTTGGCCAACTTGCGTCCCAAAACATCACCCGATACGGATCCGCCGGCGTTGATGGTCAGGTTGCCACCCAGTTGCGGATACCAGGCCTGATAGAGACTGTCGGTGTCGCCATTGACCCATTTTTCAACATCAACCCCGCCACTGCCCAACACCGAATTGTTGTCGGACAGGTGTCCGCGCACCTGGTTGTAGCGTGGATCGACATCAGCCGACTGAGTCCCCGCGGTGTAAACGCCAAACGGCGAAGCCATGCTCAGGTTGCCGGCAGCGAGCAAATCCAGGTCGCCGGTACCAGTGCGCAAGACGCTGAACATCTGGCTGTGAATACTGGCGCTTTTCGCCGGATTGCTCTCGATGCACACCTCGGGATAACTGTCGCACAGTGTCAGGTATTCCTCGGGAATCGGCGCGTAATCCTGGAAGCCGAACTGGTTGCCGGGCGCCCAGGTCCAGCGCGCCATCGGCGCACAGGCACCGGGATCGGTCTCGCAGAGAATCAGGTACTCCTCGGGCACCGGCTCAAACGCCGGGAAGCCATACTGGTTGGTTTCCGACCACACCGCGCGCGGATTGCCTTCGGTAATCTTCGCACCGTAATGGGTGTCTGCCAGACGCAAATCGCCTGCGCTAGTGAGCGGTTTCACCGCACGGCTGTCAGCGGCCGCCAGATCCGCCCCCGCCACTGCTCGGATCGACCATGACGAACTGCCGGACGGCAACATTTTCGCCAGCGCCCAGTTGGCGCCTTGCTGCGTGCCGTTGAGCGCGCGCAATTCGATAAATGCTGCGCCATCGGCGAGCACCACGTTGGTCATGGACGGAATCAACGAACCGCGCAACAACGGCAGCGCACTGCTTAACAACAAGTTCTTGCTGCTGCCGGTGTCGGCATCGAACGCGCCGGGCAACGGTACCCCTTTAGGCCAGTTCATCGCCTTCAACGCGGTGTTGCGGTTCAAACGAATGCCGGCGCCCAGACGGCTGCTGACCGGCACTGTTACGTCGCTGCCGAGTAACGTGCCGGCGGCATACAGCAGATTGCCCGAAGCATCATGCACCGCCGCCGCCAGCACGGTGCCGGCGCTGAAGGTGTACGGCGCGGCCAGCTCCACCTGAACCGGCAGCAACGTACCGCTGACCAGCGTCGTGTCCTGGATCGGCAAATCGTAATTGAGGGTAACGCCCGACGGAAATTGCGTGCCCGGCGCCAGTGTCACGCCGGTACCCGGCACAATCAGGTCGCCACCGAACGGTTGCACGCCCGGCAACAGTTTCCAGCCCGCGTCATCGACGGTTTCCGGGGGCGGCGCGAAGCCGTCGTTGAGGCTGCCGTAGATATCGAGGTTACCGCCGGCACGGATCACCAGACTGGCGGATTCACCGGAACCGTAGACGCCATCGACCCTGGCCGTATGCGGATTGAGGCTGGCGTAGCGGTAACGCGAGAGATCGATATCGCCCTCGACCACCAGATCACCGTCTGCGCTGTTGCTGGCGATCTCGACGCCTGGACGCAAGTGGAAGGCATCGGCGTACGTCGCATTGTTCAGACCGGCCAGTTTGCGGTGCAACAGATCGGTGTTGCTCAACGCCGCTTCGATGAAGGAGGTGCTGTCGCCGTCGATGCGGGTAAACAGGGCCTGATCGATCACCTGATACGGCCGGCCGCTGACCGCAGGGTCGACGCCGTCGCGCGCATCGGTATAACGGCGCACGCCATTGAGACCAATGGCACGCGCGCCCTGAATATTCACGCTGCCGCTGGCGTCGATGGCGATATCGCCAGCGCCAAGACGCGGTGCATTGAGTTCCAGCGTGCCGCGCAGCATCTGATCGTGCTGGCCGGCGAGGAAGCCCGGCACAGCATCGGTGCCATGGCGCAGGTCAATGCGCGTGCCAGAGGCCAGGGTCAACAACCCGGTACCGGAATTCAGCTCGACCATGGCCCGGTTCGGCGCGTCGATGATCTTGCCGTAACTGTCGACCCGCAACACGCGACCATGGGCGTCGAGCACACTGTTGCCGCTCAGGGTCAGGCCGTTTTGCGCCGACAGGCGAATGCTGCCGACCCGCTCGCCACTGGCATCGATCAAGCCGTTGACTGTCAGGCTGCCATTGTCCACCGAGACATTGACCTCACCGGCTTTGAGTCCGTCGCCTATCACCAGATCGCCCTGCTTGAGTTGCAGGCTGCGACTGCCGAACACCTGGCCGGCATTCAAGCGTTGGTTGAGGGCGGCGAACTGCGCACTCGCCTCGCCGCCCAACTGCTGGGCACGAATGTCCACGCCGCCGGCCTTGTACGGCACCAGCGTTCCACCGGCATCGTAATAGCCACTGCTGGCGCCGAGAATCTCGCCTTGCAGGTCGACAAGGCCGGCGTCCGCCGCCAACGCGACGGCGCTGAGGTTGCCGGCCTGATTGTTTTTCGCTGACAGGTCGATGCGCGACCCGGCGAGCTGGCGAATATTGCCGCTGTTGCTGAGCAGCGACACATCACCGCCCCAGCTGTACTTGCTCACATCATTGAACGGCAAGGTGCGCCCGGCCATGTCCAGTTGCGCACCGCCGGCCAGGGTCAGGTCATTCTCGGCCTTCACCGTGAGTTTGCCGCTGGCCAACGCGATGCGGCTGTCGAGCACGATGTAGCGGGCTTCAAGGTTCAGTGCAGCGCCCAACGCGTCGGCCACACCCAAAGCACCGGCACCGCTGAGTGTCAGGCTGTTGCCGGCCTTGAGCAGATTGACCGACGCCGCTTCACCGGTGAGTAACGGCGTGCGCAGATTCAGATTGCCGCCGCTGTAGGCATAGCCCTCGACCGGGTCGTACGCGCCCTGCTGCTGATACACCGCCAGACTGCCTTTGTGATTGGCAGTGATGCGCTCGCTGGCCGTCAGGTTGACATTGGCAAAGCCCAGCGCCAGGCGGTTGTTCTGGTCGAGGCCGCTCGCTTGCGGCATCGGGCCGTAACCCAGTTCGATGCGTTGTGCCTGAATATCCAGCGTGCCGCTGCCGGTGCCGGCACCGTCGGTGATCACACTGCCGGGATCTTGCGTGGCGCCGTTCCAGATCAGGTTGGCGGTGCGGATCGTCGCGATATCGTCGGCGGTGCCTGCGCCGTAAATCGCCGGAGTGGCGAGCAGCAGATTTTGCAGCTTGCTCTGCCCGGTCTGCGCATCGAAGGTATCGAGGGTCACGCTGCCGTACAGATTGAAGGCGTCGCGCGTGGTCAGGCTCAGGGTCTCCAGGGCTGGCGCGCCGAATTGCGTGTCACCGCGCAGCAACCGATCCAGCACATTCTGATTCAAGGTCAGACCGGCCGGCACGCGGTTGCCCGCCGCGGCCAGCGCCTCGGCGCTGCCGGCATTGACGGCACCGACCGACAGGGCCAGGTGACGCGTGCCGAAACGCACCGCTTCGCCGAGTTCGAACTGGTTGTCCGTCGCGGCGGTGATGCTGCCGTTCGAGTACAGCAGCGCCGGAGCGTCGCACGACCGCGTGGCGCAGGTGCCGATGCGAATGCTGCCGGCACCGGTGAAGCCACTGCCCGCCTCCGGCGCCAGGACATTGGTCCAGCCGTTCGAGACCACCACGAGGCTGGATGCGCCCGGCTGATAGATGTACCCGGCCGTCGAGTCATAAGCGACGTTGCCACGTCCCAAAGCGTTGATCCCCGCGCCCGCTTCAACGGTGATGCCGCCATTGATTGCGTTGGTGCGCAATAACACTTCCGGCGCCGCCAACTGTGCACCGTCACGCAGGATGATGCTTGAGGTGTCGCCGACGAAACCGATGATATTGCCCGCCGTGCTGTAGCTGACGGTCGGCATCGCACCGATGCTCAAACGCCCGGCGTTGAGGTTGTTGAGCGTGTCGGCATACAGCGAAATGCCGCTGAAGCCCTCGGTAGGCGCATGTCCGCTGCCGAGGATTTCGAAGTTGCTGCGGGCGTTGCCGCTGCGCACCACCGCGGTGCCGACCAGGCCCCCGGTCGCTGCGCCGAACCGCACCAATCCATTGAACTGCAACGCGACATCCTGCTCGCCACCGTCAACCAGACGCAGGTCCAGCGTCTTGCCGTCCTGCGGCGCCAGCGCCCGGGGTACGCCGCGGCGCGCGGCATCGCTCTGGATAAATTGCGCAAGACTGGTTTCGTTGTACTGCGAGTAACGGCGCAGCACATCGGCCGGGGTCAGAATGATCTGTTTGGCCAGACTGTCGCGCAGGCTCGTGTTGGCAATCGACAACTGTCCGCTGCCGGTCCATGAACCGTTGCGCAGTGGCAGCGCTTGCGTGAATGTGCCCGGCGTCGCCTGACCATTGACCTCGACCCGAAAGGCGCCCGGCAGCAACGCAAATGTCGACGGCAACAACGTGTAAGTACCCGCAGCCAGCCCCGGAACCCCGGCACCGAGGGTGATCTGCTGGCCGATACGCGGATCCACCGCGCCCGCCTCGGCCAGCACGGGTGCGTAGGCGCTTTGATTACCCGGCACGATGGCATACACCGGATTGCTGGCCAGCCCCGGCAGGCTGAAGGTGCCGTCAGTGGCATTGCGCACCAGCGGGTTGAAACGCGCATCCGTGGAACCGCCGCGCCCGGAAACGAAACCGGCGCCACGCAAGTCGCCACCGCCGGACAGATCGATCACCGCGCCGCTCTGCACATCGATGAACTGAGTACTCATCGACACGCCGGAGGTTTCCCCGGTGATGCCATTCAACACCACCGATTTGCCGCCATAGCGGTAGTCGATGCCGTCCGTGGTGCCGCCGTACGGCATGATCAGCCCGGCACCACTGACCGACGTCAGACTGCCCGGCAGCAAACGCACTTCGCGGGTCGTGGTCAGCAGGTCATCACCGAGGACAATCTTGCCCAGCGGGGCGCGCAACACCCCGCCCTGTTCGATGTTCGCGGCCGAGAACGTCAACTGACCGAACGCCGAGTATGGCGCGGCCGCCGGCGCCGCCCCGTGACCGCTGATCCGCAGGGTATGTTCAGCCACCGACTGCGCGCCCTGATAACCGACACGCACTTCCGCCTGCACATCACTAGCGGGGTAAATCTGCGCCGCACTCAGGTGCAGATCGCCCGGCGTCCATAGACGGCTTTTCTGATCGCCATCGGTCGGCGCCAGGAAGCGCAGATCACCCTGGCTGTCGAGGCTGACGTCAGCGAAAGCGCGGCGACTGTATTGCGCAGCCGGCGCCTTGAGTTGCAGGATCGAACCTTGCGTGCCGAACGACAGAGCATTGCCCACATCCAGCAGGTTCGCTGTCGCGCTGAAGCGAGCGTCCGACACGTTGCCGGTCGGGTTGTTGGTCGGGCGTGGGCGCACCGTGCCGACCACACTGTAATAGGTGCCGACACCGGACAAACGCAGGTACGGCGCGTGCAAATCCACCCGTGCGGCGTCTTTGGAAGACTCGGCAAGGGACAGTGCACCGGCGTACAGGCTCAGACTTTGAGCCATGTGCAGGTTGACGTCACCGTCGAACGACAACAGGCCGTTACTCAACAGACTCAAGTTGTCGAAACCGCCGGCCATCAGGTTGTCGGCATGTAAACGCGCCTGACCGTAACGCAACCCGGCAGCGCCCTCGCCCGGACGCAACCCGGCGGCAAGCGTCTGCTCCGTCGCGCGCTGATCAATGATCAATTCGCGGGGGGCGCGAACAGTGTTGTCTGCCGATTCAAGGTACAACGGCGTCTCCAGCGCCACCTCCAGCCGCCCGCCCGCCGCGCCGACACCGCCCGCCGTGGCACGCAGGTCACCGTCGATGAACAGGCCGTTGTAAGAACTGATGCCAATGCGTCCGCCGTCAGTCGCCACGCGCGTCGGTCCTTGGCCGGCGATATCCAGCAGTGCCTCGGCACCGGAGGCATCCAGCCGCGCACCTTGGCGCACAATCACGTAAGCATCGGCGGCGGTAGCCGTGGCCAGTTTTGCGTCGATCTCGCCGCCGAGAATGATGCTGCCGCCCTTGCCGACCTGCCCATATGTGCGCCCCAACGCATCCACTGCCGTGTTCGCACGCCCGGCCACGTCGAGTACCGCATGCTCTCCGATCCAGATCGAACGGTGATGCGCGGTCGGGTCGGCCAATTGGTTGGAGGTGGCCGGTTTGATCGAGCCGAATTGTTGTTGGCGAATATCGATCGTGCCGCCCCAGGCGTTGAGTGTCCCGTCAACGGTGATCTGCCCGGCACCACGCAGCGTGATGCGCTGCCCCGGATCAACGCTGATGCGCGAATCGCGGCCGAGGGTCAACGTGCTGTTGGCCGCGTCGATCAGGTTGATCAGGCTCGCGCCGCCCTGCAATGTCAGGCTGGCACCGCCGCGCTGGGTCAACACGCCCTGAGTCGGATTTTCCTGAAACAGCGCTGGCGTCCACCGCTCCAGTGCCGCTTGCGGATCGGCACCGCTGGCCAGGTCTGGCGCAGCGTCGGCGAAACGGTAGACCGGCATCGTCACGTCAACAGCGGTGCCGGCGGCCACGTCCAGACCACTCAGGCCAATCAGGTTGTAAGCGGAGAAGCCAGTTTTGAATAGATCGGCGGACAGTTGCAGTGTGGTGTCGGCCAACGGCTGGTCGCTCTGGCCAACGAGGATTTTGTTGGCCTGAACCGTCAGGGTGCCGCCGCCGCTCACGCCGTAGCCGCGCAGCTCACCCTCGAGGCGCACATGCGATTGGCCCGGCGCGGAAATCGCGCTGGACTCCAACGTCAAATCGCCGCCCTTGCCGCCCCGGGTCTTGCCGTTGGCGAGGATCGCGCCACCGGAAGCAACGTCGAGCAGACTGCCGGCGCCGATATCGATGTCACCGCTGCTGCGAATCGAGATCAGACCACCGTTGAGCGCGGCCAGACTCGCGCCATCGTCCGGATTGGTGCGCAGGTTGCTCCACACACCGCGCGTATCGAGATGCACACCGTCAGCCACCGCGACCTGCGTCGCCTTGTCGGCTTTCGCCGTGAGCCGGGTGTCGCTGCTCTCGGAGCCGGTGAACTGATTGAGCACGTTGCCCAGGCGCAAGCTGCCGCCACGCGCGCTCAGGTCGGCGCCGACCTGCACATCCGGCGCATACAGGATGATGTCGCCACCGGCATCGACGCTGAGGGCACCGTCAACGGCCACCTGATCCTTCGCCGCCACCTTGAGCGCGCCGAGACGGAAACCGTTGAGCTGCTCGTTATCGAGAAACAACCGGCCCTTGCGCGATGCCGACACAGCACCCGCCAGATCCTGATCATTGCCGGCAAGCGGACGCTCGCCGCCGATCTGCACCTGATCCAGCACCGGGTTGAGCGCATACAACACGCCGCCGGCTGCCGCCACGTAAGCCGGGTCATAACTGCCAACGATCAACTGCGCGCGACGGGCCAGCGCGGTCTGACTCTGCTCGTAACCATCGAGCACCGGTGTCGGCGCCTGGTTCTGCCGCTCGCCCTGATACACCTCGCCGAGCATCTGCCCGTCGAGTACCGCATTGGCCGTGGCAATCACCAGTTGCCCGGCGTCGCGGCCCACGGTGTATCCCGACTCGAAACGTGAGCGCGGCGCAATCAACGGGTTGTAGAAGGCGCGGGTCTGACCCCAACGCTCGCTGTTGTCCTCGTAACCTTTGTACAGCCCGGTGTAGAGCAGGTCCCCCGGTGCACGGGAGACTTCATACAACTTGCCGTCCGCACCGCGCAGCCAGCTCTGGCGGATTTCACCGCTCTGCACATCGAGGGTGCCGCCGGACAGGTTGATCAGCGAACCCTTTTCGCTGACCACATCGTTGCCGGCAAAACTCACCGTGCCGCCCTGCGCCATCCACTCGCCCACACTGTGCGCCTGCGTGCCGAGATAGCCACCGACTTCGAGCAGACCACCGGCGGTGTACCAGCGATCCGTGGCGTAGCCGTTGGTGCCCGCCGGCACATGGACCAGTTCGCGCACATCGATCCAGATGTCATTGCTGTTGAGCGCGCCTTTCTCGCGATTGACCGAGGCGTCGCGCTGCTCGTTGCCTTGCACGTTGATCTTGATGTTGTTGTTTTCCATCGCCACTTTGACGCCGAGGGCACCCGACACATCGATCATCGCGCCGTCGCGCACCAGACTGCGACGCTGCGCGCTCACCGCGACCTGCCCACCGGTGGCGAGGGTGATGGAGCCGTTCTGAAACTCGACACTGCCGCCGCTCTGGATCTCGATGCGCGACTGATCGCCACGGATCCGGTTGTTCGCGTTGACCGCACTCAGGGTGGCCTGATGCTGGCTGTCCAGCGCGGTCAAGTCGCTGCTGTCGAGCATGATCGCCGTGGCACTGCCTTGCGCCAGAGTGACGCTGCCGCCGCTGTCGCTGGCGGGATTGGACAGATGAATCGTGCCGCGTGCCGCCACTGAGGTGCTGGCGAGCAATACGCCGTTCTGTACGACTTCGTGGCCGGTCAGCGTGATGTCGCCGGTAGCCGACTGAATCAAACCGTTGTTGCTGACCTTGCCGCTGACATCGCCCGCCTTGAAACCCGGCGTGACTTCGTTGCCGAACGTGGTCGACAGCGCATTGCCCTCGGTGCCCGCGCCTTTGCGGATGTAAAAGCGGTCACCGGCACCCAGCACGGTCTGGCCCTTGGCGGTGCTGATGCTGCCGTCGTTCTGCACTTCACTGCCGAGCAACAACGCATAACCTCCGGCAGCGGTAGACGACGCCGGTTTATGGGTTGCAATGCTCGCACCGCGCTCCACCAACACCTTGCCGGCGGCATCGGTGAAGGTCGGCTGGGTGCCGGTGCTGTCGAAGTACAGACCCCGGTCGCGAAACTGGATATCGGTGATATTCGCCGCCGCCGCCACCAGGTTGCGCACGTTGACCTGACTGCTGCCGCTGAACACGATGCCGTTGCGGTTGATCAGCATCACCGTGCCGTCGCCCTTGATCTGGCCCTGAATCTGGCTGGCCCGTGCATTCGGATCGTTGACGCGGTTGAGCACCGCCCAGTTCGCTTGCTGGGCAAATTCAACGGTGGTGTTGCGCCCGACGTTGAAAGTTTCCCAATTGAGGATCGCCTTGTCGGCGGTCTGCTCGATCTTCACCGTGGTTCTGCCGTCGGCCTGGGTTTGCTGCGGACCCTTGGCGTTCTGCCAACCTTGCGTGAGGCTGTTATCGACTTTCAGGCCGCCCTCGCCCAGGCCGTCCGGCACAAACTGCACCGAGCCCAATGCGGCGGCACGCCCGGCAGCCTGAGCCGCCTGCTGCGCGGCAATCGCGGCGACGGTGTTGTTCAGCGTCTGAATCGAGCGCTGCAATTGCTGATTGGCTTTTTGCTGCTGCGCCAGGGGCGGCGTCATCCCTGGCAGACCGCCCATGCTCGGCCGTGCAGCCGCCGCTTGCTGCGCCGCACCTTTGGCGGCGAACCAGGTGGAGCTGAACGCCGTTGCCGCGTGCGCATTGCCCGCCACCAGACACAACGCCACCGCTTGCGCCAGCGGTTTGAGCAGCCACAGCGCCGGCTCCACGGCTTCACGTTTGAACGACTGGACGTTGGTACGACGACGGGACGGGCGAGCGAGCATCACTACGAGATCCTTTTTGATTGCCACCGATGGCCGCAGGCGTACAAAACCTGCTGTTACGTCATAGGCAGTTGGCGGCGGCCGCGACCGAACGGATGTCACACAAACTTCATGTTGGGGGAGTATTCGCGGCGCGAGGCGTTCTGCGCCTGCAAAAAAAATGGCAGCCCCTTGCAGGGCTGCCATCGTGTTGCGGGTAAACGAAGGCCTTACTGAGGGCGACCGATGGTGTTGCAGACGCTGGTGTTGTTGATGTTCAGGTTGTAACCGGTGGCGTTGGACACGAAGGTTTCATACACCTTGGTTTTCCAGGCCGATGGCACGGTGACGAAACCGTGGTTTTTGATCGCCAGGTCGTTGGTGGTGGTGTTGTAGTGCGTGGTCAGGAACGCCTTGACGTCGTTGGCCACGGCGGCGTCCTTGTAGCACTGACCGACGATGAGGTTGGTGTAGGCCGCCAGTTTGTAACCGATGGCCGGGTTAGCCACCACTGGCGACCAGCGGGTTGGGTCAGCGGCCAGCGCGGCGGTCGACGGTGGCGTCACCGAAGCCAGGGCCAGTGCAACGTTGGCGGAGGTTGGCTGTACGTTGTTGACGCGGGCAACCACTGCGTTGCTGGTAGCGTCTACGCCGTCCGGACCGACATAACCGAGCGAACCGTCAACAGCGGCGACGGTCGGTGCAACGTTAGCGGTGCTGGCAACACCGACCCAGTTCGAAGGCAGGGTCGAACCGGCTGGACGCGCGTTGACGAACGTCGAGTTGGTGGTGAACTTGGTTGGGCAGATGGCGTTCAGGTGGCGGGTGAGGATTTCCGAAGTACCGCTGGAGGTGTTGCGGTAAACGATGCGGATCGGCGTGGTGTCAGCCGTGCCCAGCAGGCCGCCCCAAGTGGTCACGGTACCCGAGAAGGCGTCGCACAGTTGAGCGCTGGTCAGGTTCAGCGCGGTCTGGCCGGATTTTTTGTACGGGATGGCAACCGAAGTTGCAACCGAAGGCAACTGGATCAGCGGACCGTACGATGCACCGAACGCGCTGTTGTAGGTGCTGATTTCCGAAGCGCTGAGCACCGAATCGCTACCGGCGAAGTGCACGGTACCGGTGGCGCCGAAGCCGGCTGGATTGTTGGTCAGGAAAGCCGTCTTGCCACCGCCGCTACCGATGGCCGCGTAGCTGAAGTTGGCTGGCAGGATGCTGTCGGCAGAACCTTTGTACAGAGCGGCTGGCAGAGTTGCACCACCACCGGTAACGGCCATGGCTTGAGCGGAAGCCAGAGCAGCGACGGTCAGGGAAGCGGCGATCAGAGTGCGCTTGAACATGAAGAATCTCCTTTTCAACGTTGGTTTTGAACACAGGTTTTCAGGGAACTTGCATGACACTGGGAGGACTCACCGGGGCCCTCGCTAGCGCTGGCCTTGGTTAAGTCGCACTGAGAAATTCGCAGCTTCCGGTGACAGATAAAGGAAAAAACCTCGGGAGCTGTGAGGCGTTTCCGAAGGGATTTTCTCGGGTGTTTGCGGGGTCTGGCGAAGGGTCTGGATCAGGGGTTTGGCGGAATCGGGCTGGAGGCGTTGGCGGGTGGTTGCAGATGACAGAAAGGAGAACCCGAGGATGGCGGAATCGAGGGTCGGGTGATGCCAATGGTTTGGAGAAAAATCTGGATTATTTATTGCCCTGACTGGCCCCTTCGCGAGCAAGCTCGCTCCCACAGGGGGAACGCATTTCAATTGTGGGAGCGGGCTTGCTCGCGAAGGGGCCGGCCCAGACAGCATCAAAACATCAGACACACCACTACTGGACCAGCTGATTGATCTCAATGATCGGCAACAACACCGCCATGACAATCACCAGCACCACCCCGCCCATCACCACAATCATCAGCGGCTCCAGCAACGCGGTCATGCCCATCGCCCGCCGTTCGATATCCCGCGACAACGTCTGCGCCGCCCGCTCAAGCATCGGCGGCAACGACCCGGTTTTCTCACCGCTGGCAATCAGGTGTATCAGCACCGGCGGAAATACATTCTCCACGCGCAACGCTGCCGCCAGGTTCACGCCCTCACGCACCTTGGCCGTGGCCTCAGTGACACTCAGACTCAAGCGATCGTTGGACAAGGTCTGCCGCGCCGCCTCCAGTGCGCGCAACAGCGGCACCCCGGCGCCGCCGAGAATCGCCAGCGTCGAGGCGAACCGCGCGGTGTTCAGGCCGAGAATAAAACGTCCGAACAACGGCAACTTCAGCACCCGGTGATGCCAACTCAGGCGCGCCGCCGGATTGCGCAGATACAGGCGCCAGCTCCAGAAGCTTGCGGCCATGATCCCTGCACATAGCCAACCCCAACTGCGGATGAAATCACTGGCGTTTAGCATCGCCAAGGTCAGCCCCGGCAAATCCTGCCGCGCCTGGGAAAACGCGCTGACCACCTGCGGCACCACGTAACTGAGCAGGAAAATCACAATGCCGATCGACACCAGCCCGACCACACCCGGATAGATAAACGCGGTGAGAATCTTGCCACGCAGGTTGTTGCGTTCCTCGATGTAATCCGCCAGCCGCTCCATGACCTGCGCCAGATCACCGGACTCCTCCCCGGCCGCAATCAGCGCACGGTAGATCTCGGGAAAGTCTCGTGGTCGTGCGGCCAGAGATTCGGCCAGACGCATGCCGCTGCGCACATCGGCGCGCACGGCGCTGAGAGTGTGGGCGATGTGCTTTTTCTCGGCCTGCTCGACCGTGGCACTCAACGCCGCTTCCAGCGGCAGGCTGGCACCGAGCAAACTCGCCAATTGCCGCGTGGCCCACGCAAGGTCGTTGTCCGAGAGCCTGGTGCTGAACAATCCACCGCCGCCGTGCTGGGCGACGTTGCTTTCCTTGTGCACCGATAACGCGGTCAACCCGCGCCCGCGCAAGACACTGAACGCCGCGCCCTGGCTGTCGGCCTCAAGGTGCCCGGTTTCGATCTTGCCGCTGGCGTCGGCGGCTTCAAAACGATAGCGATTCATCAGGCGTCCCGTGTCACACGGAGGATTTCTTCCGGCGCGGTGGTGCCGCTGCGGATCCAGCGCTCACCGTCCTCGCGCAGGCTGAACATCCCGGCCCTGGCGGCGGATGCGCGCAAGGCCTGCTCCCCTGCCCCTTGGTGAATCAGGGTGCGGATGTCGTCGTCGATGCAGAACAATTCATGGATGCCGGTGCGGCCGCTGTAGCCAGTGTGATTGCACGCCGGGCAACCGACCGGGCGCCATGTCCCCGGTGCCGCAGGGTCTTCCTGTTTGCACTGATTGCACAGGCGCCGCACCAAACGTTGCGCGAGCACGCCGAGCATCGACGAGGCCAGCAGAAACGGCTCGACGCCCATGTCGATCAAGCGGTTGACCGCCGACACCGCGTCGTTGGTGTGCAAGGTTGCCAACACCAAATGCCCGGTCAACGAAGCCTGCACGGCGATTTGTGCGGTCTCCAGATCTCGGATCTCGCCGATCATGATGATGTCCGGGTCCTGACGCAGAATTGCTCGGAGCGCCAGGGCGAAGGTCATGTCGATCTTGGCATTGACCTGAATCTGGCTGATGCCCGGCAGGTCGTATTCCACCGGGTCCTCCACGGTGAGGATGTTGCTGGTGCTGGCATCGAGCCGCGCCAGTGCGGCGTAGAGGCTGGTGGTCTTGCCGCTGCCGGTTGGCCCGGTGACCAGAACGATGCCGTGCGGCTGGCGGATCAGGTGATCGAGTTTGGCCAATACCTGTGCGTCCATGCCCAAGGTTTCCAGATGCAGACGCCCGGCCTGCTTGTCGAGCAAGCGCATCACCACTCGCTCGCCATGCCCGGTCGGCACCGTTGAAACACGAATATCGATCGGCCGCCCGGCCACGCGCAAGGCGATGCGACCGTCCTGTGGCAGGCGTTTTTCGGCGATGTCGAGCTGGGCCATGATCTTGATCCGCGACACCAGCGCACCGTGCAAGGCCTTGCGCGGCGAGACCACGTCGCGCAGCGTGCCGTCGACGCGATAGCGCACCACCGAATGGGTTTCGAACGGTTCGATATGGATGTCGCTGGCTTCATCGCGCGCGGCCTGGGTGAGCAAGGCGTTGATCATGCGGATTACCGGCGCGCCGTCCTGGGTGTCGAGCAGGTCGGTGATTTCCGGCATGTCCTGCATCAGCCGGTCGAGGTCGACTTCGTTTTCCGCCGCGCCAACCACCGCCGCCGCGCTGCCGGTGTCGGCATAAGCGCTGGCGAGCAAACCGTCGAGTTCGTCATCGCGCACGCGCTGTATTGTGGTTGCGCCAAACTGCCGCCGCGCCTCGCTGATCGACCAGCCCGGCGTCGACGGGCACACCGTCAGCACGCCATCACTCAACAGAATTCGCTGCGCCTTGGCCCAGGCGTAGGGCAGCGAACTCATTGGATGGGCACCGCTTTGATCGTCGCACGCGGACCCGATGCCGGTAACACCGCAGGCACACCTTGCGCCGCTGTCGGCAACTGCGGCGCCTGCATGTCCGGCATCGCCCAGCTTCGTTCAGGCTGCAAACCGCCCTGCGCACGGCGCATGAAGTCATAGCGATTCAGAGTGATGCTGCGCCCCGCTTCGCTGTCGCGAATGATGTACGGACGCAGGAACACCATCAGGTTGGTCTTGGTAATCGCCCGGCGCTCGTTGCGAAACAGCGCGCCGAGACCGGGGATGGTCGACAGCCACGGCACCGCATCATTGCTCTGGCTGTAACCGTCCTGCAGCAATCCACCGAGGACCATGATCTGCCCGTCATCCAGGAGGATGCTGGTGTCGATCGCACGTTTATTGGTGACGATCCCCGCCGACGCCGCACTGTTCGAGGCCCGCTCATCGATGCTGCTGACTTCCTGATAGATATCGAGCTTCACCGTACCGCCCTCGGAAATCTGCGGGCGCACATTGAGCTTCAAGCCAACCTCTTCACGGGTCACGGTCTGGAACGGGTTGTTGCTGGTACCGCCGCCACCGGTGACGTAACTGCCGCTGACAAACGGGATGGTCTGGCCAACAAAAATACTCGCCGCTTCGTTGTCGAGGGTCAGCAGGTTCGGCGTCGACAGCACGTTGGTGCCGCCCTTGCTCTTCAACGCCCGGGCCAGCACCTTCAGGTCGAGAATCTTGCCGATGCCGGGGATATCGACGGTGCCGTTGACGTAGCCCAGGTTCAAACCTTGCGGCAGTACGTCGATGCTGGTCTTGCCGTTGGTGTTGAGCCCCGAACCACCGAGATTCGCGCCGCCGATCACGCCTTTACCGCCGAGGTTGCCAGTCTGCCATTGCACGCCGAACTCACTGGCATCGTCCTCGCCGACTTCAACGATCAGGCTTTCGATCACCACTTGCGCGCGGCGCTGGTCGAGCAGATCGATCACCTCACGCAAGTTGCGATACAGCGGCTCCGGCGCAGAAATCAGCAAGGTGTTGGTGGTGGCGTCAGCCTGAATGGTCACACCACCGGCGCTGAAGGCGACGTTCTGTTCGCTGTTTTGCGTGCCGCCGCTGCCGGTTGTGCTGCCACTGCTGCCCTGGGCGTAACTGCCGCCCGTGCTGCCGCTGCTGTTAGTCGATGTAGTGCCGCTGGTTTGCGTGCCGCTCTGGCCGTTCTGCCCATTGCTGCCGCCGGTACTACCACCCATGGCGCTAAGCACCGAACGCGCACTGTCACTGGTGCCGCTGTCGCTTTCGCCGGTGAGCAAACCGCGCAAGGCCTGCGCCAGTTTCGCCGCTTGCGCGTTACGCAGATAAACCACGTGCAGATTGCTCGGATTGCTCTGCGCGTTATCCAGTTTGTAGATCAGGTTACGCGCCAGCTCCGTGCGCTCCGGGCTGCCAGCGCGAATGATGATGGTGTTGGAGCGCGGATCACCGATCACGGCGATTTTCTGCGTCGGATCATTGCCCGGCGCATCCAGTAAATCCGCGACCATCGGCGCGATGTCAGCGGCGATGCCGTTCTGAATCTGCACCACATCGGTGTCGATCGCACTCGGCGAATCAATGCTCGCAATCAACTGTGCAACGCGGGTCAGGTTCTCGGCGTAATCGGTGATGACGATGGTGTTATTGCCGGGGTAAGCGTTGATCGGATTGTTCGGCGAAACGATCGGCCGCAGCACCGGAATCAGGTTCACCGCGTTCTCGTATTGCAGACGAAACGTGCGCGTGAGCATGCCATTGCCCGCCGGTTTGTCAGCGCTGTAAATCGGCCCGCCGAGCAACTTCGCATCCGCCTCCGGCACCACCTGCGCCACACCGCCAACATCAACCACACTGAAACCCTGCATGCGCAACGCCGCCAACAGCATGTCGTAAGCCTGCCGCGCCGGCACCTGACCTTCCGACACCAGCGTCAACGTGCCCTTGACCCGAGGGTCGACCAGAAACTGCTGCCCGGTCGACCGCGACAACGCCCGCACCACTGCTTGAATATCAGCATCGACAAAATTCAGCGTCACCGGTTGATCGCCCAAAGGATTGCTCGGCAACGCGATACCCGATGACGCCGCCCCACTGCGTGCTGTCTTGCTGATGTTGTGCAATTGCTTCGGCACAGGTCGCGCCTGCGCCTGTGCGCGTTCGCGGTCGAGCACCGCGTCGCCGCTGCGCTGGGTATTGGCCAGCGGCCGGCCCAGTTCACTGTCGACCAGCAGCGGCGGTTGATTCTGAGGTGTGGTGGTGTTGCTGCACGCGCTCAACGCCATCAGCAACATCGGCAACGCCAGACGTGCCGGTTTGGATCCTGACCCCTTCATGAAGCTTCCTTAGCGCCCAGCGCCTGATCCATGCGAACGGTGCCTGACAAAGTGCCGGCAGTGACTTCGGTCGAGGTGTTGTCGGCGCGTTGCAAACGGGCCTCGACCACTTGCAGAGAAAGTTGTGCCGGGTTGCTCAACAGCCAGTCGAGCACGGCGTCGGCGGGGGCCACGTCGAAGGTCAACTGCCAGGCGCCCTGCGCCTCCTGTAATTGGTAATGCCCCGCCAGGCCGCTGGCCTGCAGGGTCTGCTCCAGCGACTGCGCCACGCTTTGCCCGTCCGGGCGCACGCTGACTTCACGCAACAGCACTTCCAGCGCCTCGGTCTGCGCGCGCAGCTTTGGCGTTTCGGTTTGCCAATAGGTGATTTTCTTCAGCGGTGGCTGGATCAGCGCGACCCACAGCAGCAGGCCGACCAGCGCGATGGCCATGCCGCCGACCATGCGTTTTTCACGCAGGGCCAACGGCTGCCAACGCGCCTGCAACTGAGCGTTGAAGCGTTGCCACTGGGCGCGGTACAGCGCGAGCGAGGCCTTATTCATCTTCTTCTGCCCCGCCGCTGTCATCGCTGTCGCTTGGGGTGACCTCAGTGGACGGACGCAAGGTCCAGCCCTCGTCATCTGCCGTCACGCTGATACCGGCCTGCGCCAAGGTGCTTTGCCACTCCTGATCATTGCCGCCGCGACGGGCTTCACTCAGCAGACTCAGTTGCAAGGTGCCGTCGACAAACGCCAGCCGCTCGACACTGCCGGCCATCGAGGGCATGCCGCTGCCGGCCTGCAACACCAGACGATTGAAGGTCTGCGCCGGATCATCCGCCGCGCCCTTCTGCCGCGCCGCCAGTTGCTGACGGGCCTGTTGCAACGGGTTGAGGATCACCGGCAACTCGGGGAAGGCCTGCTTTACCCGCAGGTTCATCTGGGTTTTCAACTGCTGACCCTGCCCGGCCTCGCGGGCGGCATACAGGTTCAAACCGATCACCCATACCGCCACGGCCAACGCTGACAGGGCAATCGCCCTGCCCCAGCCGCGATGCTCGGTTTTTTGCTGCTGGACCGCGCCATGCAGCCCCCAACCCGGAAGCGGCCCGGTCCAGCGCTGCGCATCGGTCATCGGCAATTCGGCACCCGGCGGCGGTTGCTCACCGATCCAATGCAAAGTGATGCCCGGTTCCCACACAACACCGTCGAGTCCGTCATCAAACAACGGCTGCACCCGCGCCGCTTGCACGCTATCGCGCAACAACAAATGCCCGTCCTGCACGCACCCGACGGTGCCGGGCAACACCGGCAAACAGTACGGCGCCGGGTAGAGACCGCGCAGGTTCAACCCAGCGCTTTTCAGCAACTGGCCAAAACCTAACAACTGTTGTCGAGGCGCCCAAGCGATCTGCACCTGCCCGGCCTCGTCTCGCGAGCTGTGCGCGATGTGCATCTCGCTGCTGTCGCCCAGCATCAAGGCCTGCGCCGCACATTGCACCGCCGCGACGATCTTGTTGGCCGGCAACGGCGGTAAATCGAGACTCGCCAACAGGCTGTCGGCCGGGTGCAGAAAACACACCAGCGGCGGCAGTTTCGACTGCTGACTCAACTGGCTCAGACTGTGGCGCTCTTCCCGCGTGACCAGGCCCTGCCGATCCAGCCAGGCGCAGTGTAATTCGCTGTGCAGATCCAGCTCCGCCAAGGGCGGCAACGCCACTTTCAACTGGCTCATACGCCCACCCGCGACCAGATCACTTGCGGCAAGCGGTCCTCGCTGCGATGCAGCAACGCCTCAAGACTGACCCGCCGCTGATCACGCCGCGCCTCACCGCGCAGGCGAAACCAGTCACTGGTGATGCCGACCTTGACGCTGGTCAGCTCCAATTGCGGCATGCGCAAACGGTTAACGAAATCGCCACGGTTGATAAACCAGCGCCCGGCATCACGCTCGGCAATCAGCGCATTGGCCCGCTCCAGCGACAGCCCCGGCACATACGCGGCCAACACCGGTGCGGTGGCGGTGTTGCCATTGAGCCAAGTCGTCGCGGGAATCACCGTCAGGTACGGCGCCAGTTTGCCGATCAGCGCCTCATTCACGCCGTCGACACTGCGCAAATCATCGATGCTGCGCAGCATCGGCAGCGTCGGGTTCTGCGGTTTGCGTGAGGCGTTTGGCGACGTCGCGCGACCACTGTCAAAACCATTTTTCGGCGCCTCGGCAATCTGCGCATTCAGCAGTCGCGGGTAGGACGCAATCACCCGCTGACTGATGCGCTGACTCAACCCGGCACTGACCCCGATCAACTCGCACAAACGCTGAAACGCCGCGACCTGCGCCTCATCCACCCGCTCGTTGGCCACCAGATTGCGCAGGTTGAACTTGCCCTGCTCATCCTCCAGCCGCCCTTCAAAACCTTGCGCGGAGAGACGCTGCGCCCACGGCTGATCGAGCCGGGTCAGCGGGTCGCGCTGACGCGCATCCCACAACAATTGACGGCTGATCTCCAACCCGCCCTGCACCAGCCAACGCCCCTGCACACGCTGCTGATCCGCCTCCAGCGCACGGGTCGACACGCTCTGGCGCGTCAACATGCCCGCCGCAATCACCGCCACCACGGCGGCAATCAACAACGCGCTGATAATCGCCATGCCCTGTTGCTTCGCCCCCTCAGGCGAGCGGCTGTTCATGGCCGGCCTTACAACTGCCAGGAACCGATATCGGCATTCACACCGTCGCCGTCCGGCTGACCGTCGGCACCGAGGGAAAAGATGTCGATCTCGCCATTGGCGCCCGGGTTGAGGTACTGATAAGGACGCCCCCACGGATCGTTCGGCAAACGCTCCAGGTACGAGCGCCAATTGCTGTTCTTCGCATCCGCCGGCCGCTCCACCAACACCTTCAGGCCCTGGTTCATGCTCGGGTAAGTGCCGTGATCGAGGCGATACAACTTCAACGCCTGCATCAACCCACCAATATCCTGCTTCGCCGCCGTCGCCCGCGCCTGATCCGGCCGGTCGAGCACCTTCGGCACCACCATCGCCGCCAAAATCCCCAGAATCACCACCACCACCATGATCTCAATCAGGGTAAAACCCTGCTGCCCACGCGGCGTGCGCATCGGTTGCTGAAGCGATTTGAAAGGTGCGATATCCATCTCGACATTCCCTGGCTTGATTCGATTCGACGCGCAGTGTTGCAAGAAGATATGTCAGTGATGTTGAAAATCCTCGGGTGTTTTCGTCGTCAAGCCGTCAAGGACGCGGGTTAGCGTCGAGGGCTGGGTTTTGTTTTTGGGCGGTTTATGCGTGCGCGTTCGCGGGAAGACGGTTTCACGTTGATTGAGGTGCTGGTGGCGCTGGCGATTATTGCCGTGGCGATGTCGGCGGCTGTGCGCGTGGCGGGGTTGATGACGCAGAGTAGTGGGGTTTTGAGGGATCGGTCGGTTGCGATGATTGCGGCGCAGAGTCGGATGGCGGAGTTGCGGCTTGAGGGTCGGTTGCCGCTGGGCATGAAAGCGCAGGAATGTGATCAGGGGCGGCTATTGCTGCGTTGTGAACAGCTTATCAGCGCAGCCGAAAATGGACGCTTACTCAAGATTGGCATCCAGGTATTCGACCGTAATCAGGATGCGCCGCCGTTGGCCAGACTTGAGACTTTAATGTCCCGAACCGAAAGCCCCTCACCCTAGCCCTCTCCCGGAGGTAGAGGGGACCGATTCGGGGATATTCGCGAGCTACACCGACTTGAACGTATTTCATTGAATCCAAATTCGCCAAAACTCTCAAAGCCAAATCGAAGGCCCTTCACCAAAGCCATAATCGCCAAAATCCTTCAGGTCGACGTACCCCGCAAGACACCTAGGTCGGCCCCCTCTCCCTCCGGGAGAGGGCTGGGGTGAGGGCCGCTTCTACTCACAAAGCCCCCAGAATCACCAAAGCCATAATCGCCAAAATCTTCCAGGTCGACGTACCCCACAAGACAACTCGGTCGGCCCCTTCTCCCTCCGGGAGAGGGCTGGGGTGAGGGTAGCTTTTGCCCTCCAGACTGAAACAGGCGAGAAGCCATCATTGTCATGACAATGGTATCGTCCCCTCCTTTTTCAAATTTCTGACAGATTATGAATAGCACCAAATCCTCAATCCGGGCAGATGCTCCCGCTTCAGGCATCCCTGAATCAATGGATACCTGACATGGCCAACCCATCGCAGAACACGAGGTTAAATAAGTTGCTGGCCGTGAGCGAAGCCAGTGTTGACAGGGCTAAGTCCAACACCGACTTATTGAAGGTGATCCATGAGTTCGCCTCGTACCGTGGCCCGCTCGAATTTGATCACACACGCGCATGGTGGTTTTTCGGCACTGGCCTGTTATTGCTTGCGAGTGCTGTGGTCCTTTATTGGATTGGGAATATCTCTAGCGTCGCTCTGTTCTTTTACCGGTTGGAAATTGATCCCGACTCGTTCGGCATCGGTACTGGTTTTCTTGGCATCGTGATTGCCGTTTGGAGTCTGACATGGATGAAATCCAAATCTGATCGGTTGCCGTCGCTCAGTAAAAGAATTGCTCGACTGTCATCCTACTTCCACAACGGACTGACTTTCCTGAGAGAAGACTCGGCCGCGACCCTCAAGGAGCTGGACACGGAATTTGGTGATTACCGCCGGGGCGACTACAGCCGCAAGTTGGTCGAGTCGATACAGGGCGTATTCACCGGCACGTTGCGCGACCTCCCTTACACGTACCGCCAGCTGCACTATGTCAACCAACGAGAGGTGCATACCACGGTTACCGACGAAAAGGGCAATACCAAAACGGAGACTCGGGTGGTTTATGACCACTACGATCGCTACAGTTTGGTCATCGACTTTCCATGGGTCACCGGAATATCGGTCAGATCTGATCACCAGTCAAAGAACGACTATTCGCACCCCATGGACACGACCTCTCCGGATTTCAATAAAGCATTCCGTTTGACCGGTCGCAGCGAGATGCTCTGTGCGAAATTCATCAAGCCTTCGACGGTGCTCCACTTGCTGAAGCTGTTCGACATCCTCCATCGTCCGAACCTGGAGTTCTCCGACAGTGGAGAGCTCTGCCTCAGTTTTGAGAGCAGCGACCTGTTCGCGTACGGTGCTCAGTATTCGCTGGCTTCGCCCAAATATTTTTACGCAGAAATTTCTGCCGGTATCGAACTGCCGCGCCTGATGTCTGCGCTCCAATGGAGCCATGCACTCAGTGAGCTGCACGATGACAACTTCAGCTCCCTTACCCCTACAAACCGCAAAGAGAAGTAAGCCATGGACATTGCACTCATCCTCGCCGCTGTTATCGCTGTCGTCATGATCATCGGGGGATTCAGCATCTACAACGGCATCATCGGGGGACACAACCGAGTACAACGTGCATGGTCAGACGTCCTCGTTTACGAACGCCAGAAGACCAAAGTTCTCGACCAGCTTCAAAAAGTGCTCGCAGATTTCATGGTCTATGAGGCCAGCCTCCTGGAAAAGATCACCGGCCTTCGCAGCGCGGTCAACGCCCTGCCTGCGGGCGCCAATGGCAATGCCCTCACGACCGTTGAAACCGCCACCCGGGAGCTGATAGGTGGCCTACGCATCGCTTTCGAGGCCTACCCTGATTTAAAAGCATCAGAAGCGGCAAACAACATGATGCGTGAAATTGCCGAACAGCAAGAGAACGTCGGCGCAGCCATCACCATCTACAACCGCAACGTCGAACTGTTCAACAACGCCATCGAGATGTTCCCCGGCTCGGTCGTCAATGGCCTGTTCAACAAGAAAACTCGCGTCACGCCATTCACCGATACCGAAGCTTCGCAGAGTTTCTCTTACACCCCGAATATCTAACCTGCGTTAAGTATCGAACCATCGCCCGTGAGGGCGGTGGTTCGATCACCTGCCTTCTTGAGTAGATTCGCCGCTGATTTCTCGGGCGCGAACCATTCAATGACACGAGCGTTCAATCGGCCCCTTCTGAATCAACCAGCCCCACCGCCGGAACCTGCCAAGCAGGCTTTTTCCCACTCTGGCTATCAAACACCCGACGCGCCTCGCGAAAATCATCCACGTGCTCCACAACCCAAGTCCAAATCGGCGACATACGAACCAACAACTCCATACCCAACGCCGTCAGCTCATACTCGACATGGGGCGGCACTTGATCCAACTCCCGCCGTATCAGCAGACCATCGCGTTCCAGCGCGCGCAGCGTTTTGGTCAACATGCGCTGAGTCACGCCCGTCATTTGCCGTTTGATCTCGGCATGACGCATCGTGCCGTACACACCCAGAGCATGCAGGATACCCAGTGACCAGCGACTACCGGCGTGCGCCAGGACTTCGCGCCGCACGCCATCCTCGTCTCGTCTCAGCGTCTGGCAGATCGCTTCTGCCTGGCTAAGAATTTCCTCATCGGTCATGTGTCCTCCTGGTATCACGCGTGTGCCTTCTTCTGAGCGCTGCGCAATCGTGCCAGCATCGACAAATCATACAGACGACGAATCTCAGGAGACATCATGACCGCAGCGACCCACCCTTCCCCACAATCCATTCTCGTACTCGGCGCCGGCGAACTCGGCCTGCCGGTGCTGCGCAATCTTGCGCGGGTAGCCCAGCGCTCACCCGGCAGCACCCTCAGCGTCCTGCTGAGGGATTCAACAATCAACACGCAAATCCCCGAGAAAAAGCGAGAAATCGATGAACTGCACAGTCTGGGCATCCAGCTAGTCGCTGCAGACTTGGTTAACGATTCCATCGATCAACTGGCCGAAGTGTTCGCAACATTCGACACCGTCATAGGCTGCGCAGGCATGGTCGCGGGCCGTGAAACACCGATGAAACTGGCGACAGCCGCGCTCAGGTCCGGCGTGAAGCGCTACTTCCCCTGGCAGTTCGGCGTCGATTTCGAAGTGATTGGCCGGGGCAGCCCGCAGGATTTGTTCGATGCGCAACTCGACGTACGCGAGTTGCTCCGCGCCCAGGATAAAACCGAATGGGTGATCATCTCGACCGGCATGTTCACCAGTTTTTTGTTTGAGCCGGTCTTTGAAGTCGTCGATTTTGAGAGCGACACCGTCAACGCCTTGGGCAGCCTGGAAACCAGCGTGACGCTCACGACACCGGAGGACATCGGCAAGCTGACAGCGGACATCGTTTTCTTCGAACCGCGCTTTCGCAATGAGATCGTCTACCTGTCTGGCGACACGGTGACTTATGGGCAGGTGGCGAGCATCCTTGAGCGTGTGCTGGGGCGGCCGTTCAAGCGTAACGTCTGGACGGTTCCGTACCTGATGCAGGAACTGGAAAAAGACCCCACTCACCATATCAAAAAATACCGTGCCGTATTTGCTCAAGGCAGAGGCGTGTCGTGGCCAAAAGCGGGGACGTTCAACGAACAGCAGTCGATTCAGGTGACTACGGCTGAACAGTGGGCTCGGGATAACCTGGCAGTCGATTGACGCAAAGAAAGCAACCCACTCGCAGGTACAGATACGCGTACATCGTCTCAACATTTATCGCGGCTGAAGAGCAAGCCCGCTCCCACCTTGGAACACGCTCAAAGGTGGGAGCGAGCCTGCTCGCGAAAGAGCCAGAGTTCACACCTGATCAATCACCAAGTGCCCCGACACCCGCATCACTCCGGCAATTGCAAATTATCCAGCGCCCGATTCACCGCCAGCTCCCCGAGCATGATCAACTGCGCAATCCCCGCCAGCGCATGGCGCTGCGATGCCGGCAACAGGCTGGAGACGTTCTGGGCGATGGTTTTGGCCGAAGCGAGTGTTGCACTGGCATCGACCAGCAGTTCTTCGGTTTTGTTGTCCGCCGTCACGGCGTACATCCCACGGTTTTTACGTGGGGGCCGCGTGGAACCGGGTGGACAGAGGTAATGGTCGAGCGCGCGGTCGGCGGCTTCGTGGAGTTTTTTGGAATCGATGGATTCGTAGGGAGACGTGCAGTTGGATTCAGGCGGGTTGGGTGTTGGTTTGATCATGGTAACGCTCCTTGATGACTGGAGCCGCCACCGTTCGCGGTCAAACAAACAGGGTGGCAGCTGTACGCGGGTTGACCGACCGGACATCAAGGAATCCGGCACACCCGAAGGTGTCCCACGCACAGCCACCGCGACATGATTTCAGACAATGCCTGAACACGTGCAGAACGCTGGCGCGCCTTGATATTGGGCGGACGGTCAAATCCGATCACTGATTCGTCAGCGACCGCACCACAATAGAACCC
Organism: Pseudomonas sp. IT-347P; assembly: GCF_949768005.1. NCBI lineage: Bacteria > Pseudomonadati > Pseudomonadota > Gammaproteobacteria > Pseudomonadales > Pseudomonadaceae > Pseudomonas > Pseudomonas sp. IT-347P. Next base: position 295,673 of record NZ_CATKPQ010000022.1, read on the forward strand.
GCCCCCAAGGCGCACAAGCCGGCGGATTCTGGCGTAGCTGTAGGCAAAGGCGCAAGGATATGTAGCCTGAGAGAGTGTCTGCAGATGTCTTTTTAAACGTTGGCGTTTATCGAGACCTAATGCGGCACCTCCCCCACTTAAACAAACCTGCCCCATTACCGGCAATTTTCCCCGCGCACTAAACGTAAACCCAGTCGGGGCGTAAAGGCATTGCGAGCGACTCAGGCATTCTGTGCGACGCAAATGTACATGGACGGTAGATTTTTGGCGGTCTGTTAAATGAAACTAAAAATGTTAGCCATCAGCCTTTTATGTTGCGTCAGTTTATTTTCTAGCGCAGCAGACGTTCCTATCAAAGAGGGAATGCCATTTTCGAAAGCCCGAAAAGCTTTGATTAAAAATGGCTGGAAGCCGAATCCGTTCTACTCAGGTGAGCTCGGGGTCGAAAACGTCATCCAAAGAAAAGGCTTCATTGAAATCGAGTCTTGCACGGAGGGCGTCCGTTTCTGCAGCTTCAACTACATCAAGAACGGAGATTGTTTAGGTGTAGGAACTGTCGGCGAAGAAGTCAAAGACATGAAAGTTTATTCCTGGAACTTCAAATGCCCTGAAAAGGATTGAAACCAGAAATCGACAACAAAGTGGGCGGTGCTTCCCGAAGATCCAGGCAAGAGGAATCACTATCCTCCGCAACCTTACGCCGAGTATCCAGACTTTTTATCGACCTACAAATCTGCGGAGGAACTGTCCAATGAAGGCCTCAACCCTCGTACTTGTCGCAGTTTATTGCATGGGTATCAGAGCAGCGTTTGCCGGTGGCTCACAGGCGTCACACGAAAAGCACGGGCCAGCAGGCATCGTCGTCGGTGAGCGTTTGGCCGCGGCCAGATCCAAGCTAGTCAAACAAGGCTGGAAACCGACGCGGACGCATACCAGCGACGGCTATGAATACAGTGGCGTGGAGAAGGAGCTGGCTACACGCAGTTTTTTCGAACTGGATACCTGCTCGTTTGATAGCTCGCGCTGCATCTTGTACTACGCGAAGAAAGGAACTTGCCTACGCGTCGATACCATCGGTGAGCAATTCAATGACATGACCGTGACACGATGGACCCGCGAATGTCCTGAAGCGACTCAATAACCACACGAAAACTGCGCGGTAATAGTCAACTGCTCCCACAGGTGTCAGCGTCGTACACAACATCTGCAATCAGCATAAAACCCTGTGGGAGCGAGCTTGCTCGCGAAAGCGTCAGAATGAACACCCAATCAATCACCAAGTGATCCCGGCACCCGCATCACTCCGGCAATTGCAAATTATCCAACGCCCGATTCACCGCCAACTCCCCGAGCATGATCAACTGCGCAATCCCCGCCAGCGCATGGCGCTGCGATGCCGGCAACAGGCTGGAGACGTTCTGGGCGATGGTTTTGGCCGAAGCGAGTGTTGCACTGGCATCGACCAGCAGTTCTTCGGTTTTGTTGTCCGCCGTCACGGCGTACATCCCACGGTTTTTACGTGGGGGCGGCGTGGAACCGGGTGGACAGAGGTAATGGTCGAGCGCGCGGTCGGCGGCTTCGTGGAGTTTTTTGGAATCGATGGATTCATAGGGGGAAACCGAGGCGGTTTCAGGCGGGTTGGGTGTTGGTTTGATCATGAGTGAATCTCCAAATCATAGAAAAGGAGCCATCATCTTTCGCTACCAAACGAAGGGGTGGTGGCCATACGAAGGTTGGTAGACCGGTGACTTGGAGAACCGGCGCGCCCGAAGACGCCCTGCGCATGGCCACCATAAATACACAGCCCCAAAAAGGCCCGTATCGGGTGACGCTATGCGCCAAGTCTAGCCGGGCTACCAAACCCGATCGCTGATTCGTCAGCGACCGAACCACAATAGAACCCGCCCCCAAGGCGCACAAGCCGGCAGATTCTGGCGTAGCTGTAGGCAAAGGCGCAAGGATGTGTAGCCTGGAAGAGTGTTTGGAGATGTCTTTTTAAACATTGGTGTTTATCGAGACCGAATTCCGTCACGCCTCCCTGAATAGATCCGTCCGCTTATCCCAACTGACGATTAAAAAAGACCGAGATTGCCAGTCGCAACTGATAATCTCGGCCACGAGAATCGCTCTATTTTTTGCGATACATCTCGACGCGCTCCTCCCCAAGACGCCCCTATTACCCACCAGTGCTTTTTGGGTAACCGCTCGATCGTTTCCAAATACTTGTGTAGGCCAAAAGAAGACCGTCGGATGTAACTACGAACCAGGGACGATTCACCACGACCCGATATCTTTTATAGAAAAAAACTGACACGGAAAACGGAAGATTTTCAGCAGGACTTTTAGGATTTGTCTTGCAGCCATTGCTTGAGCTTCCCGGTAAAGTCAGACTACCGCAGCCACAAGCTGGCACGCCTCGCAACGATTCAAGGACGATACATGATTTCTTCTGCACGACTGGGTGATAAACATGTCTGCCCTTTGCCCGGCCATGGCACCACCCCGATTGCCTCCGCCAGTGGCGACGTAAATATCAACTTTATGGGCTCCGCCCGCGTTGGTGATACATGTGGGTGTGGCGCCGTAATCACTACAGGGTTTCCATCGATTCAAGTGAATGGCCGTCCTATGGCCCACCTTGGTAGTCCTACCAGCCATGGCGGAACCATCATCACCGGGTCAGGCGATGTAGGTGGCGGGTTTGTCATGGGCGATGCTGGCGGTGCATCCATCATCAACTTCATGGCACTGGGAGCGTTCCGCCCAGATGGGACCGTGGACGATGAAAAGATGGCGACCTTGCTCGCAGATCCAAATTTGACAGAGAAAGCTCTGGCGGCGAATGCATTGATAGATCCGCAAGCCAGTACCGAAAAACCCGAAGCGAAGACAGAGCCGGAAGCACCTACAACGTGCAAAGACCCTGACATGATGGAGCAACTGGCCAGTTACATCGCCGATGAGATGAACCGCAATATCAATGACCCAGCAGTCTTGGAAATGAAAGAATTAAACAGCTTCGATCCTGAGGCGGAAACCAAGAAATTTATGGAGCTTCCGCCCTACCTGCGCCTGGGGCAGGACCCTCAGTTTTACAGCATGGCACTTGGGAAAAAGGCGAAGGCTTTCGCCATCTGGACGAGTAAGGTAGGACAGGGTCAGGATTGGGATCACAAGCCCAAATTGGCCAAATTGTTTGGTGCGCCTTGGCATAAGCAGGGGCCGTATGACTTCTACTACGACATCTGGTCGAACATCCATTATGGGTACGTCGGCTTAGCCGGTGGACTCTCTGACAGCGTGCAGTTAGACGGCGCTGGAGTCGAGCAAATAGGCTCAGACAGTTGGCGCTTCCTCCAAGACCCCAAGAGGTTTGATGGTCCACGAAGGACGGAAGGCGTCGAAGGGATGCGAGCATGGGACGATGCTCCTGATAGGGTGTCGATCATCCTCGGAATGGAACTCTACAAGGAATATCCGAACGGCGGTCTCACGGCACAAATCATCATGAACAAGGTGTTGGCGGTGCCAATTGCTGACTGGGGTACAGGGGTTCAAAAGCATGTCTGCAAGTGAAAAGCGACCACGACGTATTGGCCGGTGGATAGGGTTATTTCTGATTGCTGCTGTGGCGTGCTGGTACATAGCTATACCGCGAGTTGTCGTTTACTACTCAAAAGACGGCACCAAGAACATTAATTACGTCCTGAACACACAGCACACCATCGTTCGCGGTGAACTGCTGCCCGGAAAGACAACGGGTGATGTAGGACATATCTTTCCTGACGATGAGTTCTTCATGCGTCTGGACTGGTGGAACGCAAAGGGCCTGAACCGTTGCGTCAGTATTAAGCCCCAATGGCCGACAACGGAAATTCATATCGACCATAACGGAGAGATTGACTCCAGTGAAGGCAGTGGCACTGATGGAACGCGACTGAAGGTTTGCAAGTAGGATTTAGCCAAGATATAGGTGGCTGCTTTCGGTCAAAAGCTGCCGTTCGGGAATAGCTGCGTCCGAGTCTCAGCCGAGAATCATTTGCTGAGGTCTTAGGTTTGGCAGACTGCCATCAATAGTGGCAATCTGTACGTAGGTTGCCGGTAGCCGCCAACAGGCGACCGTCCCTAAAGGAGTTAGGTATGCCTGATCTATCACAAGAAAAAATCGATGAGTTACAGGTTACGCTTGAGCGATATCTTGAAAAAAGCGGTGTGAAATGGGAGATAAATTTTCTCGCCGCTGGTGGTTCTGCGGCAGTATTTCGTGGAATTAATCGCGAAGACAAGCGAGCTTTTAAAGTATTCGACCCGAGATTCATTAGCGATGAGGAGGGTTCGAAAGAGCAGGAACGCTTGGGGCTCCAGCGTAGGCTCATAGGTCATGAATGCGACCATCTAGTTCAAACATTCTCGATAGAAAACTTCGACAATACAGCTGTCATTGAAATGGAGTATGTTGAATGGCCGAGATTAAAAGAGGTACTTAAACATGTACCTGACGCCTCCGTCGAAGTACTTATACGGCAACTAGTAATTGCCGTTCTTTATCTCGAAGCTCACGGCATCGTACACCGTGATATCAAGCCTGAAAACATTCATGTCTCAGAGTGCTGGGGGAAACTGAAGCTTTTAGATTTGGGCGTTGTTCGTGAATTTGATCCAGGTCCAGGTGCTGCCGATACCGACCAAGGGTCTCAAAGGCCGTTTTTGGCTACTGCTCAATACAGTTCTCCTGAATATTTGTTTCGTTTGGATGAACCTTCGCGTGAGCTATGGCAGGGACTTAATATTTATCAAGTAGGTGCGGTTTTGCATGATTTGATAATGAAAGAGCCTCTATTCAGAGCTGAAATAGATGCAGGGAACCGTTGGCTCGTCGCAAAAGCAGTGCTATTGAACCCGCCAAATTTTAAAGATGGCAATCCCAGCCGCTTGATATATCTGAAATCGCTGGCGGCTAAATGTCTTAATAAGGATATGCAGGCCAGGCTGGCACTTGTCGACTGGCTTGACTTTGAAGTGCAAGAGCATAATGTTGGGCTTAATAAACTTCGAGCTCGATTGAAGTCCAGGCCAAACAAGCAAACCGATTCCGAAAGAGCATTAAATTTCGATCGAGATCGATTCCAGGAATCATTGATTGATAAAATCAAAGTACTGCTCATTTCCGTATGCGGAACAGATTTGCCTTTATCCTTTTCCAAATCAAAAGTGAGCAACAGAGAAGTTGTGAGCTTTCAATTCGCATACAGTGACAATGTAGCAGTCGTGGCTCATATTAGTTTTTACTGGAAGACGGGGCTATATGCTGGCTCGGTCGATATTCTTGCATCGGGTTTTATATATCAGCCAGAGTCAGACTTCGCACTTGATCCGAATATTCTTAAGCTTCTAGGTACGGTCTCAATGTCTGATGCAATAGATGATGCTGGAAGCATTATTGCTGAATCGATAGCTGAAATTGTCGAGAACGCTATCGGCGAAGTAGATTCACACTGTTCTGTAGCTGACTCCATTGAATCACTTTATGGAAGACAGATCGAATTTAAGAGGGTGAGTGATGAACGGTAATTGGTGGCGTAGCAAGAAAGAAATGGATCAAGCGCAAATCGATTTTATCGGCCTCCCGATGGAAGGACGCTATCTTTTATCAGGGCCGCCGGGGTCTGGTAAGACCAATTTGCTCCTTCTCCGTGCTGAGGTTATGGTGGGGAGTGGTGAAAAGGATATTTTATTCATAACCTACACTCGCTCTCTTGCTGACTTCATTCGGAGCGGAGCTGTCGCAAGAGGTTTTGTAAAAGCTAGCCAGATTAAAACATTTCACTCATGGCTCGCTGATTATGTAAATCTTAATCTCGGAAGCAAGGTAAAGTGGAGTGAGGGAGATTTTGATGACGACTCTCGAAATGAAGCACTGCAAAATTTGATAGCCGCAAACGAAGCTAGGCCCTCAGAGAAAATGTACAGTGCTATTTTTGTTGATGAGGCTCAGGATCTCTCTGTTGGTGAGCTCACAGCTTTACTAGAACTTTCAGACAAAGTCTGTATATGTGGCGATGAACGACAAGGCATTTATAATCAGGACGGCATGGGTACTGCCGGGGGGCTCGGGCTAGATACACATCGGTTAACTAGTCACTTTCGAATTGGACAAGAGATTGCTAAAGTCGCAGATAAGCTAATGCCTCCAGTGAAAGGAGGTGTAACTCTGGAGTCCACGTGTAACTATGACCCGACCATTCAGGGGGAGTCTTCAGCTATACTGCACCCGAGTCAACCTAGGGTTGAACAACTAAATAAAATTCTTGAATTAATTGAGGTTCAACTGGATGCGTTTCCTAATGAGGCAATTGGTATATTTTGCCCTCGGCAAGAAGACCGACTCGAAGTAAAGAGTTACCTTGAGACGACACAATTAAAAGGCAAGCTTTGCACCCACGGAGTTGATCCAGATGCAACTTTTTCAGGAGGCGCCTTAATTCACATTCTGACGCTGCATGCCTCAAAAGGAACTGAGTTTAGGTGTGTACATATTTTTGGTGCTGAAGGTCTTACAAAATTCCCGCTGCGACGGACAAAACTAATTTATACAGGTGTCACGCGCGCCAAGACAGCACTGAATGTTTATAGATGCGGAGAAACCACTATTAAAGTAGAGGCAGCATTTGCCAAACCTACTTTATTTGGCCTTAATAATCTTTTCCCGGATGATTAACGATGACTGAGCTAAACTTCGAATTTTCTTCTCGGGATGATTTGCCGGATGCATTGTTTTCGATGTTGAATAGCCCGTATACGCCAAAGCTGTCTATTGAAGCGGTAGAGTCTATTGGTTTGGGAGCGATTCTTGGATACCCTAAGCAAAGCTCTGAGCACGGCTACTTATCTCCCTATCTAATTATTTTGCCGCTAGTAAAAACTTTTGAATTGTTTGCATGGCTAAAAACTTATGCTCCAGAAACCTTTCCACTAAGTCAGTTTGGCCGAGTAGTAAGTAAGGCTGATTTTGATTCAGTTAAAAAAACTGCAGGCCAGGGTAAGTTTTTTTGGTCCCGCCCAGACCGATGGCCATCGGTGATACTTGGAGAGATGTTGGCACAAAGTGATGGGGATATTTCGGTTGCGTCGATTCCGCTATCGCGTGCTAGTGCTACATACAGTTTTTCGGTGGCTAGAGCATCGATTGCTCATAAGGACGACTTCGTAACACAGGAATGTATTAATCGCTTGGAATTATTGTCATCGGATCCCAGATTTGTTGATCGTCTAATCCATATCAAATCCTTGCAGCCGATTTGGAGTAGAGTTAGTATTTCTTGGAACGAAAACGCGGGTGCCGAACAGCTACTTCAAGAGTTGCATCCAGATAATAAAGATTTATTTGGCAATGGACCTTCGATAACAGATTATATGGGGTTGTTGAGTGACTCCGCTGAAAAGCGCGTCGTTGCTTTTAGAAAATTCTCGAAAGACTGGTCGGACCGTTTAGTTGGCTCACGAGATCACAATGAACAGGCTGATTTGGAAATCGCATTAGCGGCCTTTTTAGTTGGACGTGGCACTTCTCATGTTTTTCTTTTAAAAGACATCGTGAAGAGCAATCCTTCAATTTATGTTTGGTTCGGCTTAATCGCTGCACTATGCGGGCCTACTTCTTGGGATCCAGCTTGGGCCCGTGCAGTCAAAAACATTGAAAAACTACTCAAAAGTAGCTTTTCTTGGGAGGAAATCTCTTCTTGTGATATTTCATGGGCCGAATATCAATGGCTTGATTCGTTAGATAATGAGAAGAGTTTTCAAGAGTTGCCAAAACTACTGCCAAAAGTTCTGTCGATGGAAATTATTCCTGGAGTGGTATGTCAGTTTAGGCTTAAGTCCGCAGGTGTTATAAGGGACGCGGAGCATAGCGGCTCAATTGTAGAAGCACCAGTTAGCACTGTCGAAACCGAAATGCTTTACAAGTTTGTTAACGACTTTATGAAAATTGCTGATAAAAGCAAGCTTGGTCTCGGCAACACTGATTTCCAAACTGCGGAAATCTCCCCCCCTAAGACGAGGCGCTCTAATTCAAAAGGGGGGCGAAAGTAGTATATATATCTGCAACTACCCTTCGAATATTTAGCAAGCGGGGTTGCATGAGCCGATAGCGGTTAGCTGCTAACTTCCGTTATCGGCTAAAGCCGCCTTTAATCGATTGTCAGCTTTGGGCCGAAAGCGGACGGTCGGAGCGGCAGCTAACGGCAAAAAGTTGTCTTTCATGAGCGACCGGTTCCAATGGAAAGTAGCCACTCAAACCCACCTAATAGGCACACAAGGACTGAAAAAAAAGTAATGTAAAGACGCGCGACGACATATTTCGTCGAAATGAATTTTCAGCCAACTATTTGAATTTTAGCTGGTGCTTAGGTTTGAGGTTTTTATGTTTTTGGAAAACCCAGCAACCCTACCCCGACTCATGGCTGTATCACACAAACAAAAATTAGCGAGAGATTTTAAGTGAGAGAGAAAATTTGCGCCTTAATAACCGGAGCAGGAGCCGTCGTTAATGCGTGGGATCCCGTAATAAGAGCGCTTCAGCCATATTATGACTTCCCACTCACTTCCGACTCTGCGAACTCAATACTTGCTAGACTCATTTATTTATTAAGGTGGTTTTCTTGTCTAAAAACAGAGCATGGAGCAACGCAATATAAGGTTCACTTAGAGCTTCTTAATGAAATTAAAATCTCAATATCTCGTGAGCTTAAGGAAGCTCAAAGCAGCGGTGAAATTACTGTTCGAACTTCACTGATTGCATGTGCTAAATTTTTTCTGCTTTCACACTCAAAAAAATTTTTATACGCAACAACAAACTGGGACAGCGTGGGATCTGATGCAATTAAAAAAGAACTAAATAAAACACATCACATAAATATTTACCCTCTTCATATCCACGGCCATATTGACACTCCATCTGGAATTTATCTTCCAACTGAAATGGTAAAAGAACCATATCGCTCAAATGAAGAGGAGATGACACTAGGAACTATGCACGGAACTACCTGGCGAGCCTTAGAGCCGGCAACCAGAATAATACTATTCGGAATTTCATTATCCCCCCTAGACGCTGAGCTACAGCAAATTATAGCTTGCGGGCTAGACTTTGACTGTAAAAAAGAAGTTATTATCGTTGATCCAAACCATCAAGAAATTGCACAGCGTGTTAACTTGCTAATTAACCCTGCGCGAAACGTCTCCGTATCCGGTTACCATCCAGATAATTTGGCCAAAAAACATACTTACACAGTAAAGCGTCAAAATAATAAAACCTAACTAGATTAGCGAGAGTCGAAAAAAATTGGATGAAGTCGAATATCTAAAAATTCATTTTTCCTGTAGGCGGCTATGTCGAATACTCACAGGGCTTATTGACTGCAGCCACCTTGGATTAAACGTTCGGCTTTGTCCAACAATTGGTCGTTATTCGTCACTCACGAACGTCCGCTTCGGGTCGGAAGCGGTCGGTCATGAAAGTCCGCTTTTGGCCGAAAGAGGACATTCACGACTGGCCTCCTCTGGCCAGAGCAACCAAGTACACTCCCGGCAATCCAAAACATACAGCCACAACTACAACAGCCACATCACTGCGTTATCCCCCCTAAAAAATCAGGGCGTCGTCAACCTAGGCAAAACCACCCCCTCCACCAACCTCTCCACCCCCAACCTTACCCTCTCCCCACCCTGCTCAATCACCACCCCATCCCCCTCTACCGCCACCAACCTCACCCCAGGCCCCACCTTCTCCCCCTGCAAAAAACTCCTCGGCGGCCCATCGTTCAAACTCAGTATCGCCACCGCCCCCCGACTCCCCGCCATCACCCCGCTCACCTTGATGTCCATCGGCGCCGTTTGATTGGAAAACCACTGCAACGCCGGGCTATCACTGCGCGCGGCCAGCAACTGCGGGGCCGCTGCCGGGGTGTGTGATTCGGCGGTGGTCAGCAGCAGCGACGACCATGTCGCCACGCCGATCAGCGCTGCGAGCAGCGCGAGGGCCTGGGCCATTTGTGGCGGGGAAACGCGTGTGGTGAAGGTCATGGGTTGAATCTCCTTTTTATCCCTGCTGCCAGCCTACGCGGCAATTCTCTCCGTTTTATTTCACACGCCTTACAGGTTGGCCGTGCACGATGGCGCTGGTCGCAAGAGCGCGCGCGCGATGAACAGGCAAGAGGGTTTTACGCTGATCGAGTTGATGGTGGTGTGACCATCGTCGGGGCCGGGTTGAGACGCGGCGGAGAATGTGCAGTTGCTGAGGATTTGCGTGCAGGTGTTTAACCGTAGTCAGGAGGCACTACTGTTGGCCACACTCGATGCCCTGTTGAGCCGCCTGTAAAGCTCCTGAGCCTGGCCCTCATATTTGGAAGAGAACCAGACCAGAAGCCAATTTTTTAAGCTTAATTGTTTGGAGCCACAGTGAAGTTCCGACGCTGAGACATGTCTCCATCACCGTATAACGCCTTAGCTGTCATGCGGTGCGGACCCACGCTCAAGTCGGACAAGGAAGAGGTCCAGTTCCCCTTTGAATCGACATCGGCCTGATCTTTGACTAAGCCGCTATCATACACTGCAACTTTCTGCGATTTTTCCGCTTTACCGGCAAGCGTCACGCTGGTCTCGTTGGTTGTACCGCCCTCCGCAATTTCTGCGCCGCTGGCTCCTTTGATCGAAACGATAGAGGGTACGATTGCATTGGGTTGGGATGTCGACATGGTAAGAACTCCGATAGTGAAATAAAGGGTGCGGAGTCATTCAACCTTGCAGGACGCAAATGCGCACCTGTCAGATCTGACAGGTAACGGTGCTTTTTCGACGAACGGCCATTATGCTTCTGGTTCATCAGGGTCGAGTGTCCATGCAGCCCCGGCCCTTCCGGCGACTTATCCAGCACCCACCGGAGCGTCGCCTTACTCTGCTCTCTCACCACCGCAGACCCGCCACCGCGAGCAGCGCGAGGGCCTGGACCATTTGGCTGGGGAAACGCGTGCGGTGAAGGTCATGGGTTGAATCTCCTTTTTATCCCTGCTGTCAGCCTACGCGGCAATTCTCTCCGTTTTATTTCACACGCCTTACATGTTGGCCGTGCACGATGGTGCAGGACGCAAAGGAGCGCGCGCGCGATGAACAGGCAACAGGGTTTTACGCTGATCGAGTTGATGGTGGTGCTGGTGATCATCGGCATCGCCAGTGCGGCGATCAGCCTGAGTATCAAGCCCGATCCGTTGCAGTTGCTGCGCAATGATGCCGAGCGTGTGGCGCAGTTGCTGCAGGTGGCGCAGGCCGAGGCGCGCGCCGATGGCCGGCCGATTGTGTGGGTGAGTGATGCCAAAGGGTTTCGCTTTAGTCGGCGCAGTGACAGTGGCAAGGGGTTTGATCATTTCGCGCAGGATCCGCAGTTACGTCCGCGTGCCTGGCAGAGTCCGAAGATCGAGGTGCGGGTGGAGCCGAAACAGAGGGTTGTGCTGAACGCTGAGTGGATTAACCCGCCGCTGCAACTGACGTTGTCGGATGGGTTGAATCGCTTGAGTGTGCTGCGTGATGGCAGTGGCAGGATCAGCCTGCAATGAGGCGCCAGCAAGGGTTTACGTTGATTGAGGTGATGGTCGCGATTTTGTTGATGGCGGTGGTGAGTCTGATTGCCTGGCGGGGGCTGGAGAGTGTGACGCGGGCGGACAGCCATTTGCAGGCGAGCAGTGAGCAAAGTGACGGTTTGTTGCGGGCGCTGAATCAGTTGCAGCGGGATGTGGAGATGCGGGCGGGGATTGAGTTGACCGAGCCGAAGAAGGTTGGCGTGGATGATGAGCCGCCGAGCGCCCCGCCCGCTCTGACTGTGCGCAGTAGCGACAGTAAGGGGTTTCGGCTGGACATCATTCGTACGGCGGCGGATCAGCCGGGGGCTTTGCAGCGGGTGCGGTGGTGGGTCAAGGGCGACACGTTGTATCGGGCGGTGGCTGAGGCGCGGAGTCGGTATCCGTTGCCCGCGCCTGGGAATGGGGTGGCTGTTTTGAGTGATGTCAGTGATGTGCAGGTGCGGGTTTGGGAGGTGGATAAGGGGTGGCGGCAGTTGAGCGGGAATCGGCGCGAGGATCCGTTGGGGTTGGAGATTCGGTTGAGTCGGGGGACGGCGCAGGGGGTGGAGAAGTATCGGCAGGTGATTGGGCTGTTGGAGTGACGCGTATCCCTCACTTACCCGCTGAGTCGGCATGCGCGTCAGTACATCTTTCAGATAAGCATACGGATCGCCGAGCGTTCGACTTTGAAAGCAACTTTTCTTGAACCAAACATCGCGCTTCCCGCACTGGAGATCTGAAACAAATCGGCGTTAGCGAGGGGGTGGCAAGGCTGCTCAGAATCAACAGCGCCGAATGAGACTCTTAAAATGACAAAGCCCGACCGAGAGGTCAGGCTCTGCTGGTAACCAATAAAGTCTCAGTCAGCGATGAAGCCGCGCTGACGCCACTTGGCACGAACAAAGTCGTTGAAGTTGTAACCTTCGCCGAGTTTTAGCCCGTCTGCGTGATCACACACGATGATTTGAGGCATCACCCCCGTTTCACGCTTGGTGTCATCACAGAACTTGGCGAGCTGCGTGAACATGTTGGAGACAGCATCAATATCATCGTGCAGATCTGCATCCTTCTTGTCGTCCGCCCACAGGTTTTCAGCTTCAAATTCCTCACCCTCGTCATTTGAAGGGAAGTAAACCTGCGTCGGTTGGTCGAGGAAGAGAATCGGCGGAATCTTGCAGTCCTTCGCCCGTGCAGCAAATTGATAGTGCAAGGCCAGGAACAGAGTGAGGTGCGAGTAAACCCAGTTCGCACCACTGCCCATCGAGCGGAGGAAGACCTTCTTAAAAGCCTCCTTCTCGTGCCAGAGGTCAAAGCTATTCAGGTCAAACTTCAGAGACCCTGTCTTGTAGGTTTCCTCAAAATGGAAATGCTTGCCGATTTCTTTCATCTTCTTGTTGATGTCTCGCGCAAGCCTGTCGAGCTCGATTTCGACATTGTGCATGGCCATCAGGCCTTCAAGCCTCTTGACCTGTTCGTCCCAGTACTCCTCCATCTTCTTCAAATCGGACGGCGGGTTCTCAAGGAATTTGTCGATTTCGATTTCGAGCAGCAGCTTCGTTTTTTTCGGAGCATCCTCTAGCGAATTTGCCTGGGCCAACCGCTCGGCATGCTCCTCGAATGGTTTCAAGGATGTTTGAACGTCCTTAAGCTGCTGACGGATCTTCTTGATGTCTTCCTTTAGGTCGCGGCTCTCCTGGCCGAGACTTTCCCGAGCATAGGAGGAGAGCTTGAGCTGGGTATTCAGCCATTCGATAGCTTCGGTGAGTTTGTTCGCTTCGTCCTCAGGCACCTCTGAGTGAGCCTCGCACACAGGGCACAATGTGTGATCGAAGCTAGTCGAACGCGGGACGGTCAGCTCAGCAAAAGAGGTGCCTATTCCTTTAGCCTGCTCGACCGAACGCTCCAAGAGATTAAGTTTGCCGAGCGCAGTGCGAAGCTCAAACACAAGTTTGGCTTTTCTGTCCCGTAACGAGTTATGGGTGGCCTCATAATCACCTGCCAGGCCATCCACGGCCACCGGCTTGCCGAGCATCTCTCTGAGCGCGACCTTGGGTTTTATATAGATCTCCTCAGCCGTCATCTCGAACAGTGACACACCGGCGAGCGCTTTGTACTCCGACAGCAGTCTGTCGAAACTGGCAATGACCTCCTCCCTGAGCTGGTCGTCCTTCGGGATTTTGGCCTTAACCCGGCGTAACTCGAAGGCGGCTTCGGCATGCTCTTTGGCCAGGTCAAAATACTCCTCCTTCACGATACCCATGAGTATCTTGAAATGGTCGATCGCCTGATCGCGTTTAACCTTCTGGTCAAACCGATAAAAGATCGCATGCTTGTTCGCGACCAGGTTCTGGTGCTGGAGCATGAGCGACGGGAAGCTGCGTACCGACGGCGTTGAACCCTTGCTGCCCGTGATCTCCTTCAGTACTCCATCAACATCGACGTTCTCCATGGTCACGCCGAAGTATTTGCCTAGGCTTTTCAGGTATTGATCCCGATGAATGAAGTGCCGGTCATCAAAGAAATACTCTACATGCCCCATCAAACCAAGAATGTCCTCGGCCTCCACCCCGGTGACCTCACGTAGGAAGCAGCGTTTCGAGGCTGCTGCGCGACCTATTACGAGGGTGAGCGCTGGGAATTGCAGGACAGTGAAGAAGGTCTGACCCCGATCGGTAAGCTTGCCATCAGGAATCGTGTCCTCGCTGCTGCCTAGGCAGTAGTCGAAGATTTCCAAAATTGCGCTTTTGCCGGTGGACGATTTACCGGTGATAATATTAAGGCCTTGGGTGAACTCGACCCAATGAAGTCGGCTATCTTTATCAACAACGCCGATATACTTGACATAGCAGTTCATAGCGATTTGAGCCCCAACGACCTATAAATTGACAGAACATTTTCACCAGTGAATACCACTGCAAGCTTACGGGCATACTTGAGTAGCTTCTCGTCAGAATTTTTTTCCTGAACCTTGCCTAGAGTCGCCACTGACATATCCTCGTTAATTACCAGCCGCATTTCAGATCTGAGTATTAACAGCGCCGCATTAGTAATAGGCTTAAACTCTTCGATCCGCAGTTCCAAACCCAACAAACGCTCAGGCTCTTGCATCATTGTACGTAGAGAACTTTTCTTGCCGGCATAGTGTAAAAATTTATGCAGGGGCTTGTAGGTAATCAAAGGCAAAATCAAGTAGCTAAGCAGGATATCTTTCTCGGTCGGATCCCAGTGATCATAGAAAGATTGAATGACCGGTGCGAGAGCAAAAGGTGTCCGGCGCAAGGTATAGATGTGATCAGCAGCACTAGTACTCACTACCATAGCCTCCAGTAAAACTCATTACTTTCCTTTTCAGCCTTTATATCTGCCAGCATGTGATACATGCCATTACGAAATTCGACTGTAGTGTCTTCAAACGTGTTTAGCCTTACAACCTCTGCGGCATGTTGCTGAAAGAAAAACATTAGCGATTTACGCTTTAACTGAATAGGGCAAGTATCGTCCATGCATCCAATTATGGCGCCCAGCCGCCCCGAGAGGTGACGCTGAAGGTGGTTATCCTGATAGCGCAGGATATCCTTCTGAGAGGCCAAGCTGTCATCGTAAAGCTCGTTAATGACCTCAGCGGCGATCAGCAACTGGAGCGCTGCCTGCCTGACCTGGGCCTCGCCATCGATCTCCCGAATTTTCTGAACGAATAGGCGATCGGAGATTTCATCCAGATTGATTGTCTGTTCCAGCGCATCCACATCCACTTCCGGGAAGACACTCGAATGCTTCATGTAGCGCTTAGTGAGCTCGGAGACCTTCCCTGAGAACTCCTCGCAGCTTATTTCCCAGCCCGAATCAATAAACCTGGTACTACCAATGAATCCCAGGATGTCGTCAAGGTAGCGTTGATGCTTCGACTCTCGGATCATCTTCAGGTGCAGCACCTTGAAGTCATGGAGCCTGTCCTGCAGCGAAGGAGAGTTTGTGATGAACACCGCCCTCTCAAGTATCTCCAACAAATCGCTCCTCAACGCGGGAGCCATAACCGAACGTTGCAACTCAAGGGCTTCTGAGGGCTCTTTTGATTTTGAGGTACTGAATCGCTGCTCGGAGGCGTCGTAGATTGCTTTCAGGAGGCCGAATTTTTCCTGCGCAGAGCAGTCATTCCAATCCGCCAAGGTCGACTTAGGCGAAAATTCCTGGTTTGTGACCAACATGAGGCGAGCGTAAGCACGATGATCAAACGCCAGGTTCAGCCAGTTGTTCAAAGTGTTCCAGATGTTGGGGTGACCGTCTCTCAAGGTGTCGGCGTACAGTTTGACCTCAATCTGAGCAACGTCTTCTAGGGTCACATCACCGTAAACTTCAACCCATAACCGCTTACCCTTTTCCAGCTTGTAACAATACTCAAGAGCAACCACGAGCTGATACTGGAGCGCTTCGAAAAGCTTCGTTGCATCAAAGGGTAATTTATCTGGCAATTTATCCATAAACATTCCACGAGCGCCTTAAAGGCGTGCTAGTTGACTAACTTCTCATTGAGATATTTGAGCGGCGTATTTCATAGATTTCTAATGCAAACCACGCTGTATGCATAAACAGTAGAAAGACAAACAAGCAAGAAACTGTATATAAATACAGGTTAAGTTATTGGATCCGACTGATAGTAGCACTTAAAAGTCAATGATCGCAAAGGGCTATCAGTCCTAGTTTTTAGCCCCACAATGCACAGAGATTTATTAGATATCCTTTAAATACGCGAGGAGCGAAATTTGGAGATCCTTCGGGGAGGACACGGACGCTAGGTCGACGCGTCGCTCGTGCAACTGGTCATCAGTTGGCCGGCCGATTGTGTGGGTGAGTGATGCCAAAGGGTTTCGCTTTAGTCGGCGCAGTGACAGTGGCAAGGGGTTTGATCATTTCGCGCAGGATCCGCAGTTGCGTCCGCGTGCCTGGCAGAGTCCGAAGATCGAGGTGCGGGTGGAGCCGAAACAGAGGGTTGTGCTGAACGCTGAGTGGATCAATCCGCCGCTGCAACTGACGTTGTCGGATGGGTTGAATCGCTTGAGTGTGCTGCGTGATGGCAGTGGAAGGATCAGCCTGCAATGAAGCGCCAGCAAGGGTTTACGTTGATTGAGGTGATGGTCGCGATTTTGTTGATGGCGGTGGTGAGTCTGATTGCCTGGCGGGGGCTGGAGAGTGTGACGCGGGCGGACAGCCATTTGCAGGCGAGCAGTGAGCAAAGTGACGGTTTGTTGCGGGCGCTGAATCAGTTGCAGCGGGATGTGGAGATGCGGGCGGGGATTGAGTTGACCGAGCCGAAGAAGGTTGGCGTGGATGATGAGCCGCCGAGCGCCCCGCCCGCTCTGACTGTGCGCAGTAGCGACAGTCAGGGTTTTCGTCTGGACATCATTCGTACGGCGGCGGATCAGCCGGGGACGTTGCAGCGGGTGCGGTGGTGGGTCAAGGGCGACACGTTGTATCGAGCGGTGGCTGAGGCGCGGAGCCGGTATCCGTTGCCCGCGCCCACGGCTGGGGTGGCGGTGTTGAACGAAGTCAGCGATGCGCAAGTACGCGTTTGGGAAATCGATAAAGGCTGGCGGCAACTGAGTGGCAATCGTCATGAAGATCCGGCCGGACTGGAGATCCGCCTGACCCGTCAGACGCCACAAGGCCCGGAAAAATACCGACAAGTGATCGGGCCACTGAACTGAATGGATAGGCTAATGCTCTCGTGTTGCCTCTCTGAGTTTTTGCAGATCGAGAAGGGTGACGGCGCCGTATCGAACAGCTAACAGGCCTTCGGCTTCCCAGATTTTCAGCTGGCGGTTGACGCTCTGACGAGAAACACCCAGTTGTTGGGCGATATGTTCCTGGTTGACCTTCAGGCATGGCGCTTCTTCGATACCTGGAGGTTTGATCAAGGAAACGAGTCGGTTGGCCAACCTGACAGGCAGAGGATTGCGGATCGTGTTCCCGGCCCAATCGAGCGCCATTCGATATCTGCCACAGACCAGACGCGTAATGGCTAGCAGAACATCGGGGCGGCGTTCAATGATTTGCCAGAATGCGCTGGCAGGCAGCACTGCAATACGCGCGTGCGAGACGGCTGCAACGTCATACTTCCTCGGTAAGCCATCGAGAAGGGGTACTTCGCCGAACCAGTCTCCAGCGACCAATTGCGTAAGAAAGAGTTGGTGTCCACTCGCGCCCAGGCTATCGACGCGCAAGGTGCCTTGAATCACACGAAACATGCCCATTGGTTTAGAGCCTTGAGGGAACAGTTCCTCTGCTTTTACCAATGTCCTGATCCGCGAGGCCTCAAGCAAAATCGCGTCTACCTCTGGGGGCAGGGAAAAGGATGAGGCTATAACTTCAGCAGACAATTCGGACATTGCCAAAACCCGACAATCTTGGTTCGAGGGCTCGGATAGTATCAGACGCCTCTGGCCTGTAGACGACAGGCCTGTCTGGATCAGGAACGCAAAATGTACGTAGGTCACTTCGCCATCGGCCTGGCAATCAAGGCACGTTATCCCAAGATCCCCGCGATACCGATCATGATGGGCGTCGGTTTTCTGGATCTGCTCGACGGGATTTTCATCATGCTTGGCTTCAATACCGTCACGGCAAATTTAAACAGCGGGCCGTACCTGTTTTTTGATTTGACCTTTATCGACTGGGATCACTCATTGCTGGCTGCGGTGTTCTGGTCAGCGATTTGGGGACTGCTTTTCATAAAGCATCGACCCGTAGCCGTCGTGGCAGCGTTGGCGGCCTTCTCTCACTTCATCGCTGATTGGCCGATGCACAACAGTGATTTGGCACTGTATCCCCACTCGATCGAGCATTACGGTTATGGCCTTTGGGGCAAGCTGGGGACTGTCTCCTGGATGCTCGAAGGGGTTTTCTCAGCCGTGCTGGCAGTTTATGCATGGCGGCTCAGCGCGAGACGCGGTGTGAATTTGATTTGGCCTTGTGTGGTGCTGGGGGTTTTGTTCTTACAGCTGTCCCCGGTCGCTTCACCCATGAAGCTTGTTGCCACCCTTGAGGAGCCTATGGCGCATATGCTTCACGGGGTTTTGGTCTCGTTGGGCTTTCTGGTTCCAGGGCTGCTGATGTCGTGGCTTTTGGATAGAAGTGAGCGATTACACGAGTGAATCAGAACGCGCCCGGAGCGCCGTACCCACTTGACCTTCGCATCTGCTACCTGGCCTTGAGTGTCTACAACTGATCTGGCTAGCTACTACATTGGGATTGGGTGAAGTCAGTTGGGGATTGGTTGGCTGTTAAGCCGTCTTCGCGAGCAAGCTCGCTCCCACAATTGGATTGGGGGCAGTCAGTTGGGGGTTGGTTGGCTGGTAGGCCGTCATCGCGAGCAGGCTCACTCCTATAGTTGGATCGTACGCAGTCTGCTAGAGATTGGTTGGCTGGAGCGCCGCCTTCGCGAGCAGGCTCGCTCCCACAATTTTTGATTCGCGTACAACCCAGCGGCAAAGCCGCCCCACTCAACAGGATGAGCGTTAGCTCGGCTGCAGCTTTTGATCTTGTTCCACGGGCGACGTCGGAAGGCTGAGTGGAGGGATTGATCCGGGGGTGGGAGCGCAGCGACCGTTTGGCGCAGCCAAACACAGCGAGAGGAGGTGCAGCGAAGCAAACCGGAGACGCTGCGCCCGGATCAATCCCGCAGCGAAGGAACCCCGAGCCCCAGCGAGCGGGCCGAACGTAGGAGCAAGCCTTTTTGGTTACTTTTTCGGCGTCTGGAAAAAGTGACCCGCCGTAAGGGCGGAACCCTAAGCCGCCGTTACCGCAGCAACGGATATGTCCCCAATCAAACCCACTAGCTCAAAACAACGACGCCACCCGGCAGCTCAGTGCATTTGACGCCGTAAGCATCGCGAATCAGCAGCGCAACACCAGCAAGTTGATCAAGGCTGAAACGCGCCTGCACCCGCCGCTGCCCAAGCTCACGATTAAGCAGCAACAACATCCCCGGCCGATACCGGTTGATCTCGTCAATCATCTGGCTCAGGGTCGCGCCATTGAAGACCAACACTTGCTGACGCCAATTCATCACCGCCGCTGTGTCGACACTCTGCACACTGCCAACCTGCTGCGCGTCATAGGTCACCTGCTGCCCCGGTTCAAGCCGCAAACTACGACCTTCAACATCCACTTCAACCGCACCATCAAGACAAGTCACACACACCTGCTGATCGGTATTACGCAAATTGAACCGCCCCTGACTCGCACGCAACCACCCTCCCCCAGCCTGCATCGCCAACGGCAACCGAGCGGTCTGCACCTCAACTTCACCACTGACCAGCTCAAACCCCTGCACACCGTCAGACACTGCACGCTGATTGATCCGCGTCTGAGTGTTCAGCTCCAGGCTCACACCCTGCGCCGGTTCAAAGCGACGCTGCTGGCCAACTTCAGTGATGTAGTCAGCGCCCAGCCCTTCAAAACCACCAGGAATCGTCCCGCGCACCAGCAAAAACGCCGCCGACGCAGCAATCGCCCCACCGAGAAAAGCACGTCGACCAAACCCGCGCGGTGCCTGCATCTGCTCCACGGCCGGTCGCAGTTGCTGCCACAACCGCTTGGCCTCTTCGAACGCGCGGGCATGCTCGGCGCTCTGCGCACACCATTCACGCAGAGCGCGGGCGTCGGCCACGGTGGCGCGGCCGGAGGTCAGCAAGACCAGCCAGTCGCGGGCTTCGCTGTGCAGAGTGTCGGCCACCGATGGCTCGGCAGGTGTCAGTCGAAAGATGTTCAAACGCGCAGATTCTCAACGAATTGATCGGGCACTATTCAGAAGACGGTTTTCCGGCCCCGCGACCGAACCGCTGAAACACTTTTCTTTCCAGTTTCGCCGCGCAGAAACCCAATGCGGCTTTGATTTCCTTCTCGACCATGCGCGTGGAAATGCCGAAGCGCTGGGAGATTTCCAGGTGCGGCGCCTCTTCCAGACGCGCCGCGATGAAGATCTTCCGGCGCCGTGCAGGGAGCTCGTACAACGCACTGAGCAGCGACTGGATTTCCTTTTGCCCGCCGACCACTCGCGCCGGGTCGAGGGCTTCGTCGCCGATTTGCAGCAGCTCTTCGACTTCTTCGCCGGTAAGCAGGCGCGCGTCGGCCTGGCGGCGGTCGGCGGCGATATTCAGGGCCATGCGATAGAGGTAGGCATTGGGCCGCAGGACGTTCGGCGGCGTCTCCATGCGATCGACCCGGAGGTAAGTTTCGTGCAGCACATCGTTGGCCAGATCTTCCGAACCGAGACGCCGGCGCAGGCGCACCCGAAAGTCCTCGTAGGACGTCAGGAACAGTTGGACCATCGAACCTTGTCCGGTGTCTTTCATCCCCCGGAAACTCCTTCCCATTTGGTGCATTCCATGCGTTTCCCTGACGACTCCGGTAACAACAGCAACGTGACCGGCTGACGCAAGGCGCTGGGCGTCGGCCGGTCGATCTTGAGATTGCGAAAGCTCTCCACCAGCGCGTTGTCGCGCCGTACATCTCCGGTCGAAGTGACCAACCGGTTGTGCTGCACCACGCCATCGCGGCCGACCCAGACCTGCAACACCGCGCGATAACTGCCCGGACGGGTCAGCGGCGAGCGGCACAGGTTGCGCTCGATCGCCGCTTGCACCGCTGTCGCGTAACTGCGGTTGACGGCGACGCTTTCCGGCGTCTGTTTTTGTGGCGGCGCCGGCACGTCTTCGACCTGCGCCACTTGCAACGTAAATGCATCGTCGCGGGCATAACGCGCCATCAAACCACTGCCGCCGAGCAAGCGACGCAGGGCATCGGCGGCGGTGTATTCACCGTCCACCGCCAACGAGCGACGACCGCGACTCAACTGGCTGTCGACCAGCACCGCAACGCCAGTGGCGTGGCTGTACGCGTCCAGCGCCTGGGCCAGATCCTGTGCCGGAATGTGCAGCGTCATGCGCAGGTCCGCCGGCACCGCGTCAGCCATGGCGTGGCCCGCCGCACAGCCAAGCAGCCACCCCAGACACATCCGGCGCACAAGCCTCGTTGAACGCTGAAAACCGTCCGTGGAATTGCCTCGCTGCACGGCTGACGAATCCTTGGAAATCGTCATCCTGAGGGCTGTTTATGAATCTGGTGTGACGGGCGGTGCAAAAAAACCATCACGGGAATTGCGCAAGGCTTGCACTAGACTCAAGCCATAGCGCGGCCCCTCCGGGCCGGCCAGGAGGCGAGCATGAAAACACTGTGGCGATTCACCCTTGGCGGGCTGTTAATGACGGCGCTGTCGAGCGCGTATGCCGAGGAACCGTTGGGCTGTGTCGAGGTGACGGTCGGCGGTTACAAGGCGCCGAATTACGACTGTTTGAGCCAGCAGATGGGCAACAACCCGGAAGGTGCTGCGGCGGCGGAGAAGAATCAAGAGGCGCTGAATGTGCCGGTGAACAAGCGGCCGCCGAATCAGGTTGGCCTCGCGACCCCGGCCGCGACCGGTACGCGGATGGGCAATACCTTTGGCACGTCGGTGAAACCGCAACGTCCACCGCAATGATTTTGATCTTGATCGTTCCCACGCGCAGCAAAGGAATGCAGCCCGGGACGCTCTGCGCCCCATCCGTAGCCGAACGCGGAGCGTCCGTTGAGGCATTCCCACGCAGAGCGGGGAAACGATCAGGGCGGGTTCAATCGCTTGGGGTTTGACGGAAGCTGACGGCCAGGCGATTCCAGCTGTTGATGGTGGTCACGGCCATGGTCAGGTCAACCAGCTCGCCTTCGTTGAATTGCTCACGCGCCTGCTGATACACCTCATCGGGCACGCGGCTGTCCGCCAACAACGTCACCGCCTCCGCCCAGGCCAGCGCCGCACGCTCTCGCGGATTGAAGAAGTTGCTGTCGCGCCACACCGCAATCGCATACAACCGTCGATCACTCTCCCCGGCCCGCCGCGCATCCACCGAGTGCATGTCGGTGCAGAATGCGCAGCCGTTGAGTTGTGAGGCACGGATGCGGATCAGTTGCAGCAGTGGCTGCTCGATGCTCAGGTTGCTGGTCAACGCCTCCATGGCAATCATCGCTTTCATGGCTTTGGGCGAAGCGCTGTAGTAATCCAGGCGCAGGGACATGGGCAGGTCTCGGTAGACGAAATAATGAGCTCACCGTAAACGCCGACAGCGCTGCATGACAGCCCCAATTGCACGAAAAGCCGCTACACCACTACCCTCTGCCTCTACACCGATCCCCTGTGGGAGCGGGCTTGCTCGCGAAAGCGGTGGGCCATTCAGCCATCGTTTGACTGACCGGACGCCTTCGCGAGCAAGCCCGCTCCCACAAGGGGATTGGGACCAATTTCGGGTTTTTGTGGTGCGCAACTATTGCCGATCCCGCAACAGCGGTAATCTGGCGGGCACGCCAAATAGCCTCGGGAGCCTCGTCGGTATGGAACTTCACGTCGTGATCAACGGCCGCAAGGATCTCGCCGGTCAGTTGTATCAGCAGTTGCGCGGGGCCATCGAGTCCGGGCGTCTGGCCGCTGGCACGCAATTGCCGCCCAGCCGCCTGCTCGCCGAGCAACTGGGCATCTCGCGCAAGACCATCTCCGACACCTACGCCCAATTAACCTACGAAAACTTCCTTACCGGGGTGATCGGCAAAGGCACCTACGTCAACGCCCGCCCGGCGCAGATCCAGCGCAAGCAAAGCCACACCGAACTGGCCGGCGCCGAGGTGATCGAGCGTTGGCGCAATCTGCCGGTGTTTCTCCGTCACCCGACGCTGGAAGGTTCGCTGCGCTACGACTTTATCGGCGGCGCCACCAGCAAGGGCCAGTTCCCGCAGGATGACTGGCGTCGCTGCGTGTCCCACGCGATGCGGCAGATGGCGCAGTCCAAAGGTTTCTACAGCCTGCCCGAGGGCTTGCCGGCGCTGCGCAATGCGATTGCCCGGCACATCGCGTTTTCCCGCGGGATCAACTGTCAGGACGAAGACATCGTCGTGTGCAACGGCGCGCAGCAGGCGCTGGACCTGATCACCCGCGTGCTGATCAGCCCCGGCAGTCGGGTGGCGATGGAAGATCCCGGTTATCCGCCGGCGCGCCTGCTGTTCGGCACCCATGGCGCCGAGGTGGTCGGTGTGCCGGTGGATGCCGAGGGCATTCAGGTTGAACACATTCCCGAGGGCACGCGCCTTATCTATGTGACGCCGTCGCACCAGTTTCCGCTGGGCATGCCGATGAGCCAGGCACGTCGTGAAGCCTTGCTGGCCCGCGCCCATGAATTGGGCGCGATCATCATCGAGGACGACTATGACAGTGAATTCCGCTACGAAGGCCGGCCCACCGATTCGCTGTTCAGTCTCGACCAGCGCGGCATCGTCGCCTACGTCGGCACTTTTTCGAAAACCCTGCTGCCGGAGTTGCGTCTGGGCTATGCGATCCTGCCGCCGGCGATTCTCGAAGCGGTGATCCGCGCCAAGCAACTCACCGACCTGCATGCCTCGACCCTGCCGCAATGGGCGCTGGCCAAATTCATTGCCGAGGGTTGCCTGCTCAAGCATATCCGCCGCTGTCATGCGATTTACACCCAGCGCCGCGAGCGCATTCTGGCACGCATGGCCGCCGACCTGTCGCCATGGCTGCAAGCGGTACCGCCGAGTGCCGGGTTCCACATGGCGGTGTTCTGCAAGGTGCCGATCGACCTGCCGCTGGTGATCGAACTGGCGAAAAAGGTCGAAGTCGGCCTGTATGCGATCAACGGTTTCTATTACCAACAAGCGCCGAAGAACGGCCTGTACTTCGGTTTTGGCGCCATCGAGACGCTGGACATCGATATCGCTCTGGATCGCCTGCGTGACATCCTCGAACAGATGTCATGAGCCGTTGGTATAACGCGTTTACTGCCGATTGGTTATTGGTGATTCACGATGGCAGGCCTATCCTGCACAGGCGTTATCCCTCAATGAGCAGGATTCGTCCGGCCTGATTCAGGAGTGTGAGCAATGTCCAACGAAGTGATCAATACCGTACAGGTGCAGGCTGCCGCCGGCCGCTCGGAAGAGTTGGGCAGGCAACTGCAGAAGATCGTCGAAACCCTGCGCGAAACGCCGGGCTGCGATTCCTACCTGGTCGACCGCTGCCCCGAGGACAGTCACCGCTGGACGGTCAGTGCGCGCTGGCAGTCGGAAGCGGCGATGCAGGCGCATTTCAACCGGCCCGAGGCGCAGGGGTTTATTGACCTGATTGATAGCCGACTGGCCAATAGCGTGGATTTCAACAGTTTCCCTATCGTCTGATCTGACGCCTTCGCGAGCAAGCCCGCTCCCACATTGGAAATGCGCCCCCCTGTGGGAGCGGGCTTACTCGCGAAGGCGTATTCCGCCACTCCGATGACCTTTCTGACGCGCCGGCGATTGGTCACCCAATCTTCCCGAATATTGGCCGTTTGAATGCCTAGCCTCGCGGACTACTGTGATTGCACCCCATTCATCACAGGTAACCCGCCATGAAAACCCTGCCCTTCCTCGCCGCTGCCCTCGCCCTGAGCCTTTGCACCTCGGCCGCCTTCGCCCACGACCCGTCCGAAAAAATCACCGTCCTGCAAGACCAGATGCTGAAAAACGCCCCCGGCAAAAAAGCCATGATGATCGAGGTCGATTACAAACCCGGCCAGTCCTCCATTGCCCACAAGCACGACGGGACTGCGATGGCGTACGTTCTGGAAGGCGAAATCATTTCCCAGGTCAAAGGCGAACAGGCGATCACTTACAAGAAGGGCCAGTTCTGGTACGAACCGGCCGGTTCCGAACATCTGGTGTCGAAGAATGCCAGCCAGACCAAGCCAGCGAAGTTGCTGGTATTCATGGTGATGGCCCCGGATGAGCAAGTGTTGATCCCGCTGGAGAATTAATGCTGTTAAAACAATCATTCAATCAAGGATTGCGAGCTCCAGAGTCGACCTGAATCATCAAAAACCCACATTTGTCTACTGTCAGAGTTGACAGTAGACACTTGTACCTCAGTCGCATAAACAATGTTACTAACAGGCGGTACTGCAAGCCTGCAACAATTCTCGTGCGATTCGAGGTTCCCATGTACACCACCGATGCATTCGTGACGCCAAACGCACACGCCCGTCCAGATCTTTCGTTCGGCAACGCAGGAAGAGTCATTATCAATTCGTCCGGTGGTAAATCAGGGAGTGGCGCAGACCTGGCAATCGACGATGACGGCAACATTGTATTTGCCGCTAACGCTGGAGGTAGCTATCTCGTCGGACGATTGAAGGATGATGGAACGCTAGATCAATCGTTTGGAACCGAAGGATTGATTTCTGGAAAATTCGCAGAAGAAGGCAGTTCATCTGCCTATGGAATAGTAATAGAGAACACAACGGGAAATATTCTTCTAACAGGCGCGTATTCATCCGAAACCCGGCCATTTTCGCTCGCGTTTGCGCTGTTCGACTCTTCCGGTCAATACAAAACCGACTTCGGCGAAAACGGGAAAATCATTATTCCGCAACCTGAAGACAGATTGGCCCTGAACCCACAATCAATGTCTGTCTCAGGCATCGGCAGGCGTCCAATAATCATTCTCGACGGGAAGATATTGTATGTGTTGAGTGGATACATAACCCGCTTGAATTCCAACGGCACCATCGATCAGAACTTCAACCAAGGAAAAGGCTTTATAGCGGTAATTCATCCGGAATACGGCTCCGCTGCTGCACATTGCCTGGTGCAACCCGAGCCGGGTTTGATCCTCGTGGGCGGTAGCGTCAACGTCAATGGCAAGCAAACAGGTTTGATCGCTCGATATCACGAGACCGGTGAGCTTGATACGCGCTACGGCTGCAACGGTTTTGTCTTGCTCACGGAACTGGATACACCATCCCATCTCTCTACACTCCTTATGACAGAACAAAAAAAATTGCTCGGGATTGGCTCGACTGGAGACCTCTCGGGTTTGCCGAGTAAGGGACTGATCATTTGCCTCGACGAATATGGGAATTTTGATCCTTCCTTTTCTAACGGTCTCCCCTTGTTAACCCCGCCCGACAATTCCAGAGAATTTGTCTGGTACACCGGCACCACGGACAATGAGGGGCGGATTCTCGCTACGGGCGATTCAATGGAGTTTTCCGACCGATACATTCCCCTCGGACAATTCCTTGCCAATGGTGCGCCGGATCTGGATTTTGGCGAACGTACGGGATGGATTCGTGTAGAGCCAGCCGGCAGAGGCGAAGCCGTAAAGGTTGACCAAAAAGGACGAGTTGTGGTCATGTGTTCCAGCTCTTCAGAAGTAGGTAGTAAACTGCCGATGGTCGTCCGTTACCTGCGTTGAATGACGACGGCATCTGAGTTTTTCATACATTTATTACTCTAGCCTGACATGAATAGCCAGTCGCTATCGATGATGGCGGCTTGTTATCGCCCGGAGCAATAAATCCTTGCGGGTTACAACAAATCAAACTATTCAAATCGATTTAGCTCAGCAAATTGTCAGTCTGGCGGGTTTAGTCTGAAATAACTGCCTTTATCAACGGCATGTAGAAATTTCCGACTGATGTTGTTTCACGGGAGAAACACCATGAAACTTGCGCTCACCAGTGTATTGGCGATATCGGCTCTGACTCTCTCCGCCTGCTCGGTCCCCACCGCACCGAAAGCCGTTTCATCCCTGAACACTTTGCTCCCCCACCCCACCGGCCGCAGCAGCGCCACTCAGGTAAAAAGCGGCCCCGGCGTGTCGCTCGGCGTGGTCTACAGCCCGAGCACACAGACCAACCGCGAATACCTGCGCGACTATCAGGCCAACGCCGGCACCGGCTTCGGCCAAAGCCTGCTGGTGCAACCGATCCACGACGCCTACGTTGCCAGCTCAAAGCCGGACATGGCGCTGGAATGGGTCAATGCCTCGCTGCAACGCCAGTTCGGCTCGGTGACGGTGTATCCGGACATGCAAAGCCTGCGCGCGGCGAAGCCGGATGTGGTGGCGATTGTCGACACTCACAGCCAGTTGATTACCTCGCGCAGTTCCGACATCAAGGCCGACGTCAGTGCTGATTTTTATGATGCGCAGTTGAACTATATCGGTACGGCGAAAGGTTCTGACGCACGGGAATTGACTCCGGTGTGGGCGGACTTCAAGCGTTCGGAAGAGATAGTTGCTGACATTAATCAGCAGCAGGATGTGCAAGTTCGGGCGTTGCAGAAGTTTGACCAGTCGCTCAGTAATTTACTGACCAGACCGACAAGTAACGTGTCGATGCTCGATAGTAAAAAAGGTCAGAAGTTGTATTGAATGTAAGAGCCTCTTCGCGAGCAAGCCCGCTCCCACATTTGAAATGCATTACCCCTGTGGGAGCGGGCTTGCTCGCGAAGGGGCCAGACCAGACACCAACAAACCCTCAGACATAAAAAAGCCCCGGCATCTCACGACACCGAGGCTTTTCATTCAGCCACTACTTACGCCAATTCAAGCTCGGCATTCGCTGCAACCGCAGGCACTACCGCTTGCCCGCTCAACGCCAGATCCAGCAGTTCACGGTTGGCCACCGCATACATGGCGTAGTCCGTGCCGCTCGCCGCACGGATTTCCACCAGCATGGCGCGCCAGCGCGAGATCATGCTTTCGTGCTGTGCCATCCACAGCGCCAGACGCGCTTCCACGTCCAGCGTGCCGTCGCCCTGTTGCAGGACGGAGATGGTGATCGCACGTTGCTGCCAGTCGACGTCATCACGGAACGCTTCACGGGCCAGGGCCTGCCAGTTGTTTTCAACCGGCAGCGCGCTGATCTGTTGCAGGTACCAGGTGATGTCCAGCGCACTGCCCACAGCGAAGTAAGCCTTGGCCACTTCGGCAGGGTTCTGACCAGTCACGTCGGACGCTTCGATGATCGGCAGCAGGGTGTACAGGTGCGAGGTGCCCGCCACCATACGCGCCAGCAGTTCCGGTACACCGGCTTCTACGTAAGCCTGATAACGCGTCTGCCAGTTTTCACGGATTTCGCCGCTCAGCAGTTCGTCGAGTTTCAGGCCCAGCTCTTTCAGGTGAGGACCGAAGTGCGCGACGTCACGGGCAGCGTTCTGCTCGTTGCGGCGGGCACGCAGGAACCAGCGCGTGGCGCGGCGGCCCAGACGCATCAGCTCGTCCATCAGCTCCAGCTGCACATCAGCGCTGACTTGGTAGTCCAGCGCTTCGATCTGACGGAACCAGTGCGGGAGGTGGAAGATGTCGCGCACGATCACGTAAGCACCGGCCACGTTCGCCGGGCTCATGCCGGTCGACTCTTTGAGTCGTTGCACGAAAGTGATGCCCATGTGGTTGACCAGGTCGTTGGCGATCTGTGTGCTGACGATCTCGCGCTTCAGACGGTGACGACGCATGGCTTCGGAGAACTTGCTGACCAGGCTCGGCGGGAACGCCGTTTCCATGTCGCGGGTCAGGTAGTCGTCGTCCGGCACCAAGGAGCCCAACAACTGCTCTTTGAGGTCGATTTTGCTGTACGAAATCAGCACCGACAGCTCAGGACGGGTCAGACCGTGGCCTTCGGCAATACGCTCGGCCAGTTGCTCTTCGCTCGGCAGGAACTCGATGGCACGGTCCAGCTTGCCACGGCCTTCCAGATCGCTCATCAGACGCTTGTATTCAGCGATGCGCGCGTAGGCACGACGCGCCGCCAGGGACAGGGCCTGAGTCTGCTTGTAGTTGTTGCCCAGCACCAGATTGCCGACTTCGTCGGTCATGCTCGCCAGCAACTGGTTGCGTTGCTTGTCGGTCATGTCACCGGCCTGAACCACTTCGTTCAGCAGGATCTTGATGTTCACTTCGTGGTCGGAGCAGTCGACGCCACCGGCGTTGTCGATGAAGTCGGTGTTGGAACCGCCGCCATTGAGACCGAATTCCACACGACCCAGTTGGGTCATGCCGAGGTTACCGCCCTCGCCCACGACTTTGCAGCGCAGTTCGTTACCGTTCACGCGCAGTGCATCGTTGGCCTTGTCGCCGACGTCTGCATGGCTCTCGGTGCTCGCTTTCACGTAAGTACCGATACCGCCGTTCCACAGCAGATCCACCGGCGCCTTGAGCAAGGCGTTCAGCAGTTCGGTCGGGGTCAGCTTGTCAGCCTTGATGTCGAAGCGTTCCTGCATCTGCGGGGAGATCGCGATGCTCTTCGCGCTGCGCGAGAAGATACCGCCACCTTCGGACATGATGCTGGTGTCGTAGTCGGTCCAGGCCGAACGCGGCAGGTCGAACAGGCGCTGACGCTCGGCGAAACTGGTCGCCGGGTTCGGGTTCGGATCGATGAAGATGTGCAGGTGGTTGAAGGCTGCGACCAGTTGCAGCTTGTCGGACATCAACAGGCCGTTACCGAATACGTCGCCGGCCATGTCGCCGACGCCCACCACGGTGATGCTGTCTTCCTGAACATTGATACCGCGCTCACGGAAGTGACGTTGTACGCCAACCCACGCGCCCTTGGCGGTAATGCCCATTTTCTTGTGGTCGTAACCGGCCGAACCACCGGACGCAAATGCGTCACCCAGCCAGAAGCCGTAGTCGATGGCGATGCCGTTGGCGATGTCGGAGAAGGTCGCAGTGCCCTTGTCCGCCGCGACCACCAGGTACGGGTCATCGTCGTCGTGACGCACGACATTGACCGGCGGCACCAGCGCGCCGTCCTTCAAGTTGTCGGTGATGTCCAACAGACCGGAAATGAAGATGCGATAGCAGGCGATGCCTTCGGCCGCGATCTCGTCACGGCTGCCGCCCAGTGGCAGGCGACGCGGCAGGAAGCCGCCCTTCGCGCCCACCGGCACGATGACCGAGTTCTTCACTTGCTGGGCTTTTACCAGGCCGAGGACTTCGGTACGGAAGTCTTCTTCACGGTCGGACCAGCGCAGACCACCACGGGCGACGTTACCGAAGCGCAGGTGCACGCCTTCAACGCGTGGCGAGTAAACGAAGATTTCAAACTTCGGCACTGGCTTCGGCAGTTCAGGGATCGCGTGCGGGTTGAACTTGAAGCTGAAGTACGACTTGTTCTGGCCGTTGGCGTCAGTCTGGTAGAAGTTGGTCCGCAGGGTGGCTTTGATCAGGTCGAGGTAACGACGCAGGATGCGGTCTTCGTTGAGCACCTGGACGTCGTCCAGTGCGGTCAGAATCGCCTGTTCCAGACGCAGTTGCTTGTCTTCCAGATCGTCTTCGCTGAGTTTGCGCGCCAGATAGAAGCGGATCTTGAACAACCGGGTCAGCTCGCGAGCGATGTCGGTGTGGTTGTTCAGGGTGCTGGCGATATAACCCAGATCGAAGCCCAGACGAATCTGCTTCAGGTAACGCGCGTAAGCACGCAGCAGCGCCACGTCGCGCCATGGCAGACCGGCGGTCAGCACCAGACGGTTGAACGCATCGTTTTCGGCGTCGCCACGGACGATATGGACGAAGGCGTCCTGCAGGGTGTCGTTGAGTTGCTGGATGTCGAGGTCCAGGCCTTCAGCGGCGGTGAACGCGAAGTCGTGAATCCAGAACTCGCGGCCATTGGTGTGACGCAGGCGGTACGGGAATTCACCCAGTACGCGCAGGCCGAGGTTTTCCAGAATCGGCAGGACGTCGGACAGCGCCAGCGGCGTGTCAGCGTGATACAGCTTGCAATGCAGCTCGCGTTGGCCGGAGACCTGACCGAGCGGCTGATAGAAGCTCATTACCAGCGGATTTTTTTCGTTGAGGCTCAGCAAGTGCTGCATGTCGACCACGGCCGAATGTGCAGCGAAACGCTCGCGGTAACCGGCCGGGAAGCCTTTCGGGAAGTCGGCCAGCACGTTGGTGCCGTGGGCTTCGCCGAAGCTTTCAACGGTCAGTGCGGCGTAGTCGTCCTGCCAGCTGCGGCAAGCTTGAACGACTTCTTTTTCCAGCAGCACCGGATCGATGTCGAGACGGTTTTTCGGGTCGACACGCAGGATCAACTGCACGCGCGCCAGCACGGATTCGGAGAAGAATGTCCAGAATTCGCAATCGGAGGCCTTCAGACGCTCCATCAGCACTTGCTGGATCTTCTGGCGAACTTCGGTGGAATAGATGTCGCGCGGCACGTAGGCCAGGCAGTAGCAGAAGCGACCGTACGGGTCTTTGCGCAGGAACACGCGGATCTTGTTGCGTTCCTGGATCTGCACGATCGACATCACGGTGGTGAACAGTTCGTCGACCGGGGTCTGGAACAGGTCATCACGCGGCAGCACTTCAAGCACCTGGGCCAGTTCCTTGCCCAAGTGAGCCTTGGACTGGAAGCCGGAGCGACGCTCGATTTCTTCGACCTTGCGGCGGATGAACGGGATGACCCGCACGCTCTCGCCATACACCGAGGAGGTGTACAGGCCCATGAAGCGGTGTTCCTTGATGACTTTGCCGTCGGCGTCGATTTCACGGATCGACACGTAGTCCGGGTAGGCCGGACGGTGTACACGGCTCGGGTGCGCAGCCTTGGCGAACGACAGCAGGGTCGGCTCGCGCAGGTAGGCAACGGCGTAGTCTTCGATGCGCAGGTCTTCGTAGGTCAGGCCGGTGCGCAGCAGTTTGGTCAGGCCGAGGAAGGAGTTCTGGTCGTACTCGATGTGGCCGCCATCGGCCTGATCGGTGACCACGAACTCTTCGTAGCCGAGGAAGGTGAAGTGGTTGCCCACCAGCCATTCCAGGAAACTTTTGACTTCGTTCTTCTCGTCGGCATCGACGGCGAAAGCGCTGTTGTCGAGCTTGGTGAGGATTTCCTGCACCTTGGCTTTCATCGGCTCGAAATCGGCAACCGCGACGCGGACTTCACCGAGCACCTGTTCCAGCTCTTTGCTCAGCACATTCAGTTCGGCGGCGTTGGCGCAGCGATCGATTTCCAGGTACATCAGCGATTCGTGCAGCACGCCTTCGCCGGTGCTGCCCTTCGGCAGGATTTCCAGCAACTCGCCCTTGCTGCCACGACGCACGCTGAGCACGGTGGTTTGCAGGGTGTGGATGCTGTAGCCGCGACGGTTCAGCTCGGTGCGGACCGAGTCGACCAGAAATGGCAGGTCGTGGTGCAGCACTTCGACCGCGGTGTGGGTCGACTGCCAGCCATGACGCTCGTAATCAGGGTTGTAGACACGCACTTGCGGTTGCGTGTGATCGAAGCGCTCAAGCAGGCGCCACGCGGAAAGAGTACAGCCAGCGAGGTCGGAGAGGCGACGTTGAGTCAGCTCGTCCAGAGAAATGATGCCGAAGAATTGTTCAGCGAACAGCGCCACTTGTGGCAGTGCCTGTTCACTGATGTGCTGCGCCAGTGCCGCTTGCAGTTGGTGCTGGAAGTCGGCTTTGCTGGCTGCGG
Source organism: Pseudomonas sp. IT-347P (assembly GCF_949768005.1). Classification (NCBI taxonomy): domain Bacteria; kingdom Pseudomonadati; phylum Pseudomonadota; class Gammaproteobacteria; order Pseudomonadales; family Pseudomonadaceae; genus Pseudomonas; species Pseudomonas sp. IT-347P. Next base: position 328,611 of record NZ_CATKPQ010000022.1, read on the forward strand.
TGAAGAACGCCATCTGTGGTACTCCGCTTAAGCTTGTTATTGATGGAAAGCGTCGCGTGCAACGCCCCTTTCGGGGCCTGTGTCGCCCTGTTCCTGATTCTCGGGCAGAGGAAACAGGGTGACAGGTGGGTGAAGCTGGACGGGACACTCAGGTCACATTCACCTTCCATTGAATGAGCATCTGCAAAAGCGACTGTCAGCGCGGCCGACAATGCCTTTACGGGTGCTCATCCGTTGCGCAGCTTAAAGGGTGCGACAATGTGTCTGCTTGCGGTGCTGCGACATATTCGGTCATTGGCACGTAAACCAAGGCTTTGGCCCCCGGTAACACTAGCAGTCGTGGCGCAAAATGCTGGTCTGAATGCCCGTTTTTACGGTACATGCGTGCCAGAAATGACCATTGACCCACGTCGCGTTCACGACACATCCTCTGACACTCTCACATGCAGAAATTCCCGAGGACTGGCAGAATCGCGCCCATTAGCGACCGACACGCCCCTCGAGGCAGGAATTGACCATGCAAATGACCACCGCCCTACTGATCGTCAACCCGTGCGATGACGAAGAAGACAACATGGCCATGCTCTGCTGCCACAGCGACAAGGGCGAGATGTTTCTGATGAGCCGCTACCCGGACGAGGATGAGCTGGAGATCACCCTGGATGGCGAGCCTTCTACGCTGGACGGGGTGAAAGTCACCTTGAGTTCGAATCTGTTGAAGATCGAGATCGCGGCGGCGGATGCCGATGCGTTGAACGGGGATGATGTGCTGGAGATCAGCTTTAACCCCGATATGGTGGATCTGGATGAGGTTGTCGAGACCTTGACGAACATCCTTGATGGGACGGGTACCTTCATTAACGAAGTTTGATGGTGTCCGGCCTGGCCCCATCGCGAGCAGGCTCACTCCTACAGGTCGGTGTACGACGATCCATTGTAGGAGTGAGCCTGCTCGCGATAGGGCCAGCACTGGCAACCAATCACTCCCCCGCTACAAAAATCCAACAAATCCCCCAGTCATTTCCCGCACTTTGCGCAAAATGCCGTTAGTCGCCACCCCCTGCGATGGATTAAAGTAACGCCCCCAGCCCCGGCGTTATCCGAACGCCTGTGGCCACCCCTTTCCAGGAACAGTCACCGATGGAACATCGTGAAGCGCTGCTGGCGCTGCGAACCTTTCTTTCAACGCAGATTCTCGGCCAGGAAAAACTCATCGAGCGTTTGCTCATCGCCCTGCTCGCCGATGGCCACATGCTGGTCGAGGGCGCTCCGGGTCTGGCCAAGACCAAAGCGATCAAAGAGCTCGCCGAGGGCATCGAAGCCCAGTTCCATCGCATCCAGTTCACCCCTGACCTGCTGCCGGCCGACATCACCGGCACCGAGATCTATCGCCCGGAAACCGGCAGTTTCGTGTTCCAGCAAGGGCCGATCTTCCACAACCTGGTGCTGGCCGACGAAATCAACCGTGCCCCGGCCAAAGTGCAATCGGCGCTGCTCGAAGCCATGGCCGAGCGTCAGGTGAGTGTCGGCCGCAGCACGTACGAGCTGTCTCCGCTGTTTCTGGTGATGGCCACGCAGAACCCGATCGAGCAGGAAGGCACTTACCCGCTGCCGGAAGCGCAGCTCGACCGTTTCCTGATGCACGTGAAAATCGGTTTCCCGGATGCCGCCGTCGAACGCCGCATCCTCCAGCAGGCCCGTGGTGAAGCGCTGAACGGCGAAACCAAGCCCGAGCGCCGCGTCAGCCAGCAGGCGATCTTCGCCGCGCGCAAGGAAATCCTCGGTCTGTACATGGCCGACGCTGTGGAGGAATACCTCGTGCAGCTGGTCATGGCCACGCGCAACCCGGCCAAGTTCGACCCGGAAATGGCCGAGTGGATCGCCTACGGCGCCAGCCCGCGCGGCTCGATCGCCCTCGACCGCTGCGCCCGCGCCCACGCGTGGCTGGCCGGTCGCGACTTCGTCAGCCCGGAAGATATTCAGGCTGTGCTGTTCGATGTGTTGCGTCACCGCATCATTCTGTCGTTTGAAGCCGAAGCCGCCGGCATCGATCAGGATCGGGTGGTGCAGCGGATTCTCGACGTCGTAGCCGTCGCTTGACCCCCATGAACGCCCCCCTGCCGTCCGAACCGGGCATCCGCGTCAGCCTCGCCGAGCTGATCGAGATGCGCCACCGGGTGCGTGAAGTGCAGCTGTTTTCCACGCCAAGTCAGCGCAGCCCGCTGATCGGCCTGCATCACTCGAAATTCCGTGGCCGTGGCGTCGATTTCGACCAGGTGCGGGTCTATCAGGCCGGTGATGATGTGCGCACCATCGATTGGCGAGTGACCGCACGTACGCAAGAGCCGCACACCAAGCTGTTCCATGAAGAGCGCGAACGGCCGATTTTCATCATGGTCGAGCAAAGCACGCGGCTGTTTTTCGGTTCCGGACTGATGTTCAAATCAGTACTCGCGGCGCAAGCGGCGGCGTTGATCGGCTGGGCCGCGCTCGGTCACAACGACCGCGTCGGTGGACTGGTGTTCGGCGACAACGAGCACTACGAAATCAAGCCACGGCGCAGCAAGCAGAGCCTGCTGCAATTGCTCAACCGTCTGGTCAAGGTCAATCAGTCGCTGCACAGCGAGCGTGAGCCGGATCGCGATGCGTTTGGCGTGGCCTTGCGCCGTGCCCGCGAAGTGCTGCGCCCGGGCAGTCTGGTGATCGTCATCTGCGACGAGCGCGCGTTGTCTGACAGTGCCGAACAACAACTGAGCCTGCTCTCGCGTCATTGCGATTTGCTGATGCTGCCGCTGTCCGATCCCCTCGATCACGCCCTGCCCGCCGCCGGGCTGTTGCGCTTCGCCCAGCGCGGTGCGCAACTGGAACTCGACACGTTGAATTTCGAGCTGCGCCAGACCTATCGCGCCCAGGCCGAAGCGCGCATCGCTCGCTGGGAATTGCTTGCGCAAAAACTGCGAGTGCTGCTGATGCCGCTGAGCACGCAAAGCGAGATGGTCGAGCAGATGCGTGAGTTCCTTAATCCGCAGCGTCCGGGGACCGGTCGATGAACGGCCTCGAACAACTGCAACCGCTGATCTCACCGCCACCGATTGCCTTCTGGCCACCGGCACCGGGTTGGTGGCTGCTGCTTCTGTTGCTGCCGCTGCTGGGTTTCGCCGTGTGGAAGCTGCGGCGTTTCATTCCGGTGAAGAAACGCCCGGTCGTGCGCGCCGAACAGCCGCTCGACCCGGTGCGCATCGCCGCCCTCGCCGAACTCGCGCAGATGCCCAAACCCTACGACGGTGCCCCGGCCGGGGCCTGGCTGCAGCAACTCAACGGCCTGCTCAAACGCCTGTGCCGCAACCACTATCCCTACAGCCAGAGCCACACCCTCAACGGGCGTAAATGGCTGGCGTTCCTCGACAACCGCTGCCCGGCGGCGGGCCTGACGCGCTGGATGGTGCTGGTCGAAGGCGCCTACAAGCCAGAGTGCAAACTCGATGACAAAGCCATCGCCGGCCTGACCCAGGCCGTCGACACGTGGATTCGCAAACATGTTTGAGTTCGCCTGGCCATGGATCTTCGTGCTGCTGCCGCTGCCGTGGCTGATGCGTCTGGTGCTGCCGGTGGCGGACAGTGGCGAGCCCGCGCTGAAAGTCAGCTTTCTCGCCGATCTGGAAGGCCTCGCCCGCCGCCGCGCCAGGGCCAATCTGCCGGCGTGGCGCCAACAAGCGCCGTTCATGCTGTTGTGGCTGTTGCTGCTGACCGCCGCCGCACGCCCGCAATGGCTCGGCGAGCCGCTGCCGATTGCCGCCAGTGGTCGCGATCTGCTGGTGGCGGTGGACGTGTCCGGCTCGATGGATTTCCCCGATATGCAGTGGCAGGACGAAGAAGTCAGTCGCCTGTCGCTAGTGCAGCATCTGCTCGGCGACTTCCTCGAAAGCCGCGATGGTGACCGCGTCGGCCTGATCCTGTTCGGCAGCCAGGCTTATCTGCAAGCGCCGTTGACCTTTGATCGCCGCACCGTGCGCGTCTGGCTCGACGAAGCGCGCATCGGCATCGCCGGCAAAAACACTGCGATCGGCGACGCCATCGGTCTGGCGCTGAAACGCCTGCGCCTGCGTCCGGCGCAAAGTCGCGTGCTGATTCTGGTGACTGACGGCGCCAACAACGGCGGCGAAATCAATCCGCTGACCGCAGCAAAACTGGCGGCCAGGGAAGGTGTGAAGATCTATCCGATCGGCATCGGCGCCAATCCCGAGGACAGCGGTTCGACCGGCCTGCTTGGGGTCAATCCGAGCTTGGACCTCGACGAACCGGCACTCAAAGCCATCGCCGAAGTCACCGGCGGCCAGTATTTCCGTGCCCACGATGGCAAGGAACTGCAAGCGATCAAGGACACCCTCGATCAACTCGAACCCGTCACTCAACAACCCACGCAGGCGCGCCCGGCGCAAGCTTTGTATCACTGGCCGTTGGCGCTCGCGCTGTGGTTGAGCCTGTTGCTGGTCTCCCGTGAATTGTGGCCGGACAATCCGTTGCAACGGCTGTTCACCAAGGAGCTGTATCTGCAAAGTCCGCTGCCTGACTGGCGCGAGCGCCTCAAACGCCTTCGTTTGCGGAGGCGCCGATGATTGCGCTCTGGCCGCACTGGTTTCGTCCCTGGTGGCTGTTGCTGTTGCCGCTGCTAGGCTGGCTGATCTGGCAACTCTGGCACCGACAGAAACGCGCCGGGCGCTGGCAGATGATTCTGCCGCCGGCGTTCCACGCCGCCCTGCTCAGCGGCGGCAATGGTCGCGACAGCAAACTGCCGTGGGTTGCCCTTGGCGTGGCGTGGTTGCTGACCCTTCTGGCGTTGCTCGGGCCGAGTTGGGAACGCGTCGAACAGACCAGCCAGAAACCTGCCGATCCGTTAGTGGTGGTGCTGGAGCTGACCCCGGAAATGCTCGCCACTGATGCACCGCCGACGCGACTGGAACAGGCACGACGCAAGCTCTTCGATCTGTTGCAGGCGCGTAGCGATGCGCAAACCGCGATCGTCGTTTACGCCGGTAGCGCGCACACACTCGTGCCGCTTTCCGATGACCTGGCGACCAGCCGCAATCTGCTCGACGCGCTCAAACCGTCGCTGATGCCGGAAAGCGGCCATCGCGCCGATCTGGCGGTGAGCAAGGCGCTGGCCCTGCTGAAACAGGGCGCGCTCGGTCAGGGGCGGATTCTGCTGATCGGCTCGTCGCTTGATGAAGAAGAACGCCAAGGTATTCGCCGCGCACTCAGCGGGCAATCAGCGCAGTTGTTGATGCTCGGCGTCGGCACTGCCGAAGGTGCGCCGATTGCCCAGGAGGACGGCAGTTTCCTCAAGGACGAACAAGGCGCGATACGCGTGCCGCAACTCGACAGTCCGGGGCTGGCGGCCTTCCTCAATAGCGTCGGCGGCGAATACCACCCTGCCCGCCTCGACGAAGCGGATCTTGGCGCGCTCGGCCTGCTCAACGGTCCGCGCAGCTTGCGCGACGACGGCCAGACCGTGCGTCTGGATACCTGGGCCGATCAGGGTTACTGGCTGCTGTTGCCGCTGTTGCTGCTCGCCGCTTGCGCCGGGCGGCGCGGCTGGTTGTTCTGCCTGCCGCTGCTGTTTTGCTTGCCGCAGCCGAGCTACGCTTTTGACTTTGAGGATTTGTGGTTGCGTCCCGATCAACAGGGCCTGCACCTGCTCAAACAGAAGCGCCCGGCCGAAGCCGCGCAACATTTCGACGATCATCAGTGGCAAGGGGTGGCGTTGTACGAGGCCGGCGACTACAGTGGCGCCGCCCAGCGCTTTGCCGAAGGCAGCGACGCTCGCGCCCACTACAATCGTGGCAACGCCCTGGCAAAAAGCGGTGAGCTGGAAGCAGCAATCGATGCCTATGAACAGGCGCTGGAACTGCAACCGGATTTGCGTCCGGCGCAGACCAACAAGGCTTTGGTAGAGAATCTGCTGAAGCAGAAGCGCACGCCGCCGCCCGCCGAAGCGGAAAACAAACCGGCCGAACAGCGTCTGCCCGGCGACGAACCATCGCCCGCGACCGCACCGCCACCGGCGGTCAACAGTGAAACCCAGAGCGAGGCGCAACCCGCCGAGTCGGCCAGCGAACCGCCACCGACCACGCCGCCGCAGCCAGGCCCCAACGAAATACCGGGTAGCGACGAGGAAGAACAAACGGATACCGTGCCGACGCTGCGCCCGAGTGAAGACAACCTCGAAGGTGAGCAGCGTCAGGCGCTGGAACAATGGCTGGGCAAGATCCCGGATGATCCGGGCGAACTGCTGCGACGCAAATTCTGGTACGAACAGCAACAACATCAGGATCAGGAAAACACTCGATGACCCGCTTCACCGCTCTCTTGCTGCCCCTGCTGCTCTGCACGGCCACCGCCCAAGCGGCCGAGCTGACCGCCAGCGTGGATCGCAGTCGCCTCAATTCCGGCGAGACGGTCGAGCTTACCCTCGAAACCAGCGACGTCACCCAGTTCGGCAAACCCGACCTGACCGCGCTGGAAGCGTTGTTCGAAGTGCGCGGCACGCGGCAGGTCAACCAGCTCAACACCCTCAATGGCGACAACCGCGCGACCACGCGCTGGATCATCACCCTGCTGCCGAAAGAGAACGGCAGCGTGGTGATCCCGCCGCTGCAACTGGGCGATGCGCAGAGCCAGCCGATCACCGTGCAAGTGATCGAAAGCGACACCCGCGAGAACAAGAACAACCTTGATCCGGTGTTCATCGAGGCCAGCCTCGACCAGTCCAGCGTCTATGTGCAGGCGCAGGCGATCCTGACCCTGCGCATCTTCCATTCGGTGTCGCTGTACGACGACAGCAGCCTGACGCCGCTGCAAATCGCCGATGCGCGCATCGAGCAACTCGGTGACACCCGCACCTACGAAAAAGACCTCAACGGTGTCCGTCATGGCGTGATCGAAATGCGCTATGCGATCTACCCGCAGCACAGCGGTTTGCTGACCATTGCCCCACAAACCTTCAGCGCCACACTGGTCGATACGCAGCCGTCGCAGGACGCGAATGCACAGGGGCCGAAACCGGGCAAACTGATGCACGTCAGTTCCGCCGAAATCCCCCTGACCGTCAAACCCAAACCCCTGACCTACCCGGTCGACGCGCCGTGGCTGCCGGCGCGCAGCCTGAGCCTCAGCGAAAGCTGGAACCCGGAGCCGGAACACACGCAGGTTGGCGATTCCCTGACCCGCAGCCTGACGTTGAAAGTCGAAGGCCTGGCTGCCTCGCAATTGCCGGCGCTGCCCGCCACCGACGTCAACGGCCTGCGCCGCTACCCCGATCAACCAGTGCTGAGCAACCAGAGCACCGAGCGGGGCATTGTCGGCAGCCGCGAAGAGCGCGAAGCCTTGGTGCCGAGCCGCAGCGGCGCCATCGATTTGCCGACCGTGGATGTGGTCTGGTGGAACACCTTCGAAGACCATCTGGAACACAGCAGCTTGCCTGCGCGCACCCTGCAAGTGGCCAACAACCCGAGCCTGCAAGTCGACACGCCGGCCGGCAATCTGCAAGTGAGCGTTGTCGATAACGACGTGTTGTGGTGGTGGAAACTCAGCACCCTGATCCTCGCCTGCACCACCCTCCTCGGCTTCGGCCTGTGGTGGCGCGCGCGCTGGCAACCCGCCGTGCACCGCGCCGCACAAACCGGCCCGAGCCCGCGCACGTTGATGGATGACATCAAACGGGCGAGTCAGGCCAATGACCCGCAGGCGACGCGGCAGGCACTGGACGCGTGGGCGCGGCAGCAGCCGGAAACCCTGGCGGACATGGCGGCGCGGTTTGTGCCGTTGTCGGATGCGCTGGATGGGTTGAATGGTGCGCTGTACAGCGAAACGGCGCAGCATTGGCAGGGTGAGGATTTGTGGCGGGCGATCCGCACTATTCCGACGGCGGAGCGGGTGCAGGATCCGGTGGGTGATAGTGGATTGCCGCCGCTTTATCCAAAGTAAAAGAGCAAAAGATCGCAGGCTTCGGCAGGTCCTAAAGGGGGTATGTGCAGGAGTTGCCGAAGGCTGCGATCTTTTGACTTTGAGACATCTGACCCAATCGATCTTCAATTAGTGTTGGAAACATAAGGATCAACACCCCATATAAATGGCTGTCTGAAGAATTGCATTCGGTCCGGGCGCATCTTTGCGCAGCAGGAGTTCCAGATCATCCTGGGCATAGGCAAACGCTTGCTCCGCACGAAATCCCCAGTCATCCATTGCCAGAGAATAAAGCCCTTTAACCATGCCTCTGGCCTGATTGAACAAGCTTTCAACCCGCATTTCCGTTGTCCTCCGGTTTCAACCAACGGCGAATCACCCCCGCAGCCAAAATGACATCAATATAGTGGCGCGATGGTAAGCAGCGCGTTTCAGCGCGTCAATTGAGCCATTCACCGCGATCGCGCAGAAGCCCTCCCGCCGCAATAATCTGTAAACTCTCCCCTCTTTCGCCGCCCTTCATTTCCCCGCGGCCATCACCTCTTTAAATGCACCGGAGTCCACCTTGCGTCTGTTCCACACCTCCGACTGGCACCTTGGGCAAAACCTGCACGGCCAGGAGCGCGATTTCGAGCACGCCTGTTTTCTCGAATGGCTGCTGCGCCAACTGCAACTGGCGCAGCCGGATGTGCTGCTGATCGCCGGGGACATCTTCGATACGGTCAATCCGCCGGTCAAAGCCCAGGAACGCCTCTACGATTTCATCGTCAGCGCCCATGAACAGCAGCCGTTGCTGACCATCGTGATGATTGCCGGCAACCACGATTCCGGCTCGCGGATCGAGTTGCCCGCACCGTTGATGCGCCGTTTGCGCACCCATGCGCTGGGTCGGGTGTTGTGGCTGGATGACGGGCAACTGGATGCCGAGCGCCTGCTGCTGCCGCTGCCGGATAAAACCGGCGAAGTCGCCGCGTGGTGCCTGGCGCTGCCGTTCCTGCGCCCGGCGGAGGTGACTGGCGCGCACCTGGGCGACAACTATTTGCGTGGCATCGGTCAGGTGCACGAGTGGCTGATCGAAGCGGCCAACGCCAAGCGCAAACCCGGTCAGGCGCTGATTGCCATCAGCCACGCGCACATGGCCGGCGGTTCGGTGTCGGAAGATTCCGAACGCAGCCTGATCATTGGCAACGCCGAAGCCCTGCCCGCCAGTCTGTTCGGGCCGAGCATCAGCTACGTCGCCCTCGGTCATTTGCACAAGCCGCAGAAGGTCAACGGTGAAGAGCGCATTCGTTATAGCGGCTCGCCGATTCCGTTGTCGTTCTCGGAGATTGGCTATCAGCACCAGATTCTCGACGTCACCCTCGACGGCGAAACCCTGGTCAGCGTCGAGCCGAAACTGATCCCGCGCTCGGTCAACCTGCAACGCATCGGCCCGGCACCGCTGGCGGAGATTCTGCTGCAACTGGCCGATCTGCCGAACATCGACCTGCTCGCCGAAACCCAACGTCAGCCATGGCTGGAAGTGCGCGTAACCCTCGACGAGCCGCAGCCGGATCTGCGCCACCAAGTCGAAAGCGCCCTGCAAGGCAAAGCCGTGCGCCTGGTGCGCATCGCCGCCGAATACGCCGGCAACCGTGGCGCTGACGGCAGCGATGACGGCAGCGCGCTGATCGAACTCGACCAACTCACCCCGCAGGAACTGTTCAGCCGCGCGTGGCTGGATAACTACGGCAGCGAGGTCGATGAGCAGACGCTGAAGGACTTCGCCGAACTGCTGCAAGACGTGCAACTGGAGGGCGAGCAGCCATGAAGATTCTCGCCATTCGCCTGAAAAACCTCGCCTCGCTGGCCGGGCCGTTCGAGATTGATTTCACCGCCGAACCGCTGGCCAGCGCCGGTTTGTTCGCCATTACTGGTCCGACCGGCGCCGGTAAAAGTACTTTGCTCGACGCCTTGTGCCTGGCGCTGTTCGGCGCCGTGCCGCGCCTGAACAACACTGGCCGCGACGCCAAAGTCCCGGATGCCGACGGCGAAATTGCCACCGGCGACCCGCGTACCCTGCTACGACGCGGCACTGGCGAAGGCTACGCCGAAGTGGATTTTGTCGGTGTCGATGGCCGTCGTTATCGGGCGCGCTGGGAAGCCAACCGCGCCCGCGAGAAGGCCGGCGGCAAGTTGCAGGCCAGCCGTCAGAGCCTGCGTGACATCGATCAGGATCAACTGCTCGCCAGCCAGAAAGGTGAATACAAAACCCAGCTGGAAGCCGCGCTCGGCCTGAACTTCGAACAGTTCACCCGCGCCGTGCTGCTGGCGCAGAGTGAGTTCAGCGCGTTCCTGAAAGCCGACGACAACGACCGCAGCGAACTGCTGGAAAAACTCACCGACACCGCGCTGTACACCCGCCTCGGCCGCCGCGCCTTCGACAAGACCAAAGAGGCCCGCGAAGCACACAAGCTGTTGCAGGATCAGGCCACCGGCGTCACACCACTGGCGCCCGAAGCCCGGGCCGAGCTGGATGAGCGCTTCAACGCCGCGCAACAGCAAATGAAGTTGCAGCAGGCCCAGCTCAAACAGCTTGAGCAACAGCACGGCTGGCTCAAGGATTTGCGTGTGTTGCAGGACGCGCAGCAAGCCGCCGCCGAGCAATTGCACAGCGCGCAACAGCAATCGGAGAGTCTGGCCGGCGAGCGAGTGAAGCTGACGCGACTGGAGCAGCTCGGCCCGCAGCGGCACCAGTTCGCGCGCAAAAACGAACTCGATGCCCTGTTGACGCCACTGGCTGCGCAAATCGCCGCGCACACCCAGCAACACGCCGAACTGACTGAGCGCCAGACGCAACTGGAGCAAAACCTCGAAGCGGCAAAAGTCGCCCTCAGCGAAGCGCAGCAACGACAAAGCGCAAACGCGCCGCTGTTGCGTCAGGCTTTTGAAGAGCAAAGCACCCTCGCCCGTCTGGCCAGGGAGGTCGCGCAAAGTACCGAAGCCAGGCTCAATGCGCAGCAGGCTTGCACCGAAGGCCAGAACGCCATTCAAGCCATGCTGGCAAAGCAGAGCCAGGTCGCCGAACGCCTGCAGCGCATAGCCGCCGAACTTGAGCAAAGCGCTCATCTGGCGCCGCTGAGTGATGCGTGGAATGCCTACCGCGATCGCCTGCAACAGTTGATGTTGATCGGCAATCGCTTGAACAAGGGGCAGGCCGAGCTGGCGAGCCTCGAAGAAAACGCCACCCGCAGTGCCGCAGAGCTGACCACGCAGAAACAGCAACTGGAAGTGCTGTTCAAGGAAGCCGGCGCCGAACCGGATGCAGTCGCCGAGCAGATCGGCCTCCTCGGCACGCTGCTGCAGGACAATCGCAAACAACTGCGCGCCTTCGAAGACCTGTCGCGCCTGTGGGCCACGCAACAGGATCTCGACAAACGCAGCAGCGAGCTGCAACAGCGCCAGCTCAGCGCCCAACAGGAACGCGAGCGGCTGACTCAGGACGGTGTGAAAAGCAAAGCCGATCTGACCGTCGCCGAGCAAACCCTCAACGTCACCCGCGAACTGCTTGAGCGCCAGCGTCTGGCGCGCAGTGCCAGTGTCGAAGAGTTGCGTGCGCAGTTGCAGGACGATCAACCGTGCCCGGTCTGTGGCAGCAACGAGCACCCGTATCACCAGCCCGAAGCGCTGCTGCAAAGCCTCGGTCGTCATGATGAAAACGAGCAGGCCAACGCCCAACAGGTGGTCGATCAGCTCAAGGAAAAACTCATCGAACTGCGCGCCGAAGTCGGTGGCGTCATTGCTCAGCAGAAAGAACTGCTGCAACAGCAAGAACAACTGGCCACTCAGCAGCAAGCGTTGGCGCCTAGCCTCGATGCGCATCCGCTGTCCGCGCAGTTGTTCAATCAGGACGCTGGCCAGCGCGATGCCTGGCTCGCCCGGCAAAACGAGCAGCTGAACCAGAGCATCACGCAGGACGAACAACGCCAGAGCGCCCTGCTCACCTTGCAACAGGACGCGGCGCGCCTGACCCAGCAATTGCGCCACGCGGAAACCGCACACCAGCAAGCCGCGCAGCACCTGAGCAATCAGCAGCGCGAGCTGAGCAGCGACCGTCAGCGCCTCGACGAAGAACTCAGCGCATTCGGCAATCTGCTGCCAGCGGACACCCTTGAAGCCCTGCGCCAGGAACCGGCGGCGACCTTCATGGCGCTGGACCGGCAGATTGCCGAGCGTCTGGCGCAGGTCGATCAGCAGAAAGAAGAACAGGCCGAGCAGCAACAGCGGCAACAGACGCTGGAGAAAGAACAGGATCGCCAGCAGACCCGCGCACAACAGTTGCTCAGCGCCGAACAGCAATTCACCGCACTGACTGAGCAACAGCAAGCCTGCCAGCAGAAACTGGCGCAATTGCTTGGCGAACACAGCAGCGCCGAGCACTGGCAGCAGCAACTTGAGCAAGCGGTGGAACAGGCGCGCAACGCTGAAACCGGCACCGCGCAGGAGCTGCAAAACGTGCGCACACAGCTCGTGCAGATCGCCGCCGAACTCAAGGCACAGCAGGAACGTTCGCAGGCGCTGCACAGCGAAGATCAGGATCTGGCCGGCAAAATTGCCGACTGGCGCGCCCGTCATCCGGAGCTGGATGACGGTGGCCTCGAAGATCTGCTGCGGGTCGATGACGCGCAAGTCGTCGAACTGCGTCAGCGCTTGCAGCACAACGAAAAAGCCATCGAACAGGCGAAGGTGTTGTTGCAGGAACGTGACAAGCGCCTGCTCGATCATCAGGCGCAGCACAACGGCAACCTCGATGCCGAACAACTGGCCAGCGCCCTCGCCGATCTGCAGAACCAGTTTGCAGTCAGCGAGCAGCAGTGCGCCGAACTGCGTGCCGAACAGGTCGAAGACCAGCGCCGACAGAACGCCAATCAGGCGCTGGCGCAGCAGATTGCCTCGGCGTATGCCGAGTATCAACGCTGGGCGCGCCTGAGTGCCTTGATCGGCTCGGCCACCGGCGACACCTTCCGCAAGATCGCCCAGGCTTACAACCTCGACCTGCTAGTGCATCACGCCAACGTGCAACTGCGCCAACTGGTCAAACGTTACCGCCTGAAGCGTGGCGGCAGCATGCTCGGCCTGTTGGTGATGGACACGGAAATGGGCGACGAACTGCGCTCAGTGCATTCGTTGTCCGGTGGCGAGACGTTCCTGGTGTCGCTGGCTCTCGCTCTGGGCTTGGCGTCAATGGCGTCGAGCACGCTGAAAATCGAATCGCTGTTTATCGATGAAGGTTTCGGCAGCCTCGATCCGGAGTCGCTGCAACTGGCGATGGATGCACTGGACGGCTTGCAGGCGCAGGGCCGCAAGGTCGCGGTGATTTCCCATGTGCAGGAAATGCACGAACGGATCCCGGTGCAGATTCAGGTGCAGCGTCAGGGCAACGGGTTGAGCACACTGGAGGTGAAATGAACACGCTGTATTCCTTCCGCCGCTGCCCGTACGCGATGCGGGCGCGGATGGCGCTGCGTTATTCGGGCGTACCAGTGGACATCGTTGAGGTCAGCCTCAAGGCCAAACCGGCAGAGATGCTGGCGATCTCGCCCAAAGGTACGGTGCCGGTGCTGGATGCGGAGGGTCGGGTGATTGATGAGAGTCTGGAAATCATGCGCTGGGCGCTGGCGCAGAATGATCCGCAGAACTGGCTGCTGGCAGATGACGCGCGGATTGCGGAATTGATCGAAACGAATGATCAAGTGTTCAAGGTGCATTTGAATCGCTACAAATACGCCGAGCGCTATCCGGAGCAACCCATGGAAGTTTATCGGGCTGAAGGGGCGTTGTTTTTGCAGAGGCTGGATGAGCTATTGGCGGATAGTGATTACTTGCTGGCCGATCACCCCAGCCTGGCGGATATCGCCCTGCTGCCGTTTGTTCGACAGTTCGCGCATGTTGATCGCGAGTGGTTTGCGCAGACGCCTCACATCCGCTTACAGGCGTGGTTGCAGCGCTTCCTCGAATCCGACCTGTTCACCTCGATCATGAAGAAATAATCCAATGCAGGATCAGGCCAGTACCTGGCACATGCCGAGCGCCGAGCAGTCTACTTCGAACGGCCCGAGGAAACTGGCGGTGGCCTTCATCGGTGGATTGCCAGCCAGCAGTCCCAATGTATTTGCCCGTTCGATGTTGTGCGCGATGTTGTGATTGCACTCTATGGCGCGGGCCAATGCACCCACCGAGCCTTGGCCGAACCCTAATAACGATGCGCCGTTGGTGAAGAACGCCAAACCGGCAATCACCCAAAGTCTGTAGCCTTTCATGCTCCGCCGACTCCCGCGAGTTCGGCCCGGTCGACCATCACGCTTTGCGAGCGGACTTCAAACTGAATACCGGGGTGGGCGACTTCAATCGGGGCGTCGAAGCTGTGTTCCATCTGCGAGGCGATGCTGACGACCAGCACCACGGCCAGGTACAGACCGATGGCCAGGTAGGCGCCGCGTTTGGCTGAATGAAGGATTGCGCTGGCCATGGTGTTCTCCCGTGGGCATGTTTCGATGTCCACAGAATCAATCAAAAAAGCCGCGCTAACCACTCAGGGTTTGCCATAGTAAATATCAGCTTCGTTGATTATTTAGCCAGTCTATTTGCGCGCTTCAAGAAACCTATCAGGCCGCGAAAAACACACGCACACGTGTAGGCGCCGCCGAAGGCTGCGATCTTTTGATTTTGCTTTTTAAAACAAGATCAAAAGATCGCAGCCTTCGGCAGCGCCTACTGGGAGTAGTTCGAAGCGGGCATTTCAGTGTTGGGCTTTGTGATCCAGGGCGGCGTAGAAGTTGGCGCTCTGTTGCAGGTATTTCTGGGTGTAGCTCTGGGTGTGGGATTTCTTGCTGTTGATTTCCACGTTGGCACTGGCTGGCAGCACAACGGTGGCGGAGATGGCGGAAGCAGCGATAACGGAGAAGAGATTGAAGTTCATGGCGGTAACCCTCGTGTTCGGTTGGCTTGTTTGCCCGGTTGGGCCGTGAAGCAAACTTAACGCTCGAGGGTTGATCGCCTGAAATGCTTTGTAGCATTACCGGATATCAGCGCGATTAATACAAAGACACAGGCCCCGTAAACCGGGGCCTGTGGCTTATTGTCGCACGATAAACTTGAGGTCGCTCGGGGCGTCCATCGGCAGTTTTTGCACGGTTTTGCCGAGCAGGCCGGTCTTGCCATCGCGCTCGACGACGACAATCTCGTTGCTCTTCTGGTTGGCGATCAACAGGAATTTGCCACTCGGATCGAGGCTGAACTCACGCGGATGGTCACCTTCCACCGAACGTCTTTGCAGTTCCTTGAGCTGGCCGGACGCCGGATCGATAGCGAATACCAGCAGCTGGTTGGCGGTGCCACGGTTGCTGACGTACAGGAACTTGCCATCGGCCGAGGCATGCAGCGCCGCCGCGGCTTTGTCCGAGGTCGGCTGGCCAGCCGCCAGATCGACCATTTGCGTCTGGGTCAGCACGCCGTCGTGGTAGTCGAACACCGCGACCTGGGCACTCATTTCCATGGTCAGCCAGGCGTGTTTGCCATCGGCGCTGAACAGCAGATGACGCGGGCCGCTGCCGCCCGGCAAGGCCACGGAGGCGGTCATCGCCGGTGTCAGCGGCAGATCAGGGTTGGCCTTCGGATCGAACAGGTAAACGAAGACCTTGTCCGCGCCCAGATCATTGGAGAACACATAACGGCCGTCCGGCGAGGAAACCGTCGAGTGCACGTGGTTCGAGGCCTGCCGCTCCGGATTGATCCGGCTCGCCGTGTGCGCGCTCATCTGCACCACCGGTTTGAGTTTGCCGTCAGCACCGACCGGCAATACCGCCAAGGTGCCACCCGGATCTTCCATGACCGAGTAGTTGCTGACGAACAGATGGCTGGCATCGCCGCTGAGGCTCGAGTGGGTTGGCTCGTTGCCCAGGCTCTGCACCTGATTGATCAGGCTCAGGGCGTGGGTTTTCGGATCGATCGAATAACTGCTGACGCGGCCGACCGGGTCTTCCTGGCCCGGGCCGTTTTCGTTGACCACGAACAGACGTTTCTGATCCCTGGACAGGGTCAGCCACGACGGATTTTCGCTCTTCACCACTTGCAGCGGCTTGGCGGCGATCTGGCCGGTGGCGCTGTCGAAGTTCATGCGATAGATGCCCTGGCTGGTGCCAGCGGTGTAGGAGCCGACCAGCAACTGGAAGCTCTCGGCGGAGGCCGTGGACAGGCCCATGGCGCCGACGCTGCCGGCCATCAGCAGCGGCCAGAATTTACGCATTTTCATCAGTTTCGTCCTCGTCATCGCTGCTGCTGACTACGTCACCGAGGCAGACCAGGCGGTGTTCGCCGGTGGTCTTGGTGTCGCTGGCATGACCAACAATCAGCCAGCTCTGCAGGTCTTCGTCAAACGTCGCCGCGGCGACCTGCGCCGGGGTGAATTCCCAATGCTTGGCCTCGCGGCCATCGATGCATTCGATGTGCAGATTGTCTTCTTCGTCGAGGGCGAATTCGAAGGCGTGCAGGCCGTCGATTTCGACCATGCCGCAGTGTTCGAGGGCGTTGAGAAGGGTTTGGGCAGTCATGGCAAACAGTCTTTCTAAGGGGGGAAAGGGCCAATGATAGCTCATTGACGACGCAGAACCCCTGTGGGAGCGGGCTTGCTCGCGAATGCGGTGAATCAGAAACCTATTTGTCGACTGACATACCGCATTCGCGAGCAAGCCCGCTCCCACAGAGGGGGTGAGTGAATTTAGAGGGCGTCGCGCGAGGGCTTGCCATCGACGAGGCGCTGAATGCGCAACGGGTTGGCGTTTTTCAACGGCTCCGGCAGCAAGCTGTCCGGGTAGTTCTGGAAGCACACCGGGCGCAGGAAACGGTCGATGGCCAAGGTGCCAACCGAGGTGCCACGGGCATCGGACGTCGCCGGGTACGGGCCGCCGTGCACCATCGAATCGCACACCTCGACACCGGTCGGATAACCGTTGAGCAGAATCCGCCCCACCTTCTGTTCCAGCAACGGCGTCAGCTCAGGGAAACGCTCGAAGTCCGCCAGCTCGCCAATGATCGTCGCCGTCAGTTGCCCATGCAGGCCGTGTAACGCGGCGCTGAGTTGCGCCTTGTCTGCCACTTCGACAATCACCGTGGTCGGGCCGAACACTTCTTCCTGCAGCACTTCATCGCCATCGATCAACAGGCTGGCATCCGCCTTGAACAATTGCGGTTGCGCCTGATTGCCCTGCTGCGGATTGCCCGCCAGATGTTCAATGCCGGGATGCGCCAACAGCTTCTGCAAGCCTTTGCCGTAGCTGCCGAGGGTGCCGGCGTTGAGCATGGTTTGCGCCGGTTGATCACCGATCAGACCGGCGACTTGCTGCACGAAGGCGCTGAATTGCGGCGAACGAATCCCGATCACCAGGCCGGGATTGGTACAGAACTGGCCACAACCCTGCACCACCGAGGCGGTCAGGTCACGAGCAACGGTTTCCGAACGTTCGGCGAGAGCCTGGGGCAGGACGATCACCGGGTTGATACTCGACATCTCGGCGAACACCGGGATCGGTTGCGGGCGCGCAGCGGCCATGTCGCACAGCGCACGACCGCCCTTGAGCGAACCGGTGAAGCCGACCGCTTGAATCGCCGGGTGCTTGACCAGCCACTCGCCGACGCCACCGCCGTAGATCATGTTGAACACGCCGGCCGGCATCGCGGTTTTTTCTGCGGCGCGGATCAGCGCATCCGCCACCAGTTCTGCTGTCGCCATGTGACCGCTGTGCGCCTTGAACACCACCGGGCAACCGGCGGCCAGCGCCGAAGCGGTGTCGCCGCCAGCCGTGGAAAATGCCAGTGGGAAGTTGCTTGCGCCAAACACGGCTACGGGACCGAGGCCGATGCGGTACTGGCGCAGGTCCGGGCGTGGCAATGGTTGGCGATCCGGCAGCGGCAGATCAATCCGCGCACCGTAGAAATCACCCCGGCGCAGGACTTTGGCGAACAGACGCATCTGGCCGCTGGTGCGACCGCGCTCACCCTGAATGCGCCCGGCCGGCAGCGCGGTTTCGCGGCACACCACGGCGACGAAATCATCACCGAGCGCATCCAGTTCATCAGCAATCGCGTCGAGAAACTGTGCGCGACGCTCGGCGCTGAGGCTGCGATAGGCCGGGTACGCGGCAGCGGCGGCTTTGGCGGCGGCGTCGACTTCTTCAACCGTGGCCTGAATGAAATCGTGCGGCAATTGTTCGCCCGTCGTTGCATCGACGGAGTGCAGTTTGACGTCGCCAGCCGCGCTGCGCTGACCGCCGATGTAGTTGTGACCGAGAATCTGAGTCATGGGATCTCCTTAAAGGGTGCCGATGCTGTCCGGCTCGAAAGAGGCGGCAATCGGCACGATGCCGTTGACCAGCGGTGCGCCGAATTCGGCCTGGCTGATTTCGAACAGGTCGCCCGGTTGAGTGCGAATGCCTTCGGCAAACGACAGTGTCGCGGTGCCGAAGAAGTGAATGTGCACATCGCCCGGACGCAGGAACTGACGGTATTTGAAGTGGTGGTATTCGAGGTTGGCGAGGCTGTGGCACATGTTCGCCTCGCCACTGAGAAACTCGTTCTGCCAGAGCACTTCGCCGTCACGCAGAATTCGACTGGTGCCGGCCAGATGTTGAGGCAGTTCACCGGTGCGAAGTTCCGGGCCATAACTGCAACTGCGCAATTTCGAGTGCGCGAGGTACAGGTAATTCTTGCGTTCCATGACGTGGTCGGAGAACTCGTTGCCCACCGCGAACCCGAGGCGATAAGGCTTGCCGTCGTGGCCGATCACGTAGAGGCCGGCCATCTCCGGTTCTTCGCCGGCGTCTTCGGCAAACGGTGGCACCGGGAAAGGTTGGCCCGGACGCACGACGATGCTGCCGTCACCCTTGTAGAACCATTCCGGTTGCACACCGGCCTGCCCCGCCGCCGGTTTGCCGCCCTCCACGCCCCATTTGAAAATGCGCATGGTGTCGGTCATCGCCGTTTCGTCGCCGGCCTGCTGATGCATCTTGTCGCGGGCCGAGGCGCTGCCCAGGTGAGTCAGGCCGGTACCGCTGACCAGCATGTGCGCCGGGTCCGGATGGTCGAGAGGCGGCAGAATGCGCAGTTGCGCCAGGAGCTCGGCGTAGTCGTGGCTGCTGCCGAGGCCGAGGGCATGCACTTGCTGCTCAAGGGAGTGGCCGGCCTCGATGGCAGCCAGCGCCAGATCGCGCACGCTGCGCGCATCCTGCACTTCGCGCACCAGACCGTTGTCGACGACGCCGACGCGTCGCTCGCCGTTGCTTAATTCGAATTGAACCAGATGCATGATTTTCTCCTATTCCCTCTAAAAAACACCGCAGATCCCCTGTGGGAGCGAGCTTGCTCGCGAAAGCGGTGTGTCAGTCACACACAATGTTGAATGTGATGGCCTCTTCGCGAGCAAGCTCGCTCCCACAAGGGATTTGCATTGCTTCCAGAGTTCAGGTTCGGGTGGCGCCACGGGCGCTGGCGGCAAACTGGTCAACGGGCAGAACGTGTTTACGTTCCAGCACGCGGTAAACCACGCCCGTCAGGACCAAACCGAACACCATCACGCCCGACAGGAAATACAACCCTGATGCCAGATTCCCGGTGTACTCCTTCAACGCGCCAATCACGAATGGTCCGATATACCCGCCCAGGTTCCCCACCGAGTTGATCAAGGCAATCCCCGCCGCCGCACTCGCGCCAGCAAAGAAGCGTCCCGGCAAAGTCCAGA
The DNA here is from genome assembly GCF_949768005.1 of Pseudomonas sp. IT-347P. NCBI lineage: Bacteria > Pseudomonadati > Pseudomonadota > Gammaproteobacteria > Pseudomonadales > Pseudomonadaceae > Pseudomonas > Pseudomonas sp. IT-347P. Next base: position 348,343 of record NZ_CATKPQ010000022.1, read on the forward strand.
ACACCGCCGTGCAGGAAAACAGCGCGAACGCCACCAGACACAACGCCGCCAGTTGCGCCACCGGCAACGACAGCCAGGCACTGAGAAACAGGCCCATCGCACCCAGCACATACAGCACCGCCAAGTGCCCATAACGATCATTCAGGCGATCGGAACTGCGCGGCACGATCAGCAAACCGATGATGCCGAAGATGTACGGCACCGATGACACGAAACCGGTGACCAGATCACTGCCGCCAAACTGTTTGATCAGCGTCGGTAACCATAGACCGAGACCATAAATGCTCAACGTCACCGGCAGATAGAACAGCGCCAGCAGCAGCACGCGTTTGTCTTTCAGGGCATGCAGCGGGTTGCCGTGACGGGTCTGGCCGTATTCCTGCAGATCTTTTTTCAGTTCGCCGGTCAGCCAGTCCTTTTCCGTCTGATCCATCCATTTCACTTGCTGCGGGCCGTCCGGCAACCAGCGCAGTACCGGCCAGGTCAGCAGGATCGCCGGGGTGCCAATGACGATAAACAGCCACTGCCAGCCGTGCAGACCGAGTACGCCGTCCATGCCGAGCAAACCGCCGGACACCGGGCCGGTGATCATCATGGCGATGGGCTGGGAGAGGATGAACAGGCCGAGGATCTTGCCGCGATGGCGCACCGGGAACCACTGGGTGATGTAGTAGAGAACGCCGGGAAAGAACCCCGCCTCGGCCGCGCCGAGCAGAAAGCGCATCACGTAGAAACTGTGCGGGCCCTGGACGAAGGCCATGCCGATGGTAATCGCGCCCCAGGTGATCATGATCCGCGCAAACCAGCGCCGCGCGCCAAAGCGTTCGAGCATCAGGTTGCTGGGGATTTCAAGCAGGAAGTAGCCAATGAAGAACAGCCCGGCACCGAGGCCGTAGGCGGCGTCGCCGATGCCGATGTCAGCGCCCATGTGCAGCTTGGCGAAGCCGACAGCGGAGCGATCCACATAGGCGATCAGGTACAGCAGGATCAGGAAGGGAATCAGTTTCAGCGTAATGCGCCGTATCAGCCGCAGTTCCTGGCTCATGAGATCGGTCTCCGATTGTTGTTTTTATAGAACCTCGGGGGACGCCTCTCACAGAAAACCGCCAGGGCCATCCCTCCGTCGAAAACGACTATATAGTAATACTAATTCACCAACAACACTTCCAAACCTAGGATTTTGCGCTTAGATTAAGCCGTAGCTGGAACACTATAGTCATACAATAAGAGAATCGATCATGTCTGATAAGAAACCCACCCTGCGCTCCGCCCAATGGTTTGGCACGGCCGACAAGAACGGCTTCATGTACCGCAGCTGGATGAAGAATCAGGGCATCGCCGACCACCAGTTCCATGGCAAGCCGATCATCGGCATCTGCAACACCTGGTCGGAACTGACCCCATGCAACGCGCACTTCCGCCAGATCGCGGAGCACGTCAAACGCGGGGTGATCGAGGCCGGTGGCTTTCCGGTGGAATTTCCGGTGTTCTCCAACGGCGAATCGAACCTGCGCCCCACCGCCATGCTCACCCGCAACCTGGCGAGCATGGATGTTGAAGAAGCGATTCGCGGCAACCCGATTGACGGTGTGGTGCTGCTGACCGGTTGCGACAAAACCACCCCGGCATTGCTGATGGGCGCGGCGAGTTGCGACGTACCGGCCATCGTCGTCACCGGCGGGCCAATGCTCAACGGCAAGCACAAGGGCAAGGACATCGGTTCCGGCACCGTGGTCTGGCAGCTCAGCGAACAGGTCAAGGCTGGCACCATCACCATTGACGATTTCCTTGCGGCCGAGGGCGGCATGTCGCGTTCGGCAGGCACCTGCAACACCATGGGCACGGCGTCGACCATGGCCTGCATGGCCGAAGCACTGGGCACTTCGCTGCCGCACAATGCGGCGATCCCGGCGGTGGATGCGCGACGTTATGTGCTGGCGCACATGTCCGGCATGCGTGCGGTGGAGATGGTGCGCGAAGACTTGAAACTGTCGAAGATTCTGACCAAGGAAGCTTTCGAAAACGCTATCCGGGTCAACGCCGCCATCGGCGGTTCGACTAACGCGGTGATTCACTTGAAAGCCATCGCCGGGCGCATCGGCGTCGAGCTGGATCTGGACGACTGGACCCGTATCGGGCGCGGCATGCCGACCATCGTCGACCTGCAACCATCGGGACGTTTCCTGATGGAAGAGTTCTATTACGCCGGTGGTTTGCCAGCGGTGCTGCGTCGCCTCGGCGAAGCCAATCTGATCCCTAACCCGAACGCACTGACCGTCAACGGCAAGTCGATCGGCGAGAACACCAAGGACGCGCCGATCTATGGCGAAGACGAAGTGATCCGCACTCTCGACAATCCGATTCGCGCCGATGGCGGCATCTGCGTACTGCGCGGCAACCTGGCGCCGCTTGGTGCAGTGCTCAAGCCGTCCGCCGCGACCCCGGAACTGATGCAGCATCGCGGCCGTGCGGTGGTGTTCGAGAACTTCGACATGTACAAGGCGCGGATCAATGATCCGGAACTGGATGTCGATAAAGATTCGATTCTGGTGATGAAGAACTGCGGGCCGAAGGGTTATCCGGGCATGGCCGAAGTCGGCAACATGGGCTTGCCAGCCAAGCTGCTCGCCCAGGGTGTGACGGACATGGTGCGCATCTCGGACGCGCGGATGAGCGGCACCGCGTACGGCACGGTGGTCTTGCACGTGGCGCCGGAAGCCGCAGCTGGCGGGCCTTTGGCGACGGTGCAGGAAGGCGACTGGATCGAACTGGATTGCGCCACCGGGCGTCTGCACCTGGACATTCCGGATGCCGAACTGGCTGCACGGATGGCCGATCTGCAGCCGCCGCAGCAATTGCTGGTGGGTGGCTATCGTCAGTTGTACATCGACCATGTGCTGCAGGCGGATCAGGGTTGTGACTTTGACTTCCTGGTCGGCTGCCGAGGCGCCGAAGTGCCGCGCCACTCTCACTAATCACACAAATCCCCTGTGGGAGCGGGCTTGCTCGCGAAAGCGAAGTATCAGTCGAGAAATGCTTGGCTGATACCCCGCTTTCGCGAGCAAGCCCGCTCCCACATTTGGCTTGTGTGTCTCCCTCAAGATTGTGGTATGCCTGCTATGATGCGCGGCATCTCCATCGCTCAGGATCGCATCGTTCCCCATGGATTACCGCAAACCCTCCGACCGTAAAAGCATGCATTCGCGCATCGTCCAGGAACTGGGCATGCAGATCGTCTCCGGACGTTTTTTGCCCGACGACAAACTGCCCGCCGAAGCCCTGCTCTGCGAGGAGTATGCGGTCAGCCGGCCAGTATTGCGTGAAGCCACACGGGTATTGGTGGCCAAGGGGCTGGTGTATTCCAAGCCACGCGTGGGCACGGTGGTCAAGGCGCGCCGCGAGTGGCACATGCTCGATCCCGATGTACTGCACTGGCTGATGCAAAGCAGCCCGCAAAATGAATTTTTCAATGTGCTGACCAGTGTGCGCAGCATTATCGAACCGGCCGCCGCCGCCCTCGCCGCTCAACATGCGACGGAGGCGGATATTGCCGCGATTGGCGAGGCTTACCAGCGCATGGAAGCGGCGCCGACACCGGAAGCGTTGTTGCAACCGGATCTGGATTTTCATAGCCGGATCGCTGATGCGACGCACAATGATCTGCTGGCGAACCTGTGCAACATGTTGTCAGTGGCGATTGCCGAGGCGTTGAAGCATTCGAATCAGCGGCCGAATCTGCATGAATTGGCGTTGCCGCGGCACAAAGCAATTCTTACCGCCATCGAAAACCGCGACGCCCTGGGCGCCCGCCATGCGACGCTGGTGCAGCTGGATGATGCGCGCAGTGCATTGAGTGTGGTGCTTGGGGCAGAGCTTTCCTGAGGAGCCAGCGCGACGCCCTCACCTGCTGCGCCGAACTCGGGTAGGTGGTATCCATATACCGCACCGGCCGAGTGTTCCGGTTTTATCGTGTGCAATCCTCAACGTGCCAAGGATTGCACCATGTCAACTTCAGCAACACCCGCCACTGCGGACACCAGCGCCATCGTCGCGCGCGCCGTCAGCGCGCAATTCAGCAACCGCCCCGCACTGCGCTCGCAAACCGCCCGTTTACTCAAGGACGGCCTGCTCGAAAAATATCCCGAGCTTGACTTCGATCCTGACCGGACCCGACTGGCCCGGCCCATTCCGGATGGCGCGTGGAGCCTGTCGTTATTACTCGACGAAGTGCTGGCCTACATTGCCACGGGCGTGAAGCTCGATCTCGCCGACCAATACGGCCGCAACTGTTTTCTGACCAACAAGCTGCCCAAGCAGATGAGCATCGGCAAAACCACGACACGGTTGCCCGACATGCAAGTCATCGCCGACGTCATTCTCGAGCTGCCGACGATCCTGTACATCGGCTTGCAAGAGGCCGTGACGTCGTACTGGAACGAGGACATCGGCGCAGGGGTGAGCCGCTGGCAGTGGCTCGGCGATCTGCTCACCGGCGCACTGAGAACAGCGGCGGTCCGGCGCGTTGGGCTGAACGCCGCGCAGGCCGAAGTGCTGATGGAACTGGCTGAGCATCCTGATCGCCGCGTGCGCTCGCAAAAACCAGGACCGAGAGGGATGATCCAGGCCTGTACGCTTGAGACCACGCTGAGCAAAGGCACAGTCTCTGCGACGATCCAGACGCCCGATTTGCTGGTCAGCTGTGCTGACACTCACCTGCTGTGCAGCGTGACCGGCAGCGTCGAAGTCTATGCCTCGCTGGGCGAGTTCGGTCTGGCCTGGGCCGAGCGTTTCCAGCAGCACTTTACGACGGACACCATCAGCTGGAAGCGCTTCGAGCCCGATGGCAACATTTTCGATATCCAGGCGGCTCTGGTGCTCAATCAGCAATTGGAAAACATTGCCGCACTGCCACTGCCGGCGAACCAGCCCCTGGACACACTGCAACAGCGCCTCGACGCGATTACCAATGTCGCCGGCCTGTTCAGCGATACGCCGCCACAACCCGGCAACCTTCAACCGATCGCGGCCAGTCTGCCGGACTGGTTGCAAACCGCTGACGCCAGCGATCGCATGGCCTACCGGCAGCACGTTCTGGCGCTGGCAACTCTGCGCCAGCAAACCCAAGGACGCACCTTCAACGACGGCATCGATGATCTGCCCACCTTTGCGCGAAAAGCGCTGCACAAGCAGATGCTCGAAGATCAACCGCAAGCGCCCGGCTATAACGCTGATGACCTGGAGTTGACGTTCCATGTGCCGGTCGGGGATCTGGGCAGCGGCTACCTCGACAAGGTGAAAATGTCGCTCACGGAGCTGGCCATCAAGAACCTTGCCGGCAAACCCAAGGGACGCATGACCATTCGCCACACGGGCAATCAACTGATTCAGGACTGGACCACAGAGACCTATCTGCTGGATCTGGTGAGCCGCGTCGATGTCGGCAAACATTACCCGGCGCTGCTCGAAGACCTGCTGTTGGGGAACAGTACCGAAACACGCGAACGTGAATGTCTGTTTTCCCGGGAACTGGCCATCCAGTTGCCGTTGCAGGCACTGGAACATGCCATTCGCGCCGAGCACGGCTTCGACCGGTTGGGCTATCGATATGTCAACGCATTGATGCAGCACACGGCCGCCCAGCGCGTCGTCGACGGCCTGGCAATTGTCATTCGGCCTCTGGCGTTTCAACGCAAGGCCCATGCGGACTGGGATCAGGTGACCAATATGTTCATCATCGAACCCAAAGACCTCAACGCCGAGGGCCCCTGCATCCTGTATCGCCCGATGTACGCACCGGCGCTGCAGCAATTTGCCAGCCGCCATGATCTGTTCAAAGCGATTGCCGTGGACGGTCCATTGCAGAGCAGTGTGTTGACGTGGATGACCGATCGCGCCAGGCCGATCTATGCCAACAACGGATTCAATGAACCGCACATCGTCCACTTCCATCTCGGCGACGATTTCACACCCTTTGAAAAACCGGCCCCTGCGATGCTGGCCGGTGACGTCGCCGCAGCGGACTGGTTGAAGGCTGTCGAGGAAGACCGAGTGCTGGCCAGTCTGTTCGCCAGCAACGCTCGGGCACTGATTCAAACCGCGGATCAACAATCGGTATCCAACGCAGAAAGCCGTTGGGCGCTCATCCTCGAAGGCGGGTGGCTTATTTTCAATACCCTGCTTTTGCCGCTGGACGGCCCGGCCATGGTGGTGGGCTGGATGGTGCAGCTCACCCACAGCCTGATCAACGATCTGCCGGCACTGGACAGCGCCGATGCCGCTACGCGCAATCAGGCGTGGACCGACTTGCTGTTGAACATCGGCCTGGTGCTGCTGCATGTGGCCAAGGGATCCGTCACGACGCCGCTGCCCGACAGCGCGGATCGGCTGGTTCCGGCCGTGCTTGAGCCAATGCGTCACCCTTCTGATTCGTACCCGAGCCTATTTGAACCGGTTATCCGTCAGCAATCCCCTGCGCTGCCCGCGGCCCCTCCGGGCAATGGCAGGACCACAGTGGATTTCAAATTGTCCACCGCGCGGGAACCGGCGGCGACCCGACTGTTGGATACGTTGATGCAAGCGCACGTACCGTGGCCGGCCCAGTTGCCCGATCCTGTTGCAACCGGCGCCTTCAAGGGCTTGTATCAAATTGACAATCAATGGCACGCCAGCATCGGTGGGCTGCTGGTGCGCGTGCGCACCGTCCCCGGTTTCGGCGAAGTGTATCTGGCTTCCTCGGAGCATCCAGGCCTGCGCTTGAAAAGCAATGGCAAGGGTCAGTGGACCCTTGAGCGCGGCGCAAAACTGGTTGGGGGTGGACCGAAGCCCAGAATCAAAAACCAGCGAGAGCAGACGCAGCGTCGCATCGAAGTGCTGGACCGGAACTACACCATCTTCGTCGAGCAGCAAGCCGCCGTGCAACGCGGCGTGGATATTGCTGAACGCCTGATGATTCAGCAGCGCGACCTTCCGACCGCCACCGAACCCGCACGGGCAAGGTTCAGGCAGATCTTCGACAGCAAACTGAGTCAACAGACCGACCAGTACCTGACGCAGATCGCCGAACTAAAAGAAAAAGCCGTTCTGAAAAAAACCGATCCGGCCTATACGGCAATCGCGCCTCTGCTGGAGAACAGCCTCAATAACGTGCGTAAACGCATCATCATGGCGGACCTGGACCGGCAAGCCCTGCTGCGCCGTTATCCCGAATTCAACCGTGGGCCACGCGAGGTCGCTGACTCGCTGCTGGTCGGGGGCGAGGCCAGGCGCGAACAGTATCTGGACTTCCTGCGCGAAACGTCGCGCATCAACGAGAACATGATCAAGCTTTACGAGGAAGCCGACAGCCGCTTGCTCGAGCTGAAAAATATACCTCGCCTGGGGCCCGAGGCCTGGGAGCGTTTAACGGCTGGGCGGGCGGGCCGCGAGTTGACGGCATTACGGCTCAAGGCGTTTCAATTGCAGATCCTGCGACCGATCAGTGTGAAGGCCTGGGCCGTGCAATCGATGCTGGGGCTGGACGATGCCATCGACCCGGTTGTGCTGCTTTCCCGTTCCCATGCTGATCTGCAAGGCGCGGAAGTCTATGACAGCGCTGACCGTATCGCCGTGTTCGACAACCTCGTCGATCGCTACGGCAAGGCGCAGGATGCTCTGGAAAGTATTGGCATTTTCCATGGCGACGAGCTGGAAGCCGCCCCCTTCAATCGGCTTCGCGAGATCATCGGCGATTTGCGAGTCGACGCCGAGCAGCGGCTGGCGGACGAATTGCAGCAATTGCCCGAGCAAGAGCCAGTACCCGGGCCGTCAAGCGATAACGCCCAGGCCCCGGCCAGACCCGCCGTGCCACGCGCGAGCCGCAAGAAAGTCATCAAGACCCAAACCAAAGGCACGCTGATCGGTGACCTGCGCCCACGAGTGGCCAATCAGGGCGCCGACATCGTCGACATCAAAAACCCGATGGACGAGAGTACCCTGCTGTCTTTCCACGAACAGGCGCCGAATGTCTGGGAAGTCGTCGAGGCCGAAACCGAGCAGCCGCCACCTCAGCCACGTGTAGCGCCTTATTCAAAACTCAAGGGTGATGCCCGCAAGGCGTTGGGCAAGGTCGACCTGCAAGTGCAGAAAATCGAGGGTTATGTGCAGCGGGCGAGTTCGCCCAGGGAAATCGAGGAGCAGTTGCAACGCGAGGCCGGAAAACTGACGGCGTTTGCCGAGAATCTGCAGAGCCATGACAATGCGCCAGCCAATCGCGAGCAGGATCAGCTTCTGATCAGCCAGTTAAGGGCCAAGGCCGATGCCCTGGTGACCAAGGCGAGCGAGCTGCGTACGCGCATGACGCTGAGCAAACCACCCACCAGTGAGGGGGTGGAGTACTTGCTCGACCGGCGCGTCATTTATGCCCGCCGCGTTGACGGCCGAATCCAGCTGAAAACCGGGCGCAAGGATTTCCTGCAGGAATACGTGTTGCTTGACCAACGAAATGAGCCACTGTGGTACGCCCATTTTCATTACACGAATGAAACAGATGCAAAGGCCGATTACCGGCGTGCTCATCTCAAGACTCGTGAACAGCAATACATGACCTATGAGCTGGCCATGGCGCAAGCCAAGGACCCACAGCAGAAAATCGATATTCATCGCGGCGACATCAGCCCGGAGCTGGCGGAGACGGTGTTCCTGCCATTGGAACCCCGCTGATTCCGGCAGCAACAAAAAAGCCGCAATCCTGAGATTGCGGCTTTATCGTTTCAAGCGTTCAGATCAGTGCGCAAACAGCGAATTGCCCTTCTGCCCCGCCAATTTCTCGGGTTTGATCAGGAACTTGGCCAGCGCCGGCAACAGCCACAGCGCGCCAAACATGTTCCACAGCAGCATGAAGGTCAGCATCAGGCCCATGTCGGCCTGGAACTTGATCGCCGAGAAGATCCACGTGCACACGCCGATCGCCAGGCACAGGCCGGTGAACAGCACGGCTTTACCGGTGGATTTCAGTGTCTGGTAATAGGCTTCCTGCAACGGCAGCCCCGCACGCAGGAAACTTTCCAGACGGCTGTAGATGTAGATGCCGTAGTCGACGCCAATGCCCACACCCAGCGCCACCACCGGCAAGGTCGCGACTTTCACGCCGATGCCCATGAACGCCATCAGTGCATTGCCAAGTACCGAGGTCAGCACCAGCGGCAGGACGATGCACAGGGTAGCCGCCCACGAGCGGAAGGTGATCATGCACATCACCGCCACGCAGATGTACACCAGAATCAGGATGGTCAGCTCAGCCTGCTTGATGACTTCGTTGGTGGCCGCTTCGATCCCGGCATTACCGGCGGCGAGGATGAATTCCAGACCGTCCTTGTTGTTCTCCTGGGCAAATTCCTGCACCGCATGCACCGCCCGATCCAGGGTTTCGGCCTTGTGATCGTTGAGGAACACCAGCACCGGCGCCAGCGAGCAACTGTTGTTGTACAGGCCGTCGGCGCGGGCAATCGAATTGTTCAGCACGTCCGGGTTGCGCGACAGGGTTTCCCATTTCAGGTTGCCCTCGTTCATGCCCTTGATCATCTGCTTGGACACGGTCACCAGGGAAATCGCCGACTGCACGCCCTCGGTGTTCTGCATCTTCCACATCAACTGATCGATTGGCGCCATGGCTTCATAACGCGAGCAGCCCTCAGCCTTGGTCTTGACCATCACCACCAGCACGTCGGAGCTGGTGGAGTAATTGCTGATGATGAAGTTGTTGTCCTTGTTGTAGCGCGAGTCCGGACGCAACTCCGGCGCGCCCTGGTCGAGGTCGCCGATTTTCAGGTTCTGGCTGTACCAGAGGCCGCCGCCGAAGGCGATCAGTGCCAGCACCACCGAAATGCGTGCGACTTTCGGATTCGCGAAGTTCGACAGCAGGCGCCAGAACGGATGTTCGCGGTTCGCGTCTTTCTTGCTCTTGGCAATCGCGCGCTTGCTGATGCCGACATAGGAAATCGCCACCGGCAGCAGGATCAGGTTGGTGAACACGATCACCGCCACGCCGATCGACGCGCCGATCGCCAGTTCACGGATCACGCCGATGTCGATGATCAGCAGCGTGATGAAGCCCACCGCATCCGCCAGAATCGCGATCATCCCCGGCAGGAACAATTGCCGGAAGGTGCGCCGCGCTGCGGTCAGGGCGTTGTCGGCCTCGCTGGATTGCAGGGCGATGCCGTTGATCTTCTGCACGCCGTGGGAAATACCGATGGCGAAAATCAGAAACGGCACGAGCATCGAATACGGATCGAGCCCGAAGCCGAAGAAGTGCATCAAACCGAGCTGCCAGACTACCGCCACCAGCGTCGTGCTCAACACCGCAATGGTGCTGCGCACGCAGTTGGTGAACCACAACAACAAAATCAGGGTGATGACAAACGCGATGCCAAAGAACAGCACCACCATCACCAGACCGTCGATCAGATCACCCACTTTCTTGGCGAAACCGACGATGTGAATCTTGACGTTGGGGTTCTGCGCTTCGAACTTGTTGCGGATCTTGTCTTCGAGTTCATGGGAGAACTGGCGATAGTCCAGCGCCAGCAACTTGCCCTGGTCCTGCGGATCCGGGTAGGACTCCAGCAGCGGAATGTCGACGATGCTCGACTTGAAGTCGTTGGCCACCAGACGCCCGACCTGACCGGACTTGAGTACGTTGTTGCGCAGCAGGTCGAGGCTGTCCTGCGAGCCGTTGTAGCTCTGCGGGATCACTTCACCGCCGGCGAAACCCTCTTCGGTCACTTCGGTCCAGCGCACGCTCGGACTCCACAGCGACTTCAGACCGGAGCGGTCAACGCCGGAGATGTAAAACACCTCGTCATTGATCTGGCGCAGGGTCTCCATGTACTCCTTCGAAAAGATGTCGCCGTCCTTGGCTTCCACCGAAATGCGCACGGTGTTGCCCAGGTTCGCCAGATCGTTGCGGTGCTCCATCATCTTCTCGATGAACGGATGCTGGAGCGGGATCATTTTCTCGAAACTGGTCGACGGCCGGATCAGCGTGGCCTGCCAGAACAGGAAAATGCTCACTACCAGACAGATCAGGATCACGGCCGGGCGGTTGTTGAAAATCAGGCGTTCAAGGAACGTCGCCTTGTCCTGCTGAGGAGTGATCAAGGAAGTCATAGCCCCGCCTTCTTGTTATTGGTCTCGGCCCCGTTTGGCTGGGTGATGTGCAAGCCACCCTGCCCGGTCAGAATCAGGTTGCCGTTGCCGGCGGCGGTTACCGACGACAGCGAAATGCGATCCGGACGGTTGAACACGCTGAAGGTCTCGCCGTTGTCGCTGCTGCTGATCACCGATCCACCGTTGCCGACGATGATGATCGAGCCGTCTTCGAGCAGGGTTGCGCCAGACAGGCCGAACTCCAATGCACCGCGCGCGGCTTTCAGCTCGACCTGCTCCCAGGTGCTGCCGAAATCGGTGGAGCGGTAGAGATTGCCGCGCAGGCCGTAGGCCAGCAGGGTCTGTGGTTGCGCCGTGCCGATCACGCCGAACAGCGAACCCTCGTACGGCCCTTCGAGTTTTTCCCAGGTCTGGCCGTCGTCGGCGGAGCGGAACATGCTGCCCGATTCGCCAACAATGAACAGCCCGGCATCCTTCACCGCCGCGATGGCGTTGAGGTGGAACTGGTCTTCGTTGTCGAGGCGGTCGCTGACGTCTTGCCAGTTCTTGCCGCCGTCGGTGGTTTCCAGCAGCGCGCCGTACGCGCCCACGGCGAGGCCGCTGTTGACGTCCTTGAACCAGACGTCGAGCAGCGGCGATTCACGTTTGAGGTCTTCGAATTGTTTGCTCCAGGTCAGACCGCCGTCCGCGCTGGCGAGGATTTGCGCGTCATGCCCGACCGCCCAGCCGTGCTTGTCGTCGACAAAGTACACAGCCGTCAGCAGTTGCCGGGTCGGTACTTTGGCTTGAGTCCAGGTTTTGCCCTGGTCATCGGAATAGAGAATGTGCCCGCGATCCCCGACCGCGACCAGGCGCGCGCCGGCGTGGACGACATCGAGCATCAGGCTTTTTGCGGCTTTGGCGGATTCGGTGGCATAGACCACGTCGGCGGGCGCCTCGGCGGCCATCACCGGTGCCGATAACGTGGCAAAGCCCAGCAGAGAGAGTGCTGTGGCCAGCAACGCGGTGTTGCGTAACGCCGGCGGGCGGCAACGACTCATAGACCTTCCCCTATTTATTATTGTTGGGCCATTGGGCCTTCAAGGGCGCCGCAAGTGTGCTCCGCTGATGCCTGGTCAGAAGCATAGTCCTGAAACCCGCAATCCAGAGCCACTTCGGAAGCTGGCTCATCCTATCGGGCTTTCGAAACGTCTGACAATCGGCGCCACGTTATCTTTTGTTAACCGAAAGCCGCTCTCTGTAACAGATGAATTCCCTTGTGGGAGCGAGCTTGCTCGCGAAAGCGGTGGGTCAGGCAATGAAGATGTCGACTGGAAGGGCTTCTTCGCGAGCAAGCTCGCTCCCACAGGGGTTGGTGGTGGCTACGGGATTTGAATACATGACCATTCGCCGGGGTGATGCGGCAAAAGTTATCGGGGGACTTGCATGATCGGTATTATGGTATACCATCAGACGCACAGACACTCTCAATCCCTCAACGGAGCAGCTCATGAGTTTCGAAATTCGCAAGATCGTCAGCTATGTCGAAGAAACCTTCATCGAAGGCGGCAAGGCCACTGACAAACCAGTGACCATGGTCGGCCTCGCTGTGGTGATGAAAAACCCTTGGGTAGGCAACGGTTTCGTCGAAGACCTCAAGCCGCAGATCCGCGCCAACTGCTCCGATCTCGGTGCGCTGATGGTTGAACGTCTGGTGGGCATCATCGGCGGTGCGGAAAAAATCGAGGCCTACGGCAAAGCGGCCGTGGTCGGCGCCGATGGCGAGATCGAACACGCCTCCGCCGTGATCCACACCCTGCGCTTCGGCAACCACTACCGCGAAGCGGTCAACGCCAAGAGCTACCTGAGCTTCACCAATAAGCGCGGCGGCCCAGGCACTTCGATTCAGATCCCGATGATGCACAAGGACGACGAAGGTCAGCGTTCGCACTACATCACTCTGGAAATGCAGATCGAAGACGCGCCGCGCGCCGACGAAATCGTCGTCGTGCTGGGTTGCGCCGACGGTGGTCGCCTGCACCCGCGCATCGGTAACCGCTACATCGATCTGGAAGAACTGGCCGCCGAAAAAGCCCAGTAATCACAATAAAAAGGCACTGCAGGAGCGCTCCATGATTCGGCTCACCGCTGAACTCACCCCGGCTGGCACCAGTTACCTGGCGACCGGCCAAGGCCAGCCCGTGGTTTTGATCCACGGCGTGGGCCTGAACAAAGAAATGTGGGGCGGGCAGATTGTCGGCCTGTCCAGCCAATATCGGGTGATCGCCTACGACATGCTCGGCCATGGCGCCAGCCCGCGACCGGCCAGCGGCACTGCCCTGCTCGGTTATGCCGATCAGTTGCTGGAGTTGCTCGATCACTTGAATCTGCCGCAGGCAGCGGTGATCGGTTTCTCCATGGGCGGTCTGGTCGCGCGGGCCTTTGCCCTGCATTACCCGGAGCGCCTGCAGAGCCTGGTGGTGTTGAACAGCGTTTTCAACCGCAGCGAAGAACAGCGTGCCGGCGTCATCGCGCGCACTGCGCAAGCGGCCGAGCATGGCCCGGACGCCAATGCCGAAGCGGCGCTGTCGCGTTGGTTCAGCCGTGAGTATCAGGCGGCCAATCCGGCGCAGATCGCGGCGATCCGTCAGACCCTGGCCGGCAATGATCCGCAAGGCTATCTGACCACTTATGAGTTGTTCGCCACCCAAGACATGTACCGCGCCGACGACCTGGGCAGCATTCGGGCGCCGACGCTGATCGCCACCGGTGAACTCGACCCGGGTTCGACCCCGGAAATGGCCGAGCAACTGGCCCGGCGCATCCCCGGTGCGAAGGTTGCCGTGTTGGCCGAGCAACGGCATATGATGCCCGTAGAGTCGCCGCGTCTGGTCAATCAGACGCTGCTGGATTTTCTCCAATACGCACACTCCCGACAAAACCATATAAAGGGGATCGTTGCATGACACTCGCACGCTTCCAGATGTGCATCGGCGGAGAATGGGTCGACGCCCTCTCCGGCAAGACTTTCGAAAGCCTCAACCCGGCCACCGCTCAAGCCTGGGCGCAACTGCCTGACGCCGATGAAGCGGACGTCGAACGCGCCGTGCAATCGGCACAGACTGCTTTCGACAGCCCGGCGTGGCGCGGTCTGACCGCCACCGCGCGCGGCAAACTGCTGCGCCGTCTCGGTGATCTGATCGCGGAAAACAAGGAACAACTGGCGCAGCTGGAAAGCCGCGACAACGGCAAACTGATCCGCGAAACCCGTGGCCAAGTCAGCTATCTGCCAGAGTTTTTCCACTACACCGCTGGCCTTGCCGACAAACTTGAAGGCGGCACCCTGCCGCTGGATAAGCCGGACCTCTTCGCTTACACCGTGCACGAAGCCATGGGCGTGGTCGCCGCGATCATTCCGTGGAACAGCCCGCTGTACCTGACCGCGATCAAACTCGCCCCGGCCCTCGCCGCTGGCAACACGATTGTGATCAAGCCGTCCGAGCACGCTTCGGCGACCATTCTTGAACTGGCGCGCTTGGCTCTCGAAGCGGGGATTCCGCCGGGTGTGGTCAACGTCGTCACCGGTTACGGCCCGAGCACCGGCGCCGCCCTCACCCGCCATCCGCTGATCCGCAAGATCGCCTTCACCGGCGGCGCGGCGACGGCGCGGCATGTGGTGCGCAGCAGCGCCGAGAACTTCGCCAAGTTGTCACTGGAGCTGGGCGGCAAGTCGCCGAACATCATCTTCGCCGACGCCGATCTGGACAGCGCAATCAACGGCGCGATTGCCGGGATCTACGCCGCCTCCGGGCAGAGCTGCGTGTCCGGTTCGCGCCTGCTGGTGCAGGACGAAATCTACGACGAGTTCGTCAATCGTCTGGTCGAACGCGCCCAGCGCATCCGCATCGGCAACCCGCAGGAAGACAATAGCGAGATGGGCCCGATGGCCACTGCGCAGCAACTGGCGGTGGTCGAAGGTCTGGTCGCCGATGCCATCGCGGAAGGCGCACGTTTGCGCACCGGCGGCAAGCGCCCGGCGAATCTCGGCGAAGGCTGGTTCTACGAGCCGACGCTGTTCGAATGCGACCGCAACTCGATGAAGATCATGCAGGAAGAAGTGTTCGGCCCGGTGGCGTCGGTGATCCGTTTCAAAGATGAAGCCGAAGCGCTGGCCATCGCCAACGACTCGCAGTTCGGCCTCGCCGCCGGCATCTGGACCCGCGACCTGGGCCGCGCCCATCGCCTGGCGCGCGATGTGCGCTCGGGGATTATCTGGGTCAACATTTACCGCGCGGTGTCAGCGATGGCGCCGATAGGCGGTTTCAAGAACAGTGGCTATGGACGCGAAAGCGGCATCGATTCGGTGCTGGCCTACACCGAACTGAAAACGGTGTGGATCAACCTCTCCCAGGCGCCAATGCCTGATCCGTTTGTGATGCGCTAGGAGTCCTGCGAAATGATCGAACCCGGCATTTACAAAGACGTCATGAGCTCCTTCCCGTCCGGCGTCACGGTGGTCACCACCCTCGACCCGGATGGCGGCATCGTCGGGATCACCGCCAGCGCCTTCAGCGCGCTGTCGATTGACCCGGCACTGGTGCTGTTCTGCCCCAACTACGCTTCCGACACTTATCCGGTGCTGCGCGACAGCAAAAAATTTGCGATCCATTTGCTGTCCGCCGACCAGACCGCCGAGGCCTATGCGTTTGCCGGTAAAGGCAAGGACAAGGCCAAGGACATCGAGTGGCATTTGAGCGAACTGGGTAACCCGATTCTGGCCAAGGCCACGGCGATCATCGAGTGCGAGTTGTGGCGTGAGTATGACGGTGGTGATCACGCGATCATTGTGGGCGCGGTGAAGAACCTGATCCTGCCCGAGCAACCGGTGACGCCGATGATTTACCACAAGGGCAAGCTCGGGCCGTTGCCGACTTTGGCCTGACGGATTCACATAGATCCCAATGTGGGAGCGGGCTTGCTCGCGAAGGCGTCGTGGCAGTCGACATCTTTTATTGAATGATCTACCGCATTCGCGAGCAAGCCCGCTCCCACAAGGGTTTTGTGGTGACTGGAGGCATGATGAATAACGAAAAGTACGAAAAGGGCCTGAAAATCCGCACTCAGGTGCTCGGCGAAGCTTACGTGCAGCGCTCGATAGAAAACGCCGACGACTTCACACGCCCGCTGCAGGAAATGGTCACCGAATACTGCTGGGGCCATGTCTGGGGTCGCGAAGGTCTGTCGCTCAAGGAGCGCAGCATGATCAACCTGGCGATGATCTCGGCGCTCAACCGCCCGCATGAACTCAAGCTGCATGTGCGCGGCGCCTTGCGTAACGGCCTGAGTCGTGAGCAAATACGCGAAATTCTGCTTCAGGTCGGCATTTATTGCGGCGTTCCGGCGGCCGTGGACAGTTTCCGGCTGGCCCGTGAAGCCTTTGCCGAAGCCGACGCCGAGGCCCCAGTCAACCCCTCGGCTGTTTAGATGCCCGTCTGGCATGGACAGCCAACTTAAAGAGCGGACCCCATGAAACGCCAGCCACTCGACGACAGCTTCAAGGTCAATCGCAACCCCGTTACCCTGCGCGAAATCGTGCTGGATAAACTGCGTAGCGCGATCATGAATTTCCAGCTCATGCCAGGGGATCGTCTGGTCGAACGCGATCTGTGTGATCGCTTGGGCGTGAGCCGTACTTCGGTGCGCGAAGCCTTGCGTCACCTCGAATCCGAAGGGCTGGTGGAATTCGCCGATGCCAAAGGCCCGCGCGTGGCGATCATCACCCTCGCCGATGCCGTCGACATCTATGAGCTGCGCTGCGTACTCGAGGGCCTGATCGTCCAACTGTTCACCCTGCGCGCCAAGGCCAAGGACATCAAAGCCCTGGAAAAAGCCCTCGACGAGAACCGCAAGGCGCTCAAGGACGGCGAACTGCAACAGGTGATCGACTCGGTGCAGGGCTTCTACGACGTGCTGCTCGAAGGCTCGGGCAACCATGTCGCGGCGACTCAGTTGCGCCAGTTGCAGGCACGCATCAGCTACCTGCGTGCGACCTCGGTGTCCCAGGAAAACCGGCGCGGCGCGAGTAATCACGAGATGGAAAAAATGGTCGAGGCGATCAAGAGCGGCGATCCACTGGTGGCGCATCAGGCCTGTGTCGATCACGTTCGCGCCGCGGCTGCGGTGGCGCTCGACTACCTCAAGCGCAAACAGGAAGAGACCGGTGCTACGCCGAACATCACCCTGCCCATCGCGCTGAAAGAACCGCGTATAGGTCACTGATATGTTCAGCCCGAGCTATTGCCCGAAATGCGGTGGCCCTGACCTCGGTCAGCAGATACCGGCGGGCGATACGCACGAGCGCCTGATGTGCCGTGGTTGCGGCTACATCCACTACGTCAATCCGAAGATCATTGCCGGCTGCATCATCGAGCAGGACGGCAAATACCTGCTGTGCCAACGCGCAATCCCCCCGCGCCCTGGCACCTGGACGCTACCGGCCGGTTTCATGGAAAGCGGCGAGACCACCGAGCAAGCGGCCGTCCGCGAAGTCTGGGAAGAAAGCGGCGTGCGCGCGGAAATCGTCTCGCCGTATTCGATTTTCAGCGTGCCGAAGATCAGCGAGGTGTACATCATCTTCCGCGCCATCGCGCTGGAGATCACCGGGCAGTACGGGCCGGAGACCATGGATTACAAGTTCTTCGCGCCTGAAGACATTCCGTGGGAGCAGATCTATTACCCGGCGATCCGGCAGATTCTCGAGCGCTATATCGAGGAGCGCCAGGCCGGGGTGTATGGGATTTACATGGGCAATGACGACAGCGGCAAGATTCACTTTATCCGCTGATCACGACCTATCCCCCTGTGGGAGCGAGCTTGCTCGCGAAGGCGTCGTGTCAGTCGATACAGATATTGAATGATCGACCGCTTTCGCGAGCAAGCTCGCTCCCACAGGAGGTCGTGGTGTTGCCTAGGTTAGTGGCATACCTTCAACGATAATGATCTCCGCCCTCGCCCATTCTTCGCGATAGCTTTTCGCTTCCTGATACGCCGCCGAGTGGTAGCACGCCACAGCCTGTTCGTAGCTCTCGAACTCGATCACCACACTGCGCTGCGGCGTCTTGCGCCCTTCCAGCGCCTCGCTGCGCCCACCCCTCGCCAGAAACTTCGCGCCAAACGCGGCAAACGCCGCCGGCGCGCGCTGGGTGTATTGGCTGTAATGATCGGCATCGGCTATATCCACGTGAGCAATCCAGTACGCCTTCATAGTGACCTCTTTGTTGATTTTGTATTATGGTATACCAATATATTTCCAACGAACCCTGAGAGTCCAGCATGGCCTTCAACAGCATCGAAGAAATCATCGAAGATTATCGCCTCGGCAAAATGGTCCTGCTGGTCGATGACGAAGACCGCGAAAACGAAGGCGACCTGCTGCTGGCTGCCGACCGTTGCACGCCCGAGGCAATCAGCTTCATGGCCCGTGAGGCGCGCGGGCTGATCTGCCTGACACTGACCGACGAACATTGCCAGCGTTTGGGCCTGGAGCAAATGGTGCCGGCCAACGGCAGCGTGTTCAGCACCGCGTTTACCGTATCGATTGAAGCGGCGGTTGGCGTGACCACCGGCATTTCTGCAGCAGATCGCGCTTGCACGGTTGCTGCCGCTGTCGCACCGAATGCTCGCGCTGAAGATCTGGTGCAGCCGGGCCATATCTTCCCGCTGCGCGCCAAGGAAGGTGGGGTGCTGACTCGCGCCGGCCATACCGAAGCCGGTTGCGACCTGGCACGCCTGGCGGGTTTCACCCCGGCCTCGGTGATCGTCGAAGTAATGAACGACGACGGCACCATGGCCCGTCGTCCGGATCTGGAGCAGTTCGCGCGCAAACACGGGATCAAGATCGGCACCATCGCCGACCTGATCCACTATCGCCTGAGCACCGAGCACACCATCGAGCGCATCGGCGAACGGGAACTGCCGACGGTGCACGGTACGTTCCGCTTGATCACCTTTGAGGATCGTATCGAGGGCGGCGTGCACATGGCGATGGTCATGGGCGATCTGCGTCGTGAAGAGCCGACGCTGGTGCGAGTGCATGTGATCGATCCGCTGCGGGATCTGGTCGGCGCCGAGTACAGCGGGCCGACGAACTGGACCTTGTGGGCGGCGTTGCAACGGGTCGCGGCTGAGGGTCATGGCGTTGTTGTGGTGCTGGCCAATCACGAGTCTTCGCAGGCGTTGCTCGAGCGCGTGCCGCAACTGACCCAGCCGCCGAGGCAGTTCAGTCGCTCGCAATCGCGGATTTATTCCGAGGTCGGGACCGGGGCGCAGATTCTGCAGAACCTTGGGGTGGGTAAGTTGCGGCATCTCGGCCCGCCGCTCAAGTACGCCGGGTTGACCGGGTATGACCTGGAAGTGGTCGAGAGTATTCCGTTCACTGAATAAAGCTGCCCTCACCCCAGCCCTCTCCCGGAGGGAGAGGGAGCCTACCGAGGTGTTTAGTCGCTATACGCCGACCTGAAATACCGAGTCGAACTCAGGTTTGAACTGCATGGAGAACCGGCTCCCTTTCCGATTCCAAATCGAGCTCGTTTTTGAACAGCACAAAGATCGGCTCCCTTTCCAATGCCGAGTCAAGCTCGGTTTTGGACGGTATGAAGATCTGCTCCCTTTCCCCCTCTCCCATTGGGAGAGGGCTGAGCGGGCGGCGTTCCGATGAGGGGCTGGATCTAGAATTTCTACACATCTCTCAAGTGAAAAAACATCAGCCTCCAGATAACCGGTAAGGCAAAGTGCTTGCACAAAGCTTGGAATACCATAATATGATATTCCATAGACCGGACACTTCAACGAACGTCCAGCTACTGCTCCCGACAGGCGGGCAACAACGCAAGCCCGCTCAAAAACACAACAATGAGGGCGTGAACATGGTGTTGAACAAAGCTGCAACCGCAATCTTTTTTGCGGGACTGCTCAGCGTCACCGGCCAGGCTGCAATGGCTGCCGAAAGCGTGAACTTCGTCAGTTGGGGCGGAAGCACCCAGGATGCGCAGAAACAGGCCTGGGCCGATCCATTCAGCAAGGCCAGCGGCATCACCGTCGTGCAGGACGGCCCGACCGACTACGGCAAACTCAAAGCCATGGTCGAAAGCGGCAACGTGCAGTGGGACGTAGTCGATGTCGAAGCCGATTTCGCCCTGCGCGCCGCCGCTGAAGGCCTGCTCGAACCCCTCGATTTCAAGGTCATCCAGCGCGACAAGATCGACCCGCGTTTCGTCAGCGATCACGGTGTCGGCTCGTTCTTCTTCTCCTTCGTCCTCGGCTACAACGAGGGCAAACTCGGCGCCAACAAGCCGCAGGACTGGAGCGCCCTGTTCGACACCAAAACCTACCCCGGCAAACGCGCCCTGTACAAATGGCCAAGTCCCGGCGTGCTCGAACTGGCGCTGCTGGCCGACGGCGTAGCGGCCGACAAGCTCTACCCTCTCGACCTCGATCGCGCCTTCAAGAAACTCGACACCATCAAGAAAGACATCGTCTGGTGGGGCGGCGGCGCGCAGTCGCAGCAACTGCTGGCGTCCGGTGAAGCGAGCATGGGCCAGTTCTGGAACGGTCGTATCCACGCCCTGCAGGAAGACGGTGCACCGGTCGGCGTGAGCTGGAAACAGAACCTGGTCATGGCCGACATTCTGGTGATTCCAAAAGGCTCGAAAAACAAGGACGCGGCGATGAAGTTTCTGGCCGCCGCCAGCAGCGCCAAAGGCCAGGCTGACTTCTCCAATCTGACCGCCTACGCCCCGGTCAACCTCGACAGTGTGGAGCGTCTGGATTCGACGCTGGCCCCCAACCTGCCGACTGCCTACGCTAAGGATCAGATCACTCTTGATTTCGCGTACTGGGCCAAAAACGGCCCGGCCATCGCGACACGGTGGAACGAATGGCTGGTCAAATGAAAATGGCAGCCACCGCGTCCCGTCCCTCCACTGCCACCGGGAGCGCCGCAAGCGCTGCCGGTTCGGCCCACGGAACCCAGGCGGTTGCGATGCAGCAAGCCCCGTCCCTCCGACAACGCTGGCGCGGCGCCGGCAACCTCGCCCCGGCGCTGTTGTTCATCGGCCTGTTCTTTCTCGCGCCGTTGATTGGCCTGCTGTTGCGCGGCGTGCTCGAACCGACCCCAGGCCTTGGCAACTATGAACAACTGTTCGCCAACTCGGCGTACGCGCGGGTGCTGCTCAACACCTTTTCGGTGGCCGGGCTGGTGACACTGTTCAGCCTGCTGCTGGGCTTTCCGCTGGCCTGGGCGATCACCCTGGTGCCGCGTGGCTGGGGTCGCTGGATTCTCAACATCGTACTGCTGTCGATGTGGACCAGCCTGCTCGCCCGCACCTATTCGTGGCTGGTGTTGCTGCAAGCCTCCGGCGTGATCAACAAGGCTCTGATGGCGATGGGCATCATCGATCAGCCGCTGGAGATGGTGCACAACCTCACCGGCGTGGTGATCGGCATGAGCTACATCATGATCCCGTTCATCGTGCTGCCGTTGCAGGCGACCATGCAGGCCATCGACCCGATGATCCTGCAGGCCGGTTCGATCTGCGGCGCCAGTCCGTGGACCAACTTCTTCCGGGTGTTCCTGCCGCTGTGCCGGCCGGGTCTGGCCTCCGGTGGCTTGATGGTGTTCGTCATGTCGCTCGGTTACTACGTGACCCCGGCGTTGCTCGGCGGCGCGCAGAACATGATGCTGCCGGAGTTCATCATTCAACAGGTGCAATCGTTCCTCAACTGGGGCCTGGCCAGTGCCGGCGCCGCGTTGCTGATCGCAATCACTTTGGTGCTGTTCTACTTCTACCTGAAGCTTCAGCCGGAATCCCCGGTTGGCGCCAGCAACGCGAGGTAAGCCGACATGCTCCTGACTCCCAATGCGATGAGCCGCCGGATGCGCTTCGGCCTCTACGCCACCACCGGGCTGATCGGTCTGTTCCTGGTGTTGCCGATCGTGTTTATCGTGCTGCTGTCGTTCGGTTCCTCTCAGTGGCTGGTGTTTCCGCCTCCGGGCTGGACGCTGAAATGGTACGGCCAGTTCTTCTCCAACCCGGACTGGATGAACGCTGCGGCCGCCAGCCTCAAGGTCGCCGTGCTGACCACAATTTGCGCCGTGGCCCTGGGTTTGCCGACCGCGTTTGCGCTGGTGCGCGGGCGCTTTCCCGGCCGGGAAATGCTCTACGGCCTGTTCACCCTGCCGATGATCGTGCCATTGGTGATCATCGCCGTGGCGGTGTACGCGCTGTTTCTCAAGCTCGGTTACACCGGGACGATGTTCGCCTTCGTGGTCAGCCATGTGATTGTCGCGTTGCCGTTTACCATCATCTCGATTATCAACTCGCTGAAGCTGTTCGATCAGTCGATTGAAGACGCGGCGGTGATCTGCGGCGCGTCACGCCTGCAAGCGGTGTTCAAGGTGACGTTCCCGGCGATTCGTCCGGGCATGGTCGCCGGCGCCCTCTTCGCCTTCCTCGTTTCGTGGGACGAAGTGGTGCTCAGCGTGATGATGGCCAGCCCGACCCTGCAAACCCTTCCCGTGAAAATGTGGACCACCCTGCGCCAGGACCTGACGCCAGTGATCGCCGTCGCTTCGACGCTGCTGATCGGCTTGTCTGTGTTGGTCATGGTGATCGCCGCCGCGCTGCGTCGGCGCAACGAAATCAGCGCCTGAGCGCCCAGGAGTACGACATGAGTGCCGTGATCAAAGACGCCTTCCAGCAGAACGACAAACCGCTGGTCAGCCTGCGCAACCTGAACAAGCACTACGGCGACTTTGCCGCCGTCGACAACATCTCGCTGGACATCAAGGACGGCGAGTTCCTGACCTTCCTCGGCTCCAGCGGCTCGGGCAAGAGTACGACGCTGTCGATGCTCGCCGGGTTCGAAACACCGAGCAGCGGCGAGATCCTCGTCAATGGGCAATCGCTGGTGAATGTGCCGCCGCACAAGCGCGACATCGGCATGGTGTTCCAGCGTTATTCGTTGTTCCCGCATCTGTCGGTGCGCGACAACATCGCGTTTCCGTTGGCGATTCGCAAACTCGCTGCGGCCGAGCGCGACAAGCGTGTCGATGCCATGCTGAAACTGGTGCAGCTTGAGCAATTCGCTCATCGCCGCCCTTCGCAACTGTCCGGTGGTCAGCAACAACGCGTCGCCATCGCCCGTGCCTTGGTTTACGAACCACGCATTCTGTTGATGGACGAACCTCTCGGTGCGTTGGACAAAAAGCTGCGCGAAGATTTGCAGGATGAACTGCGCCAACTGCATCGTCGCTTGGGCATCACTATTGTTTACGTGACCCACGACCAGGAAGAAGCCATGCGTTTGTCTCAGCGCATCGCCATTTTCAGTCATGGCAAGATTGTGGGTCTGGGCAGCGGTTATGACCTGTATCAGAATCCGCCGAATGCGTTTGTTGCTTCGTTTCTGGGCAACTCGAACTTCCTCAAGCTCAAGGCGCAGGGCAATGCTGTCGCTTCGTTTGAAGGGCAGTCGCTGTCGATGCGTCTGACGGCCGGGCTGCATACGGATCAGGATGTGTTGCTGATGGTGCGTCCGGAAAAGGCACTGGCGTTGAGCGTGGCGCAGGCGGTCAGCGAACCGCTGCCGTCGGGTTGGAATGAGGTCTCAGCAAAAGTCGTGGAGGTGTTGTTTCTTGGTGAGAGCCAGACCTGCAGCGTGATCACTTCCGGCGGTACTTCGATGACGGTGAAGGCTTTGTCCGCCGCCGGTATGCCGCTCAAGGCTGGCGATCCGGTGCAAGTGCGCTGGGCGACTGCTGATGCTTGCGTGTATACCGAATGGACAGAGAGCGACCTGAACAAAGCTGCGGGCGCTCACTGATAGCGTGTTGTCTGTCGGATTTACCCCCTCACCCCAGCCCTCTCCCCCAAGGGGGCGAGGGGGAAAGGGAGCAGATCGGGGGCTTTTCAGGACCTGAGATCGACTCAGGACTTTCAAGTCGATGTATAACGCCAAAACAACTCGGTCAGTCCCCTCTCCCTCTGGGAGAGGGCTAGGGTGAGGGAAACAGTCGACGCGGTATCAGACAATAGCGCGGTAGCCTTCAATCTCATCCGGCCACGCGGTGAGGACTTCAAACCCAGTCTCCGTCACCGCGACCATATGCTCCCACTGCGCCGACAACGAGCCATCCTTGGTCAGCACTGTCCAGCCATCCGGCATGTTCTTCACATGACGCTTGCCGGCGTTGAGCATCGGTTCAACGGTGAAGATCATCCCGGCCTTGAGCTTCATGCCCTGATCGGGAAAGCCGTAATGCAGGATCTGCGGCTCGTCGTGATAAACCTTGCCGATGCCGTGCCCGCAATACTCGCGCACCACACTGAAGCCTTCCTTCTCCGCCAGGCTCTGGATCGCATGGCCGATGTCGCCCAACGTGGCACCCGGTTTCACCACGCGAATACCCGCGCACATGGCGTCATAAGTGGTCTTGATCAGGTGCTGCGCTTCAGCCGTCGCCTCACCCACCACGTACATGCGGCTGGTGTCGCCGAACCAGCCGTCCTTGATCACGGCGATGTCGAGGTTGACGATGTCGCCATCCTGCAGCGGCGTCCCCGACGGAATCCCGTGGCACACCACGTCGTTGACCGAGGCGCAGACGGTTTTCGGAAAACCGTGATAACCCACGTTGGCCGGTATCGCTTTCTGCACATTGACGATGTAGTCGTTGCACAGCCGATCGAGTTCATCGGTGGTCACGCCGGCCTTGACGTGCGGCACCAGCATCGCTAGCACTTCAGCGGCGAGTTTGCCGGCCGCGCGCGATTGCGCGATCTCGGCCGGGGTGTTTAGCTTGATCGGGTTTCTCATGCGCTGACGGCTTCCTGAGTCAGTTGTTGCAGATCCAGCCCGCCGTTCTGTTCGGCGCGGATCAGCAAGCGGCAAATGGCGCTGTGGTCGAGGTTGGGGTGTAGCTCGGCGAGCATGCCGATACGCATCCAGTGCTCGGCCTGTGCGTTGATCGAGCGGCTGAGCGCATTGCTGGAGATGCGCAGATTCTCGTGCATGTCCTCTGAAATCTTTACGATGCCCATATATGGATCCGATACGATGTGTATATGGATCGTATACTAGCCAACCCCCAGTCGAAATTGCAAATACGATCGTGTCGGCGGGCAAATCGCAGGCAAAAAAAAGCTGCCAAAATTGGCAGCAAAACTTTAAGAACACGCGATGTAATTGGCCTCAGCATAGGCGCCGGATAATGACAGTGTCATGACAACCACACCCTCGCCAGGACAGATACGTCTCCCCTTCAGCGGCGTGATCGACTACCATGCCGCCGCCGGTTTCCAAACGGGATTAATAGGGAATCCGAGGTGCTTGCACAGCACTGATCGGAACTGCCCCCGCAACTGTAGGTGCTGAGCCTGCTCCAAGACTGCCACTGGGTGAACCCCGGGAAGGCCGGAGCCAGGCGATGACGCATCAGTCAGGAGACCTGCCGGCACAATGACGACTAACCGGCGGGGTGTCCGGGAAGGACATCGTGCCGTTCGCGTCTTTGTTTGCTGCCCGGCCTTGCGCGGTTGCCCTGACCGCGTTCGATGGTGTGTTTCCAGACCGTACTCTCCCGCTCCCCGTACGGTTCCCTTGGAGACTGCCCCATGCTGCTGCCCCGCGTTGCCACCCTTATCACCGGCCTGAGCCTTTGCGCCCTGGCGCAGGCGGCACCGACTGTCTATCCGCTGACGATCGAAAACTGCGGCAGCAGCCTGACCTTCCAGCACGCGCCGACGCGTACGGTGACCATCGGCCAGGCCGGCACGGAAATGCTTTACGCCATGGGCCTGGGCAACAAGGTCGTCGGCACTTCACTGTGGTTCAACAATGTGCTGGACCAATACAAGGCACAAAACGAGCAGATCGAGCGCCTGGCCGATAACGAACCGAGTTTCGAATCGGTGATTGGCAAGCGCCCGGAACTGGTCGCCGTGGAACTGGAATGGATGGTCGGCCCGCAAGGTGCGGTGGGCACTCGCGAGCAGTTTCACGAGCTGAAGATTCCAACCTACCTGCTGCCCTCCGATTGCGAAGCCAAGGACAACCTGGTCGGCGCCGACGGCACGCGGCTGGCACCGTTTCGCATCGACACGATTTACAAGAGCGTGAGCCAACTGGCGCAGATCTTCGACGTGCAGGAGCGTGGCCAGCAGCTCAACGATCAACTCAAGGCCAGCCTCGCCAGATCGATCGCCACTGCCCACGGCAAACAGCTCAAGGACGCTAGCGCGCTGGTGTGGTTCTCCAGCGCTCAGATGGACATCGAGCCGTTCGTGGCCGGGCACAAAGGCGTTCCCGATTTCATGCTCAGCACCCTCGGTGTGCGCAACGTGGTGGCGTCCGATGAAGAGTGGCCAACGGTCGGTTGGGAAACCATCGCCAAGGCCAATCCGACCTTTCTGGTCATCGCGCGTATGGATCGTCGACGCTTCCCTGCCGACGACTATGAAAAGAAACTCGCCTTCCTGCGCAGCGACCCGGTGACGCGCAACATGGACGCGGTGAAGCACAACCGCATCATCATTCTCGACGCCATGGCCCTGCAGGCCAGCCTGCGCATGTTCGACGGCATCGAACAATTGGCCACGGCCATCAACGGCTATGACCTGTCGCAATGAGTGCCAGCCTGATCCGTACGCTACTGGCCCTGGCGACCCTGTTGTTGGCTGTGATTGCCGGCGTGGCCATCGGTGAAACCTCGATTGAGCCGGGCGTGGTGGTGCAAGTGCTGGCCAACAAACTATGGGGCGCCGGACATGTGCTCGACCCTATCGATGAAGGCATTGTCTGGAACTACCGACTGACCCGCGCACTGGTCGCGGCGGCCTGCGGTGCCGGGTTGGCGACCTGCGGGGTGATTTTGCAGTCGCTGCTGCGTAATCCACTGGCCGATCCGTATCTGCTGGGGATTTCTGCCGGGGCTTCGACCGGGGCGGTAATGGTGGCGCTGCTGGGCGTTGGCGCCGGGATGATCTCATTGTCAGTCGGTGCCTTCGCCGGCGCGGTAACGGCGTTCGTGCTGGTGATTGTGCTGGCACGGGTCAGCGGCTCGGCCAGCGGCACCGGGCAGATCATTCTCGCGGGGATCGCCGGCTCGCAATTGTTCAATGCACTGACGGCGTTTCTGATCACCCGCTCGGCCAGCTCCGAACAGGCGCGCGGGATCATGTTCTGGCTGCTGGGTAATCTCGGCGGCGTGCGCTGGCCGTCGGTGTGGCTGGCGGTGCCGGTGGCCGTGTCGGGATTGGTTGTGTGCCTGTGGCATCGGCGGGCGCTGGATGCGTTTACCTTTGGTGCGGATTCGGCGGCGTCGCTCGGCATTCCGGTGCGACGTGTGCAGATTCTATTGATTGGCTGCGCGGCGCTGGTGACGGCGGTGATGGTGTCGATTGTCGGTTCGATCGGTTTTGTCGGTCTGGTCATTCCCCACGCCGCGCGTCTGTTGCTTGGAACCGGTCATGCGCGGTTACTGCCGGCCAGTGCGCTGGGCGGTGCGGTGTTTCTGATTGCTGCTGATGTGCTGTCGCGCACGCTGATCAAGGGTCAGGTGATTCCGGTCGGGGTGATTACCGCACTGGTCGGCGCACCGGTGTTTGCGTTGATTCTGGTTGGCCGCAGGTCCGCACGATGAGCCGTGTTTTGAGTTGTTCCGAACTGAGCTTCAAGGTGCGCGGCGCCGAGTTGCTCAACGGTGTCAGCCTCGACGTTCAGCGCGGCGAAACTTTGGGTATTGTCGGACCGAACGGCTCGGGCAAATCCACCCTGCTCAAACTGCTGGCCGGGCTGCGCGAACCGAGCGCTGGCGAGGTGCTGCTCGACGGTCAGCGCCTGGGCAAAATGGCCCGACGCAATATTGCGCAAAAACTCGCGGTGGTCGAACAACAGGCCGACACCGACGACGGCATTCGCGTGTTTGATGCCGTGGCGCTGGGGCGAACGCCTTGGCTGTCGGCGCTGCAACCGTGGTCGCAGGCAGACGACGCCATTGTCCAGCAGGCGCTCACCGACGTTGACGCCATGCACCTGCGCACGCGCCTGTGGCGCAGCCTGTCGGGCGGTGAGCGGCAGCGGGTACACATCGCCCGGGCATTGGCGCAGCGACCGCAGATCCTGTTGCTGGACGAGCCGGCCAACCACCTCGACATTCAGCATCAACTGACCATTCTCAACGTGGTGCAGGCGTTGCCGGTGACCACATTGATCGCACTGCATGATCTTAATCAGGCATTGAAATGTGATCGTCTGGCGGTGCTGGAACGCGGGAGACTGGTGGCACTGGGCGAGCCGCTGGAGGTGCTGACACCACAGCGCTTACAGGAGACGTTCGGGGTCAGGGCGCATTACCTGACGGACCCGTTTGATGGAGCGCAGATTCTTCGATTCCACTCATGACGCTGTGCATGTGCGTCGTCTGCCAGACCGGGTCAGCGTCGACAGCAATTATCTCGAAACCCTGCCGCTGCCAGAACTCGATGGCCCCCGGCAGAAACGGATGGGTGTGCAAGTAGATCACCTCGACCCCGTCGGCGAGTGCCAGGTCTTTGAGTGATCGGTACAACGCCGCGGCCAACCCGGAACGCCGTTGTGAAGGCACGACGAACAGGCGCACGATTTCCACCACGTTGCGGTCGGGATAATCCAGGTTGGGAAAGCGTCGGTCGTAAGGGAGATAGCCGATCGAGGCGACAATCTGCCCTTCGTGACGAGCGATCAGAAAGCGCCCTTCCCCACGCAGATAAACCTCGGCAAAACGCGCCAGATCATCGGGCATTCCAGTCGCGCTGAGCTTGGGGAACAGCTCGGCGCGGGCCTTTAGAACAAAATCAAGAACGTCAGGAATGTCTGCTTCGGACACGGCCTGGATAACGGGTTGATCACTCATGTAGCGGCAAACACCTGAACTGCGGCTGGGCACAGTAACAACAGCCTCCCGGCGATGCCAAGGAAATCCCCGATTCTGAACTTCATACACAACCCCTGTAGCAGTGAGCCTGCTCGCGATAGCGGTGTGTCAGTCACCGATGAGTTGACCGACACACCGCTATCGCGAGCAGGCTCACTCCTACAAGGGGTTGTGTTTATTCAGGTGGTTAAGGTGTCAGCCAAGCTCTTTACGCAGCTGGCGGGCGGCAGTGACCATGTGCACCAGCGCCGCTTCGGTCTCTGGCCAGCCCCGGGTTTTCAAACCGCAATCCGGGTTGACCCATAGCCGCTCTGCCGGAATCCGCTTGGCCGCCTTGCGCAACAGATTGGCCATTTCCGAGGCATCCGGCACCCGTGGCGAGTGGATGTCATAGACGCCCGGGCCGATTTCGTTCGGATAGGCGAAGGCTTCGAAAGCTTCCAGCAATTCCATGTCCGAGCGTGAAGTTTCGATGGTGATCACGTCGGCATCCATGGCCGAGATGGACTCGATCACATCGTTGAACTCGCTGTAGCACATGTGCGTGTGGATCTGGGTTTCATCGCGTACACCCGAGGCGCACAGGCGGAACACTTCGGTCGCCCAGTCCAGATAATCCTGCCACTGCGCTTGACGCAACGGCAGACCTTCGCGGAATGCCGCTTCGTCAATCTGCACGATTTTGATGCCGGCAGCTTCCAGATCGACCACTTCGTCACGAATCGCCAGCGCCAGTTGCCGGGCCTGCGTTTCACGGCTGACGTCTTCACGGGGGAACGACCACATCAGCATGGTCACCGGCCCGGTCAGCATGCCTTTCATGACCTTGTCGGTCAGGCCTTGGGCGTAGCGAATCCACTCGACGGTCATGGCTTTCGGGCGGCTCAGGTCGCCAAAGATCACTGCCGGTTTCACGCAGCGTGAGCCGTAGCTCTGCACCCAGCCAAAGCGGGTGAACACATAGCCGTCCAGTTGCTCGGCGAAATACTCGACCATGTCGTTGCGCTCGGCTTCACCGTGCACCAGCACATCCAGGCCCAGACGCTCCTGGATTTCCACCGCGTGGCGGATCTCGCTGTGCATGGCTTCGGTGTATTCGGCTTCGGTCAGCTTGCCCTGTTTGAACGACTGACGGGCGAGGCGGATCGACGCGGTTTGCGGGAACGAACCGATCGTCGTGGTCGGGAAGAGCGGCAGATCCAGGCCAGCGCGTTGCTTGGCGATACGCTGGGCAAACAGCGACTGACGCTGGCTGTCCCGGGCCGTAATCGCCGCAACCCGCGCTTGCACCGCAGGTTTGTGAATGCGCGCAGAAGCAGCGCGGGACGCCTGCACCGAGCGGCTTTCGGTCAATGCACGCAGCACTTTCGGCGCTTCGGGTTCATTCACCGCCTGGGCCAGAACAGCCACTTCTTCGCACTTCTGTACGGCAAAGGCCAGCCAGCTTTTCAGTTCGGCGTCGAGTTTGTCCTCACGGCCGAGATCCACCGGGCTATGCAGCAGCGAGCAGGACGGCGCAACCCACAGACGCTCACCCAGACGCTCATGGGCATGGCGCAACGTCGCCAAGGCATTTTCCAGATCGCAACGCCAGACGTTGCGCCCGTTGACCACACCCAGGGACAACACTTTGTAGGCCGGCAGACGATCGAGAATGGTCGGGTATTGTTCCGGTGCGCGTACCAGATCAATGTGCAAACCATCCACCGGCAAGTTCGCCGCCAGACCGAGGTTTTCTTCCAGACCACCGAAGTAAGTCGCGAGGAGTTTCTTCAGCGGATCACGCTGGATCTGGTTGTAGGCACGCTCGAAAGCGTTCTTCCATTCCTGCGGCAGGTCGAGCACCAGAATCGGCTCGTCGATCTGCACCCACTCCACGCCTTGGGCGGCGAGACGCGCGAAGATCTGGCCGTACAGCGGCAGCAAACGATCGAGCAATTCCAGCTTGTCGAATTCCGCGCCTTTGGCCTTGCCCAGCCACAGATACGTCAGCGGACCGATGATCACCGGTTTGACGTTGTGGCCCAGCGCGCGGGCTTCTTCGACCTCTTCGAACAACTGCTCCCAACCCAGCTGAAACCGTTGATCCGCACTGAATTCCGGGACCAGATAGTGGTAATTGGTGTCGAACCACTTGGTCATTTCCTGAGCGTGCGCACCGCCGCAGCAGCTGTCGCTGACGCCACGGGCCATGCCGAACAGGGTGTGCAGACTGGCTTTGCCGTCGTGCGGACGGAAGCGTTCCGGGATCACGCCGAACATCAGCGAATGGGTCAGAACCTGGTCGTACCAGGCGAAATCGCCGACCGGCAGCAGTTCGATGCCGGCGTTTTTCTGCACGTCCCAATGGGCCTTGCGCAGCTCGCGACCGACGTCACGCAGGCCTGCCTCGTTCAGTTCTCCTTTCCAGAACGCCTCTTGCGCTTTCTTCAGTTCGCGGTCGCGACCGATGCGCGGAAATCCAAGGGAATGGGCCAGTGCCATAACAAACAACTCCAATATCCTGTTGATGGCGGCCATTGTCGGCAGCAGTGCCTGGTGAGACAAACTCATTTTAATCTTGATCATCACAAGTACTGCTCATGATCATCTGATCACTTTATCTCCTCCTGAAATTTCTCCCGTCCTTGGGTCAGCCAAAATACAAAGCCGTTTGCGCTGCAAGAAAATTCTTCACGAATCAAGTTTTTGATGGCCGTGAAGACGCCCTTTGGACACTCAATGGCGCCTCCATGTAAACCCAGGTAAACCGTGCCGTGCAGGCCTCTTATTTCGATCTATCGTTAGATCGAAATGGCTGTATTCACGACCGACTAAAGGTTGCGACAGCCGATGTCTGAGCCTATGTTGCACGCGAGTCTTTTCCCCGCGATTGGAACGCGATCAACACCACCTAGAGGTGAAGAAATGTCAAAGGAATCACGCCCTGCCGTGCTTGGGCTGATCGGCAATACTCCGCTTGTGCAAG
The DNA here is from genome assembly GCF_949768005.1 of Pseudomonas sp. IT-347P. Classification (NCBI taxonomy): domain Bacteria; kingdom Pseudomonadati; phylum Pseudomonadota; class Gammaproteobacteria; order Pseudomonadales; family Pseudomonadaceae; genus Pseudomonas; species Pseudomonas sp. IT-347P. The sequence goes on from NZ_CATKPQ010000022.1 coordinate 380,406, forward strand.
TCACCCGCTTTGATACCGGGCCGTGCACGCTGTTTCTCAAACTCGAATCGCAAAACCCCGGCGGCTCGATCAAGGATCGCATCGGTCTGGCAATGATCGATGCGGCTGAACGCGACGGACGCCTGCAACCTGGAGGCACCATTGTCGAAGCCACCGCCGGCAACACCGGTCTGGGCCTGGCACTGGTGGGTCGCGCCAAAGGCTATCGCGTGGTGCTGGTGGTGCCGGATAAAATGTCCACCGAGAAAGTCCTGCACTTGAAGGCCATGGGCGCCGAGGTGCACATCACCCGTTCCGACGTCGGCAAGGGCCATCCCGAGTATTACCAGGACGTCGCCGCGCGTTTGGCGAAAGACATTCCCGGCGCATTTTTCGCCGACCAGTTCAACAACCCGGCCAACCCGCTGGCCCACGAGTGCAGCACCGCGCCGGAGATCTGGGCGCAGACCGAACATGACCTGGATGCCATCGTCGTCGGTGTCGGTTCCGCCGGCACGCTGACCGGTTTGAGCCGCTTCTTCAAACGCGTGCAGCCGGATCTGGAAATGGTCCTCGCCGACCCGGTCGGTTCGGTGATGGCGCAATACAGCCGCGACGGCTCCCTGCCCAAGCCCGGTTCATGGGCGGTGGAAGGCATCGGCGAGGACTTCATTCCGTCGATCACCGACCTGTCCAGCGTGCGCCACGCCTACTCCATCAGCGATGAAGAAAGCTTCGATCACGCCCGCCAGTTGCTCAAGGCCGAAGGCATTCTCGGCGGCTCGTCGACCGGCACCCTGCTCGCTGCCGCACTGCGTTATTGCCGCGAACAGACCGAGCCGAAACGCGTGGTCAGTTTTGTCTGCGACACCGGCACGCGCTACCTGTCGAAGGTCTACAACGACCAGTGGATGACCGATCAAGGCCTGTTGCAACGCAAGGGCTACGGCGATTTGCGCGACTTGATCGCCCGGCGTTTCGAGGATGGCCGAGTGATCAGCGTCGGCCCCGACGACACCCTGCTCACTGCGTTCCAGCGCATGCGCCTGGCGGATGTCTCGCAACTGCCGGTACTGGTGGAAGGCAAGCAACTGGTCGGTGTGATCGACGAGTCGGACATCCTGCTGGCGGTGCACGAAGATGCCGCCCGTTTTAGCCAATCGGTGTCCAGCGTGATGACCGACAAACTGCAAACCCTCGCCCCCGGCGCCAGTCTGGCCGAGCTGGAAGCGGTGCTCGGTCGCGGCCTGGTCGCCATCATCGCCGATGCATCTGGCTTCCATGGCCTGATCACCCGCACCGACATGCTCAACCAATTACGGAGATCCCTCGCATGAGTCAGCACGACGATCAATCCCAAGGCTTCGCGACCCGGGTGATTCACGCCGGGCAGGAGCCGGACCCGACCACCGGCGCGCTGATGCCGCCAATCTACGCCAACTCCACCTACCTGCAAGACAGCCCCGGCGTGCACAAGGGTTTCGATTACGGGCGCTCGCACAACCCGACACGTTTTGCCCTTGAACGCTGCGTGGCGGACCTCGAGGGTGGCACCCGCGCATTTGCCTTCGCTTCCGGGCTGGCGACGATTTCCACCGTGCTGGAATTGCTCGATGCCGGCTCGCACGTCGTTTCCGGCAATGACTTGTACGGAGGCACCTTCCGCCTGTTCGACAAGGTACGTCAGCGCAGCGCCGGGCATCGTTTCAGCTTCGTTGATCTGGCCGATCTGTCGGCATTCGAAGCGTCGTTGCAGGACGACACGCGCATGGTCATGGTCGAGACGCCGACCAACCCGCTGCTGAGCCTGTCGGATCTGGCCGCCATTGCGCGAATCTGCCGCGCTCGCGGGATCATCTGCGTGGCCGACAACACCTTTGCCAGCCCGTATATCCAGCGGCCGCTGGAGTTGGGTTTCGACATTGTGCTGCACTCGACCACCAAGTACCTGAACGGTCACTCCGACGTGATCGGCGGCATCGCCGTGGTCGGCCAGAACGAAGAACTGGCCGAGAAGCTGGGCTTCTTGCAGAACGCGGTCGGTGCAATTGCCGGGCCGTTCGATGCGTTCCTGACCTTGCGCGGGGTAAAAACCCTGGCACTGCGCATGGAGCGTCATTGCAGCAACGCACTGGATCTGGCGCAGTGGCTGGAACAGCAGCCGCAGGTCAAACGTGTCTACTATCCAGGGCTGACTTCGCATCCGCAGCATGAATTGGCCAAGCGCCAGATGCGCGGTTTTGGCGGGATGATTTCCGTGGATCTGAACAGTGATCTGGCTGGCGCGCGGCGCTTCCTGGAGAACGTGAAGATCTTCGCGCTGGCGGAAAGTCTCGGCGGTGTGGAAAGCCTGATCGAGCATCCGGCGATCATGACCCATGCCACCATTCCGCCTGATACCCGGGCAAAACTGGGGATTGGCGATGGTCTGGTGCGTCTGTCGGTGGGCGTCGAAGACGTCGAAGACCTGCGCGCCGATCTGGCGCAGGCGCTGCAATCGATCTGACCTGGCAAGAACGACAAAGCCCGCACGAAGCGGGCTTTGATGTTCGAGTAGGCGGCCAGTGCTGGTCTCTGGCTTACAAGGTTTATCGGGCTTCCCACAGTACCGGGTCAAATTGAAAGTTAGTGCCTCGGCTGCTTCACACGGCATAAGGGCTGGATCTCAGCGCGGAGATCTTTCTAACCGTGTACCTTTCGGAGCGCGCCCCACGCCCCCTTGCTATCCGATTGCGCATCAGTCTGCGTCTTCGCCTACATCTTTGAGCCTAGCAAAGGCTCGGCGACGCGGATCAGTGTTTTTAGACTGATTCGAGCTTTGCCCGAATCGCTCAGGAAGAGAAGCGTCTAACGCCCGTCGATCCCCCCGCCACCCCGGCTGGCAATCGCGATCTATACTCAATCGGTTCGATCATTATTCTGTCGACACCCGCGCGCCAGACGGCGTGCCCGTGCCTTTTGCCCACCAGGACGACCCAGGCCAATGAGTCGTAGCACCAGCGAACACGTGGCGAACGACGCCTTATCGCTTTGTGGCTGCCGGGTCATGGAGAAAACTATGAAACACAAGCTAGTGTCAGGCGTGCTTCTGGCGGTCGTGGCGACCGTGGTGGTGCCTAATGTCTGGGCGGCGCAGCCGCAGGCGTTGGCGTCCGATGGTGCCGATCATGTCGGCGCGGGCGCGGTCGCTTCTGATGGTGCCGATCATGTCGGTGCGGGCGCGGTCGCTTCTGATGGTGCCGATCATGTCGGTGCGGGCGCGGTCGCTTCTGATGGTGCCGATCATGTCGGTGCGGGCGCGGTCGCTTCTGACGGTGCCGATCGTACCGGCATCAACCGGTTTGCCTATTCGCGCGTCGGCGTTGGCTCTGATCGCGTCGCCTCGGCGTTGATGACAGGCAGTTATTCCGACCAGTTCAACAGCCCTCAATAAACGCCCCTCGGCCCAACGGGCGGTTCCAGCGAGCCGTCCGCTGAGCGCCTCACTAGCACATTTGTGCTAATCGACCGCCCTGTCGCCTGGCGTTATATTCCCCCGCACCCCCAGATGCTCCCCAACGTTGCCCGTTCGCAGCGTGCGGGATCGTTGTGCCTGGAAATCAGAACAACACCAAGGAAGACACACCATGAAACTGCATGCAAACCTCAGCAAAATCGCCGTATTCGGTGCCGTGCTGCTCGGCGTGGCTGGCTGCCAGACCGTCAAACCCACTGAAGCGAGCATGAAAGAACGCGCGCAAACGGTGATCGGTAAACCGGTGTCGAAAATCGACAACATCCGCAACGACAGCACCCTCACCTACTACACCGCGTACACCCCGGCCGGGGAATACAACTGTGAATTGCCCAGCGGCGTAATCATCGCCGTGGCGAGCATGGGCATCATGTCGCCGCCGCTGTCGTGCCTGCCAAAAGGCGCTTCGCCAATCCCACTGCAATAACTTCCCAGCCTCGGTAAAGGACTCCGTTTGCTCATGAAAATCTTGATCGCAACACTCACCCTCAGCGCCCTTTTCCTCACTGGCTGCGCCACGCCAAAACAATGGGAAGCCACCGGCGGCAGCAAAAACGACGGCATCGTCCAGGTCTCCTATGAACTGGGCCAGTTCGAAAGCGGCCAGACCAGCGCCGAGCAAGGCCTCACCGTCGCCGTACAACGCTGCAAGACCTGGGGCTACAAAAACGCCGAGGTCACCGGCTCCGAAAAAAACGTCTGCCGCACCATGGGCCAGTACAACTGCCTGCAGACCACCATCACCCAGGATTACCTGTGCAAACGCTAGACGCTTGACCTTTTAGGAGCTGTCGAGTGCAACCAGGCTGCGATCTTTCACAGCAACATCAAAGATCGCAGCGTGCCGCTGCGCCTACAGCCCCATGGACGCCTACAAGGCACTTTCGGCGGGTTCCGGTTGGCGGTCGCGCAGCGTCCGTAAAGTCGCGCGCAGTTCGGCCGGGCGCACCGGTTTCGACAGAATGGCAATCTGGCGGTCGTGCAAGGCCGCCTGGATTCTTTCGACGTCATGCCCGGTGATGATCATCGCCGGCACTGCCCAACCTCTCTGCCGGCGCACATCATCGATGCATTCGATCCCGGTCGCGTGGGTGCCGAGGTCATAGTCGGCGACGATGATGTCGCAGTCGGTAACCAGGTCCAGAGCGGTCAATTCCGCCTGTACCACACAGCCCCAGCGCTCCAGCAACGCTGAGGTCGCCAGCAGCACATTGCGGTCGTCCTCCACCAGACACACTTTCAGCCCGGTCAGCAAACCGACCTGCCGCGCCTCATCGCGGGTGACCGTTAACGAGGGCGGCGCGGCAATCGGCAATCCGCTCAAGGTCACCGCCGTTCCACGCCCTGGCTGCGAACGCAGAGCAACGCTGACACCGATCAACTCCCCCAGACGCTTGACGATCGACAGCCCCAGCCCGACGCCTTCGACGTCTTTGTCACGGACTTGCCGCACCCGATAAAACTCCTCGAAGACCTTGGCCAGATGCTCTTCGGCGATACCGTTGCCGCGGTCACAAATCACCATGGCCAGCCCAGCCCCGCGCCGACGCACGCCGATCAAAACCGGCCGATGAGCACCGTATTTGAAGCAGTTGGAAAGCACGTTCTGCACCATTGTCGCCAGCAATGCCGGATCGCTGCACACCCAATAGTCACAGGGACGCAGGCGCAGTTCCACGCCCGCCCACCGTGCCGCTTCGGCGTTCTGACGAATCAGATCCGCCAGCCACTGACCTAAATGGAAGGTTTGCAGTGTGGGCAGGACGCGCCCGTTGTCGAGGGTGTACAGATCGAGAATCGAGCGGAACAGCTGCGAGACGTTGAGCAACGAACGGTCGATGTTGTCGACCAGCCGCCGCTCCTCATCACCCAGGCGCGACTCACGCAGGCACGCGGTAAACAGACCGATGGAGTGAATCGGCTGGCGCAGATCGTGACTGGCCTGGGCGAGAAAGCGCGACTTTTCCAGATTCGCCGCGACCGCCTCCTCAGAGGCCTTGCGCGTGCGCTCCAGCAACAGATGCGCATAAAACGGAATCACCGTGCTGGTGATCATCAGCATCAACACCATGAACGGTTGCGCCTGCCACACCGGTGTCAGCCGATAGACACACAGCAACGACAACAGCGCCAGCGCCGTGGCAATCGCCAGATAGCGCGAGCCATAGCGCATACCGTTGCCCAGATTGACCCAGACGATCACCGCGTACAGCGGCAACGCCGCCTCACCACCGACCACCAGCCCAAAGCAGGTGCCGGTGTAGTCGTGGATCATGGCGAAGATCCGCCGCGCCGGGTAATGCCCGGGCCAGCGCACGATCGCCTGGCGCAGCACAATCGAGGCCAGCAGAAACAGGCCGATGTAAGTGACCACCGGCAAATAGGTATCGAAACGCTGCCCCGGCAAAAAGCCGAGGACGAGCATGTAAACCACGGCAATCGCAGCGATGATGATGCGCAGATTGGCCTGGTCCAGTTCGGTGTTTTTCTCGAACTTCACGGGAAACGTCCTTGTGCGGTTTTCGTCAGATTCAGAAGCAGCCTACAGGCAACATTTGCGCCCGGTGTTAAGGTGCAAGCCTTGAGTAACGCCTGACCCAGGGAGGGTCATGCCATGACATGCCGAATTATCATAGCCGACGATCACCCGCTGTTTCGCGAGGCAATGCTGCGCACGGTGCAGCGTCTACTCCCCGCAGCCGTCATCGACGAAGCCGGCGATCTCGACGCGGTGCTGACGCTGCTGCTCTCGGGTGAAGAGCCCGACACCCTGATGCTTGACCTGCGGTTTCCCGGACTGACCTGCGTCAGCCAGCTCGCCGCGCTGCGCCAGCGCTTGCCACGGACCACGCTGATCGTGGTGTCGATGGTCGATGATGAGGCGTTGATCAGCGAAGTCATGGCTGTCGGCATTGACGGTTTTATCGGCAAGAACATCGCCCCGGACGAAATCGGTCAGGCGATTCTGGCGATTCGTGAAGGTGAAGTGCTGGTGAAGTTCGCGCCGTCAGGGCTGTTGCCACTGGAAACCGGCACCCCGCTCACACCCCGTCAGCAAGAGGTGCTGCGTTTGATCGCCCAAGGCAAGACCAACAAGGAAATCGCCCGTGAACTGGATATTTCACCGTTCACGGTGCGCATTCACGTGTCTTCTTTATTACGCACACTGAACGTGCCCTCACGGGCGGCCGCCGCCGTGAAATATGCAGGAATCCTGTGAGCTGGCGCAGGCCGCGATCTTTGATCGTGTCCTCAAGGCCTCCATCTGGCGGCGCCTACAGGTCGTCGGTGTGCTGTTGCAGAGTTGTCCAGGCTTCGCTGGAAAACCGATAGGTCTTACTGCTTTCGAGGACTATCAAGCCCACACCACTCAGACGCTTGAGCACTTCACGCACGCTGACGAACGACAGCTCGGGTGCTGAAGACTCGACAAACCTGTGCACCCCATTGACCCCCAGCGCATGCCCATCGCGACCGGCCGCCACCAATGCGTTGATCACTTTGAAACGGATCAGGCTGCTGCGCAGGCCGAAGTGTCGCAGTAATTCGCGAACAGCCTCATTGGCACTGCGTTCGAATTCGACGGCCAACGGGTGGGTCGCTGTACGATAGGCTGAACGGGCGTTTGCAGCCCCTGCGTCCGGGTGGTTAAACATGGCGAATACTCCTTTTTCGAAATGTTCACGCGGGTTGCCCCTCGTGTCAGAAATCGACCGTGGCCGACAGCTGCAATGTCCGCGGATAACCCGGGGAGAACGCGCCGTAAGACGCGACGCCTGACCAGTACTCACGATCAAACACGTTCTGCACCGTGGCGCGGAACGTCGTTGGCCGGCCTTCGATTTTGGTCGCGTAACGTGCACCGGCGTCGAATCGGGTCCACGCATCCAGCTCCTGAGTATTGGCCTGATTGACATACTGGCTGTCGGTGTAGATCGCACCTCCCGTCAGGGTAAAACCTTCGAGCCATGGCGTATCCCATTCAGCCCAGAGATTGGCTTGCACGTCCGGCACGCCGATCGGTTTGTTGCCACGGTTGGCGCGGGTCGCCGAATCGGTCAGCTCACCGTCGAGGACCGTCACACCGCCCATCAGACGTGTGCCGGGGGCGACCTCGCCGAACAGGCTCAATTCGATACCCCGGTTGCGTTGCTCGGCCTGCACCGAGAACACGTTGTCAGCCCCGACTTCACCGCTGGGTTTCTCGATCTGGAATAACGCCAGTGTGGTCATGAACGTGCCGTGTTCGTATTTGACGCCGACTTCATGCTGCTTCGACTCGTACGGGGCGAAGGTCTCGCCAGCGTTGGCCGCCGTGCCCGGGGCGATGTCGCCCTTGCTCAAGCCTTCGACATAATTGTAGTAGAGCGAAACGTCTTCCCAGGGCTTGATCACGACACCGACCAGCGGCGTCGTGGCGTTGTCCTTGTATTTCGAACTGACCGCACCGGCCGCGTTGTAGTTACGCGATTCAATGTCCTGGCGACGCACACCGAGGGTCAACTGAAAACGCTCATCCAGCATCGACAGCGTGTCGGTCAACGCCACGCCGGACAGCTCCGACTCGGAAACGCGCAACACTTTTGGCGAATCGATGTACTGCTGCGGCCTGTCGACCGGGTGGTAAATGTTCGACAGGATGGCCGTGCCGTTATTGATGCCGCGCGACAGCTCATCCTGATACCGGGTCGCCATGACCGTGGTGGTGTGAGTGATCGGCCCGGTGGCAAATACGCCACGCAGGCCGACATCCGCAGTCGAGCGATCGACGTTGAATTTGTAGTAACCGGGAATGTTGCTGGTGTCGCCCGCGTCGTTGAGGATTCTCGGCACCTGGTCGGACAGGCGCTTGACGTCGGACTTGCCACCGCCGGCATGGGCGAACACGGTGACGTTATCCGTCAGGTCATATTCGCCTCCGAGCAAGGCCGACTGTTCTTTGGTGTCCGACCAGCCCCAGTCCTGCGACAGGTTGGTGCGACCGTTCGGCGCGGACGGTACATCGACACCCGGGGCGATGGTGAAGGGTCGCGAAGCGCCCTCCCAGCTTTCTTTCTGGCTGATGTAATCGAGGTTCAAACGCAAACGCTCGCCGCGATAATCCAGAGCGATGGCGCCGACGCCGAGATCGCGATGTTGATCATCAATCGCGGTGTCGCCCCCCTGCAGATTGCCATTGAAACGCACGCCAAACTGGTTTTCCGAACCGAAGCGGCGGCTCAGATCCAGATGCCCGCCGACCTGGGAGTCAGAGGCATAGGTGCCGGTAAAGCGAGTCAGGTCTTCATCCAGCGGCCGCTTCGGCACGATGTTGATCACACCGCCGACGCCGCTATTGGGCGAGAGACCGTACATCAGCGCACCGGGGCCTTTGAGCACCTCGACCCGCTCGGCGTAGTCGGTGAACACGCGATAGTTCGGCGCAACGCCATAGACACCGTCGAACGCCAGCTCACCGAGATTGCCTTCGCCGATCGGAAAGCCACGGATGAAAAACGAGTCGACAATTCCGCCCGTCTGGCCCGTCGAGCGCACCGATGGGTCGCGCTCCAGCGCATCGGCGACGGTCACGGTTTGCAGATCGGCGAGGGTCTTGGCGGTGTAACTGGTAACGCTGAATGGAGTGTCCATCAGGTCTTTGTTGCCCATCATGCCCAGCCGGGCACCGCGCGCAACCTGGCCACCGGCGAGGGTTTCCGGCAGCGCGGTCGCGGCGTTGTAACGGGCGTTGATGTTGGTGGTGTCGAGGGTCAGCGCGTCCGGCGCGGCATCCGCCTGGTCGGCGGCGACGCCAGGTTGCCCGGCGCTGGTGGCCCAGGCATTGGCGCTTCCTGCGACCAGAACGAAATTCAGCATGGCGGTACGTACGGCGAGTGCTAGCACCCGCTCACCGCAAGGACGACTGACAACAGGCATGACGTGAGGATCCTTTTCATCGAGAGAAAATGGTAATCACTCCTATTGCCAGCCGATTGGCGAAAAAGTATCACCCTCCGTCGAGTTTTTTTTGCACGGGCTCAAACAGGGTCAGGCGTAGAGACGTTCCAGCGGGATGGCAACCACCGGCAGCGCGGGGTCAAACGCGTGCCGGGTGGTCTTGTACGGAAATATCTCACCGCGCTCGATGGTGGTGAAAATCCGCGCCACCTCGAACGCCTGACCGGTTTGCCAATGCCGTACACAGACCCGTGGATCGGTGTAATCGAGCTGGATGCATGGCACCCGTTTCAATCCCAGTTGCAACGCTGCAGTGAGCCGGTGATTGCCATCCATCACGATGCCGCGCGAACGCTCGACGATGATCGGCTCCAGCCAATGCCCGGCGCGCGCAATCGACTCGCACAGCAGTGCCACGTTGGCCGGGTCGACCTGCTCCGACTGCAACACGTCGCACAGTGGTCGCAGTGCAATCTGATAACCATGGTCCATGGTGATCTCCTGATTCGCCGGGGATTTCAGCAGGCATCGGCGCGGACGGCGGGCGCATACTGACGGGCCACGTCGAGCAGGCGCTGGGCATGTTCGATCAGCGGCAAGTCGACCATCTCGCCATCCACTTGCACAGCGTGGCTGCCCGTGGCGACTGCCCGCATCACGCGGTCGGCCCACGCCAGTTGCCGCGAGTCCGGCAGGAATGCGCGCTGCACCGTGGTCAGCTGGCCGGGGTGGATACACAGCTTGGCGCCGAACCCCAGCGAGCGGGCGTAATGGGAATCCCTGGCCACCACCGCCAGATCGCTGATTGCCGGCGTCACGCCATCAATCGGCGACGGCAAGTCCGCCGTACGTGAAGCCAGAACGATGCGGTTGCGGGCGAACAGAAACGCCTCCGGCACCTGGCTGCAGTTGATATCGAGCGAGAAATCCAGTGAGCCGAACGCCAACCGCGCCAGGCCCGGAATCGCCGCGATCGACTCGACGTGTTGCAAGCCTTTGGCCGTCTCGATGATGGCAACAATCGTCAGCTGCGGTTGCCACGCCAGCAAGCGTTCGACCACCGGCGTCAGAGCTTCGGGGCATTCGGCCTTGGGCAGGAAAATCCCATTGCAACGCTCGGGATGGCGCAAGTCGCTGAGCCAGCCAAGGTCTTGGGAAAACAGCGTGCTGCTGACGCTGTTCAGGCGGATGTAGCGCTCGCAGGCGACGTTCGGCGTACTTTCCTGCCATGTCTGGATGGCGGCGCGGGCGACGGCTTTGCTGTCTGGATGAACGGCGTCTTCGAGGTCGAGAATGATTGCGTCAGGCCCTGCTTCGCAGGCTTTGGAAAAGCGCTCGGGACGGTTGCCCGGCACGAACAGGTAGCTGATCGCGAGGGGGGCTTTACGGCTGAGTCGATCGGATTGCATGGCGTTGCTCCTTGGCGTGAACCAGTCGTGGTTTCTGAACATTTTCAGGCCCCGTCAACGGCCGATTGGCCTGCTGTTGCCGGGCTTCTTGCAACCGCTCTTAACGCCTTGTTGATCAAGGAATTAAGAGACTTTTTTATTTCAGGACGAATGAGTCCTTGAGCGTGTAAATACACGTTCATGGATTCACCTGAAGCAGGTCTTTATTCAAAAATATTTGAAAACCTTACTTGATAATCGTTCCTGTTCGCAATATTGTTCACGCCGTCAAGAGGAACTATCCTCGCTTCAAAGCCAGTCATCAGCACTTCGGGAAATACCTTTGAGTGATGTCAGTTAAACATCAGCCACAGGTAGTTACAGGGTATTGGCCAACAACTTATGGCCAATTAAAACGACCGTGCAAACCTTATGGAACGGGGTTCCCATGTCATTGTTTTGTGAACCGTTTATTACGTCATGCGCTTCAGATCCATCATTGAATTACGGTTGGCATCCACCTCCGCCGCATTTAAAACGTCGTGACTGACGAGTAAAAAAAACCAAAAAAATCGATAACCAATCGGTATCGAAACATCAATGGCGAAGTTATTTCCGGCGTCAGGGGTCAACTATGCCTGCAATTAATACATCAGCCTTTGAACGGCAACATAAAGTTCATCATTCGCAACTTTTAAAACCGCTGGTCGACCCGATTATTTCTACGCTCATCAACAACTTCCCCGACACACTTGCGGGACTGGTGGAACAACATGGTTCGCCGTTGAATGTGGTCTGGCCCCATGCGTTTGAATTGAATACGCAGGCACTGCTGACGGTGTTGAAGCAGCACCGTGTGCCCCATGCCATCTTCTACGGCGCCAAGGCCAACAAGTCGCAAAGCATGCTCAGTGCCGCGGCGACTTCGGGTATTGGCGTCGATGTATCGAGCATTCACGAGTTGCAGGCTGCGTTGCGGGCTGGTACGCCTGGCACGAAAATCTGTGCCACGGGACCGGCCAAAACGGCGGTATTTCACCAAGCCCTGATCCGCGCCGGATCGCTGATTTGCGTGGATTCAGCGGAAGAGTTCGATCATCTCAAAGGCGTGATCGAAACACAGCCAGAGGCCGTAAAAGCCAGAGTCTTGCTGCGTTACAGGGCAAAAAACAGTGTAAACAGCCGCTTCGGAATGGGCTCGCAAGACGTGCTCGAGTGCCTGCAACGGCTGACGCAACACGCCGACCTTTTTCACTTCGAAGGTTTTCATTTCCATCTCGGTGGATACGGATTCGAATCCCGCGTGCAAGCGTTCCGTGAGGTCACCGGATTCGTCGAAGCCGCCAGGGAAATCGGTTTGAATCCGCAGATGATTGATATTGGCGGTGGTTTGCCGATTCGTTACATCGAGCCACAGACCTATGCCCATTTTTTGTTGAACGACAATAATCCCAGCGATTATTCCAACCATAAAGTTCCGGCGGCTTATTACCCTTACGGCAGCGAATTGACAGCGCCACAGTGGTTGACGTTATTTCTTGAGGCCGAATATTCACCGGGACTTTCAATTGCCAACTATTTGATTCGGCAGCATATAACCCTGGCACTGGAACCGGGCCGAAGCCTGGTAGATCAAGCGGCCATTTCAATATTTCGTGTCACCCGCGCAAAAAAGCTGGCTGACAATAAAACCGTGGTCTTTGTCGAAGGCAGCAGTTTCAGCGCCTGCGAAACCTGGTTCGCCTCTGAATATCTGCTTGATCCAATCCTGATCAGCGCAGAACCCTGTCCACTCAAGCAGACCCACGCCTATATCGCTGGCCATAGTTGCCTTGACGATGATGTCATTACCCATCGCCTGATCAACTTTGCACACGAACCCCGTAGCGGTGACTTATTAATTTACGTCAACACTGCCGGCTACCAAATGGACTTGCTGGAAAACGAGTTTCATCGCCATCCCCTGCCCCGGCGGTTGACGGCGACCTGTTGTACGGAAGGTAACTATGCGTTTTCACCTGACTACTAAAGGGCACAATCAAATGATATTGAACAAAGTCTCGGATCTTATCGGTAATACACCGATGCTCGGTATTGATGTTCCGGATACCGACGCCCGTTTGTTACTGAAAATTGAAAAGAACAATCCCGGCGGCAGTATCAAAGACCGTATGGCACGCAACATGGTGCTGGCCGCGCTCAAGTCCGGACGCCTGAAACCCGGTGGCGTCGTCGTCGAATCGTCGTCGGGCAACACCGGCATTGGCCTGGCCATGGCGGCGGTCGAGTTCGGTCTGCATTTCATCGCGGTGGTCGATCATCACGCCGCGCAAGACAAGATCGCCGTGATGAAAGCCCTTGGGGCCGACATTCGCTTCGTCAAAGGCACCTATCGCGAAGATGAAGTGGCAGTGGTCGAGCGCCAACAGATGGCCGCCGAACTGGCCAGCCAGATTCCCGGCGCCGTGTTCATGAACCAGTCCGACAACGCCGCCAATGCCGGTGGCTACAGTGACTTCGTCCGCGAAACCATTGTGCAGACGGCCGGTACTGTCGGCGCCTATGTCGGATGCGTCGGCACCGGCGGCTCGATGACCGGCATCGCCCGCGGTCTGAAAGTGCACAACCCGGACACCGTCACCGTCGCGGTGGAACCCGCCGGCTCGATTGTCTTCGGCCATCCCGGCTATCCGTACTACCAATCCGGCACGGGTACGCCGGCCGGCGACACCGTGGGTCTGGTGCTCGACTACAGCTGCATCGATCTGGGCGTACAAGTCACCGACTCGCAAGCGTTCGAAACCGCCCGCTACATCGCCCGTAACTTTGCCTTGCTGGTGGGAGGCTCGACCGGCGGTGCGATTTTCAAGGCGCTGGAGCTGATTCACAAAGGCGTGTTGAGCGGCAATGTCGTAGTACCGATTGCCGATGGCGGTGAGAAGTACCTGCACACCGTGTTCGACGATCAATGGCTGCAAGAGCGCGACCTGATCGATGCAAGCATCGCCCCGCAACTGGACGCCTGGCTGGGCAAGGCCCAATGGCTCGACTCCGTTTCCGCGCCGCTGCAACTGAGCGTCGCATGACTCCCCCTTCACACAGGAACGCCTCTCGATGAATCTGTTGAAAGTCGCCATCTGTGGTGGCGGCAGGACCGGCCATCTCAACGCCATCCTGTTCAAGCAACTGCCCAATGTTCAGGTTTCGCTGCACACCCACAATCAGGAGGTCATCGAACATCACCTGCGCGACACGCCGATGCAGGCGCTGCTGCCCGACGGCTCGACCCTGAGCGCTCGACTGGACCGGGTCACCCGTGATGCCAAAGCCGCAGTGGAAGATGCCGACATCGTCATCATCACCGTGCCGGCCCACGCCCGTCCGCAAATCCTGAAAGACATCGCGCCGCATCTCAATGCCAGTAAACCGGTGTTCATCGGCGCCATTCCAGGTTTCTGCGGGTTTGACTGGCTGGCCGAAGCCACCCTGCCCGACCGCCCGAATGTGGTGATCTGGGGCATGAAGGATGTGCCGCATACGGCGTTTGATCTGACCCCGGGACGCTCGATCAAAATGGGCGGTGGCAAGCGTCAATTGTATGTAGCGACCCACGCCAGAGAGCCGCAGACCGCACGCCGACAGTTGGAAAAAATACTCACCAGGCTGTATGGCCCGTGCGTGACGATGCTCGACCACTACCTGGAAATCACCCTGACCCCGGGCAATCCGATCATGCACAGTTCGGTGATCTACGGCCTGATCGGTCCCTACGGCCAGTGGCATCGCAAGCTCTTTCCACAACGCATGTGCTGGTGGACCGAGTGCCCTGAACTGGGCGCGTACTTCCTCGAACGCATGGATCAGGAAAGCCAGCAATTGTGCGCCGTGATCAGTCAACGCCTGGGCATCGACCTGTCTTCGGTCAAATCACTGAAACAGGAGATCGTCGAAGCCTACGGCGAGCAGATCCGCGATCAGCGCAGCATGCTCTCGATCCTGCGCACCAATCAGGCTTACAACGACATCCTTGCACCGATGGTGCCGGCCGCCGACAACCGCGCCGGTTATGTGATCGAGCGCGAGAGCCGCGCCTTTAACGAAGACGTCGCCTACGGCCTGGTGTTGCTGGTGGAAATGGCCAGACGCTTCGACCTCAAGGTGCCTTACATCGAAGAAGTCCTGCACTGGAGCGTGGCCTACATGGGAGGCCTGCGTGATTCGGCGCTCGACTATTTCCCGCGCCAATGGCCGCACACGTCAAGCGCCGCCGCTTGATCTTTCTATTCAATTTTCGACGAGCAGACCGCTGATATGGATGACTTCAAGACACTGATCGCCTACTCCCGCAAAAACGCCATGCGCCGTCTGGTGCGCTGTCTGTTTGCGGAAAACATTCTCGACCGTTCGGCCCTGAGCTTCGCCGTCGAGGGTCACCAGGCCACTTATCCGCTCAAGGGCGGTCGCGCCCACCTGGCGTTCTCCGACATCGCCAGGGGCCCGGCCGACACCGTGGTCAACGACGGCGACGTGGTGCTGGTGACCGACGAAGGCGTGCGCCAGGTGATCAGCAGCCACCAGGACATGCTGGATGTGCTGCGCGACAGCTTCGATTTCGCCCCCACTGACGAAGGCGTTGCCGGGCTCAAGGCCGATATGGAAAACAGCCTGACCAACGACGCCCACGCCCGTCAGCATCGCCAGCAATGGAATGCCCGACTGGCGCAGGCCACCAGAGAGGCCGGGCTCGACAGCTTCACCGACTACCTGCGCCAGCACGCCAGCACCAAGGACGCCGCCATTCTTCTCGACCAGTGGGGATCACTGGAAGGCCATCCGTATTACCCGACCTGGAAAGCACGCCCGGGCCTGACCGATGAAGAGGTCGAACAATTGTCGCCGGAGTTCAATGCACAAGTGCCGCTGCGCATCGCTGCCTTGCGCGCCGACCACGCGAAAAGCGAAAGCATGCCGCAGGTGATCGATTACCGCGCCTGGTTCGCGGAGAACTTCCCGGCGCAGTGGGAGCAATGGAAAGCCGCGCTGAACAGCAAGGGCCTGGACGAAAACCAATGGTTCCCCTTGCCGATCCACGGCTGGCATCTGCAGGCCTACGTGTTGAAAACCTTCGCGGCGGAAATCGCTGACGGCATTCTGATCACCGACGGTCCTGATCTTCCAACCCTGCCGACCATGTCGTATCGCACGATGATGCCGGTGCTTGACGCCAGCGCACCGCTGATCAAGCTGCCGATCGCGGTGTGGATGACCAGCGAACTGCGCAGCCTGCAAGCCAAGTCGATTCACATGGGGCCGCGCATCAGCACGGTCATCAGCCAGATTCTTGAGGCGGAAAACGGCTTCGATCAGCGCCTGGAAATCTTTGCGGAAGAAATCGGCGTGCGTTACAAGAACGCGGTCACCCAGGATGATCATCCGGGCCGTCATTTGTCCGTGGTCTATCGCAGCAGTGCGCCAGCGTTTGAGCGCAAGGATGATTGCCTGCCGATTACCGTGGCAACATTGTTCACCCGCTTGCCGGGCAGCGGTCGTCCGCTGTTCACCGACCTGATCGAGCGTGACGGCGTGCGCGCCACTGCCGTGCAGGTCGAGCGCTGGTTCCGCGAATACGCCAAAGTGGTCACTCACCCGGTGGTGGCGATCTACTTGATGTACGGCATCGGCCTCGAAGCCCACCAGCAAAACACCATGGTGCTGTTTTCCCCTGACGGCAAAGCACGTAGTCTGCTGATCCGCGATTTCGGCGATGGGCGTACTTACGCGCCGCTGCTGGAGGGTCGTGGTTACAGCCTGCAACCGCATGTGCAGCCGGGTATTCTGCCGACGGTGTTCTCGGGCGATATCGAGCCGGTGCGCATGTTTGTACTCGACGCTGCGTTCCTCACGCACCTGCATGAAATCGCCCTGTGGCTGACCAGGGAATACGCTTTCAACGATACCCGGCTATGGCAGGTTCTGCGCGAGGAAACCGACCTCGCCTTCGCGGCTGTGCGCGATTGTGTCGCGCCAGACCTGTGGGAAGTCGAGCATAAGGCGTTCGTCGAAGATCCATGGCCGACGCGCTCGCTGTTGCGCATGCATTTGATGCAGTACAGCAACTATCGTTTGCAACACACGCTGACCAATCCGCTCGCTAGCGTTTAACCGAGGCTGACTCATGTCCCATGCAGGTGCCATCCAGGGTTCGAGAGTAAGAATCCTGATTTATCTTCTATTTGCGATCCAGTTGGTATCGATGGGCGCGATGGAAATGAGCGGGCCGTTCTGGCCTGTCCACCTGCGTGGGCTGACGACTTCCGAGTCGCTGTTCAGCTTCGCCAGCATCGCCGTGTACGTCGGGCCGATGCTGGGCATTATTCTGACCAGCGCCTTCTGGGGCCGTATCGGCGATCGCTACGGCCACAAACTGATGATGATCCGCGCCCTGGCCGGCCTGTCATTGACCCAGCTCGGGTTGGCCCTGTTTACAGACATCTGGGTCATTCTGATCCTGCGTTTTCTGCAAGGCGCGTTTGCCGGCTATATCGCCCCGGCACAGGCGTATGGCGTCAGCATTGAAGCACCATCGCGACGGGCGCGGCTGTTTGCCATTCTGCAAATATCGACCAATGTCGGCTCGCTGCTGGGTGCGGTGGTCGGCGGGTTGATTCTCGATTATGCGACGTTCTTCTGGATCAACATCATCGCCTCGGCGTTGTGCGCGGTGTGTACCGTGATCGCCGCCGTGACCCTGCCGGACGTGCCGCCGGTGAAAAAAGCCGTGGTCGCCGACAAGACTGCGCCGACGCCTTCAGGCAGCCTCTGGCAAGGTTCGCCGTTGCTATCGCTGCTTGGTGTGATGGGGATTCTGCTGCTGGCGCGGATGCTGCCGCAGACCTCGTTCTCGCTGTACGTCAGCTCAGTGTTCGACGTCAGCAATTCGGTGGTCGGTCTGTGCTACGGCCTGCTGGCGCTGGGGTTTATTTTGTCGGCGACCGCGTGGTCGCGCTATTTCGAACATCGGGGTCAGCAGGACACCCTGCAGCGCATGACCTACGTGGTGATCGGCTGCATCGTCCTTACCGCTGTGGCGGGCATCACTCACAACCCGGTGGTGTTCGTGATCGCCTACTTCATTTGGGGCGTACTGCTGGGGGCAACGACTCCGGTGCTGATGGCGCTGATCTCGAAAACCGCGGACAGCTCGCAGCAAGGCCATGTGCTGGGGATTGCCCAGGGTACTGCGCAGTTCGCTTCGATTGCGGGGATTTCGGCCGGCGGTCTGCTCAGTCAGGTCTATGGTTTGCAGTACACCTATCTGTTCGTCTGTCTGGCCTACGTCGTCGCGCTGATTCCGATCATCTCCCTGCGCTACTGGCCTGCAGCGATGCAACCAAGTCCCGCCCCACCGGGGGACTGATCAAGGAGTCCGGCTTTTGAATATTGAACAACTGCGCGCCGACACACCCGCCGTCGCGCAACTGATCCACTTCAACAACGCCGGCGCTGCGCTGATGCCTGCACCGGTGATCGACGCCATGACCCGCCATATTCAACTCGAAGCGAGCCTTGGCGGCTATGAGGCCGCCGGTCGGCAATCGGCCGAAGTGGAAAACGTTTATGGCGCCATCGGCCACTTGATCAACGCCCGGCCAGATGAAATCGCGGTGATCGAGAATGCGACTCGCGCCTGGGACATGGCGTTCTATTCGTTGCCGTTGCAATCGGGCGATGTGCTGTTGACGTCGACCACCGAGTACGCCGGCAACTACATTCCCTATCTGCAATTGAAGCAGCGCCGGGGCATCGAGATTCGGCTCATCCCCAACGATGAGCATGGTCAGATTTCACTGTCGGCATTAAAGGACATGCTCGACGATGATCGGGTCGCGCTGATCTCGCTGCCGGTCATTGCCACCAACGGCGGCCCGGTACAGCCCATCGAACAGATTGGCGCCCTCGCCCGCGCGGCCGGCGTGCTGTTTCTGCTCGACGCCTGCCAGGGTGTCGGGCAGATGCCGATCGACGTGCAGAAAATCGGCTGTCACCTGCTCGCCGCCACCAGCCGCAAATACCTGCGCGGCCCGCGCGGGATGGGATTCCTGTATGTCGAGCGATCTTTGTGCCAGACCCTCGAGCCGGCGTTTCTCGACTTGCATGCCGCGTCTTTGCAGAGCGCCGACGCCTTTGCCATCCGCGCCGATGCCCGACGCTTCGAAAACTGGGAATGCAACGTCGCCGCCAAACTGGGCTTCGGCGCAGCGGTGGAATATGCGCTGGCGCAAGGCATCGAACCGATGTGGCGACGGATTCAGCACCTGGCCGATTACCTGCGACAACGATTGGCCGACATTCCCGGCGTCACGCCACAGGATCTGGGGCGACAGAAATCCGGCATCGTCACGTTCACTCATCAACACCACAGCGCCGCGCAGATTCAACAGTGGCTGGCCGGCCAGGAAAAACCCATCAACGTCAGCACCTCGACGTTCCGTTCGACCCTGCTCGACATGCAATCCAGGAACTTGCAGGAGGTCAGTCGCGCCTCGGTACACGCCTACAATACCGAAGCGGAAATCGACACGATGATGGCTGCCTTGCGCGGTTTGCCACGCATCTGAAGCGCACGCCAATCGGCGCTTGCGTCGCACAGGGTTTGTAAACTAGCATTGGGAATACTTCTCAATTGCATGAAAATCTGCAGCCATGAGCGAAACCCTTCCCGCGAATCATGCCAATCATCTGCGCGCGATCGAAGCCCTGTACAGCGGCCACCATGGCTGGCTGTATGCGACGCTGAGAAAAAAACTGGGGAACGCCATGGATGCGGCGGATCTTGCGCAGGACACCTTCACCCGCATCCTCGCATCGCAAGTCACCGTCATTGAACAGCCGCGTGCCTATCTGAGCTGCGTGGCCAAAGGCATTCTGGTCAATTGGTATCAGCGCAAAGCGCTGGAGCGCGCCTACCTGGATGCCCTCGCCCATGTACCCGCACCGGAAGTGCCTTCGCCGGAATTGCGTTTCATGGTGCTGGAAACCCTGCACGAAATCGATGCGATGCTCGACGCCCTGCCGCCACTGGTCAAACGCGCCTTCTTGCTGTCGCAGATCAGTGGCCTTAAATACGACGACATCGCCGCGCAGTTGGGCGTCTCGTTGATCACCGTCAAACGCTACATGAAGCAGGCCTTCGTGCAGTGTCTGTTGCTGGTGGAATGAATGCTCAATCGCCGGCAGGAGCCGAGCCCCGATCACCAGTCCCTGGAAGAAGCCGCCGACTGGTTGATCCGCATGAGCGAAGGCGAACTCAGCGACAGTGAACGCGGCGAATGGGAATGCTGGAAAGCCAGCACCCCCGAGCGCGCACGCGCCTGGGGCCGCGCGCAGTTATTGCAAACCAAGCTCGGCGGCCTGCCACCGTCGCTGGCGATGTCGGCACTCGATCGCCCGAGCAGCCCGGAGCGGCGCGCGGCACTGGGCAAACTGGCGATGATGCTGGCAATCCTGCCGGCCGGCTGGGGCAGCTGGAAGCTGGCAGAGTCCCGGCAATGGTCGGCCGACTACCGCACGGCCATCGGCCAGCAACGCGAACTGACCCTGGCCGACGGCTCGACAATCACTCTGAACACCGACACCGCCATCGACGTGCGGTTCGACGCCAATCAACGTCTCATCCACCTGCGCGAAGGGGAAATCCTGGTTCAGACCGCAGTGGACATTGCGCCGCTGGCCCGACCGTTCATGGTCAGCACCCGACAGGGCCGCATGCAGGCGCTCGGCACGCGCTTCACCGTGCGCGAACGTCAGCCGCGCACGCACCTCGCGGTGCTGCAAGGCGCGGTAAAAGTCGAACTGGCGGACAATCGCCAGAGCGCTGCGCTGATCGTAAACGCCGGTCAACGCACGGACTTCTCCTCCGACACCTTTGGCCAGCTCAGCGCTGCCGAGCGCTATACCGGCGCCTGGACCCAAGGCATGCTGATGGCCGACAAGATGCGCCTGGCCGACTTCGTCGACGAACTCACGCGCTATCGCCGCGGTTTCATACGCCTTGATCCGGCCATCGCCGATCTGCGCATTTCCGGCGCCTACCCGATCAGCGACAGCCAGCGTGCCTTGAACATGCTGGCGCAAACCTACCCGATTCTCGTCAGCGGCCACCTCAATGGCTACTGGGTCATGCTCTCCCCGGCCTGAGGAAAAAATAATCACCCCGGGGTGATACTTTTTCCGGTCTCGGCTGGCTAATGGGGAGAAGCATCTTTCCGTCCTGTTCATAGGCTCATTCATCCATGCTCGCTGCACGCCTCCTGCGCCCGGATCGTCAGTTCAAACCAGCTGTTCGCAGTGCGTTGCTAAGCCTTGTCCTGATCGGTGCCGTTTGCCCGTCTGCCCTGGCCGTGGTGCCTGTGCAGCTGGACACGGTGGCGGTGCGTGCCTACAACATTCCTGCCGGACCACTGGGTGCGAGGCTGTCGAGTTTTGCCGTGGAGGCGGGCATTGCCCTGTCGTTCGAGCCGTCGCTGACCGAGGGCCTGAACAGTCCGGCGCTGAACGGCAGATACTCGAGCCAGCAGGCGGTCAATCGCTTGCTGGCCGGCAGTGGTCTCGACATGGTGTTGCGCAGCGATGGCAGCTACACCCTGGCGCAGCGCCGGATAACGCTGGATGAAACCGCAATCATCGGCACCGACAAACGCACCGATGCCTTGCCACAGGTGTATGCCGGTGGTCAGGTCGCCAACGGCGGACGCCTGGGCATGCTTGGCAATACCGATGTGATGGACGCGCCATTCAGTGTCAGCACTTACACCTCGACACTGATCAAGGACCAACAGGCGGTTACCGTCGGCGATGTACTGGAACGTGATTCATCGGTGCGCGCTACCGGCCAGACCGGTGGGATTGTCGATTCATTTTTCATCCGCGGCTTCCCCGTTGGCGAAGGCAATCTCGGTGAGCTGGCCTTCGATGGCGTGTACGGTGTCGCCCCCAATTATCGGGTGTTTACCGAGTACGCGGAGCGCATCGAACTGGTCAAGGGCCCCGGCGCCCTGCTCTATGGCATGTCCCCGAACAGCGCGGTCGGCGGTGTGATCAATGTGGTGCCCAAACGCGCCCTTGAAGAAGACTTGACTCGTTTCACCGCCAGTTACGCCATGGATTCACAGCTCGGTGGACACCTCGACGTCAGTCGACGCTTCGGCGACGAACGCCGCTTCGGTGTGCGCCTCAACGGCAGCACACAACTGGGTGATACCGCGATTGACGATCAATCGCGGCAGGTCGATATCGGCGCGATCTCCCTCGACTATCAAGGCGAACGCCTGCGCACGACCTTCGACTGGCTCAGCCAGAAAGAAAGCTTCGACGCCGCTTCACGGCCGTTTCTCATTGCTCCGGGGGTGGACATTCCTTCCGCCGCCAACGGCCGTACCAGCGTCAGTCAGGATTGGGGCTGGTCACAGACCCGTGACAAGTCCGCACTGCTCAGCGGCGAGTACGACCTCAGCGATGCCTTGACCCTGTTCGCACATGCCGGAGGTGGCAAGTCGGATGTCGCGCGGATGTCCGACCAGACGCCGACCCTCATCAACGCGTCCGGTGATACCTCCTCCATCCCCGGCTATTACAAATTCGAAGTAGAGCGTTACACCGTCGACACCGGTGCGCGGCTGCGCTTCGAGACCGGCCCGATCACGCATCGCACCACCGTGCAGGTCAGCCGTTATCGCGATGTGTTGTCGCGCGGGATCATCTCCGGCGCGCCGATCCTGTCCAACATTTACCACCCGGTGGATCGTCCCGAGCCTTACATTCCCAAGCCGGACACACCGAAAGTCGCCGAAAGCGAACTGACCGGCATCGCCGTGGCCGACACGTTGTCGGTGCTTGATGAGCGAGTGCAACTGACCCTCGGTGTGCGCAGGCAGAACATCCAGTCCGACAATTACAACGCCACTGGCGGGGTGACCACTGCCTACGATGATGGCCGGACCACGCCACTGTTCGGTGCAGTGATCAAACCCTGGGATCACGTTTCGTTCTACTACAACTACCTTGAAGGCCTGAGCAAGGGCGACATCGCCCCCTCCACCGCGTCCAACGCCGGCGAGATTTTCGCCCCTTACGTTTCGCGTCAACACGAACTCGGCGTCAAGGCCGACTACGGCACATTTACCTCCACCCTCGCCCTGTTTCAAATCACCAAACCCAGCGGCGAACTGACTTCCGGGGTGTTTTCGGTACAGGGCGAACAGCGCAACCGCGGGCTGGAGCTGAACGTGTTCGGCGAAGTCACGCCGGGCACTCGCCTGCTCGGCGGCGTAACCTTGCTCAATGCCGAACTGACCCAATCCGCGGTCGCCGCCAATCGGGGCAACAAACCGGTCGGCGTGCCCGAAGTCCAGGCCAACCTCTGGGCCGAATGGGACGCCCCCCGGGTCGAAGGCCTGACGCTGACCGGGGGAGCGATCCACACCGGCAGCCAGTACGTGAATCAGGCCAACACGCAAAAACTCGACGACTGGACCCGCTTTGATGTCGGCGCACGCTACACCACCCGCATCGATGAGCGACCGACCACGTTTCGCGCCACCGTGCAGAACGTGTTCGATCACGAGTACTGGTCGGGCGTCGCCTCCTACGGCGCGTTCTCCCAAGGCTCACCGCGCACCCTATTACTGTCGGCGACTGTCGATTTCTGAAACGCTCAGCCGGCGGGTGGCGTGTGCTGCCGGCCGAGCTGACCCTTGCAAAAGGCTTTGACCATGGTGATTGTTGATCGACGCAGCCTCGCGTTGGCTGGGCTGTTACTGGCAGGACTGCTGAGCCTGTTTGCGCTGGCGCCGCGCATGGCTTTCGCCAGCGAGACGGATGCGCCGCGCACCGAAGTCACCGATCTGCTCGGGCGCAAGGTCAAGGTGCACCTACCGGTCAGGCGGGTCATCCTCGGCGAGGGCCGGCAGTTGTACCTGGTCGCCGCGCTGGACACTCAAAACCCGATCGAGCGCATCGTCGGCTGGCGCAAGGACCTGATCCAGTCGGACCCGGACACTTACAACGCTTACCTGCGCAAGTTTCCCGACATCGCCAAAATCCCTACCTTCGGAGGCTTTGAAGATGGCACCTTTGATATCGAGCAGGCGATCTCGCAGCGTCCGGACGTGATCATCCTCAACATCGAGGCGCAGCATGCCACCGAAGATGCGCGCTACATCGAAAAACTCGACGCCCTCGGCATCCCGGTGGTGTATGTCGATTTTCGCAACAATCCGATGCAGAACACCGAGCCGACCATGCGCCTGTTCGGCCAGTTGTTCGGCAAGGAACAACGCGCCGAAGCGTTCATTGATTTTCGCAACCAGCAAATCCACCGCGTCACCGATGTCATCGAGAAACACCATCCACCGCGTCCGAGCGTGTTCATCGAGCGCATCGGTGGCTACACCGACGATTGCTGCCTGAGTTTCGGCAACGAAAACTTTGGCCTGTTTGTCGATATGGCCGGTGGCAACAACATTGCCCGGCGGATCATTCCAACCACGTTCGGCCAGTTGAACCCCGAGCAGGTCATCGTCGCCAATCCAGCGCACGTGGTCGTCACCACGGCCAATTGGGAAGCCTTCGCGCCGGGTGGCCATTGGGTCGGTGTCGGCCCCGGTGCGGACATGGCTCAGGCGCGAAAAAAACTCGCGTGGTACACCCAACGGCCGGCCTACGCCGGAATCAAGGCTCAGGAAAACCAGGCGTTCCACGCGATCTGGCATCAGTTCTACAACAGCCCTTATCAGTTCGTGGCCATTCAGCAATTGGCGAAATGGTTTCACCCGGAGCTGTTTGCCGACCTCGATCCGGACGCCTCTTTTCGCCAGTTGCATGAACGTTTTCTGCCCGTGCCGTATGAGTCAGGCTACTTCGTCAGCCTGCGTAACCCGGAGGTCAAACCATGAGCTCCCTGACCGACACTGTGGTCGTACAGCGCGAAACCTATCGCCGCCTGGTATTGCGTAAACGCCTGATCCTTGCCGCACTGATCGTTCTGTTGCTGTGCAGTGTGCTCCTCGATCTGGCCTTGGGCCCGGCGAGTTACAGCTTCAGCGAAGTGCTTGGCGCGCTGTTTTCACCGGACAGCGCGTCACCGCAAGTGCGCGTGGTGATGTGGGACATTCGCCTGCCAGTGGCATTGATGGCGGTGGCCGTCGGCGCGGCCTTGTCGCTGGCGGGCGCGCAGATGCAGACGATCCTCAACAACCCGCTGGCCAGTCCATTCA
The DNA here is from genome assembly GCF_949768005.1 of Pseudomonas sp. IT-347P. Taxonomy (NCBI): domain Bacteria; kingdom Pseudomonadati; phylum Pseudomonadota; class Gammaproteobacteria; order Pseudomonadales; family Pseudomonadaceae; genus Pseudomonas; species Pseudomonas sp. IT-347P. Next base: position 405,497 of record NZ_CATKPQ010000022.1, read on the forward strand.
CGCTGGGAATCTCCGCTGCCGCCAGTTTCGGCGCGGCGCTGGGCCTGGCCTTCGGTGTTGCGCTGTTTCCGCTGGCGGCGCAATTCATGGTGCCGCTCAACGCCTTCATCATGGCCATGCTCTCGGCGCTGCTGATTCACTTTCTGAGCATGCGTCGCGGCGTCACTGCGGAAACCATCGTCCTGCTCGGCATCGCGCTGGTGTTCACCTTCAATGCGCTGTTGGCGCTGGTGCAGTTCTTCGCGACCGAGCAAGCGGTTGCGGCCGTGGTGTTCTGGACCATGGGCAGCCTGACCAAAGCCACCTGGCCAAAACTCGGGGTGATTTGTGTGGTGATCCTGATCACCCTGCCGATTTTCGCCAAGCGCGCCTGGGCCTTGACCGCCCTGCGCCTGGGCGATGACAAGGCGGCCAGTTTCGGCATCAATGTGCGCAGCCTGCGTTTTCAGACACTGATCATGGTCAGCCTGCTCGCCTCGTTTCCCGTGGCCTTCGTCGGCACCATCGGGTTCATCGGCCTGGTCGGCCCGCACATCGCGCGCATGCTGATCGGTGAAGACCAGCGCTTCTTTCTGCCGGCTTCGCTGCTCACCGGCTCGTTAATTCTCTCGGCCAGTTCGGTGGTCAGCAAAACCCTGATTCCCGGGGCGATTTTCCCCATCGGCGTGGTCACGTCATTGATTGGCGTGCCGTTCTTTATTTCATTGATTCTCGGCGGGAAGAAAAACTCATGGTGACGCTGCAACTGGAGAATCTGGGGGCCCGCTATGGTCAGCGCGAGATCATTCGAGGCGTCTCGACGGCAACGTTTTCTGGCGGTCAGGTGGTTGCCGTGGTGGGGCCGAACGCGGCCGGTAAATCGACCCTGTTCAAGCGCATGGCCGGATTGATCGACGGCCCCGGCCGAGTGATTCTGCAGGCGTCGAAAAAAGGCCTGACCGGCATCAGTTACATGCCACAGGGCTTGAACGCCAGTGCGCGACTGACGGTGTACGAATCCGTGTTGCTGGCGCGCAAGCAACTGACGCCGGGTTGGGTCGTCCACGAAGATGAGCTGAAACTGGTCGACGAGATTCTCGCCGCGCTGGGCATCACGGCGCTATCGTTCCGCAACCTCGGCGAGCTCAGCGGCGGTCAGCAACAGCTGGTGTCCATCGCCCAGACGCTGGTGCGCGAGCCGGAAATCCTGTTGATGGACGAACCGACCAGTGCCCTCGACATGCATCGGCAGGTCCAGGTGCTGAACTTCATGCGCCGCCTGGCGCGCCAGCGCGAAGTGATTGTGTTCATCGCCATCCATGACCTGAATCAGGCGTTGCGTTTCGCCGATCAGGTGCTGGTGATTGCCGAGGGCACCAGTCAGGGCAGCGGCCCGAGCAATGAAGTGATCACCGAACAGATGCTGCGCAACGTCTACAAGGTCGAAGCGCGCATCGAGCAGTGCAGCAAAGGGCTGTCGCATATCCTGATCGACGATATCGTCTGATGCCCGCGCCTCTGTAAGATGCGGAATCAAGGGTCGACTTGCGCCATCAGCTCCGCCACGGGTTCCGGGCGTTTCGCGTAGCGTTGGGCGAGCACCGCACAGACCATCAACTGGATCTGATGGAACAGCATCAGCGGCAGAATCAACACACCAATCGTGCTGCCGGCAAACAACACCTGCGCCATCGGCACACCGGTGGCCAGGCTCTTTTTCGAGCCGCAGAACAGAATGGTGATGCGGTCTTCCTGGCTGAAACCGAAGGCCTTGCCCAGCAATGTCGACGCCAGCAGCACCAGCGCCAGCAAGATGCAGCAGACCACCACCAGACCCAACAGATCAACGAGCGGAATCTGATGCCAGATGCCTTCGTTGACCGCCTCGCTGAACGCGCCGTAGACAACCAACAGAATCGAGCCCTGATCGACGAACTTCAGCCAGTTCTTGTTGCGCCCCACCCACGCACCAATCCACCGCCGGGCGATCTGCCCGGCAATGAATGGCAGCAGCAATTGCACGCTGATTTTCAGGATCGCATCCAGCGTTGAACCGCCATCACCATGGACGTCTAGCAGCAGCGTCACCAACAACGGCGTGAGGAAAATCCCGAACAGGCTCGATGCCGCCGCGCTGCAGATTGCCGCCGGGATATTGCCCCGGGCCAGCGATGTGAAAGCGATGGCCGATTGCACCGTGGCCGGCAGTGCGCACAGGTAAAGCATGCCCATGTACAGCTTGTCGCCGATCAGCGGAGACAGCAGCGGCTTGAGCGCCAGGCCGAGAATCGGGAACAGCACAAAGGTCAGGCCGAACACCAGCAAATGCAGGCGCCAATGACCCGCGCCGGCAATGATCGATTCGCGGGACAGTTTGGCGCCATGCAGGAAAAACAGCAGGGCGATGGCGATGTTGGTCAGCCAGCCGAAGCCGACGGCGACCTGGCCGCTGGCCGGCAAAAAACTGGCCAGCAGCACAACGCCGATCAGCGTCAGGGTGAAGTTGTCGGGCAGAAAACGGGGGCGAGTCATGGTCGGTTCATCCGGGGGTTGCCAGTGCGTGCCGACGACTCTAACGTGGCTGCGAATTACCGACTAACGCCGAAGGGCCACAAGATGCCGCCTAAAGGACATGAAAAAAGCGTGCGCCGCAGCATTCCCGGGCTGCCCGGCCTGCCGCGTCCACTGTACGGGCGCACCGAATCGCTGCCCAATCGCGCCCTGACCCGGCGCCACAGCCACCCATGGGTGCAGTTGTCCTACGCGATTCAGGGCGTGCTGGAAATCCAGACCAGCGCCGGCCGCTTCGTCGCCCCGCCAGAGCGCGCCGTGTGGATCCCGGCGGGCGTGCCGCATCGGGTGTTCAGCTCGCCGCACACGGAAATGCGCAGCCTTTACATCGATTGCAGCGTCGCCGGGTGGGCGCTCAAGCGCTGTCATGTGCTCGGCGTCAGCGATCTGCTCAGGGAGCTGATTCGCGCGTTCAGCGAAGTCCCGGTGGAATACGACCAGAGCGGCCCACACGGACGTCTCGCCCAAGTGATCCTTGATCAACTGGCTGAGGCGCCGCAGATCGATCTGATGCTGCCGTTGCCGCAAGACGCCCGCTTGAAGCAGATCTATCAGAGCCTTGAACAACACCCGGAGCAACAGACCACGCTAAGCCACTGGAGCGAAAAGTTCGGCGTCACTGAAAAGACGCTCACCCGCCTGTTCCTGCGCGACACCGGGCTGACCTTCCGCGCCTGGCGCCAGCGCTTGCGCCTGCTCGGCGCGCTGACGCCGCTGGAAAAAGGTGAGCGCGTCACCGATGTCGCGCTAGCCTGTGGTTACGACTCGACATCGGCGTTTATCGCGGCGTTCCGTCAACAGTTTGGGGAGACGCCAGGGGAGTTTTTTCGTTGATCAGCGATCCGCCAGCTCTTCCAGCAAATCCGCTGACGGCACGAAATACAGACTGCCAGTCACTGCAGTACTGAAATCCAGCAACTTGTCGTAGTTGCCCGGTGGCTTGCCGACAAACATGTTTTCCAGCATCTGCTCCATCGGCTCGGGCGAGCGCGCGTAACCGATAAAGAACGTGCCGAACTCCCCTGCCCCGGGACGGCCAAACGGCATGTTGTCACGAAGGATTTTCACTTCCTCGCCGGCCGCATTGGTGATGGTGGTCAGCGCGCTGTGCGAGTTGCTCGGTTTGACCGCGTCATCCAGTTCGATGTCGGACAGCTTGGTACGACCGATGACGCGCTCCTGTGCTTCAACGCTCAAGCCGTTCCACGCGGTCATATTGTGCAGGTACTTCTGCACCAGCACGTAGCTGCCGCCGCTGAAATCCGGATCTTCGTCACCGACGATGGTGAAGTTGACCGCTTTGCGCCCGACCGGGTTTTCCGTGCCGTCGACGAAACCGATGATGCTGCGCATATCGAAATAGCGGAAACCCTGTACTTCGTCGACCACCGTCACCGCATCGCCGAGGGCCGCCATGATTTGCGTGGCCAGTTCAAAACACAAATCCATTTGATCGGCGCGAATGTGCAGCAGGAGATCGCCCGGCGTTGCCGGCGCGTGCCGCCCTTCCCCGCCAAATTCACGAAAACCGTGCAGCGACGCCGGGCGCGGAGTGCCAAACAGGCGATCCCAGGCGTTTGAGGAAAAGCCGCAGATGCACGTCAGATTGCCCGTCGGCACGCGCTTGCCAACCGAACGCACCAGCCCGGCGACATCACCGCACCAGTCTTTGACGGTTTGCGCAGCATCAGGCCCGGCATTCAGCGTCGCGACGATGAATATCGCGCTGCTGGTGATCGGACTGCACACCGCTTGAGGTTCGAGAATGTCGGTATTCATCGCTGGAAATGTTGCTCCGTAAAAAGTGCCCGAGCTGTAACCGAGGGCAGATAGTTCGTTTTTAACGAACTGTTGCACAGAAATAAACGATTTTTCTTTGCCGCAAACCCGTCGCTAGCATGGCCTCGTCTGAACCCAATCCAAGAATAGACAGGGAGCGTGACATGCCAGCCACAAACATCAATATCGGCGAACCGTGGATGTGGGGCGCCTTCATCGTCTTCGTGCTTGCGATGCTGGCATTGGACCTGTTTGTCTTCGGTGGACGCAAGGCACATCGGGTCTCAGTGCGTGAGGCCTTGTCCTGGGTCATTGCCTGGTGTTTGTTGGCACTGAGTTTCGCAGCGCTGCTTTGGTGGTATCTGCACGGCACGTTCGGCGCTGACATCGCCCGGCAGAAAACCCTCGAATTCCTTACTGGATATTTGATCGAGCAGTCGCTGTCGATCGACAACATGTTCGTCTTCGTAATGATCTTCAGCTATTTCGCCGTACCGCCGGAGCTGCAGCGGCGGGTGCTGCTGTACGGCGTGCTCGGGGCGATCGTGATGCGCGCGGTGATGATTTTTGCCGGGGTATGGCTGGTGTCGCAGTTCGAATGGCTGCTGTATGCGTTCGGCGTGTTCCTGATCTTCACCGGGATCAAGATGCTGGTGTTCGCCGAGCACCAGCCGGATCTGGACAAAAATCCACTGCTGCGCTGGGTACGCGGGCATATGCGCATCACCAGCGGCTTTCATGGCGAAAGGTTTTTCATCCTGCAGAACGGCGTGCGCTGGGCTACCCCGATGTTTTTGGTACTGGTGTTGATCGAAGCCAGTGACCTGATGTTCGCGGTCGACAGCATCCCGGCGATCTTCGCGGTGACGACGGACCCGTTCATTGTGTTCACCTCGAACATCTTCGCGATCATGGGCCTGCGCGCGTTGTACTTCCTGCTGGCGGACATGGCCGAGCGCTTTCATCTGCTCAAGTATGGACTGGCGATTGTGCTGGTGTTTATCGGTGGCAAGATGGTGTTGATGCCGTGGCTGCACATGCCGGTGGAGTGGTCGCTGGCGGTGGTGGGTGGGGTCATCCTTGGCTCAGTCCTGCTGAGTCTGGTGATGACCAGAGAAAGCGAACGCAGCACGGAATGACACACCACAAAACCCTGTGGGAGCGAGCTTGCTCGCGAAAGCGGTGTGTCATCCACCGATGATGCTGGATGATCCGACGCCTTCGCGAGCAAGCTCGCTCCCACAGGGATTTCATTTGGCCGACAGTTATTTGTCAGACTTGATGTTGGTCCACACCCGTGTCCGCACGCGCTCGATTTTCTGCGGCAGCGGTTGCACGACGTAGAGGTTTTTCAGGGCCTCTGGTGTGGGCGTGAGGTTCGGGTTACCGGTGATTTCCTTGTTGATCAGCGGCATCGAATCCTTGTTCGCATTCGGGTAACCGAGGAAGTCGCTGATCGGCGCAATCACGTTCGGATCAAGCAGGTTGTTGAGGAATTCATGGGCCTCGGCGACGTTCTTCGCGCTCTTCGGTATGGCGAAGGTGTCGAACCAGATCGGCGCGCCTTCCTTCGGCAAGCGCCAGTCCACCACTACGCCGTTTTTCGCCTCTTTGGCGCGGTTGCCGAACTGGTAGAAGCTGCCGGAGTAACCGATGGCCACACAGATGTCGCCGTTGGCGATGTCGGTCATGTATTTGGCCGAGTTGAAATAGGTCACGTAGGGGCGAACCTTGAGCATCAGCTCCTTGGCTTTTTCATAGTCGGCGGGGTTCTGGCTGTTCGGGTCGAGGCCCAGGTAATGCAGGGCCAGCGGCAGGATTTCCGTCGGCGAATCAAGCATCGCCACACCGCAGGATTTGAGCTTTTCCATGTTCTCCGGTTTGAATACCAGATCCCAACTGTCCACTGGTGCGTTGTCACCCAGTGCCGCTTTGACCTTGGCCGGGTTGAAGCCGATCAGCACGGTGCCAACCATGTAAGGCACGCCGTACTGGTTGCCCGGGTCGTTCTTGCTCAACAGTTTCAACAACTCCGGATCCTGGTGACTCCAGTTCGGCAGTTTCGATTTATCCAGTTTCTGAAACACGCCCGCCTTGATCTGCGTTTCAAGGAACTGGTTCGACGGCACCACCAGGTCGTAACCGGAGTTGCCGGTCAGCAGTTTGGCTTCCAGGGATTCGTTGGTGTCGAAGGTGTCCCAGGTCACTTTGATGCCGCTTTTCGCGGCGAAATCCTTGGGCACCGACGGCAGGATGTAGTCCGCCCAGTTGTACACGCGCAACTCGCGTTGCTCAGCCTGAACGGCGCTGGCCAACAGCGTCAGCCCACACACAGCGGCACCCAGAATGCGTTTCATCGTGACCATGGTTGTTCCCCAAAAGGCAGCGTGAGTTCGATGGTTTTTATGTTCTGTACACGGCAGCGGCTGTAAAGGTAGCCAAGGGTAAAAAAGGTCCAGCGTTTCGTTGTGGTTTTGATTCTTGCTGACAGCGTAGCCGGAGCACAGTGGGGGATCGGCCAAAAGGGGATCGATGTGGCCAATTTGAATGACCGCCAGGATGCGGAAACGACAATGCCCGGCACTTGGCCGGGCATTGTTGGGTAGCGGATCAGATCAGTCGGTGTAACCCAGCCTGGTCGCCCTGCTCCGCTCAGTCTGCCCGCGTGTCGCCAGGCAGTAATACAACGGAACGGTGACCACCAGGCCCACCAGCCAGGACAAATCCGCGCCTTCGACCAGATTGGCGTAAGGCCCGACATACAGCGAGGTATTGGCAAACGGCAACTGCACCAGGATGCCGATGAAGTAAGCAATGATCGCGTGCAGATTGAAGCGCCCATAAATCCCGCCATCGGCGCGGAAGATCGAGGTAATGTCGTAGCAACCGCGCTTGATCAGGTAGAAGTCGATCAGATTGATCGACGCCCACGGCACCAGCACCAGCAGCAACGCCAGAATCAAACCGATGAACTCGGAAATGAAATCCGCCGACGCACCCAGCGCGACCAGACAGCAACCGGCCAACACCACGCTCGACAACACCACACGCACCTTGATGCTCGGCGTCCATTGGCTGGCAAACGTCTGGATCGAGGTGATGATCGACAACACCGCGCCATACAGGTTCAGCGCGTTGTGGCTGATGATGTTAAGCAGGAACAACACCATCAGAATCGGCCCGAGCCAACCCGTCGACTGCTTGACCGCGACCATCGCTTCGGTACCTTCCGGAGTAGCCAGCACGGCCACTGCACCAAAGCTGAACGACAGAATCGTGCCCAGCGTCGCGCCCAGATAGGTCGCCCAGAACGGCTTGGCAATGCCGATATCCGCTGGCAGGTAACGCGAGTAGTCGGACACGTAAGGCGAGAAGCTGATCTGCCAGATGATCCCCAGCGACACCGTCGCCAGCCAGCCGGACAGGTTGAAACTGCCGCGAGTGAGGAAGTCCGCCGGCAAGTCATGAGCAAAGATATAGATGAACCCGGCCAGCAATGCACCGCCCATCACCCACGTGCCGATGCGGTTCAGCGTGTGAATGAAGTTGTAGCCGATCACGCCAATCGCGGTGGCCGCCAGCGCCCCGATCAAAATGCTCAACGGCGCCGGCACCGACGGCGCGATGCCGACGATGGATTTACCGGCGAGCACGATGTTGGAAATAAAGAAACCGATGTAGATGATCGCCGCAAAGAACACGATCAACAGCGCACCGTAACGGCCGAACTGGCCGCGACTCTGGACCATTTGTGGAATGCCCATGCGCGGGCCTTGTGCCGAGGCCAGCGCGATCACCACGCCGCCGATCAGGTGCCCCAGCGCAATCGCCAGCAGCCCCCAAAGCAAATCGAGATGGAACACCTGAACCACCATGGCGCCGGTGACGATGGGCAGTGGCGCAATGTTGGTGCTGAACCACAGGGTGAAAAGGTCGCGGGCCTTCCCGTGGCGTTCCGCGAGTGGGACGTAGTCGACCGTATGGTTCTCGATCAACGGATCTTGCCGGGACATCTGGGTCATATGCATGAACTCGAGTTTGTCTGTTCTTATCTTTGTATGAAGCCAAACCGGGGGGACTCTTTGGTCGCCCCTCAGATGCAGACCATATTATGGTATTCCAAACAATTCACAAGACTGATCCGTATTTTACGGCGCCAGCTGATACGCCATCCTCTCTGAAACCGTGGCCTGCAGACCAGGTGAAAGCCCCGTAATTGCTGAGTTTCCGACGAACGCGGCACGTTTATCGGTTCAGCTTAAAAGGCCTTGCAAAGATCGAATACTGGTATACCATCAGACCAACAAACACATAAAAACAGCAACACATCACCCGAGGACCGACCAATGATCGATGCCGCCATCTACAAACAAGTCATGGGCTCGTTCCCGTCCGGCGTAACCGTTATCACCACCCTGGACGATGACGGTCAGATCGTCGGCCTGACCGCCAGCGCGTTCAGCTCGCTGTCGATGGACCCGGCGCTGGTGCTGTTCTGCCCCAACTACAGCTCTGATTCCTATCCGGTGCTGATCAAAAACAAACGCTTTGCGATCCACGTTCTCTCCGGCGGCCAGCAAAGCGAAGCCTACGCCTTCGCCCGCAAAGGCAAGGACAAAGCGCAAGGCATCGAGTGGACCTTGAGCGAATTGGGTAACCCGATCCTCGCCAACGCGACGGCTATCATCGAATGTGAGCTGTGGCGCGAATACGAAGGCGGCGACCACGCCATCATGGTCGGCGCGGTGAAGAACCTGATCGTCCCCGAGCAAATCGCCGGGCCGCTGGTGTACTGCCACGGCAAGATGGGCGCCCTGCCCGTCCTGGCCTGATCGACATTACCAAGCCAACACAGATCAACTGTGGGAGCGGGCTTGCTCGCGAAGGCGTCTTGTCAGTCGCCATAGATGCCGGCTGTTATACCGCCTTCGCGAGCAGGCTCGCTCCCACAGGTAGCCTCAACAACAAAAGATCCGAGGAAGCGTCATGAAATTTTCCCTGTTCATCCACATGGAACGCTGGGACGAAAGCGTCAGCCACCGCCAACTGTTCGAAGACCTCACCGAACTGACCCTGATGGCCGAGGCCGGTGGTTTCAGCACCGTGTGGATCGGCGAACACCACGCCATGGAATACACCATCTCGCCGAGCCCGATGCCATTGCTCGCCTACCTCGCCGCCAAGACCACCACCATCCACCTCGGCGCCGGCACCATCATTGCGCCGTTCTGGCACCCGCTGCGCGTCGCCGGTGAATGCGCGTTGCTCGACGTCATCAGCAACGGTCGCATGGAAGTCGGCCTGGCCCGTGGCGCCTATCAGGTTGAATTCGATCGCATGGCCGGCGGCATGCCTGCCTCCAGCGGTGGCCAGGCATTGCGCGAAATGGTCCCGGTGGTCCGCGCCCTGTGGCAAGGCGACTACGCCCACGATGGCGACATCTGGAAATTCCCCACGTCCACCAGCGTGCCGAAGCCAATCCAGAAGCCGAACCCGCCAATGTGGATCGCCGCCCGCGACCCGGACTCGCACAACTTCGCTGTGGCCAACGGCTGCAACGTTATGGTCACGCCGTTGATGAAGGGCGACGAAGAAGTCCTCGACCTGAAGAACAAATTCCAGACCGCGCTGGACAACAACCCCGACGTACCGCGCCCGCAATTGATGGTGCTGCGCCACACCCACGTACACACCGCTGATAACCCGGATGGCTGGAAAGTCGGCGCGAAAGCGATCTCACGGTTCTACCGCACCTTCGATGCGTGGTTCGGCAATAAGGAAACGCCGGTCAACGGCTTCCTCGCGCCGAGCCCGGAAGAGAAGTTTGCCGGGCGTCCGGAGTTTGAACTGGAGAGTTTGCACAAGACGGCGATGATTGGTACGCCGGAAGAGATCATTCCGCGGATCAAGTACTATCAGGAGCTGGGCGTGGATGAGTTCAGTTTCTGGTGTGACAACAGCTTGCCGCATGAGGAGAAGAAGAAGTCGCTGGAGCTGTTTATCAAGCATGTGGTGCCGGCGTTTCGGTGAGTCACTGCTGATTGCCTGCCCCAAATAAAAAAGCCCCGAGCAGTTCGGGGCTTTTCAGTTCAGCATGCAAATATTCTTCCGGGATATTCCCAACGCCAAATCAGAATTCAAAAAATCTATCTTGTGAAATCTGCTTCTATACCTGGTCAATCATCAACTCCTGCTGTTGTTGACTCATGGCCGCCTGCGAAAAATTGGCCTTCATCGCCAGAGTCAATTTATATCCAGCAAAAATCAGGCGTAATCTCACAAGCGACTCCTGCTGATACAAGAATATTTCTAACCCGCAGGACCGACTTCGCCTGACCGCTAAATACCAGAGTAGAGCCTTGCAGGAGCATATCTCTCGACATTAAAAAATTGTGACCTTCGTTGAAGACAACTAATTTGCCTCTACACTGCTCGCATGCTATTGGAAAGGGTTCAGTCATTATGGGTTACCACAGTCAATAATCCGAACACTTGTTTCTTCCTGCGTGTCCACAACGGCTATGCACCGTTAATCGGTTTGAAGTCATCAATGGTTTTGTTTTTTTGCTTCAGTAAAGACACTACAAAATCGGCATCAAAACTCAGTAGAAAGACAATAGCATCATAAATTTTCCAGCGATGAACTTCGAAATGATCAACTATCGAGAGAAGATGCTCTTTTATGAGAGGTAGATATTCTTGGCACCCTTCTCTCCTTGCAAAATCAAGTGCGCTGGTTATTTCAAACGGCTTACTGTTCGCCAGCACAATTATCTTCGATATAAGTGGGAATACTTCAGCTCTCGCGACCTCAGCGTGACCCCGATCAGCGATATTGGCATAGTATTGAGTCAGGGCAAAAAGTATATGACGATAAGTATCATCATAACCGTGCAACCGATGAGAATAACTCCATTCAATGCTTTCAGGCTTTACCATACATGTCTCGAGAGCCATTAAACCGTCTGAGCATCCCCAATGGGTTAAAAGCTTCGCGGCCAGGAACCGCTCTTCATCGTTCTCTGTACGGCAAAGTAATTCCTTAACAGCGTCAACTCGTTCCTGAGGAATATCCTCTGAATCCAAGTCTCCGGCTTCTACAGCATAATCGGCATGCTCCGGGATATCGTTTAAAAGCTTGTATGTTTTCGAGTCCATAAAAATTTCTTTTATACCTTTGTCTGGTCATCCCAAAACAAAACGAGGGACGCGCCACATTATCGGAGCGCTAACTAAACGAGGGTAATCCGGGGACAGACCACGTTTTCGGAGTACGCTTTAATCGTGATTTGTCCCCATTTACCCCATTTTACCGTTTCAAAGCATTTTTATGTGTTCTTTCCCATTTAATCTTTAGTGAAGTCGTCGCAACGTATCCAGTCAGCGAGCTTCAATGGTAGCTTAAAAATAGAAGACTGCATCAACTTCGGGAGATCCACTAACTTTAGCGCCGATTTTGGTTTGGCAATTAATTTATAACCACCCTGCTCGGAAGCGTCATGACTGAACAACCCTCTGCCAGCTATTTCAACAAAAGATTTTAAATAGCGCGCACGCTGAGCTTCATCGGCAAACTCAACCAAATTGGCTTCTACTATCTCAACGTCCACGCCTTCAGGCCTTGAGTAGAAGTAGTCATAAATTTCCTCATATCTGGAAATTGACTGACGGACATCGTCGGGCACAACTCCATGTCCACCTGTAGCGAAATGAGCGATGACCCCACCTCGACATGAGGCAAACCAATCAAGATCATTGATTTCCAGAAATTCGTCGTGCATTTCCATTATTCGACTCCGGAAATATTAGTGCAGTTATCACACCAAAAAACTACCTGCCCGTCCTTGGGCGGATCGAGGGAGTGAATTTTAGAGAAGACGGGGACAGACCACGTTTTTTGAATAAATTACAAAGCCGTGGTCCGCCCCCTTATCTAAACGTGGTCTGTCCCCATTTATCCTAAAAAAGGGGACACTACGCATTTCTTGGCGCTCCTCATTACTGATGACCGACAACTTGCCCCACCTGCCTTCAAGCTTTATGCAACTCACACATCTTATTCAAGAAAATCAGAAGCCTTGAATAAATCAGTAACGGAACCTCAATTACAACTGCATCCTCCGATGTCTCTATACATAAAGGAAGCGAAACATAAAAATCCTTTTTCTCAGATGCCTCCGAGAAAATCGATGCATTCAAGTTGCTTTTTATACCTATAATATCTTTAAAGAAAACACTCTTTTCCGCCCCTTCCGACAAAATTGAAAAACCAATTTTAAAAATCCGAAAAACTTCACAACCAAAATTTAGCTGATAAATCCCAACGCCTAAAACTTCATGAGTAGTAGAGGAAATAAAAACTCCATAGCCGGACAAATTTATACTATTTAGCTGCTTCAAAGCGTTCATCAATGCAACCCCTTCAGGAACTCTCTAAGCCCTTCTCTAGTAGCGGGAAAAGTATACGAAAATTTTTGCCCGACTTCGCCACCACCTAATGCTGCCCCTTCCTCAGATGCGAAATATCCTCTGAAAGTAATGTTTTGGCCACCTTTGGACTGAGTGTACTCCAGCATTTTCTTTAATGGGCCTACCAGTTCTGCTGCGCCATCCGGGCCAACGCCCAAAAATCCTTTACTCGTACCAATTGCTAAATCATCAAAAATCACATCGGTTCCGATCATGCTCACTTTTGGAGAGTATATTGATCCTATATCGTTGGCAGCGTAGAAATTGACTTTACCGAGATCGACCGGAATCTGTCCAACACCCTCTGCGCCAGAATCGAGCAGGTTAGTTGTACCTTGTTCAACTTTGGAAAACCACGAGCCCGCCTTTCCGATCAAAGCTAATAATCCTGCACCGGTGATTTCACCGGCCATGAACGCGCCCCAAGCTTTAACGAATTCATTCGCAGGTTGAACGCCTTCAAAGCCCTGTCCTTGATTGAGTGCTAACTGCGCTTGAGCGATTTCGTCCGCAGTTGCTCCATGTTGTTGCATGTACTCGATCATGGACGTTGCCGCCTGCGCATACTGGGTTAAGCCCGGGGACACATGCAGATCAAAGTTGTAGGTCGTGGCGTTGTCGGCGATCCATGCTCCCGTTTGAAGAGTCTCGGCATCACCATTCCCTGTGGCAGACGCTGCTAACACACCGACGATTTGTGACGCCATCGAGAGCAGGTCTTTGTTTCCCCCGACCATCCTGTTCAATTCAACTACGAGTGCTTCATTCGCCCCAGGATGACGCCCTGCGCACCCACGTTGTAATCATGAAACTGGTTGTGCGACAGACCGCTGGCATTGGGCGTGGCGATATTGATGATCGGTACGCCATTGCCCGCGTGATCCAGCGAGGTGTTCGGGTTGGCCACCACGATGCCGTCGGCCTGCGCCCACATCGGTTGCCAGAACATGACGTTGGCCAGCAGGAACGCCAGCCCGCGTTTAGGCATGCCGAGGAAACGTTCGTGGTGTTTTACGACAGCAGCAGGCTGACTGGTCACGCAGACCAGTTGACGGAAGTCCATTTAAGAATCTCAGGGCAGGCAGGTGTTAGAGGAAGAAATCCATGCGGAAATAGATCGGTGTTTCGCGTTCGGTGAGCGCGTCCGGTCGTTCCAGGGAATGGGCAAATGTCACACTGGCGGCGACGTGCTGACCACGGGCGAACAGTTCCAGCGAGTTGCTCGACATGCGCCCGTGCTGATCACCGTTGTAGCGATCGCCACGGATCACACCCTGGTCGTAACCCAGGCTGGTGCCGTATTCAGCAAACACAGGCTGCAGCCATTCGGCGGTCACCGGACGGCTCCAACGCAGATCGTTGCGCCAGTATCCGCCGCTGTCGCCAGACAGGGACTGATCCTTGTAGCCACGAATCGATGACGAGCCGCCAAGGCTGGTGCGCTGTGAACTGAACAGCACGTCTTCACTGCGCTGGCCGGTCATCAGGCTGCTGAAACTGAACGATTCGCCCCATAGTTTGAACGGCTGCAAATAGCTCAGGGTGGCGGTGTATTTGCGGTAGCGTGCATTCGGCTCGCCGGGGCCGGGATCGTGACTGCCCTGGGCATCGAAAGCGCCGATGCCTTCTTGCATGCCGGCGTCAAAGTTGACGAAAGCACTGCCGACACGACGACCGTGGTTGAAGCCGAATTGCGCTTCGCTGATGCGGTTGCTGCTCAGTTTGAGCTTCCTGTCTTCGATGAAATTGTTGGTGCGCAGGTACGACAGGCCGGTGCTGAGCGAGGTCTTGCTGACGGCGTCGCGGTGGATCACGCGCTCGGCACGCAGTTGATGGTTTTCGCTGTCGCCGGTCTGTTTGAAGTTGTAGCCATTGGCGGCGATCTGCGAGCGGTATTCGCTCTGGCTGTAGGTGTAGCTGAACGTCCACCAGCCCCACGGCACGCTGTAATTGAGCATGGCGTTGTTGGAGGTGTGCTGATGATCGGTCATCGCATCGTGACCACCGCGCAGGCTCAACTGATCGGCCAGGCCGAGCGGGCTGTCCCAATCAAACGTGGTGCCCCACTGCTGTTCACCGGTGCTGCGCTGGCCGTCGTTGTTGCGTGACAGACCAGCGCGCCAAGGTTTCTGCGGCGTATTGGTGACCCGCACTTCGCTGCCACCTACGTTCTGGCCCGGCGCCAGCTCCATTTTGGCCTGATTCGATGGCAAGCGATTGAGCTGATCGACCATTTGCTCGATCTCGCGCAGGTTGACCAGATCACCCGCCTTACCGGGAAAGGCCATGGCCAGTTCGCGATCTGAAAGCTTGCTGTTCTCGGCGCCTTTCAGACCTTCGAGCTTGCCTTCTACCACCAGTACCTTCAAATGTCCGCCGGACAGATCCTGTTGTGGCAGGTAGGCGCGGCTGGTGACCAGGCCCTTTTCGATGTAGTGATCGGTGATGACTTTGAGCAGCTCGTTGAGCTGAGGCACGCCGAGGCATTCGCCGATATAAGGTTTGAGCAGGCGGGCTTTATCGCGCTCGGAAAGGCTGTCGGCGCCCTTGAGTTCGATGTCTTTGATCGGAAAACAACGGGTGTCGGCGGGCGCTGTTGGTTGCGCAGGTCTGGCGTCCTTGCCGGGCAGATCCTTGAGCTCTTCGAGGCGCCGCTGTTGCTCCTCGAGCAGGCGATTCTGGCGATCGCGGATCAGGTCGGTTTCACCTGGGGTAGGTGCAGCGTGGGCAATTTGAAGCGCAGACAGACACAATAAAGCCACGCACATCCGCGCCGCCAGTGCGTGTGAGAACACGTTCGATCCCTCGAAACGAAAGTTGATATCGAAATAGTGGCGCGATATTAGATGGCCATTATTTTGACGTCAAACTTAAGTATCAACCGTCCATCGGGGTTTGGCATTGACGCATTAATGTTCTACGCCCAATCGGGTCGCGACGTCGTCCGGTGTCAGCAGGCGACCATCGGCCGCGATCAACTCCAGCTTGCGAATCGGCTGCCGGTGCTTGGCATCGACCATCACCGAACCCGGCTCGCCCGGCGTGTACATGAACTCGCCGCCCCACTGCGACAGCGCGACGATCACGGTCTGCAAGGCTTTGCCGCGCTCGGTCAGCACGTATTCCTTGTAGGCGCCGCCGTCGGCGGCTGGCATGGCTTGCAGAATGCCTTGCTCCACCAGACCTTTGAGGCGCGCGCTGAGCATGTTTTTGGCGATATCCAGGCTTTTCTGGAAATCGTTGAAGCGGCTAATCCCGTCCAGCGCGTCACGAATGATCAGCAACGACCACCAGTCGCCGATCAGGTCCAGGGTCCGGGCAACCGGGCAGGCATTGCCCTGCAAGCTTTTGCGTTTCACGTCACGTACTCCCTCGGTTCAGTGATCAGCCATGCGGCTGCGAGTTGCATCATACAACTCTGCAGCGCATCCACGAATGAGCCGACGTAAAACCAGCACTTGCATACAAGTAGCCGGACCGCTTTACGCTGATAGTGAATGCCGCCATTTCGGCCTGAACCTCGAAGCAGGAGTCTCCATGAGCACCTTCACCACGCAAGACGGTACCGAGATTTACTACAAGGATTGGGGCAGCGGTAAACCGGTGCTGTTCAGCCACGGCTGGCCACTGGATGCCGATATGTGGGAATACCAGATGGAATACCTGAGCAGCCGGGGCTATCGCACCATTGCGTTCGATCGTCGCGGTTTCGGCCGTTCCGATCAGCCGTGGACCGGTTATGACTACGACACGTTTGCCGATGACATCGCGCAACTGATCAACCACCTGGATCTGCGCGACGTGACGCTGGTGGGCTTCTCCATGGGCGGCGGTGATGTCAGCCGTTACATCGCTCGTCATGGCAGCGAACGCGTTGCCGGTCTGGTATTGCTGGGCGCGGTGACGCCACTGTTCGGCAAGAAAGCCGACTTCCCGCAAGGCGTCGATACCGCGGTGTTCGACGGTATCAAGGCCGGCCTGCTGAAAGACCGTGCGCAGTTCATCGCCGATTTCGCCGCGCCGTTCTACGGCACCAATCAGGGCCAGAAAGTCTCTGACGGCGTGCTCACGCAAACACTGAATATCGCCCTGCTGGCCTCGCTCAAAGGCACCGTGGATTGCGTCACCGCGTTTTCGGAAACCGACTTCCGCCCGGATATGGTCAAGATCGATGTACCGACACTGGTGATCCATGGCGACGGCGATCAGATTGTGCCGCTCGAAACCACCGGCAAGCAGGCAGCGGCGCAGATCAAGGGCGCTGAGTTGAAGGTTTACGCGGGTGCACCGCACGGCTTTGCAGTGACGCATGCGCAGGCGTTGAATGAGGATTTGCTGGCCTTCCTCAACCGCTGAAACCCTGCTATCAAACCTGGCGGCGAGGGAGCCTTCTCCCTCGCCACAGAATGTCTAACAAGGCGGATCACCGGCAAGGTCTCGGCCTGCGCTTGAAAGCCCCGTATTTAAAGGCCTTCAGCCCTCTGCATCAGAATTTTATCTTCACATCCCAGCTTAATAATATTTTACCGATACCCCCCTCCTCCCTAGTCTGACCTCAAGCCAAACGGACAAGCCAACAGCGGCCCGAATCCCACTGCCTTGCTAGGAAGGATGTAGAGATGACCTCAGAAATAATAAAAACAGACACGCTGATCGTGGGTGCCGGCCAGGCAGGCGTCGCCATGAGCGAACACCTGAGCAAACTCGGTGTGCCGCACCTGGTGCTGGAGCGCAATCGCATTGCCGAACGCTGGCGCACCGGGCGCTGGGACTCGCTGGTTGCCAACGGCCCGGCGTGGCACGACCGCTTTCCCGGCCTGGAATTCGACGACGTCGATCCCGACGGCTTCGCCCCGAAAGAACGCGTGGCCGATTACTTCGAAGCCTACGCGAAGAAATTCAATGCACCGATCCGCACCGGTGTGGAAGTGAAAAGCGTGGTGCGCAATGTCGGTCGTCCGGGCTTCACGGTTGAAACCTCCGAAGGGGTGATCGAAGCCAACCGGGTTGTCGCCGCTACCGGGCCGTTTCAGAAACCGGTGATCCCGGCGATTGCCCCGCAAGACGGGCGCCTGCTGCAGATCCATTCCGCTGATTATCGCAACCCGCAGCAACTGCCGGCAGGCGCGGTGCTAGTGGTCGGTGCCGGTTCTTCCGGCGTGCAAATCGCCGATGAACTGCAACGCTCCGGCAAGCAGGTTTACCTGTCGGTCGGCGCCCATGACCGCCCGCCTCGCGCTTATCGCAACCGGGATTTCTGCTGGTGGCTGGGCGTGCTCGGCGAATGGGATCAGGCGGCGATGAAGCCGGGACGCGAACACGTGACCATCGCAGTCAGCGGCGCCCATGGCGGTCGCACCATTGATTTCCGTGGGCTGGCCCATCGCGGCATGACCCTGGTCGGTGTCACTGAATCGTTCAAAAACGGCGTGGTGAGCTTCAAGCAAGACCTGCTCGGCAACCTCACTCGCGGTGACGAAAACTACCTGGCCCTGCTCGATGCGGCTGATGCCTACATCGAACGCAACGGCCTCGATTTGCCAGAAGAGCCGGAAGCGCGCGAGACCTATCCGGATCCTGAGTGCGTGAAAAACCCGCTGGTCGATCTGGATCTGGCCAAGGCCGGCGTCACCTCGATCATCTGGGCCACCGGGTTTGCCGTGGATTATTCCTGGCTGCAAGTCGCAGCGTTCGACGACAAGGGCAAGCCGGTGCATCAGCGCGGTGTGTCGAGCGAGCCGGGAGTGTATTTCCTCGGTCTGCCGTGGCAGTCGCGCCGTGGCTCGTCGTTTATCTGGGGCGTTTGGCACGACGCCAAACACGTCGCCGACCACATCGCCACCCAGCGCAAGTACCTCGACTACCGCGATGCCGAGCAGCGTGAAGCCGAGTTGCACCACAACAGCCACAGCAAAACCGCCGACACCGTCGACGCTTGATCTCTTTTCGCCCCGGCGCCGATTGCGCCGGGCAAACCTTCTTCAGGAGTATTCCATGAGCCAGCCCACCCACACGCGCATCCGCATGTTCAACACCAAGGACACCTACCCGAACCAGACGCTGGACAACGACCTGTGCCAGGCCGTGCGCGCCGGCAACACCGTGTATGTGCGCGGCCAGGTCGGTACTGATTTCGACGGCAATCTGGTCGGTCTGGGCGACCCGCGTGCGCAGGCCGAACAGGCCATGCGCAACGTGAAGCAACTGCTCGAAGAAGCTGGCAGTGACATGAGCCATATCGTCAAGACCACCACCTACCTGATTGACCCACGTTATCGCGAGGCGGTGTATCAGGAAGTCGGCAAGTGGCTCAAGGGCGTGTTCCCGATCTCCACCGGGCTGGTGGTGTCGGCGCTGGGGCAGCCGCAGTGGCTGATGGAGATTGATGTGATTGCGGTGATTCCTGAGTAAGTCAGGCAACCGAGTTATGGCCATCGCGAGCAGGCTCACTCTACATTTGAAATGCGTTCCCCTGTAGGAGCGAGCCTGCTCGCGAAGAGGCCAGTCCAGACACACAAGGAGTTCATCAGATGACCTTTTCAATCGCCGCCCGCTGCGCCGAAACCGGGCAGTTCGGTATCGCCATCAGTTCCTCCAGCATCGCCGTCGGCGCCCGTTGCCCGTGGCTGCTGCCGGGTGTTGGTGCGGTGTCGAGCCAGAACATCACCCTGCCGTCCCTCGGCCCGGAAGTCCTCGCACTGATGGAGCAAGGTCTCACCCCTGACGATGCGCTGGACAAAGTCCTCACGCGCAACGGCTACAGCCAGTACCGCCAGATCACCGCGATCAACCATCTCGGCCAGACCGCGCACTTCAGCGGCGCGCAAACCCTCGGTGTGCACAATGCCGTCACCGGTGAACAGTGCGTCGCCGCCGGCAACATGCTCGCCGGGCGTGCGGTGATCGAAGCCATGGTCAGCGCCTTCGAGGATGGCGAAGGTCAACTCGCTGATCGTCTGCTCAAGGCCCTGCACGCCGCACAAGCCCTCGGCGGTGAAGCCGGCCCGGTGCATTCGGCCGCTGTCGTGGTGGTCGGCGAGCAGACTTGGCCGATCGTCAACCTGCGCGTGGATTGGGCCGATGAAGACCCGATCGGTCAGTTGCAAAAACTCTGGAACGCTTACGAGCCGCAGCTTCAGGACTACATCGACCGCGCCCTCGATCCGGCCAAAGCGCCGGGCTATGGCGTGGCCGGTGATGACCGATGAACAGCGTCGAGTTGCTCAAGGCGCTGGTGGGGTTCGATACCACCAGCCGTGAATCCAACTTGCAGTTGATCGAATTCGTCCGCGATTACCTCGCAAGCTTCGACGTGCCCTGCGCGCTGATCTACAACGATGAGCGCAGCAAGGCCAACCTGTTCGCCACGCTCGGCCCGGTGGATCAACCGGGCATTGTGCTGTCCGGGCATACCGATGTGGTGCCGGTCGATGGCCAGCCGTGGACGCTGCCGCCGTTCGAACTGACCGAGCGCGACGGCAAACTGTTCGGCCGCGGCACGGCGGACATGAAGGGTTATATCGCTTGCGTGCTCGCGCTGGTGCCGGCGCTGGTGCAGGCGTCATTGCGTCTGCCGGTGCACATTGCCCTGTCGTATGACGAAGAAGTCGGCTGCCTCGGCGTGCGTTCGTTGCTTGAGGTTTTACAGCAACGCCCGATCAAACCGTTGCTGTGCATCATCGGCGAGCCGACCGAACTGAAACCGGTGCTCGGCCATAAAGGCAAACTGGCGATGCGCTGCGACGTACACGGCCATCCTTGTCATTCGGCCTACGCGCCGCTGGGGGTCAATGCCATTGAATACGCCGCCGAACTCATCGCTGAACTGGGCCGACTCGGTCAGCAACTGAAAGCGCCAGAGCATCACGATGCGCGCTTCGATCCGCCCTACAGCACGGTGCAAACCGGGGTGATCAGCGGCGGCAAGGCGTTAAATATCGTGCCCGCCGATTGCCGATTCGATTTCGAGATCCGCGCCCTGCCCTCGCAGGATCCGGCGCTGGTTGCCGACGCGCTGAAAGCCTATGCCGAACGCGAAGTGCTGCCGCGTATGCGAGCGGTCAGTGCGCAGAGTGATATTCGCTTCAGCGCCTTGTCGGCGTATCCGGGTCTGGCCACCAATGCGCGAAGCCAGGCCGCCGAGTTGATTTCTGCCTTCTGCGGTTCGAAGGATTTCGGCACCGTGGCGTTTGGCACTGAAGGCGGGTTGTTTGATGCGGTGGGCATTCCCACGGTGGTGTGTGGCCCTGGCAGCATGGATCAGGGTCACAAGCCTGACGAATTTGTCAGCCTCGATCAACTGCAGGCGTGCGATGAAATGCTCCAGCGCATGCTGACGTTTATCAGCCTCTGACACGCGGCTCGATTGCGCTTACGAGTGCAGTCGGGCCAACTCCTCGCGGCAATGGTCGACAAACAACTGCGCCGGTTTAGTCAGTTGCACGCGACGCAGCCAGGCCGCCGACAATCCCGAACCGGTGACGTCTTCCGCCAGCGGCACACACACGACTTGCTGGCCGTCGTAGGTGTAGTTGCTGAACGGTTTGGTCACCAGAATCGAAAAGCCGAAACCGTTGCCGACCATGCCGCGCACCATCTCGATCGACGGCGAGCTGAAGACGATGTTCGGCGTCAGCCCGCGCTCTTCGAAGATGCTCACGAAATAGGTGCGGCTCGGCACCACGTCGAGCAGGATCATCGGCTCCAGCACCAGATCATGCAGCGAGACTTTTGCCTGTTGCGCAAAGCGGTGGCTGGCCGGCAACAGCGCGTAAGGCTGCTGCGGCGGCATCAGCGGCGCGGTTTCAATGGTGCTGTCGAGGTCGTGTTCAAACATCATCGCCACGTCGATGCTGCCAGCGGTCAGCGCCTGCACCAACTCTTGTTGCTCGCCATCCCGAATGCGGATTTCCACCCCCGGCCAACGCGCCTTGAAACCAGCGATCAAGCGCGGCAGGTACAGCGGCGCGACGGTTTCGAAACAGCCGACATCGATCTGCCCCGCAACCACATCATTGTCGGCCAGCGCGTTCTGTTCGAACTCGTGCGCCACGCGCAACAGCTCCAGCGCCTTGCGATAGAACCGCGAGCCAGTGGGCGTCAGCGACACGCCTTGAGCGTGGTGCCGGATGAACAGCTGCACACCGAAACTTTCTTCCAGATGCTTGATCGCGGTGGAGACCGAGGGCTGCGCGATGTAGAGCTTGCGCGAGGCCTCGGCGACGCTGCCGCAGTCGGCTGTGGTGACGAAGTATTTGAGCTGGCGCAGGTTGTAGGCGGCCATGTGTCTCTCCAAAAAGAGCGTTGGTTTTCGCCTGTTTCCCTGGCGCACGATCAAGCTTGAACATACCGGACGCCGGCGCCAGCCCAAGCATATTTTTTTTAAGGTCTGTAGCAACAAACTTACTAATTTATCTCTCCCGAGGCTTTGCACATGATCACTTCAACAAGAAATGCGCCGCCCGTGCCGGCGCTTGCCGAAGTACGTCCACGTACTCATCCTTGCCTTGGAGTTTCGTCATGGCTACCCCTGCAGCATCCTCCGCTCCGCTGATTGAAAAACACACGATAGGCTACGTGCCGCCCGAAGATCGCCATGGAAAGGTCAGGGATCTGTTTACCCTCTGGTTCGGCGGCAACATCGCGCCGTTGCCCATCGTCACCGGTGCGCTGGGCGTGCAGCTGTTTCATTTGAATCTAGTCTGGGGCATCGTCGCCATTCTCGTCGGCCATCTGGTCGGCGGCGTGCTGATGGCGCTGCACTCGGCGCAAGGCCCGCAGATGGGCATCCCGCAGATGATCCAGAGCCGTGCGCAGTTCGGTTCCCTCGGGGCGTTGCTGGTGGTGCTGATTGCCGGTGTCATGTACATCGGCTTTTTCGCCTCCAACATCGTGCTGGCCGGCAAGTCGCTGCATGGCGTGGTCGACAGCGTTCCGGTGCCGGTCGGGATTGTCATCGGCGCACTCGGCTCGGGCATCATCGGCATCATTGGCTACCGCTTCATCCACGTGCTCAATCGCATCGGCACCTGGGTGCTGGGGATCGGCATCGTCGTCGGTTTCGGCTACATCTTCACGCACATCCAGACTGACGACTTCCTCACCCGGGGCAGCTTCAACCTGTCCGGCTGGCTGGCCACTGTGTCGCTGGCCGCGCTGTGGCAGATCGCGTTTGCGCCTTACGTGTCCGACTATTCGCGGTACTTGCCGGCCGACGTGAAAGTCTCGTCGACCTTCTGGACGACGTATCTGGGTTCGGCGCTGGGTTCGAGCCTGGCGTTCATTTTCGGTGCCGTCGCCGTGCTCGCAACACCGGTGGGCATGGACACCATGGACGCGGTCAAACTCGCTACCGGGTCCATTGGCCCGCTGATGCTGGTGCTGTTTCTGCTCAGCGTGATCAGCCACAACGCCCTCAATCTGTACGGCGCAGTGCTGTCGCTGATCACCCTGGTGCAGACCTTCGCCTACCGCTGGATCCCCACTGCCAAGAGCCGCGCAGTGATCTCGATCATCGTGCTGCTGGCCTGCTGCTTTGCTGCCGTCGGCGCCTCGAAGGACTTCATCGGCCACTTCGTCGACATGGTGCTGGTGTTGCTGGTGGTGCTGGTGCCGTGGACGGCGATCAACCTGATTGACTTCTACGCGATCCACAAGGGCCAGTACGACATCCAGTCGATCTTCCAGGTCGACGGCGGCATCTACGGCCGTTACAACCCGCAGGCCTTGCTGGCTTACGCGATCGGCATCGCCGTGCAGATCCCGTTCATGAACACGCCGCTGTACGTCGGCCCGGTATCGGCGCACATCAACGGCGCGGATCTGTCGTGGCTGGTGGGGCTGCTAGTGACCTCGCCGTTGTATTTCTGGCTGGCCAACCGCGACACGTCTTACCGTCGACGGATGATGGGCGGCAAACTGGCGGGCAGTCTGTGAGATTGCCTCGATGACCAACCAAGGCCCGCACTGTGCGGGCCTTGGTTATTTTGTGCAGGGTCGAAACGGCACGCCGTGCTCAACGTTATTTGCTTTTGAACGCCTCACGCCGCGCCTGTCGTTCAGCGGCGTAGGCTGCTTGTGGCTGGCTGATCAGATCCTGCCGACGCAGCGCTTCACCGCAGTGTTCGCACAGCGGTCCGAGACCGGCGCTGTGGTTGCAGCTTTTGTGGGTCATGTTCACCGCCAGCCCTTCCTGCGGTGATTTGCACCAGGTCTCTCCCCACGCACGCAGCGCCATGATCACCGGGTAGAACGCTTCACCTTTCGCCGTGAGGTGGTACTCGTAGCGTTTCGGCCGCTCGTTGTACAAGCGGCGTTCGACCAGCCCATCCGCC
Source organism: Pseudomonas sp. IT-347P (assembly GCF_949768005.1). Taxonomy (NCBI): domain Bacteria; kingdom Pseudomonadati; phylum Pseudomonadota; class Gammaproteobacteria; order Pseudomonadales; family Pseudomonadaceae; genus Pseudomonas; species Pseudomonas sp. IT-347P. The sequence goes on from NZ_CATKPQ010000022.1 coordinate 429,628, forward strand.
TCCAGACATTTCAGACGCGCGGCGACCATTTGCGGTGTACCGCCGGTCTGCGCCTGGATCTCGTCATAGCGATGATTGGCCATGAACAACTCGCGCAGAACCAGCACGGTCCAACGGTCGCCGACGATCGTCTCGGCCCGGGAGATCGGGCACAGCGTGTCGGGAAGACTATCGTTTACTGCCATCAGGGCTTGCCTCTTTTACAGTTACTATGATTATCATATCTACACGATGCCGGGACAAGCCCTGCGCACCGATCATCCCATTGCCGGAGCAAGCCGCCATGTCGAATACCCCTTATCCGCTGGACAGAACCGCGTACCTGTTGGTCGATCCGTACAACGATTTTCTCTCGGAGGGCGGCAAGGTTTTCCCGCTGATCAAGCCCATGGCCGAACAGAACGGCTTGCTCGACAATCTGCGCAAACTCGACCGCACGGTGCGCGACCTGAACATTCCGGTGGTCATCGTACCCCATCACCGTTGGGAAAAAGGCGACTACGAAAACTGGGATCACCCGACCCCCACGCAGTGCAAAATCATGCACATGCACCACTTTGCCCGGGGCGAATGGGGCGGTGAATGGCACCCGGATTTCGCCCCGCAAGCGGGCGACATTGTGGTTCAGGAACACTGGGGTTCCAGTGGTTTCGCCAACACCGACCTGGATTTTCGCCTGAAGCAGCGCGGCATCACCCACGTGATCATTGTCGGCCTGCTGGCCAACACCTGCATCGAAGCCACTGCGCGCTACGCCTCGGAACTGGGCTACCACGTCACCCTGGTCCGCGATGCAACGGCGGCGTTCAAAGCGGAAATGATGCACGCCGCCCACGAGCTCAACGGGCCGACCTTCGCTCACGTGATTGCCAGCACTGCCGAACTGATTGTCGACCTCGAATCTCAGGGGGACGCGCAATGAGTCTGACAGGCCATTTGCTGATCGGCGCGACGGATGTCGCCGCCACCGAAGGCACGATGAAAGCGCTGAACCCGGCCACTGAGCAGTTGATCGAACCGGACTTCGCCTTCGGCGGTGCCGCACAGGTCGATCAGGCTGCAACACTCGCCGATGCAGCGTTCGATCACTACAGCCACACCTCGCTGGTCGAGCGTGCCGCGTTTCTTGAAACCATCGCTGACAACCTCGATGAAGTGCGCAGCGAACTGGCGGCACGCGCCGCGCTGGAAACCGGACTGCCGCACGCCCAGCTCGAAAGCGAAGCCGCAAAAGCGGCGACCCAGTTCCGCCAGTTCGCTGATGTCGTGCGCAAGGGCCGCTTCCTGCAACTGGCGATCGACCCGGCGCAACCCGAGCGCCAGCCTCGCCCACGGATGGATCATCGCCTGCAAAAAATCGCCATCGGTCCGGTGGCGATTTTCGGCGCGAGCAACTTTCCGATCTCCTACTCGGTGGCGGGCGGCGATACCGCGTCGGCATTGGCGGCCGGCGCCACCGTGATTCTCAAGGCGCATAACGCCCATCCGGGGGCCTCGGAAATCCAGGCGCGGATCATTCGTAAAGCCGTGCAAGCGCATGGTTTGCCCGAAGGGGTTTTTTCCATGGTGCGTGGCGGCGGCAATGCCATCGGCGAAGCGCTGGTGGATCATCCGCTGATCAAGGCGGTGACCTTCACCGGGTCCGAAGCGGGTGGCATGGCGCTCTATCGCCGCGCGCAATTGCGCCCTGACCCGATCCCGGTATTCACCGAGATGACCAGCGTCAACCCAACCTTCATCCTGCCCGAGGCGCTGACAACTCGCGGCGCCGAGATTGGTGATGGCTTTATCGAGCGGATGCTGGTCAACGTCGGGCAGGCCTGCTTGTGCCCCTCGATCGTGATCGCCGTCCGCGGTGCGGGATTTGATGAACTGCGCAACGCCATGCGTAAACGGGTCAGCGCGGCACCCGCGCGAACAATGCTGACACCGGGCATTCACGGCGCCTACGTCGAGGGACTGGCAACAATGGAAGTTGTCGGCGCGCAGGTGATCGCCGTAGGCACACCGGCCGATGCCCCACTTGCCGGACGAGCTGCGTTGCTGGAAGTCGAGGGAGAGCAATGGCTCAGCGAACCGGCACTGGCCCATGAGGTGTTTGGTCCGTCGGCGCTATTGGTTGCCGTCAACGATGAAGCCGAGTTACTGGCCGTCGCCCGTTCGTTCAGAGGGCAGCTCAGCGCGGCGATTCACCTTGAGAATACTGACTTGGGATTGGCCCGGCGCCTGCTGCCGATTCTCGAACGCCGCACTGGGCGCATCGTGGTCAACGCGTTCGCGCATCCACAGGAAGTGACCTTTGCCACGGTACACGGCGGCCCTTTTCCGGCGACCTCGGACAGCCGCTTCACTTCCGTCGGCATGACCTCGATCGAGCGCTTCTTGCGGCCCGTGGCGTATCAGGGGTTTCCCGATGAGCTGTTGCCAGACGTGTTGCGCGAAGGCAATCCGCTGAATCTGCCGCGCAGCGTCGACGGGCAATAACGGTAACCGAGTGCGCGCAGACGCGATCATGCATCGGCGCGCACCACGCCGCGCTCTTCCAGCAAGCGCACAAACATGCTGAGGCTGCGCGACACCGTGCCCCGTCGCCACACCAGCCACGTGGTCAGATAGCGAAAATCCGCCGCCAATGGCCACACGCTGACGGTCGCGCTGCCGGGCATGCTCTGCAGCATTTTGCGCGGCATCAGCGCCAGGCCGGCACCGGCGCTGACACAGGCGAGCATGCCGTGATAGGACTCCATTTCGAAGATCTTGCCCGGCACGGCAGCGTCGGTGCTGAACCATTTTTCAAAATGGTGACGGTAGGAACAGTTGGAGCGGAAGGCATAAATATTCTCGCCGTTTACGTCCGCCGCGCGCTTGACGGGAGCGTGATTGAGCGGCGCGATGATGACCATTTCCTCCTCGAACGCCGGCACGCCTTCCAGCGTCGGATGCAGCACAGGACCGTCGACAAACGCTGCAGCCAGGCGTCCGGACAACACGCCGTCAATCATGGTGCCGGACGGTCCGGTGGACAGGTCCAGATCGACTTTCGGGTGCAACTGGTTGTACGCCGCCAGCAATTCGGGAATGCGCACCGCCGCCGTACTTTCCAGCGAACCCAACGGAAACGCACCCTGCGGTTCCTCCCCCGCCACCGTCGCCCGGGCCTCTTGCACCAGGTCGAGAATCCGTCGCGCGTATTCAAGAAAACTCCACCCCGCTGGCGACAGGCGCAAACGGCTTTTCTCGCGGATAAACAGATCAACGCCCAGATCCTGCTCAAGTTGCTTGATCCGCGTGGTCAGGTTCGATGGCACGCGATGGATCTGCGTCGCGGCGGCGCTGATGCTGCCGTGTTCGGCAACGGCTTTGAAGATTTCCAGCTGCACCAGATCCACAGTCATTCTCCAATCATGAAAGAAACGATCTTTATTATTCAGTTTCCAGAAAACAAACACCACCCTACTCTAGGCTCATCCGACGAACATGCAGGACGATGCCATGAGCCAGATTTCCAGCCAGACCCACGCTATCTCGATCAACCCCGCCACCGGCGAGCAGCTCGCTCATTACGCGTTTGAATCCGCGCAAGCGCTCGACGCCGCACTGACCCGCGCCGCCTACGGCTTCGGCAAATGGAAGCGCAAGCCGTTGCAGGATCGCTCGCGTTTGTTGACCGCCCTCGCCGGCTCACTGCGCGAAACCAGCGAAGCCATGGCCACCATGATCACCCTGGAAATGGGCAAGCCAATTGCTCAAGCCCGCGGTGAAATCGAAAAATGCGCCAAGCTTTGCGAGTGGTACGCCGAACACGGCCCGGCCATGCTCGACGCTGAACCGACCCAGGTTGAAGGCGGCAAGGCGCGCATCGAGTACCGTCCGCTCGGCCCGATCCTCGCGGTGATGCCGTGGAACTTCCCGATCTGGCAAGTGCTGCGCGGTGCCGTTCCGGCGCTGATCGCCGGCAACACTTACGTGCTCAAGCATGCGCCGAACGTGATGGGCAGCGCTTATCTGTTGCGCGATGCCTTCACCCGCGCCGGTTTCGCCGAGGGTGTTTTTGAGGTGATCAACGTCACCCCGGAAGGCGTTTCCACCGCGATCGCCGATGCGCGCATTGCCGCTGTGACCCTGACCGGTAGCGTGCGTGCCGGTATGGCCATCGGCGCTCAGGCCGGTGCCGCGTTGAAGAAATGCGTGCTGGAACTGGGCGGCTCGGACCCGTTTATCGTGCTCAATGACGCCGATCTGGACGAAGCCGTGCAAGCGGCAGTCATCGGTCGCTACCAGAACTCCGGCCAGGTCTGCGCCGCAGCCAAGCGACTGATCATCGAGGAAGGCGTAGTCGAAGAATTCACCCGTAAATTCGTCGAAGCCACGCGCCAGTTGAAGGTCGGCGATCCGTTGTCCAGCGAAACCTACATCGGCCCGATGGCGCGTTTCGACCTGCGCGATGAACTCGACCAGCAAGTGCGCGACACCCTGGAAGAAGGCGCGACGCTGTTGCTCGGCGGCGGCAAGTCCGAAGGCCCGGGCAACTACTACGAACCGACCGTGCTGGGCGATGTCACCGACCGCATGACTTCGTTCAAACAGGAGCTGTTCGGCCCGGTCGCTTCGATCATCACCGCCCGCGATTGCGCGCATGCCGTGGCCTTGGCCAACGACAGCGAGTTCGGCCTGACCGCAACGATCTACACCGCCAACGTGGCACTGGCCCAGCAACTGACCAGCGAACTGGACACCGGCGGCGTGTTCATCAACGGCTACTCCGCCAGCGACCCGCGCGTGACCTTTGGCGGCGTGAAGAAGAGCGGTTTCGGTCGTGAACTGTCGCACTTCGGCGTGCGCGAGTTCTGCAATGCCCAGACCGTGTGGCTGGATCGCAAATAACCCGGCCATTGCACGATTCACCTCTTGGAGCTGCGGCGCTGCGATCCTTTGACTTTGCTTTTGAAGATCAAAAGATCGCAGCGTGCCGCAGCTCCAAGAGGTTTTGGGGCACTTAAAAGTACTTCAACCAGGCAATGTCACGCCGCCGGGCCTTCAACGCCGAAAACCAGCGTACCGCCGGAAACAGCGCAACCGCGAGAATGACCGCCGCCAACCAGATCGCCGCCACCGACGAAAAGCCGAAATAGCTGCCCTGATTCAGCCCGAACAGGGCCACGCCGATCAGGTACAGCATCTTCAACACGTACAAATGCAGCAGATAGAAAAACATCGGTGCCGAACCGAACACGGTCAGCCAACGGATCCAGCGCCGATCCTGTACCCGCTCGAACGCCAACAGCAGCAATAACCCGACGCTCACCGTCAACGCGATAAACAGCAGCGACGGTGGATATTTGGTGATGTTGAAGAAACTCATCAGGGTGTGCGGCAACGTATCGCCCACTGCCCAGGCTTTCTCGCCGTAGCCATTGATCAGCCGCAGCCCGACAAAGCCCAGCAGCCCTGCGCTACCCATGATCAGCAGGTGACTCTGACGCAAACTCGCCTCAACGCCCCGGGCAAACCACGGTCCCAGCGCATACCCCAGACCGATCACGCCGATCCATGGCAGCAAAGGATAGGAGGTGCGCAGGCGCAGATTTTCGCTGACGTCGATCCAGCCGCGATCATGCAAGATCGCCCATGGCACGTGCAGCGCCGACTCCACTGGAAAATGCACCGCATCGAGCAGGTTGTGTCCGGCGATGATCATCAGGCTCAACATCAGCAGCAGCCAGCGCGGCAACCACACCAGCAGCGACAGGGCGATCATGCTCAAACCGATCGCCCAGATCACTTGCAGATAAATCACGCTCGGCGGCAGCTGGAATGTCCAGGCGAAGTTCACCAACGTGAACTCCAGCACCACCAGAAACAGACCGCGCTTGAACAGAAACGCACTGACATCGGCCTTGCCCGCGTACTTTTCGCCAAACAACCACGCCGACAATCCCGTCAACAACACGAACACCGGCGCACACAGATGCGCCAACGTGCGACTGACAAACAGCGCCGGCTCGGTGCTGGCAATGTCCATCGGATCGGCGACCTGACGATGCAGCAAAAAGGTTTCACGCACGTGGTCCAGCAGCATGAACACAATGACCAGGCCTCTGAGGGCATCAATGGACAGCAGCCGGCCAGTCAACGGGGCAGAACGGGGAAGCACATTCGTCATAAGCGTTTCGCAATAGAGGGGATAACAGCAGGCGCCACAACGGAGCACCCTGAAAAATTTGCGTTACCTTATAACACTAAAAAGCAAAATCCCAAGTCCAATCGATAGCATTTCTCAGAAAACCGCAGGCAGATCACGCCACCCAAGTTGCCCTCCCGCCTCAGGCTTCTATAGTGATCAGGTCCCCCTGCCCTTGCGGCCTGTTGTCGAGCGTTGTCCATGATCAACACCGAACACCTGATCATCTGCGAGCACTGCGACTGCGTGTACGAAAAAGCCGTGCTGGGCAAACACCAGAAAACCTCGTGCGTGCGTTGCGGCGGCGTGCTCCAGCGTTTCAACGGTTTGACCGTCGAACAGCGCCTGGCCCTGACCTTCACGGCAGCGATGCTGTGGCTGTTCGCCAATTTCTATCCAGTGATGAGCATCAGCCTCAAAGGCCTGAAAAACAGCGCGACGCTATGGGATTCGGTGCTGGCGCTGAGTCAGGGACCGATCACGTTCATGGCGATGGTCGCGGCGATTGCGATCATCATCGCGCCAGCGTTTCAACTGGTGCTGCTGGTCTGGGTGCTCAGCTTCGCGCTGTCATCGCAACGTGCACCGGGCTTCAAGTTGTGCATGCGCTGGCTGGAGACCCTGCGGCCGTGGAGCATGCTCGAGGTGTGTCTGCTGGGGGCGATGGTGGCGGTGTTCAAACTGGCGGGGATGCTCGACGTGCTGCCCGGCATCGGCCTGTTCGCGCTGGCCGTGCTCAGCCTGATGATGATCAGGATTGCCGGCCGCGATATTCGTGACCTCTGGGACATTCCATGAAACGACCCGCGACTGCCAGCGAACTCAATCTGTGCCTCTGTCACAGCTGTGGCCTGGCCTGTGACATGACCGACGAGCCGCACCAATGCCCGCGCTGCGATGCGCCGCTGCATCGGCGCAAGACCAACTCACTGACGCGCACCTGGGCGTATCTGCTCGCTGCGCTGGCATTTTACGTGCCGGCCAATCTGCTGCCGGTAATGAACACCACCATGCTCGGCAACGGCGCGGACAGCACGATCATGAGCGGCGTGCTGGAGTTCTGGCAGCATGGCGCGTGGGACATCGCACTGATCATCTTTATCGCCAGTATCGCCGTGCCGGGCATCAAATTCGTCGCCCTGTCACTGTTGTTGATCACCGTGCAACGCGACAGTGGCTGGGCACGCCGGGAGCGCTCGAAAATGTTTCGCTTCGTCGAGTTGATCGGCTACTGGTCGATGCTCGATGTGCTGGTGGTCGCACTGGTCGCGGCGCTGGTGAAATTCCAGACACTGGGCGATATCGAACCGCGGCCGGGTATCCTGTTCTTCGGCATGGTCGTGGTGCTGACCATGCTCTCGGCAATGAGCTTCGACCCCCGGCTGATCTGGGACAACGCTCCGGACGATGAACCGCTCAGCGACGCAGAACCGCCAGCAGCACCTGCAACGGATGACGCAGTGCCCGGTCCGACTGGCGCTTGACCTGACTGCGGCAGGAATAACCGGTCGCCAGTGCTTCGCCCTGCTCTGCCGGCGCCTCGATCTGACTTGCCCACGACTGCTCGTAGATCACTGCTGAAGTTTCGCGATTGCGCGCTTCGTGACCGTAAGTCCCGGACATGCCGCAGCAACCGGTGGCTTGCGTGGCCAGTTTCAAACCGACACGTTCAAACACTTGCTCCCATTGTCGGGTCGCGGCCGGGGCGTTGGTTTTCTCGGTGCAATGGGCGAGCAGTCGGAACGATGCGCTGTCATCCTGCGACGCATGCTCCGGCATCACCTTGAGCAACCACTCCTGCACCAGCGCCACTTCCGGGCATTGCTGCATGCCGGGGACTTTCAGGTATTCCTGGCGATACACCAACGTCATCGCCGGATCGAGGCCCAGCAACGGCACACCGATATCCGCCAACTCCCGCAACTGCCGGGCGTTGCGCAACGCCGCGCGGTTGAACGCCGAAAGAAAGCCCTGCACGTGCAACGGCTTGCCATTGGCGCTGAACGGCGCCAGATACACCTGATAACCCAGACGCGAAATCAGCTCGACCAGATCGGCCAACAGCGGTGCTTCGAAGTAGCGGGTGAAGGCATCCTGCACGATGACCACGCTGCGTTCGCGTTGCCCCGGAGTCAGCGTCGCCAGGGTCGACACCGTCGCCGGTTGCACCTGCCAGCGGCGCATCGCCGCGTGGAAATCGAAACGACTGAGCAACGGCACGTCGATCATACCGCCGACGCGTTCCAGCAGCCCGCGCACCCACGTAGCGCCCATCAACCCGTTGTACAACGCAGGAATCCGCGCCATGTACGGGATGCTGTATTCCAGCGAGGCGATCAGGTAATCCCGCGCCGGGCGCAAATAACGGCTGTGATAGAGCTCGAGAAAGCGCGAACGAAACTCCGGCACATTGACCTTCACCGGGCACTGCCCCGCGCAGGATTTGCACGCCAGGCAACCGGCCATGGCGTCGTAGACCTCATGGGAGAAGTCCGCTGACGGATCGCGGCTGTTGCGCCAGCGCTGCCACAACGTGCTGAAAAACTTCGGTTTGCGAATCGCCTCAGACAACACATCGACACCCGCCTCGCCCTGCAAGCGCAGCCACTCGCGGATCAACGAGGCGCGGCCCTTGGGCGATTGCGCACGCTCGCGGGTGGCTTTCCACGACGGGCACATCGCGTCGTCAGGATCGAAGTTGTAGCAGGCGCCGTTGCCGTTGCAATGCATGGCGGCGCCGTAGCTCTGCCAGACTTTTTCGTCGATCTGTCGATCCAGTTCACCGCGCAAAGTGACTTCGTCGATTTTCAGCAGCGCAGCGTCAGTGTTGGCCGGGGTGGCGATCTTGCCCGGGTTGAACTGGTTGAACGGGTCGAACGCGGCCTTCAAGGCTTGCAGCGCCGGGTAAAGTTCACCGAAAAAGGCCGGCGCGTATTCCGAGCGCAAGCCTTTGCCGTGCTCGCCCCACAACAGGCCACCGTAACGCTGGGTCAGCGCGGCAACGCCATCGGACACCGGGCGCACCAATGCCGCTTGCTGCGGGTCTTTCATGTCGAGAATCGGCCGCACGTGCAGCACGCCCGCGTCGACGTGGCCAAACATGCCGTACTGCAAACCGTGGCTGTCGAGCAAATCGCGCAACTCGGCGATGTACTCGGCCAGGTGCTGCGGTGGTACGGCAGTGTCTTCGACAAACGGCTGCGGCCGTGCTTCACCGGCGACGTTGCCGAGCAAGCCCACCGCACGTTTGCGCATGCCGTAGACCTTGTTCACCGCCGCGTGTCCGACCGCTAGCGTGTGGCCCAAACGCTCGACAGTACGGTCGTTGCTCAAGTGTTCGACGAACGCCTCGACCCGGCGCTGCAGCTCTTCGGAATCATCACCACAGAACTCCACCAGATTGATGCCCAAGGTCGGGCGCTCGGCGCTTTCCGGGAAATACTCGGCGACGCCGTGCCAGACGATGTCCTGCATCGCCAGCAGCAAGACTTTCGAGTCGACGGTTTCGATCGACAATGGCTTGAGCGCCATCAGCGCGCGAGCGTCGCGCAGTGCGTCCATGAAGCCGGCGTAGCGGATGTTCACCAGCATCGTATGCTTGGGAATCGGCAAGACATTCAGCCGCGCCTCGACGACAAACCCCAGCGAGCCTTCAGCACCGCACAGCACGCTGTTGAGGTTGAAACGATTGTCCGCCTCACGCAGGTGCGCCAGGTCATAACCGGTCAGGCAGCGGTTGAGGTCGGGGAAACGCTGTTTGATCAGCTCACCCTGCTCATCAATGATCTGCCGGGCGCAGCGATAGACCTCGCCGATACGATCCTCGCGGGCACACAACGCTTCAAGCTCACTTTCCTCAAGGGGCAAACCGTGCAGGCGCTCGCCACCGCGCAAAACCATATCGAGTTCGAGCACATGGTCGCGGGTCTTGCCGTAGGTGCAACTGCCCTGACCGCTGGCGTCGGTGTTGATCATGCCGCCGACGGTGGCGCGGTTGGAGGTCGACAGCTCCGGGGCGAAAAACAGCCCGGCGGATTTCAATGCGGCGTTGAGCTGATCCTTGACCACCCCGGCCTGCACCCGCACCCAGCGTTGCTCGACGTTGATTTCCAGAATGCGGTTCATGTGCCGCGACAGGTCGACGACGATGCCGTCCGTCAGCGATTGGCCGTTGGTGCCGGTGCCGCCGCCACGCGGGGTGATCAGCACCTGCTGATAGGTCGGTTCGGCGATCAGCCGCGCCACCCGCGCCACGTCCTCGGCGTCCAGCGGAAACACCGCCGCTTGCGGCAGGCGCTGATAGATCGAGTTATCCGTCGCCAGCACCACACGGCTGGCGTAATCGGCGCTGATCTCACCGCGAAAGCCGCTGGCTTTCAGGGCTTGGAGGAACTGCTGGTAATCGCGGGTCAGGGCTTTGGCGGGAGACAGCAGGGCAATCATCGGTCAGGTTTTCTCGGTCAAATCGGGCCGCGTGGCGGTGAACAGTTGTACGCAACGAATGATTGCGTCAGGCTCCGCCATCTCAGGGTGCCCATGTTCATGGCTGATGAACCTCGGGACAACCGTAATTTAGACCCGCTATCGATGACTTTTACGAATGAATCCGCGCACGCTCACCCCGTCCATGTCGTTATTGCTGGCCTTTGAGGCGGCGGCGCGCCACGAAAGCTACACCCGCGCCGCGCATGAACTGTCGCTGACGCAGAGCGCGGTCAGCCGCCAGGTGCAAATTCTCGAGAAGATGCTCGGCATGCGCCTGTTCACGCGCGAAGGCCGGCAAGTGGTGCTGACCGACGTCGGACGCATGTATCAGCGCGAACTCGCCGAAGCGTTGGGGCAGATTCGCAGTGCCACGCTGCAGGCAATGGCGTTCGGCTCGGGCATTCACAGCTTGCGCCTGGCGACGCTGCCGACTTTCGGTTCGAAATGGCTGCTGCCACGCCTGAAGGATTTCTACACGGCGCATCCGGGCATGACCGTGCATCTGCATTCGCGGATCGAAGCGATCGACTTCGATACCAGCGAAATCGATGCCGCGATCTGCGTCGGCGGCGGGGACTGGCCTGGGTTGACTGCCCTGCCCTTGCACACCGAGGAACTGGTGGTGATCGCCAGTGCGCAGTTGTCCGTTGCTGAACGCGATGACGCCGAACGACACATCGCCGGGCAACTGCTGCTCAATGTCAGCAGCAATGCCCAGGCCTGGGCGGAGTGGTTCAGTCATCACGGCTTACCGCACCGCAGCATGCGCATCGGCCCGAGTTTTGAAATGACCTCGCACTTGATTCAGGCGGTGCGGGCCAATATTGGTGTGGGATTGGTGCCGCGAATTCTGGTTGAGGATGAGTTGTTGAATGGCGAGCTGCTGCAACTGGGCGAGCCGATTACCAGTCGCCGCAGCTATTACCTGGTGTATCCGCCGCGCAATGAGAATCTGCCGTCACTGAAAGCGTTTCGGGATTGGCTGATAGAAACGTTGTAACCGTGAGGACGCCAATCGCGAGCAGGCTCACTCCTACGGTTGGAATGCGTTTCCCTGTAGGAGTGAGCCCGCTCGCGATGGCGTCAATGCAGACACTTCAAAATCTCGGTTTAACTGCCTTCCAGTCCGGCTTGTAGCGCTGCATCTGCCGCACATCATCGCGCTGGCGAATCCCGCAGGTCAGGTACTGATCATGCAGCTTGTCCAACTGCTCATGATCCAGCTCCAGGCCAAGCCCCGGCGCGCGAGTGATTTTCACGCAGCCATCGACAATCGGCAGCTTGCCACCCTTGATCACCTCTTCATCCGGTTCCTGCCACGGGTAATGGGTGTCGCAGGCGTAATCCAGATTCGGCACGGCCGCCGCCACATGCGCCATTGCCATCAGGCTGATGCCCAAATGTGAATTGGAATGCATCGACACGCCGAGACCGAACACATCGCACATCTTCGCCAGCGTCTGCGTGTCGCGCAGACCGCCCCAGTAGTGGTGATCGGCAAGCACGATCTGCACGCTGTTCTGCGCGACGCTGCGGCGGAACTCGTCAAAATCGGTGACCACCATGTTGGTCGCCAGTGGCAGACCGGTGCGCTTGTGCAGCTCGGCCATGCCCTCGAGGCCCGGGGTCGGGTCTTCGTAATACTGCAGATCATCGCCGAGCAATTCGGCCATGCGAATCGAGGTTTCCAGCGACCAGTTGCCGTTCGGATCGATGCGCAACGGGTAACCGGGAAAAGCTTTTTTCAACGCCTTGATGCACGCCACTTCATGCTCCGGCGGCAACGTACCAGCCTTGAGTTTGATGCTTTTGAAACCGTACGCCTCGATCATCCGTGCGGCCTGCGCAACGATCTGTTGCTCGCTGAGCGCCTCGCCCCAGTTGTCCGGTTTGTACGGCGAATCGACATGCTGCGCGTACTTGAAGAACAGGTAGGCGCTGAACGGCACTTCATCGCGAATCGCGCCGCCGAGCAGATCCACCAGCGGCACATTCAGGTAATGCGCCTGCAAATCGAGGAACGCGACTTCGAACGCCGAGTAGGCGTTGCTCACCGCTTTACTGGCATGGGAACCGGGCGCCAGTTCGGCCCCAGCAATACTCGCCGGTTTGTTCGCCGCGACGGTGGCCTGGACGATGGCGCGCAGCTGATTGAGGTTAAACGGGTCGAGGCCGATCAGCTGCGCCTGCAACTGTTGCTGGATCGCCAGTGCCGGGGCATCGCCATAGCTTTCGCCGAGGCCGATGTAGCCGTTGTCGCTTTCGATCTCGATGATCGAACGCAGGGCAAAGGGTTCGTGAATGCCGCTGGCATTGAGCAGCGGCGGATCACGGAAGGCAATCGGGGTCACGGTGACACGAGTGATTTTCAAGATAACGCTCCTGACAGATCAACAATCAATTCAATGGCTCGCGGCCGGGCTGGCCGTCGTCGCGACGGCGGTATTGTCATCGGGCTTTGCCGGGGTTTTACCCTTGGCACCGGGCGCGGTGCGGGCGAAGAAGATCACCACCGCAGCGATCAGCGAGGTTGCCGCCAGACCGTACAGACCGCCCTCGATGGAGCCGGTGGTTTGTTCGAGAAAGCCAAACGCCGTCGGCGCAACGAAACCGCCGAGGTTGCCGATGGAGTTGATCAGCGCGATCACCGCCGCCGCGATGCGTGCATCCAGATAGCTTTGCGGAATCGGCCAGAACAATGCCGAGGCAGCCTTGAAGCCAATGGCGGCGAAGCAGATCGCGACGAAAGCGAAGATCGGCCCACCGGTGGTCGACATGAACATGCCGATCGCGGCGATCACCAGCGTCAGCGCGACCCAGGCCTGTTGAAACTTCCACTTGCCGGCCATCGCCGCGAAACCGTACATGGCGACAATCGAAATGATCCACGGAATCGAATTGAGCAGACCGACCTGAAAGTCGCCGAGGTTGCCCATTTTCTTGATCATGCTCGGCAACCAGAACGTCGCGCCGTAAATAGTCAGGGCGATGGAAAAGTAAATGAAGCAGAACAGCGCAATCTGCCGATCCGCCAACAGTTTGAACATCGAGGGTTTGGCCGCCTGCACCGCCTCACGAGCGCGCTGTTCTTCGGCAATCGCGGCCACCAGCGCTTCGCGCTCCTCTTCGCTCAGCCACCTGGCCTGACGCGGGTGCGATTGCAGCCAGAACCAGACAAACGCGCAGAGCACCACCGAGGCGGCGCCCTCAATCAGGAACATCCACTGCCAGCCATGCAGACCCAGCCCGCTGATGTGCAGCAACGCACCGGACACCGGGCCGGAAATCACCGAGGCGATCGCCGAACCGCTGAGGAACACCGCCATGGTCTTGCCCCGCTCGGAGGCCGGCAGCCATTGGGTGAAGTAATAAATGATCCCCGGAAAGAACCCGGCTTCGGCCGCACCGAGAATAAAGCGCAGCACATAGAAACTGGTTTCACCCCTGACAAACGCCATGGCCATGGCGGCAGCGCCCCAGGTAAACATGATCCGCGTCAGCCAGACCCGTGCGCCGTAACGCTGCAGGAGCATGTTGGAGGGCACTTCGAACAGCGCGTAGCCCACGAAGAACAGGCCGGCGCCGAGGCCATAGGCCGCCGCGCCGATACCCAGATCGGTTTCCAGATGACTGCGCACGAAACCGATGTTGACCCGATCGATGTAATTGACGATGAACATCACCACGAACAGCGGCAGCACGTGGCGCTTGACCTTGGCGGCGGCACGGGCAAGAACCGTGACGTCCAGCGGACTCTGGAGGGTTTTCAAGGGCGACTCCCGATCTTGTTTTTTTAGGGATGGCGTAAAGCAATGGGCCGATCATGGACGCGGGGCATTGATCCCGTCTAATCTAACTTGGCATTCGATTGATACCCGGATTAGATCAATGTTCGAACTGACTCAACTGCGCTGCTTCACCACGGTCGCCACCGAACTCAACTTTCGCCGCGCCGCCGAACGGCTGAACATGACCCAGCCGCCGCTGAGCCGGCAGATTCAATTGCTCGAGCATCACCTCGGCGTCGAGTTGTTTACCCGCAGTACCCGCAGTGTTGCGCTGACGGCGGCCGGCCGTGCGTTCTTCATCGAAGCCCAGAACCTGCTGGAGCGCGCACAGCAAGCGGCGGTTACGGCCCGACGGTTTGCCGAAGGCGATATCGGTTCGGTGAACATCAGTTTTGTCGGCAGTGCGGTGTATGAGTTTTTGCCCAAGGTGATCGCCGAAGCGCGTCTGAAACAGCCCCAGGTGAAAATCGATCTGGCGGAGATGAACACCTACCAGCAACACGAAGCCTTGCGCGCGCGCCGCATCGATCTGGGCATCGCCCGCGCGCCGCTACTAGAGCCGGGCTACGCCACCGAATGCCTGGTGCGCGAGCCATTTGTATTGGCGGTGCCAAGCGCTCACGCCTTGGCGACGGCGACTGAAGTGGCGGTCAGTGACCTGGATAAACAACCGTTCCTGATGTACTCCCACGCCGCGTATCCGCCGTTCAATGAACTGCTGACCGGCATGCTGCGCTCGGCCCGGGTTGCGCCGGATTACGTGCAGTGGCTGGGGTCATCGTTGACGATTCTGGCCTTGGTCAATGCCGGCATGGGCCTGGCGCTGGTGCCACGTTGCGCCACCAGTGTGGTGTTCAAGAATGTGGTGTTTCGCGATATCGATCTGGGCGAAGGGGTGCAGAGCGAGCTGCATCTGATCTGGCGGGAGAACAACGACAACCCGGCGTTCGCGATGTTGCTGGAGGCGATTCGCCGGGCGGTGGCTGAGGGTTGGGGCTAAGGGAAATACTGGCCCTTCAGCGGTGGTGGAGCGCTCGGCGCTCTGGGCTGAGCATTTGCCACTGGCTTGCCGTCTTTCGTGTAACGACGCGCCACCCATTCTGGCATTGGTTGTGGTGCTCTGGCTGTCATAACGAAACCTCCGATTTCGGGCCGAATTCGACCCACTTGACCTTCCCGGAATCTATCAGCAAAAACTCAGCGCCAAAAGGCACTTCTGCTCCTTCGGCATCCAGCCAACAAGGATTTTGCATGACGAACTGGCCACTGCTGGACTCCGGTGGCCACTCCACCGGCCAGCCAAAAACGCGCCTTTCATCGTTCAAATGCAGCGTGACCAGACGATGATGCTGGGCAAAGACGCTGAACCATTCGCTGGGGTACGAAGTTTGTTTCGTGACATTTCGACTGCGTAACCAGCCATGCAATTTGTCATTCGTGGCCAAATAGCAGGAAAGCAACCCCAGCGTCACCGACACAATGAATGCCCACATCGTTTCGACCTTGGCATCCCAGCGCCCTATAGAGAATCCATTCGAGCCTACCCACAAACACATTTCCCCAATCCCCAATACCGCGCCATGAATCACAAACGTAAAAATCAGCGCCTGCACAATCTGCCCAAACGTATCGGGCCGCTTGAACGCCGTCAGCGAGTAAAAAATCCACGCCGACAAAAATCCGGGAATCAGGTACTGCAACAGCGGAATAACTTCTTTGACCAGATCATCCATGATCCGAGACTCCTTGAAAGACCAGCCGACCTGACTATCGACCGCCCCGCAAAAGCCTAGTGCACACAGCTAAAAAACCTCGCGCGCAACTGTCACCGTTCATTTCGCAAATCAAATCCACACCACTGTCGAAAAAAAAGCAGAAGCCGTTCATCCGGCTTCTGCTCTTATTGTGTCGCAGAGTTCGTTACAGGCAATCACGCACCGATTGGCGCAACGACCCGGACTTGGCCCACGGAGGCCCCTGATACAGCGAAACCCGACTGCCATCCTTGTACTTGACGATGTCGAGAATCTCGTCAGCAGTAATGATGCTCGGCGCAGTGATGCGGTAGCCATTGGAAATCGACGTCTGCGACGTTTTTGCGATGTCTTTCTGCCACAACGGTAATACGCACGCTGCATAGTCCTTGGGGGACTTGTCGCTGGTCTTGCTGATATTCGGCTCACCCGGCACCACCGATGCTGGCAACGAGCAACCCGCCAAGATGGCCAACGCCAAACCCGCGATGCATATCCGCATGCTGTGTTCCTGATCTGAAAAAAAGTGAATGTAGCGCGTAAGCCTACCCACATCCATCGTGGCATCGCGCCTGTGGCGTAATCTGCACAACTTTTCACAACCGTTCAGCGTGCGGACGAACAGGCTTTGCCCATCGACGAAAAATGCGACTACTCTTTTCTACCGAGAATGTTCTGGAGGTGATCATGCGGCTCAATGAATACGAACACGAACTTCAACGCGACCTGCAAAGCGTTGCATCGGACTTGAGATGGTCGGCGGTCGACCTGAAACGTATCGCGGAATTACTGCGCAAATCCGGCAACGAGGCGGATGCACAGACCGTGCTGCGATCCTGCGAGGTGCTGCAAAGCGACGAAGAACGGTTACAACTCTATGCCAAGGAAGTGAAATCCCGAACCATCAGCCGAATCAAGATCCACTGAGGTCCCCTCCCCTCGACAAAAGCCCCGACAATGCCGGGGCTTTTCCGTTACAGCCAGTCAGTGAGTTTTGTGACTCTGCGCGCGCGTCGAACGTTTTTTGTAGCCAGGCAGTGCGGCGGCGTAGGCCAGCGCCTCCTCCCGACTGCCAAACGACGCCAGCCGATCACCTTGGGTGCAAACCCGCCATGGGCCATTGTTCACGCTAAGCACGTCATAGCCGTTCATGTGCATCTTGTTCAACATCGGCATGCTCATGGACACCTCCATTTTTGCTAACGGTCAAAAGCAGCTTCACGCTTTTACCTTACACCCTGATCCGCCCGTAATGCTGACCGGATGTCGCCAGCCGCGACCGTCATGGATCCGGCACTTTTCTCAGCAGCGTACGCTCCAAATCCAATGAACCTTTACCGCAGGCCTCGGCTCAAATATTGCAGTTTTATTTCTATTTTGTGACAAGCAGTAAACGGGTAACAGATGAAAGTACGCGCAACCGTTATATGCGAACAGGATCGCCATGTTCTCCTGGTACGCAAACCCCACTGCCGCTGGACATTGCCCGGTGGCAAGGTCGAGCCCGGCGAAACCCGAGCGGCGGCGGCCGTGCGCGAATTGCAGGAAGAAACCGGTCTGGACGCCGACGATGTGCTGTATCTGATGGAGCTGCAGAGCGGCAGCACGCAGCACCATGTCTACGAGGCATCGGTGCTGGACTTCGAACAGGTGCGCCCACAGAACGAGATCATCGATTGCATCTGGCATCCGCTGGATGCAGTGCGCAACCTGAACACCAGCGAGGCGACGCTGCGCATCGTTCAAGCGTTTCAACGGCGCTTATGAGACGTTAACCAGCGAAGGCTCGGCGACCAGCGTTCATTTCGGTGCGTAACTCACCGATGAACCTGGAAATGTCACGGATCGTGACCAGGTGTTTCGGAGAAACACCAGTCAACAGCAATTCGACGCGTCCACTGTCCGGCTCGTACACTTTGATTTGCAACAGGCCTTGCGAACTCGGAATGCAATCGCACTTGAACGCAGGAAAGCCGGATTCGACAATCCGGCAAATATCGTCAATGGCAAGCATGAGTGAACGCCTCGCAGGCGGGTCGATCGGCTGGTTGAGCATAGATGAGCAACGTGTGACTCGCCCGCTACAAAAATGCCAATCCGGTCACAACTTTCCACCCTGCCCTCAGTGCGAGTCGTGATCCCAGATCCAGTTCCACATCCCTGGCAGATTCACCGGTTCCGCACTCTTTTCGACGGTGCGGGCCAGCGCGGCTTTCTCCAGTTCGGCGTGATCATCGTAGAAAGGCTTGTCCGCCAGCTTCACGCCTGTCGCGGCGGCGCTATCGAGCAGAATCTGCAGGTATTCGCGCGTGTGCCGTGCGGTATAGCGGTTGAGATCATGAAACGTCACCACCACCGGAATCACCCCGTCGACTGTCGGCAATGCGCCGAGGGCAATCCGTTCACGGACTTGCGATAACTGCCGCAGCATGTTGGCCCGACGTCGCGGGCTGGCATTGAAGCCCCATATCTTGCCGTCATTGGCGCTTAGATCCGTGAGCAACACATGCAAGCCGTGGCGCTGATAGCCGGCGAAGGTGCGCTTGTCGTAATTCCAGAATGGCGGGCGCAGCAACTTCGGCGGCGCCCCGGTGATGGCGGCGATATCGGCGGTGCCGTTGGTCAGCGATTCTTCAAGCTGTTGCGGGTCGAGCGAACGGTGATTGGTGTGCCAATGGGTCGCCGTGTGAAACGCCAGTATGTGCCCCTCATCATGCTCGCGGCGCATGATGCTGCGACCGATGTCACTGTTGCCCGCTCGTGGTGCACGCGTCTGCACGAAGAACACCGCTTTGATATTTGGCATCAGCGGATTGTCCTTGAGGCTGTCGAGCACCGTGGCCGACGGGTTCCACAAACTCGAGGCGCTGGGGCCGTCATCGAACGTCAATAGAAAACGCACCGGTGCCCGGGTTTGCAGGCGCGTTTCGGTCTGCGCGGTCATTTCTATCGGGGCGGCAATACAACCGGCCAGCCCGAGGGCAATCAGCGCTGCACAGAGAAGCTTGGATCCGGATGTCATGTTTTGCCTTGAGCGCGGCGGCTGCCGTCATGTTGTCGATTGGCAAAACTCCCTCGCCCTTATCCATCCTTGCGCTCCGATACCCGAGCGCAGGTTGGATAAGGTACACAGGGTTTGGTTCCGGCGCTCGCTCAGTGAGACAAGGCCTGCTGAAAAGATGTGTCGATGATCCCGGCAGTGGCCAACGGTGCCGGCAGCGCTTTGACTTTGAACAGGAAGTCAGCGGTGCTTTGCAGGTCTGTCGTCGCTTGCTGGTCCACCGGCCCGACGGTCATGTGCGCCTGACGCAACCAGTGGCGCGACACCTGCTGATCGAGACTGGCTTTCTTCGCCCACAGGTCGGCGTATTCATCCGTGTGGCTGTCAACCCAGACCCGCGCCTGCTTCAAACGCACGAGAAAATCGGCAATGGCTGCACGTTTGCTGTCGATCGACGGCGTCGACGCCGCGATTGCACTGAGCCCCGGCATCAGGTTTTTTGCGGTCAGGATCGGCCGCGCCCCGGAAAACACGATCTGCTGGGAAATGTACGGTTCCCACACCGGGAAAGCGTCAATACTGCCCTGGGGCAGCGCGGCGGCGGCATCGATCGGCATCAGCTTGACGAAGTCGACGTAGTTTTCCGGCAGACCGGCCTGTTCCAGTGCGCGCAAGGTCAACTGCTGGCTCCAGGCGCCGGGCCAGTAAGCGACTTTCTTGCCTTTCAGGTCGGCGATGGTTTTCACCGGCGAATCCTTTGGCACCAGCAGCGCAATGGTGTCCGGATTCTGCCGCGATACGCCGATCAGTTTCACCGGTGCCTGCTTGGCAGCGAGAAACAGAAAACCGGAGTCACCCAGAAAACCCAGGTCCAGCGAACCGGTCTGCAACGCTTCAGCCAACGGTGCTGCGGCCTGGAAGTGTTTCCAGTCAACGGTGTAAGGCGCGTCTTTCAATACGCCGGACGCCTCCACCGAGGCGCGGATGTTGTAGTAGTTCTGATCACCGACGTGCAGGACCAAGGGCTCAGCGGCGTAGGAGAATGGCGATGTAAACAGGGCAGCGCTCAGCGCACCGCGTAGGAACCGAGAAAGCTTCATGGCATGTCCTGCAAAAGGGAAATTGCATAGACCATAACGCTCTTAATTAAAGGTTTTAAAATTCGATTAATGCATAAGCTCATCACTGTCGATTTCCACTGTTCGTACCGCAACAGTGGCAAACCACAGTGTTGCCAGATCAACAGCGCAATCCCTCCCCCTCGCCTTCAAACCCCTATAAACCAGCGTCTGCGGGCATATGGCACAGAGCCTGCAATATTCCATTCATGCAGGAAGCATTCGATAAAAATATTTTTTGGACATAAAAAACCTGTGCCTTTGCCGGAGCGCCCCATGACATCGTTCTTTCCTCGACTCAAAATCCTGCTGGCTGCCAGCGCCATAGTGCTGAGCCTGCAACCGCTCGCCCACGCGGCTGAAACCGCGCCGGCGGAAGTGCATCTCGACTATGCCTATTACTCGCCAGTGAGTCTGGTGCTCAAGCACTTCGGTTTCCTCGAAAAAGCCCTGCCACAGACCAAAGTCAGCTGGGTACTGAGTCAGGGCAGCAACCGCTCGCTGGAATACCTCAACAGTGGCGGCGTTGATTTCGCCTCCAGTGCCAGCCTTGCTGCGGTGCTTAGCCGCGCCAACGGCAGCCCGATCAAATCCGTCTACGTCTATAGCCGCGCCGAATGGACCGCCCTGGTGGTGCGCAAGGATTCTCCTTACCAGACCGTCGCCGACCTCAAGGGCAAAAAGATCGCCGCCACCAAGGGCACCGACCCGTATCTGTTCACCCTGCGCAGTCTGCAACAGACCGGGCTGAAAAAAGACGACGTGGAACTGGTTCACCTGCAACATCCGGACGGTCGCACCGCGCTGGAAAAAGGTGATGTCGACGCTTGGGCCGGACTCGATCCGCACATGGCCGCCAGCCAGGTCCAGGCCGGTTCGCGCCTGCTCTACCGCAACCCGGCGTTCAACAGTTACGGCGTGGTCAGCGTCACCGAGCAATACGCGAAGGAACATCCACAGACCATCGACACCGTGATCAAAGCCTACGAACAGGCCCGCGACTGGGCGCTGAAAAATCCCGAAGAGTTCGCCGCGCTGCTCGCCAAGGAGTCCGGCTTGCCGCTGGACGTGGCCAGGTTGCAACTGTCGCGCACCGACCTGAGCAGCCCGCAACTCACCCAGCAGGACATCAGCGCCTCCAAGGCTGCAGCGCCGATTCTGGTCTCCGAGGAACTGGTGCGTCGTGGGGTGAATGTCGATCAGGTCATCGATCAATTGCTCGACAGCGGTGTGCAGCAAGCCGTCGCCCGCCAGTAACCGATCAGCCTCACGATCCATCCGCGCCCGTCGCGGATTGGTCGTGAGTGGAGCCAAAATCATGACCACTCACAGCAAAGATTTGCCCGCGCCAAATGTTGTGCCGAGACAGCGCCCGGTGGATTTCAATTCGATCTGGCAGCGCCGCAGCAAAGGCCTGGCCCTGCCACTACTGATCGTCATCGCGCTGGAAATTATCGTACGTATCGGCTGGCTGCCGTCCTACCAGATGCCGGCGCCGAGCGAGATCGCCCTGACCCTCACCGACCTCGCTGAAGGTGCGCTGTGGAAACACATCGGCGCCAGTCTGATCCGCGTGCTGCTGGGCTTTGTCATAGGCGCCAGCCTCGCGCTGGTGTTTGCTGCGTGGGTCGGTTTGAGCCGCGAAGCCGAGGCCTATCTGGAACCGACCTTTGCCGCCCTGCGTTCCATTCCGAGCCTGGCGTGGGTGCCGCTGCTGCTGTTGTGGCTGGGTATCGACGAGACCTCGAAAATCGTCCTGATCGCCATCGGCGCGTTCTTTCCGGTGTACGTCAATGTCGTCGCGGCCATTCGCAACATTGATCGCAAACTGGTGGAAGTCGGCCGTATCTATGGTTTCAGCCGCTTGCAACTGGTGCGCAGGATCTTGCTGCCGGCGGCCCTGCCCGGCCTGTTCACCGGGCTGCGCAGTGGCATGAGCCTGGCGTGGATGTTTCTGGTGGCGGCGGAACTGATTGCCGCCACCAAAGGTTTGGGGTATCTGCTCAGTGACGGCCGGGAAACCTCGCGGCCGGACATCGTGCTGGCTGCGATCATCGTCCTCGCTTTACTCGGCAAACTCAGCGACGGCCTGCTGGCGGTGCTCGAACGCCGCTGCCTGCGCTGGCGTGACACGTTCACCGGACAGGACGCCAGCGACTAAGCTGAAAGCTCCAACCGGAGATTCAGCCATGTGCGGAAGACTCTCGCAGTACCGGGGCATTCATGACTTCGTCGCGGTGCTGAGCATTCCCGATGCGTTGATCAATCACGTCGGCGATGCGCCGCTCAATCGCTACAACGCGGCACCGACCACCGCGCTGGCTGTCCTGCAGCTACAAGGGCAGCACCTGCATGCCGACAATCTGCGCTGGGGCTGGCGTCCGCATTGGGCCAAGGATCGCGCCGCGCCCATCAATGCCCGGGTCGAGAAAGTCGCCCATGGCCCATTCTTCCGGGCGATCTGGCGACATCGCTTGATTGTGCCCGTGGACAACTGGTTTGAATGGGTCGATAGCGAAGACAAAACCCGACAACCCTGGTTGATTCGTCGTGCGGATCAGGGAACGGTTTTCTGCGCTGCCATCGGACAATTTCCGACAGCCGAAACGGCGGCACGAGACGATGATGGTTTCGTGATCATCACCGCCGATGCCGTCGGCGGCATGCTCGATATCCATGATCGCCGACCGGTAGTGTTCAGCGCAGAGTTGGTGAACGAATGGCTCGACCCGGCGACGCCAGTTGAGCGCGCCGAGCAAATGTTGCTGTTCGAAGGTGAAGGCAGCGACGTGTTCGAATGGTACAAAGTCGGCAAAGCTGTTGGTAACACCCGCAATCAGGGCGCCAGTTTGATTATTGAGCAGACGTAAACATTTACCGCTGTCGCGCGTTAATCAATGCAGGAGTTGCCGAAGGCTACCCCTACAGGTGACGCACTTTCGTTACAACAACTGTTTCATCTCTGAGACAGGACTTTTGAAACACACGTTCGATTGAACAAACCGCCTGTCTGACATTTCAACCGTCATACATACATTTAGATGGACTACGGATAGCATGCGCGCCGCCTCTCCGATTGGTATACCAATTGACCAAAGAGTCAATAAGCCAGGAATCCCCTACAACATCTACAAGCCTTGCAGAGAAATAAGTTGCGCGACGATTTTGCAATCAAACAGGTCAGCGGCCTGGAGTGTATTTATCTGTCCATGACAGAACGCTTTGAACTCGACTGTTTTATCGGCCACTACATCAAGACCCGAAACCTGCGTGACGTTCCGGAGATCGAACGCATCCTGCGCACCACCCTCGAGGCGTATCCCGGCCACCCACCGGTGATGGTCAACGAGCTGAATGCGTGGATCGACCGAACCTTGGGATACCGGGCCTCACACCCCGACTTCACGCAGTTGGACGATCTCTGAAACCATAAAAAAGCCCCGCCTGTGCGGGGCTCTTTCGTAGAAATCGCTCAAAATTTACGGTCAGGATCCGAAAGCTCTCTGCCATCATCGTGCTTCCAGGTCTGCTCCTTGTGTTTCTCCCGTTCTATTTCTTCTTGCGTTGGCTCATCAGTCTCTTCCTCATCCGTCTCTGGATGCTTTTGCTCAGTCGCCATGCGCACCTCCCGTTATCACCACCTCTTCATCCCTGAAGCGTAGAACAGGCTACTTACAACCACCAGCGCAACAAAAAGAAGAACGCCATGCTCAACACCATGCTAAGCAACGTGCTGCGCGTGTAGATCACCAGTGCGATCGCCACCAGCGAACTAAGCAAATAGGGATTATCCCACTGCAGATTCAGCTGTTTTTCAGGCAGGAAGACAATCGGCCCGCAAATGGCCGTGAGCATCCCCGGTACTGCAAAACCGAGAAACTGCCGCGCGTTGCTGCTCAAGCGCACCGGTAGTCGCGGCTCGAGAAACACGTAGCGATTGAGAAACACCAGAATCCCCATGCCGAAAATCACCGCCCAAATCATCATGTGCGCTCCCGATAAAACTTGTTGCAGATAAACCCGGCAGTCATTCCGGCCAGCCCCGACAACACCAGTGCCGAGCCCCATTGCCAGTAACTGAACAACACCGAGCAAAACAGCGACACCGCCACACAAACTACCGTCGGCACGTTACGCACCACTGGTGTAATCAGGGCGATGAAGGTGGCGGCAATCGAAAAGTCCAGCCCCAGGTGCTCAAGCCCCGGAATACTGCTGCCAAGGACAATGCCGGCGAGGGTGAACAGGTTCCACGCGACATAAAACGTCAGGCCGACGCCCAGCGCATACCAGCGGTTGAACTGCTGACGGTCATGCTGACTGGTCAACGCGAACAACTCATCGGTGAGCAAAAAACCCAGGCCCATGCGCCAACGCCCCGGCAGCGGCGAAATCACCGAACGCAGGCTCATGCCATACAGCAAGTGTTGGGAAGTCAGCAGCAGCGTGGTCAACAGAATCGAGAAAATCCCTGCGCCGCCCTTGAGCATACCGATCGCCACCAGTTGCGCGGCACCAGCAAACACGATGCTCGACAGTCCCTGGCCTTGCAGCGGTGTGAGGTTGGCTTCGATCGCCATGGAGCCGGCGAGCAGCCCCCACGGCGCGGTGGCCAGAGATAACGGCATGATCGCCGCAGCGCCGCGAAGGAACGCACTGCGCGGCATGAGTGAGTCAGACATATCGCTCTTCAACAGTGGAAACAGCAACAGACTCTGCCAGCAAATGCCCTTATCCGGCTTGAACAATCTTGCGCAATTGCACTAAATCGCGCCGACTGAGGGCAGCCATGGGCGTACCATGTGAGCCATTCACAATCGCGTCAGGGAGACGACATGCTGTACCGAATCGCAGCCGACGGGCTGGTGCTGTTTCATTTGTCCTTCATTCTGTTCGTGCTGTTTGGCGGGCTGCTGGTCCTCAAATGGCCACGGGTGATGTGGCTGCATTTGCCGGCTGCCGCCTGGGGCGTGGCGGTCGAAGTGCTGCATCTGACCTGCCCGCTGACCTACTGGGAAAACCTCATGCGCCACGCCGCCGGACAGACCGAATACGCCGGCGGCTTCATCGAGCACTACATCTGGCCGATCATCTACCCGGCCGGGCTCACTCCGCAGATTCAACTGGCGCTCGGCAGCGTGGTGCTGGCGGTCAACCTGCTGGTGTATGGCCGTTTGATTCGCTCGTGGAAGCTGCGTCGAGCCGTGTAATCAGCGGGACACCGGCTTCAAGTTTTCAAGCCATGCCGGATCCAGGCGTGTCTGCTCGGTATCGAGCCCCAGCGCCTGCATCCGCTCTTTGTGCGCCTCGGCTTCCCGCCACAATTGCCCGTGATCGCTGGAGTTGCCGTCCAGTTCGTGCATCTGCGTCAACCCCAAGTGGTAGAAACGCAGCACCTTCATTGCCGCCGGATCGTTCTGCTCCACCGCCGCCATTACCTGATGCATCACATTGGTGATACTCATCAGGCTGCGCTTGAGCCGCCAGCTGTACACCGCTGGCGCCATCCAGCTCTGATGCCAGAAGCGCCCGCGCAGTAAAGCTGCGGTCAGCAGAAACGCCAGAAACACGCCGCCGACGTTGAAGCGCAGGTTATCGCCACCAGGCTCGCCGAACAGCGCCACCGCCACGCTGGAAAACAACATCGCCAGCACCAGGAACAGCACGGCGATGATGATCGTGCTGCGGCGGGTCTGCTGGCGAAAGGTGGCGGCGTCCATCGGCTGAATCTCGAACATCACAAATGACTTCCTTGAGCGACAAGAGGGGTAACTGAAAAAACCGGCCGGCGCATTATCGCCTCTACCGCGGATTTAGCTATGCTGGGGCTCCTTTTCATCTTTTCAACGTCCAACGGGGACATGGCGGTACAGCGCAGATCGTGCCATCTTCATTCATGGATACACACTATTCAGATGCCATCCGCCTGGTTTTGGGATGACATCGTTTTAAGGATCATTGCATGACCCAACGACACGTAATCAATGCCTCGGTCAGCCCGAAAGGCAGCCTGGAAACCCTTTCTCAACGTGAAGTTCAGCAACTGAGCGAAGCCGGATCCGGCAGCACCTACACCCTCTTCCGCCAGTGCGCCCTGGCCATCCTCAATACCGGCGCCCATGTCGATAACGCCAAGACCATCCTCGAAGCCTACAAGGACTTCGAAATCCGTATTCACCAACAAGATCGCGGCGTACGCCTGGAACTGCTGAACGCGCCGGCCGACGCGTTCGTCGATGGCGAGATGATTGCCAGCACCCGGGAAATGCTCTTCAGCGCCCTGCGCGACATCGTCTACACCGAAAACGAACTCGACAGCCAGCGCATCGACCTGAGCACCTCACAAGGCATCAGTGACTACGTCTTCCACCTGCTGCGCAACGCCCGCACTTTGCGCCCGGGCGTCGAGCCCAAGATCGTCGTGTGCTGGGGCGGTCACTCGATCAACACCGAAGAATACAAATACACCAAGAAAGTCGGCCACGAACTGGGTCTGCGCAGCCTCGACATCTGCACCGGCTGCGGCCCCGGTGTGATGAAAGGCCCGATGAAAGGCGCCACCATTGCTCACGCCAAACAACGTATCCATGGCGGACGTTACCTCGGTCTGACCGAGCCGGGCATCATTGCCGCCGAAGCGCCGAACCCGATCGTCAACGAACTGGTGATCCTGCCGGACATCGAAAAACGTCTGGAAGCGTTCGTCCGTGTTGGCCACGGCATCATCATCTTCCCGGGCGGCGCCGGTACCGCTGAAGAGTTTCTCTATCTGTTGGGCATACTGATGCACCCGGACAACAAGGGGCTGCCGTTCCCGGTGATCCTCACTGGGCCGAAACATGCCGCGCCGTATCTGGAACAACTCGACGCGTTCGTCACCGCGACGCTCGGTGAAGCCGCGAAACAGCACTACGAAATCATCATCGACGACCCGGCCGAAGTGGCGCGGCAGATGACCCAAGGCCTGAAAGCAGTGAAGCAGTTCCGCCGCGAACGCAACGATGCGTTCCACTTCAACTGGCTGCTGAAGATTGACGAGGGCTTCCAGCGCCCGTTCGATCCGACCCACGAAAACATGGCCAACCTGAAACTGCACCGAGACCAGCCACCGCACGAACTCGCAGCCAACCTGCGCCGGGCGTTCTCCGGTATTGTCGCCGGCAACGTCAAGGACAAGGGCATTCGCCTGATCGAAGAACACGGGCCGTACCAGATCCGTGGTGACGCGGCGATCATGCAGCCGCTCGATGCCCTGCTCAAAGCCTTCGTCGCCCAGCACCGGATGAAACTGCCAGGTGGCGCGGCGTATGTGCCGTGTTATCGGGTGGTGGCGTAACTTTTTCAGCCACCACCTGCCCCTGTAGGAGTGAGCCTGCTCGCGATAGCGGCATATCAGTCACCATTTATTGTGACTGAACCACCGCTATCGCGAGCAGGCTCACTCCTACAGGTTCTGTGCTGTGGCACAAATGGCGTTTATAACCTGCCCCCCCCCTGTGGGAGCGAGCCTGCTCGCGAATAGGCCACCAAGCACACCTCAACTTTCTGACCTGCCCGCCAACCGCAGCGCCAACGCCTTGGCCTGCAACGCCACATCCGTCACCGCCGTGCTCTCCCACCACATCCCGCGCAACGGCGGGCCCATGGCGAACAGCCGGTTCGCTACCTGCCCGTGTTCGTTCAGCACCGCACCATCAATCGCAGCCGCGATCCCCAACGCCAACGGCCCCGACCGCACCAGTCCGCGCGCCAACAACTGCTGCGGCAATGGCCGCGCGACCCGACGCCAGTCATATTCAATGCCGCTGGAATTAATCAGCGCTGCGCCATGAACTAAGCAGGTTTCAGCTTCACCACGGCGACGAATGCGAATGCTCACGCCGCCCTCCGCGCCAGGCTCTAACCCTTTGAACGACGCTGCCTGAATCCGCAACCGCCCTTCGCCCTGCAGCCGCTCGACCAATTGGGCACTCAGCGGCGGCGAACGATGATGATGGCTTTCCCACCACGGCCGCACATGGCGTACGAATTGTCGACGCTCAACGTCAGTCGCCTGACTCCACAGTCGCCCGATATGCGCGCGCACCGTGTCCAGCGGCGCCTGCCAGTCGATGCCCTGAGCGATGGCGTCACGGCAATGTCGACGCAGTTCGCGCAACAACTGGCGTGGCGAACGGATGCCGTGATCTTCAGCGAGGAAATCCACCCAGACCGGCGGTTGTCGACGCACATGGGGCAGCAAACCGTGACGGGAAAACACTTCGATCGGCCCGCGGTGCCCGGCCTTATCCAGCGACACAACGGCATCCACCATGGTCAGGCCGGAGCCGATGATCAACACGGTCGATTGCGGATCGAGTTGGCGCATGGCCGCGACATCCCAAGGGTCAAGCGCGGCGGCATTGAGGCCACTGGAGTCTTTCTGCGGCGTGCGGGCGGCGGGGAACATGCCGGTAGCGAGCACCGCGTATGCGCCCCTCAAGTGCTGGCCATCGCTAAGGGTGAGCTGCACTGAATCGGCATCGGTTTGCAGGTCGACGGCTTCTGCGCGGATATGCTCGACGCTCGAGCCACGTTGCGCACCGACACGGCGGGCTTCGGCTAACCGTTGTTGCACATAAACGCCGAACAACCCACGCGGCGGGAACAACTCACTGACAGGCACATCTTGCTCAGCCGACTCCGGCCAGCCACCGGCGGCAATATGCTCGGTCAGCCAATGCGTCAGATCATCCGGGTTATCCGGATCAACGCTCATCCGCGCGGCGTTGCCATTGAGCGTATGGCCCAATTCAACCGCGCTATAGGCTTCGCCGCGACCGAGTTCGGCGCGCGGTTCAATGATCAGGATCTGGCGCTGGCCGGGCAGTCGCAACAATTGCACGGCCAGCATCGTGCCGCTGAGGCCGCCGCCGATGATCAGGATGTCTGCGCTCTGACTCATTCAAATCACCACGTTACGCACAAACCGCGTCGCCACATCCCCATCATTGCGATAGGCATGCGGCTGATTGCTGGCAAACATGAAAAACTCGCCCGCGCTGATGTGCTGCGGTTGCTCGCCAAGCATTAATGTCAGGCAGCCTTCGAACACGAAGATCTGCTCGCTCCAGCCATCGGCATCCGGTTGCGAGGGATAGACCTCACCGGGTTGCAGGCACCATTCCCACTGCTCGACTTCGCGGGTGGCAGTCGCTTTGGACAGCAATACCGCTTTGCTGCCTGGGATAGTTCCGGCCCATGCCACTTCATTGATACGACTCGGGTCACGAGCGTCAGGCGCCTGGATCAGATCGCTGAAAGCGACATCGAGCGCTTCGGCAACGCGGTCGAGGGTCGTCAGGCTCACGTTCTTTTCGCCCGCCTCGATGGCCACCAGCATCCGCCGGCTGACGCCGGACTTTTCCGCCAGCGCAGTCTGACTCATGTCAGCAGCGTGGCGCAGGCGCCGGACGTTATGGCTGACGTGTTGCAGGACGGAGGCTCGTTGGCTGGAATCTTTGTGCACTATATTGCTCACTCGATGGGGTTGGGCAGTATACTGCGCAACGTTTGGCGCATTGTGCGTCGCTCTTTCTCCAGCGTGCAAGGAAATGACGCCAGTGAATCGCCCCGATACCTCCCTTCGTTTCTCCCGCTTCAGCAAAGCCGAGTGCGTGCTGGTGCTGATCACCATGGTCTGGGGCGGCACCTTCCTGCTGGTACAGCACGCGATGACCGTCAGCGGCCCGATGTTTTTCGTCGGTCTGCGATTCGCTGCGGCAGCCGCCATTGTCGCTCTGTTCTCCTGGCGCCACCTGCGCGAACTGACCCTGTTCGAACTCAAGGCCGGCGCCTTCATCGGCGTGGCGATCATGCTCGGTTACGGTTTGCAGACGGTCGGGCTACAAACCATTCCAAGCAGTCAGTCAGCGTTCATTACCGCACTCTACGTACCCTTTGTGCCGCTGCTGCAATGGCTGGTGCTGGGGCGACGGCCGGGGCTGATGCCGAGCATTGGCATCATGCTGGCGTTTACCGGTTTGATGTTGTTGTCGGGGCCGTCCGGTGCTTCGCTGAATTTCAGCCCCGGTGAAATCGCTACCCTGATCAGCGCCATCGCCATTGCCGCCGAGATCATTCTGATCAGCACCTATGCCGGCCAGGTTGATGTACGCCGGGTGACTGTGGTGCAACTGGCGACGACGTCGGTGCTGTCCTTTCTGATGGTCGTGCCGACCGGCGAAACGATTCCGGACTTTTCGTGGCTGCTGCTGTCTACGGCTTTGGGCCTCGGCGCGGCGAGTGCGGCGATTCAGGTGGCGATGAACTGGGCGCAGAAGAGTGTTTCGCCGACTCGAGCCACGTTGATCTATGCCGGGGAGCCGGTGTGGGCCGGGATTGTCGGGCGGATGGCCGGGGAGCGGTTGCCGGCGATTGCGCTGGTGGGGGCCGGTTTGATTGTGGCGGCGGTGATTGTCAGTGAGTTGAAGACCAAGGGTAAGGCTGCTGAAGCAGAGACTGAGATGGAACAAGAAATTCAAGGCTGAGAGTTTCAGCGTCTGATTAATTGCTATCGCGAGCAGGCTCGCTCCCACAGGGGAATGAATTTCAAATGTGGGAGCGAGCCTGCTCGCGAAGGCGCCCTCACCAACGACCCGCCTCCCCCTGAAACAATGCCAAACAGTTAATTCCAGACTACTTTGTAGGATTCTGAGACATCCTCGCGTTTGGTGATCAGGGAGCTGGCACGTATGATGCTTCACAAACTTCCGCAGATTAGAAGCCTATGTCCCTGATAGTTCTACTGCTTCTGCCATTCATTGGCAGCTGTCTGGCAGCGGTGCTGCCACACAACGCACGTAATACCGAATCCCTGTTGGCAGGTCTGGTCGCTCTGATCGGCACCGTCCAGGTCGCGATGTTGTACCCGCAGATTGCCCACGGTGGCGTGATCCACGAAGAATTCATGTGGCTGCCCAGCCTTGGTTTGAACTTCGTCCTGCGCATGGATGGTTTCGCCTGGTTGTTCTCGATGCTGGTGCTCGGCATCGGCACGCTCGTTTCTTTATATGCCCGATATTACATGTCGCCGGACGATCCGGTGCCGCGCTTCTTCGCGTTTTTCCTGGCGTTCATGGGCGCCATGCTCGGCCTGGTGATCTCCGGCAACCTGATCCAGATCGTGTTTTTCTGGGAGTTGACCAGTCTCTTCTCATTCCTGCTGATCGGC
Organism: Pseudomonas sp. IT-347P; assembly: GCF_949768005.1. NCBI lineage: Bacteria > Pseudomonadati > Pseudomonadota > Gammaproteobacteria > Pseudomonadales > Pseudomonadaceae > Pseudomonas > Pseudomonas sp. IT-347P. The sequence goes on from NZ_CATKPQ010000022.1 coordinate 461,167, forward strand.
TATTGGCACCACCGCGCGGACGCCCGTCGCGGTGCGTACATGGCGTTGATGGTCACCGGTGCCGGCGGGTTATGCCTGCTGGCGGGGGTCATGATTCTCGGCCATGTCGTCGGCAGCTATGACCTCGACAAGGTCCTGGCCGCCGGCGACATGATTCGTGCACACGCTCTCTACCCTATCCTGTTACCCCTCATTCTTATTGGCGCACTCAGCAAAAGTGCGCAGTTTCCTTTCCATTTCTGGCTGCCCCACGCGATGGCAGCGCCGACACCGGTTTCGGCTTATCTGCACTCGGCGACCATGGTCAAGGCCGGGGTGTTCCTGCTTGCGCGTCTGTGGCCGTCGCTGTCCGGCAGCGAAGAATGGTTCTACATCGTCAGCGGGGCCGGCGCGTGTACGCTGTTGCTCGGCGCTTATTGCGCGATGTTCCAGAACGATCTCAAGGGCCTGCTGGCTTACTCGACCATCAGCCACCTCGGCCTGATCACCCTGTTGCTGGGCCTGAACAGTCCTCTGGCGGCAGTGGCGGCGGTGTTTCACATCCTCAACCACGCAACGTTCAAGGCTTCGCTGTTCATGGCCGCGGGCATCATCGACCATGAAAGCGGCACCCGTGACATCCGCAAACTCAGCGGTCTGATCAAACTGATTCCATTCACCGCGACACTGGCCATGGTTGCCAGCGCCTCGATGGCGGGTGTGCCATTGCTCAACGGCTTCCTGTCGAAAGAGATGTTCTTCGCCGAAACCGTGTTCATCAATGCCACGGCGTGGGTCGAAGCGGCGTTGCCGATTGTCGCGACCATCGCCGGCACATTCAGCGTTGCTTACTCGCTGCGTTTCACCGTCGACGTGTTCTTCGGCCCAACGGCCACCGACCTGCCACACACCCCGCACGAGCCGCCGCGCTGGATGCGCGCGCCGGTGGAACTGCTGGTATTCACTTGCTTGCTGGTGGGGATTTTCCCGGCGCAGATCGTCGGTCCATTGCTCGCGGCAGCGGCACTGCCTGTGGTCGGCGGTGAATTGCCGGAGTACAGCCTGGCGATCTGGCACGGCCTGAACGCGCCGATGATCATGAGCCTGATTGCCATGTCCGGCGGGATCATCGTCTATCTGCTGCTGCGTAATCAGTTCAAGCGCGGACGTTTCAAATACCCGCCACTGGTAGGCCGCTTCAACGGCAAGCGCCTGTTCGAGCGCAGCCTGGTGGTGATGATGCGCATGGCCCGGCGCGTGGAACGTCGCCTCGGCACCAAGCGTCTGCAAATGCAATTGTTCCTGATGGTGTTGGCGGCCGTGCTTGCTGGCCTGATCCCGATGTTGCACAGCAGCCTGAGCTGGGGCGACCGGCCGAAGATTCCCGGCTCGATCGTCTTCGTGACCCTGTGGCTGCTGGCCATCGCCTGCGCCCTCGGCGCCGCGTGGCAGGCCAAGTATCATCGTCTCGCCGCGCTGACCATGGTCAGCGTCTGCGGGTTGATGACCTGCGTGACCTTTGTCTGGTTCTCCGCGCCGGATCTGGCCCTGACGCAACTGGCGGTCGAAGTGGTCACCACTGTGCTAATCCTGCTCGGCCTGCGCTGGCTGCCGCGACGCATCGAAGAAGTCTCTCCTCTGCCAAACAGCCTGCGCAAGGCGCGTATCCGCCGTCTGCGCGACTTGCTGCTGTCGATTGCCGTTGGCGGCGGTATGGCGCTGCTGTCATACGCGATGCTGACGCGGCAGACGCCGAATGACATTTCCTCGTTCTACCTCAGCCGGGCCATGCCTGAAGGCGGCGGCAGCAACGTGGTCAATGTGATGCTGGTCGACTTCCGCGGCTTCGACACCCTTGGCGAAATCACCGTGCTGGTCGCCGTGGCACTGACCGTATTTGCCCTGCTGCGCCGCTTCCGCCCACCGAAAGAAAGCCTGCAGTTGCCAGCCCAGCAACGCTTGCTGGCGCCGGACGTGGTCACCGATCTGGTCAACCCGCGTTCGGCCAGCGACACCGCGCTCGGCTTCATGATGGTACCGGCTGTGCTGGTGCGTCTGTTGCTGCCGATTGCGCTGGTGGTGTCGTTCTACCTGTTCATGCGCGGGCACAACCAGCCGGGTGGCGGTTTCGTCGCCGGTCTGGTGATGTCGGTGGCGTTCATCCTGCAATACATGGTCGCCGGTACGCAGTGGGTCGAGGCGCAAATGAGCCTGCGGCCGTTGCGCTGGATGGGCACCGGATTACTGTTCGCCACTGCCACCGGTCTGGGGGCCATGGTCGTCGGTTATCCGTTCCTGACCACGCACACCTGGCATTTCAGCTTGCCGCTGCTGGGTGACATCCATGTCGCCAGCGCATTGTTCTTCGACATCGGCGTGTACGGCGTGGTGGTCGGTTCGACGCTGTTGATCCTCACCGCCCTCGCCCACCAATCGGTGCGAGGTCACAAGACCGCATCGCTGCCCAAGTCCGTCGCCAGCAAAGGAGCCGTCTGATGGAAGAAGTCATCGCAATCGCCATCGGCGTGCTCGCCGCGTCCGGCGTCTGGCTGATCCTGCGACCACGGACTTTCCAGGTGGTCATGGGCCTGTGTCTGCTGTCGTATGCGGTCAACCTGTTCATTTTCAGCATGGGCAGCCTGTTCATCGGCAAGGAGCCGGTGATCAAGGACGGCGTCACCCAGGACTTGCTGCACTACACCGACCCGCTGCCACAGGCATTGGTGCTGACCGCGATCGTCATCAGCTTCGCCATGACTGCGCTGTTCCTCGTTGTGCTGCTCGCCTCGCGTGGCCTGACCGGCACCGACCACGTTGACGGCCGGGAGCCTAAGGAATGATGGCGATGACTCATCTGATCGCCGCACCGATTCTGCTGCCGCTGCTGACCGCCGCCATCATGCTGCTGCTCGGCGAACGGCACCGACCGCTGAAGGCGAAAATCAACCTGTTCTCCAGCCTCGTCGGCCTGTTCATTTCGGTGCTGTTGCTGCAATGGACGCAAACCACGGGCGTGCCCGGCTCCATCGGCGTTTACCTGCCGGGCAACTGGCAGGCGCCGTTCGGTATCGTGCTGGTGGTCGATCGCCTGTCAGCGCTGATGCTGGTGCTGACCGGGATCATTGGCGTCAGCGCGCTGCTGTTTGCCATGGCCCGTTGGGATGGCGCCGGCTCGAGTTTCCACGCGCTGTTCCAGATTCAGTTGATGGGCCTGTACGGTGCATTCCTGACGGCGGACCTGTTCAACCTGTTCGTGTTCTTCGAAGTGTTGCTCGCCGCGTCTTATGGGTTGCTGTTGCATGGATCAGGTCGGGCGCGGGTGTCCTCAGGACTGCATTACATCTCGATTAATCTGCTCGCGTCCTCCCTGTTCCTGATTGGCGCGGCACTGATCTACGGTGTCACCGGCACCCTGAACATGGCCGATCTGGCGCTGAAGATTCCGCTGGTACCGGAAGCCGACCGTGGCTTGCTGCACGCCGGAGCTGGCATTCTCGCGGTAGCGTTCCTGGCGAAGGCCGGGATGTGGCCGCTGAACTTCTGGCTGGTGCCGGCCTATTCCTCGGCCAGTGCGCCGGTGGCGGCGATGTTCGCGATCATGACCAAGGTCGGCGTGTACACATTGTTGCGCCTGTGGACGTTGCTGTTTTCCGGGCAGGCCGGAGCCTCGGCATTCTTCGGTGGTGACTGGCTGATCTACGGGGGCATGGCGACCATGGCCTGCGCGGCCTTGGCGATTCTCGCCGCGCAACGACTGGAGCGCATGGCAAGTCTGAGCATTCTGGTGTCTGCCGGGATCCTGCTGTCCGCCGTCGGTTTCGCGCAGCCGAACCTGATCGGCGCGGCGCTGTTCTATCTGGTCAGCTCGACTTTGGCGTTGAGTGCGCTGTTCCTGCTGGCCGAGTTGATCGAACGTTCGCGCTCGGCCAACGAGATCCCGCTGGAGGACGAAAGCGAACTGCTGCCGCGTCCGCAGGAATCCCTGCAACCGCCCAAAGGCATCAACCTCGATGACGAGCAGAAAGCCGTGGTCGGTCAGGTGATTCCGTGGACCATGGCGTTTCTCGGCCTGAGCTTCATTGCTTGCGCGCTGCTGATCATCGGCATGCCGCCGCTGTCCGGATTCATCGGCAAGCTCAGCCTGATCGGCGCACTGCTCAATCCGCTGGGCCTGGGCACCGGCGCGCCGATATCCAACGCTGCGTGGGCGCTGCTGGCACTGCTGATTCTCACCGGTCTGGCGTCGTTAATGGCCTTCTCGCGCCTCGGCATCCAGCGTTTCTGGACCCCGGAGGAGCGCCCTTCGCCACTGCTGCGCAAACTCGAATGCGCGCCGATCTTCCTGCTGCTCGGGCTGAGCATCGCCCTGACCTTCAAGGCTGAGCCGCTGCTGCGCTACACCGAAGCCACCGCCGAGGCGCTGAACAACCCACAGCAATACGTGATGGCGGTGCTCGGCACCCGCGCCGTGCCAAGCCCGGAAGCCAAATCGGCGATGCTGGAGGTGCAGCCATGAAGCGTGTGTTTCCTGCACCATTGTTGTCGCTGGCGCTGTGCGCCTTGTGGCTGACCCTGAACCTGTCGATCAGTCCGGGCAATCTGCTGCTCGGTGTGATACTGGGTTTCGCTGCACCATTGATGATGCGCAAGCTGCGCCCGAAACAAGTGCGCATTCGCCGTCCGGGAACCATTCTGCGCCTGTTCCTGCTCGTCGGCCGTGACGTGGTGATGTCCAATCTGATCGTCGCGTGGGGCGTGCTCAACGCCGGTCGTCGCCCTCCGCGCTCGGGCTTTGTCAAAGTCCCGCTGGACTTGCGCGATGCCCATGGCCTGGCGACTCTGGCGATGATCTGCACGGTAGTGCCCGGCACAGTGTGGTCAGAGCTGGCGCTGGACCGCAGCATTCTGTTGTTGCACGTCTGGGATCTGGATGACGAAGCGCAATTCATCGAGCACTTCAAGACCACCTACGAGCAGCCGCTGATGGAGATTTTCGAATGAGCCCATTACTGTCGAACGCGATCCTGCTGACGCTGTTCCTGTTCTCGCTGGCCATGGTGCTGACCCTGGTGCGCTTGTTCAAAGGCCCTTCGGCGCAGGATCGCGTATTGGCGCTGGATTACCTGTACATCATCGCCATGCTGATGATGCTGACCCTGGGCATTCGTTATTCCAGTGACACTTACTTCGAAGCGGCGCTGCTGATTGCGCTGTTCGGCTTCGTCGGCTCGTTTGCCCTGGCGAAATTTCTGCTGCGTGGCGAGGTGATCGAATGAATGCTGAATTGTCGCTGTGGGTCGAGATTATGGTGGCGATCCTGCTGGTACTCAGCGGTCTGTTCACACTGATCGGCGCGATCGGGTTATTACGCATGAAGGACTACTTCCAGCGCATGCACCCGCCGGCGCTTGCTTCGACGCTGGGCGCGTGGTGTGTGGCGCTCGCCTCGATCATCGGCTTTTCGGCGCTGAAGTCCGGGCCGGTGGTGCATGCCTGGCTGATTCCGATTCTGCTGGCGATCACTGTGCCGGTGACCACCTTGCTGCTGGCGCGGGCGGCCCTGTTCCGCAAGCGCATGGCTGGCGATGATGTGCCGGCAGAGGTCAGTAGCCGCCGGACAGAGAGTGGTAGCTAAGTCAGATTTTTGTGGTGTCGGTGCGGGCCTCTTCGCGGGCAAGCCCGCTCCCACAGGGACTTGGGTTGCCCGCGGAATTTGTGTAAACCCACAATCACTGTGGGAGCGGACTTGCCCGCGAAGAGGCCAGTTCAGCAACCACAAAAATCCGCTCTGATCTCAGACCCAGGCCACCGCCAACAGCCCCGCCCCCAACACTGCACACAACGGCGAATACACCCAGGTATCCAGCCGCGCAAACCGCGAATCCTTCACTTCCTTGAAAAACCCGACCAGATTCGAATCACCAATCGCCCGGGCAAACATCAACAGCGCAATCGCGCTGATCACCCATTGCAACGCCTTGTGCGTCACCGCCGGCACTCCCCAGCCAACCCGCATACACACCAACGCAGCAATCACCAGCAATGCCGCCGCCACGATCAACGTAAGCCAGCCTGCCGGCTTGAACGCCGGCCGCACCGTTGCGACAAAACCGCGCACGGGCACCTGCGGCACTACCACCGCTGCCGCCCACTGCCCACCCAGCGCCCAATAGACGTGCATCAAGGCGATCACCGCAAACGTTGTCACCAGCCATTGAGCCAACACAAAGGTCATGGTTGAAATCCTTGGAAAGGGATTTGAACAAATCATCCTAGTCGGATTTTTTTCAAGTGCACGACCGATCAGCGGTACGTTAAAGTGCCGCCCCATGAAATGCTCCCGTTCCGATCGCTCACTGCTGGCCTGGATGCTCTATTGCTGCGTCCTGTTCAACGTGTTCGCCTGCAGCATCGGTCACGGACAAATGGTCGGCATGCAGCTGAACGGTATCGGCGGCCAGTTCTGTACGGTCGACCCGACCACTCAGGCACCGCTCACCAGCAACCCTACGGAAGAACAACTGCCCACCCTGTCCAAGGCTTTTGGTTGCCCGCTGTGCTCGGTCGGCGGGGGCATGGGCCCGGCGTTCAACTCCAGCCTGACTCTGGCGATCCTGCCGGAACAACACAGCCCACCACTGGCGCCCATCGTCAGCGCCGACCTACCTGCCCGCTTCACCTGGCCTCCGGCCAACCCTCGCGCCCCACCGCTCGCCTGAGTGTCTCTGCCTTTTTGATTCGTCAGCCCACTGCGCCAACGCGTCGCGTTCGTTTGTGCGCTGACGCCTAGACAAGCATTCAGGATTCAACGATGAAACAACTCACTCTACTGGCGAGCCTGTGCGGCTGCCTGTCCGTTAACGTCTGGGCGCAATCCACCGTGGATTTGGCGCCGATTACCATCGATGGCGAGTCCGGCGCGGAGCCGGGCCTGAGCCTCGAGCAATCCAGCGGCATGGCCTCGCGTCTGGGACTGAGCGTGCGCGATACGCCTGCTTCGGTAGCCATCGCCAATCGCAACGACATCGAGCGCCACGGTGCGCAAAACTTCCAGGACGCCGCCAACACCCTGCCCGGGGTCAATGCCAGCGCACCGCCGGGGTTTGGCGGCTTCGTGTCCTATCGTGGTTTCACCAGTAGCCAGATCACCCAGATGTTCAATGGCATCAACGTTTCCGGCGGCCTCGCACGGCCGGTCGACTCCTGGATCTACGATCGTGTGGAACTGGTCGGCGGCCCGTCATCGCTGATCAATGGCGCAGGCTCAGTGGGCGGCTCACTGAACTACGTGACCAGACTGGCCACCCGCGATGAACAAGCGGTAGAAGGCCGGGTCAGCTACGGCACCTACGACACCACTGAAACCGCATTCGGCCTCAACCATGCCCTGACCGAGCCAAGCGCCGATGTTCAGCATTACACAAGACTCGACGTCAGCCACAACACCAGCAACGGCTACATCGACCGCCAGGAGCGCGATGCCTGGAGCGTGGCGTTCTCCCTGCTCAGCGATCTCACGTCCGATCTGTCGCACACGTTGGCCCTGGAATATCAGGACGAACACGAAGACAGTCCGTACTGGGGCACGCCCGTGCTCAATCCCAAAGCCGGCGAGTTGAAGATCGATAAACACAACCGCTTCAACAACTACAACGTCGAGGACGGTCGTTACGAGCAACGGACGATCTGGGTACGCTCGATCATCGACTACCGGATCAACGACAGCACCAGCCTGCACAACACGCTGTATCACCTCGACAGCCAGCGCGATTACCGCAATCTGGAAACCTACCAGTACAACGCCGACAACACGGCGGTGAATCGTTCGACTGCCTATCAGGTGCGTCATCAGGGCGAGCAGAACGGCAACCAGTTCGAACTGCGCCATGACAACACGCTTTTCGGTCTCGACACGACGTGGTCGGGGGGCTTCGAATACAAGGTCAACCAGACCACCAACTCGCCGCTGAACGTCAAAGGAGCGAGCACGGTGGATCCGAACAGCTATCGTCCGGGGCATTTCTACGATATTCCCGGCACCAATCCGAAGTTGATCAGCGACAAAACCAACGAAGTCACCACCAAAGCACTGTTCGCGGAAAACCGTCTGGCACTGACAGACAAATTGTCGCTGCTCACCGGTCTTCGTTATGACGACATTGACCTCGATGTGACCAACCATCGCACCGTGACCGCTGCCAACCCCAAACACTTGAAGCGAAGTTGGGAGCCTGTGACTGGTCGCGTTGGTTTGACCTGGCAATTCATGCCCTCCGCCAACGTCTACGTGCAATACAGCACCGCCGCCGAGCAACCGAACGGCACACAGGACTTTGACGTTTCGACCGGCAAGCAATGGGAGGTTGGCAGCAAATTCGATTACCTGAACGGCCGCGGCGCGGCGACCATTGCGGCCTACACCATTGAGCGAAAGGACTTCGCCGTGACCGACCCGCTGGACCCGACCGGCAGCATTCCGGTCGGCGAGCAGACATCAAAAGGGTTAGAGATTGCCAGTTCGTTGCGGATCACCGACAAGCTGTTGGCCGAAGGCAACTTCGCCTGGGTCGATGCGCAGTACGACGAGTTCACTGAAAAGAATGCCGCTGGCGTGGTGGTATCACGCAAGGGCAACACGCCGACCAACGTACCAGACCGGGTTGGCAATCTGTGGCTGACGTATGATTTTTCGCCGCAATGGCAAGGTGGGGTCGATGCGCGGTATGTGGCATCGGTGTTTGCGGACACGGCCAACACCATGACCGTGCCGTCGTACACATTGTTCGGCAGCTTCCTTAGCTACAAGGTTGATTCGCACACCACGGTGACCGGTCGCGTGCGCAACCTGACCAATGAGGTGTATGCCGAGTTTGCGCATGTTTCGCCGGCGTATTACCTGGGGACACCGCGCACCTTTGAATTGGCGGTGGCTACCAAGTTCTAAAAGCTTCGCGAGCAAGCCCGCTCCCACAGTGGATATGTGTCGTTCACAAACCCAATGTGGGAGCGGGTTTGCCCGCGATGAGGGCAGCCGCCAACCCCTATTTCAGATCCGCCGAAACCTTCTCCGCCACATCCTTCGGCAACCAGGCCTGCCACACATCCGGATGCGCCTTCATGAACGCCACCGCCGCCTCACGCGGCGCCGTGTGTTTCTCGCTCATGTCGGCCAACGCCTTGTTCAATGGCTCGATCGGAAAGTCCACTTTGCTGAAAAACTCGGCAATCTGCGGATACTGCTTCTGAAACGGCGTGGACACGCCAATCGACAGCTTCGACGCCAACGACCGGGTCGGTTTCGGATTGGGATTATCGGCATCCGTCAGCGTCTTCCATGCCTCGGCATCAAACGGCGGCTCTTCAAGTTGCACCAGTTTGAACTTGCCGAGTAACGGCGTCGGCGACCAGTAGTAAAACAGCACCGGTTTACCGCGACGAATTGAAGAACTGATCTCAGCGTCCAATGCCGCACCGGAGCCACTGCGGAAATTGGTGTAATCATCCTGCAGGCCATAGGCCGTCAACTTCTGCTTGTTGACCACTTCCGATGTCCAGCCGATGGGGCTGTTGAGGAAGCGCCCTTTGCTCGGGTTTTCCGGGTCTTTGAACACGTCCTTGTACTTTTTCAGATCACTGACGCTGCGCAGATCCGGCGCCAGCGGCTTGATGCCTTTGGCCGGGTCGCCCTTGATCACGTACTCCGGCACCCACCAGCCCTCGGTAGCGCCTTTGACCGTATCGCCGAGGCTGACGACTTTGCCTTCGGCCTCGGCCTTGACCCACACCGGACTGCGCCCGGCCCACTCCTCGCCAATGACCTGAATGTCATTGTTGGCCAGTGCGGTTTCCAGGGTGATGGTGGTGCCGGGCAAGGTGTCGGTCGGCAAGCCGTAGCCCTTCTCGACGATCACCCGCAAAACATCGGTAATCAGGCTGCCGCTTTCCCAGTTCAGATCGGCAAAGTGGATCGGCGCCTGGGCAGCCATCACCGATGGCGCTGATGTCAGCAAACCGAGCGCGGCCACGCTGGCGGCCAATAACCGTCGAAATCCGTTCATGCATTGCACCTCGTGCTGTTCACAGCAATGGCAGGATGGCCTGGCAGAAGACCGCAAGCCTCTGAATACTCAGTCAACTGACTGTAGCCGAGGTTCCTGCTTTTTCCGGGTCATGCTGCGGACGAGGTTATGAATCAGACTTTTCCTGCAGGCTTTGCAGCTCGCGTCTGACCATGCTGGCGTATTCCGCAGGTCGCAACCGATAGATTTGTGCGGCCACCCAATTCAACCAGGCACCTTGCAGTTCAGCCTTGGCGGTGAACAAACGCAGCGCTTCCTCGCGTGCAGTGTCGAGGTTCTGCGCATGGAAATCCGCGCGACTCACTCGCTGGCCTTGAACGTCACGAGTTCACCCTTGCGCCATTTCGCAGCCTTGGCGGTGACGGCTTTCAGGGTCTTGGTCAGGCCTTCCTGCAATTGCTGATGGGCGGCGAACACGGTCACCACGCTATGGCCTTCCTTGAACAGGATCGCGTGCCCGTCAGCGGTCTCGACAAAGGCGTAATCGCCCAGTCCATAAACCGTGAGTTTGATTTCGCGAAAGCGGATATCCATCTTGCCGCCTTCGCGGCTGGGCAACACCGATGCACTGAAATGATCGCCGACCTTGAGTTTGAGCCCCGGTTTGTCATCGACCACCAAGGCGCTTTCGGTGTCGATCTCGGCCACGTAAATGCCTTCGGCGTTCTGCTCGGTGATGTAAACAAAACGCGACTGAAACAGCTTGACCAGCTTTGCACGCAAATCACCCAACACGAACAAAGCATGCATATCGAGATTACTGACTGCCAAAGAAACATCCCCACATCTGAAAAAACCGCACACGGAAAACGCGCACGGCAAAAAAACGGCCAGGCCGATGTCACTGCAAATAAATCAATAAAGCCCGAATCGAGCAGAGTGCTGATTCAGCGCGAGGTCTTTAAGACTACTGGATTGTCACTCGCGAAACTCATTCCGATGTCGCCAAAGTTTGAAGGAAAAATCCTCACCGTTGGCAAGAGCAGTCTGACTACGAACTTTAGGGAAAATTCTCACGAAAAAAAGCACTTTTCCGACATATCGCTGGCGAAAAATTGCTTTAGATAAGCCCTGTCGTCAACAGGTACTGGCGATTCTAGAGCAGCGATGCTCATTACGACTACCCGCAACGGCCGTAAAATCCCGGCCGACTGATGAAAAGGACTTCATATGTGCACTTTGACTCATTTTGCCACGTCGGCTGACGCGCGAATCAACACACCTCTGGCAATGCACGTTGCCGGGTTCGATAACCTGCCGACATCTTCTAACAATCACCGCACCTCGCATTTTCAAGTGGTGCCAGCAGGCATCGCCTTCTTTCACATCAAGGAGATATCCACGGGGCGAGTCAGAGGTTTCCGCGGCGACCACAACGAAGCGTGCGCCCTTGCCCGCTCACTTGAATCAAAAATCGAACTCCACGCCAGCGGCTGCCTCTGATAAGGGTAGTGAACGAAAAAGCCGCAACGGCGCCGACCCAGGAGTAGATGATGGAACTGCCAACCGAGCTTGACTTGACCACCCTTTTTGCCCAGTTGGGCCTGGCGTCGGACGAGGCGTCGATCAACGATTTCGTGGAAGCACATCCGCTGGACCCGGACACCAAACTCATCGATGCCGATTTCTGGACGCCTCAACAGGCACAGTTACTCAAAGAGTGGCTGCGTGCGGACGGCGAAGAAGCCGTCATTGTCGATGAACTGAATGTACGCCTGCACCGCGGCAAGTAATCTTGATCAGTGCAGGCTGTCACCGGACTCGATGTTCAACTGTTCGAGCCACGCAGCCCTGCACTCCTCGGCCTCGTCGCGACAGGCAAACGCGGTACCGCGACGCTCGCCATTGAGCAGCACCACCCAGCAAACGCTGCGACCCATTGCGCGCAAACCGGCGGGCACGCCACTGCCGATCATCACGGCAACATCAACTCTGCACTGCATGCAGCCCTCCCGAAATAATTAGCAACCTAACTAAGTCGCCAGATTAATGGTTTCTCTCGGGCGGAAACAGCAAGCTCCGTGCACAGATTCATTGCATCAGAAGTAACAATCCCTCAACGCGGCTTTTCCGGCTTATAACCCAGACGCAAACCACCCCAGTGCCGGCCCTTGATCATGATCGGCACCGACAGGTCATGCATCAGCTCACCGGTGTCGCGGGTGTAGGTCTGCAACAACACCGGTTGCTGATGGCTGCCGCAGCGAATACCGGTGCGGTCGGCAAACTTGCGTTTGGTGCGATTGTTTACCGCATCGACCTGCGCATCGCCGGTCAACGGCTGACTGAACAGTTGATTGTGCGTAGGCACATAACCCTGCTGCGTACAGGCAATGGCGAACACCAGCCCCTCGTGACGCGGCAGCAACGGTTCCTGAATCGCCGGCAGCACCTGATCGGTGTAACGGTCGAAACGGGTTTGAAACTTCGCCGGTTGGGTATTCGGGATCGGCTGATATTGACGGTCGAACAAGTCCTCAAGGCTGATCCGCCCCTGCTCGACATCCGCCTCGAACCGCGCCGCAATCTGGCTCGCGCCTTCGCGGGCCAGATCGTAGATGCGCTGGTGATAGTCATCCAGCCCGACTTCGGCCAGACGCTCACTGATGGTTTCCGCCTGCCCTTCCATTTGCACCGCCGCTTCGGCGAGGCGGCGGGTCTGTTGATCGCTGATCGCCAGATCGCTGCGCATCTGTTCGATGGCCTTGAACAGGCTGTCGAGTTGTTCGCGATTGGTTTCTGCACCTTGGGCGATTTCACCGACCTGAGATTCCACCCCTGCCGCTAATCGCGCGATATTCTCCAGATGCTGGCCGGTGTGCTCGACCTGCTCGACCCCGGTCTGCAGATCGCTCGACAACTCGCGAATCTGCTCCACCACCTGCGCGGTGCGCTGCTGAATGTCCGCGACCATCTCACCGACCTCACCGGTTGCCGACGCCGTGCGCGCCGCCAATCCGCGCACCTCATCCGCCACCACCGCGAAACCGCGACCATGCTCACCAGCCCGCGCCGCTTCGATGGCCGCGTTCAATGCGAGCAGATTGGTTTGACTGGCAATCGACTGGATCACCAGGGTCACACGTTGAATATCATCGCTGCGCAGGCTCAAGGCTTCGATCAATTCTCGGCTGGCATTGGCGCGCTGACTGAGTTGATGCATGCGCGCAATCGAATCTACCAGCTCCGTGCGCCCCGCCGCACTGCTGTGGTGCGCCTGGCTGGCCGCCTCAAGCGCTGCACGGCTGAGTTGTGAAGTCGCATGTTCGGTGGCGATCATCACCTCGGCGTTACTGACAATCTGCGCCGCCGCCTCGAGTTGTGATTCGAGTTTGCTCGCCAGTTCCTTGACCGAAAACGCCACCCCCGCCGCCGACAAGGCGTTATGACTGGTGGTGTAGGAAAGATCGCGGGTCAGTTCGGACATTGCGCTGCCAGTATCGGCAGGCTGGACATCGGGGATGGCGCGGGAGCGCAAGCGCGGCAGCCAGACAATCAGCACCGCCAGTGGCATGCCAATGTACAGCGACCATTCGGCCAGGGACATGCCGGCCAGCAACAGCATCAGGGCGATACTTTGCAGGGTCGGCGCGATCCAGCGGTTTTTCGGCAAAAGCACTGGTGCAGGCAAAGCCCCAACCAGAGATCCGTCTCTCGTCATATCAACACCCCACGCTTGTTCTCATTGTTGTGACTGCATTAAACGCCACTACAACGCCATTATCTATGGTCCGTTAGTCGTGGGGTTTGTGACAGGTCAACGAAATCGCGCGGAAATAGTGCGGACGATAAAAAGCTTCGCGGGCAAGCCCGGCTCCCACAGGTTCGGTGTTGAACCTTGTGGGGCGGACTTGCCCGCGATCACAGCGTCGGAAAATCAGGCCTGACGCTGGTGCTTATCGATCTTCTCGTGACGCTCTTGAGCTTCGATGCAGTACTTGGTGGTCGGGCTGATCAGCAGGCGCTTCAGGCCAATGGCCTCGCCGCTGTCGTCGCACCAGCCAAAGCTGTCTTCCTTGATGCGCTCAAGGGCTTGTTCCAATTGCGGCAGCATGCGCTGGTCGCGATCGATCGCGTTCACCAGCCAGGTGCGCTCTTCTTCAACCGAAGCCGCGTCCGCCGGGTCAGCCGGGGTGTCCAGGCTTTCGATGGCGATACGATTTTGCTCAATGCGCTCGTGGGTTTCGACTTTCATGTTCTGCAACAGCTCAGTGAAGAAAGCATGCTGCTCTGCATTCATGTAGTCATCTGCCGGCATGGCCAGCAACTTGTCCTTTGTCATTGATATCTCTATAAAAAACGTGCATTAAGGCGAATTAGGGAGCGTTTCGGCGAACCGTGTCCGGTCGGCGAAAAGGCATCGTTTATTGCAAATGCCACCCGGCACTCAATTTACGAGGGGCGGCAGTCTAAGGCCCGATCGAGGCCTCAGCAACTGTAAATACAGGGAATTTGTCCGACAACGCCCGGAAACTGCTCTGACACAGCGCTTACACGGCCATCGGAGTGCGTTTATAGCAAGAAATTCAGTCGGGCGGCTGTATATAGAAGACAAACGGCTAACACCCAGCGCTCAGACGCGAATTTTTTACCACGCACTGCATCGTTTCAGCAAAGCAGACCCTGCACAGCCCCACTACTATCAGGCCCACCGTGTGATCAATCAGCCTGAAGGATGACCTATGCCCCGCCCCGATCTGCCGGCCACCGACGAGATTTCACTCGCCAGCCCCCCGATCAATGCCGAGCGCCTGCTGCACCTGATCACCGAGGAATACGACGCCCTGCCGCGCCAACTCAAACGCATCGCCAGCTACATCAGCCAACAAAGCGACCGGATCATGGTCGACCGCATCAGCGACATCGCCCGCGAGTGCGAAGTCCATCCGTCCGCCATTGTCCGCTTCTCGCAACGCTTCGGTTTCAGCGGCTTCAGCGAAATGCAGGCGCTGTTCCGCAGCGCCTACACCCACAAAGCCTCGCCGGTGCAAAACTACCAGCAACGCATCCGCAGCATGATCGCCAACCAGTCGCAGCAAGCCAGCGCCGGCGACCTCGCCCGCGAATGCATCGACGCCACCCGTTCCGGCATCGAACGCCTGGGCCGTGAACTCGACGACGCCGCGTTCGAAAAAGCCGTCGACCTGATCGTCAACGCCGACAACATTTATGTCGTCGGCGTGCGCCGCTCCTTCGCCGTCGCCGACTACCTGGTTTACAACTTGCAACACACTCAGAAAAAAATTCACCTGGTGTCCGGGCTAGGCGGCAGCTATCGCGAGCAAATGCGCAGCGTGCGCGCCAACGATCTGGTCATCGCCATCAGCTTCGTGCCCTACGCCAAAGAAACCCAACACTGCCTGCGTTTCGCCCGCCAGCAACAGGCCAACACCCTGATCCTCACCGACAGCCACCTCTCGCCACTGGCAAAACTCGCCGACAGCGTATTGCTGATAAACGAAGGCAGCGCCCTCGCCTTTCGTTCGCTGAGTGCGACGTTGTGTTTGTGTCAGGCCTTGTTTGTGGCGGTGGCGTATCGGCTGGAACTGAATGTCGATGAGATTCACGAACAACCCGGCTTCGACGACTGACAATTGCTTCAACGTCGGCTAGGTTATGCCTTCCCACCGGTTTGACTTGAAGGAACGCGTCATGAAACTGATCGGCATGCTGGACTCCCCTTACGTGCGTCGCGTGGCGATCTCCGCCAAACGCCTAGGCATCGACCTCGAACACGAGTCAGTCTCGGTGTTCCGCCACTTCGAGCAATTCCAGCAGATCAACCCGGTGGTCAAAGCCCCCACGCTGATCCTCGACGACGGCGTGGTCCTGATGGACTCGACCCTCATCCTCGACTACCTCGAAGCCAGTGCCGGCAAAAGCCTTCTGCCGGCTGAGTTAGGCCAGCGAGCCCAAGCCCTGCGCCTGATCGGCCTCAGCCTCGCCGCCTGCGAAAAAGCCGTGCAGCTTTATTACGAACGCAACCTGCGCCCCGCCAACATTCAATACCAGCCGTGGGTCGAACGCGTCGAAGGCCAACTCGCCGCCGCGTTCACCGCCCTCGAGCAAGAACTGGAAAAAACCGGCCTGCCCACCGACGGCACCCTCACCCAGGCCGGCATCAGCCTCGCCGTCGCCTGGAGCTTCACCGACCTCGTCGTCCCCGACCAGATCGACACCCGCCGCTACCCCCACATCGCCCAATACACCGCCTACGCCGAAACCCTCGAAGCGTTCGTCAGCACCCCGATGACCTGACTATGAGCACCACCGACACCGCCGCCCCGGCGTTAAAGGAAATCTTCAACGCCGAGCGCTTGCAGCACATCGCCCGCGAAATGAGCGCCGTGTACCCGACGTTCAAGGCCAAGGCGTTTCTCAAGCACGCACAGGATGGACTCGCTGAATTATCAGTGATGCAACGCATGGCGCGTGTCAGCGAAAGCCTGCACGCCGTGTTGCCGCTGGACTACGAAGATTCCCTCGAAGTGCTTTTCGAACTCGCGCCAAGGCTGAACAGCGGATTCGTCAGCATGTGTTTGCCGCACTACGTCGCGAGTTACGGCGGCCATGCGTTCGATACCTCCATGGATGCGCTGAAATATTTCACCACCTTCGGCTCCTCCGAATTCGCCATCCGCCACTTTCTGCGCAGCGATCTGGAACGCTCTCTGGAACGGATGCACGACTGGACCCGCGACGAAAACCACCACGTTCGACGCCTCGCCAGCGAAGGCAGCCGCCCTCGCCTGCCTTGGTCGTTTCGGTTGGACGCGGTGCAGGCGGATCCGCAGTTGGCCGCCGGGATACTGGATCGGTTGAAGGCGGATGAGAGTTTGTACGTGCGCAAGTCCGTGGCGAATCATTTGAATGATGTGACGAAGGTGCATCCGGAGTGGGTGTTGGACACGATTGAAGGTTGGCCGCTGGAGAACAAGCACACGGCGTGGATTGCCAAGCATGCGTTGCGGAGTTTGATTAAACAGGGGGACTTGCGGGCGCTGACGGTGATTGGCGCGGGGGCGAAGGCTGAGGTTGAGTTGTTGGATGTGCGGGTTGAGCCGGCGGTGGTTAGGTTGGGGGAAGCGATTACGTTGTCGTTTGCGGTGAAGTCGACGGTGGCGCATGAGCAGCGGTTGGTGATTGATTATGCGATTGACTATGTGAAGGCGAATGGCGGGGTTTCGAGGAAGGTTTTTAAGTTGAAGACGGTGGTGTTGGCGGGGTTTGGGAGTGAGGTTGTGGGGAGGCGGCAGGTGATTAGGGATTTTACGACGCGGAAGCATTTTGAGGGGCGGCATGGGGTGAGGGTTATGGTTAATGGAACGATGCTGGCAAATGCTGCATTTAACATCACCACAAGATGATGCCCCAAAGTGACTCTGTACGTATGGCAGTAATTTCACATAGAAGGGTTTACAGGTAGACCCGTATTCAGCCCAAATCGATTGCTTGGCAGGCGCTGTTTTCGTCAAGCGAAAAAAAACCACCAAAGCGGTGAAACCAGTTCCACGTATTATGATGTCAGCCAAGATCAAAAGACGACATCACAGCTAACAGGTCATAGATAAATAGCTTGGATATATTTTTACGGCGACAATCATAATCCGAAACCACTAGAGAGAATAGAAATGTCTCCCAAAGTATTTGTAAGCCACGCAAGCGAAGACAAAGAACGATTTGTATTAAATTTTGCAAAGCTTCTAAGAGCTAATGGCATTGATGCGTGGCTCGACAAATGGGAAATGCTGCCAGGGGATAGCCTGATTGCGAAGATTTTTGAAGAGGGAATTAAGGATGCCCAGGCAGTAATAGTCGTACTTTCTAGAAATAGCGTAGGAAAACCGTGGGTTCAACATGAGCTCGACGCTGCGTGCGTGAAGCGAATCAATACTGGAAGCAAGTTAATCCCTGTCGTTATCGACGACTGCGAAGTCCCTGAAGTTTTGAAGGCAACTCTCTGGGAGCGCATACAAGATACATCCGCGTACCAGCCCAATCTGGAACGAATAATTGCTTCGATTTTTGGTGTTTCAGATAAACCCGCACTGGGCAAACCACCTGCATATGTAGAGAATCTTAGCATAAGCATTGCCGGACACAACAAGTTAGACAGCCTAGTATACAAAATGGCCTGTGAGTCTGCGCTGAAGACCGGCTCAAGGCACATAAGCCTATCAGCGTTCCTCAAAGACGGTGAATTGCTTGTACCTGAGAGCCAGCTAAGAGAGTCGATTGAAATACTAGGTGAGCAAAGAGTGTTTGACCTTCAGCACTTCTTGGGAGGGGGCTTCCCATCTATCACACTGACTAGTTATGGCTTCGAGACATATGCTCGCGACTACGTAGAAAACTACAGCGAGATATTTCGCTCAGTGGCGTTTGCAATCACAAACAAAAACTTAGTAAGTCTTTCACAAATAAAAAACGAGCTCAACTTCAATTCATTTTTGATTGAGCACGTCTTAAGAAAGCTTGCTAGTCAAAATAGCATCTCCGTCACCTGGGTTTTGGGGGGCGATTGCTTGATCAACCGCATTTCGCCTTCTCTGGGGCGGTCTTTAAACTGATTAGTCTTGGGTTAAAACTTTTGAGCGTTCTCAGAGCGCAGGTTGCACCTCGAATTGGGACAACCCATGAACAGAAAAGGGGACAACAGAAAAGCAGAAAGGGACAGCAGAAAAGGTGACAAATTTATTTTTAGATAAATTGAACATAATTCTGCTCCCTTTGTACTTGATTTCACTAGTACGGAAGAGTACGAAATCGCCTTGGCGAAACAACTGCGCAATTTGCGTATCCATTAACACGCTGCTGTACCGACCGTTCCTGTCAAAAACGAGCACCTGACTGTGACTCTGCCAGCCTAGGCAACTGACCTAAATTGCTGATGCTGCTTGGGCGGTCATGTAGGTTTGAAGACTTGTCATAGTCACCACCAAATGGTTGACAGTTCGGAGGCCCGCAAGGTGGGAAACGTGTCGATCCGCCGAATTTCCTGCGAGAAAACCTCTGGAGGGGGTTGCACTCTCTATCCAGACCTTGATACTAAATAGCCACCCGCTCCTGTTCTATGAGTCGGGCATCTACAAAAAACTCAAGGACCGATCCGTCAATGAATCTTCAAGAGCTTCTTAAATCTCTGGAAACGCCAGTCAAGCACAAAGTTTTCGTGAGTTATCATCACAAATTAGATCAAGAGTACTATGACGCATTCTCGACTAAGTTTCATGATACATATGAATCGATACATGATGCATCATTAGACAGTGAAATAGACAGCGACGACGTTGATTATGTTATGCGACGAATTCGCGAAGAATATATAGTTGGCACCTCTTGCACAATTGTTTTAATTGGCGCTGAAACTTACCAAAGAAAGTATATTGATTGGGAAATCAAGGCAACACTTGACAAGGAACATGCCCTCCTCGGCATTTACCTTCCATCAGCCCCACGAGGCGAAAAAGGCGTAATCGTACCTGGCAGACTATATGACAACGTCCAAAGTGGGTATGCCGTGTTTACCAGCTGGGAAAAAGCTACTGCGTCCTCAGAGTCTTTAGGAAAATATATCGCCGACGCCAAATCAAAATTTAAATCACTCATAGCCAACAGCCGTGAAAAGAAGAAGCGTAATGGGTGAAGTAAGAGAGAGTGATCTCGCAAAACCTTTTTTTGTGCTCTATGTCGTATGGCACCCTAACTTTGAGCTAGGGAAGAGAATCGCCGAATCTATAATGCAGCATTTTCGGCGGGATCTTTACAAAAATATTGTAGGGGGAGCGGGCATACCGGTAGTTTTCCGTAATGTCTGCATGCCTGACCACGACATCCCAATATCAATAAATCCCGAGGAATCTGAGGCTTCTGCGATCATCGCCCTCATTGACGATAACCTGTGCGAAGCACATAGCTGGGTTAATTACGTCAAAACCCTGTCTGAAAAGACTGAACAATCCAACAAGACCTGCTTCAACAATCTCCTATTTCCTGTCTCTTTCAACAAAGAAGCATTGCATAAAGCAAATTTAATTGAGCAAGCTCTAAGATGGGACTCATGGAAAGGCGATGATATCGAAAAGACAACGCGCCTAATTAGCGAGCTCACCTACGAGTTTTGCCGAATGCTTAGACACCACTTGGCCCAACTCGAAAGCCCATCAAATAAAAACCTTGAAAACTATCTAAAAAAGGTGCAAATCTTTTTAAGTCATTCAAAACACGATAGCGACGGTACAGAAATTGCTACAGCTATAAGGAAGAGAATCCACGAAGGGCACGGTCTGTCCTCTTTTTTTGACGTGAATGACATCCCGGCCGGCCTCAGGTTTGACGAAGTATTACTAGCACAGGTGCGCATCAGCGCAATGATCGCTATTCACACAGACTCTTACTCGTCAAGAGAGTGGTGCCGAAAAGAAATCATTGAAGCTAAAACTTGGAATGTCCCGCTTGTAGTCGCTAACAGTATAAACAATATGGATGAAAGAGGCTTCCCTTACATGGGGAACGTCCCGGTAGTTCGCTTGGGCTACGATGTAGCAGATGTTTCTCGAATAGACATCGTAATTAGTAGGCTTCTTGATGAGGTTTTGAAGGATTTTCTATGGCGCTGTCAGACACATGAAATCAAAAAACAACTTCCTAGGAGGGCATTTCTTATACCACGCCCGCCGGAGTTAATCTCTCTATCCTGCATACCTGAAGAACCCGAGTTGGCGGATTCTGCCTCTATAGAAACTATACTTATCTACCCAGATCCTCCATTGAGTACTGAGGAGGAAAGACTCATTAACAGGGTTTCGCCGAATGTGCAGCTCAGAAGCCTTGCCGAATGGAAAGCGGGGGCAACCAGATGAGTTACAAAGAAGTTTTCGACGGCTCAAAAATCTCAATATCGATATCGGAAAGCGAAAACATGGCTGCCTTAGGCTTAAGCCATGCGCATCTAGTGGATGCGATGTGTGAAATAGCGCGCCATATGCTCGCTTTGGGGGCAACAGTGACCTATGGAGGTGATCTACGAGCCCATGGTTTTACCAGAATATTGTACGAACTCGTTTCTAGATATCGAAAAGACTCTTATGACGAAAAAAATTTAGCAAGTGTCATAAACTTCCTTGCCTGGCCTGTCTTCGTACATTCCAATATCAATGACCTGCTTACCTTGAGCAGCGAAATGGAAGGAACTGCCGAGCTCAGAGTAATTGACGAGAAAGGCAATGCATTATCGATTGAGGAGGCTACCCTTCTACTACCCGACGCGACGTTTGATTGGTGCGCAGGGCTAACGGCAATGCGAAGCACAATTACCGCTGAGTCAACAGCCCGGATAGTCCTTGGAGGTAAAACATCAAAATTTATTGGCAGCATGCCAGGTATAGCTGAGGAAGTACTTCTCTCTCTTCAAAGCCATAAACCTGTTTACTTGCTAGGCGGATTTGGCGGGTGTACCAGAGAAATCCTAGATCTAATGGGGGTTCACAACAAATTCAACACATCAACCCCAATCTGGTCGCACTCCGGGAAATTCAGACAATACCAACTCAAAGATCTGAGAAATGGGCTTACTGCAGAAGAAAATACGGCTCTTGCCAATACACCTCACATAGACCAAGCAATAGTGCTGGTGATACGGGGCCTGATGAACTTATAAGCCCATTTCGGACTGATGCACTAAAATAGTAGGGAGCAATATGTCATTACTCACGGAAGCAGAAGTAATTGCACGTTCACTCACAGTCAGCCGGCAGAGCAATATATTCAAGTCTACCGCAAGCACGCAGATGTATGACGTTTTCCTAAGCCACTCATCCAATGAGCCCCTTGAAATAATTTATGGTTTAAAGGGATATTTGGAAGACGCAAACCTTACGGTCTACATAGATAAAGTCGATGACCCTCAGCTTTCCCCGGATCAGGTTACGCCTCAGACTGCTGAAATTCTGCGAATGCGCATGAAGTCTTCAAAATCGCTTTTATACGTTTACAGCCGTCACTCGACTAAATCTCGCTGGATGCCTTGGGAGCTTGGTTATTTCGATGCGTTGAGAGGCTCAGTGGGCATTCTTCCAGTCACCCAGCATGCTCAAACTGAATTTAAGGGTGAAGAGTACCTAGGGTTATACCCATATGCCGATCTTGCCTTGGTAAAAAACTCCACGAGAAAGCAGCTCTGGATTAATAGATCAGCAAATGAGTACGCCGACTTATCCGCCTGGATCAAGGGTACAGCAAAAATTCTCAGGAGATGATCCACGTCACCCCTGCAGCATGTGGTACATACTAAACCCGTATTAGCAAGGGGAAGCGAGTAATAGCTTCCCCTTCCCCTCAAAATACTAAGCTTCATGCAGGCTGGACGGCCAAACCGTCCGCAAGGCAGCTGGCATGACAATCCTCGAAGGAAAGAAAATCTCCCCGGCCACTGTCCGTTCCATATCTGCACAGCGACACCGGGGGAACCTACAGTTCAGCTAAGTGCAGCCCAGAAATACACTTTTACCAAGATGCTAAAAAAGGAAATAAGCATGCCCACCCATGAAATACTAAGAAGCAAATGGATCGCAGCTGGCTACAAATCAGATATGGGCAGCGCTATAGCCTGTAGTCCACCAACTAATCCTTCGACGATTCGCCTTTATAACCTCACCAGCGTCAAACACGGCCTTAGCAACATAGAGAATCAGCGCATCAAGGTCTCTCGCTTTGCTGACCTGAATGACCCATTCGAACTACTTGCGGCGAACTTCAAAGAACATAAGACGCGTCGGGTCGTAAGGAACTGGAAAAATAAGAGCCATTCGTTGATGGGCTTGTTGTGCTTCGCCGGAGACTGGTCAGAACCGATGATGTGGAGCCATTATGCCGAGAAGCACACTGGAATTTGTTTGGGTTTTGACGTTAGTCGTAGCACGGTTCAGCAGGTCAACTATCAGGACGATCGAATCCTCGCCGCACTGGGCCCGACGCTAACCCCAGACAACTTAAGTGAGGAACTGCAACAACAGTTGCTGTGCACCAAGTCCGGAGGATGGCGGTATGAGGAAGAGTATCGTCGATTCGTGAGCATAAATGATGCTTCCACCGATGGCCCACTTCATTTCTGGCCGATCAGTGGCGATATTCAACTGGCGGAGGTCATTCTCGGCCCCCTATGCGAGGAGCCTCTCGAATCAGTAAGACAGAAGGTTAAACAGCATTTTCCCAGCGTCGCTGTATACAAGTCCAGGTTAGCATTCCAATCCTTCAAAATCGTACCCGATGCACGTACGGTTAGGCGAATACTCGAATGAGTCGGCATTGACTTCTTAAAGTGAATCGCCCCAGTTTACGTAGACACCTTTGAACGTCCGCTTCCGGCCCAGAGTGTGTAAAAATGCATTGCCACTATTAAAGCGTGCACATCTGCGTTAAATCTGAAATTTTTCGACACATCAGCAGATGTGGATTTGCTTAGAAGCGCGATTTCCAGTCTGATGTTGCGTACATGCCGCGCTGAAAAACGTTTTTACACAGCCACGGCCGAAAGCGGCCCTACATCATACCCAGAATTGACGCGACAACAGTCAAAGATGATTACTCAAAACAGCGGCATTGGAAGACAGCTAGTAGAAGTATCTTCTACCAACTTCCTTAAGAAATATCGTGCTTTTCGACGTATCCCTTAGCCCTCAAAAATCTTTTTTGGAAGATCGGTGCGCGCCACAGGTCTCCCGGAGAGCGGTACTGTCACCTAACCACGGGTAGATTCTCCACTGATATCGGCCGCTCCGCTCAGAGCAGTGCTCTTGCCAGCGCGAAATTAAATTCTGTTATTGATGTCTTGGACGGAGCTGCCCTCTACCCAGACCTTCATGTAATTCGGCTCAACGAACACTAACTCCCACCGTGGATATTTAGGGTCATTTTCGTCGGTTTCTGTGCCTGCGATCTGGCAGCCAGACAACAATAAAGCACCCAGCAGCGCAATCGTTGCTTTCATTACAAAAGATCCATTCAGTTAAGTGTCACGACTACCAACTTCCGTACGGAACGCCATATTTGTCGATATACCGCTTTGCCTTTTCACTCACCGGATAAGCGTAACGCCCTTCGTTCTTACCTTGGCACGGCCCCAGCGGCTCAATTTCAGCCTGCGCTCGAGCGACTTTGACCGGGTGGTGGCAAGAGTCTCTTACCCAAACCTGCACAACGCCACCGGGGGCCAACCCTAAATAAACCGACGCCATAAATCTCGCTTCCTGATCAGGCGTCTGCGGGCAACGTTGATTGACGGACGCCACCATCAACTGCCTGGCTTCCTCTGGGATTTCTACCCATGCCTGCCACGTTTTCTGTTCGACAATCGATTGCCAACGGACCCAGATGCGAACAGGTAAATCTGCACCCACCACTCTCCTTCCGCTGCCGCCTACCCCACCTGTCTAACCTCGGGCGGACTCCGTGCCATCTTCAGGCTCTCCCCCCGCTGCGGTGCCGCCGCCGGTTTTGTAGAAAATCCTGCCGTGAATGTCTTGAACAGAACTGTTCTCTACCCAGACTTTCATGTAATCCGGCTCCGTAAAAGCCAGTTCCCACCATTCGGATTTCGGGTCGTTTTTGGCTGATAGTGGTTCAGCAATCTGGCATCCCGTGACCAGCAAGATGCAAAGCATCGTAATGAGTTGCTTCATTGGCGGACGGGTTACCAACTCCCATACGGAATGCCGTACTTGTCGATATACCTCTTGGCCTGTTCACTCACCGGGTAGGCATAGCGCCCACCGTGCTTCCCCTGCTCCGGGCCTAGCGGTTCAACTTCACCGTGGGCATCAGCTACTTTGACGGGGCGGTGGCATGGGTCTCTGACCCACGCTTGTAATACACCACCCGGGGCTAGGCCCACGTACAGAGAGGCCATATATCGTGCAGCTCTTTCAGGAGTTTCCAGGCAACGTTGGTGCGTTGACTCCAACATCAACTGCCTGGCTGATTCTGGGATTTCGATGAAACCCTTGTAGGTCTTCTGTTCTGATATTGACTGCCAACGAACAAAGATGAGTTTGGGAAGATCGGCACCGGTTACCGGAATAACGGAACCACTGACAGTACCCCAACCTCGCGCAGACTCTGTGCCATCTTCTGGTTCACCTCCGGCAGCGGTTCTCCCGCCTGCCTTGAAAAACGTCCTGTTTTTGATGTCCAGAACTGTGCTGTCTTCTACCCAAACCTTCATGTAAGCCGGTTCAGTGAAGGCTAGTCCCCACCAATCGGATCTCGGATCGTTCTCGGCTGAAAGTGGGTCTGTAGCTTGGCATCCAGCTACCAGTAAAACACTCAACATTAATATGATTTGCTTCATTGGTAGACGGGTTACCAACTCCCGTACGGAATGCCGTACTTTTCGATGTAACGTTTGGACTTTTCGCTGATGGGATATGCGTAGCGCCCTTGATTCTTCCCCTGACTGGGCCCCAGCGGATCGATCTCCGCCTGAGCTCTGGCCACCTTGACAGGACGGTGGCAAGAGTCTCTGACAAAAACCTGCACAACGCCTCTAGGAGCCAGACCCAAATAGATAGACGCGCTGTAGCTAGCCTGCTGTTCCGGAGCTTCCGGACACCGCTGATTAACCGACTTCAACATCAGGTTCCTCGCCTCTTCGGGCACATCAACCCAAACCTGATATGTCTGTGGCTCGACAATTGATTGCCAACGCACGTAAATGCGCTTTGGAAGATCAGCGCCAATCACGGCTTTTGCTGCACCACCTACTGCGTGCCAGCCCCGAGCGGATTCTTTTCCGTCCTCAGGCTCCCCGCCTGCGGCGGTCCCTGACCCTGTGCGCTTGAACAACTTACCATTGATGTCTTCAACCGCGCTGTCCTCAACCCACACCTTCATGTAATAGGGCTCGGTGAACGCAAGCTCCCAAGATTCGGATTTGGGGTCGTTCTTCGCCGATAGCGGATCAGCAGATTGGCAGGCAGTCATGAATAGCGCGCACATCAGGGTCACAAGAACTTTCATTACCAAAGCGTCCAGTCAGGTACATGAGGATGTTGCACGCGGATTGAGTCTTCCGTGGGGGCGTTGATGTACACCGCGTTGATCCCGCTACCATCTTTTCGGCCAAGCGGATGGTTCCAATTGGCGGAGGTGTGAATGTACTTCAATTTCAACAATTCATCTTCTTGCGGTGTGACGCTGTAGTCCCCCGCCAAAAACCTATCGCACAGGGGTTGCAGCTCTTCAGGAATGGCCAGATCAGGCGTATCTGGAATGTCGCTGAATCGAGCGCCCTTTTCTTTTGCCAAACGGTGCATCACTCGCAGGTAGACCCTGGACAACATGCCACTCACCGGGCGTTTTAGCTGCAGAGCGGCGTATACACGCTTTACATTGGGACTGAGTCGATCTTGCGGGCTGTTCGGCATCAGCAATGCGTCGGGCGTTACGATTTCAAGCATTTCAGTAGGCCAACCTTTGGCTAACCACTGGGTCTTGGCATTGACGGCATCACGGTAAATCGAGGTAGTCGTGACATCAGTATTCAAAGGCACGATCAGTGTTTGCATGGGACTTACAAGCACACATTCCTGTGCCTCTTCCAGGTAACCTCCGCCGATATCCGAATGCACACCCGGCAAGGTTATCTCTAAGTGATCCGCTTTGACGCGACTGAGTGCGAAGTTGGCGCGGCATTCATCACGGGCAGACAACTGGACGACATCGGTAAAAAAACGACGATCGAGATAGAGTTTGACTCCGGTTGCTACAGCGCTTTTGATGTTGCCAAGATTCGACCAACCCGCAATCGATGGGACGGTATCGAACAAGCCGATAAATCCCATGTTGATGTCGCTTTTATACTGATCGTTAAATTTAGGGCTAAAGGCTCTGGGCAGGTTTCTCAGCACAGTGCCAAGCGGGCCACGACTGGTGCGGACGATCTCATTGGCAAAATGTCGAGCTGCGGCGGCGCCACGACTGAAGCCAAACGTATCGAACGTCAAGGAAGCAATTTCACTGCCGGGGTTATCGATCAAGACTCGGCTGATAGCTTGTTGAATGACTGGAAATGAGGACTCGACTCGACCAGCAACACCTGTTTCACCGCGTCCGGTGCCAGAGCCGAACTTACTGTCTTCTTCTCCGGAGCGGGTGCCAATACCCTCGATATAGACGACGCGGGAGGTTCGCTTCAGCGGCCCCTCTCCTACTGCGTCAGGTACGGCGTCATACAAGTCGCTCAGCCTTTTCACATTGCTGACATCGTTGCCGTAACTGCTATCCGGATCGCTCATGTAAGGCTGACAGCTAGCAGGAATATCTGCCGGCGCAATCGGATGCTGCGCCCCACACAGCAATCCCGCCGCCGTGTTGTTCGCATTATTCCCAGTGCCATCAAAGAAAACTCCAATCCTCAACGCAATACCGATTTTTTCAGGTTCGCGCGCGGGTTCTTTCCCGTGTTTCTCATATTCCGCCCAACGCTGGGCGTGAATATCGACGGGTTTGGCTTCTTCGTAACGATAATTTTTCGGGGGGTTGGGTACGTAGCCACTCATCCGTGATTCCTGGTTCTGATCCTTGAGAACGGCCCGAAGGGTGACAGCCGAGACTTTGGGGCGCAAGCCGTGGCCGTGTGCCAGCCGGGGTGTGACAGCGGGGTTCGACGAGGGTTTCCCCTCGTCGTGGTGGGGATTAGCTGGCGATTTCGACGTTATCCAGCGCTTGGTTGACGGCGATTTCGCCGAGCATCACGACTTGGGCGATGCCCAGTGCGGTTTTGCGGTGGGGGGTGTCGAGCATGGCGGCGAAGTTGAGGAGCATTTCGCTGGCGGAGCCAAGGGTTTCGCTGGCGTTGGCGAGCAGGGATTCACTGTTGTACTTCGGGTTGGCGAGGTACATGCGTTCGGGTTGTTGGGTGCTGGCCATGATTTGGCTGGCGGGTTTGAGGTAGTGGTCGAGGGCGCGTTCGGCGGCTTCGTGGAATCGCTTGGAATCGGGGGATTCGTAGGGGGATGTGGGGTCGGTTTCGGGTGGGTTGGGTGTTGGTTTGATCATGGTGAAACTCCTAGTTAATAAAAAGGAGCCTTCACATTCGCTACCAAACGAAGGTGGCGGCCATACGCGGGTTGGTAGACCGGTAACTAGGACCCGGCACACCCGAAGGTGTCCTGCGCATGGCCACCATTGAGCAGAGACCTGATGAGGTCTGCGAACGGTTCGCGATGCGACTAGTTATGGCGGGCTACCAAACCCGATCACTGTTTTTCAGCGACCGACAGACGATAGAACCCGCGACCTAGACGCACAAGCCGGCGGATTCTGGCTTAGTCGTAGGTAACGGCGCAAGGCGTTGTAGGGTTTCGGTGGTTACTTGAGGCTTGGTTTAAACAGTGGTGGTTTTACTGTTTATTTCGGTCAGTGGTTGATGGGGTGACTGGGTGGGCGTCTTCGCGAGCAAGCTCGCTCCCACAGGGGATTTGTGGTGGGTTTGGGATTTGCGGTGACTGGGCTGGCGTCTTCGCTAGCAGGCTAGCTCCCACAGGGGTTTGTGGTTGGGTTGGGATTTGCGGTGGCTGGGCTGGCGTTATCGCGAGCAGGCTCACTCCTACAGAGGGTTGTGGTCACTTGAGGTCGAGTTGGGTGTCTGGGAGGGTGCCGGAGAAAGTGGGTTCTACCGGGCCGCTCAGGGTTACGGAGCCTGAGCCATTCCAGTGGACGGTGACGGGGCCGCCGTCGCATTCGACGTTGACGGTGTGGTCGAGCAGGCCTCGGCGGATGCCGTTGACGGCCGCACCACATGAGCATGAGCCGGAGCCGAGCGGGATGGCACCGTTGCGCTCCCAGATGCGCAGGCGGATGTGTTGGCGGTCGATGATCTGCACGAAGTGGACGTTGGTTTTGTGTGGAAACAATGGGTGGGTTTCTAGGCTCAGGCCGAGGGCAGCGATATCGATGGAGCTGAGGTCATCGACGAAATAGGTGCAGTGCGGATTGCCCATGTTGCAGGCGGTTGGAGCGCCGGCGAGCGGTAGAAAAAGCGTGTCGTGCTCTTGCGCCAAGGGGATGTCTTGCCAGTCGAGCAACGGTTCGCCCATGTCGACCGCGATCAATCCGCTGGGCGTGCGTTCGCAGGTGAGCAAGCCACGGTTTGTGCGCAGGGTGATGGATGTCCGGCCGGCTTCGCGCATCAACCTGTCCGCCACGCCACGGGTGGCGCTGCCGCACACGTCGAGCGCTGAGCCGTCGGCGTTCCAGAATTCCACGCGCGCATCGGCGTCTGCGCAATCGAGGACCACGGCGAGTTGGTTGAAACCGATGCCGCGATGGCGATCGCCCAGGCGCCGGGCGAGTTGGCCGGTGACGGGGTTGCTGATGTTGCGTGCGTCAATCACGACGAAGTCATCGCCGTTGGCGTGCATCTTATGGAAGATGAATGGCATTCGCTGCGTCTCTGATGCGCGTCATGTTGATCAGCGCTGAACGTTTGCCACCCGGCGCCGGGCGTTCTTCGATGGAGAACGGGACGAAGCCAAGTTTCGGGTAAAGCAGCAGGCCTGCGGTGTTTTCATTGAAGCAAGACAGTTGCACTTCCTTGGCCTGGTATTTTTCGAAACCCAGCGCGGTCATGGTCTCGACAATGTACCGCGCCACACCCTGGCCTCGGGCGTAGGGCGCGACGATGACGTTGCCGATGCAGCAGATGCCATCGTGCTCGGCGCGGTAGAAATTGGCGAAGCCAACGAACTCGCCGTTGGCCAGAAAAGCCGTGGAGTCGAAGCGCTGGCTGATCGCGCTGTGCATCTGCTCTTCCGTCAGCGGGAAGTTCGCTTTCGGGAACATGAAGAACAGTTCTTGTTCGCCTTGGGGAAAGCTGCAGAGGGTGTTGACGTCGTCGGCCGTCACTGGCCGGTGGGTGAAATTCATCGCTGCCCTGCCCTCACTGTTTACCCGCCAGATGATGCGCAACCAAGGCGTTGGCATGACCGTGGCCCATGCCGTGTTCCTCCTTGAGCCACGCCACCAGTTCCATGTGCTTCTTGTCGGTGATGCCGGCGAGCAGGTTCAGCCAGTGATCGATGGGCTGGCCGTATTTTTTTTCGATGGAGGGGAAGTATGACGCCGGGCCTTTTACCTTGTTGTCTTCGCTCATGCTGCAAGCTCCCTGTGGTCACGACGGAGGGTCGGCGGACGCTCCTTGTCGGCAGGTCATAGAGTGGACGCGAGAGACTATTCCGGCAAGTGACCCGGCCAGCTCAGTTCACTCCGACTTTAACCGGAAACTCTGATGACCAGGACTCCTGCCCAGCCTTCAAAATCGGCTGCGCCGGGTAACGGTACTCGCTGAGGGCCTTGACCACCGCTTGGTCGACGTCGTTGTTGCCGGAGCTTTCGACCAAGGTGATGTGCGGCACCAGCGAACCCGGTTTGCCTTTCGCCTCCAGCGTGACGGGCTTGCTCGCGGAGCCGGGTTTGATCTGTCTGTTCAGCAGCAACTCGGTATCGTGTATCGCTGATGCGAGGCTGTTGCCGACGCCGTCGTACCATTTTTCGTTGTAGCGCTGTGTCTGCTCGGTGGTCAGCGTCAACACCTGGGCGCGGACCCGCTGTACGCCGACCCATGCCTCGTCACCGATGCGCTGAGTGGCATTGAGGTAATGCATCAGCGCCCCGGACAGATCCTGTGGGCCACCTCGCCCTGCTTCCATCAACCGTGCCAGCGCGAACTCGCTGTACGCGCTCTGACGATGCGCGAGCGCCAATTGATAAAGTCGTCGCGCTTCGACAGCATCGGGCGCCTGACCGCTGCCCTCATCGGCCATGCGCGCCAATTGCTCATACCCAGCGCCATCCACGACAGCGACAGACTCATACAGGGCCCGGGCCTTGCGCACATCCGGTGATAAGCCGCCACGACCAAACTCATACAACACGCCAAGCGCGATCTTGCACTTGGGGTTGCCGTTGCTGCTGGCTTCGCGAACATAGTCGAGGTGTTCGCTGGAAAGGTCTTTCACACTCGAAAACACCATGCAGCGGGTGCCGGTGAGGCTTTCGTCCTGAGGATTGGGTGGACTGCTCTTGCAGCCTGCAACGAGGGCAGTAAGCGCCAGTACAGCAACAACCTTGTTCATGAATGGCATCCGTTGAAATCGTGCAGATTTCATCGGCAGGCAGGCGCAAAACCTGAAGTGTCGGTTACTCGAACACACCACAAAAAACTGTGGGAGCGAGCCTGCTCGCGAAGGGGCCGTGTCAGCCGACATCATCATAGGCTGACACACCGCTTTCGCGAGCAGACTCGCACAGGGATTGTGGTTGAAGAGGATTGGCGTTTGCCTGCGAGCGACGTTGTCGATTCCCGACGGGCAACCGCGCTCCGCAGCAGCCGCGAGCCGCCGTACCGAGCCTGCTACGGCCGTCCCTGCTGAGAAAACGACCTCAAATCGAACGCTGATTCACCCGCGCCATCAGTTGCTCGGCACTTTCCTTGCGCTCGGAATACCGATCGACCAGATGCGCCTGTTGATCGCGCAGCAGTACGGTGAACTTCACCAACTCCTCCATCACATCCACCACGCGATCATAAAACGGCGACGCCTTCATCCGCCCGGCGTCGTCGAATTCCATGTAGGCCTTCGGCACCGAGGATTGGTTGGGGATGGTGAACATGCGCATCCAGCGCCCCAACACGCGCAACTGGTTGACCACGTTGAACGACTGCGAACCGCCACAGACTTGCATCACCGCCAAGGTTTTGCCCTGAGTCGGGCGCACGGCACCGAGTTCAAGCGGGATCCAGTCGATCTGTGCCTTGAACACGGCGGACATGGCGCCGTGCCGTTCTGGCGAACACCAGACCTGGCCTTCCGACCACAGCACCAGTTCGCGCAGTTCCTGCACCTTGGGATGGTCGACCGGAACGTCGTCGGGCAGTGGCAGACCGGACGGGTTGAAGATGCGTGTTTCGGCACCGAAGTGTTCGAGCAGGCGCGCGGCCTCCTCTACCAGCAAACGGCTGAAGGAACGTTCGCGGGTCGAGCCGTAGAGCAACAGGATGCGCGGTTTGAGCTCGCCCGAAGGAGAGGCCCGTAAGCCTTCGAACAGCGAATGATCAAGGTAGGGCAGGTGTTCTGACATATGTCCTCCGACTCAGAGAGAGCCGATACGATCCAGCTCACGCTGAAGTTCAGCGCGGCTGAGTGCTTTAAATGGCAGGCCGAGGAAGGTCGCGCAGCGCCGCTCGATGATCGCCAGCGTGGCAGCAAACGCCGCGGCCACGGCGGCATCGTCGCCGAGCACATCCGAGGGATCTGCCAGGCCCCAATGGGCTTTGAGCGCGGGGCCGAAGTACACCGGGCAGCTCTCACCGGCGGCCTTGTCGCAGACGGTGATGACAATGTCTGGCGGATTGTCTTCGAACGCGTCATTGCCTTTGCTGGATAAGCCATCGATGGCAATGCCGGCCTGTTGCAGCGTCGACAGGCTGCGCGGCAACACTTGGCCCTTGGGGAAACTTCCGGAACTCACGGCCTCGAATCCGGGGCGCGCCAGGTGGTTGAACATGGCTTCAGAGAGGATGCTGCGGCAGCTGTTGGCCGTGCACATAAACAGAATTCGCATGGTTTTCTTGCTTCCTCAGCAGCAGGCGGTTTCGCGAACCGGACGACCGTCCATGTTCTGCAGGCGCGCGGCGTTGTCCTTGAGCCAATCGGCGTTGGCCTTTGACGTTACTTGCAGGATTTCGCGCACCCACGCCGGCAGTTCCGGGTTGAGACGGTAATAGACCCACTGGCCTTGACGGCGATCAAGCAGCAATCCATTGCTGCGCAGTTGCGCGAGGTGGCGGCTGATTTTCGGCTGGCTGTCGCCGAGTGCGCACATCAACTCGCAGACGCAGAGTTCACCTTGATTGACGATGAGCAGCATGGCGCGGACGCGGGTTTCGTCGGCGAGGCTCTTGAAGACTTCGGTGGGGGTGATCATGGGATTGGCCTGCATATATGGAAATTCGAATATACGGATATCCATATATAAATCAACCCGGCAAATGCCCTTGGCCAAAGAGCTCTGTGGGCGCAGCTGTCGTCACCATTGCTTTCAACAGCGTATGACGACTCCACGGGCCGCAGTACTCAGACACGTGCGCGATCAATCTGTAGCCGCAGCGGATGTACCAACGGGCGACGTCGTCATCCAGCGTTTCGATCAAGGCATCCACGCACGCCCTTTCAACGGCCAGCGCCTCAAGCTTGTGCAACGCCTGAGCACCCAGCCCGGTTCCGCGCCATTGCGCGTCGATCCACAGGTAATTGACAAACAGGCGCCTGAATTCGGTTCTGCCGGTAGCGCCGCCGATCAGTGTTCCCTCCTCCATGAGCGCACAGGCGATGGCTTCAGCTTGTCCGCCGCGCGCCTCAGACAAGGCTCGGCCATGCCGTAAGACGCCGTCACTGATGGCCTTCAAGGTGTCCGTATTGATGTCGCGAACGGTAAGCCATTCCCTCATTGCTGCTCTCCATTACCAAAGGCTTTGGCGCTATTCAAGCAAAAGCGGCGCCAACACCAGCACAGCCAAAGAGGATTAACAGCTGCCGGCCTGCGACCTGCCCAGCAGCAACCCCTGCTCCGCCTCACACAACCCCACCACATAATCCCAGACCACCCGCAGCCGCACGGATTTGTGCAACTCGCGCCGCGTACTGATCCAATAGCTGCGCTCGATGCTTTCATCCGGCAGTAAGGGCACCAGATCGGGGTCAGACTCGGCCATGTAGCACGGCAACACCGCAATGCCCAATCCCGACCGCGCCGCCTCCTGCTGGGCGATGACGCTGGTGCTGTGAAACACAACCCGAGGGCTGCGGCAGAAGCTGTTGAGAAACATCAGCTCCTGGCTGAACAGCAAATCATCGACATAACCGATCCACGCATGCCGCCCGAGGTCTTCGCGACTGTGCAGGGGCGGGGCTTTATCGAGATAGCGTTGGCTGGCATAGAGCGCCAAGCGATAGTCCGTGAGTTTGCGCGTGACGAGCATGTCCGCCGCCGGGCGCTCCAGATGAATGCTGATTTCCGCTTCACGGTTGAGGATGCTGACAAAGCGCGGCACGGCGACCAGTTCCACTTCCAATCCCGGATAGCGTTCGAACAAGCCGATCATGCGGCTGGCGAGAAACTTGATGCCCAGACCTTCGGTGACACCGACGCGAATCTTGCCCAGTGGCGCAGTGGATTGGGTGATTTCTTCCTGTGCCAGCAACGCAACATTTTCCATCGCTTCAGCGTGTTTAAGCAGCGCCTCCCCCGCCGGGGTCATTTCGTAGCCTTGGGCGTGCTGGACGAACAGCGCGGTGCCGAGGCTTTTTTCGATGGCTTCGATATGGCGGGCGACGGTGGCGTGGGTGGTGTTGAGCCGGCGGGCGGCGGTGAGCAGGCGGCCGCTGCGTTGCAATTCGAGAAAAAACCGCAGGTCGTTCCAGTCGAACATGGCGTGTCCTTGTCGGCTATGGTCAATGCAGGCTGTTTGAAAACGCACAGCGGCTGCGCAAAAACTAACATTCTTTTGACGAAAGCTAACAACTAGAGTGTCCGACAATAAAAACAAAAAGCGAGGTCAGGGAATGCAGACTTCCCTCGATGAATACGACTACATCGTGGTCGGCGCCGGCCCTGCCGGGTGCTTGCTGGCCAATCGACTGTCGGCTGATGCGCAGCAGCGCGTGCTGTTGGTCGAAGCCGGCGGGCGCGACAACTATGCGTGGATTCACATTCCTGTCGGTTACCTGTTCTGCATCGGTAACCCGCGCACCGACTGGTGCTTCAAGACCGAACAACAACCGGGCCTCAACGGCCGCGCCCTGAGTTATCCGCGCGGCAAAGTGTTGGGCGGTTGCTCCTCCATCAACGGCATGATCTACATGCGCGGCCAAGCCAACGATTACGACGGCTGGGCCGCCGAGGGCAATCCGGGCTGGGCCTGGAACGACGTGCTGCCACTGTTCAAACAAAGCGAAAACCACTTTGCCGGTGCGGCTGAATTTCACGGCGCCAAGGGTGAGTGGCGGGTCGAACAACAGCGCCTGTCGTGGCCGATTCTGGATGCCTTTCGCAGTGCTGCCGAGCAGAGCGGCATCGCCAGCATCGATGACTTCAATCAGGGTGACAACGAGGGTTGCGGCTACTTTCAGGTCAATCAGAAATCCGGCGTGCGCTGGAACGCGGCGAAGGCTTTTCTTAAACCCGTACGTGACCGGACGAACTTGACGGTGCTGACCGGGGTTGAGGTTGATCGCGTGCTGCTGGAGGACGGTCGCGCAACAAGAGTCAGTGCACGTCACGAAGGTCAGGTCAAACAGTTCAAGGCACGCAAGGAGATTGTCCTTTGCGCAGGCGCCGTCGGATCACCAAGCATTTTGCAGCGCTCCGGGATCGGTCCGCGGCCGTTGCTCGAACGCCTGGGCATCAGCGTGATTCATGAGCTGCCGGGCGTCGGCGGCAACCTGCAGGATCACCTGCAACTGCGCCTGATCTACAAATTGGAAAACGCCCGCACCCTCAATCAAATCGCAGGCAGCGTTTGGGGCAAGATGGGCATGGGCCTGCGCTATCTGTATAACCGCAGCGGACCATTGTCGATGGCGCCGAGTCAGTTGGGCGCATTTGCGCGGTCGGGGCCGGAGCAGACTTCGGCGAATCTGGAATATCACGTGCAGCCACTGTCACTGGAGCGTTTTGGCGAGCCGTTGCACAGCTTCCCCGCCTTCACCGCTTCAGTTTGCGATTTGCGTCCGCAGAGTCGTGGACGCATCGACATTCGTTCGGCGGATCCGCAGGAGGCGCCGCTGATTCAACCCAACTACCTCAGTCATCCTGAAGACCTGCGCGTGGCGGCAGATGCGATTCGTCTGACCCGACGCATCGTCAGCGCGCCTGCCCTGCAAGCGTTCAAACCGGTCGAGTATCTGCCCGGCGCCAACCTGCAAAGTGAAGAAGAGTTGCAGCAAGCGGCGGCGAAGATCGGCACGACGATTTTCCATCCGGTCGGCACCTGTCGCATGGGCAATGACGGCGATGCGGTGGTCGACGCACAGCTGCGCGTCCATGGCGTGCCTGGTTTGCGCATCGCCGACGCCTCGATCATGCCGCGCATCACCTCGGGCAACACCTGTTCGCCTACGCTGATGATTGCCGAGAAAGCGGCACAACTCATCCTCAATTCCAAAGCTGTAAACACCGTACCGGTGGGAGCGAGCTTGCTCGCGAAAGCGGTAGATCATTCAACATAGAGGTTGACTGACAGGACGCCTTCGCGAGCAAGCTCGCTCCCACAGGGATTTACATCCGATTCAAGGCATCGCGCATCACCCGGACACGCAACACCAGTGGAACAACAAAAACAATCACTGTGAGGGATACCGATATGTCAGAACACGTTCAGCCGCTGGACGCCGTGCGCAGCGCGGAGACCAGTCCGGACACACGCAAAGTCATCTTCGCTTCATCACTGGGAACGGTGTTCGAGTGGTATGACTTCTTCCTCTACGGCGCCCTTGCGGCGGTAATCAGCAAACAGTTTTTCGCCGGGGTCAACGACACCACGGCGTTCATCTTTGCGCTGATGGCCTTCGCCGCAGGCTTTATCGTGCGGCCGTTCGGGGCGCTGGTATTCGGTCGGTTGGGGGACATGATCGGGCGCAAATACACCTTTCTCGCGACGATCATTCTGATGGGCGTGGCGACCTTCTGCGTCGGTCTGCTGCCGACCTACGCCAGCATCGGCATCGCCGCGCCGATCATTCTGGTGGTGCTGCGCATGCTGCAGGGCCTGGCGCTCGGCGGTGAGTACGGCGGCGCAGCCACCTACGTGGCCGAGCATGCGCCAATCGGCAAACGCGGCTTCCACACCAGCTGGATTCAGTCCACCGCCACCCTCGGCCTGTTGCTGTCGCTGCTGGTGGTGCTCGGTTGCCGCTACTTCACCGGCGATCAGTTTGAAGTCTGGGGCTGGCGCATTCCGTTTCTGCTGTCGATCGTACTGCTGGGCATTTCCACCTGGATTCGCCTGAGCCTGCACGAGTCGCCGGCCTACCTGAAAATGAAGGAGGAAGGCAAAACCTCGAAAGCGCCGATCCGCGAATCGTTCGGCAAATGGGAAAACCTCAAAGTCGTGCTGATCGCGCTGTTCAGCATCAACGCCGGGCAAGCGGTGACCTTCTACGCGGCGCAGTTCTACGTGCTGTTCTTCCTCACCCAGTTCCTGAAAATGGACCCGGCAGTGGCCAATACTTTGCTGATCATCAGCGTGGTCATCGGCGCGCCGTTCTTCATCTTTTTCGGCTGGCTGTCGGACAAGGTCGGCCGTAAACCGGTGCTGATGCTGGGCCTGCTGCTGGCCACGGCGCTGTACTTCCCGATCTTCAAATCCCTCGCCCACTACGCCAACCCGGCGATCGATCAGGCCAGCCGTCAGGCCCCGATCACGGTGCTGGCGGACCCGGCGACCTGCACTTTCCAGTTCGACCCGGTGGGCAAGGCTAAATTCGACAGCCCGTGCGACAAGGTCAAAACCTTCCTGGTCAAGCAAGGCCTGCCCTACTCCAGCGCCGCCGCCCCGGCCGGCAGCGGCGTGCAGGTCAGCATCGGCGACGTGAAGATCGACGGCTACGACGAAGCCGCCCTGCGCGGTGCCGTGACCCTGGCCGGCTACCCGCAACAGGCCGATATGCAGCAGATCAACAAACCGATGATCGTCGCCCTGATCGTCGCACTGATCATCATCTCGGCGATGTGCTACGGCCCGCTCGCGGCGCTGATGGTCGAACTGTTCCCGACGCGCATTCGCTACACCTCGATGTCGCTGCCGTACCACATCGGCAATGGCTGGTTTGGCGGGTTTCTGCCGACGGTGTCGTTTGCGCTGGTGGTGTACACCGGGGATATCTTCTACGGGCTGTGGTATCCGGTGTTGATTACCGGGGTGAGCCTGGTGGTGGGGATGATCTGTTTGCGTGAGACGAAGAATATCGATCTCGACAAGAACTGAAACTCACCCAGACAACTCAATCGGCGAGGGCTTTTACCCTCGCCGCTTTTTTTGCTCAGGCATCAGCGTTGATCACTTCGAACTTCACCTGATCCGGATAAAACGCCACGTAGTTTTTGATCTGCTCGACCGAGATTTTCGGTTTTTCGTAAGTCCACACCGCATTCGCCCCTTCATGCCCCGGCACTTGCAGGCTGAAGTAATTGGCATCGCCCTTGTACGGGCAATAACTGGTGTGATCGGTACGGGCGAA
The DNA here is from genome assembly GCF_949768005.1 of Pseudomonas sp. IT-347P. Lineage (NCBI taxonomy): Bacteria > Pseudomonadati > Pseudomonadota > Gammaproteobacteria > Pseudomonadales > Pseudomonadaceae > Pseudomonas > Pseudomonas sp. IT-347P. Next base: position 499,520 of record NZ_CATKPQ010000022.1, read on the forward strand.
ATACTTTTCGTCGATGTCTTCGCGGGGGACGTAATAGACCGGCGGGTAGTTGGCCTCACGGAGGATCAATGCGTGAGAAGACGCGGCGACCTGGATGCCGTGGAATTTCACCAGCAGGCAGCCAGCCAGTTGTTCGAGGTTGATCACGGGACCGGGGCTTTTCATGAGCTTCTCCTGGAGACGGCGAAGAGACCGGTTCAGGTATAGCTGATGGCTTCGGTTCCAGCAGGAAATACGGCCGAACGGCGTAAGACGGTTTGCATCGGTTTCTGGTCGTTGAACAACGTCACGTTCGGCAACGGTTTTTATCTGTATATTCATACAGATAAAAGTTGCTCCCGTCGCGAACTCCAGCCATCCTGTGCGCTCCTCCCAAACCGACCAGCGATGGAAGCCATGCGGCTGTACCTCTGTGAAAAACCTTCTCAGGCCAAAGACATTGCCGCCGTGCTCGGCGCCAGGCGGCGTGGCGACGGTTGCTGGCTGGGAACGGACGTCACGGTGACCTGGTGCATCGGCCACTTGCTCGAAACCGCCCCGCCGGATGCCTATGACGCGCGCTACAAGCGCTGGGTGCTGGCCGATCTGCCGATCATTCCGGACAAATGGAAAATGACCGTCAAGCCGCGCACGGCCAGCCAGTACAAAGTGGTCAAGCGCCTGCTCGGCGAGGCCAGCGAGCTGATCATCGCCACCGACGCCGACCGTGAGGGCGAGATGATCGCCCGGGAACTGGTCGAACACTATCGTTATCGCGGGCCGATCCGGCGGTTGTGGCTGTCGGCACTGGATGAAGCCTCGATCCGCAAGGCTTTGGCCGCACTGAAACCAGGCGCCGAGACATTCAGTCTGTATCACTCGGCGCTGGGCCGCTCGCGGGCGGACTGGCTGATCGGCATGAACATGAGCCGGCTGTTCACGCTGCTCGGGCGGCAATCGGGTTATCAAGGCGTGTTGCCGGTGGGCCGGGTGCAGACGCCGACGTTGCGCCTGGTGGTGGATCGCGACCGCAGCATCGCCGATTTCGTGCCGGTGCCGTTCTGGGCGATCGATGTCGATCTGCTGCACAACGGCATCCCGTTTACCGCGCAATGGCGCGCGCCGTCGGATGTCTGTGATGATCAGGAGCGCTGCCTGAATCAGGCGTTGGCCCAGCAAGCGGCGGCTGCGATCAGCAGCGCGGCCAGTGCCCGGGTGGTCAAGCTGAAAACCGAGCGTATGCGCGAAGTGGCGCCCCTGCCCTTCGATCTCGGCACCTTGCAGGAGGTGTGCTCGAAGAAGCTCGGCCTCGGCGCGCAGGAAACCCTCGACATCGCCCAGGCACTCTACGAAACCTACAAAGTCATCACCTATCCACGCAGTGATTGCGGTTTTTTGCCGTTGAGCCAGCACAGTGAGGCGCCGGGGATTCTCGCGGCGTTGCGTCAGGCTGATCCGGGCCTCGAAGCGCTCAACGGATTTCTGGAGCCGCAACGCAAATCCCGGGCATGGAACGACGCCAAGGTCAGCGCGCACCACGGCATCATCCCCACCGCTGCGGCGAAAAACCTTGAACGCCTGAATGGCAAGCACCGCGCGGTCTACACCCTGATCCGTGCGCGCTATCTGGCGCAGTTCCTGCCCAATCACGAATACGATCGCACCCAGGCCGACTTCGACTGCGCCGGGGAAGACCTGCGTGCAGTGGGCAAGCAAATCATCGAACCGGGCTGGAAACGCGCATTGCCCGAGGCACTGGCACCCGCCAAGGGTCGCGAGGCACCGGCACCGCAAACCTTGCCGACACTTGAGCAAGGCGTTGAGTGCGCAGTGGCTGGCGTCAAGTTCAAGGACCTGTGGACGCAACCGCCCAAGCCCTACACCGAAGGCGATCTGATCAAGGCAATGAAAAACGTCGCCAGACTGGTGGAAGATCCGCTGCTCAAACAGAAGCTCAAGGACACCACCGGGATCGGCACGGAAGCGACCCGCGCCTCGATCATTCAGGGCTTGATTGATCGGGGCTATCTGGTCAAAAACGGCAAGGCCCTGGCCGCTACCCCGGCCGCATTCAGCCTGATCGACGCGGTGCCGCGTGCGATTGCCGACCCCGGCACCACGGCGATCTGGGAGCAGGCGCTGGACATGGTGCAAAGCGGCGAAATGAGCCTGGAAGAATTCGTCACCAAACAGGCAGCGTGGATGAGCAAACAGGTGACGCGCTGCTCCAGCCTCAGCCTGACCATCAGCGGGCCGCCTCCGGCCGGCAAAGCCGCGGCCCCCTGGAAGAAGAAACGCAAATCCACCCGCAGCAAAACCACAGGCACAACAAAACGCACGGCGAAACCGGCTGCCAAGTAAAAACCGCTAATGTTTCTGCAGGCTCATCACTTCCAGGAACCCGGCGCATGGCCAATATCGAACTGCAACCCGCACAGCGCGATGAGCTGGACATCATCGAGAACCTCATGCAGTTCTACATGTATGACTTCAGCGAGTGGCTGCCGCTGAAGCTCGCCGGGCACGGCTTCTTCTCGATCCAGCCGAAAACCGAATACTGGCGCCACCCGGCGACACGCCCGTTCCTGATTCGTGTCGATGGCGAACTCGCCGGTTTCCTGACCGTCGATGACGAAACACATGTCGCCGGTGCCGAGCACAACATCGGCTATTTCTTCATCGCCCGACGCTTCCGTGGCCAAGGCGTCGCGCAGTTTGTCGTCTCTGCCCTCTTGAGCCACATCCCGGGTCAATGGCAGATTTTCCACATCGACGCCAACCTGCCGGCACAGCGCTTCTGGGCCAGGCTGATTCCGTTATTGAGCGACGGCCACTTCACCCTGCAGCAACGCGAAGTTGACGGTTATCCGTGCACCTTCTACGTGCTGCGCACGCCTTTTTCCGTTGCCTGAACGGATTCTTTCTCATTCCAAAACAGCTTTGTCCGACAATATGTAGTGAACAAAAATAATCACTACAAAACCGTTGACGGCGTCGTTTTGCTTTTGCATGATGAAGACGTTCCCCGATCGGGAACATCGGTAACACGCTTGAGCAAACTCGTCTGACCGCCGAGTTGTTTTTTCCGGATACACGCTGCCCACAAGGCAGATTGAAGAAGCTGACCTGGCCTGAACGTCCAGTACAAGGACGAGAAGCGCTAGCGAAAATTCTCAAGACGCTTGTGGTCGACACGGTAAATGTCGTCAAGGAGCCTCCCGGTTTTCGCTGCTTCTCCTCGTTGTGACGCTATTGCGTAGCAGTTATTCAACACGACTACATGCAACAGATGCACGACCCCGTACTGCACACGGGCGAGCGCTGACGTCCTGGTTTCGGTGCCAGGGATCAACTAACCGATGGGCTACCTGTATTAGCGAATCAACTTTGAAAGATCACCAGACTGGTCAAGGGGCAATATCATGAATCTGAACAATCAACCTACCATCGAAGAACTGGCTCGTATGTTCGCTGCGCAGAAAGACAGCCACGACAGCCATATTCTGTGGATCAGCAAATCGGGTCAGGTACATATCGACTGCCTGGCGACCCATGCTGACGAAGACGAGTTCGACCGCAACCATCAGAACCTGCTGGCCCGCTTGAAGATGTACCGTCGCGGCCACGGTTATGTTGGCAAGAAGGCTGCGGCCGACAAGGACTTCATCGGGAATGTTCTGCAAACGCTAAAACAGGCGTGGGATTCGATGCAGAACAAGAATGAAGTTCGGGTGATTGATCGGTTCTGCTGAGTTAGTCATTAAATAATTGAAAGGCCTGCTTCCTTAAAGGAAGCAGGCCTTTTTTTGTTCGCTTGCATTGATTTGGCGTGGCTGGAATTGTAGCCCCTCACCCCAGCCCTCTCCCGAGGGAGAGGGGGCCGATTTGTGCGGCGTTCAAAATTTCAGTTCGGCTCAAAAATTTCACGTCGGCGTAAATCGCACAAACACCTCGGTCAGTTCCCTCTCCCTAGGAAGAGAGAGCCGATTTATGGTGCTTTCAGAACCTGAGTTCGACTCAGGTTTCTCAGGTCGGCGTAAATCGCACAAGCACCTCGGTCAGTCCCCTCTCCCTCTGGGAGAGGGTTAGGGTGAGGGTGAGGGGCTTCCCATGTCCAACACCAACTCCACAAACGCCACCGCCGCCGCACTGTGATAATTATTGCGCCGCCGCAACAACGCCGCCCCACGCTGCGGCGCGTCACCTTCAACCCGCAACCGGCGCAACGCGCGATCCTCCGTCGCAATCGCCTGCGGCAACATCGTCGCCAGCGGCGAATGACGCACCACTTCCAGCAACGTACTCACCGAATTCACCTCGATCCGCACCTGCGGCGTAATCCCGTGCTGACGGAAATATTCGTCCACCGATAACCGCGTAATGAAATCCGGCGCCAACAAGGCAAAGTCCAGCGAAGCAATATCCCCCGGCGTCAGTACCGAGTGGCTGTCATACAGCGGATGCTCCCGCCCGACCATAATCCCCAAGGTTTCAGTAAACGCCGGAATACACTCGATATCGGCATTGCGCACTGGCGTAAACGCAATCGCAATATCCAGCGAGTCATCCGCCAGACCCACCTCAATGTCGTCCATCGACAGCTCGAAAATCTGCAAATGAATCCCCGGATACCGCGCGGCAAAATCGCGCACCAATGGCCCGACCAGATACGCCATGAACGTCGGCGTCATCGCCAGGCGCAACGTCCCGCGAGACAAATCCTTCACGTCATGCAACGCGCGCTTGCCCGCCTCTAGCTCCACCAACACCCGTCGCGCGCATTCGATATAAGCCTCGCCGGCATCGGTGGGCTTGACCGTGCGCGAAGTGCGATCGAACAGGTTCACCCCCAGGGTTTCCTCCAGTTGGCGAATCTGCTGCGACAGAGTCGGCTGCGACACATGCAGTGCCTCGGCGGCGCGAGTGAAGCCGCCGTGATCGGCAACGGCCAGCAGATAACGCAAATGTCGCAGCAGCATGGGGAACACCATCTATAGGCAGGACTTATGCGAAGCATTGTATATCGGTCTTGGACGCTATGGATCAATCAGCAGAAGATCAATCCCACACAGCAAGCCAACCCCTGAAAGGAGTGACACCATGCAACAGTCCCACGCCTACAACGACACCAGCCTGGCCCTGACCACCCGCATTCTCGACGCCAAGGCACGCAAAGATCTGTCATGGCAGGATCTGGCCGACGACACCGGCCTGAGCCTGGCGTACGTCACCGCCGCGCTGCTTGGCCAGCACCCGCTGCCGGAAAACGCCGCCCAAGTGGTTGGTGACAAGCTGGAGCTGAGCGCTGACGACGTCGCGGCGATGCAGATCATCCCCCTGCGTGGCAGCCTCAGTGGCGTGCCGACCGACCCGACCATCTACCGCTTCCACGAGATGATCCAGATCTACGGCACCACCCTCAAAGCCCTGGTTCACGAGCAGTTCGGCGACGGCATCATCAGCGCGATCAACTTCAAACTCGACATCAAAAAAGTCGAAGACCCGGAAGGCGGCTCCCGCGCTGTGGTCACCCTCGACGGCAAGTTCCTGCCCCTGCGTCCGTTCTGATTCGCACCGGCCCGCACCCTTCGTGCGGGCCAACCCAATCCCAAATGGCTACCCGTCACCACCTGCGCCTGGAGGCTGCCCCATGCAAAAAATTCTAATGACCCTGGCCCTACTCGGCGGCTTTTGCGCCCAGGCATTTGCCGCTGACGAGGCCGTCGCCTACCGCTATGGCATGCCACTGGATATCGCCCAAGTGCTGAGCATTACTCCGGTTGCCGATGTGTGTGGCGTGGTGCCGGTCGAGATGACGTATCTGGACAGCCACGGCGGCAAACACATTCTTCAATACAGCGAATTCGGCAGCGGTTGCTCGAACTGAAAGGACAACACCATGAAAAACCTGATTGATGGCTTCCTGAAATTCCAGAACGAAGCGTTTCCGCAACGCACCGAACTGTTCAAACACCTGGCGACCACGCAACAGCCCGGCACGTTGTTCATCACCTGTTCCGACAGCCGCGTCGTGCCGGAACTGCTGACCCAACAAGAACCCGGCGAGCTGTTTGTGATCCGCAATGCCGGCAATATCGTGCCGTCCTACAGCCCGCATCCGGGCGGGGTTTCGGCGACGGTGGAATACGCAGTGGCGGTGCTTGGTGTGACCGACATTGTCATCTGCGGGCATTCGGACTGCGGCGCCATGACCGCGATTGCCCAGTGCAAATGCATGGATCACCTGCCCGCCGTCAGCGGCTGGCTGCAACATGCCGAGTCGGCGAAAGTAGTCAACGAAGCGCGGCCGCATGCCAACGACGCGGCGAAATTGAGTTCGATGGTGCGCGAAAACGTGATCGCGCAACTGGCGAATATCCAGACTCACCCGAGCGTGCGTCTGGCACAGGAGAAAGGCCTGCTGAATCTGCATGGCTGGGTGTATGACATCGAGACCGGCTCGATCGATGCGCTGTCCTCGGACCGCCGCACGTTCGTGCCATTGGCCGAGCAACCGGCGACTTGCGCGGTTCAGGCAAACGCCATTGCAGCCGCCTGAAACTCAAGCCCTCTCTATAGGAGCTGCCGAACGCGGCCCGAACCTTCGGCAGCGCCTACACGGGATCAGCGTTTTACCGTGAGATCGATCTGGGTCATCCGGCTACGAACAGTGAATACGCCGTCCCCGGAAAGAATCGCACTGCGTGCAAACAAGCGCCCGCTCTCCCAGTTCGAAAGGCCCAGTTCCGGCTTGTTCAGCGCGTACTGGCCGTCAACCCAACGGGTAATGCCGTTTCCCACGAACGGCGCGTTGACCGCGTTGTAAAAACGCTGCTGAACCTGCGCATCCTCACTGATCAACGACACGGTGAATTGCGGGCTGTAGCGATTGAACAGCGCAATCGCCTGATCCAGGTCATCGACGATCATCAGGCTGACTTCCGGGGTTTCTTCCCATTCCCACTCGCGGCCCAACTCGGACTCTGCCAAGGGTTCTGCGAGTGCTTCGGTCTGATAACCCTCGGCGCGATAGACCTCGACGGTCGCGTTCTGCCACTCACTCGGCAAACAGCCTTCGCTGCCTTCGACGATGTGCAATTTGCAGCCTTGGCCACGCGCAGTACCGGCCTGTTGCAGCGCATCAAGAAACAACGGCACCAGTTCCGCGGCGCGCTCACGCTGGATCAGGCACACGTTGAGGGTGTTGCAGACTTTGCGGTCCAGCGAGTTGCGCACCACGGCGGCGAAACGTTTGGCATCCGCCGCACGATCCGCGATCAACCACGCGCCCCCGGTGCCGTGCAGGCTGACGGCGGTGCCGGCCTGCTGGGCAATACTGCCCAACTGACTGACCGCACGACCCGAACCGCGCGCCACCGCCAGCGATAAACGTCGGTCAGCGAACATCGCCCAACCGGCGGCATGATTGACACTTTCCACCAACGACACCGCACCAGCGGGCAGGCCGGCATCGGCCAGCGCCGGGTTCAACGCGTGAGTGACGATGGCCTGCGCGGTGCCCAAGGCATCGCTGCCGATACGCAGCACGGCGGTGTTGCCGGTGCGCAAGACACCCGCCGCGTCGGCGAACACGTTCGGCCGGCCTTCAAAGACAAACGCGACGATGCCCAGCGGCGAGACCACTTGCTCGACCTTCCAGCCGTCGTGCTCGACGCTGCTGATGACTTTGCCGCGCGTGGCCGCGGCATCCCGCCAGGCGCGCAGGCCAGCGATCATGTCACCGCGCATGCGCTCATCGGCGAGCAGTCGGGTGGTCGAACGGCCACGTGCCTTGGCCCGTTCGATGTCGGCAAGGTTGGCGGTTTCAATGTGCGCCCAGCACTCCGGACTTTCCAGACGCTGCGCAAACAGATCGAAAAACTGGCTGATGGCCTCATCCGACACCGCCGATAACGCCGTGAATGCTGCTGCCGCACGCTCGATCGCCACGGACGCCGCTTGCTGATCCGCTACGGGAATCAACAGCAACTCGCCACTGACCTGCTCGACCAGCAAATGGTCACCGGGCTGAAAGCGCGCCGCCAGTTCGGGGCTGACCACGGTGACGCGGTTACCAGCGAAAGGGATCGGCGTGCCAGCGACTAGACGTTCGAGCGCGAGAGACATGAAGCGGATTCACCATGCAGGGAGCGGCCGGAAAATGTATAGGAACACAAACCTCCAAAGCAACCGCTAACCCTGTGGGAGCGAGCTTGCTCGCGAAAGCGGTGGATCTGATACATCAATGTTGGCTGACCTGACGCCTTCGCGAGCAGGCTCGCTCCCACAGGGTTTTGTGGTGTTTGTGTAATCGGATCAGAACACTGACCAGCCAATCCGCGAACTAAGCATCTCCAGCGCCGCCATTCCTGCCAGCGAGTTCCCCGCCGCATTCAACTCCGGCGACCACACGCACACCGTGAACTGCCCCGGCACCACCGCGACAATCCCGCCGCCAACGCCACTCTTGCCCGGCAAGCCGACCCGGTAGGCGAAGTTGCCCGCTTCGTCATACAGTCCGCTGGTGGCCATGATCGAGTTGACCTGCTGGGTTTGCCGGCGCGTGAGGATCTGGTCGCCGCTGTGTTTGCAAAAACCGTCGTTGGCCAGAAAGCAGAACGCCCGCGCCAGATCAATGCAGTTCATGCGCAACGCGCAGTGGCTGAAATAGCTGCGCAGCACCGCTTCGACGTCGTTGTGAAAGTTGCCGAACGACTGCATCAGATACGCCATCGCCGCATTGCGCGCGCGGTGCTGGTATTCGGAGTCGGCGACCTTGCCGTCGATCATGATCTGCGGATTGCCTGACAAGCGCCGGACGAAGTCGCGCATCGACAGGGTCGGTGCAGCGAAACGTGACTGGTTGATGTCGCAGATCACCAGCGCACCGGCATTGATGAAGGGATTGCGCGGCCGACCGCGCTCGAACTCCAGCTGCACCAGCGAGTTGAACGGCTGCCCGGACGGCTCGTGACCGAGGCGGTCCCAGATCGCTTCGCCGGAATGATCGATCGCCTGCACCAGGCTGAACACCTTGGAAATACTCTGCACCGAAAACGGCGTCTCGGCGTCACCGGCGCAGTACATCTCACCGTCGTTGCCGTACACGGCGATGCCCAGCTGATTGGCCGGCACGGTGCCGAGGGCGGGAATGTAGTCAGCCACTTTGCCCTGCCCGATCAACGGGCGGACAGCCTCAAGAATCTCGTTCAACAGCGCTTGCATGCCGGGTTCCGAAGTCTCGCCCCATGGGATTGCGGGGACACTGGGGCTAGACGCTGCGCCCGCCCGTCGAATCACACCGACCGCCATCGCACTGAATGTTCTAGGCTCAAACGCACATTCAAAAACGGGAGAGCACACCATGCACCTCGAAGGCTCCTGCCATTGTGGCGAGGTCACATTCAGCCTCACCAGCGCCCACCCCTACCCTTATCAACGCTGCTATTGCTCGATCTGCCGCAAGACCCAGGGCGGCGGTGGTTACGCGATCAACCTCGGCGGCGACGCGACGAGCCTCAAGGTGCACGGGCGCAAACACATCAGCGTCTACCACGCGAAGATGAAGGACGACGGCGCCAAACGTGCCCATCGCAGCAGCGCCGAGCGACATTTCTGCTCATTGTGTGGCAGCGGCCTGTGGCTGTTCAGCCCCGAGTGGCCGGAGCTGATTCACCCGTTCGCCTCGGCCATCGACACACCGTTGCCGGTGCCGCCGGAACGCACGCACTTGATGCTCGGCTCGAAAGCAACCTGGGTGGAAGTGGAGGCCAAATCGAAAGACCAACAGTTCGACGTCTACCCCGAGGAATCCATCGCCCAGTGGCATGAACGCCTCGGTTTGACCCGCTGACCTCGCAATTCCAGCCCCCCTGTAGGAGTGAGCCTGCTCGCGATAGCGGTGGGTCAGCAGCAAAAATGCTGATTGGACTGACCCCTTCGCGAGCAAGCTCGCTCCCACATTGGATTTGTGCGCGCCGCCGAAACCTGTGGGAGCGGGCTTGCTCGCGAAGGGGCCGGTACAGGTCACAGTATTAATCCAGATGCGCCCAGGTCATCCGGAACGACGCCCCACCCCAAGGCGAATCACCCACCTCAACTTGCCCGCCATGGGACTGCGAAACCCGGCGCACCAACGCCAGGCCCAAACCAAACCCGCCCGTACGCCGATCGCGACTCGCGTCCAGTCGCGAAAACGGTTCAAAGATCTTCTCGCGCCCGTCCACCGGCACGCCCGGCCCATCGTCGTTGACGCGCACTTCGTAGTAATCGCCGGTGCGCTCCAGCGTCACCTCCACCCGCTGCTCGGCATAGCGAATTGCGTTGCGCAGCAGATTGATCACCGCCCGCGCCATGAAGCGCGGTTCGATGCGCACCGTGTCGATCCGGCAATCAGCAATCAGCAACTGCACGCCCGCCGCTTCTGCCTCCAGCGCCACGCTGCCGACCACACTGTCGAGCCAATTGGCGGCCTCGATGTTTTCCCGTTTGATCACCGTCGCGCCACGCTCAAGGCTGGCATAGGTCAGCAGTTCGGAAACCATTTCCTCCAGTTCGCCGAGGTCGGCGTACATGTCGGCAATCAGCTCGCGGTTCTGGCTGGCGTCAGGTTGCTGTTTAAGTTGATCAAGCTCAAACGACAGCCGCGCGATCGGCGTGCGCAATTCGTGGGACACGGCGTTGGTCAGTTCCCGCTGATTGGCAATCAGCCCTTCAATACGCGCCGCCATCAAGTTGAAGTGTTCGGCCAGATCGCGGATGTTCGAGCGCTTCGACAACTGGATGCGCACCGATAGATCGTTATCGCCGAAACGCTCGGCGGCCAGGCGAAGTTTCTCCAGATCGCGCCAGTGCGGACGCACCCAGAAGAACAGCACGATGCCAATCAGCACCGCGATCATCAGGTAGGCAGCGGCGATGTAGAACGGCATCAGGCTCGGTTCGGCCGGCAAGCGGATGCTGAGTAACTGCGGCCCCTCATCAATCGGGGAAATGTACTGGTTGTACTTGTCACGGATCACCAGCAGCCCTTTGGCCAGCTCGGCTTTTTCCTCGTCACTCAGGGCCAGTTCAGAGGCGTCGACCAGCATCAGCCCCAAACCGTAATGCGGGCGGATCGTTTCCAGCTGTTTTTCCCGGGCCGGGCCGTCGAGGTCACGCAACTGTTGGCCTAACGTCCATGCCTGTCCGCGTACGGCTTCACGGTTATAGTCCTGCATCTGATAATCGAGCAAAGCGTCAAAGGTGCGCTCGACCGTCTGCAACGCCAACACCAGACCGATCGTCATCACCAGAAACAGTCCGAGAAATAACCGCAGCATCTACAGCTCCCAGGCGAACGGATTGAACAGATACCCCTTGCCCCACACGGTCTTGATACACATTGGCTCGCGAGGATTGTCTTTGAGCTTGTTGCGCAATTTGCTGATGTACACGTCGACACTGCGGTTGAGCCCGTCGAAGGCAATCCCGCGCATGCGATTGAGGATGTCATCCCGCGACAGCACTTTGCCGGCCGCGCTGGCCAGCAACCACAGCAGTTCGAACTCCATGGTGGTCATTTCGACGACCTCGCCCGCCAGCCGTACTTCCCGGCAACTGCGGTCGACACTCAACTGGCCAAACTCCATGAAACTGACCACGTTGCTGTCCGGCACCTGCCGTCGTTGCAGCGCCCGCAACCGGGCCAGCAATACCGGCGGCTTGATCGGTTTGATCACATAGTCATCGGCGCCAGACTCCAGACCGAGAATATGGTCAAGGTCATCTTCCTTGGCGGTCAGAATCACAATCGGCGTGTCCGACACGCTGCGAATCTCGCGGCATACGTGCAAACCGCTCTGCCCCGGCAACATCAGGTCGAGCACCACGACGTTCGGCTTGAATTCGAGAAAGGCAGCCACGGCCAGGTCGCCGCGATGCACCGTGCGCACCTCGTAGCCGTGTTGTTCGAGAAAGTGGGCGATCAACGCCGCCAGACGCTCATCGTCTTCGACCAGCAGGAGTCTGCCAAAACCCAGGTTATCCATAACGACCGTGTGCCGCCCATGTGTGAAGTGGTCGGCATTATGGCGGCTTTCGTGGCGCAGGCGTTTGTTTCAGGCAGCAAAAACCGGCCGCTGGGGCCGGTTTTCGGTGATGTTTCATACTCTTAAGAGTTTTTAACAATCTTGTGCAGGCACACCACTGTGGAAGCGGAATTCTTCATCCGGCGACTCGATCAGCTCCTGCTCGGCGGCGCGGACTTTTTCGATGACCTGAGCAATGTCCTTCGCATCGCCGTACTGATAGGCCAGTTTCAGATAACCTTGAAAATGCCGCGCCTCGCTTTTCAGCAGGCCAAAGTAGAACTTGCCGAGTTCTTCGTCCAGATGCGGCACCAGGGCCTCGAAACGCTCGCAACTGCGTGCTTCGATAAACGCGCCGACCACTAGCGTATCGACCAGTTTCACCGGCTCGTGGCTGCGCACCACCTTGCGCAAGCCGGAGGCGTAACGGCCGGCGTGGAGCTGGCGCAGTTCGATCTTGCGCCGTTTCATGATGCGCATGACCTGCTCATGGTGCACCAGTTCTTCTCGGGCCAGCCGCGACATCATGTTGATCAGGTCGACGTGGGAATGGTACTTGGCAATCAGGCTCAGGGCGGTGCTGGCGGCCTTGAACTCGCAGTTCTTGTGGTCGATCAGCAGGGTTTCCTGATCGGCCAGGGCAGCCTGAACCCAGGCGTCGGGGGTGCGGCAGCCAAGGAATTCGTGGATTTCGGGAAGGATCATGGGGCTCACGGTAAAAGGTGTTCGAGCGAAGGGCGCCGATTATACCGGCCTGCCCGCAGACCACCAGCGGCTGGCGTTGATATGCATCAAGTCGCGCACGATCGAGCAGCAACTATAGTTGTGCAACGCCGTGCCTTTTCTTTGCTGGAGACTCCGCTCATGCAAGCCATTCGCAGCATTCTGGTGGTCATCAACCCCGAACATTCGGAAAGCCTGGCGCTCAAGCGTGCCAAGTTGATCGCTGGCGTGACCCAGGCCCATCTACACCTGCTGGTGTGCGACAAGAAGCATGACCACGCCGGCATGCTGAGTGTGCTCAAAGCCGCGCTAGTGGCCGACGGCTACAGCGTGACCACCGAACAGGCGTGGAACGAAAGCCTGCACGAAACCATCATTGATGTGCAGCAGGCCGAGGGTTGCGGGCTGGTGATCAAACAGCACTTCCCGGACAGCTCGCTGAAAAAAGCCCTGCTGACCCCGGCGGACTGGAAACTCCTGCGCCACTGCCCTACCCCGGTGCTGCTGGTGAAAACCAGTACGCCATGGAAGGATCGGGTGATTCTGGCCGCGGTGGATGTTGGCAATGTCGATGGCGAACACCGGCATTTGCACACCACCATCATCGATCACGGCTATGACATTGCCAGTCTGGCCAAAGCGCATCTGCATGTGATCAGCGCCCATCCGTCACCGATGTTGTCGGCAGCCGATCCGACGCTGCAACTGAGCGAAACCATCGAGGCACGTTATCGCGAGCAGTGTCGGGCGTTTCAGGCGGAATTCGATGTTGATGATGAACACCTGCACATCGAGGAAGGCCCGGCGGACGTGTTGATTCCGTTCATGGCGCAAAAGCTGCGGGCGGCGGTCACGGTGATCGGCACGGTAGCGCGCACCGGGTTGTCAGGGGCGTTGATCGGCAATACCGCGGAAGTGATTCTCGATGCACTGGAGAGCGATGTGCTGGTGCTCAAGCCGCAGGAGGTTGAGGATCATCTGGTGGAGCTGGTGGTGAAGCACTGAACAGCCACATTTGAAATGCGATCCCTGTAGGAGTGAGCCTGCTCGCGATGGCGGCGTGTCAGACGACAACAATGTTGACTGATAGACCGCTATCGCGAGCAGGCTCACTCCTACAATTGAAATCTATTTCCCTGTGGGAGCGAGCCTGCTCGCGAAGCTTCTAGCCGCCAAAGGCGTCTTTGAGAAATCCGGGGGCGATGTAGCGCTGGTAGTGCGCTTCCGACAGCAGGAAGAATTCCCGATCAATGGCATCACGCAGTTCCGGCAGGCTCCAGTCGCGAAACTCCGGCAGCAATACCATCCCGTACGCTTCCAGATTAATGATCACCCGCGCACCGCGAGCAATCAGCTGATAGGCCCAGCAATATTCCGACTGATGCGGCACGAAGCGGATCTTGCGCTGTTCCAGCTGTTCACGCAGGCGCGCCGGATCGAAAATCTCGACCTTGGCTGCCATCACTTGTGACAGCAATTGCTCCAGACGCAGCCACACCGCACGCTTTTCCTCCTCGTTGTAGCCATTCCAGTGGATCACTTCGTGGTGGAAACGCTTGCAGCCACGGCACACCAGATCACCGTAAACAGTGGAGCAGAGGCCGACGCAGGGGGTCTTGATGGTCTGATTGGGCATAAGATAGGCAAAACACTGAAACACGGAACAGGTCGGCATCTTAGCCCTTTGTCGGGCATTGATCACCCCTCAAACATCAGGGTCTCAGCCGCGCGCGGCGTTTGTCCCGGCCACGCGCATTGCCACGAAAGTCCAATAGAGCGCGACTTACCTTTAAATTTTTTTTGCCGTAGAATCAGCCAGCCTTTTAAGGCGCCAATGTCCGTTAGAAGCTGTTTTCAAAGCGTCACGAGCACAGTCGTTCCTTCAGAGCGGTGTTGGCGAGGGATTTTTCCAGCGGGGAAAAATCCAGCGCCAACCCTCATCAGCTCCCCGTTCTGCAGGCGTAAAACTTTGAAAGCAGCTTCTGTAAGGAATTGCCGGTAATTCTGGCCGAACGACCCACAACGTCGTGAGGAGCATGAGTACGGCAATTTCGGGATGAGCGTCCCGGACACCCATTTGGGACCACTGATGAGGGTAATAACTGTGCTTGAAGCCTACCGCAAACATATCGAAGAGCGTGCAGCCCTGGGTATCGTTCCCCAGCCGCTTAACGCCGAACAAACAGCAGGCCTGGTCGAGCTGCTGAAAAACCCTCCGGCTGGCGAAGAAGAATTTCTCGTTGACCTGATCACCAATCGCATTCCACCAGGCGTGGACGAAGCGGCCTATGTCAAAGCCGGCTTCCTGTCTGCACTGGCCAAGGGCGAAGTTTCCTCCCCTCTGCTGGACAAAAAGCGCGCTGTAGAACTGCTCGGCACCATGCAGGGCGGCTACAACATCGTGACCCTGGTTGACCTGCTGGACGACGCCGAGCTGGCGCCAGTCGCTGCCGCGCAACTCAAGCACACCCTGCTGATGTTCGATGCGTTCCACGACGTCGCGGAAAAAGCCAAGAACGGTAACGTTCACGCTAAAGAAGTGCTGCAATCCTGGGCTGACGGCGAGTGGTTCAAGAACCGTCCGACCCTGGCCGACAAGATCAGCCTGCGCGTATTCAAGGTTACCGGCGAAACCAACACCGACGACCTGTCCCCTGCTCCAGATGCCTGGTCGCGTCCAGACATCCCGCTGCACGCCCTGGCCATGCTGAAAATGGCTCGCGACGGCATCGTTCCTGATCAGCAGGGCGCCATCGGCCCGATGAAGCAGATCGAAGAAATGCGCGGTCAAGGCTTCCCGATTGCCTACGTCGGTGACGTGGTCGGTACCGGTTCCTCGCGTAAATCGGCGACCAACTCGGTGCTGTGGTTCTTCGGCGACGACGTTCCTTACGTGCCGAACAAGCGCGCTGGCGGTTTCTGCTTCGGCAGCAAAATCGCTCCGATCTTCTACAACACCATGGAAGATGCCGGCGCACTGCCAATCGAGTTCGACGTTTCCAACATGAACATGGGCGACGTGATCGACCTGTATCCGCACGCTGGCAAAGTCTGCAAGCACGGTACCGATGAAGTCATCACCACCTTCGAAATGAAGACTCCTGTGCTGCTGGACGAAGTCCGTGCCGGCGGCCGTATCCCGCTGATCATCGGCCGTGGCCTGACCGAGAAGGCTCGCGCCGAGCTGGGTCTGCCACCGTTCGACCTGTTCAAGAAGCCGGAAGCCCCAGCTGAAAGCACCAAGGGTTTCACCCTGGCGCAGAAGATGGTTGGTAAAGCTTGCGGTCTGGCAGAAGGCCAGGGCGTTCGTCCTGGCACCTACTGCGAACCGAAGATGACCACCGTAGGTTCTCAGGACACCACCGGTCCAATGACCCGTGACGAACTGAAAGACCTGGCGTGCCTGGGCTTCTCCGCTGACCTGGTGATGCAGTCGTTCTGCCACACTGCGGCGTATCCGAAGCCGATCGACGTGACCACCCACCACACCCTGCCTGACTTCATCATGACCCGCGGCGGCGTTTCCCTGCGTCCGGGCGACGGCATCATCCACTCGTGGCTGAACCGCATGCTGCTGCCAGACACCGTGGGTACCGGTGGTGACTCGCACACACGTTTCCCGATGGGCATCTCGTTCCCGGCCGGTTCCGGTCTGGTCGCGTTCGCCGCAGCCACCGGCGTCATGCCGCTGGACATGCCGGAATCGATCCTGGTGCGCTTCAAAGGCAAAATGAAACCTGGCATCACCCTGCGTGACCTGGTTCATGCCATTCCGTACTTCGCTATCCAGAACGGTCTGCTGACCGTCGAGAAGAAGGGCAAGAAAAACGCCTTCTCCGGCCGCATTCTGGAAATCGAAGGTCTGGAAGGCCTGACCCTGGAACAGGCGTTCGAACTGTCCGACGCCTCCGCCGAACGTTCGGCTGCCGGTTGCACCATCAAGCTGTCGAAAGAATCGATCACCGAGTACCTGAACTCCAACATCACCCTGCTGCGCTGGATGATCGGCGAAGGCTACGGCGATGCACGTACTCTGGAACGTCGTGCTCAAGCGATGGAAGCCTGGGTGGCCAACCCGGAACTGATGGAAGCCGATGCCGACGCCGAATACGCCGAAGTCATCGAAATCGACCTGGCCGACATCAGCGAGCCTGTACTGTGCGCGCCGAACGACCCGGACGACGCCCGTCTGCTGTCCAGCGTTGCTGGCGAGAAGATCGACGAAGTGTTCATCGGTTCGTGCATGACCAACATCGGTCACTTCCGCGCTGCCGGTAAACTGCTGGATCAGGTCAAAGGTCAGCTGCCAACCCGTCTATGGCTGTCGCCGCCGACCAAAATGGACGCTCACCAACTGACCGAAGAAGGCTACTACGGCATCTACGGCAAAGCTGGCGCGCGCATGGAAATGCCAGGCTGCTCGCTGTGCATGGGTAACCAGGCACGCGTTGAGCCGAACAGCACCGTGGTGTCGACGTCGACCCGTAACTTCCCGAACCGTCTGGGCGACGGTGCGAACGTCTACCTGGCCTCGGCCGAACTGGCGTCCGTTGCTTCGATCCTGGGTCGCCTGCCGACCGTCGAGGAGTACATGGAATACGCTGGCAAGATCGACAGCATGGCGGCCGATATCTACCGCTACCTGTCCTTCGACCAGATCGCCGAGTTCCGTGAAGCTGCTGCGAACGCCAACATTCCGGTCGTTCAAGCCTAACGCTGCAACGCACTGAAAAACGCCGCCCATCGTGAGATGAGCGGCGTTTTTTTATGCCTGTTGGAGGGTGGTTGCCTGTTCGGGCCTCATCGCTGGCTTGCCAGCGATGGCGATGGCTCAGTCAATGTCATTGCTGATGATCCACCGATTTCGCAAGCAAGCCCGGCTCCCGGGCAAAAAAAACCGCTGTGCCTGAGCAGGCACAGCGGTTTTATTGATGGAACCAGGTTTACATCGTCAGCTTGTAAACCAGTGCCGAAATCGCTACCAAACCTACAGCCGTGACAAACAGGTTGGACGCCTGACCACGATAGCGCGCCATCGCTGGCACTTTACGGATGGCGTACATTGGCATCAGGAACAGAATGGCCGCGATCACTGGACCACCAATGGTCTCGATCATGCCCAGAATGCTCGGGTTCAGCGTCGCGATGATCCAGCAGATCACCAGCATGAACGCCGCCACGATGCGATCCAGTGCCTTGGCGCTCGGACGCTTGCCGCTCTTCACGATCAAGCCTTTCAGGCCCTCACTGGCGCCGATGTAGTGACCGAGGAACGATTTGGAGATCGCTACGAACGCAATCAGCGGCGCCGCGAATTCAATGGTCGGATTGTTGAAGTGGTTGGCCAGGTACGACAGGATCGACAGATTCTGCTCTTTGGCTTCCGCCAATTGCTCCGGCGACAACGTCAGTACGCAACTGAAGACGAAGAACAGCACCATTAGCACCATCAACGCATGGGCGCGGAACAGGATCTGCGAGCTGCGCTCATCGGCATGCACGCCGTACTGACGCTTCTGATCCACTGCAAACGCCGAAATGATCGGCGAGTGATTGAACGAGAACACCATCACCGGAATCGCCAGCCACAGCGTGTGCAGCAGCGCCGACGGTGCCGGCACGTGCGAAGCGGTGGCGAGGATGCCGCCGTTCCAGTGCGGAATCAGGTACACCCCAAGAAACAGCAACGCGACGATAAACGGGTAAACCATCAGGCTCATCGCCTTGACGATCGCCTGCTCACCGCACCGTACCACCGCCAGCAAGCCGAGAATCAGCACGAACGATAACAGTGCCCGCGGCGGCGGCGTGATGTGCAGTTGATGTTCGAGGAAACTGGCGACCGTGTTGGTCAGGCCGACGCTGTAGATCAGCAGGATCGGGAAGATAGCGAAGAAGTACAACAAGGTGATGAGCGCGCCGGCCTTGATGCCGAAATGCTGCTCGACCACTTCCGTGATGTCGCCGCCTTCACGTCCGGAGAGGACAAATCGGGTCAGGCCACGATGGGCGTAGAACGTCATCGGGAAAGCCAGCAGCGCAAGAACCACCAGCGGCCAGAAGCCACCCAGCCCTGCGTTGATCGGCAGAAACAGGGTACCGGCGCCAATGGCCGTCCCAAACAGTCCCAACATCCAGGTGGTGTCCTGGCGATTCCAGCTCGAAAGTTCAGCGGGTGCTGCTGCATCAAAGCGTTGATCAACGCTTTTGGCCTGATCATTCATCCGGTCGGATCTCCGCATTCCGGTCACTTGCCACTCGGTCAGGACGCGTCGGAAAAAACCGACAGACATGCTCCGGCCGAAACAGGGGCGCGATTCTCCGCGATAAATGAGCATAAGCAAAGACTTAGCTGAGGAATGGTTGTGCGGAGCAGACGTCTGAGCGTCGTTTTCGGAAAAAAAGCTGTCGTACGAAGACACGATAAATGTCGTTTATTGGCATGCTTCCGCGCGTTCAAGAACACATTTCAAATCGAACGAAGAACTATCGTTCCGATAGTGATGACGACCAGCGCAAATACTGCCCCCATAGCGAACCTGAATAATTCGGAGCGAATCTCCGCCGGGGATAGACCTTTAGCCTCTTCGGCGAACTCGGCATCCTCCCGTCGTAATCGTTCAGCTCTGGCCTTGGGGTCTTCTATATACATGTTTATTTTCCTTCGCGAGGCCAAGAGACCAATTTCCTAGGTAAACCGTTTTGAGTATCCGGTGCGCGTGATCGCAAACCTGATGCGTGCAGCTTGTCATTTAAAACTTGGTCAATATCCCGAATACGGCTGTAATCGCGGTTAGCAGTCCCGTGCCCACCGCTACCGGGTACCAGAACCTTTCTCGCTTGAGTTTGTTTTCCTCAGCCATAAGCTTGCGCCTCTCGACAATGAGCTTGCGTGATTCGTTTTGCAGTCTTTCGAGTTCCAGGTTTTCTCGATCATTCTGAAGCATGTGCCTTCCTTGGCTTTTGGCACTTAGTGCCCGGGATGCTTTGTGCCCTCATGATTTCGCACTCATCCCCTGTCGGATAGCGGACGGATCTGTCGAATTCGTAGGCAAAATCCCCGAGTCAGGTAGGCAGCCTCATACAGAAACCATTTAGAAAATTCCCGTGATCTAGCACTCAACCCTTTCAATCTGGCCCACATGATCTAGCGTGAGATGAGTCCCCTGCCCTGCGGAGCCTTCCCATGCCATTGGTTCGCGTCGACATCAGACAACACTCCGATCCCACTTTCGCCAAACGCATCGGCGAGCAAATCTACGCTGCCCTGCGCAGTTGTATCGATGTGCCCGAGCACGACAACTTTCAGATCCTCACCGAACACGATGGCCAGCATCTCGTCTACGACCCGCAATATCTCGGGATTCAGCGCAGCGACGGCATGGTCTTCATTCAGATCACTATCAGCAAAGGGCGCACGGTGGAGAAAAAGCAGTTGCTGTTCAAAACCATCGCAGAAAGCCTGCACACAGCATTGGCGATACGCCTGGAGGACGTGTTCATCAATCTGGTTGAAGTAAAGAAAGAAAACTGGTCATTCGGCAATGGCATTGCTCAATACGTCACGTAATCCGGGCATTGACAGTCAGGCACCGGCGCCAGCATGATCGGCCCATGACCACTCGCACGCTGCACCTCACCCGGACCACCACGACCGCCACCGGCGGGTCGTGGTGTTTGTGCCTGAGGTAAATCCAGCGCAGCGAACCCAAGGCCCCGCCAGCAATGGACGGGGCCTTGTTGTTTCTCCCGTCCGTGCGGCATCTGCAGCACTCAAGGAGAAGTAACATGCGCGCAGCACTGTTGATCATCGATATGCAAGTCGGCCTGTTCAACGGCCCGGAAAAGCCCTATGACGGCGAACGGATTCTGGCAAACATCCAGCGCCTGATCGCTCAGGCTCGTGAGCGACACGTGCCGATTTTCGCCGTACGCCACACAGGCCCCGAAGGCTCGCCAATTGCTGCCGGCAGTCCATTCTGGCAACTGCTGCACGCGCTTGAACTGGACGCTGAACTCGACACCCTTTTCGACAAATGCCGCCCCAATGCTTTCCAGGGCACCGACCTCGCTCAGCGACTCAACGCCGCTAATATCGAGGAGCTTTATCTGGTGGGTATGAAAAGCCAGTTCTGCATCGACAGCACTTGCCGCAGCGCTGCCGATCTGGGCTTCAACGTCATGCTGGTCGCCGACGCCCACACCTGCATGGACACTGCCGCGCTGCCGGCCGAGGCGATCATCAGGCATCACAATGCAACCCTCGGTGCCGCCTTCGCACGATTAATCGACAGCGCAGACGTGACGTTCTAAAGAAACGCTTCTCGAAATCGACGCAACTTCGGCTGCGGTTGCGTCAATCTTTCTTTTGTAACCTCATCTTCCGTCCTACAACTACGTGTACTTATCCAATATCAGCAGCGGCATTAATTACAGAAAACACTAATAATAAGCTCATCACCCTATCGATACTTCAGAACACTCCTACAAACAAAAAAGACAAATAAAATCACGACGAAACATTACCAAAATCCGAAGAACAGCCATTTGTTACAAGCAACTACGCAAGCATTGAACATTCCTCTTTTCCAGGTCTATATTTTTCACGCCCTGAATGAGACCCATAGCAAACGACCTTCCTGGTTTGTTGAAGAGGACACATCATGCAAAAGCACACAATGACCGGCCTGTTGTTGGCCGCACTGCTTTTTACCCCGCTTGCCAGCGCCAGCGCAGATGTCCGCGAGCTGGGTTCTTCGCCGCGATGGCTGACCACCAAGGTCTACATCGACGGCACCCCCGAAACCGACGTCAAGGAGAAGTATCCCGGCGTCGTGGGCATATCGACATGGGATCCCGACAGTAATCGATACGAGTTCTTTTACACCGACACAGGCGAGTCAAAATACAACAACGGTGGAGGCGGCTATTTCTTTGTCACTGGCGATCAGAAACAGCACGTATTGGTGCCCGATATCGGCCCGACCAAAACCATCGTCAGGCGTCTGGAAACATTGAACAACCGTGAATTCACTTATTCCCGGGAAGTCCCCCGCGACATGATCGACAGTAATCCTCTTGTGCGTATTCATGTCGTTCACGCGCCCTATACCGGAACGATAGAAACCAAATCCGCTATCAAACAATAAACCCGGAGTTCGATATGCAAACGTCACTTAAAACCCTGTTGTTATCGACGTTACTGATTTCCTCTGTCTATTGCGCCGGGGTCAGCGCGCAAACCGCCAGTCAACCCGCCAAAAATGCCGTCGCCACTGCCGACAACGCCATGATGCTGACCGTTTTTCTCAAGCATGATCAGACCCGCCCATTGAGCGAACTCAAGGCCCAGCTCGCACAACAGGGGTTCTACAAAACCTTCCCCCCTGCGGGAGTCGAAGTGGTGAGCTGGAACATCATGATGGGCATTGGCCAAGTGGTGACCGTACGCTTCCCCGCTTCGCGGCTGGCAGAAGTGAACCTCGCCCTGGAAAACACCGCGTGGGGCAGTTACCGCACCGAGTTCTATCCGACCTACGATTTCAAACCGATTGCCCTGGCAGAACAAACCAAGGCTCAGACAGCCCAATGATGTCGGCAGCACACCGGATCACCGGTGTGCTGCAATCCCTTGCTTCTTGCCCGAAGCCGTCCAGAATCAAAGCATCAGTGCGCGAACGACAACGATTGCCAAGCCGCTGCGGATTCAGCACTCTGAAACGACTCTCGCGACCCAACCGCCGACGCTCACAGGAGCCGCGCAATGCCCGCAACCGTTCTGGTACTGGTTGAAACCATCAATGACTATTTGCCGATTCTCGAACATCAGGGGTTTCACCTGATCCTCGCCCCCACACCCGCCGAGCGTGCGCAAGCCATCGCCACCCACGGCAGCCGCATCGACGCGGTGCTGACCCGTGGCCCGTTGGGCCTGACCGCTGATGAAATCGCTGCACTGCCCGCGCTGAAAATCATTACCGTCATCGGCGCCGGTTACGAACACGTCGACCTGCAAGCCGCCAGCGACCGCGGCATCACCGTTACCAACGGCGCCGGGGTCAATGCCTCGTCGGTGGCCGACCATGCGATGGCGATGCTGTTGGCACTGGTGCGCGATATTCCGCGTTGCGACGCGGCGGTTCGCCGTGGCGAATGGCCGAAGATCATGCGCCCGTCACTGGCCGGCAAACGTTTGGGCATTCTCGGCCTCGGTGCGGTGGGCATGGCCGTCGCCAAACGCGCGAACCTCGGCTTCGACATGGAGATCAGCTATCACAGCCGCCAGGTACGCAGCGATGTGCCTTACACATTTTGCTCGACGCCGACCGAACTGGCGCGAGCGTCGGACTTCCTGATTGTCGCCACGCCTGGCGGCATCGGCACCCAGCATCTGGTGACACGCCCGGTACTCGATGCTCTCGGGCAAAAAGGCTTTATCGTCAATATTGCCCGCGCCAGCGTGATCGCCACGGCCGATCTGATCACGGCGCTTGAACAACGCAGAATTGCCGGCGCCGCACTGGACGTATTCGACCAGGAGCCGCACGTACCCGATGCGCTGAAAACCCTGAGCAACGTGCTGTTGACCCCCCACGTCGCCGGCCTGTCACCGGAAGCGACTCAAGGCACGGTGGAGCTGGTGGGCAAAAATCTCGTGGCGTTCTTCTCGGGCAAACCGGTGCTGACGCCCATCGCCTTGCCGCCGAAACTCAACAATCAGCGCGTGCACTGAAGCACGCCGAACGACGTGTCGAGCGTTCATCGCCCCTCTCTCCCCGCCTTCGATGGAATACCCGCAAAACCTCGGCCTGTGGCGGCCCGGCGCGCACATTCCCAAAGGTGATTATCGGGCAACACGCTAACCTATAAGACCGACCCGCGCTTGTGGCGACCCGGGCGCACCATTAGATTAGCCAATGATGTCTGGCCTCCAAAATAAGCAGAAGGGATAAGCATGGCGCTTACTGACCAGTCCACCCGAATCCGCTCTGGCGAAGAACTCGATGCCAGCCTGATCGATCCGTACCTCAAGGCGCACATTCCGGGCCTCAGCGGAACACCTGCGATCAGCCAGTTCCCCGGCGGCGCGTCAAACCTGACCTACCTGCTGGAATACCCGGAACAGGAATTCGTCCTGCGCCGTCCGCCGTTCGGCCACAAGGCCAAATCCGCCCACGACATGGGCCGCGAATTCCGCATCCTCAATCAATTGCGCGACGGCTTCCCGTATTGCCCGAAGGCCTATGTGCATTGCACTGATGAGTCGGTGATCGGTGCCGAGTTCTACGTCATGGAACGGGTCAAGGGCATCATCCTGCGCTCGGAACTGCCGCCGGAACTGGGCCTCGATTCGGCAAAAACCGAAGCCTTGTGCAAAAGCTTCATCGACCGCTTCGTCGAACTGCACCGCGTCGACTACAACGCCTGCGGCCTCGGTGATCTGGGCAAACCGCAAGGCTACGTCGCCCGCCAGATCAAAGGCTGGAGCGAACGCTACGAAAAAGCCCTGACCCCCGACGCGCCACACTGGGAAAAGGTCAAAGCCTGGCTCAACGACAAGATGCCGGCCGACCACCCGACTTCAAGCATCGTTCACAACGACTATCGCTTCGACAACGTCATTCTCGACCCGCAGAACCCGATGCAGATCATCGGCGTGCTCGACTGGGAACTGACCACCCTCGGCGATCCGTTGATGGACCTGGGCAACACCCTCGCCTACTGGATCCAGGCCGACGACCCCGCGCCGGTGCAACTGATGCGCCGCCAGCCGAGCCACGCTCCGGGCATGCTCACCCGTCGCGAGTTCGTCGATTACTACGCTGAACGCTCGGGCATCCAGATCGACAATTTCGACTTCTACTACACCTACGGCCTGTTCCGTCTGGCCGGCATCGTGCAGCAGATCTACTACCGCTTCTACCACGGCCAGACTCAGGACAAACGCTTCGCGCAGTTCATTCACATGAACAAACTGCTGGAGCAGATGAGCTTGCAGGTCATTGCGAAATCGAGCCTCTGACGGCCCACACTCAGGAACCCTTATGTCCAAGACTCAGTTGTTCGACCTCGACGGTAAAATCGCTTTCGTTTCCGGCGCCAGTCGTGGCATCGGTGAAGCCATCGCCAAACTGCTGGCCCAGCAAGGCGCCCATGTGATCGTGTCGAGCCGCAAACTCGACGGCTGCCAGCACGTTGCCGACGCGATCATCGCCGCTGGCGGCAAGGCCACCGCCGTGGCCTGCCACATCGGTGAAATGGAACAGATCAGTCAGGTATTCGCCGGGATCAAGGAACAGTTCGGCCGGCTCGACATTCTGGTCAACAACGCCGCGACCAACCCACAGTTCTGCAACGTGCTGGACACGGATCTGGGCGCGTTTCAGAAAACCGTCGATGTGAACATTCGCGGCTATTTCTTCATGTCGGTAGAAGCCGGCAAGCTGATGCGCGAAAACGGTGGCGGCAGCATCATCAATGTCGCGTCGATCAACGGTATTTCGCCGGGGATCTTCCAGGGCATCTATTCGGTGACCAAAGCCGCGGTGATCAACATGACCAAGGTTTTCGCCAAGGAATGCGCGCAGTTCGGCATCCGTTGCAACGCCCTCCTGCCGGGCCTGACTGACACCAAGTTCGCTTCGGCGTTAGTGAAGAACGATGCGATTCTGAAACAGGCGCTGACCCAGATCCCGCTCAAGCGTGTGGCCGATCCGAGTGAAATGGCCGGCGCGGTGCTGTATCTGGCGAGCGATGCGTCGAGCTACACCACCGGGGTTGCGCTGAATGTGGATGGCGGGTTTCTGTCCTGATCCCCATTGCAAACATATAACCCCCTGTAGGAGTGAGCCTGCTCGCGATAGCGGTGTGTCAGTCAACATTTATGTATTTGACACACCGCTATCGCGAGCAGGCTCACTCCTACAAGGGTTGTGTATCAGGCAATGACTTTCGGTAATTGCCAGCCGAAATGCACCGACAGCAAACGCAACGTAAAACACGCCGCTCCCGCCAATAAAGCCGCCGCTATCGGCGAAACGCTCAGCCTGCGACCGACGATCAACACCGCCGCACCGACAAATGCCGAACTCGCATACAGATCCGCCTGCAACACCACCGGTATCCGCGCCAGCACAATGTCGCGTATCACCCCGCCACCGACGCCAGTGACAGTACCCATCAGCATCGCCACAAATGGCGTAATCCCGAAATTCAACGCCTTCTGCGCACCGGCCACGGCAAACAGCGCCAAACCTGCTGCATCCAGCACAATCAGGGTTGAACCGGACCAGCCCAGCACCTGTTCATGAAAGACAAATGCCAGTCCGCCCATGAAAAACGCCAGCGCCGGATAACGCCAGTCGGCAACGGCATTGGGTGGCGTCGCACCGATCAGCAAGTCACGGGTCACCCCGCCACCGAGGGCGACGATAAACGCAATCACCATCACACCGAGCAAGTCGAGCTGGCTGCGCATCGCTGCAATGGCGCCTTCCACGGCGAACACCGCAGTGCCGGCCAGGTCGGCCACCAGCACAATCCGCTCAACCCGGGACTTACGTCCCGCCGGCGCTATTGCGTGATGCAACGGGTAGTAGTGATGTGTCGAGTAACCTGCCCGTCGGCGTAAACGTCACCGGCGACCTCAGTGTTTTCGAGCACCTGACACGTGCGCTCCGGCGGTGGCGGCGGCGGCGCTGCCGGCGGAGGGGGTGGAGGACTGGCGCAGCCAGCCAACAGGACGGCAAAAAAAGCCAACGGCAACACGCGTTTCCCAGGATGGTTCATAGGACGACTCGCGATGAATGGAAGAGCAACTCCCGCGCCCAAACCGACCACGGAAGACCTGACCACTCATTCTTTATAGCCGAGCCGCCTGCAAGCGCCAGTGAATTGGCCGGATCGAGAGGGAATGGCTGTCGATTTTGCGTTGGGATTCGAAAGGGTTAGCAGAATGCAATGTGCTCTGCTTGACAAGGCCTCATCGCGAGCAAGCTCGCTCCCACAGGGATCGAGTACAACCGGTCGATAGTGGTCGGCTGACAGGCCGCCTTCGCTGGCAAGCCAGCTCCCACAAGGATCGAGTACAACCGGTAGATAGTGGTCGGCTGACAGGTCGCCTTCGCTGGCAAGCCAGCTCCCACAGGGACCGAGTACAACCGGTCGATAGTGGTCGGCTGACAGGCCGCCTTCGCTGGCAAGCCAGCTCCCACAAGGATCTAGTACAACCGGTCGATAGTGGTCGGCTGACAGGCCGCCTTCGCTGGCAAGCCAGCTCCCACAAGGATCTAGTACAACCGGTCGATAGTGGTCGGCTGACAGGCCGCCTTCCTCGTAACGCCGCCCGGAGCCAGCCCGCTCCCACAGAAAAGCGAAAACAAAAACACCTCCAACCCCGCGTCGCTTCTCACCACTCAACAGGATGAGCGCAAGCTCGGCTGCCGCTCTTGATCTTGATTCACCGGCCGCGTCGGCAGGCTGAGTGGAGGGATTGATCCGGGGGTGGGCGCGAAGCGCCGTTTGGCGAAGCCAAACACATCGAGAGGAGGTGCAGCGAAGCAAACCGTAGGCGATGCCCCCGGATCAATGCCGGAGCGAAGGAACCCCGAGCTTTAGCGAGCGGGCCGTACGTTGCGGCAAGCCTTTTTGGGTACTTTTTCGGCGTCTGGAAAAAGTGCCTCGCCGTAAGGGCGAAACCGCCAGTGGCGGCACCCGAAGCAACGGATATACACCCAAATCCGCAAGAGCCTGGTCGGCCCAAAGGCCGCCAAGGCCGCCAAGGCCTAAGCCAAATCCGGATCCCGAGAAGCACGCAAGGAATTGCTCTCCAGCTCATACCGCAATTCTTCAATCAAAGCTTCCACCGACTCTGGCGTGCGCAGTGCATCAAGGTTCAACGCACTGATCACCAGGTCCACCCGCCCGGACACGGGGTGATATAGCTTCACGGTCAGCGAATGATCGCCGTCCACCAGACACTCGCACGCCAGCGGCGAAAAACTGTGTTCAAGCTGCGCGCGCAACTGCGCAATTTTCATCATCAGACTGTTCCTTTAACGACTGCGAGGGGGCCGCGATCCCAAGTCACAAAAACTCGTACCGCACCCCACCAGACTAAGAACAGCCGACGACCGCCAACACCTCAATTTGCACCCGGTGAACTAGTGCATTTGCACCCTAACGCTGGCCCTTGGCGCCCCACTCCCCGGAAAACAGTCCACGCTCCCGCGCCCAGACAATCGCCTCACTGCGACTGTGCACATCGAGCTTGGAATACACCATCGCGACATGATTACGCACCGTGTTCGGCGCCAGTTTCAACCGCGCCGCAATCTCCTTGTCGGCCAGCCCTTCACAGATCAACCCCAGCACATCACGTTCACGCGCGGTCAGATCGGTGAACGAAACACTCGGCAGTTGCGGCGAATTGACCTTCTTCACATTGGCCAGTTTTTCGATCAGTGTGCGGCTGAACCATGAGGCATCCTTCATCACCTCCTCAATCGCCGCCACCAGCTCCAGCTCGGTGCGCTTGCGCTCGGTGATGTCCATCAGCACCAGCAGATAACAGCGCATGTCCTGAATAGTGACGGTATCAGCGGACAACGCGCACTCCAGCAGCTCCGCATCCCTCTTGCGTACCCGCACATCGACCCGATCGATCCGGCCATTGTTTTCCAGCGCCGCCAGTAACCGGGCCCGGGCGCCACTGTCATCGATGAAATCCAGCTGTGTCACGGTATTGCCCAGCACGTCGTCGCTGTCATACGCCAGTGTGTCGAGGAACGCCTGGTTGACATCGATCACCCGTTGCTCGTCGGCGCTGCAGATCAGGATGGGCACCGGGGTCAGCCGGAACGCCTTGGCGAAACGTTCCTCGCTCTGGCGCAGCGCCACTTCCGCCCTGCGCCGCAGCTCCATGTCGACGAAGGAAAACAGCATGCAATCCTCATCGTTAAGTATCAGCGGCTGCCCCGCCACGATGACTTGTTTGCTGCTGCCATCGGGCAAGCGCAGCTCGGCCTGCATCTGCGGGATGGTGGCGACGTCGCGCAAGCGCTGTATGGCCAGATCGCGATGTTCGGCCTGCTCGAAAATGTCGATTTCGTAAGAGGACGTGCCAATCACCTGCTCACGGGTGTACCCGGTCATTTCCAGAAACCCTGGATTGACCTTGATGTAGCGCAGGTCGCTGAGACGACAGATCACCGCCGGTGCCGGGTTGGCGTTGAACGTCCGTTCGAAGCGCTGCTCGGCATTGGCCCAATCGGTGACGTCGCTCATGATCAGCACCAGCGACTCGGGCTGCCCTTCGCGATCCGTGAGAATCATGCTGCGCACGCTGTGCACCCAGGTGCGTTCCGGATCGTCGGTCGGCGACACCTCAATCAGGACGTCATTGAAACTCTCACAGCGCGCCACCCGGCTGATCGGGTAATTTTCGGCGGTGATCGAATGATTGTTGCGATAGCGCAGGTTGAATTTCTTGGCGTATTCATCGGCATTGTGGCCCAGATCGGTGATCCGGTTGACACCGTGCATGGCCAGCGCGGCTTCGTTGGCCCAAAGAATGCTCTGATCCAGTTCAAGCAGAATCACCCCGTCGGACAGCCCGGCGATGATCTGCTGCAACTGACGGCGGTTGGTTTCGGTGGTCAGGACTTCCTGGCTCATTGGATCTCCACAAGTGATACGCCCATGTGAAGAGTACGACCGCACGCGCTTGCGATCGTGCCAGCGTTAAATTCTTGCAACAACGCAAATCCCCTGTGGGAGCCTGCTCGCGAAGGCATCAGGTCAGTCCATGCAACATTGATTGATCCAACGCTTTCGCGAGCAGGCTCGCTCCCACATGAATCCGGTGCATTCGCGACTTGCGGCTTTGTCGACTAAGGTTAATACCTCATCGGACAGAGCCCCTGCCCGCAATACAGGGCTCTTTTTCAAGGAGAGACTGATGACGTCGCGTCGCAACATCGAACAGACCTACCGCACCTGGTCCAGCCCGATTCTGCTGGAGCTGAAAAAGCGTGAGCACCAAATGGCGCCGGTCGAGCGTCAGGCCCTTGAAAATGTATTGGTGGAAAGACGGTTGCTGGACATTGGCAGCCTGGATGGCATTGAACGGCGCCGTAACGCTGACTGACAGCCGCTTTCGCCAGCAGGCTCGGTCCCTCCGGGCTTGAGGCTGCTCACTGAGTGCATACGCCACTCAGTGGGAGCTCGTAGCCGATTTATGGCACGTTCGGACGCTTGATCGGCTTTTTGGATTGTTGCAACATCGGCACAGCTTTTCCAATGGATGGAGTCGAGCATGCTGGATGCAAACGCTAGCCACATTACCTTTACAGTCGAAGGCGCCAACGCCGACCTGCAAGTCCTCAGCTTCACCGGTCGCGAAGCCCTCAACCAACCGTTCCGTTTCGACCTCGAACTCGTCAGCGCCCGCCCCGACCTCAAGCTCGAAGAGCTGCTGCACAAGCCCGGCGTCCTGACTTTCGGCCCGACCGGCGAAGGCAAGATCCACGGTCTGGTCTATCGCATCGAGCAAGGCGACTCCGGCAAGACCCTGACCCGTTACAGCCTCAGCCTGGTGCCGCAACTGGCGTACCTGCGGCACAACCACGATCAGCAGATTTTCCAGCAACTGACCGTACCGGAGATCATCGCTCAGGTCCTTGAAGATCGCGGCATCCTCGCCGACGCCTATAGCTTCCAGCTCAACGCCGAGTACCCGCAACGCGAGTACTGCGTGCAGTACGACGAATCCGACCTGCACTTCATCCAGCGCCTGTGCGAAGAAGAAGGCATTCACTTCCACTTCCAGCACAGCAGCAGCGGCCACAAACTGGTGTTCGGCGACGACCAGACCGTGTTCCGCAAACTGAAACCGGTGAGCTACCAGCAAGACTCCGGCATGGCCGCCGACAAACCGGTGATCAAGCGCTTCAACCTGCGCCTGGAAACCCGCACCACCCGCGTCAGCCGCCGCGATTACGACTTTGAGAAACCAAAGATCCTCCCCGAAGGCGCGGTCAAAACCGAGTTCGCCCCGGACCTCGAGGACTACGACTACCCCGGCCGCTTTACCACCCGCGAGCGCGGCAAGTTCCTCTCCACCCGCGCCCTCGAACGCCATCGCAGCGACTACAAACTCGCCGAAGGCAAAGGGGACGAACCAACCCTGACCAGCGGCCATTTCCTCACGCTCGCCGAACACCCGCGCGCCGAATGGAACGACCTGTGGCTGTTGCTGGAAGTCTTCCACGAAGGCAAGCAGCCGCAAGTGCTCGGCGAAAACGTCACCAGCGACGTCACCGACAACAAAAGCGATTTCCACCAGGGCTACCGCAACAGCTTCCTCGCCACCCCGTGGGACGCGCATTACCGCCCTGCCCTTGAACACCCGAAACCGAAAGTCCTCGGCAGCCAGACCGCCGTCGTCACCGGCCCGGCAGGCGAAGAAATCCACTGCGACCAATACGGCCGCATCAAAGTCCAGTTCCACTGGGACCGCGACGGTCAGTCCAACGACAAAACCACCTGCTGGATGCGCGTCGCCAGCGGCTGGGCCGGCGCCGCGTACGGCGGCATCGCCATCCCGCGCATCGGCATGGAAGTCCTCGTCACCTTCCTCGAAGGCGATCCCGACCAGCCGCTGGTCACCGGTTGCCTGTACCACAAGGAAAACGTCGTCCCCTACGACCTGCCGGCAAACAAAACCCGCAGCACCTTCAAAACCCTGAGCTCACCGGGCGGCAAGGGCTACAACGAATTCCGCATCGAAGACAAGAAAGGCGCCGAGCAGATCTACATCCATGCCCAGCGCGACTGGGATGAGAACATCGAGCACGATCAGAAGATTCGCGTGGGCAATGAACGGCATGACACTGTCGAAGCCAACACGCTGAGTGAGTTCAAGGTTGAGGAACACCGGATTACGCATCTGGATCGGATTAGCGAGATGCGGGCGGATGATCACCTGACGGTGGGCGTGACCCAGCACGTGAAGGTGGGGACCGCTCAATTCGTCGAAGCCGGCAGCGAAATCCACTACCACGCCGGCGACAAGGTCGTAATAGACGCCGGCATGGAACTCACCGCCAAGGCTGGCGGCAGTTTCGTCAAGGTCGATGCCGGCGGCGTGACCATCAGCGGCGCCGAGGTGAAGGTGAATACCGGCGGCTCGCCGGGCGTGGGGTCCGGCATCGCCATCCTTGCTCCGCTGATTCCCGGACTGGCCGCAACTGACACGGCCGGTCACTTGATGGAAAGGGCCAAAACCAGTTCCACCTGGCTTGAGCTGAACCTGCACTACGACAATCTGGAACCCGTACCCGGCGCGTCTTATCGCGTTGAATTCGCCGATGGCTCGACTCGCGAAGGTGTACTCGACAATGACGGATTCGCCCGGCTGGAAGACGTGCCAAAAGGCCCCGCGAAAGTCTATTACGGTGAAGATCCGCGTCCGTATGATCGTCCGGCAGTGGCCGTGGTTGACGCTTCTGATGACAAAATCGACGAAGACCTGCGAAAACTGGGTCTCGACCCGGCCACCGTTGATCTACAGGCACTGGTCGAAAAAGCCGCAGGGAGGCTGGCATGAGCGAACAAACAAGCAGCAACGACGACCGCACCGGGGCTTATCAGGAAGCGGCTATCGAACTGGGCAAAGGCATTGCGATGGGTGCGGTGCCGTTTCTGGGTCAGGCCATTGACGTATACGACACTATTGAATCCGCCGTTCTGCTGTACAAATCGGACACCCCCGGAGCCAAGGAAGATGCCCAGTTCGATTTGCTGCTGGCAGTGATCGGCTGGATACCCGGCGCGGGCGACGGCTTGAAAAAAAGCATGCGTATCGTCAACCGCAACCCTCAACGATTCGCCCCGGTGTTGTTCGATTTGCTGCGGTTCGTCTTGCAGGAATGCGGCATCAAGACCAGTCCGGAAGAACTCCTGTCACGTATTTTCAACGCCGGCAAACTGCGCGCGGAAATGGACGACATCATTTCTGCGATCAGAAGTTCCTCTGTTTATAAGGGCTCGCCCGGTTGGGTTCAAACCGCCGTCGTGACCGTACTCGCTACCGCCCGAGACAACATGCCGGCAATGCTTGGCATCGTTGAAAAACGCCTGATCAAATGGAAAGGCATGCAGCGCAACAGCTCCGCCGCCTCGTCCGGCAGCAGCCACCCACGACGCGCGGAAAAACCCGCCAACCGAGATTCCACCGTCGGCACCCAAGGCAAGGACGGCGCCAGCGGTACCCATTCCAACCGCGTCGAATCCTCCAGGGTCGGCGTTCAGGCGCCTTCGAGCCTCCTGAACGAAGGCCTGGGCGTCAGCGGCGAACATATCGCCGATTACATCTGCGCAGTCGAGTTCGGCTGGGGCAAGGATTGGGATGGACATGACAAGGGAGCGGATGGCAAATGGCTGGAGGGGCTGCCGAGTGCCACGAAAAAAGGAAAACTCTCGAAAGGTGGAAGTCCGAAAGCCAGACATGTTCTCTACAAACTCACAGACGGAGCCAATGGTACGGGGATTGATTCCGTCTGGCGTGCAGACCCGGCCAATAATCAGGGAAAGACATTCGCAATTGTTGAAGCGAAAGCAAGCCGTGATGAGGATGGCCCCAAGTTCATGCGTAAACCGAACAATACTCGCACTCCCGGCATCTCCTCAAAGCTTGGCGCAACCGGACTGCCTGACACGGATACACTGCTTGAACCGCAAGATCCAGTACAGGCTGCTCCCGCCGAAAAAAGCAGAGGCAAAAGGGCTAAAACGAAACAGCCGTCTTCCCCGGCAGATAAGAAAGCCAAACCGACAGCCGCGAGAAATACGGAAATTCTTGTTCAAATGAGCAAGGAGTGGATCCAGAAAAACATTGGAAACGCCGTTCCGTTGCGACTGGTAGATCAAGTCTCTGCCTCATATAGTCGCCATCTTTTTTATGCGCCGCTCTTTCATCCGAAATGGGGTCCTAAAGAACATGCCGAAGCTCGTCTGAAGAACAATGATGAGAAAACCCATAGAAACCACTCGGCATTTCATTACAAAGACTCGGAAGTAAAAGCTTTTGTGAACAGGCGCAAAAAATCTCTCGCCGCGAAATACGGGGCGCAACCTTCCTTGAATCTTGAGTAGAGCGGCCATGAAGAAAAGACAAAAATTCATTAGCGACGCTCAATTTGCGGAATTTCTCGCCTACAGCGTTGACACTGACGAGTTCTGGAAAAACAACACCTTTGAATCTGACTCCCCGGAACAGGAAGCCTCTCTGCGGGCGAATCACTTCAAGACAGTTGCTTTAAAAAAGCTGCTGATCTCCTATACCGCCGGCGTCGATATTCCAGAGTTAGAGCCCCTGCTTGAAGACCTGATTTCAAAATATGAAGTACGCCAGCAAAAACTGGCAGCTTTCGAACAGATCGCGAATATCTCTCCACTGGCTATCGACAGCTGGCTGGACGAATATGAAGAGTGCGTACAGGTGATCAGTTTGTGTGTCCTGCTCCACCGCACTGATCTTCTGAAGCGGTTCATATGCCTGGTTGACAAAGCGGGGTTCAAGGGAGAGGACACACTCTACGAAGATCTTCTCTGCAAAGTGCTCCCTGATCGAGACGATGTCGATGAGTGGTTTCACGACGTTTATACGCCGTTGATACAGGCGATTTACGCAGACGAAAAAGAAGAAGCTTCCGAGCTGCTACTGACCTATTGCAAACAATGGTATCCCGCATTCAAGCATGCCCCTTGGCACGACGCTCATCTCCAGGGAGAGGACGGGAACTACGTGGGTTACTGGGCGTTTGAAGCTGGCGCCATCGCATTTTTGTATGGCATAGATGATCACGCCGTCGACCATATGGTTTACCCAAAAGATCTGGTCGACTACGCGAGAAATCACCAAGGCCCACGAATGACACAAGTCGGCCAAATCGTCGCCGGCGATGCATGCAGCCGGACCGGCTACTGGTTCACGCCCGCTCAGGCAAACTCCCGTCGTCATTTCCAACAGGGTGAACTCATGCCGAAGATCAACGACTCCCGTTGGGGCGATACCCTTTGGTATTGGTCAGGTGAAGCGTGAGTACAGGGGTAAGAGTGAGCGAACGCCAATCCTTCTTCAGTAGACGTCACTACGCACACTTTCTCGGGGAACACGACGCTGTCGTGGAGTTCTTCAAGACCCACCGCTTCCAATCAGATTCTGACGACGAAGAAGCGAGCTTGCGTGCGGCATTCTTTCAGAGACTGGCACTTGATAAGTTGCTTGCGACTTATACGGTTGGCGAGCCTGTTGAGGCCCTCCTCCCGTTACTTGAAGACTTGCTCGATCAGTATGAACTGCGCCAGCAGAGGCTGGCCGCCTACGAAGATGTACCGCAGATCTCACCGCTCGCCATTGATGATTGGCCAGATGAGTACGAAGAAGCCGTTCAAGTAATCAGCCTGTGCATTCTGCTCGACCGCAACGACCTGCTCATACGATTCGTCAAACTTCTGGACGACGCGGGTTACGCCGCAGATGACACGCTCTATGAAGATCTGCTGAAGAAAGTCCTGCCTGATCGGCAAGACGTTGATCAGTGGTATCACGACGTCTACACCCCTCTCATACAAACAATTTATGCCGACACCCGCGAAGAGGCATCCCTGCTGCTCAAGGAGTATTGCCAGACCTGGTATCCAGCCTTCGAACAAGCGCCTTGGCACGATACGCATCTACAGGGCGAAGACGGCAATTACGTCGGCTACTGGGCATTCGAAGCGGCGGCGATTGCCTTTTTGTATGGCCTGGATGATCGCCACGTCGACCACTGGGTTTACCCCAGGGATCTCGTCGAGTACGCGCGAAGTCGGTGAATCCATAGCGCCGGAATTCGTCTCCCCCAACTCAGCTCAGCCGAGCAATCCGGTGCTCCTTAGCAGATCCTGCAAGCCTTTCGGCACCAGGGGCGACTGCTCGCTGAAGCTTGAGCTGTCATGCCAGCGCGCAGTGAAGGGGGCGCCGTCGCTTTCATGGCCATTGATCTGTGCGTGGTGGTATACGCCCGGATCGACGAACGTCGCGTCGTATACCTGGACAATTTCGTGCCCCGGTTTGCCGTTATAGACGAACAGGCTTTCGAGCGTGCCGAGCAGGCGCACATTCGTCATGGCCAGCCCCAACTCCTCCTGCACTTCACGCACAATTGCTTCGGCGCTGGTCTCGCCGAACTCGATACCGCCGCCGACCGGCCGAAAGCAGGTTTGCTGGCTCACCGGGTCACGAAATTCGTTAACCAGAATTTTGCCGTTGTGATGAAAAACGCAAAGTGCGAGCGCGCGAATGCGGTGTTCGGCCATGACTGAAGTCCATTTACAGGTGTGGGGGCGCGGCATTTAAACATGCTTTGCGCGACATACCCGTGGACGTCGTTTGAAAAGGGTCGCGTCAGACCGGAGAAATCGTTGCGAGCAGGCCGATCAGAATGGTCAGTGTCAGGAAGCCACCCAGGAAAATCGCCATCTTGTTCATGTTGCTCTCCTCAATGCCGAGCATGCGGTGCACTGGGCGCTTCGGGATGAAGGACTGCCGCGAGTGCCGAACCGTGGAGCTATTTTGAGCGGATGACTGAGCTGGTAACAGAGGCAGATCCAGTGAAAAAACACGGATCAGATGCGCATCTGATCCGCATGGGCCATGGGCCGATATTCAGATCGCGGCACAAGGGTTCAATTTCGCCGTGGTTGATCTAGAGTCATTGCCGTCGCGACAACAACAAGAAAAAATCTGGAGTGAACATGACCGACCTGAATCTGCAGCCCAACGTTGCCGCATCGCTAGGCAAATGGCACGAAATGATCCGCACCGGAAACTTGAGTGCCCTACCCTCATTGCTCGATCCGCAAGCCGTGTTTCGCTCGCCGATGGCCCACACGCCTTATCCGGGCGCGCCGGTGGTATCGATGATCCTCAACACGGTGTTCGAGGTATTCGAGGATTTCAAATACCACCGGGAACTGGCGACAGCGGACGGGTTGAATGTGATTCTGGAGTTCAGCGCCAAGGTGGGTTCGAAGGAGCTGAAAGGCATCGACATGATTCGCTTTGATGAGCGCGGGAAGATTGTCGAGTTCGAGGTGATGGTGCGCCCACTGAGCGGGCTGCAGGCCTTGGGTGAAGAAATGGGCCAGCGCCTTGGCGCTTACCTGGCGTCGGCCAAAGCCTGATTCAGGCACAAAAAAACCCACTGACCGTCGCCGGTTCAGTGGGCTTTGTATGTCAGGCGTCTGGTTACAGCGCCATGTCGCGTGCAGCGTTTTCCTTCGGAGCTTCAGCTTTTTCAGCTGCAGGTGCAGCCGGAGCCGCCGCCTGACCAATCACCGGAGGTGTCGGCAGTTCGAGGATCTTGGCGGTGTAGGCCCACTCTGCAGCCACTTTGGCTGGATCGTTGTTCAGCTGAGTGCCGTAGCTTGGAACGATCTGGTGCAGCTTGGTTTGCCACTCAGGGGTTGCGACTTTGTCTTTGAAGACTTTCTGCAGCACGCTCAGCATGATCGGCGCAGCGGTCGACGCGCCTGGCGATGCGCCCAGCAGGCCGGCGATGGAGCCGTCTTGCGAGGCAACGATTTCGGTGCCCAGTTTCAGCACGCCGCCAGCCGCTTCATCACGCTTGATGATTTGCACGCGTTGGCCGGCTTGCCACAGGCGCCAGTCTTCGGCCTTGGCGTTCGGGAAGTATTCCTTCAGCGCGTTCAGGCGATCTTCATCCGACAGCATCAGTTGACCGGCAAGGTACTCGACCAGCGGGTATTCCTTGATGCCAACTTTGGTCATCGGCCAGATGTTGTGGGTGGTGGTGCTGGTCAGCAGGTCCAGGTACGAGCCTTCCTTGAGGAACTTGGTGCTGAAGGTCGCGAATGGGCCAAACAGGATGACGCGCTTGCCGTCCAGAACACGTGTGTCCAGGTGCGGAACGGACATCGGTGGGGCGCCAACCGACGCTTTACCGTAGGCCTTGGCCAGGTGCTGTTCAGCGATGGCCGGGTTATCGGTCACCAGGAACGAACCGCCCACCGGGAAGCCAGCGTATTCCTTGGCTTCAGGAATGCCCGACTTTTGCAGCAGGTGCAGGGCACCGCCGCCGGCGCCGATGAAGACGAACTTGGCGTCGGTTTCGGTTTTAGTGCCGTCTTTCAGGTTTTTGTAGCTGACGCGCCAGGTGCCATCGGCATTCTTGGTGATGTCCTGGACTTCGCTCGACAGTTTCAGATCGAAGTTAGGCTTGGTCTGCAGGTACGCAGCGAACTGGCGGGTGATTTCGCCGAAGTTCATGTCGGTACCCAGCGGGCTCCAGGTGGCCGCGATTTTCTGGTTCGGGTCACGCCCTTCCATCATCAGCGGGACCCACTTCTTGATCACAGCCGGGTCTTCGGAGTACTGCATGCCGGCGAACAGCGGGCTCGCTTGCAGGGCTTCGTAGCGCTTTTTCAGGAACTTGATGTTGTCATCGCCCCACACGAAGCTCATGTGCGGCGTGGTGTTGATGAACGAGCGAGGGTTCTTCAGAACGCCTTGCTGAACCTGCCAGGCCCAGAACTGACGGGAGACCTGGAACGCTTCGTTGATCTCGACGGCTTTCGGGATCGTTACGTTGCCTTTGTCGTCTTCCGGGGTGTAGTTCAGCTCAGCCAGAGCCGAGTGACCGGTACCGGCGTTGTTCCAGCCGTTGGAGCTTTCCAGGGCGACGCCGTCGAGGCGCTCGACCATTTCCATCGACCAGCTCGGCTCCAGCTCATTGATCCACACACCGAGGGTGGTGCTCATGATGCCGCCGCCGATCAGCAGGACGTCGACTTTCTTTGCTTCGTCAGCATTGGCGGATGTCATCCCCATCGCCAAAGCCAGACCCAGCAGGGCTGTGTTCACTTTTTTAAACATCTGTTGCACCTATGATAAAACGCCTTCCGCCCGCCGCTGCTGTCTGTATGCGGTCCGCTTTTGTTGACGCTCAGGCTCGCGTCGCAGATTTCGGCACACTTCAATTTTGACGGGTGGGCACACAAGGCCGACGTGTTGCATCGACCTCAGTTAATGTCCCTTCTGAACTGACTTCTTATCATTATTGGCTTCAGCTACTTGAGCGACAGGGGTTCCGTCGGCCAGCCCGCAGGCAAGCAAACTGAATAAGGTCAAACCAAGTTGGCGCGAAGAATATCACGTCAGGGCAAACCCGCGCGTCTGTTCCAGACTTGAGAGTCTTTTTCCGCTCAGGACATTATCGGCCAACGAAGGCTGAACATGACCCCGATGATCAGCGCTTTGAAGCAGTGCCCTGATTTAAGATTTTCTGCTAGGTTGTACGATGACTGACGAACCAGTCATCAACTCATAACAACAAGGAAACAACCTCATGACCAAGACCCGACTGCTGATCGGATTTCTCTGTGCCTTCAACGGTTACGCCATGGCCGCCCCTGCCCCGGCGGAAAAAGATGTCGCCCAAGCGGTGGATCATCTGACCCAGGCGATGCTGCACAAGGACATCGCCGAACTGAACGCGCTCACCGCGCCCAACCTGACCTACGGCCATTCCAGCGGCAAGATTCAGGACAAGAAAGAATTCATTGCCGATATCGAAACCGGCAAGAGCGCGTTCAAGACCCTGGAAATGCAAAACCAGACCATCACCCTGTCCGGCGATACCGCGCTGGTGCGCCACCATTTTTCCGCGCAGGCATTGAAAGGGACCGAGGTGGTGCCGACCGAGATCGAGAATTTCCAGATCTGGCAGAAGCAGGACGGCAAATGGTTGTTGGTGGGGCGGCAGGCGTTCAAGTTCTGAGTCAGATTTACCTGGCCTGAATGGATGTTGACTGGGCTGGCCTCTTCGCGAGCAAGCTCGCTCCCACAGGAGAACGCATTCCAATGTGGGAGCGAGCTTGCTCGCGAATGCGGCAGCCCGGCTTGCACAAATCCACTGCCCTCCTCGTTATAACCGAAACCGATCCACCGACTGCGCCAGCTGCCCCGCCAGGCTCGACAATTCATCGGTGGTATTCGCCGTTTGCCCGATCACCCGGCTGTTGCCTTCGGACATTCCGGCAATCATCTCCACCTGATGGGCAATTTCGTTACTGGCCTGGCTCTGTTCGCCAATCGTACGGGTGATGTCGTTGACCAGTTGCGTCGTACTCAACGTCGCTTCAAGGATTTCGCGAATAGCGCGTTCGACATCCGCCGTCACCGCCATGCCCTTGTCGACCTGCGCGACACCCGCCTCCATGCTGCTGACCGCTTCGCGGGTGCTGTGCTGAATACGCGCAACCATGGCGGCGATTTCCTGGGTTGAAGCGCTGGTGCGCGCGGCCAGACTGCGCACTTCGTCAGCCACCACCGCAAAGCCCCTGCCCTGCTCCCCGGCCCGCGCAGCTTCAATGGCAGCATTGAGCGCCAGCAGGTTGGTCTGGTCGGCAATGCTTTTGATCACCTGGATAATGTTGAAGATGGCTTCGGATTCCTGATCCAGCGTGCGGATCACCTGGGCCGACTGTTGCGCTGAGCGGGCGATATCGTCCATGTCGCTGACCACTTGATGAATGACCCCGCCGCCCTCCTTGGCCAGGGTTTCGGCCTGACTGGCCATGCTCAGCGCTCGTTCGGCATGGCGGGTGATTTCCTCGATGCTCGCGGTCATCTGGCTGGCAGCTGCGGCCATGGTGCCGGCGGCAACGCTTTGTTGCTGGCTGCTGTCGGCGACTTGATGACAACCGTGGCTGAGTTGTTCGCTCATGCCACTGACGCCGTGAGCATTGCGTCGTACCACGTCGATCATGTTGCGCAAGTCGCGCTGCATGGTTGCCAGCGTGCGAATCAGGACACTGGCTTCGTCCTTGCCGGACGGTTCGGCGATCGGCTCGCTGAGGTTGCCGTGGGCGATGCTCTCGGCGATGCGACTGGCAGTCTTCAACGGCCCCATGATGCTCAGAATCACCCAGCGCCCCTGGATCAGGAGCAACACAAGACTGGCGAGCAACACCACGCCAAGGGCGACGTTGGCGCTGTGGATGGCTGATTCGGTGCCCGCGCTGGTCTGCTGTGTATTGGACTCGATCAACTCGCTTAACGCGGCCATTTGTTCTTCGAGCTGAGTGAATGCCGTGTTGAACGCGCCCAACTCTTGCTGAGCGGCATCAGGCTGGTTCAACGCCAGCCCAACGATCCGCTCGGCTGCGTTGATGTAGGTATCGAGGCTCGGTTTGATCTGCTCCAGCGCCGTGCGCAAGGTCGGGTTGATCGGCAATTTGAGGTTTTCTTCAAGCACCTCACGAAAATGCCCGGCATGTTCGTTGATCGAATCGCGCACCTCGCTCGCCGTACTGGTGCTTTTGCCCAGTCCCACCAGCATCGCCGAATAGACATCGGCGCGCAGGGCGTCGTGCATCATGTCGGCTTCCATGTGGTTGCGCAGCGCGCTCATGCTGACCGCGTTGTCGCTGACCGCCGAGGCCATCCGCTGATTGCCGACGTAACTGACCAGACTCACGATCAATGCCGTCAGCAGACTTGTCACAATCAGCAACACTAAACGCAGTTTGATCGACACCGGATTTTCCTCCCTCGTCACGCCCGTAAGCGCTTGTCAGCCTTCAGTTAAGCCTATTTGCGCAGGTCTGCCGCGCCAGAGCGTGTCAGCAGGTGTCGGCATGCAGGCAGACTGCCGCAAAACTTTCGGATTGCGCGGCAAGTCTCACTTTGCAACGCAGACGGATATGCCTTCATCGGTGGGTTAATGCCGGCAGGCTATTGAGTCCGTCGCTCTGAACACTCTTGCAGCAAAAGGAAACGCTTATGAAACGCGCATTGTGGTTGGGTTTGCTCGGCACCTTCGTCATCGGTAGCGCACAGGCGGCGACGGAAAAAGTCGCCCTCAATCTGGTCAGCGCCGACGGCGCACCGCAGGCGATAGGTTCGGTCACCATCAGTGAAACCGCCTATGGCCTGCTGTTCACCCCTGACCTGAAATCTCTTCCGGCCGGCGTGCATGGCTTCCACGTACATGAAAACGGCAGTTGCGAGGCTGGCATGAAGGACGGCGTGAAAGGCGCCGCTCTGGCCGCAGGCGGGCATTTCGATCCGCAGAAGACTGGCAAACACCTCGGCCCTTACGCTGACGGTCATCTCGGTGATCTTCCGGCGATTTACGTGACCGCTGACGGCATCGCCAACTACCCGGTACTGGCGCCGCGTCTGAAAAAGATCTCGGAGATCAAGGGCCACGCGCTGATGGTCCACGCCGGTGGCGACAACCACGCCGACATGCCGAAACCGCTGGGCGGTGGCGGCGATCGCATGGCCTGCGGAGTGATCTGACTCACCCCAGGCTGAAAACGGGCAACCCGCCATGGCGTTGCCCGTGTCTGTTTTGCAATAACGCAGACTTTTCTGCGCCACGGAACTCCCGCCGCGCGCGCCCCTCTCACATTATGTAGACCTTCCCTTTTTGCTTCGCGCTTGTGGAGGAACACCGTCATGCGCAAGTTAGTGCTCATTTCTTCTTTACTCGTATGCCTGCCTGTCGGTTCGGCGTTGGCCCGTGTTGATGCGGGTGATGTCGCCACTTCGGCCGGTGTCTCCGCGTCGCTGTACTCGACCTTCAAGGATCACAAAATGGTGATTCCGGCCCGTGACGACTTGTCTGCATTTGTCGCCAGTGGCGGGGCCATTCGTGGGGTTTATCTTGAATCGGTACTGCAACAGGCTCGCCAGGACAACCCTGGACTCAATGCCAGCGATGAAGATCTGGCCAACGCGATTCTGGTGCATTACGAAGGCCTGAATCAGTAGCCGTCACGAATAAGCAGCCGATGGATGGCCGCTGAAGGCGCATAGGCAAAACTGTCCGACGGCCTCTATGATGGAGGCCATGACGACTTCCGTGCCCTTGCGCTCCCCCTGCCCGCCCGGCGCCTGCATTTGCGGGCGCGACCCGTTGCTGGAGACACCTGGCGCGGATGTGCGCATCCTGCGTCTGACCCGTGAAGAAGAGAAGCGCCTGCTCGCTCGCCTCGAAATGCTCAAAGACCTGAATGACCTCAAACATCTGCAACAGCGGATGTTTGAGCAATTGGGCCTGCGCGTCGACGTCGCCCCCGGCTTCAACGAAGTGCGGACCATGCGCGGTATCGCCATTCAGATAAACGAGTTGCCCGGCCTGTGTCGCAAAACCCGCGCAGCGATCCCGGCCGCCATCCGCCGCGGCCTGGAAAACCACCCTGAAATCGCCTTCGAACTGCTCAACGCCCACGACTTGCTGCGCGACACCTGATTACTTTTTCAGGCCCAGGCGTTTGCGCATCTCAGCGGTGATGCTCTGGCGGGTTTTCTTCATGTCGGCCCAGGGCTCGTCACCGACTTCCGCCAGCCGCTCGTGGACGTTGTGCACGTTCCACTGATTACCGCCCTTGATTTCGGCGACCTCTTCGCGAAACAGCGGCACCGATACGGGCAAGCCTTCACGGGTGCGCGCGGCGTAAGCGCAAATGGTGGTGGCGCCCAAACCGTTGCGCAGATAATCGATGAATATCCTCCCAACCCGGTTTTTCGGCCCGGACACCGCTGAAAAGCGGTCCGGCAACAGCTTGGCAATGTGATTGACGATGGCGTGGCTGAAGTCCTTGACCTCGTCCCAACCGAGTTTGCGGGTCAGCGGCACTACCAGGTGAATACCCTTGCCGCCGCTGGTTTTGAGGAAGGCCTTGAGGCCCAGTTCATCGAGCACGGTCAAGGTCAGCGCCGTCGCTTCGACCATGCTTTTCCACGGCAACGCCGGATCCGGGTCGAGGTCGAGGACGAAGCGATCAGGCTTGTCCAGATCGACCGTGGTCGCATTCCATGTATGCAGTTCAACGGTGCTCATCTGCACCGCGCCGATCAGCGCTTCAGCGTTGTTGATCAGCATCACCGGTTGCCCGGTGATGTCCTTGTCCAGCGTGGTGATGCCGGGGATCGCCAGGCGTTCGGCATTTTTCTGGAAAAACAATTCGCCGGCGATGCCGTCCGGAGCGCGCACCAGTGCGACCGGGCGATCCTTGAGCTGCGGCAAAATCCATTCGGCGACGCTCGCGTAATACTCGGCCAGTTGCATCTTGGTAGTCCCGCTGACCGCGTCGATCACGCGATCCGGGTGGGTGATGCGCACTTTGCCGGTGGCCAATCCGAGCTGTGACGGCGCGTTCTCGGCGCTGCTCGCCGGGGCCTTTTTCGGCGCTTTTTTCGTGGCGGTTTTCTTCTCTGCAGTCTTCACTGGTTTCGCTCGCTCTTCAGTGATGGCTTTGGCCGGTTTGTCATCGCGCAGTCCATGGAACACAGCATGGCGCACCGAACCGTCCTTGGTCATTTCCGCAAACGCGACTTCCGCCAGCAGTTTCGGTTTGAGCCAATGCACGCCTTTGACCTCGAAGCCACTGGGTGGATTGACCACCGCCGCCGTCTTCACCTGCAACGGTTTGAGTTGCGCCAGAATGCTTTTCAACGTCGCTTCGTTAAAGCCAGTGCCGACCTTGCCGGCGTACCGCAACTCGCCACTGTCGCGATCATGCAGCCCCAGCAACAACGCGCCAAACGCACTGCGCGCGCCTTTCGGATCGGTGTAGCCGACGATCACGAACTCCTGACGGTGTTTGCACTTGAGCTTGATCCAGTCGCTGCTGCGCCGCGACACATAAGGCGAGCCAAGGCGTTTACCGATCAGGCCTTCCATCTGCATCTGGCAGGCGCTGTTGAGCAACGCGTCCGGGGTTTCGTCGAAGGCCTCGGAGAAGCGCAGCAACGGTTGTTCGTGACTACCGAGCACCGTGGCCAGCGCGGCGCGACGTTCCTCGACCGGGACTTCACGCAGGTCGACACCGTTGAGATACGGCAGATCGAACAGGTAGTAGAGAATGTTGCCGCTGCGCCCGGCCTCGAAGGCATTTTGCAGGGCTTGAAAGTCCGGGACGCCCTGTTCGTTGGCGACGACCATTTCCCCGTCCAGCCACGCCGATTCCAATCCCAGCGCGGCCAGAGCGGCGGCCTGTTGCGGCAACTTGTGCGTCCAGTCATGACCGTTGCGGGTAAATAGTTGCACCTGGTCATGATCGATGCGCGCCATGATCCGGTAGCCATCGAATTTG
Source organism: Pseudomonas sp. IT-347P (assembly GCF_949768005.1). Lineage (NCBI taxonomy): Bacteria > Pseudomonadati > Pseudomonadota > Gammaproteobacteria > Pseudomonadales > Pseudomonadaceae > Pseudomonas > Pseudomonas sp. IT-347P. Next base: position 544,462 of record NZ_CATKPQ010000022.1, read on the forward strand.
ATCTCGTAGCTCCACTGGCCTTCCGGCGCACTGTCGACCAACGTTGCCAATTCCGGCTTGAGTTGCGCCGGCAGCTTGGCCTTGTGTGCCCCCGTCAGCTTGCCGGTTGCAGTCTTGCGCGTCTTCGCCGGGGGCTTTTTCACCGGTTTGCTTTGCTCGGCGGCCAGCTTCGGCCGGGTGACCAGGGTGCGTTCGCTCAACACGCTGTCGGGCTCGGCAACCAACACATCGTAGTCATCCTGCGGCCGTGCGGCGCTGTCCTGATGCTTGATCAGAAACCATTGCTCCTTCTTGCCGGGCATGTGCGTGCGCACCAGATTCCAGACCCCGCCGAGCTTCTCGCCTTGCAACTCGAACTTGAGCTTGCCCTTGGCGTAGGCCTTGTGCGGATCTTCCAGCGGAATCCACACGCCACGGTCCCAGACAATCACGTCACCGGCACCGTAATGCCCTTCGGGAATGTTGCCCTCGAACGTCGCGTAATCCAGCGGATGATCCTCGACATGCACCGCCAGCCGCTTGACCTTGGGGTCGAGCGACGGCCCTTTGGGCACCGCCCAGCTCTTCAACGCGCCGTCGAGTTCCAGGCGAAAGTCATAGTGCAGGTGTGAAGCGTCGTGCTTCTGAATGCAGAACTGCAAAGCATGCTCGGCGGCGGTTTTACGTTCAGATCGCTTGACCGCTGCCGGTTCCGAGGTCGCCGAAAAATCGCGCATGCGGTTATAGTCGTCGAGGTTCCTGTTCATCGTGCACCTGCCTTGTTTCAGCCCATTCGGGTCACGGTCAGCGCCACCACTGCGATACGGTCGACCCGTTGATAACCGGGGTTGAGCAGTTCCTCACCGAATACATCCGGATCGAGTTCGCGATAGGTCCAGGCGAAGCGCTTTTCATCCAGTCGCGGCAACACGGTGTCGAGAAACGGGTCGCGACCGTCAACCATCGCCACACCGGTATAGAGCAATAGCGAGCCACCGGGGGCGAGTCGGTTCAGCGCCTGTTCGACAATGCGCAACGACAGCCCGGCCCCGAGCGTCCCGCCACCGTGGCGATAGGCGCGTTCCGCCGGGTCGGCCATATAGGGCGGATTGGCGACAATCAGATCGAACTCGCCGTCGACGCCCTGCAACAGGTCACTGGCGCGCACTTCGACGTTGGCGACTTCCGCCAGCGCCGCGTTGATCGCGGTCAGACGCAGCGCCGCAGGGTTGATGTCCAGCGCCAGCACCTCGGCCTCGCGACGGGCCCGGCCGATCAGAATCGCCCCGACGCCCGCGCCACAACCGATGTCCACGGCGCGATGGATTGGCGCGAAGTTCTGTTGCAGGTGGGCGTGGATCAGTTGCGCGAAACGGTAGGTGTCCGGGCCGAAAAACACGGCGTCAGCCGCCTCGGTGGGGAACGCGGAATGCACGAACAGCAAATCATCCAGGCTCGACCAGCGCACGCGACTTTTCAACTCACCCTCATAGGCATCAATGACCTGCGCGTCTTGCAGTTGCCGCTGTTCATCGGCTGACAACAACCCCGGCGCGAACGGGCGCGACCAGCCGAACACATCGCGCAAAGAGTCGGCCATCTGGCCTTCGTCACGCTGGTTGACCCGTTGATGGGTCAGTGGCGTCGGGGTAATGAACCGATAGCCGTCTGCCAACAAACGCCGGCCCAGGTGCAGCAGCACGAGGTCGTTGGAGCAGAGTTGTTCTTCCTGATTCATCGACAAGGTCCTTAAGGCAAGCGGGATTTGAGTTCGATAAAACGCCGGGTGGCGAGCAGCCCGGCCGGGTGTGCGTGGCGGGCCGGGGCGAGCCAGGGAATCAGAATCGCTATCTGCGACGAGGCATCCTGACCTTGCAGCGCGGTATTGAGCGCCTGTACGTCGAGATCCTGTTCAAGGCCTTCGATGGGCGCTGCGGCGTGACTGTGTCGCCGAACAGGTTTCGCTGTATCCGATGACGTCCAGTCGCCGGCTATCCAGTCGTGCACCAGTTGTTTTTCGTAGGCGTTGAATACGCCAAACATTGCCGCACCATCACCCGCAATCAGTTGCCAGAAACGACTGGCCTGAGGATCTTCGTGGCGTTTGATCCAGCCTTTGTTCTGCAGTGCCAGGAGGAAACCGGGCAATTGTTCCGGTGCGGCCAGCCACTGATTGACGGTCTGCCCTTCGAAGCGGCAGTAATCGGAGTGCATGTGTTGGGCAAATGGACACTTGCGTTCCAGCATGGCCAGCAGCTCATGCTCAAGGTCGAAGCCCTCAATGATTGCGCGACTGCCCTGCCCCAGATCGTTGAGCCGATAGCCCAGCGCTACCCTACGCAGAAACTCGCCGCGATCGGCCTCGAGCGGCAACAGATCGAGCGCCGCCTGCACCGCTTTTTGCGCGTGGCCGGTGCTGGCGTTGTCGATGGTTACATGCAGGGTGAAATAGTACGGATCGATGCCCAGCTCACTGAGTTCGTAACTGCTGATCAACAGGTGCAACGGCAGTTGTTCATAGCCCAGGTTGTAGCCGATCACCTCGGGCAGATAATCAGCCCCACAGACACTGAGCGCGAGCTGTATCGCACCCTGCAGGTAGCGTTCATCGTCGATGGCGCTGCTGTCCTGCAAGTCGTGCTCGGCGAGCAGTTTCTGGTAAATCACTACGTGGTTTTGCGCCGGATTGCCTTCGCCCAGCTCTTCCAGAAAGGTGCGCAGCAGGCCCTGGAAACGCGGGTCCTGCCAGCGCGGCAACAGACCATAGAGCCAAGCGCCGTCGACCAGTTTGGTCGGTGCCACCGCCTGCAGGAAATACAGCGCCTGCGCCTTGCTCCGGAAGAATTGCCGAGGCCCGCCGGCCTTGCGTTGTTGCAGATAGTCGGCGTATTGCCGGGCGACATCGGCGCAATGTTCGGCCACCCAGGCATGCCAGGTCGCGGGATCTTCGGGCAGGGAATCGGGGAGTTGCGCGGCGTGTTGCAGTTGCTCCTGCAAAAACGCCTGTGCAAGGTCCCGGGGATCGTCATCGTGCAACAAGGCTTCATAAACCTGCCGGATGTTTCCGGTGGCTTTCATTTCATGGGGTTTGGCAGGCCCGGCTTGCAGGGATGTCAGGACAGTCATGGCAGATAATCTCGGTCGGTTGGCAGGACGTTGTTCCACACGCCTCTACAGCAGCAGAGAGGCGGCGCCTGCGAAAAATTCAATCGACGTGAAAATTGCCCGGACGGACGGCGAAGCAGCTCCCTGACGGAGCTGCTGATGGCAAGAGCTTTTTGACGTGACTTCAGGCCTGCCCTTTGGCCTGTTGTTCCAGATGCACCTGCAACTGTGGGTCGATCTGCAATGCTGCCGCCAGCTCATCCAGATAGGTACGCTCGGCGTCCTGCTGGTCATCCACCAGCATCACGCTGGTCAGGTACATTTCGGCGGCAACGGCGGGGTCGCCATTGGCCGACTGCGCCACTTCGGAGGGGTTCAGCGGCTTGGCGACTTCAGCGTCAAGCCATTGCTGTAATTGCGGATCAGCGGTGTGCTTGCCGATTTCGCTGCTGATCAGGTGTTTTTCTGAATCATCAATACGCCCGTCAGCCTTGGCTGCCGCAATCAGCGCACGTAGCACCGCGTGGCTGTGTTCTTCTATTTCCGGGCCGGCAAGGAGGTTAGCCGTTTGCGGCGTTTGTTGCGGTGCCGAACCGGCCTGGCTGCGTTGCCAGGCCTGATACGCCTGGAACGCCATCATCCCCAACGACGCCAGCGCTGCATAATTAGTACCACCGGAACGACTTTGCGTGCCGCCCCCGCCGCCCAGTGCCCCACCCAATGCGCCGTCCAGGCCGCCACCTCCACCCAGCAAACCACCGAGAAGGCCGCCCAGTCCGCCAAGCCCGCCAGCCGCAGAGCCAGCGCGCGTGCCGGTGGAATCCGCGCCACCGAGAAGGCCGCCCAGCAACCCGCCTAAACCACCCAACCCGCCAGCCGGGTTTGCAGATTGTTGTCCCGCCGAGGCCTGGCCTCGCAGCAGTTGTTCAAGCAAATCGCTGGTGTTCATGACGTCATCCTCAAGCATTGGCAGTGACTGCGTCTGGCAACGATAGCCCCGTGCGGCCATAGCGCCAGCACCGTTTGGCTGACGCTCGAAGCCCTCGCGGTTTTCGCCCGCGTATTTTTTCTCCGGCCAGCTAAGATTGATCAGTGGTGAACCTTATCCCGGCCAGACCGGTCGATAGCTGCAACCCCGACCCGGTTTGCCGGCGCCCTTCCCGCCAAGGGTGATACCCGGCTTGCTTCACTTTCTGGAGAACGCCCCCGTGATATCGACCGTACACATCGCCAGGCTCAAAGCATGGGGCGCCCATGGTTTTACCGCGACTGGCGTGGTCACTGCCTTCCTGGCCACCCTTGCCCTGTTGGAAAACCAGCCGACCCATTGCCTGATGTGGCTGGGCGTGGCGCTGATCGTCGACGGACTCGACGGCGCACTGGCGCGCAAGGTCAATGTGCAATCGGTGCTGCCGAGCTTCGACGGTTCGATCCTTGATCTGGTGATCGATTACCTGACGTATGTGTTCATTCCGGCGCTGTTCATCTATCGCTACATTCCGCTGCCCGATTACACCTTGCTGCTGACCGTGTCGCTGATTCTGGTGTCGTCGCTGTTCTGCTTCTGCAACGTCAATATGAAGAGCAAGGACAACTACTTTGTCGGGTTTCCGGCGGCGTGGAATGTGGTCGCGCTGTGCCTGTACATCATCGGGCCAGGACCGTGGATCACCTTCCTGACGGTGATCGGTCTGGCGCTGCTGACCGTGACGCGGATGAAATTCCTGCACCCGTTCCGCGTGCGCCGCTTCATGCCGATCAACATTGCGGTGACGGCAATCTGGTTGCTGTGCAGTCTGTCGCTGGTGCTCAACCATCCGGTGATCAACCCGTTGGTGATGGGCTTGTGGTTGCTGATGTCGGCGTATTTTCTGGGGATCTGCATCTGGCGCACGGCGCTGGAGTGGTTTGATCGGCCGCAGGTGAAATAGTCTCCAGAGCCAAACACACATCCAATGTAGGAGTGAGCCTACTCGCGATAGCGGTCTGTCAGCTGAATATTTTTGACTGAAAGACCGCTATCGCGAGCAGGCTCACTCCTACAGGGATCGCAATAGATCCGAAAACCGGGTGTGACTCAGCGTTTGGTGATCACCACCTCCAGATACTCACTCGGCACCACCAGCGATCCCTCTCCCGCCCGATTCAACCGATTGAGCAGATCCGCCAGATCGCTTTCCAGCGCTTGCCCGCTCTCCGGTGGCAACGCTCCGAAAGCCTTGTGAACCGGCCCGTACCAGTGACGAAAGATGTCGATGAAATGGGCCGCCGAGCGATAGCGGAAATTGAACTCGCGGCGCGTCACGCGCAAAAGAAAATCGCGGTCATCGAAATGTTTGTGCAGCCAGGCGTCCGAGCCCCAATTCGACGGGGGCTGGGCACCGGCAGGCGGCGGCAGATGACGGCCGAGCGTCTTGAACATCTGGCCGACAAAACCTTCCGGGGTCCAGTTGGCCAGACCAATCCGCCCGCCACGACGACAAACCCGGCCCAGTTCGGCAGCGGCCTTGTCCTGATCCGGCGCGAACATCACGCCAAAGGTCGAGAGCACTGCGTCGTAACTCTCATCGGCGAACGGCAGTGCTTCGGCATCGGCGACCTGAAACGTCACATCGAGATGCTCCGCCCGGGCCCGGTCCTGGCCGCGTTCCAGCAACGCCGCGACGTAGTCGGTCGACGTGACCCGGCAACCGCGTCGCGCCGCCGCCAGCGTCGCGTTACCGTTGCCGGCAGCGACATCCAGCACCTCTTCATCGCAACGCAGGTCACAGGTTTCGGCAAGGTTTTCGCCGACGATTTGCAACGTAGTGCCGATCACGGCGTAGTCGCCACTGGCCCAGGCGACTTTCTGGCGTTCCTTCAAGGCAGTCAGATCAATCGGGGTACTCATAAACGTGAGCTCCGCTACTAGTTGGACCAGTGATCATTCGGCAGTGGTCGGGTCGATGACCGTCATCACACGGGCCACACTGTTGGCCGGAAACCCACCGAGCCTGGCGTGTTCGCGTACCTGCTCTTCGTCAGGCGCGATGTACACGCAATAGATTTTGTCGGCGGTGACATAGCTCTGCAGCCACTGCACCTGCGGCCCCAGTTCACGCAATACCTGACAGGACGTTTGCGAGACGTTTTTGAGTTCTGTTTCCGACAGCTTCCCTGCCCCCGGAATCTCGCGTTCAATCACGAATTTCGGCATGGCAACCTCGCGTTCTTGTTATGTGGCAGGGCCGGCAGTGACCCTGCTCGCTCACTATCGCGCTGCGGCTGATCGGCGTCCCTGCCGATCGTCCGGCAAGCCGCGAAAACCGTGGGTTTGCCGATGAATGGCGCGAATCTGTTAAGCCTCTGGAACACCTTCGGTATTGTCAGCGCAGGGGGATTGGTTTCAGATGCACCCTCGCCTCTGGAAAGGACTCGCCTGATGCCACTGCAAATTGATTGGCTCGCCCGGCACATGCACCACAGCGACCGCTATGCCGAATGGATTCACCAGCAATTTCCCTACGAATACGTCGACCAACCGCTGGCCGAATGGCAACGTGAATTCGCTGAAGGCCAAGGCAACGGCGACTGGTCCTGCCTGGTCGCCCTGGACGGTGAACACCTGATCGGTGGTGCGGCGCTGGCACGCGATGACCTCGCGTTGCGTCCTGATCTCGGGCCTTGGCTGGCCTGCGTTTTTGTCAGCCCCGACGCTCGTGGGCAAGGTCTGGCAGAGCGTTTGATCGAGGGTATTTGTCAGGAGGCAAAAGACTGCGGCTTTGCGCGTTTGTATCTGCACACGCAGAACAAGCAGGACTACTACGCCAAACGCGGCTGGCATGTCCTGGAACGTTTTCGCGCCTGGGACAACGAACAATGGCTCATGGTCCGCGACCTCTGAGCCATTGGTTTTGCTGATCACGCCGCAGGTGCCTTGGCCTCTTCCAGCAACTGCTGGATCATCTGCTCCTGCGCCTCGTAGCGACCTTCGCCGAAGTGGCTATAACGCACCTGCCCCTTGGCGTCGATCAGGTAATGCGCCGGCCAGTACTGGTTGTCGAAGTTGCGCCAGATCGCATAGTTATTGTCGATGGCCACCGGGTAGGTGATGCCGAGTTTTTTCACCTGTTCCCGGACGTTGTCGATGATCCGCTCGTAACCGTATTCCGGGGTGTGGACACCGATCACCACGAGGCCGTCCTTTTCGTATTTCTTCGCCCATTCTTTGACGTACGGCAGGGTGTGCTGGCAGTTGATGCAGTCGTAGGTCCAGAAGTCCACCAGCACCACTTTGCCACGCAGGGATTCGGCGCTCAGCTCAGGCGAGTTCAGCCATTGCACAGCGCCGGCCAATGACGGCATGGCACCTTTGCCCTCCTCCATCGGCGAGTCCGCACGGACTTTGCTGACGAAGTAGTCAATCACTTTCGGCGCGTTCTCCAATACGCTTTTTTCGACGCTGGCGACGTCTTCGGAGGAAGTGTTTGCCAGCAAGGTTTTATCGAACCCGGTGGCAATCACCGCCGCCGTCACCAGTACCGCAACGCCGGCACCTCGGCGCAACCAGCCAGTGAACGGGATCGACGGTTTCAAGCGATTGACCAAGCCGCGCCCGGCGAAAATCAGCGTGCCCAACGACAATGCACTGCCGACGCCGTAAGCCAGCAGCAACAGGCTGGTCTGCGCGTTGGCACCCTGCAGCATGGCCCCGGTGAGGATCACCCCGAGAATTGGTCCGGCGCACGGTGCCCATAACAGCCCCGTAGCCACGCCGAGCATGATCGAAGCCATCGGCCCGGCCTTTTTCCGCGTGTCCGGGCCGAGGCGGTTGCCGAGCATCACGAAGGGGCGTGTCAGCCAGTCACCGATGTGCGCGGAGATCAGCGACAGGGCGAACACGCTCATCACCATCAGCGCGACATAACGGCCGCTGTTGCTGGCCTGAATCACCCACTCGCTGCTGACCACCGCCAGGCTTGAGATCAGCGCAAAGGTCAGGGCCATGCCGCCGAGCGTCAACAGAATCGCCGCGCGGCTGCGCTGGGCGCCGGCAAACAGAAACGGCACCACCGGCAGGATGCAGGGGCTGAGCACGGTCAGCAGACCGCCAAGAAATGCGATGAGATACATAGTGAGTCGCCCTCGATCAATGATTGTGACGAGCCGTTCAGACGCTCTGGCTTTCCAGCCATTGGCTCTGTGGCGTACGACTGGCGCCGTTCTCGGCAACCATCTGGCCTTGAGGCGTGCGGCTGGCGCCGTCCGCAGCAATCATCTGCCCTTGTGGCGTGCGGCTGTAGCCGTCCGCGGCAAACATCTGCCCTTGTGGCGTGCGGCTGGCGCCGTCGGCAGCAATCAGGCCGTCGGCGCCCGGCTTGGCCAACGGCGTCAGTTGAAAGCAGCTGCCGCTGTGGCAGCTATGCTGTTCAACCGCAGCGTTGGCATGGGCGGCGACGCCGGCCAGGGAGAAAGCGATGGCGGTCAAAAAGCGCGATACGTTGTTCATGGTGGTTTCCTTCTATAGAGAGTTGGCTTGGTTGCCGATAAGGACTCAGTTGTCGCTGTTGCAGCCGTCGGCGAATTTGCTGTAATCGAGCACGCGGGTCTGGCCGGCCGAGTCGAGGTAGGTCATGCGTGCATCGACGATGCCGCAAGACACCGAGTTGTCCTCTTTCAGCGAGATCACTTTGCGGATATCCAGGTGGGTGCCGTAGGTGTAGGTTTGCGGGGTGGCGACAGCTTCGGCGCGGGCTGACAAGGTGCAGACGTTCAGGGCGGCAAACAGGCAAGCGGCGAAAACGGATTTGTTGATCATGGCGGTATTCCTCAAGGCTTCAGTGGGTTTGAGCCGAGGCGATCTGTGTGGGCCTCGATGGAGCCTATTTGAAGCTTGCGAGGTATCGCGTCTGTGTCAGGAACAGGCGCGTTTCAATCGCTGTGTATCCCTGCCATCGGGGGATACACAGCGATACAAAACCCTGGAAAAATCGCGATTTTGCGTTTCCATGTATCCGCCGACACGGCAGATACACTGCAATACAAAGGCAGGCAGGCGAGCCATTGAAGGCTCTATAGACTGCACGGCATTCCCTTTTTGATTGAGGCTTGAAGCGATGGATCATGTCGATCACATTCTCATCGTCGACGACGACCGCGAGATCCGTGAACTGGTGGGCAACTACCTGAAGAAAAACGGCCTGCGCACCACGGTGGTCGCCGATGGCCGGCAGATGCGCAGCTTTCTCGAAGCCAACACCGTCGACCTGATCGTGCTCGACATCATGATGCCCGGCGACGATGGCCTGCAGTTGTGCCGCGAATTGCGGGTGGGCAAACACAAGGCCACGCCGGTGCTGATGCTGACCGCACGCAATGATGAAACCGACCGCATCATCGGCCTGGAAATGGGCGCCGACGATTACCTGACCAAACCGTTCGCCGCCCGCGAACTGCTGGCGCGGATCAACGCCGTGCTGCGTCGCACGCGCATGCTGCCGCCGAATCTGGTGGTTACCGAAGCGGGTCGCTTGCTGGCCTTTGGTCGTTGGCAACTGGATACTTCGGCCCGTCACCTGCTGGACAAGGACGGCACCATGGTCGCCCTTAGCGGCGCCGAGTATCGATTGCTGCGGGTGTTTCTCGATCATCCGCAACGGGTGCTCAGCCGCGATCAACTGCTCAACCTGACTCAGGGCCGTGATGCCGATCTGTTCGACCGCTCGATCGATTTGCTGGTCAGCCGTTTGCGTCAGCGGCTGCTGGATGATGCGCGCGAGCCGGCCTACATCAAGACCGTGCGCAGTGAAGGTTATGTGTTCTCGCTGCCGGTCGAGATTCTCGGGGCCCCGGCATGAGCGTCAATCTGCACTGGCCGCGCACCCTCGCCTCGCGCCTGTCGCTGATTTTCCTGATCGGCCTGCTGCTCGCTCAGGCGCTGTCGTTCGGAGCGCAATATTACGAGCGTTACCAAAGCGCCAAGAACACCATGCTCGGCAATCTGGAAACCGACGTGTCGACCTCGATTGCGATCCTTGATCGCTTGCCTGCCGAAGAGCGTCCTGACTGGCTCGAGCGTCTGGCGCGAAAAAATTATGGCTACCTGTTGAGCGCAGGCGAACCGGGCACGCCGATCGAGGCCGGTGACGTGCCGGTGGCTGTGACCTCGATCACCGCAGCCATTGGTGAACGCTATCCGCTGACCTTCACCGATATTCCCGGACCGAGAAAACACTTTCAGGGCCATCTGCGCCTGAGCGACGGCAGCCCGGTGACCATCGACGTACGCCCTGCCATGGTCCCGTTGTCGCCCTGGTTGCCGGTGGTCTTGCTCGGCCAATTGGCGCTGATGATCGCCTGCACCTGGCTGGCGGTGCGCATCGCAATCCGCCCGCTGACCCGCTTGGCCAACGCGGTGGAAACCCTTGATCCCAACGCCCACCCGGTCCAGCTCGACGAAAGCGGTCCGAACGAAGTGGTCTACGCCGCACGCGCGTTCAACGCGATGCAGGCGCGTATCGCCGCTTACCTCAAGGAACGCATGCAATTGCTGGCGGCGATTTCCCATGACCTGCAAACGCCAATCACGCGGATGAAACTGCGCGCCGAGCTGATGGACGATTGCGTCGAGAAAGACAAACTCTGGAATGACCTCAGCGAGATGGAACATCTGGTGCGCGAAGGCGTGGCGTACGCGCGCAGCATCCATGGCTCGACCGAGGAAAGCCGCCGCACCAACATGGACTCCTTCCTCGAAAGCCTGGTGTTCGACTATCAGGACATGGGCAAGCAGGTGCAACTGGTCGGCAAGAGCGCGGCAGTCATCGATACCCGCCCTCATGCGCTGCGCCGGGTGCTGGTGAACCTCACCGACAACGCGCTGAAATTCGCTGGCGCCGCCGAAGTCTGGGTCGAAGCCAACAAGGGCAACCTGGCGATCACGGTCATGGATCGCGGCCCGGGCATCGCCGACGCCGAACTGGCGCAGGTGCTGCAACCGTTCTATCGCGTGGAAAACTCGCGCAATCGCGATACCGGCGGCACCGGGCTGGGACTGGCCATCGCCCAGCAACTGGCCATGGCGTTGGGGGGATCGCTGACCTTGAGCAACCGCGAGGGTGGCGGGTTGTGTGCGGAACTGAAACTCCCCCTGCACCCCTGAGAACAGCGAAAGTCCTTGTGGGAGCGAGCTTGCTCGCGAAGGCGTCCTGTCAGTCGATGTTCAAGTTGACTGACAGATCGCTTTCGCGAGCAAGCTCGCTCCCACAGTGTGCGGCGCGATCTAAGTGTTCAAGATGCCAGACCGATCACCTGGTCCTCATGCATCTGCCGCAACAACACCAGACCGTTATCCATGAACGAATGGCTGGCGGGCTGCCCGGCCTCTTGCGCCAGACCTTGCAACTGCTCGCGCCCCGTCAGCGACGCAAACTCGGTGATACGTTGCAACAACCGCCAAGCCAGCGGACTCAGTTCAGAAAATTTCACCCTCCAGTCCGCCGCACGCCGCACCAGCAACAGCGTCGGTTGAGCCGGTGGCTTAGCGGGCTGATGGTTCGGATCGAGTTCATGCACTGGCCACGCATACACCAACGGCCAGGCCAATGCCGAGACCTGCAGCGGGCGTTCCAGCAACAGCGCCGGATCGCTTGGCGGCAACGTCTGAGCATCAGACTGCTGCAAAACCATCTCGACCCATTCGTAATGCGCCAGCTCCAGCAAAAACGCCGGCCACTCTCCTTCGCGCAACACCTGCGGTTGCGTGGCCAGATAGTCGAGGAAGGTTTCGGCAATCTCACCAAACTTCGGCGTCTGCGCACGCCAGTCGCGTAAAAATCCTCGCACCAGCAAACCCCAGCGTTGCTCACCGATGATGCGGATCGACACCGGAAACGTGCCGCTTAGTAATTGCGAGACGTTGTTGAACACCAGATCGCGATAGACGTTAACCCGCGCCATGTTCATGTCGGCCGGTGGCGATTGCTGTTCGGGATCGCGCAAATATCGGGTCAGCGCCTGTTGTTGCTGCAGCAGGTTATCCACGATCGCGTCCTCCCGCTTGCAAGCGGCGAATGGTCTGCAACTCGGCGACCAGTTCGGCGAATGCCGGGAAATTGAAATCCCGCTCAAGCAACGTCGGCTGCACGCCAAACCGCTTATAGGCCTGCGCCAGCAGCGACCAGACCACCGGTTTCACCGAGGCGCCATGGGTGTCGATTTTCAACGTGTCGGACTCATCGAAATGCCCGGCCACATGCATGCCGACCACCCTGCCCGGCTCGATACCGGCGAGAAATGTTTGCGGGTCGAAGCCGTGATTGATCGCGTTGACGTAGACATTGTTGACGTCCAGCAGCAGGTCGCAATCGGCCTCGCGCAGCACGGCATTGGTGAAGGTCACTTCGTCCATGTCCTGACGCGGCGCGGCATAGTAGGAGACGTTTTCCACCGCCAGGCGCCGACCGAGAATGTCCTGAGCCTGACGGATTCGCGCGGCAACGTGGTGCACCGCTTCTTCGGTGAACGGCAGCGGCAGCAAGTCATACAGATGCCCGTCATCGCTGCAATAGCTCAGGTGCTCGCTGTACAGCGGCACGTTGTAATGGTCGAGAAACACCCGCACTTCCTGCAAGAATCCGACATCCAGCGGCGCCGGCCCGCCGAGTGACAGCGACAAGCCGTGACAGGACAACGGGTAGCGCTCGGCCAGTTCGCGCAACGCCGCACCATGAGCGCCGCCGACGCCGACCCAGTTTTCCGGGGCGACTTCGAGAAAGTCGAAAGCGCCGCTGCGCGCGGTTTGCAGGTCTTTCAGCAGGCCACGGCGCAGGCCGAGGCCGACGCTGGGTTGCGCTAATAAGGGAGGAATGTGCATGGGATGTACCTCAGCAGTGGGTTTTGCCGAGTTGAACCGCTGGCTGTATCACGGCTGTGTACACATGACCGGGCATTTGCAGCGCTGTGTATCCTCCAACCACCGCGATACACAGTGATACACACCGAAAAACCTGTGGGAGCGAGCCTGCTCGCGAAGGCTGCCGAACAGTCGACAACAATGGCGACTGGGCTGGCCTTTTCGCGAGCCGGCTCGCTCCCACCGAGTTTTTTCAGTGTTTACAAATACAGCGCCAGCCCCGGACCGGGGCTAGACTCCTTTATTACCCAGTCGAGGGGGACGCAGGACGTCAGCAGTGCCCTGCCCAACTCCGTGACCACCGCCCGGTGGCGCACGCCTCGACCCTCGACGCCGCCGGACCGTGATCCTGTTTCAGGAGCACACATGATGGATGAGGCGAAGCTCAACGAATTCATGGGCAAATTGGTCAACGACATGGGCGGCGCGGCGATGCTGGCCAATGTCATCGTCGGCGAAGAGCTCGGTCTGTACCGGGCGATGGCCGACAGTCAGCCGATCAGTGCCGATGCCCTCGCCGCCAAAACCACCTGCAACCCGCGTCTGGTGCGCGAATGGCTCAGCGCGCACGCGGCGTCCGGCTACATGGAGCACCACGACGGCCAGTTCCGTTTACCCGAAGAACAAGCGCTGGCCCTGGCCGTGGAAGATTCCCCGGTGTATGTCGCCGGCGGCCTCGGGGTGGTGGCGTCGTTTTTCCACGACAAGGACAAACTGGTCAAAGCCATGCGCGGCAACGGCGCGCTGCCTTGGGGCGATCACCACCCGTGCATGTTCACCGGTACCGAGCGGTTCTTCCGGCCCGGCTACAAAGGTCATCTGATTGCCGAATGGCTGCCGGCGCTGGACGGCGTGGTGGCCAAGCTTGAGCAAGGCGCGAAAGTCGCCGACATCGGCTGCGGTCACGGCGCCTCGACCGTGATCATGGCCCAGGCATTTCCCAACTCGCGTTTCGTCGGTTACGACTACCATGCGCCCTCAATCACCGTCGCCACCCAGCGCGCCGAGGAAGGCGGGGTCAGCAGCCGGGCGACGTTCTTCCAGGGTTCGGCGAAAAACTACCCCGGCGATGATTACGACTTGATCTGCTATTTCGACTGCCTGCACGACATGGGCGATCCGGTCGGCGCCGCCCGTCACGCTTATGACTCGCTGAAAGACGATGGCACCGTGTTGCTGGTCGAGCCGTTCGCCAACGACACGCTGGACGACAATATCAACCCGGTCGGGCGACTGTTCTACGCAGCCTCGACGTTTATCTGCACACCCAACTCGCTGTCGCAGGAAGTCGGCCTGGGTCTGGGGGCGCAAGCGGGAGAAATGCGCTTGCGCAAAGTATTTACCGAGGCTGGGTTCAAGCACTTCCGCCGGGCTACGCAAACACCGTTCAACCTGATTCTGGAGGCGCGCAAGTAACCCGCGCGGGTCGCGTGCTAACCTGCTGGCACTGCCCACTCCGGAGTGCTGACCATGCTCGACAGCCCGACCCGCGAACACCTCGACACCTTGCAAGAGGTGATGGCTGATGGCGATTTCATTGTGCTGACCGGGGCCGGCATCAGCACGCCGTCGGGCATTCCCGATTACCGCGACAGTGACGGTGTACGCCGTGGCCGGCAGCCCATGATGTACCAGGAATTCCTCGCCGCCCCTGAATCACGCCGGCGCTATTGGGCGCGAGCCATGCTCGGCTGGCCGAGGGTGCGTCAGGCGCAACCGAATGCCGCGCACCAGGCGTTGGCCAGTCTGCAGCGCCATGGGCTGATTCACGACTTGATCACCCAGAACGTCGACACCCTGCACGATCAGGCCGGCAGTCACGATGTCATCGAATTGCACGGCAGCCTGCACCGAGTGCTGTGCCTGGACTGCGGCCAGCGCAGCGAGCGTGATTCGATTCAGCAATTAATGGAACGGCAAAATCCGTATCTGGCCGGGGTCGATGCGGTGCAAGCGCCGGACGGCGATACCCTGCTCGACCCGGCCTTCGAGGCACGTTTTCAGGTGCCGCACTGCCCGCATTGCGCCGGTGAACGAATGAAACCGGACGTGGTGTTTTTCGGCGAGAACGTCGCGCCGCCCACGGCGGCTCGGGCGATGGCGGCGGCAGAGAATGCAGCGGGGATGTTGGTGGTGGGTTCGTCGTTGATGGCGTATTCGGCGTTTCGCCTGTGCCGGGTGATCGCCGATCGCGGCAAGCCGTTGATTGCGATCAACCTGGGCAAGACCCGCGCGGATGATTTGCTGGATTTGAAGATTGAAGCGTCGTGCGAACAGCTTTTGCCGATGTTGGTTGAAGTGCTGGATCGGTGACTTGCTGCACTTTGTGCTCGACTCAGGACCCAGGCCCCTCACCCCAGCCCTCTCCCAAGGGAGAGGGAGCTGACCGAGTCGTTCTCAGGCAATACGTCGACCTGAAAATTTCGAGTCGAACTCAGGATTTGAGAAATCCCCAATTGGCTCCCTTTCCCCCTCGCCCCCCTGGGGGAGAGGGAGCTGACCGAGTTGTTCTCAGGCAATACGTCGACCTGAAAATTTCGAGTCGAACTCAGGATTGAGAAATCCCCAATTGGCTCTTTCCCCCTCGCCCCCTGGGGGAGAGGGAACTGACCGAGTTGTTCTCAGGCAATACGTCGACCTGAAAATTTCGAGTCGAACTCAGGATTTGAGAAATCCCCAATTGGCTCCCCTTCCCCCTCGCCCCCCTGGGGGAGAGGGAACTGACCGAGTTGTTCTCAAGCAATACGTCGACCTGAAAATTTCGAATCGAACTCAGGATTTGAGAAATCCCCAATTGGCTCCCTTCCCCCTCGCCCCCCTGGGGGAGAGGGAACTGACCGAGTTGTTCTCAGGCAATGCGTCGACCTGAAAATTTCGAGTCGAACTCAGGATTTTAGAAATCCCCAATTGGCTCCCTTTCCCCCTCGCCCCCGTGGGGGAGAGGGTTGGGGTGAGGGGGTAGATCTCACAGTCGCCCGAGATCTTCAGCCTTGAGAATATCGAACAACGCCTGCGCCGCCGCCGACAGTTCATTGCCCGGCTCGGTCAGCACACCAATGGCCCGTTCCACCGAGTCATCCAGCGTCAGGCAATGGGCGCCCAGCTCCTGCATCTGCTCGGCGCACAACGCCGGCACGGCACTGACGCCCAGACCGCTGGCGACCATCCGTCCGACCGTCGCCAATTGATGGCTTTCAAATTCCACCGGCAACTTCATGCCCCGCGCCTGCAAGTGCTCTTCAAGCATCACCCGCACCGTCGAAGGTCGCTGCAACGTGATGAACGGCTGCTGCAACAACGTCTGCCAATCGATCTCGCCGCGTTGCGCCAACGGCGAATCCTTCGACACCACCGCGACGAAGCGATCCATATACAACGGCGTAAACGTCATTGACGTGTTTTGCATCGGCTCGAATGCCACGCCCAGTTCCACCTGACGGTCACGGACCATTTCCAGCACTTGCTCGTTGATCACGTCGTTGACCGTGACGTTGACGTTCGGATAGCGCGCGCGAAACGTCTTGAGAATCGGCGGCAGCAGGTTGCCGGCAAACGACGGCATCGCCGCCAGCGTCACCCGCCCGCGCTGCAGGCTGAAGCGTTGGCGCATTTCGTCTTCGGCATTGTCCCAGTCAGCAATCAGGCGCCGCGCCAGTGGCAGCAGTGATTCGCCTTCCACTGTCAGCGCGACATTGCGGGTGTTGCGACTGAACAGGCGCCCGCCCAGCCCCTCTTCCAGCGCTTTGATGGTCAGGCTCAAGGCTGACTGCGACAGGTGCAGGCGCTCGCAAGCCACAGCGAAACTCAGGCTCTGGGCCACGGCGAGGAAGGCGCGGATCTGTTTGATGGTCATGTTCGCTTCGCTCCAGTTGTAAGCTACAAGCGTTAAGCTGCAAGCCATAACGCGACTATTGAGTTTTATCTATCAATCAACCTTAAAAATCAACTTAACAAATATATCCTCCAGCGCGACACTTCAACCATTCGGCTAGCCAGCCGCCCGCAAATAATAAAAGAGGTGCATATGGCAGGTTTCGACAAGCGCGTGAGTTCCTACGAGGAAGCCCTGGCCGGGCTTGAGGACGGCATGACCGTCATCGCCGGCGGTTTCGGTCTGTGCGGCATTCCGGAAAACCTGATCGCCGAGATCAAGCGCAAAGGCACCCGCGACCTCACCGTCGTCTCCAACAACTGCGGCGTCGACGGTTTCGGTCTCGGCGTGCTGCTCACCGATCGGCAGATCAGCAAAGTCATTGCCTCATACGTCGGCGAAAACAAACTGTTCGAAGAGCAGCTGCTCAAGGGCGACATCGAAGTCATCCTGACCCCGCAAGGCACCCTTGCCGAGAAGATGCGCGCAGGCGGCGCTGGCATTCCGGCCTTCTTCACCGCCACCGGTGTCGGTACTCCTGTTGCCGAGGGCAAGGAAGTGCGTGAATTCAAGGGTCGCAAGTACCTGATGGAAGAATCCATCACCGGCGACTTTGCCATCGTCAAAGGCTGGAAAGCCGACCACTTCGGTAATGTCATCTACCGTCACACCGCGCAGAACTTCAACCCGCTGGCCGCCACCGCCGGCAAGATCACCGTGGTTGAAGTCGAGGAAATCGTCGAACCCGGCGAACTTGACCCCTCGCAGATCCACACCCCGGGCATCTACGTCGATCGGGTCATTTGCGGCACGTTCGAAAAACGCATCGAACAGCGCACCATCCGCAAATAATTCAGGCTGACGGAGAACAAGAACATGGCACTTACCCGCGAACAAATGGCTCAGCGCGTCGCCCGCGAAATGCAGGACGGCTACTACGTGAACCTCGGCATCGGCATTCCGACACTGGTCGCCAACTACATTCCCGACGGCATGGAAGTCATGCTGCAGTCGGAAAACGGCCTGCTCGGCATGGGTCCGTTCCCGACGGAAGACACCATTGATGCCGACATGATCAACGCCGGTAAACAAACCGTGACCGCACGCATCGGCGCGTCAATTTTCAACTCCGCCGAATCCTTCGCGATGATTCGCGGCGGTCATGTCGACCTGACCGTGCTCGGCGCCTTTGAAGTAGATGTTGAAGGCAACATCGCCTCGTGGATGATCCCCGGCAAACTGGTCAAGGGCATGGGCGGCGCCATGGATCTGGTGGCGGGCGCCGACAACATCATCGTGATCATGACCCACGCGTCCAAGGACGGTGAGTCCAAGCTGCTCGCCAGATGCAGCCTGCCGCTGACCGGCGCCGGTTGCATTAAACGAGTGCTGACCGACCTCGCCTACCTGGAAATCGAAAATGGCGCTTTTGTCCTCAAGGAACGCGCACCTGGCGTCAGCGTCGAGGAAATCGTCGCCAAAACCGCTGGTAAACTGATCGTCCCGGATCACGTACCGGAAATGCAGTTCGCTGCCCAGTGAGGAATTCGAAAATGCAAGACGTCGTAATTGTTGCCGCCACGCGTACCGCGATCGGCAGTTTCCAGGGTTCCCTGGCCAGCGTGTCCGCGGTGGATCTGGGCGCGGCGGTGATCCGCCAGTTGCTCGAGCAGACCGGTCTGGACGGTGCGCAGGTCGATGAAGTGATCATGGGCCAGGTCCTCACGGCCGGCGCCGGCCAGAACCCGGCGCGTCAAGCGGCGATCAAGGCCGGCCTGCCCCACGCCGTACCCGCCATGACTCTGAACAAGGTGTGCGGCTCGGGCCTCAAAGCCCTGCACCTCGGTGCGCAGGCGATCCGTTGCGGCGACGCTGACGTGATCATCGCCGGTGGCCAGGAAAACATGAGCCTGTCCAACTACGTCATGCCGGGCGCACGCACCGGTCTGCGCATGGGCCACGCACAAATCGTCGACACCATGATCAGTGATGGCCTGTGGGATGCGTTCAACGATTACCACATGGGCATCACTGCCGAGAATCTGGTCGATAAATACGAGATCAGCCGAGAGCAGCAAGATGCTTTTGCCGCCGCTTCCCAGCAGAAAGCCGCCGCTGCGATTGAAGCCGGTCGCTTTGTCGATGAGATCACCCCGATCCTGATTCCACAGCGCAAGGGCGATCCGGTCGCGTTCAAGGTCGATGAACAGCCACGTGGCGACACCACTGCCGAATCCCTGGCGAAACTGCGCCCGGCATTCAAAAAGGACGGCAGCGTCACCGCTGGCAACGCCTCGTCGCTGAACGACGGCGCCGCCGCGGTGATTCTGATGAGCGCAGAAAAAGCCAAATCCCTCGGCCTGCCCGTCCTGGCGAAAATCGCCGCCTACGCGAACGCTGGCGTTGACCCGGCGATCATGGGCATTGGTCCGGTATCGGCGACCCGCCGTTGCCTCGACAAGGCCGGCTGGAACATCGGCCAGCTCGACCTGATCGAAGCCAACGAAGCCTTCGCTGCGCAATCGCTGGCGGTGGCCAAGGATCTGCAATGGGATCTGGACAAGGTCAACGTCAACGGCGGCGCCATCGCGTTGGGCCATCCGATCGGTGCATCGGGTTGCCGTGTGCTGGTGACGCTGCTGCATGAAATGATCAAGCGTGATGCGAAAAAGGGTCTGGCGACCCTGTGCATCGGCGGCGGTCAGGGTGTGGCGCTGGCGCTGGAACGCGCTTAAACATCGAGTTCAACGGCGGGCGGCGGATCCACGACATCCACCGCTGGCTGGCAAAAAACACCCGGTGCGACTTGCGTTGCACCGGGTGTTTTTTGCCCATTCGAAATGTGCTTTGAATATTCCGGCCCCTTCGCGAGCAAGCTCGCTCCCACAAGGGAACGCATTTCAAAATGTGGGAGCGAGCTTGCTCGCGAAGAGGCCAGCCCGGCCAGCGAAAAATCTAAGGTTTTCGCAGTAGATACGTATCCATGATCCACCCATGCTCCGCCCGCGCCGCCTTGCGCACCCGCTCGATTTCATCGGCGACATCCGCCAGCCTGCCACTGATCAGAATCTCATCCGGCGTGCCCAGATACGCACCCCAGTAAATCTCGGTTTGCTGATCGGCCACTCGGTGATAGGAATCCTCAGCATCGAGCATCACCACCACACTGTCCGCATCACTCACCTGCCCTGCCGCCAGACGCCGCCCGGTAGTGATTTCAATGGAACGACCGATGGTGTTCAGCGGCACCTTGTGCTGCGCCGCCAACGCCTGAACGCTGGTGATCCCCGGAATAACCTCAAACTGGAAGGCACACGCGCCCGACGCCAGTATCGCCTGGAGGATGCGCACGGTGCTGTCGTACAACGCCGGGTCTCCCCATACCAGGAAACCGCCGCACTGGCCGTCAGACAATTCGTCGTTGATCAGCCGCTCGAAGGTTTTCTGCTTGGCGCGGTTCAAGTCATCGACACTGGTTGTGTAGTCGACGTCGCCACGTTCGCGTTCCGGGCTGTGGGCCTCGACGAAGCGATAGTCGGGGTCGTCGATGTAGCGTTCACAGATCTCTCGGCGCAGGTCGATCAGCTTGCCCTTGCTCTGGCCTTTGTCCATCAGAAAGAACACATCGACCCGATTCAGCGCCTTCACCGCCTGCATCGTGATGTAGTCGGGATTACCGGCACCGATGCCGATCACCAGCAGTTGTTTCATCACAAAGCTCCTTTAAGGCACAGGCGCCAGCGCCCGGTGTAGCGCAGTTCGAGCATCGACAACGGTTCGACATCGATGTCGTGAAACGCCGAACCGCGCATCACGTGGATCAGTGCGGCGCGGATGACAAACGGGTGCGTCACCGCTACTACATGCTCCGGTGTGCCTTGCAGGCTGGACAACCACGTCGCCACGCGCTCGCTCAACTGCAACACCGACTCACCGCCGTGGGGAGTGGCTTGGGGGTCTTCGAGCCAGGCGTGCAGCGCTTCTGCTTCCGAGGCTTGCAGGGCCTTGATCGACTTCCCGTGCCAGCGCCCCCAGTCACAATCACGCAGCGCCTCATCAACCTGCGCGTCCGCGCCAAACCACGCCGCTGTCTGGCGCGTGCGCAACTCCGGCGCGCAAATCAAGCGGCGCGCGGCGTCAAAACGCTCCGTCAATCCGTCCGACGCTAGCCCGCTACTTTCAACAGGTTCATTCGTAGGAAAACACGCCAATTTCTGTGCGACGGTTCGCGCATGGCAAATCAATGTCAAACGAGTGGTCTGCACAGGAATCGCTCCGGTAGGCCTGCATGAAAATCAACGGCACCAAGCCGTTCTGTTAGCAATTGTGCCGTAAACCGAGGGCTGCGGAACTGTTAGATGGCTCCGGCAAGTGCGGAAAAAAGCAGAAATACGGCAATCTCTGACATCCTCGTGGGCGATGGACTACAAGCCCTGTCGAATTCCGTGTAGCCCTTGTTACACGGGCACCTTGCCCTGTTGTGGGGCCTTTTCAACACGCTGAAAAATTCACTAGACATGTAACGCCAGTTACATAAATACTGTTTTAACGGATTATGAAGCGAATTCGACACCCTCTCATCCAGCAGGAGCCCGGATGCCCCCTCTCAGAGACCTGATCACCGATCCCGGCCTGGATCTTACGCCGTCGGAGCGCAAAGTCGTTCGCGCCTTGCTTGATCAGTATCCACGCAACGGTCTAGGACCGATGGCGCGTCTGGCCGAACATGCCGGCGTCAGCGATCCGACCATTGTGCGGCTGGTGAAAAAACTCGGTTTCGGCGGTTATGCCGAATTCCAGGATGCCCTGCTCAGCGATATGGACCACCGCCTGCGCTCGCCGCGCACGCTGTTGCAACCGCGCGCCCATCAGCACAAGGACGACGCCTGGAGCCACTATCTGGGCGACAGTCATCGCCTGCTGGTCGAAACGCAATCGCTGACCCAACCCGAAGACGTGCGCATTCTCACCGACTGGCTGCTCGATGCCCGGCATCAGGTGTACTGCTTCGGCGGGCGCTTCAGCAGTCTGATGGCGACTTATCTGCTCAATCACCTGCGCCTGCTGCGCCCCGGTTGCTTTGCGCTGGAAGACAACGCGCAACTGCCCGATCGCCTGTTCGACCTGCAACGCCAGGACGTGGTGTTGCTGTTCGACTATCGCCGCTATCAGACTCAGGCCCTGCGGGTCGCCAGCGCGGCCAAAAACAACAATGCCCGCGTGGTGCTGTTCACCGACATCTATGCCTCGCCGCTGCGCGAACTGGCGGACCTGATCATCAGCGCCCCGGTGGAATCGGCCTCGCCGTTCGACACCATGGTGCCGGCGCTGGCCCAGGTCGAAGCACTGATCGCCTGCCTGACCTTGCGCACCGAAAACCTCGCCGATCGCCTGGAAGGCATCGATGCCCTGCGCAACGACTTCAACACCCACCTGCTGGAGGAAAAATAAGGATGTTCAGCCTTCCCCACCGCTCGCCGCGGGACCTGCCGTTTGTCACCGATCACACCGCACTGTTGCTGGTGGACATGCAGCGTGCCTGGCTTGAGCCGCAGTTCGACGCGCACCTCAACGGGCCTGACGCCGAATATTTCCTGACCCGCGCACACATGCAGGTGGTGCCCAACCAACGTCGTCTGCTCAGCGCTTTTCGCGAAGCGCGGCAGAACGTGCTGCACACCATTATCGAAAGCCTCACCGCCGATGGTCGCGACCGTTCGCTCGACCACAAACTCTCGGACATGCACCTGCCCAAAGGCAGCGTGCAGGCGCGGATCATTGAAGACCTGAGCCCGGTGGAAAACGAAATCGTCCTGCCGAAGACCTCGTCCGGGGTGTTCAACTCGACCAACATCGACTACGTGCTGCGCAACCTCGAAACCCGGCACCTGATCATCGCCGGCATCGTCACCGACCAATGCGTCGACATGGCCGTGCGTGACGCCGCCGACCGCGGCTATCTGGTCACCCTGGTGGAAGATGCCTGCGCCACCTACAGCGCCGAACGCCATCACGCCTGCCTGAATGCGATCAAGGGTTACTGCTGGATCACCGACACTGACAGCGTACTCGCCCGCCTGCAGGAGATGCGGCCATGAGCGCGCGCCTGACACCGTTGCCGATGACCACGCTGGTCACCACCGACCTTATCGGTATCACCCGGGGCCGCTCGTTTCCCACCGATGAGCTGGAACATTATCAAGCTGCCGGTTGCGGCTGGGTGCCAGCCAACAGCGCGCTGACGCCGCAGGACATCATTGCTTCGACCAATCCGTGGGGTGCCTATGGCGACCTGCGGTTGATTCCCGATCTGAGCAGCCGGGTCACCGTCGGCAACGGTCCGGACGACAATGCGCCGGCGCTGGATTTCATCCACGGCGATATCCGCGAGATCGATGGTCGCCCGTGGGGCGCCTGCCCGCGCACGTTATTGCGCGACGAGATCGAGCGTTATCGCGATGAGCTGGGTTTGCAGGTCAACGCCGCGTTCGAACATGAATTCAACCTGCACGCCGGTTTCGCCGAGCACCTGGCGTTTTCCCTCGAAGCCCAGCGTCAGGGTGCCGAATTCGGCGGCTGGCTGCTCAGTGCCCTGCGTGCCGGCGGTGTCGAGCCGGAAATGTTCCTGCCCGAATACGGCAAGCACCAATACGAAATCACCTGCCGCCCGGCGGTAGGCGTGGCGGCGGCCGATCGCGCCGTCAACGTGCGTGAGATCAGCCGCGAGATCGCCCGACAAATGGGTCTGGATCTGAGCTTTGCCCCGAAGACCGCCGCCGACGCGGTGTGCAACGGCGTGCATCTACACGTCAGCCTGCTCGATCTGGCCGGCCAGCCAATGCTCTACGACGCCGGCACCAGCAACGGCCTGTCGAGTCTCGGCCAGCATTGGGCGGCGGGGATTCTGCATTACTTGCCGGCACTGTGTGCATTCACCGCGCCGACACCGGTGTCATACGAGCGCTTGCAGCCGCATCACTGGAGCGCGTCCTACGCCTGTCTAGGCCAACAGAACCGCGAGGCGGCGCTGCGCATCTGCCCGACCGTGAGCCTCGGCGGCAAGTCCGTTGCCCAGCAGTTCAACCTCGAATTCCGCGCCATGGACGCCACCGCCTCGCCGCATCTGGCCATGGCTGCGCTGTTGATCGCCGGACGGCTGGGCATCGAGCAACGCCTGGCGCTGAACGCGATCACCAATGAAATTCCCGATTCACTCAACGACGAGCAACGCCAGGCCCGGGGCATCGTCGCCCTGCCCGCCTCGCTGGCCCAGGCGCTGGATTGCCTGCGCAACAGTGGCGCCTTCAGCGAATGGCTGCCCAAGCCGCTGCTCGACACCTACTACGCCCTTAAAACCGAGGAACTGGCGCTGACGGAACAGCTCTCGCCCGCTGACTTGTGTGAGCACTATGCACGCCTGTACTGAATCCGCCGAGCTGGGGTTGTACACCCGACCGGTCTACAACCTGAGCCGCGCCGACTCGACGCACCCGTTGATTCTGGTGTGCGAGCACGCCAGCCGTTACATCCCCGAAGCCCTGAACAATCTGGGCCTGGACGAAGCCGCCGCGGCTGAACACATCGCCTGGGACATTGGTGCGCTGCAACTGGCCGAGCAGTTATCGGAGCGGCTCGGCGCAACCCTGTTGAGCGCCAATTATTCGCGCCTGCTGATCGATCTGAACCGGCCACGTCATGCCTCGGACAGCATTCCGGCGCAGAGCGAAATCTATCAGGTGCCGGGCAACCGCGAGCTGGACGAAGCCACCCGCGAATACCGCCGCCAGACTTTGTTCAAACCGTTCCACGCACGCTTGCAGACCTTGATCGACGAGCGTGTAGCCCAAGGCCAAGCGGTGCGCGTGGTAGGGGTTCACAGTTTCACCCCGGTGTATTACGGCCAGCCGCGACCGCTGGAAGCCGGCGTGTTGTTCGGTCAGGCCAAGGCCTACGCGCAACGCCTGCTCGACGGCCTCGGCAAGCATCCGCTGAAAGTGGCCGGCAATCAGCCGTACAAGATCGATCCGCTGGGCGACATGACCGTGCCGGTGCATGGCGATGCGCGAGGCCTGGAGTCGGTGCTGATCGAGGTGCGCAACGACTTGCTGCGCAGCCCCGAAGCGGTATCGCGCTGGGCCGGCTACCTCGCGCCATTGCTGTAATGAAAGACTGCTGACGCTGTAAACGATGGACCGATATAACAACTAAAAACGACCGACTGGCTGACAAGGAGTTGCGCTTCATGGAAATTGAAGAATTCGGCTACAAGCAAGAGTTGAAACGTAGCCTGACGCTGACCGATCTGGTGGTGTACGGGATGATCTTCATGATCCCCATCGCCCCGTTCGGTGTGTATGGCTACGTCAACGCCGAGGCACCGGGGATGGTGCCGCTGGCGTACGTCATCGGCATGGTGGCGATGCTGTTCACCGCGCTGAGCTACGGCAGCATGGCCAAGGCCTTTCCGATTGCAGGCTCCGTATATTCCTATGTGCAACGCGGCCTCAATCAGCATGTCGGCTTCATCGCCGGTTGGCTGATGTTGCTCGATTACCTGCTGATTCCGCCGCTGCTTTACGTCTACGCGGCGATGGCGCTCAATCATTTGTACCCGGACATCCCGAAAGTCGGTTTCATTCTGGCGTTCCTGGTCAGCGCGACCTTCGTCAACCTGCGCGGCATCACCTTCACTGCACGGATGAACATCATCTTCCTGCTCGCGCAACTGGTGGTGCTGGGGATTTTCCTGTTCTACGCGTGGAATGCCCTGCACAACGGTGGCGGTAACGGCGAGCTGACCCTGGCGCCGCTGTATCACCCGGAAACCTTCAACTTCGCCCTGCTGATGCAAGCGGTGTCGATTGCGGTGCTGTCGTTCCTTGGCTTCGATGCCATTTCGACGCTCGCCGAAGAAATCAAGGGTGATCCGGGCAAAAGCGTCGGCAAAGCTGCGTTGATCACCTTGATCGTCATGGGCGTAATTTTCGTTGCACAAACCTGGATTGCCACCGATCTGGCAGCCGGCATGGGTTTCAAATCCGCCGACACCGCGTTCTATGAAATCGCCGAAATCGCCGCCGGTAGCTGGCTGGCGACCCTGACCGCTGTCGCGACGGCACTGGCCTGGGGCGTGGCCGTGGCCATCACCTCGCAAGCGGCGGTTTCGCGCCTGCTGTTCGGCATGGCCCGCGATGGCAAGCTGCCGAAAGTGCTGGCCAAAGTGCATCCGAAACACAACACGCCGTACCTGAGCATTTATCTGGTGGCGGTGCTGTCGCTGGTGATCTGCTACCTGTTCATCAACTCGGTCGACACCCTGACCTCGCTGGTCAACTTCGGCGCGCTGAGCGGCTTCATGCTGCTGCACCTGACAGTGATCAACTACTACTGGCGTCGGCAAAAGTCCGGTCAGGTCGTGCGGCACCTGATCTGCCCGGTGGTCGGCTTCATCATCGTCGCGGCCATCATGTACAACATGGGCGTCGATGCGCAGAAACTCGGCCTGATCTGGATTGCTCTGGGTCTGGTGTACCTGTTCTTCCTCAACAAGCTCGGCGCCAATACCGCGCTGCCTGACCCGAGCAACGGCTGACAAGAAAAAGAGCGGCGTCTGACAACAAATCAGGCGACCGCCGATTTATCGCGTGGAAACCGACAGTGATAGTCAGGTTCGGCGACATCGCCAAACCTTTTGATACAGGAGTACATCCATGCTGGTCTTACGCCCAGTCGAACAGATTGACCTGCCCCAGCTCCAACAATTGGCCCGCGACAGTCTGGTGGGCGTGACCTCCCTGCCGGACGACAGCGACCGCCTGCGCGAAAAAATCGCCGCTTCCTGCGCCTCGTTCGCCAGCGCTGCAGAAGCTAACGGCCCGGAGAACTACTTCTTCGTGCTGGAGGACCTCGACAGCCAACGGCTGGTCGGCTGCTCGGAGATTCTCGCGACGGCCGGTTTCGACGAGCCGTTCTACAGCTTGCGCAACCGCCATTTCACCAGCGCGTCGCGCGAGCTGAACATTGAACACGGCGTGCCGGCGCTGTCGCTGTGTCACGACCTCAGCGGCCACACGCTGCTGCGCGGCTTTCACATCGATGCCGGGTTGGTGCGTACGCCGTTTTCCGAATTGTTGTCGCGGGCGCGTCTGTTGTTCATCGCCGCCCACGCGCCGCGCTTCGCCGAGGCGGTGATTACCGAAATCGTCGGCTACAGCGACGAGGCAGGTCATTCACCGTTCTGGGATGCGCTGGGCAAACACTTCTTCGACCTGCCCTACGTGGAAGCCGAACGCCTGTGCGGGCTGCAGAGCCGCACCTTCCTCGCCGAACTGATGCCGCAATACCCGATCTACGTGCCGATGCTGCCGCAAGCCGCGCAAGACTGCATCGGTCGCATCCATCCCGATGGTCAGGAAGCGTTCGACATTCTTGAGCGTGAAGGCTTCGAAACCAACAGCTATATCGACCTGTTCGATGCTGGCCCGACTCTGTATGCGCGCACCGCCAACATTCGCTCGATCGCCCGCAGCCAGATTGCAACGGTGCAGCAACAGCCACAAATCGATGCCCGTGGCCGTTATCTGCTGAGCAATGACGCGCTCCACGGCTTCCGGTCGATCATCGCCGAACTCGATTACCAGCCCGATCAACCGCTGTCCCTCACCCCTGCAATGTGTGCGGCGCTGAACGTGACCGATGGCAGCCCGATCCGGTTGATTGCCCTGTGAAACCCGCGCGGTTGCGCAGCCAACGACAGTGCCCGAACAGGCGCGCAGAAGGAGTTACAGCATGATTGTCCGCCCGGTCAAAGTCAGCGACCTGCCAGCCTTGATGACGCTGGTGCAACAGGCCGGCCCGGGGTTCACCACCCTGCCGGCCAACGAAGATCGCCTGTCCCACCGGGTCCGCTGGGCGCAACGGGCGTTCGCCGAACAGGTGGAACGGGCTGACGCGGACTATCTGTTTGTGCTCGAAGACGACGACATGCGCGTGGTCGGCGTCAGTGCCCTGGCCGGGGCCGTGGGTCTGCGCGAGCCGTGGTACAACTATCGGGTCGGGTTGACCGTGAGTTCGGCGCCGGATCTGGGCATTCAACGGCAGATCCCGACGCTGTTTCTCAACAACGAACTCACCGGCCAGTCGGAGCTGTGCTCGCTGTTTCTCGGCCATGATCAGCGCCACGGCAGCAATGGTCGCCTGCTGTCGCTGGGACGCTTGCTGTTCGTTGCCGAATTTCCGCACCTGTTCGGCGAGAAGATGATCGCCGAACTGCGCGGCAGTGCGGATGAACACGGTTGTTCGCCGTTCTGGGACAGTCTCGGCCGGCATTTCTTCCAAATGGACTTCAGCCATGCCGACCACTTGTCCGGGCTTGGCAACAAATCGTTCATCGCCGAACTGATGCCGCGCCAGCCGCTGTACACCTGCCTGCTCACCGAGCAAGCCCAGGCGGCAATCGGCCAGGCGCACCCGAATACCGAGCCGGCGCTGAAAATCCTTCAGGCTGAGGGTTTCACCCACAACGGCTACATCGACATCTTCGACGGCGGCCCTGTGATCGAAGCCCCGGTGCGCTCGATCCGCACCGTGCGCGAGAGCGTCGAGCTGACCCTGAGCCTCGGCAGCCCTGACGAACAGGCACCCCTGTGGCTGATTCACAACCGGCGCCTGGAAAACTGCCGCATCACCGTCGCCCGCGCCCGCCGGGTCGGCAGCAGCCTGATGATCGACCGCCTCACCGCCAAGCGCCTGCAACTGCAACCGGGCAATTCTGTGCGCGCGGTGATGTTGCCCAATCAACAGCAACAGGCGGTGGCGGCCTGACGGTCAGCACCGCAAAAAGGTAAATCCTTTCAGCAAAAGGGTCCGCGACAACCTGTCCCTTGCAAATTCGTCATGATCCTTGGCCCATTCGCGTGATAGCCTTTTCATTCTTCGGCGTTGACACCTTTGTTCAAGCCTTCCATTCCTTTGTATTGGTGGAACTCGTATGACCCGGCTTTCCCATCAAGATTTGCGCCGTAATTTCCGTCAACTGCTGGCCTCTAACACCTGCTACCACACGGCTTCGGTGTTCGACCCGATGTCCGCGCGCATTGCCGCTGACCTGGGCTTTGAAGTGGGCATCCTCGGCGGTTCCGTGGCCTCGTTGCAGGTGCTTGGCGCCCCGGACTTTGCCCTGATCACCCTCAGCGAGTTCGCCGAACAGGCCACCCGCATCGGCCGCGTCGCCCAATTGCCAGTGATCGCCGACGCCGACCACGGCTATGGCAACGCCCTCAACGTGATGCGCACCATCGTTGAACTGGAACGCGCCGGCGTCGCCGCCCTGACCATCGAAGACACCTTGCTGCCGGCACAATTCGGCCGCAAATCCACCGATCTGATCACCGTTGCCGAGGGCGTCGGCAAGATCCGCGCGGCGTTGGAAGCCCGGGTTGATACGGAAATGGCGATCATCGCCCGTACCAATGCCGGCATTCTGCCGAATCAGGAAATCATCAGCCGCACTCGCCAGTATCAGGCGGCCGGGGCTGACGGCATTTGCATGGTCGGGATTCAGGATTTCGATCAACTTGAACAAATCGCCGAACACCTGACCGTACCGCTGATGCTGGTGACCTACGGCAACCCGGCGCTGCGCGATGACAAACGTCTGGCCGAACTGGGTGTGCGCGTGACCATCGATGGCCATGGCGCCTACTTTGCGGCGATCAAAGCGACGTACGACAGCCTGCGTGAACAGCGGCAGATCTTCACCCAGGCGTCGGACCTGAGCGCGACCGAGTTGACGCACACCTATACCCAGCCGGAGGAATACATTCTCTGGGCCAAGGAATACATGAGCGTCAAGGAGTGATGCACACGCTTCACCGGCCCCTTCGCGAGCAAGCTCGCTCCCACATTTGATCGGTGTCGAACACGAATATTGTGTTCACCCAAGATCCACTGTGGGAGCGAGCCTGCTCGCGAAGGCGTCTGCCGCTACAGCGCTAAACCGGCGTCTTGTAAGCCTCTTCCCGCTGCACCGCCCGCGCCTGAATCACATTCAGAATCGCACAGCCCTCGCGCATCAACAGATACCAACTTTTCCCACAAAAGCCCCTCACCCTAGCCCTCTCCCAGAGGGAGAGGGAACTGATTGGGGGATGCTCGGGAGCTACGCCGACTTGTGACACCGCGCTGAATCCGATTTTGAATTCAAAATTGATCTTTCAGGCCGCCGTATTCATCACTAACAACGCGGTCAGTTCCCTCTCCCTCCGGGAGAGGGTTAGGGTGAGGGCAAATGCACCTGACACCCCACCCGCATCAGTCACGCCACAAACCCACTCACCGCGGCTTGGCCAACTCCATAATCATCCGCGACAACAAATAAATCCGCGGCGCCACGCTCGCCACTTCGGCGTATTCCTCCGGCGTGTGAATATTGCCGCCAACAATCCCGAAACCATCCAGCGTCGGCGTGCCGACCCCGGCGGACAAACTGGCATCTGCCGCGCCACCACTGCCCTCCTCGGTCAACTTGCGGCCAATCTCGCCGTAAATCCCCTGGGCCATGGCCATCAGACGGTCCGACTCAGGCGTCTGCGGCATCGGTGGCAAGCCGCGCTGCAACGAAGTCTTCACTTCAGTTTCAGGAATCAGCTTGTCCTGCGACACCCGCGCCAGGTCCTTCTCGATCCGGTCAAACTCCTCCGGCACCGCCGCGCGCACGTCCGCCTTGGCCGTGGCTTGATCGGGAATCACGTTGGTGCGGTCACCGGCCTTGAGCACGGTGAAGTTAATGGTGGTTTTCTTCGCCTCATCACCAAGTTTGCCCAACTGAAGAATCTGGTGCGCCGCTTCCATCGCCGCGTTGCGCCCCAGTTCCGGGGCGACGCCAGCGTGTGCGGCTTTGCCCTTGACCTCGACCAGCGCCGTCGCACTGCCCTTGCGCCAGACCACCAGCCCATCGGCCGGGCGGCCCGGCTCCAGATTGAGGGTCACGTCGTGCTGTTTGGCGGTTTTCTTGATCAGGTCGGTGGCGACGTCCGAACCGGTTTCTTCGCTGGCGTCGAGCAGGAAGGTGATTTGCGCGTAGTCCTTGAAGTCGAGGTTTTTCAGGACTTTCAGCGCATAGATCCCGGCGACGATGCCACCCTTGTCATCCATCACCCCCGGCCCGTAAGCGCGGCCATCCTTGATGTGGAACGGCCGCTCGGCCGCCGAACCTTCCTTGAACACCGTGTCCATGTGCGCCATCAGCAGGATTTTCGCCTTGCCGGTGCCTTTCAGCGTGGCCAGTACATGGTTGGATTTTTCCGGTGTGTTCGGTACCAGTTCGATGGTGGCGCCGAGTTTTTTCAGCTCATCGATGGCGATGTCGCTGACTTGCTTGAGGCCCGGTTCATAACCGGAACCGGAGTCGATATTGACCAGCCGCTCCAGCAATTTCAGGGCTTCTGGCTGGTATTGCTCGGCGTCGGCGAGTACTTGTTTATGCGGTTCGGCGAAGGCGTGTGCTGTGGAGAAGGCGAGAGACAGGCCGAGGCTGGCGGCCAGCAGGGAGCGAGAAAATGAGCACGTCATGAAGCGGTCCTTGTTTCGCGTCTGGGGGGATTTAAACGTACCCGACATTGGCGCGAGGCTCTACACCGAATGCGACACTGATCTAACAGACACACACAAACCCCTGTGGGAGCGAGCTTGCTCGCGAAAGCGGTGGATCAGTCAACATTGATATCGTCTGGCAGGACGCCTTCGCGAGCAAGCTCGCTCCCACAGGGGGTGTGTGGTGTAGCGGTCAAACCGAATCCAGCAATGGCAGCCGCGGCTTGTCATCGCAGTTGCAGATCACCCGGTTACGCCCGCTCGCCTTGGCCTCGTACAACGCCTGATCGGCATCGTTGAGCCAGCGCGTGGCGTCGGCATGCGCCGGATCGTATGCCGCCAGGCCAATACTCAAGCTGACCTTCAACGCCGGGTTCTGCTCATAACCCAGAATCGCAAAGCGCTCGCGCAGTGCTTCCATGGCTTGCGCGGCGTTGAACAGCGGCAGATCCGGCAAAATCACACAAAACTCATCACCGCCATAGCGCCCGGCAACGTCTGTCGCCCGCAAGTTTTGTTTAAGTAACTTGCTCAACTGCCGCAACACGATGTCGCCCGCAACGTGGCCGTAGGTGTCGTTGATCGCTTTGAAGTGATCGATGTCGATCAACGCAATCGCCGCGCCCTGTTTCTGCCGTTTGCAACGCTGAAAGGCAATCTCCAGTTGATCCTTCCAGGCGCCATGATTGAGTAGCCCGGTGAGGCTGTCGGTGCGGCTCAGGGCAAGCAATTCGCGTTTATGCAGACCGAGGGTGTAGGCCTGGCGAAAGCAGATCCAACCCAGCGCCAACGGGTACAGCAGCAATAACGGAAAACAGGCGTACATTTGCGCAGGCGTGGTCGGCGGAACGAATGCCGGCGCAAACACCACCAGCCCGACGCCGACCCCGAGCAACTGCGCCGCCGAGCCTGCCAATAGAAAGCGTGAACCACCGATCGCGACATTGTTCATTGCCATCATCGAAATGGTCGTCGCCGTGGGCAGCGGATTGAAATGCATGGCGGCAAGCCAAAAGCCGCCGAAAAAGGCGTCGATCAACAGATTGCGGTGTTCAGCGTGGTAAGGAACCCGGGCGCGGCGCGCCCATTGAAACGCCAGATGCGGCCAGACCAGGCCATTGAAGAACATCAGTGCCCAGACCCACAGCGGCGGATCGAGCGAGTACATCGCCACGCTCACGCACACGAGCCCCAGAATCAACCCGAGGACGCGCGACGTATAAAGCCTCCTGGCTAATGAAAGTCCCTTTCCTCCCGTGTTTCCCATAAGGACCTCGATCACGCACACCGCAGGACGGACGTGATGGGAGTCTATCAGGGCAACGTTAAATAGCCATCACCGGCCAGCGGGCTGAATAGCGCGCCATCAGGGCCGCGCACAGGGCCAATATTTGGCTATACATGAAAGGAGCAAAATGGAAAAACAACTATAAGAAGGAGGCCCATGCACACCTTTCAAGTGTTGATCATCGGCAGCGGGTTTGGCGGCCAGTGTGCCGCGGTCAACCTGCTCAAGGCCGGGATCGACGATTTTCGTCTGCTGGAGCGCAGGGACTTCTTTGGCGGCACCTGGTGCCAGAACACCTACCCCGGCGCGGCAGTGGACGTGCCGTCGCCGTTGTATTCGCTATCGTTCGCACCCTACCGCTGGTCGCAGATGTTCGCCGGCCAGGCCGAACTGCAGCGCTACACCGAGCATGTCATCGAGCAGTTCGGTTTGCGTGAACGCGTGGAGTTGCAAGCCAATGTCGAGCGCGTCGAATGGGACGACACGGAAAAACGCTGGGCTGTGCACACTGGCAGCAAGGGTACCTTTTATGCGCAGTTCCTGATCAATGCCACCGGGCCATTGAGCCAACCGGTCATCCCGCACTTTCCCGGCCAGAATCGCTTTCAAGGCGAGACTTTTCATACAAACAACTGGGATCACAGCTACGACTACCGCGCTAAACGCGTGGCGATTGTCGGCAGCGGTGCCAGCGCGGTGCAGGTGATCCCGGCGATTGCGTCGCAGGTCGAGCATTTGCATGTGTTTCAGCGCACGCCACACTGGGTGCTGCCCCGTGCCGATCGTCAGTTCGGGCCGCTGCAACGCTGGTTGCTCGGCCGCAAACCCGCCTACACACTGTTGCGCTGGTTGATTTACTGGCAATTCGAAACCCGGGTCATTGCCTTCAAATACTCGAAAGCGGCGATTCACCTGGTGCAGCAGCACGCCCTGCGTTTTCTTAAACGCCAGGTGCCGGACCCGGTGCTGCAGGAAAAACTCACCCCGGACTTCACCATCGGCTGCAAACGGGTGTTGGTGTCCAGCACCTATTACCCGGCACTGAGCCGTGCCAACGTCACGTTGCATACCCGCGAGCAAGGCATCGCGTCCATCGACGAAACCGGTATCAACACCGAGGACGGCCAGCACATCGATGTTGATCTGATCGTCTGGTCGACCGGCTACGACGCCACCGACGGGGTGATTTCCTACCCGGTCAGCGGAAAAAACGCCGTGCAACTCAGAGAGGTTTGGGCGCAATACCCGCGCGCCTATCTGGGCACCAGCCTGCCGGACTTTCCCAACCTGTTTATCGTCACCGGCCCCAATACCGGCATTGGCCACACCTCGGCGCTGTTCATCATCGAATCGCAGATGAACTACATCCTCGACTGCATCCGCACCGTGCAGGCCAAAGGCCTGCGCAGCATTGAAGTGCGCCGCGAAGCAGAACGTACCTACACTGAGATGATTCATCGGGAAATGCAGCGCACGGTCTGGAAGTCCGGCGGCTGCCACAGTTGGTATCAAAGCAAGAGCGGTCATGTGATCGCGATGTTTCCCGGCTTCAGTTTCAGCTATCACCGCTTGACCCGGGCGCTGAAACCAGCCGACCACATTCTGTCCTGAACACGTAAAAGGAAGACGTCGATGCTTTTGCTGTTTGTCGCCCTCGCGGTTTTCGTAGCCTGGAGCTGGTTGAGTTATCCGGCGGTCGGCCATTGGCTGTATGACCTGAACATGGCCATCGAGGCCAAGTTGTACAAATTGCACAAGATCGAAGTGCCGATCGCCGAAATGACCGTCTCGACCTGGCAGGGCGGGCCGTATGAAGCGGCCAGCGCGATTCTGATGCTGCATGGCTACAGCGCCGACAAGAACCTGTGGCTGCGCTTTTCCCGGCACTTCGTGCGCCAGTATCGGGTGATCATCCCGGATTTGGCCGGCCACGGTGAAACCGGCTTCAAGGCTGGCGGCGGCTACGACATTCCGTTGCAGGCCAAACGCATGATTCAGTTGCTCGACGTCTGTGGTGTGGAAAGAGTCCACGTGATCGGCAACTCGATGGGCGGCTACATCGCCGCGTGGCTGGCGGCGACGTATCCAGACCGGATCGCCTCGCTGGCGTTGATCGATCCGGCGGGCGTTACCGCGCCCGAGGTCAGCGACATGGAGCGGCATCTGGCGCGCGGGCATAACCCGTTTCTGATCAACTCGCGGGAAGAGTTTCGCCGTTTTTATGCGATGACCATGGAATCACCGCCGTGGGTGCCGAACCTGGTGCTGGACGCCATCGCCCAGCGCTACGAACAACAACGCGATGAACTGGAAGAAATCTTCCGTGATTTCCGCGCCAGCCCGCCGATGGAGCCGAAACTTGCCGATATCAAATGCCCGGCGCTGTTGCTCTGGGGACGCAAGGATCGGCTGATCGACGTCAGCAGCGTGCCGGTGTGGAGCAAGGGCATCGCCAATTTGCGCGTGGATGTCTGGGATCATGTCGGGCATATGCCGATGGTCGAACAGCCGGGGAATACTGCAGAGCTTTATCGCGAGTTTTTGGGAAGCCAGAGATGACAACGCACCCGGCTCCTGATCGTTCCTACGATCAACGCGAGAAATCGGTAGGTCGAAATGAACATTCTTTATGACGAGCGCCTCGACGGTCCGTTGCCGCAGGTGAAGAAGGCTGAATTGCTCAAGGCCTTGCAACAGGCCGTGCCGGACCTCGACATTTTATGGCGCGAGGACGAACTCAAGCCCTACGAATGCGACGGCCTTTCCGCCTACCGCACCACGCCGATGCTGGTTGCCCTGCCCCGTCGACTTGAGCAGGTGCAAACCCTGCTCAAACTCTGCCATGAAAAAGACGTCCCGGTGGTGGCCCGTGGTG
Source organism: Pseudomonas sp. IT-347P (assembly GCF_949768005.1). Lineage (NCBI taxonomy): Bacteria > Pseudomonadati > Pseudomonadota > Gammaproteobacteria > Pseudomonadales > Pseudomonadaceae > Pseudomonas > Pseudomonas sp. IT-347P. The sequence continues at coordinate 580,064 of NZ_CATKPQ010000022.1, forward strand.
CCGGCACCGGTTTGTCCGGCGGCGCCTTGCCGCTGGAACAGGGCTTGCTGCTGGTAATGGCGCGCTTCAACCAGATCCTGCACATCGACCCCACCGCTCGCTCCGCACGGGTTCAGCCCGGTGTTCGCAATCTGGCGATCTCCCAGGCGGCGGCGCCGTTCGGCCTGTATTACGCGCCGGATCCGTCCTCGCAGATCGCCTGTTCGATTGGCGGCAATGTTGCGGAAAACGCCGGCGGCGTGCATTGCCTCAAATACGGCCTGACCGTGCACAACCTGCTGAAAATCGAAGTGCTGACCATCGAAGGCGAACGCCTGACCCTCGGTTCGGATGCCCTCGATTCAGCGGGTTTCGATTTACTCGCGTTGTTCACCGGCTCCGAAGGTCTGCTGGGGATCATCACCGAAGTCACGGTCAAACTGCTGCCCAAACCCCAGGTCGCGAAAGTCCTGCTGGCCAGTTTCGATTCCGTGGAAAAGGCTGGCCGTGCGGTCGCCGAAATCATCGCGGCGGGAATCATTCCCGGCGGCCTGGAGATGATGGACAACCTCGCCATTCGCGCCGCCGAAGATTTCATCCACGCCGGTTACCCGGTCGATGCCGAGGCGATTCTGCTGTGCGAACTCGATGGCGTCGAAGCCGATGTCCACGACGATTGCCAGCGGGTGCGCGAGGTCATGACCGCAGCCGGTGCCAGCGAAGTGCGTCAGGCCCGCGACGAAGCCGAGCGCGTGCGCTTCTGGGCCGGGCGCAAAAACGCTTTCCCGGCCATCGGCCGTTTGTCACCGGACTATTACTGCATGGACGGCACCATCCCGCGCCGTGAATTGCCCGGCGTCCTGCAAGGCATCGCCCGCCTCGGCGAAGAATACGGTTTGCGCGTGGCCAACGTGTTCCATGCCGGCGACGGCAACATGCACCCGCTGATTCTGTTCGACGCCAATCAACCCGGCGAATTGCACCGCGCCGAAGCCTTGGGCGGCAAGATTCTTGAACTGTGCGTGCAGGTTGGCGGCAGCATCACCGGTGAGCACGGCGTCGGCCGCGAGAAAATCAATCAAATGTGCGCGCAGTTCAACAACGATGAGTTGAGTCTGTTTCACGCAATAAAAGCCGCGTTCGACCCTAAAGGCTTGCTCAACCCCGGCAAAAACATTCCGACCCTGCACCGCTGTGCCGAATTCGGCGCGATGCACATTCATGCTGGGCAACTGCCGTTCCCCGAACTGGAGCGCTTCTGATGGCCGATGTCGACGCCGCCAGCGCCCTGCTCGATCAGGTCAATGCAGCGCGGGCGAATGCCACGCCGCTGAAAATTCAGGGTGGCAACAGCAAGGCGTTTCTCGGCCGCGAGGTGGCCGGCGAAGTGCTCGACACCCGCGCCCACTGCGGCATCGTGCGTTATGAACCAACCGAGCTGGTGATCACCGCACGCGCCGGCACGCCATTGTCCGAACTGCTGGCGGCGCTGGAGGCTGGCGGACAAATGCTGCCCTGTGAGCCGCCGGCGTTCGGCGAAGGCGCAACGGTGGGCGGCATGATCGCCACGGGGTTGTCCGGGCCACGACGACCGTGGTCCGGCTCGGTGCGCGACTTCGTTCTGGGTACGCGGGTCATCACCGGCCTCGGTCAGCACCTGCGTTTCGGCGGCGAAGTGATGAAAAACGTCGCCGGTTATGACCTGTCGCGGCTGATGGCCGGCAGTTACGGCTGCCTCGGCGTGCTCACCGAGGTCTCGCTGAAAGTCCTGCCAAAACCGCGCCAGTGCCTGAGCATTCGCCTCGACATGGAGTGCGCGCGGGCGCTGGCCAACCTTGCCGAATGGGGGCAACAACCGTTGCCGATCAGCGCTGCGTGCCACGATGGCCAGAGCCTGTATCTGCGGCTTGAGGGCGGCGAAGGCTCGGTGACGGCGGCGCATAAACGGCTCGGCGGTGAGCCACTGGATTCAGGGTTCTGGCGGGATCTGAATGAACAACGTCTAGCGTTTTTCAACGAAGGTCTGCCGCTGTGGCGTTTGTCTTTGCCGAACAATCTCGGGCCACTGGATCTGCCTGGCGAGCAACTGGTCGACTGGGCCGGCGCGCAACGCTGGCTGAAATCCGACGCGGCGCACATTCATATCCTCGCTCAGGAACTCGGCGGCCATGCCACCTGCTTCACCCACGGCGCCAGCTCATCGCCGTTCCAGCCACTGGCCTGGACGCTGCTGCGCTATCACCGGCAACTCAAGGCGCAACTCGACCCGCAAGGGCTGTTCAACCCCGGGCGGATGTACGCGGAGTTCTAGTCATGCAAACCACGCTCAGCGAACAGTCCCGGCAACTGCCCCGCGCCGCCGAAGCGGAAAAAATTCTCCGTACCTGCGTGCATTGCGGCTTTTGTAACGCGACCTGCCCGACCTATCAGTTGCTCGGCGATGAACTGGATGGCCCGCGCGGGCGCATTTACTTGATCAAGCAAGTGCTCGAAGGGGCACCGGCGACGGCGCAGACGCAACTGCATCTGGACCGTTGCCTGTCGTGCCGCAACTGCGAAACCACCTGCCCGTCCGGCGTCGATTATCACAACCTGCTCGACATCGGCCGCGCGGTGGTCGATCACGCGGTACCGCGTCCGGCGGCGCAACGCCTGTTGCGTGAGGGCTTGCGCGCATTGGCGCCGAATCCGGGGGTGTTCAAAGGCTTGCTGCGGGTAGGCACGACGTTTCGCCCGCTGCTGCCGCGAATGCTGGAAAGTAAACTGCCGCAACATCTGGCGCCTTCCGGTTTGCGCCCTGCCCCGCGTCATGCCCGGCGGGTGTTGTTGCTTGAAGGCTGTGTGCAACCGGGGTTGTCGCCGAACACCAATGACGCCACCGCGCGGGTGCTGGATCGCTTGGGCATCAGCGTCACCGCGGTGGCCGAGGCCGGTTGTTGCGGTGCACTCGACTATCACCTCGACGCCCAGGCCAAAGGCCTCGACCGCGCCCGGCAGAACATCGATGCCTGGTGGCCGCACCTGCAAAACGGTGCCGAAACGATTGTGCAAACCGCCAGCGGTTGCGGCGCATTCATCAAGGATTACGGGCATTTGCTGCAAGGTGATCCGGTATATGCGGCCAAGGCCCGGGACATCAGCGAGCGGACCGTGGATCTGGTGCAGCTACTCGCGCAGGAACCGCTCGAACAGATCTGCGCCGCCAGCGAACGACGGATTGCCGTGCATTGCCCGTGCACGTTGCAGCACGCGTTAAAACTGGGCGGTGCGGTGGAAGCCGTGCTGACACGCCTCGGTTTCAATCTCACCGCCGTGCCCGACGGCCATTTGTGCTGCGGCTCGGCGGGCACCTATTCGCTCACGCAACCGGTACTGGCCCGGCAACTGCGCGACAACCGCCTCAATGCGCTGGAGAGCGGCCGCCCTGAGTTGATCGTCACCTCCAACGTCGGCTGTCAGAGCCATCTGGCCAGCGCCGGGCGCACGCGGGTGATGCACTGGATCGAACTGGTGGATCAGTCGTTGGCAGAATGAAGTTCGTAGGATTCTTCGTTTGCCCGCGTGCGAGAAGGCTGCGATCTTTTCCCTCATCCATTCCGTGACCGTGGCAGGAATTTTTTTCATGACTGTGCAGCCGTTCGTCAGCCCCGACCTGATCCGCCAACGCTTCTCCAAAGCGATGTCCGACATGTACCGCGAAGAAGTGCCGCTGTACGGCGCGCTGATGGAGTTGGTGGAACAGACCAACCGCGAAGTGCTTGCACGTCAGCCGGACATCGCCCGGCAGCTCGACAGCACCGGTGAAATCGAACGTCTGGACATGGAGCGCCATGGCGCCATTCGCGTTGGTACTGCGACGGAACTGGCCACCCTCGCCCGCTTGTTTGCAGTGATGGGCATGCAACCGGTGGGTTATTACGACCTGACCCCGGCAGGCGTGCCGGTGCATTCAACGGCGTTTCGCGCGGTGCATGAACAGGCGCTGCAAGTCAGCCCGTTTCGGGTGTTCACGTCGTTGTTGCGCCTGGAGTTGATTGAGGATCCGCAACTGCGCACCTTTGCCGAATCCGTGCTGGCCAAGCGGTCAATCTTCACCCCGGAAGCATTGCGCCTGATCGCGCAAGCTGAATCCGCAGGCGGATTGAATGAAAGCGAGGCCGAGGCATTCGTCTTACAGGCACTGGAAACTTTTCGCTGGCACCACAGCGCCACGGTTACTGCCGAGCAATACCAGACGCTGAGCGCCCAACACCGTTTGATCGCCGACGTAGTGGCGTTCAAAGGCCCGCACATCAATCACCTGACGCCGCGCACGCTGGACATCGACCGCGTGCAGGAACAGATGCCGGCCCATGGCATCACTCCGAAAGCCGTGATCGAAGGCCCGCCGCGCCGACAGTGCCCGATCCTCTTGCGCCAGACCAGTTTCAAGGCGCTGGACGAGCCGATTGCCTTCACCGATCAGAACGAAACCCGTGGCAGTCACAGCGCGCGTTTCGGCGAAATCGAACAGCGCGGCGCGGCACTCACGCCCAAGGGTCGAGCGCTGTACGACCGCTTGCTCAATGCCGCACGCGATGAACTCGGCGACTTCCCCAACGAAGCCAACGCCGCACGCTACAACGCGCTGATGGCTCAGCACTTTGGTGAATTTCCTGACAGTATCGAGGGTATGCGTGAACAAGGGTTGGCGTACTTTCGCTATTTCGCCACGGAAAAAAGTTTGGCCGCCGCAGGACTCGCGCAGTCGTCTCTGGAGGACTTGCTGCGCGATGGCTATGTGAAAGCGGAGCCGTTGGTGTACGAAGATTTCCTGCCGGTCAGTGCCGCGGGGATTTTTCAGTCGAACCTTGGCGATGCGGCACAGACGCATTACGGCGAACACTCCAATCGGCAGGCCTTCGAGGAGGCGCTGGGGTGCGCGACCATTGATGAGTTGGGGTTGTATGCGGCGACGCAGCAGCGTTCGATCGATGAGTGCCTCACCACACTTTCCCGGTAACGGTCGAAAAGATCGCAGCCTTCGGCAGCCGCTTCAGCCAAATGAGGGCATCTGGCCATTGTGCGCAAGAAGTTGCGCACTTGATTGGCAAAAAAGGCTGATAAAACCGCTGTAAGCACCACCGCACAAGGCCTGCAGCCAAGTGCGCAAGAAGTTGCGCAGTACTGCGCAACTTCTTGCGCACTTTTGCTTTGGATGGCCGCTCTATTTCGCGCATCGGCGCAAAAAATCGGCTGAACACCCCGGCCCGCGTGGCCGCCACAATTGTTGGCACGCTCCTTGATAACAGTCAGGCACCCACCGGGCGATTTCGCCTCCCGGGCACCCTAAATTTATCCGCAAGGAGAGCACCCCATGGCAACACCAGCGTACATGTCGGTTACCGGCGAAAAACAAGGCCTGATCACTGCAGGCGCTTTCACCGCTGACTCCGTAGGCAACACCTACCAGGAAGGCCACGAAGACCAGGTTATGGTTCAGGCTTTCACCCACGACGTGATCATCCCGCGTGACCCGCAATCCGGTCAGCCAACCGGTCAGCGCGTTCACAAGCCAGTTGTGATCACCAAGGTCTACGACAAGGCTTCGCCTCTGCTGCAAGCCGCTCTGACCTCCGGCGAGCGCATGAGCGAAATCGTTATCCAGTGGTACCGTACTTCTGCTCAAGGTACTCAAGAGCACTACTACACCACCAAACTGGAAGACGCGATCATCGTCGCCATCAACAACAAAATGCACAACTGCCAGGATCCAGGCAACGCGCACTTCACCCACCTGGAAGAAGTGCAGTTCACCTACCGCAAAATCACCTGGACCCACGAAGTATCCGGTACTTCGGGTTCCGATGACTGGCGTGCTCCAGTCGTTTAATTACGGCTGATCGTTACAAGCATCGGCCAGCTCTGCTGGTCGATGTTGTTTACGCCCCTCCAGAATTTCGCGTACGTTGAGCCGCTTTGCGGTCGTCGACGAACGCCGCTGTACAGCACGAGGAACAAGGGATGTTCGCGCCGGCCAATGAAACCCACTTTGCCCTGACCATCGAAGGGCTATCCGCCGATTTTCAGGTATTCACCCTGACCGGACGGGAAGCCATCAGCCAGCCTTTTGTCTTCGAGGTGGAGCTGGTCAGTGAGCAGCCGTCGCTGGACCTCGAAACCCTGCTGCACAAACCGGCCTTCCTGCAGCTGTCGCCCGACGGCAGCGGCATCCATGGCCAGATCTATCGCGCCGCGCAAGGCGATTCCGGCAAACGCCTGACCCGTTATTCGGTGACCCTGCGCCCGCAATTGTCGTACCTGGCGCATCGCGTCAATCAACGCATCTTCCAGAACCTCACGGTGCCGAAAATCATCGGCATGGTTCTCGAAGAGCACGGTATCCAGAGCAACGCCTACGAATTCAAGACCGGTTCGATTTATCCCGAGCGCGTCTATTGCGTGCAATACGATGAATCGGACCTGCATTTCATCCAGCGCCTGTGCGAGGAAGAAGGTATTCATTACCACTTCGAGCACACGGCGACGGCGCACAAACTGGTGTTCGGCGATGACCAGACGGTGTTCCCGAAACTCAAGCCAGTGGCCTATCAGCAAGACTCCGGCATGGTTGCCAGCGACCCGGTGATCAAGCGTTTCGACCTGCGTCTGGAAACCCGCACCAGCCGCACCACCCGCCGCGATTACGATTTCGAAAAACCGCGTATCACCCTCGAAAGCGAGCAGCGCGGCGACGCTCTGCCCGACCTCGAGGACTACGATTACCCGGGCCGCTTCATCGACCGCGAGCGCGGCAAACACCTGGCCAAACGCGCCCTCGAACGCCATCGCAGTGATTTCAAGCTGGCTGAAGGCAAGAGCGATCAGCCGTTGCTGGTCAGTGGCCATTTCCTCGCCCTCACCGCGCACCCGAAAGCCAAATGGAACGACCTCTGGTTGCTCACCGAAGTCCACCACGAAGGCAAGCAGCCGCAAGTCCTCGAAGAGTCGGTGACCAGCGACACCACCGCGCTGAAAGACGATTTCCACCAGGGCTACCGCAACCGCTTTCAGGCCACCCCGTGGGACGTGCCGAACCGCCCGCCCCTGCGCCACCCGAAACCACGCATCCTCGGCAGCCAGAGCGCCGTGGTCACCGGCCCGAAAGGTGAAGAGATCCATTGCGACGAGTACGGCCGCGTCAAAGTCCAGTTCCACTGGGACCGCGAAGGCCAGGCCGACGACAAAACCAGCTGCTGGCTACGCGTCTCCAGCGCCTGGGCCGGCGCCCAGTACGGCGGCATCGCCATCCCGCGCATCGGCATGGAAGTGCTGGTCACCTTCCTTGAAGGCGACCCCGATCAACCGCTGATCAGCGGCTGCCTGTACCACAAGGAAAACACCGTCCCCTATCCTCTGCCGGCGAACAAGACCCGCAGCACCTTCAAGACCCTGAGTTCCATGGGCGGTGGCGGCTACAACGAACTGCGCATCGAAGACAAAAAAGGTCAGGAACAGATCTACCTGCACGCCCAGCGCGACTGGGACGAAAACGTCGAGCACGACCAGAAAATCCGCGTCGGCAACGAACGCCACGACACCGTCGAGCAGAACAGCTACACAGAATTCAAGGCCGAAGAACACCACACCGTCTACGCCGACCGCAAAGTCGAAGCCCGCGCCAACGACCACCTCACCGTCGGCGTCAACCAGCACATCAAGATCGGCACCGGCCAGTTCATCGACGCCGGGCAAGAAATCCATCTGAGCAGCGGCATGAAAGTCGTGATGGAAGCCGGCGCCGAACTGACCCTGATCGGCGGTGGCAGCTTCATCAAGATCGACGCTGGTGGTGTCACGATGAGTGGGCCGGTGATCAACATGAACTCCGGGGGTAGCCCGGGCAGCGGCACCGGCGCCGCCCCACTGATGCCCGGTATCCTGAAACAGGCCGACGCCGACAAGGCCGGCCAGGTCCTGACCCCGGCCCAGATCAACACCCTCAAACGTAACGCGCCGTTCTGCGAAGAATGCGAAAAATGCAAGGCAGGTGCCTGTGCCATCTGATCGAATTACGCCCAAGGACTGGCTGGCGCAACAGCCGTTGCAGACTGGCGAACGCCTGTACCTGATCATCAGTGCAGCAAGCGATTCCGACGCGCTGAAAAACCTGTATCTCACCGAACCCACCGCCCAGCTCATCCCGATCTGGGGCGGCACGCCCTACTCCACTTGGCAACCGGTGATGCCGTATGTCACCGAACTCAAAGCCAATTCCGCGTTCCTGCCGTGGATCGCTGAAACCGATGCCCTCGACTGGGGATGGCTGGCGGTGTCGCGTTCCGAGCCGAATGAAGTGTTCGAGCACTTGCGCAGCCTGACGCAGGTGAAGATGCCGGACGGGACCGAGGTGTTTTTCCGGTTTTGGGATGGGCGGCATATCTACCCGATTCTGCACGGATTGGGGGAGAAGGCTGGGGAAGTGATGCCGATGTTTGAGCGGTATCTGATTAATGGGCAGTCGCTGGAGGTTGGGACACGGGTTGTGCCGAAGGTTAAGGATTGGCCGTGGTGGGAGGTGCCGAAGGATTTACTGGATGGATTGATGGCGGAGAATCCTTCGACCGTCATCGGCAACATGATGCAGTGGCTGCTGGACGAACATGCCGATCTGTACTTCTCGTTCCCCGAATCAAATCTGAAACAAAAAGTGGCGCGTTTCGTAAAGCGCACGCCGCTCACGGAAGAAAATTTTGCCGGGCTGCTGAAGGCCTACCTGGAAAAAGAGGTGGTGGTATGACCCCATTGGATACGATCGCTCATGTCACCGCTAAACAGCCTGACTTCAACAAGGTTATTGCCGAGTTCAAAAACTGCCTGAAGGATTACCGGTCCACAGCCAGATTCATACCTGGCCTGGAAATGGAGCAGCAATTTCAAGTCGGTGACGAGGTCAAAAAACCTGTTGCGACGGACAGCAAGACGAAACCAGTTTACTTCGCCACCTGTCCCGAGAATGGGAAATTAACGCTAATTCATAGTTTCGAATCGGCGCGTTTTGTGCCGATTGGCAACACTCCAGTGGTTCTGACTCCTGTCGACGCGAAGAACAATCCCGTCGCAGGGCAAGTTGTGCGTAAAACAATCGGCGCAACCGGGATTGAGGTCATTAGCGACCTGACACCTCGTCAGCTCTACCGAATTACCTTCTACCCCGACCTGACCGACGCACACAACGCTCGACTGTTCAAATCCTACGACGACGTCATCGGCGATCTGAGCAAGTGGTTGTCCTCGGAATGGACAACAACGTGCCTGCCATTGTGGAAAGAACATAATAATGCGTCGATCGCAGGTCGCCTTTGGCAACAGTTGCAATCCGAATGGGATGGTTTCTGGAAATTCGTCATGGGTATCTGGGGCGATATCAAGTCGCTGTTTCAGCTTGTTACCCATCCCCGTGAAAATTACGAAACTCTCAAGAAGTTTTTCACCGACGAGAATATCAAGAAGATCTACAACGCTTCGAAGGAAGCCCTCCATACCAGTTTTCTGATCGCCAGTGATGAGCCACTGTTATGGGTGTATGTCGCTGCCGTCTGGGCCTGGACGACGATGTTGCCACCGCAGACCCGCACAGATGTGCTGGCCAGGTTGAAGTCGGAGATACTCTATATCGTACTGGGGATTATTTTCACCGGGGGATTGGGTGTTGCATTACGTGCTGGTGCGAAAACGGTCAAGGGCACATTGCAGGCGCAAAAAGCGATCAGCCTGGTTGAGAAGGTCACTGCCAAACTCATCGAAATTAGCAGGATTCGCTCCAAAACCCATGCCGATGCTGCAGCCTCGTTGAGATTCCATGGAAGCGGGGTCGCGAACTCAGGCAAAAAGGCGGTGGCTAATGTCGCTGACCATACGCCAGCGCAAACGGCAACCGCTCCGAAGCGGTCCTCTCCTGCCACTGGGGGGAAAATTGAAAACGACGCGCAAATCCACGCACGAGACAAAACCCAGAACGAAACGCGTCTGGAACAGCAAGAGAACATCGATAACGCGCCAAAACAGTCCAAAAACCCGGCTGACGAACCCGCACAATGCGTCGGCAAAACCTGCTCCAACGGTGACCCCGTGTCCATGGTCACCGGTGAGGAACTGCTGACCCTCACCGATGGAGAGCTGGCCGGTCTGTTACCCCTGGAGTGGACCCGCCTCTACCGCAGCAGCGCCGTCGAAATCGACAATCGCATGGGACCGGGCTGGAGCCACTCACTGTCTCATCATTTGCAGATCGATGATGAAGGCGTGCTGTGGACAGACAATGAAAATCGCCAGACCCGCTTCCCGATGCCGACCGAACAACGTCCGGCCATCACCAACAGCCTCGCTCAAGCGGCGATTTTTCTGGGGGACACACCCGGTGAACTGATTCTCACGCAAGCCGGGGCAAAGCCGCGTTTCTATCATTTCCGTGCGAACCGTCTGACCACTATCAGCGATTCGTATGAAAACCAGGTGCACATCAGCTATGACCTGGTCGGGCGTATTCAACGCATCGACAATGGCGCCGGCCGCTCTTTACTGCTGCGCTATGACGATCGGCATATCGTTGCCGTGGATCAACAGCAACAACGTTCGGAATATGACGAGTCCGGTAAACGCCAGGATCCATGGCTTACCCTGAAGACGCTAGTCTCATACGCGTATAACGCTCAACATCAACTCGTTTCGGCAACTAACGCCGCGGGTGAAACCGAGCATTACCGGTACAACCAGCAGCACGTGATTCTTGAGCGGAAACTGGCCGGCGGCGCCAGTTTCTTCTGGGAATGGGAACGCGAAGGCAAACTGTCCCGCTGCGTCCGCCACTGGACAAACTACTCGCCATTGGAAACGCGATATGAGTGGGATGACAATGGCACGGTAACGGTTCACAACGGCGATGGCAGTGAACAAGTTTACGTGCACGACGAGCATGCGCGTCTGATCAGCGAAACCGCTCCGAACGGTGCAGAAACCCAAAAAGCCTACGACGACCAGGGCCGCTTGATCGCTGTAAAGGATCCGTTGGGCGCGGTCACCGAATACCAGTACAGCGATGCTGGTCGCTTGCTGGCCGTGATTCCTCCGGAAGACGAGCCAACGCTTTACAACTACTACAATGGCCAACTGATCGAGGTTAGACGAGGCAAAGGGCGTTGGCAGTACGACTACAATCCGCAAGGTGATATCACTCAGCAAATCGACCCGCAAGGTAATGAAACCCAATACAGCTATGACCGCCAAGGCCGCTTGCTGGAGATTCACCACCCTGATGGCAGCCGCCATCAATTAGGTTGGAACAACCTCGGCCAATTGCTCGAAGAACGTCTGCCGGACGGTGGCCAACGAAAGTACCGCTACGACGCCTTCGGCCGGCAAATTACCCGGCAAGACGAATTCAGCGCCATCACTCATTACCAATGGGATGCTGTTGATCGCCTGACTCAAGTCACCCTGCCCGGTGGCGGCACGCGCACCTTTACCTACAATCCTTATGGCCGGGTCACCGCCGAACGCGACGAACTCGGCCGTATCACCCGTTATGAATACGCTGACAACCTGCATCTGATCAGCCGTCGCATCAACTCGGACGGCAGCCAACTGCGCTATCGCTACGACAACGCAGGTCTGTTGCTCACTGAAATCGAGAACGAACGCGGCGAGCAATACCACCTCGACTACTACGCCAACGGCCTGATCCAGCAAGAAACTGGCTTCGACGGCCGCCGCACGGCGTATGAGTACGACCTCAACGGTCAGTTGCTGAAGAAAACCGAGTTCGGCGATGACGGCAGTGAACTGGTCAGCGAGTACCAGCGCGATGCCTCTGGCCGCCTGCTGGTGAAAACCCTGCCCGACGGCGAGGAAATCCACTACAGCTACGACGCCCTAGGTCGCTTGGTCAACGTCGACGACGGTAACTGGCCGCTTGCTTACGAATATGACGTGCAGGATCGGTTGATCGCTGAGCACCAAGGCTGGGGCACCACTTGGTACCAATACGACAGCGTCGGCCAATTGAGTCACTGCCGCCTGCCCGATGGCAGTACGCTCGATTACCGTCATCTGTCCGGCGGACGTCTGAGCAGCATTGATCTCAACGGTTCTCGCCTGACCTCTCACCAGTTCAGCGCCGGACGCGAACAACAGCGCCAGCAAGGATTGCTGCTTAGCCAATACCAGTACGACGAACAAGGCCGATTGCAGGCCCACAGCGTCAGCCAGCGAGACAAAAATCTGTTCCAGCGTCGCTACAACTACGACGCCAACGGCAACCTTGCCGGCGTCGACGACAGTCGTAAAGGCAACCGCAGCTATCACTACGATCCATTGAATCGGCTAATCAGCGTGCGCGGCGCGACACCGGAAAGCTTTGCGCATGACCCGGCGGGAAACCTGCTGGGTCAGAACAACGAAGGCACCGCCAACCTCGCCAACGTCAAAGGCAACCGCTTGCTCATGCAGGGCGACCGCCACTACGACTACGACGCTTACGGCAACCTGATCCGCGAACGTCGCGGCACCGGCCAGAAACTCGTCACCGAATACCGTTATGACTGCCAGCATCGCCTCATCGGCGTAAGCCTGCCAGGAGGCAGCACCGCGACTTACAAGTACGACGCCTTCGGCCGCCGTATCGAAAAAACCGTAGACGGCCATACCACCGAATTTCTGTGGCAAGGCGAACGATTAATCGCGGAAAGCGCCGAAAACCGCTACCGCAGCTATATCTATGAGCCCGGCAGCTTCCGCCCGTTGGCTATGCTCGACGGCGAAGGCCCGCGCAAAGCCACGCCGTTTTATTACCAACTCGACCACCTCGGCACACCACAGGAACTCACTGATTACAGCGGCGAGATCATGTGGTCGGCCAAATACCGAGCGTACGGTAACCTCGCTGCGCTTGACGTCAGCGAAATCGATAACCCGCTGCGCTTCCAGGGTCAGTACTTTGATGTCGAAACAGGCCTACACTACAACCGCCATCGCTATTACAATCCGAGCACGGGACGGTTTTTGACGCCGGACCCGATCAAGCTTGCGGGTGGCTTGAACAGCTACCAGTACGTGACTAACCCTACGGGTTGGGTAGACCCACTAGGTCATAGCGAGTGTCCAGGGGGAAAAAATGGTGATTCAGGATCATCGAAGAAGCCTGAGGAAACAACCAAAGTAAAAGAAGGGGCTCCCACTCCTCCGATCGCCGACAGAAAATTTAAGCCGGGAGAAGACGTACGTCACTTTGAGAAGCACGGCGACGAAATTGGACAAACCCTGGGGCACGACAATTACACTCTCGAACAATACGTAGCTGACGCAAACTCGGTTATTCGCAACGGGACGTTTGCGCCCGAACTGAACGCTTTTGTTGCAATTCCTGGAGGAGTAGGTAGCGCTAAGGGGTTGCTTGTGGGAGTCGACAGAGTTACGGGTGAGATTACTACGATGCACCTAAAGTCCGTATCATTTTTTGAAACTAAAGCTCCGAGCTTGGGATGGAAGGCACAACCGAAGTCGGTCAAGACAGATACGATTGGTTCAGATCCACATGTCGGCTGGAAATATCCATACGGCCTAAAACCATCAGAGTGACGACTGTGATTGTAAAAAATATAAAGTGGATATCTAAAGCCTCCGAAGAGGCCGAAGTTGAAATAAGCGATGGCGAGTTTACTTGCGTAGCCTTTTCCTATCCTTGTAGCTTAAATATCGGAGATGAAGTAAGTGAACCGCTGCATATTTTCTCGATGAAAAACGCAATGCGTTGCAAAGACCTTGCGAAAGTAGGGATTTGGAATATTCAAGAGCAAGGACTATCCAGAAAAATCATCGGCAAAGTATCAAACGCTTCAGAACAAATAGTAACCGTTGGAGAAATCGCCATGATTATTGATGACTATCTACCGGGCGGAATTATGACCGGAGACTTAATTGAATTTGAATGTGCGCGTATCGACCTCTGGTAAACCCATAAATGGAAGGCCCGGGGGGCACAGATTACGTTTTCTGGTTTTTTAGATGTAGTCTGCGCCTGAACAATCTCCATTTTGGAGATTTCTAAACGTGGTCTTTCCATGAGTAATCTCGGAGTAATCTATCTGAGCATGTAATCGGGGACAGGTCACATTTTCTTCGGCTGGAACAACCTCGGCCAGTTGCTGGAAGAACGCCTGCCCGATGGCGGCCAACGCAAGTATCGTTACGACGCGCTGGGTCGGCAGATCACCCGCCAGGAAGAATCCGGCGCCATTACCCAATACCAGTGGGATGCAGCCAATCGCCTCGCCCAAGTCACACTGCCGGGCGGTGCAACCCGTGCGTTTACCTATAACGCCTACGGTAATGTCACCGCTGAACGCGATGAACTCGGCCGCATAATTCGGTACGAATATGCGGAAAATCTGCATCTGGTCAGTCGCCGCATCAATCCCGACGGCAGCCAACTGCGCTATCGCTACGACAACTCGCGTCTGCTGCTGACTGAAATCGAAAACGAGCGCGGCGAGCAATATCACCTCGATTATTACGCCAACGGCCTGATCCAGCAGGAAACCGGTTTCGACGGTCGTCGTACGGCTTACGAGTATGACCTCAACGGCCAACTGCTGAAGAAAACCGAATTCGGCGACGATGGCAGCGAACTGGTCACTGAGTATCAGCGCGATGCTGCTGGTCGGCTGCTGGTGAAAACCCTGGCCGATGGCGAAGAAATCCACTACAGCTACGACGCCCTCGGTCGCCTCGTTAACGTCGACGACGGCCACTGGCCGCTCGCCTACAAATACGACCTGCAAGACCGCCTCATCGAAGAACACCAAGGCTGGGGCACCCTGCGCTATGAATACGACAGCGTTGGTCAGCTCAAACACTGCCGCCTCCCTGACGGCAGCAAACTCGATTACCGTCACCAACCCGGCGGGCAACTGAGCAGCATCGACCTCAACGGCTCACGCCTGACCTCTCACCAGTTCAGTGCTGGGCGCGAACAAAAACGTCAGCAAGGTTTGTTGCTCAGCCAATACCAGTACGACGAGCAAGGCCGCCTGCAAGCACACACCGTCGGCCAGCGAGACAAGAGCCTCTTCCAGCGTCGTTATAACTACGACGCCAATGGCAATCTCGCGGGTATCGATGACAGCCGCAAAGGCAACCGCAGCTACCACTACGACCCGCTCGATCGACTCATCAGCGTGCGCGGTGCTACTCCGGAAAGCTTCGCCCATGACCCGGCGGGCAACCTGCTGGGCCAAAGCAATGAAGGCACCGCAAACCTCGCCAACGTCAAAGGCAACCGCCTGCTGATGCAGGGTGACCGCCATTATGACTATGACGCCTACGGCAATCTGATCCGCGAACGGCGTGGTACGGGTCAGAAACTGGTCACCGAATACCGCTACGACTGTCAGCACCGCCTCGTCGGCGTCAGCCTGCCGGGTGGAAGCATCGCGAGCTACAAATACGACGCCTTTGGCCGCCGTATCGAAAAAACCGTCGACGGGCACACCACCGAGTTCCTCTGGCAAGGTGAACGCCTGATCGCAGAGGGCGCTGAAAACCGCTATCGCAGCTACATCTACGAACCGGGCAGCTTCCGTCCACTGGCGATGCTCGATGGCGAAGGCCCGCGCAAGGCTACGCCGTTTTACTATCAACTCGACCACCTCGGCACACCACAGGAATTAACCGACTACAGCGGCGAGATCATGTGGTCGGCGAAGTACCGAGCCTACGGTAATCTCGCCGCGCTGGACGTCAGCGAGATCGATAACCCGTTGCGGTTCCAGGGTCAGTATTTCGATGCGGAGACAGGGTTACATTACAACCGGCACCGCTACTACAATCCGGGAACTGGACGGTTTTTGACGCCGGATCCGATCAAGCTTGCGGGTGGTTTGAATAGCTACCAGTACGTGCCGAACCCTACGGGGTGGGTGGATCCGTTGGGTTTGAATGGATGCCCCCCAAATGGCGATGGCCAAGGAAACCCAACTGCGCCGACAGAAAATGCGCGAGTCGACACGAAAGAACCTTCGACACCAGACATCCCGTGGTCGAATGGTTCTGTAAAAAGGGCATCAGATGCGCTTGATCGCGGTGCTACCTCCGTCACCGTAAATAGCAGAGCAGAAGCGGAGGAGCTGTTTTTGGGGAAATATGTAGGTCAAGGATATAGAAACGCCGAAGAGTTCAACTCTGCGACTGCTAAAACACATTTTAGAAAAACGAAAGACCCCGAGAAATACTATCATTGGGATGACACTCCAGTTTCAGATATTAAAACTAGAAAGGTCACGATGGCAAATCACGACCCGAGCGACCCACATGGTGATCATCCACATTTGCAACTTCACCCTGTGAAAGGGGAAGTTATAAGAATCTATTGGCCAAACCAGTTTGAAGGACAAAAATGAGCACTCAAAAAACAATCCCTAGAAAAGTGTGGTGGGGCCTAGAGGCAAAATCATATACAGAGATTGCTCAAGAGCTCCCGACGCAGGAAGAGTCACTTCGAAAGTGGGTCGCAATATACGCTATTTATCATTTAAACTTCGAAGACAGACACCCTGGAGAGCTTTACTATAAATTCCTAGAAGATGCAAGGCATTCTAAATACGCTATTGTAGAGTTTACCCTTCCAATTCATATTCTTGAAACAAGAGATAGTGTTGGCGCAAACGACGCAACAATCACAGCATGGGAAACGTTTGAGACAGAGGAAGAAATAAATTCATTCCTTCATGAACACAATATAAACCCCGAACTTTTCACACCCCCATGGACTTGTGAGTATCCACTAGACTAAAACAAAAACGGGCGCAATCGGGGGGCAGGTTACGTTTTTTACTTTTTGGCAGAAACAAGATTAAATTAGTATAAATTCCAACTATACATAGTAAGCAATAAAACAGGGGACAAATTTATCTTCTACAAACTGAAAATAAATCTGTCCCCTTTTTTCCATTTTTTCCATGTCGGTTACCAAACGCTAGGTAAGCGTGGTACAGGTGGGACTGTTAGAGGACACATATTGCTAGAATCTGTGCCTGTATCACGCGCGAGAATTGGAGATCCTCAATGAACTACCTAGAAAAAGAAATCGATTCGGTATTATCAGAGCAGAACTTAGCGCATGAGAACGTACGCGAGAATAAACTATCTAAATTGATCATGAAGCTAACGGCATCATTTTTTTCTCCTGAAACAAAGGGCCTCGACCCTTTTTACTTGAGGAGCCCCCCCCAAAAAAAACACGATCCAGACTTCTGGAAAAAAGTAGACATTCTCGAAAATTTTGAAAACCCCTTACTAATAGTTCAGGACAGTAAGATTCACGCTTGGAAACTAGCAACCTCTGCAGATCTTAAAACGCTATTTTCCGAAACGACTGGATTCCCATTCTGGATAGTCGACGATAACTTCAAAGTGCTAATCTATATGGATGATCATGATTGCGTTCATACCAGCGATAGCACTCAATAAAAACAAATCGACTCTAGGCAACCGAAAGAAATAAAACAAGGACAGACCACGACTCCTTATTTTAAACGGGGAAAATCACAGTTTTTACATCCATAATCTGCCGTCGGGGAACTCACCTCTTTCTCGCTATTTAGCGTGATCCGTCCCTGAACAACATGAACACCAAGGTTTACGAAGAATATAACTACTGGCTTGGAGCAAATGAAGACTCAAATTGGAATGAGTACATTACTGAACAGGTAGCTCATGGAGTTTAAGGAAAATTTAACGCCATGGACTGGCAACAACTTAATGAATCAATTCTTTTAAAAGAGGAATACTGGCAAGAAAGAAGCGCTGCTGCTCTCGGAGAGTTGCGATCGCCCGAAACGATAGAGCTTTTAAAAAACTTCTTGACTCTACGTTCTCCGAGGTGGCAATCGCCGCAGCTTCCCAACCTGATTGAACTGAAGCAGTTATTGAGGAAAAATACTCTAATAAAATTCAGCGAATCATGAGTAGAAAACGGGACAGACCAAGGTTTCTTTTTTTGTATCTATAATCTGCCCTTTGGAAACTCTCCTCTTTCTCGCTATTTAACGTGGTCTGTCCCTGTAATGCCTGGTATTGGAAAGAGGAAGTAAATCAAAATGATAGTTGTGCTTGATGGATTGTCCATCTCATCTGAGCAAGAATTCCATAAGCGGATAGCGTCTGCTTTTTCTGTTACTCAATACTATGGAAATAATCTTAATGCGCTCTGGGATCTACTCAGCACCGATGTAGAGCGCCCAATTGAATTAATTTGGACAAACTCAAAACATTCAGAAGAACTAATGGACGACTCATATAGAGAAATATTAATTATTCTTGATCGAGTCAAAACTCAAGATGAAAACTTTGGACTGGATGAGAAATTTAGTTACCAACTGAAATAGTAAAGCTGTAAACGGGAACCAGACCACGTTTTATTTTGTCTGAAGGTGGTCTGTCCCTGAATAACATGAACAATTGAAAGGCCTACATTACGGAATCCTTTGGAGCTATCGATATCGACAATGCCGGCGGAGTTATGTCCTATATAAATATCCCTCCAACTGAAAACATTCAAAATAGCTTTCAACTCGAAATTTTTAATGTCGTTTTTAACCTAACAGACGAACCAGTAGTTTGTTCAATAAAACTACAGAACTCAAAATTTCTAGACAACATGGACGAGGACGGCTTCTTAATACTCAAGAAAGCAATCATTACATTTGAGAAGATGAAGGGTCATGAAAAACTAATACGCCTATTAAACCAAGATGAAGGTTACTTGACGCACGAGTTTTACGGCCCCAAATTAGCGAACGAAGATAAAATCTACGACGTCGGAGGGAGATCATTCTCAACACCACAGTTAATGATCAATCTTGCCATAATCTCACCAAAAAAAGTAACTATCGAGTTCACCCCTTCGAACCACACTTATATAGCAACATACGAAGAACTTCAGAACTCAGTAGAACTCTTAAATTTACAAGCAAATCGTGCCCAACCTTCAATTCAGGGAATATTCGACACAACCTACAGCAATATGCACACCGTTAGCGATTTTGATGCGGGTTATCGAGTATACAAACAATAGAACAATGGTAAGTGGGGGCAGTCCATATCTACCCTGAACAGCCAAAAGGGTTTTTCACTTCACCTAACAAATATTTAAAAATAGAAGTCCTAACGCGTAAACGTGACCAGGGACATTACGTTTCTTTTCCATAAAAAAAGACTAAAAAAGGGACAGATTTATTTTCTATGGGGTAACGATCCAAGCGTTCCACCCGGAGACAAAAAGTGAAAGTCACATGCAAAACAAACAAGATAGGCGAAAACTTCTCTACAGAAGCAGCATCAAGACTAAAGCGCTACATTTCAATTGGCGACGATGAACTGGAAATCGAAATTGGAAAAGAATATGTAGTCTATGGCATTGAGCTTTGGGATAACTGCCCCTGGCTTTACATTTGCACAGAGCCCTATGACGAATATCCAAAACCGTTTGCCCTGGATTTTTTTGAGATTTCCGACAAGAAACTTTCATCTCACTGGATTTTGAAATCCAAGGAGACTCACAACAATAAAAACAAAACTCAATTTGTTTTTCAAGAGTGGGCTGAAGACGACAGCTTTTATGAAAACCTAGTTAACGAAGATCAAACCTGCATAACTATATTCAACCGATACAAAAAACTCATTGATACAGAATAAGATCAAAAACGATATATGAGCCACCTTTTCACTTGGGAGCTCCGCGCAATAGGAGACAGGCTATATTTTCCGATTCGCACTTTAAACGTGGTCCGTCCCTGATTAATTACTTTAAGAAAGAATAATCATGAGAACTTTTTACATATGCGAGTCAGGAGTTAAGCTTTGCGAGCAACCCGAGTACACGCTTTCTCCTGACTTTGTGAGTTTTACACTTATCTCGGCGTCTTTGCAGGACATTTGGTCAAATTGGGAAAAAATCAGCCATTCTCTGGCGCAGGAATGGCCTACAACTATAAAGTGGCGGACTGTTGGCTACTCCCTGGAAGATCAAAAAACCCAAGAGATTCGTCTACGCAAGGACATTGAGTCTACTCTAGGCGCTAATGGAGTAATAAAGAAAAATGAAAATACAAAAATATACTCTTACTTAGATCCGACTGACACTCTTGAAAACAAATCTAGGCCAGACAAACTAACACAATACAGAAATACTTTTCTAATTCTAAAAAAAATCGAACCAGATAAATTCCTCCTATGGGACCAACTAAGTAAAGGTGACAAGGCCGTCACTTCAAAAAGCGTTTTTGATTTTATGACCATTGACAAAGAGACGCTTATCGCTCGATTTTTAGAAAGCGACACTCATTCAACCTTACAACTTATAGCGCCAGCAGAAAGCCTAAATAAACTCACATCACTACTTGAAAATCTAAAAATCGAGAAAATTAAACACACCGAACTCCCCCAAACAATAAACAACCTTTAACATTACGCAAGACAACGGCGTGAACGGGGACAGACCACGGTTTCTTTTTTGCATCTATAATCTACCCTCTAGAAACTCACCTCTTCCTCGCTATTTATAGTAGTCTGTCCCAGAATAACATTAGATCCCAAAACCCGGATCCCGTGTTTGATCCTACGACAGGTAAAACACAACAATATAAGTATGCAAGAATGACAGATAAAGCTGGCGAAAGTATTTTAAACAGTGAAGGGAAACCGATTCTTACAAGTGAATATCAATTTACGCGTGCTGACGGTTCAAAAGTAATCATTCAAGACCACTCAGCAGGACATCAATTCCACGAACCAGGCAACAAAGGCGACCAGACAGCTCACTTTCAATCTACGGCCAATTGAAAACCCAAGAACAGGCAAAGTACCTAGAGCTAAAGACCACTATTACTTTAAGGATAAAAAATGAAGTCTTGGAACGAACTAGATGGAAGCTTATTCTTTAATAAAGTTTTCACAACTCCAATCCCTATCGGAGAGGTTACGCTATTCTCCCTAAATATAGACAATAACAGACCAGTAATAATTCTCGAATTTGACATTACAGAGTATCCTGAAACGCCTCCCACCAAGTGGAAACAATCTGGTTTTAACACCTGCAGAATCGGTCTCAACTGCGGCAATATCCAAGGACTTCTAATAAAAAACATCCCCACAAAAAAAAATTTAACCATCACGATATCGAATGAAGGCGACAACTATAGAGTTCGCGCAAAAAATGATGAATCAATAATAGATTTCACAACAAAACATCCTTTGCTATGCGGCCCATCCGCCTATTTTAATTCACCAGAGTAGCGTTAAGAAGCCAACTACTCACGCATCGAAAACAACAAAAATTTGCTGACAGATACACGCTAGACATAATCCTGCGCCATTATCCAGTGTAATCGGGGGGCAGCCCCTGGCGCAGTCGGGGACATACCACGTTTTCTTTTCTAAGTTTTGAGTGACACTAACGATGTGGACATCTTCAATCTCAAATAAAAAACAGTGGACTTCTATTTTTGGTGAAGACCACTCTCCCGCCAGAGTGCACACTTCGTACGTCATACTTGATGGAAACTCTATTTGCTTGAAGTTATATAGCCAAGTGGAACATTCCGTCGCCCCTAAGAAATGGCGGGAACAAAATTACAATGAATACGAATTCCAACTTCACATAGTAAACGTAGAGAGCTTCAACGTGGAAAGCTTCAACTTAAGCGGCCCTACCAACATCATCATCACCCAAGATGGCTCAAATCAAAGAATCAAACTTGAATTTGGGAGTTCGTGCATAGCCACTTGCACTGCAAAAAGTAGTACCATTGCCAACATTAAGGCATACCATAACGACGGCGCAGTA
Organism: Pseudomonas sp. IT-347P; assembly: GCF_949768005.1. Taxonomy (NCBI): domain Bacteria; kingdom Pseudomonadati; phylum Pseudomonadota; class Gammaproteobacteria; order Pseudomonadales; family Pseudomonadaceae; genus Pseudomonas; species Pseudomonas sp. IT-347P. The sequence goes on from NZ_CATKPQ010000022.1 coordinate 601,920, forward strand.
TAGCAGCAACTAGACACAACCCGAGCGGACCACGTTTTCTTTCTTAGAAGATGATAACTGAAAATAAATCCGCCCCCTTTTCTCGATGAAAAAGTGTTTGACCGTGGAGATTCAAGATATATTTTTATAGATCAGAAACCCCTATTAGCTACAACAATGGCGAGCTAACAAGCTGGGTTAGGATTGAACTTTCAAGAGCTGGCGAACCTGTCATACACAGCGTTGCAGCCTCACCTGAACAAGTTAAAAACTATATGGGCAATGTAAAATGAGACCCAAACTAAAGCACGAACTTCAACCAATTCGAGTGCCAAGCGGCTGGACAATAACAATCAACAATTTTTTTGAGGTTGAGTTGACTCCAGAAACTAATGACTGGTTCACCTGCTCAGTACTACTAGGGGGCGTAAGGCGTAGTACTGGGCACTGCTTCGATTCTAGAGTAGAACCAGAGGGAGACCCCGACGGAGAGTTTGTAACTGACTTCTTAAAAATCGAATATGATCACAAAGGAAAACCGGTTAAAAACTCCGAAGTTTTTCTCGGTGAATTCAGAACTAAAAGCAAAATTGAATTCATCAAGCAGATTGAATCATTCATGATCGAAGCATGAAATACAAATAGAAGAAAAAATAAAAACGCGAAAAAATAAAAATGGGACAGATTTATTTTCTACAAACTGAAAATAAATCCACCCCCCTTTTTTCTCCGCAGCGCCATTGAAAATTTTGATGATTGGAAAAAGCCTCAATGAAAACCACCTTTGAAACAGCCTTAGAACTTCATGAAATATTTGATTTCTTTAAAGGCAATGGGAAATATTTTGCCCGTGGCTCCGACTGGGGAGATCATCTCTTCATTAGCAACTGGCAGGAAATGTGCGGAGTTTTAAAACATCAAAAATCAGCACAACCTCTGCTGACAACTATATTTGAAAAATATATAGAGCACTTAAAAGAAGATTATTCAGATGCGGAAGGATTGCTTTCAAACATAAGCGCTTACTACACACTTAAAAGCAAAATCGAATTTCTGTCGGACAATAATTACGACTTGGTTGAGAGCCTTGACGAAAACAGCAAAAAAAACATAGGGAAGTTATTCCGTTTCCTTAGCCAGCAGTACGACATAAAAAACGAACTCTTGCCAAAATACAAATTTAATGATGAACTCAGGCGATTAAAACTCAAAGGCTGTCTAATTGACCTCGAACACCTTTGAGCAAGATATTTAATGTGACTACCTCATACCACCGTAAGCTCGATACTTGACCAACCCTCATGAATAAACATCAGATCACTCTAGCCAATGGATGGACAGCAACCTTTGATAACAACGGTGAATTCCGTATGGGAGCCGAAGGTTGGAGCTTGTCGTTGCAAGGGCCGGACGGCAGGAATATTCATTACTTCGCGGACCAGATCATTCTGGTCAATGATGACGACGGGACCCAGGCAAATTCATGCCTGCGTCTATCTACTGATGGTGTTTACGGTTATTTGAGTACAGCCGTTGATAGCTGCTGGGTGATCGATTTTTCGCGATGCATGATCGCTCCCCATCGGGTGAGCATCTATCACTACCATGACGCCTATGATGAAAGCGTTGCAGCTTTCGAGCAGCCGGCCTTCAAACGCGCGAGGCAATACATCAGCGTTGTTGGAAAGTACATTTATCTGACCTTCCCTCTAACCAAAGATGAGGACTTTCCCAAGGTATGGGAGGAGTACCTCTCGATACGCAGACGCCAGCTGGATGAGTTGTATTTCAAAAACTGATCAAAGGGCGACATCGTCAGCGAAGCGCTTTCACGCGCCCTACCCGATCAACTCGTCTGCCACCTCGTACTTAACCACCACCCGATTCCGATACAACCTAACCCTCTCCACCAATTCCCCATCCTGCCCCTTCTCCCGCACTTCCCGCCAAATCTCATTCTCCCGATACACCCGCGCACCCTCCCGCACAAACCGATGCGCCTCTTGAAACACGTGATAGCGATATTCCCTCACCTGATCACACAACAACTCGCCTTCGAGTTGTGACTCGCCGACGTTCAACTTCAGCTGAAAGCTCCGATCAGTGGGGTTGTGCAGCACCAGATCAACGTAGTTATAGAAAATCGCCGCCCCGGACCCGAACGGCAGCACCCGCCCTTCATCCGGAAACGGGTCGAAGCTGTGGTTGGAGCGCTCGACCACCACCAGCGGTGAATGAATTGCCATCCAGTGAATCAGGTTACTCAGTTGGCAAATTCCACCGCCTACCCCGCGTCGTGCCTCGCCGAAAGACAGTTCCATGCCTTCAACGTAGCCGCGCTTCAACGTCGGGCGGCCGACGAGGCGGCAGAAGGAGAAGTGTTCGCCGGGAGCGATGATGACGCCGTCGATGGTGGCGACGGCGAGTTTGAGGTTGATGACTTTGTTGTGTTGCAGGGCGAGGTCGGAGTCGCCGAGTTTGCGGATGAGTTTCGAGGTGTGTTTGAGGTAGCGAAATGGCAGGCGCTCAGCCATGGCGACGGGGCGTGCGTAGCGTTTGCTGGAACAGCGCCAGGCAATCTGGCGGAACAGTCTTTTTTGCCACACGCGCAGCCAGTACAGGGCCGGATGGTAGAGGGAAAGTGGTTTCATCCGTGACACAACGGCGGTCGCCGTTTCTTCCTTGAACCGTGAGAGGGCGCGCATTTTATCCGGTAATGACCGGCAGCACCCTATGCATTTCATAGAGAAACGGTCTCACTTCGACACACTCTGCCGGACGCCGCAATCCGCAAATTAAGGTTCGACTAAGGTTGCGCCGCTACGATCGCGGCCACGAAACCCTGTTGTCCTTGAATCGCAGATGAGTCCTTCTGACATGAAAGCGTTTGATTTACCAACCCAGCCAGCGTCGAACTTCAGCCTTGTCTTGGTAAATTACAAAACCCCGGACATCACCCGCATGTGTCTCGAGCTTTTGCGTGAGCACGTCCAGGAGCAACGCATTCCGGTGTGGGTGGTGGATAACGATTCGGCGGATGCCAGTCTCGATTACTTGCGCTCGCTCGACTGGATCAACTTGATCGAACGGGCTTCGCCGGGCAAGGAAGATGGCCATATTGCCCATGGCAAGGCACTGGATCTGGCGCTGGAAAAAGTCGAGACCGATTATCTGTTTCTGTTGCACACCGATACCTTTGTCTACGACAAAGCGGTGTTTGCCATGATGATGCGCGAGTGCACGAAAACACCGAACATGGCCGCAGTCGGTTGTGTCGAACAACTTAATCGTGGGGTCGTTCGTGACATCTGGCGTTTAACTTCGCGTTTCTGCAAGCACTATGTTCGTAAAGCAAAAGTGCGTCTGGGCCTGCGCTCGAAAATGCCAAGGCCGTACAACGAAACTCACTTGAAAAGTTTCTGTACATTGTGGAATGCACGTTTGATGAAGTCCCAGGGCCTGCACTTCTGCATGGATGAACAGGTGCCAGGTTACGCGCTGCAAGATCGGATGAGCAGCCTGGGCTATGGCATCAAGTTTCTCTCACCGCGCAAGATTTTCAGCTATCTGGATCACATCCAGGCAGGGACGGTTGCCGCAGCGGGCACCTACGGGAAAAATCACCGCAGGACAAAAATGTATCAGGCCACGCTGAAGCGCTTTCAGGGGCAACAAGACAACGCTGAGGCGCACGCTTCGGCTTGATTCACGGCAAACAAAAAGGGCGACTATGAAGTCGCCCTTTTTGTTTGCGGAAATTGTATACATCCACTCCGAAGAGGTGTTCGCCCAGTGTAATGGCCTGGCAATCCATGCACCGGTAAAGAGCCCTGACACTGGGCGAACGGAAGGGATTTTAATAGAAGTTGGCGCTTATGTCCTCATTCCTGAATATGAAATTTATGTACTGAAACGTTAATAGATATTTATCGACGATTCCTTTCATGAAACTTTCAAAAACTTCAAACCGAACTAATAACATGACTACTCTCATACAAAAACTGTACAAGAGCAGCCATCTTGTAGAGCTACAGCTCAACTTTCGTGTTGACTGGTCACTTTTAAGATATCGGTGTAAGTGACAATAACGCTCTGCCCTTCCTTCAGGTCTTTCAGCTTGGCTTGAATTTCAGGGTTTTTCACGTCGAGGATTTTGGATTGGCCTTGCGGGTTTTGCAGGGTCACCTGATTTGTCTTCAAATCAATTTTGGTGATTTTCAATTGCACCTGAACCTGACGGTACGCCTCGCCACCAGGGTTATCGCTGCCCGGAGCCTTACGTAACTCACCGGTACGCTCGGTCGTGCCAGGCAGACCTTTATCCACATCAGTGTCGAGGGAAGCGGCAACAGAACGCTGCACTTCGACTTTGACCAGATCGCCGACCTTCAGATTGGCGAGGTTTTTCGCCTTGTCGCTGAGCTGAACATGGACCTGACGACCTTCGGCGCCTTCGAGCACGACTTGATGGTTGGCGGGATCGACGGAGACCACTTTGGTGGTGACCTGATCCGCTTCGATGGTGGCGGACAGCGGAATATCGGCAGCCATGGCGCCGAAGCTGGAGACGGACAGTACGGTTGCGAGGGTGATGGCCTTGGCCAGTGCGTCGAGCTTCATATGCATTACTTTCCCTGTGATGAATGGCAGCGCCCGACGCCTAATCGACTTGCGCGGCGGACGTGCCAGTGAGCATAGACGCTGTTCAGGGCTTGGCTTTGGTTTGTGGCGAGGGGGTCTGTTGCTTTGCAGTGTCTTGCGCGGTGGATTCGCCACTGGGCGTGCCTTTGCCAGTGTTTTCACGCTGTTTCGGGTCGGTGGGGCGCAAGGCATCGTTGTCGCGTTCGGTTTCGCCCGCTGGACGGGGTTCGTCGGGGTGTTCGCCTTGGGTGATCGGCTTCATAGGTAGTCCTCAGGCTTCGGGGTCGTCGAGTTCACGGGTGACGTTGATGGAGGGGGAATCCTTGTGCAGATCGTCGGCTTTGGCGCGCAGGAGTTGCCATTGCCCCAGGTCGATGGCGCCCTGGCCGAGCAGATCGTCGGCGATGCGTTGCAGATCGAAGTAATGCGCGTCGGGGGATTGCTGCCAAAGGGTTTGGTCATTGAACAGGCGCTGCCAAGTGTTCATGTCTGGGGGTTGCAGGTCGTCGCTCATGGCAAATCCTCGACAGGTTTCTCTGTAGAGGACAGCACGGTAATCCGAGTTCAAACCAAATCTTTGTAGGATTTATGGAGACCTCTCAGTACCCGGTCATTTCCAGATAGCCCTGGCCGGGATGGCTGCCGCTGATGTGCACCGGGCCTTCCCAGTACGGAATGCGCAGATTCATCCAGGCGTTGGGGTTGAGCGCATCGAGAGTGATGGCGAGGTGTTTGTCGGGGATGCTGATCGACCATTTCACCGGCATCGCCCGGCCAGCGACTGTGGCGGTGTCTTGCGGGATGAGCTGGATCTGCGAGCTACTCAGGGTTTGCGTCTGGCCATCGGCGGCGATCCACGTGCCGGTAATATACGGCGCGCCGTCCTTCTGGCGCATGCGGTAAAGCATCACGTGTTCGCCACTGTCCAGGTGCAGGGAAAACCAGTCCCAGCCAGTCTGATTGGCGGTCAACGGCTGGCTGCTCCATTCGCGGTCGAGCCATGCCGGGCCGCTGACGGTGTAGGTCTGGCCGTCGATCTGCAACGTGCCGCTGGCCTGAAAAAAAGGTTGGCTGTAGTAATACGACGCCTGACCCTCCTCGGATTTCTGGCTGAAACCCTTGTCCCCCTGCAACACCAATGGACGGCTGGAAGTGAGGTGCAGTTGGTAGGCGAAGTCCTTGTCACGCGCGCTGAGTTGCATATCGCTCAAGGGATCCTGCGCCTGACTGGCAAACCGCCAATCATCGATCCACGCTTCGAACGGCGCCAACCGCACACCCGCCTGCCCCACCCCACCTCGGGCGTAACGTTCGGCGGCGTGATGCACCGTACTGGACGTCACCGCCGCGTGCCCCAGCCAGATCGTCTGATCAGCCCAACCCGTCTGCTCCGCCACCGGTTTCAGCGCACTGCGAAACAGGGTCCACTGCACGCCGAACTCGTTGCCCTGCTGATCCTTGAGATTGGCAGTGACATACCACCACTCGATGCGGAAACCGGCATGGGCAGCATGATCTGCCGGGAAACTGAACACCCTTCCCGACACCACCGGCGTAAACGCCAACGCCTGATCGCCCATCCCGGCGAAGCCCTTCTGCTCAGGCGCTGACTGATCACACCCACCGAGCAGCAACAAAACCATGAGCACCACGAAGTTAATCCTCATGGGCAAACGTCCTCAAAAGGTCCGCTGGTTGCGTGCGATATAGCGAATACAGCGGCCATGCCGAAGCCAATAACGTCGCCAGCAATGCCAACCCCATGAGTTGCAGCAATTGCCACGGAAACACCCGCAACGGCAGCCGCCAGCCAAACGCCTGCACATTGATCACCGCGTCCAGGCACCACGCCAGTGCGATTCCCAGCGGTAACGCCAACAGCAATGTCAGCACGGCCAGCAGCCAGGTCTGACCGAGATTGAGCAGCATCAATTGCCGCCGCGTTACGCCCAACGCCCACAGCGGTGCGAGTTGGCCGAGGCGACTCTGGCTTTGCGTCAGCAGGCTGATGAACAGTGCCACGCCCGCCACCGCCAGGGTCAGGCTATTCAACGCCGCCGTCGCCGCAAAGGTGCGTTCGAAAACCTGCACCGACCAGCCCTTGAGCCGCGCCTGATCGACGATGCGGCTGTCTTCCAGTTGAAAGCGCGTCTGCAAGGTGTTCAACAAGGTCGGGATGTTGTGCGGCTCGATGCGCAGATTGAAGCGGTTCGGCGTCAGTTGTGGCCAGCCGCGCAGCAAGTGGTGGATGTTGACAAGCAAGTGGCCCTTGGGATTGCCGTAGTCGGCGTATATGCCAACGATGCGCGGCGACCATGGGCCGTTGGGGGTCGCAATCGCCACGTGTTCCCCCACGTGCAATTTCAGGCGCCGGGCGAATTGCTCGCTGAGCATCACCGCATCATCCGTGGCCAGATGCGCCCATGGGTCGCCGCTGATCGCATCGAGCAGCGGCCAGTGCTGGCGATAGTGCGCGTGATCGATGATGCCGAACACCTCCGCCGGCCAACCCTGCAACGTCACCGCGACCTGCCAGTTGGGCAGAATCGCCGCGATATTCGGTTGCTGCTTGAGCCAGCTGTACATTTCCCGAGACTGTGCCGGATTGCTCGGGTTGATATACAACTCAGCGCTCAGGCGTTGTTCGAGCCAGTCATCGAAGGTCTGGCGAAAACCGGCAGTCATGCTGCCGGCGCCGATGTTGGCAGCGAGCGCCAACAGCAACGCCATCAGCGCCAGGCTCAGTGCCGGCAATTGCTGACGGCAATCGGCGAGAAACCACTGACCCAGCACCGAACGGCTGCGCCCGAGCAACTGATTCAACAACGCGCTGAGCAACACCGGCAAAGCCAATGCGGCGCCAATCAACAATCCGGCCATCAGCACAAAACCGCTGGCGAGACTGTCACCCCAGATCAACGCCAGCAACGCAAGCAAACCCAGCAGCACCGCCAGCCAACCCTGCCGGCGCAACCAGCGCGCATATTGCTGATGCCAGGCTTGCGGATCCGCCACGGCCAACAACGGTAAACGGGCGGCGCGCAACAGACTGTTGGCGCCGGCGAGCAAGGCGCCGAGCAGGCTCAAGCCGATACCGCTGAACCACCACCAGGGGCTGAGGCGCAACTGCCCCGCCACCTCCGCGCCATACAAACCGCGCAGGCTGGCGGCGACATCCGGCAGCAAGACACTTGCCAGCCAATAGCCGCTGATCACGCCGAACAATCCGCCGATCAGCGCCAGCACACCCAGTTCAACGACCAAGCACAAGATCAACATCCGCGCGCTGACCCCACAGGCGCGCAACGTACGCAGCAGACCTCGGCGTTGTTCCAGCGCAAGTCCGATGGCGGCGTGGACAATGAACAAGCCGACCACGAATGACAAAAAACCCAGCGCATCGAGATTCAGATGAAAGCTCTCGGTCAGTCGCGCCAGATTGTTTTCCTCGCCGCTGCTTTTGAGCTGCAACTGGCCTTTGAACTCGGCGGGCAACTCGGCGTGGAAATCCTTGGGCAGCAACAGCCGTGATAATTGTCCCGGTTGTTCAAGCAGGGTTTGCGCGACGCCGATGTCCACCAGCAAGACGCCGGGCGCCATGTCCTTTTGCGCAAGCAACGGCGGCAATCGCAGACCATTGGCCGTTTGCGGCGTGTCGCCTTCGCGCAGATCCAGCGCCTGCAAGGTTTCCAGAGAAATCCAGGTACTGCCCGGCGGCGTGAAGAACTCGACAACACGCTCAATCGCCAGCGCCTGTCCGGCCACTGCGGAATCGGCCGGCAATGACACCGGCTCGATGCCCATCAGTTGCAGGCGCTGATTTTCATGGCCCTTGAGCAGCAACCGGCCCTGCAGCAGCGGTGACACGGGCCAGCCTTGTCGGCGCAGATCAACGAACCATTGCTGCGGGAAGGTTGCACCGTTCGGCGTGCTGAGACTGGCTTGCGGTTCGCCGCCGATCAACTGGCTGGCCCGCGCATAGCTGTCACGCGCCTGACTGTTCAACGCCTCAACGCCAGTGAGCAGACTGGTCGCCAGCCACAAACCGGTCAGCACGCTGAAGAACTGCACCGGATGTCGCCGCCAATGGCTGAGCAGCGCACGCAGGGTCTGACGGAAAACGCTCACGTCAGCCGCCCGCTGGACAACACCACTCGCTGCGCCAGGCGCGCCGCCACCCGCGGGCTGTGGGTCACCATCAATAAGGTGGTCGGTGTGTCATCGAGCAATTCCAGCAACAAGCGCAGTACTTCATCACTGGTCGCTTCATCGAGGCTGCCGGTGGGTTCATCGGCCAGCAACAATTTTGGTTGCGAGGCCAATGCCCGGCCCAATGCGACCCGCTGCTGCTGGCCACCGGAAAGTTGCTCGGGATAACGCTTGAGCAAATCGCCCAGACCCAGACGCTGCACCAGATGCGCCTGCCAGCGCGGCTCATGGCGCCCGGCCAAACGTGCCTGAAAGGCCAGATTGTCCTCGACGCGCAAACTGCCGATCAGGTTGAACTGCTGGAACACCAGGCCGATTTCCGTCCGCCGCCAGTTCGCCAGTTGCGCCTCGTTCATCCCTTCCAATCGATGCTCGCCGCTGCGAATGCTGCCGCTGTCGACGTGGTCGAGACCGGCCACCAGGTGCAGCAACGTGCTTTTGCCACTGCCGGATTCGCCCATCAGCGCCAGGCTGCTGCCGGATTCCAGCGTCAGGTCGACGCCTTGCAGCACCGGCAAGGCGCCTTGCGGGGTGAAATAGCTTTTGAAGACGTTTTCAACACGAAGCATGCCGCCACCTGATCGGTCAGTGTGGGGCAAGGATAGCGGATGGCGATGACAGACTTGAATCTTGCGTTGAAGCAAATGACCCCATCGCTGGCAAGCCAGCTCCCACAGGGATTGAGGTTGTTCACGAATTTGCATTCACCCTAAAACACTGTAGGAGCTGGCTTGCCAGCGATGAGGCCAGCCCTGCCAATGCAAAACTTACTGACCGGCCGCGACACTCGCCGGCGCCTGCGACGGCGTGACAATGCTGCCCAGATCAATGTGCTTCCACTCAGGCTTGGCCCCGAGCCGCGCGTTGAAACGATAGTTGAAGGTGAACTCATCCGCCGTCGGCACCGTCAGCGGCTTGCCGTACACGGCCTCGATCCCCGCCAGGTCATAGCCCATCAACTGCAACAGCGTCGGGAAAATGTTGTAGTGGCTGGAGCGATCCTTGTTTGTCGCCAGTTGCGCCGACCAGTCCAGCGTCTTCAACCCACTGCCGGAAATCACCACCAGCGGCACCAGCCCTTCCTCCTCCACCGGAGCGCCGCCGCAGTGGGTGTTCAATCCCGGATTGCCGCGCTCGTGCAGATCCTGGCCGTGGTCGGAGGTATAGATGAGCAACGCATTGTTCAGATTGCCCTGAGCGAAGACCCGCGCAAAGAACTCACCGACATTCCACAACACGGTGTTCTTGTAGGCGTTGCGATACAGCACCCAGTCATCCGGCTGACCATTGAAGCCGTTGCGCTCGCCAGTATCGGCCACTTCGGTGAATTGCCCGCGCGGCAAGGTCGGACGGTAGGCCATGAACGCATCCGGGTATTTGTCGTGCACCGGGAAATGCGCGCCGACCTTGTTGATCACCACCAGTTGCGGTTTGTCGTCGTTGAGCAATTCGATGAGTTTCGCCGCAGCGGCCATGTCGCGATCACGCACGCTGGTCTGGTCGAATTGCACGAATTCGTCGATGTCCTTTTTCTCGGTGTCGGTCATCAGGTTCTGCAGGTTGCCAGCGGTGCGCTGGGCGTCGATGTATACCGTGCGCAGTCCGGCTTTTTTTGCGTACTGCCAGATCGACGGCAACGTGGTGTTGATGCGCATGTAGTCGGCGCGGGTGCCACCGTAGCGCAGGGTCACGTTGGTGTCGGCGCTGCAATTGGCGATGGACGCGGCGTAACCGTAATTGAAGATAGCGACGCCGGGACGCGCTTGTTTGAGGTTGCTGTGCACGCCGAACGGCGCGTTGATGTCCAGATAATTGCCGGAGATGCTTTCGTCGATGATCAGCACGATGTCGTGGCCGACCGCTTGCGGGGCGCGCGCCAGTGTCACCGGTTCACGCGGGCCGACGGTGTTGTGCAGCGCTTCATAGGCAAACAAATTGAGGTAGGCCAGCGGCGTGTACATGATCGGCAAGCCCCGGGCGCCCTCACCCGCTCGCAAGAACAGCACGGCACTGAGCAACAACACGCCGCACAACGGCGCCGCCACACGCAAGGCGTTGGGAATCGCCAGGCCATGGCGGGGTTTCAGACCGATGCCGAGCAGCAACAGCAAACCGCTGAGTACGCCACGCAGGATCGCGTCCCGGTATTGGTACGCCGCTTCCTGGATGAAACCGCCGGAGTACACCAATGAGACGAAACCGCTGTAGGTCAGGTATTCCGTCGTGACCCGGGTACAAACGTCGAAAAATACCGCCGAAACAAACATTGCCAATGCGAACACGTGGCGAATGAGAGCCTGCCTTATATACGCCGTTAGATATAATGCCAAAGCGAGCGCCAAAAACATCGCGCCAAAAAGAAGTACAGCAAAACTGAGGCCGATAGCATTTAACCGATCAATGTAATATTCGGAAAAAAGCAACAGATAAACAATTAAGAGCAATTCTTTGGCATATCTGAACATGGCGATACCGGTCTTGCGAAAAGGCAGGGAGTCAAAGGTCTGGCAATCAGAACCTGACACTAGCACCCGGCTATAAAAGCGCAAGAATTGACTGCTTTTAATATAAAGCGTCAAAAAAACGATGACTCAAATCTGACACACGCTCCCTGCCATAAGCCTTTGAATTAGCGGCTTGCGACCGTTTATCGCTTAGTTGAAATCTGAACAAATCTGCACGAAAGCAACAATTTCAATCGCAGCAATGACTTGATGGCCAATCGCCAAAAAACACTCAAGTGTTATACCGATGCAACATGTCATTTTGCTGACACGCTTTTCAAACGCTGCGCTATACCCCTTTAACGATCTCATTCCGTAGTTAACTTTTTGGTGTTATTGAGGTGCGCAGATGGACGTGAGCGTATTTGGCACTGGCTATGTCGGACTTATACAAGCCGCCGCACTTGCAGATGTCGGTCATCGCGTTTTATGCGTGGACATTGACCCAAACAAAATTAAACAACTGCAACAAGCGGTGCCGCCCATCAGCGAGCCCGGTTTATCCGGCACGCTGGAGGAAAACATCAAGGCCGGGCGCCTGTTGTTCAGCACCCAGGCGAGTGATGCGGTGGAGCACGCCGAGCTGATTTTCATCGCCGTCGGCACCCCGGCCGACGAGGACGGTTCCGCCGACCTCAGCCACGTGCTCAACGTCGCCCGGCAGATCGCTTCGCACATGGAAGCCGACCGCACGCTGATCATCAAATCCACGGTGCCAGTGGGCACGGCCGATCAGGTACTGGCCACCGCCAACAGTGAACTGCAGCGCCGCGGCAAAGGTGATTTGGCCGTACGTGTGGTTTCCAACCCTGAATTCCTCAAAGAAGGCAGCGCCCTCGCCGACTGCATGCGCCCGGACCGGATCATCGTCGGCACCCGCGACGAGGCAGCTCGCGAGCAAATGAGCGAGCTGTACGCGCCGTTCTGCCGCAACCGCGAAAAACTGATGTTCATGGACAACCGCAGCGCCGAGCTGACCAAGTACGCCGCCAACGCCATGCTCGCCACGCGCATCAGTTTCATGAACGAGCTGGCCAATCTCACTGAATTGCTCGGTGCCGACATCGAAGCGGTGCGCAAAGGCATCGGCTCTGATCCGCGCATCGGTTACCACTTCATCTATCCGGGCTGCGGCTTCGGTGGCTCGTGCTTTCCCAAAGACCTGCGCGCTCTGCTGCACACCGCCGAACACAACGGCATGCCGCTGAAACTGCTGCGCAGCGTTACCGACGTCAACGATCTGCAACGGCACATCCTGTTCAGCAAATTGAAAGCGCAATTCCCCCAAGGCCTGGCCGGCAAATCCATCGCGGTCTGGGGCCTGGCGTTCAAACCCAACACCGATGACATGCGCGAAGCGCCCAGCCGTTATCTGATGGATGCACTGTGGGCCGAAGGCGCCAGCGTGCAGGCCTACGACCCGGAAGCCATGTCCGAATGCCGGCGCCTTTACGGTTACCGCAACGATCTGCACCTGTGTGCGACCCGCGACGACACTCTGGAAGACGCCGATGCACTGGTGATCTGCACCGAGTGGAAAAATTTCCGCGTGGTCGATTTCGAACTGCTTGCCGAAAAGCTGCGCTCCAAGGTGATCATCGACGGCCGCAACCTCTACAACCCGGAACAAGTGGCGGCCGCCGGCCTGCATTACAGCGGCATCGGTCTGCGCCACATTGCCCCTGAAGGACTGCGGCCATGAAGGTGCTGGTCACCGGCGCCGCCGGTTTTATTGGTGCCCATTGCGTGTTGCGGTTGATGCGCGACGGCCACTCGGTGGTCGGCCTGGACAATTTCAATGCCTATTACGACCCGCAACTCAAGCACGACCGCGTGCAGTGGGTACGCAAGCAGGTCGGCGATTTCCAGCTGGCCACGGTTGACCTGGCCGATGCCTCGGCCATCGACGCACTGTTTGTCCGCGAACGTCCGCAAGTGGTGATCCACCTCGCCGCGCAGGCCGGAGTGCGTTACTCGCTCGAAAATCCACGAGCGTATCTGGACAGCAACCTCAACGGTTTTCTGAACATTCTTGAAAGCTGCCGGCATCATCCGGTCGAGCACCTGATCTACGCCTCGTCGAGTTCGGTGTACGGCGCCAACCAGCACACGCCGTATTCGGTGAAGGACGGCGTCAACCATCCGCTATCGCTGTACGCCGCCACCAAAAAAGCCAATGAACTGATGGCGCACAGCTACAGCCATCTGTTCGGCATTCCCTGCACCGGCCTGCGCTTTTTCACCGTGTACGGGCCGTGGGGCCGGCCGGACATGTCGCCGATCCAGTTCGCCCGGGCGATCAGTGAAGGCACACCGTTGAAGCTGTTCAACTACGGCGAACACCAGCGCGATTTCACCTACGTCGACGACATCATCGAAAGCATCGCCCGCCTCATCGATCAGCCACCGCCGGTCAATCCGCAGTGGGATCGCGAGCAGCCCGACCCCGCCAGCAGCATGGCGCCGTGGCGCCTGTTCAACATCGGCGGGCAGCACCCGGTCGAGCTGAAAACCTATCTGGCGCTGATGGAAAAACATCTGGGCCGCAAAGCCATTGTCGAGCTGCTGCCGCTGCAACCGGGCGACGTGCTCAACACCTGCGCCGAGACCAGCGATCTGGCCCAGGCCACCGGATTTCAGCCCCGGATAGAGCTGGATGAGGGACTCGGGCGTTTCATCGCCTGGTTCCGCGACTACTACCCCACTGCCTATCGCCCACGTGCCGTTCGCGGCTGAATCAATGTGGAGGACTCCATGACTGGACATGAGAAAGGTGTACCGATCCTAGAAATGCGCCGCGACAAGCGCGTGGATCCCGAGCACCGAATGCGTCTCGACGCGGCGATCCATCGCCAGGGTCGCGGCTGGTTCACGGGCCGCGACGGCGGTCGGCCATGGCAGCTGTCACGCACCAATCGCGTGGTTGCCTGCCTTGGCGCGCTGCTGATCCTCGTATTGTTTTCCCCGCTGTTGCTGGGGCTGGCACTGGTCATCAAGTTCAGCAGCCCAGGGCCGGTGATGTTCGTGCAGAAACGCACCGGCTATCGCGGGCGCAAATTCGGCATGTACAAATTTCGCACCATGGTGGCCAACGCCGAAGAACTGAAAGAGTCGCTGCGCCACCTCAACAAGCACGGTGCCGACGCGATCGATTTCAAGATCGACCACGACCCGCGCATCACCCGCATCGGCGGTTTCCTGCGGCGCACCAGTCTTGATGAGCTGCCCAACCTGATCAATGTAGTGACCGGCGACATGCGCCTGGTCGGCCCGCGTCCGACCTCGTTCAACGCCTATCGCTACAAGGACAATCACCTCGCGCGTCTGGCGATCTACCCCGGCATGACCGGCCTGTGGCAGATCTCCGGACGCAGCAATATCGACTTCGACCAGCGCGTTGAGTTGGACCTCAGCTACATCGCCGAGCAGAGCCTTCTGCTTGATCTGAAGATTCTGTTGAAAACCCCCTTCAAAGTATTCAGCGGCCACGGAGCAAGCTAATGGACGGTTCAACCAACAAAAGCCTGAGCATCGCCACCCCCAGCGAATCGAACCTGACCTCGACCGTGCTGGATCTCGATCTGCGGATCCTGTTCCTGACCGCCGCCAATCCCGGCGCTGGCACCACCACCAGTGCCCTGGCGCTGGCCAGCCAACTGGCGCAAATGAGCAGCGGCCAGGTGCTGCTGGTCGACGCCAGCCAGTCGGCCGACAACCTCACCCAGCAGATGAACCTGAGCAAGGAGCGCGGCCTGCGCGACCTGTTGTTCAACCCGGACAACCCGCCGTTGTTGCAGGACTGCGTGGTGCAGGTGTCGAGCCTGCCCTTCCACGTGCTGCCCAACGGCCGGCCGATCCGCACGCTGGAGCACCTGACCGCCGAGCGCCTGAGCCCGTTGCTCGATCAACTGGGCAGCCAGTACCGCTTCGTGGTGATCGACGGCGACGCGGTGTACTCCGCCGCCGACACCCTGGTCATCAGCACTCAGGTCGACGGCGTGGTGTTTGTGGTCCGCGCCGAAGACACCCGCTGGGAAGTCGCCCAGGCCGCCGTGCAACGCCTGACTCAGGCCGGGGCAAAAGTGGTCGGCAGCGTCTTCAACCGGCGCAAGTACTACATGCCCAAATGGCTTTACAAAAACCTGTAAGCGAACGCAAAGGATGACGCCATGAACGCCAAAATGCTTGTCCTGCTGTTGCTGCCGCTTGCAGGCTGCACCAGCAATTCCGAGACCCGCAACATGCCGGTGAATATCCTCACCGCCACACCGGCCAATGCGCAGGCCACCGACATGCCGAGGGTCGAGCAGACCCTGCGTCCGAAAGACGTGCTGGATGTGATTTTCCACATCAGTACCAGCGGCTCGGACGCTTACCGCGTGCAGTCGGGTGATCAGATCGGCCTGAACTTCACCGCCGCCAGTCAGCTCAACGGCACGCAACTGGTGCTGCCCGATGGCACCATCGAACTGCCCGGCGCCAACACCTCGGTGAAAATCGCCGGGCTGACCAGCGAAGAAGCGCGTCAGGAAATCCAGCGTGCCTATGAGCGCAAGCAACTGTTCCAGCCTAATCGCAATCAGCTCGCGGTGCAGATTCTCAGCCCGCTGAGCAACGAGCAGAACCTCAAAAGCGCGCTGAACCACCCGGCCACCGGTATGAGCCGCGAAATCACCGTCGGCACCGATGGTTATGCGAGTTTTCCGGAAATCGGCGCGGTGCCGCTGCAAGGCATGACCGTCAATCAACTGGAAACCTTCCTCAACAGCAAGTATGCGCAATTGCCGGGACGGATGACTGTGGATGTGCTGCTGAAATCCACCGCCGGCAACGAGATCTATGTGCTCGGCGAAGTCGCTCAACCGGGCTCGTACCCGATCCGTCGGCCAGTGTCGGTGCTTGAGGCGTTGACCCTGGCGCGCGGTACCAACGTCAAGGCGCGGCTGGATTCGGTGGTGATCATGCGGCGCAACGGCAATCAGGTGCAGGCGATGAACTACGACGTGGAGAAAGCACTGTCCGGTGACGCGCCACAAATCGCCTATCTGCAGCCGGACGACATGCTCTACGTGCCAAAAACCAAATTGGCCAGCGCCGGCGAACTCGCCCGGCAACTGGCGGATGTGGTGCTGTTCCAGGGCGTGGGTTTCAGCTTCGGCTACCGCGTCGACAACAAAGGCAGTGACAACTGACTCTCAGGTGAACGACATGAACCCAAAAGAAAATTACCTGCACGAGTTCTTCAGGATTTTCTTCGCCAACAAGCAACTGGTGAAGCGCATCTTCCTGATCTTTGCAGTGATCGCGCTGTTGCTGCCGCTGTTGCTCAAACAGAGCTTCGATATCACCGCGCAGGTGATCGTGCAGTCGAAAAAACTCTCCCAGGGCGATGCAACCACGTCGCTGACCCAGGACAACGCCACCTTCATTCCGCCGTCGCTGGCGGACATGGAAACCGAAAGCAATATCCTCCGTTCGCCGGCGCTGATTCGTCAGACCATCAGCGAACTGCGCGACCAGGGTCAGTACAACCCGCCGCCGGGGATGCTCAGCAAGCTGGCCGGCGAACCGTTCAAGCGCTACGTCAGCACGCCGCTGCGCGAATACGTGATCAATCCGCTGCGTGACGCACTGGGCATGGAAACCGATCCGGTGCGCGACACGGTACTGGATGGCTTGACCCAGGACGCCATCGACAATCTGAAGATCGAAACCCTGCCGGGCTCCAATGTGATCTCGATCGTCTACAGCTTCCCTGATCCTGCCCAGGGCACAACGTTTGTTGCCACGTTGCTGCGAAACTATCTGGTCGATCGTCAGGCGCTGCAATCGATCGAGCTGCCGCACTCGTTCTACGAGACCAAAAAGCATCAGTATCAGGTGCGGCTCGACGGTCTGGAAGGCGCGCGGCTGAGCCTGCTGGAAAGCGTCGGTTCGTCCGATCCGAAAGAGGAAATCACCTTTCGCCTCAACGCGATCAATACCGAAGAACAGGCCCTCAACCTGTATCGCGATCGCTTGCTGCAAAGCCAGCGCTGGCTCGATTACCTGAAAACCAGCCTGGCCGCCGCCAACACCAACAAGCTTAACGACTACACCTTCCCGTTCACCTTCACCACGACGGTGGACAACATCGCGTTCGAAGACCGCGAGATCAGGCAGATGGGCGAGGCGCTGACCACTCAGGTCAGCCGCTATATGAACGACCTCGCGGTCTTTCAGCCCGGCAGCGAACCGATGTTGCTGGCGCGCGAGCAGATTGCGCGCACCCGCCAGCAGTTCCTCAAAGTGGTCAACAACCGCATTCAGGAACGCACGATCGACCTGTCGGTGGTCAGCCAGGTCATCGAGCAGAAAACCGCGCGCATCGCCGAGTTCAAGAATCGCATCCATCAATTGCAGCAGACCCAAAGCAAGCTGCGCCAGATGGACACCGAGATCGGCGCATTGCACGCAGCGTTTTCAACCTATGCGCAACGCTTTGCCGAAAGCAGCACGACCCGCGCGCTGGACAACGACTTGTCCAACGCCCGTGTCTTGAGTCCGCCGTATGAACCGACCGAGGCAGCGTTTCCCAAGCCGATGCTGATCATTCCGTTTGGCATGCTCACCGGTCTGCTGCTGGCCATTGCCTTTGTCTATGTGCGTGAGTTCTTCGATCACCGCTTCAAGCATCCGGCGCAAATCAGTCATGAACTGGGCCTGCCGGTGCTGTTGGTGCTCAACGAAGAAACGTCGCAGCCCGGCAATCCGCACAAGAACTGGACCATGCCTAGCCTGGTTCACTGGGTGCGCAATTGAACGCGGCGTCCACCCCGTGCGTCGCCCTGCCGATCATTCATTTGCTCAGCAGCGGCGGCTTCTACGGAGCCGAGCGGATGTTGCTGGATCATTGTCTGGCGACGCCGGGGCAGCATCAGGTGCTGTTCCTCGACGCGCCAGCCGAGCTGATCGAGCGCTTTCGCCAGGCCGGGGTGGACGCTCGCGGCTGTGCCGGGCTCGGCGGGCTACTGCGGCACTTGCATCAGCGCCGCAGTGACCAGCCGTTGCTCAACACGCACAACTTCAAAGGACAACTGTTTGGCTGGGTCGGCGCAACGCTGTTGCGCCTGCCGCTGGTGGCCACTCAGCACGGCTTCACCCCGCGCAGTCGCAAGCAAAAGTTCTACACCTGGCTGAGCCTGCAACTGTGCCGCACGGCCTCGGTGAAGCGGGTGATCTGTGTAGCGCAAAGCATCGCTGCGCTGCACCGTCAGGCCGGCGTCCGTGCTGAGAAGTTGCAGGTGATTCCCAACGGTTTGCCAGCAGCGCCAGCGATGCCGCCGGCGCTGGAGCGACCACGCTGGCTGGCCGGTTACGTCGGTCGGTTGAGCAGCGAGAAAGGCCCGGATCTGTTTCTTGATGCGCTGATTGCGCTGTGTCACCAGCATCCGCAACTGGACGCGGTGATGCTCGGTGACGGTCCGGAACGTGAGGCCTTGCAGGCGCGTATCGACGCTGCCGGTTTACAACAGCGGATTCGGCTGCCGGGCTATCAGACGGCGATGCAAGGCTGGTGGCAGCAACTCGATGCGCTGGTGATCAGCTCGCGCACCGAGGGTACGCCGATGATTCTGCTCGAAGCGATGCAGGCCGGTGTGCCGGTGGTGGCGTTCGCGGTCGGTGGCATTCCCGATGTCTTGCAGGACCGTCACAACGGTCTGCTCGCCGCACCGACCGATACCGCCGCCCTCGCCCGTCAGCTCGACACCTTGCTGGCCGAACCGAAACTGGCCGCGCAACTGCGCGACAACGCCAGACGCACACAACAGGAACGCTACGACCTCAAGGCTTTGGCCGAACGCTGGTCGCAGCTGTACATCCACACGGCACGGGAGGCACGCGCATGATTTTCCCGCTCTCGATCGTCAGTCTGCTGGCACTGGTCTGCATGGCTTTGCTGGTCAGTCCTTATCCGTATCTGGCGCCGGGGGCGGTGCTGGGGCTGCTGGGTTTCACGGTGCTGTACCGCAAACCGGCCTGGGGCTTGCTGGGCATTGCCGCGCTGGTGCCATTTGAAGGGTTCTTCAAGGACAGCGCGTTTTCCGGGAGCAAATTCCTCGGTGCTTCGCTGGCGCTGATCCTGGCGTTGCAACTGGCATTGCACCAGATTCCATCGCAGCGCCTGCGCAGCAATCTGTGGCGCTACCTGATCGGTTTCATGGCGCTGTACCTGCTGAGCCTGCTCGCCACCGACAACATGGGCATGTCACAGAGTCATCTGCGTGAATTGAGCGTGGGCCTGATTCTGTTCGTGATCACCCTGTTGATCGGCCGTGAGCTGAACCTCGATCTGTTCGCCCGACTGGTCACGCTCAGCGTCAGCACGACCTGCGCAATGGCAATGTTTTCCAGCCGATTCCAGGACAAGGGCCGCGCCGCCGGCCTGCTCGAAGACCCGAATGCCTTTGCTCTGCTGATCGCCTTCGCCGTGCCGCTGGGCCTGCTGCTGGTGATTCGCAGCCCGAACCTGCTGCAACGTTTGTTCTGGGCGGGCTGCTGCCTGTTGCTGCTGGGCGGCATGACCAAAACGGAGTCGCGCTCAGGCCTGGTGGTATTGGCCTTGAGTCTGGCGTTCGGGGTCTGGCATTACCGCCAGCACCTGCACCGCATTCGTCCCCGGCATTTGGGCTTCGCCATGCTCGGCGCCGCCATCGTCCTGCCATTGGCGATTTATGCAATGCCGGCCGGTTATCTGGCGCGTATCCAGTCGCTGAGTATCTTGAGCGCCGGGGCCAAGGCTCAGGATGAATCCCTCGGCCGTCGCGCCTCGTACATTGTCGTCGGCAGCCAGATCATCCGCGAGCATCCGCTGCTCGGCTCCGGCCCCGGGACCTTCCCGCTGCACTACGCAACCACCGGTTATGCCAAGGCGTTCTCCGCCAACCGCAAGATCGGCGACCTGTATCGCCGGGCGCACAACACTTATCTGGAGATTTTCAGCGAAGTGGGCATTCCCGCCGGCCTGCTGTTTGTGGGAATGCTCGTGCAGGGTTTTTACAACCTGATCCGCGCACGACGCGCATGGCTGCAACGACGCGAGTGGCAGCACGCGGACCTGATTACCCATCTGGGAATGAGCTTTCTGTCGTTGACGCTGTTTCTGATGTTTCTCAGCGCGCCGAACCTGAAATACCTGTGGATCATGCTGGCGCTGACCTGGGTGCTGCGCCTGAAAGCCGAGCAAGCACCGCTGATGGAGGCCAGGGCATGAGCCGGATCAGCGTCGTCATTCCGATGTACAACGAGGCTCGGCACATCGGCCGCACCCTCCTGGCCGCTCGCAAAGCCGCGAACGCCGCCGACATCGACTGTGAACTGATCGTCGTCGACAATGGTTCCACCGATGACGGGCCACAGATCGCCCGCGCATTCGGCGCACAGGTGCTGGTGTTGCCCGGTCTGCTGATCGGCGCCTTGCGCAATCGTGGCGCAACGCTTGCCAGCGGTGAATGGCTGGCGTTCATTGATGCCGATATCGAAATGCCCGAAGACTGGCTGACCCCGTTGTTCGCCCTGGCGGCGGATGCCCAGGGCGACGTCTTCGGCCTGGACCTGCACACCCCGGCCGCCGCGCCATGGTATGCCGCCGCGTGGCAGCGCCGCTCTTTGCGTCCGTCGAATCGTGCCACGCGCAGCGTGCAATGGCTGCCCACTGCCAACCTGCTGATGCGCAAGCAGTGGTTCGACAAGGTCGGCGGTTTCAATGAAACCCTGCGCACCGGGGAGGACAAGGAGTACACCCTGCGTCTGGGCAGACACGGTGCTCGCTTGCTGTCGGTCAATACCAGCGTGGCCCTGCATTGGGGTTATGAAATGACCTGGCGCGAATGGATCGGCAAGGAGCTGTGGCGTCAGGGCAGTCACCTGCAATTGCTCCGCGCCCACGGCATGAGCCTGCGGCTGCTGCGCTTTCCGTTGCTGTCATTGCTGGTGTGGTTGCTCGATGTTCTGGCGGTCTTTGCGTTGCTCGCGGGCTATGCGCAGCAGGCGTTGATGCTGCTGATGGCGGGCCTGCTACCCAGTCTGCTGCTCAGCGTGCGGCAAAGCATTCGCCACCATAACGTCAACCTGACCTTGCAACTCTGGGGCCTGCACTGGGTGCGCCTGCACCTGGCCAGCGCCGCGTTGATCCTCGGTCTGTGTCATTGGAACGCCAGGAGGCCCGCCCGTGGCTGAATTCATTTTTTGCCTGTGCCTTGTGCTGCCGGCGTACGCCTACATCGGCTATCCGCTGCTGCTGACCTTGCTGGCGCCGCTGTTCCCGGCCTGGCGGCACGCGCCGGCACCGCCGCTGAACGTGAGCATCGTCATCGCCGCGCACAACGAGGCGCGACACATCGAGCACAAGTTGCGCACGCTGCTGGCCCAGGATTACCAACCGGCGACGCTGCAGATCATTCTCGCCAGCGACGGCTCGAACGATGACACTGTGGCCTGTGCGCACAAAGTGATTGATCCGCGCATCACCGTGCTCGACCTGCCGCGTCAGGGCAAAGCCGCCACACTGAATGCCGGCGTCGCCGTGAGCAGCGGCGACATTCTGGTGTTCACCGACGCCGACAACCAATGGTCGCGCGACACCCTCGGCCACTTGCTCGCGCCGTTGAGCGATCCGCAGGTCGGTGCCTGCGCCGGGCACATGGTGATTCCGGTCACGGGTGGCGGCCTGAGTATCGGCGACAGCCTCTATCGGCATTACGAAGGCTGGTTGCGCCGGGTCGAGAATCGCACCGGTTGCATGGTGTCCGCCGACGGCGCCCTGCTCGCCTTGCGCCGCGAACTGTTCCAGAACGTACCGGCCGAGGTCAACGACGATTTCTTTATCAGTACCTGCGCGCCGGTCGCGCACAAACGCATCGTTTACGTTCCCCAGGCGCAAGTGATCGACCAGGGCGTCGACGAAGCGGACAAACAATGGCGCCGGCGCCAGCGGGTCACCGTCGGTGGTCTGCAAAGCCTGGCGCAACGCCGCGAACTGCTGAATCCGTTCAAGTATGGCCTGTACTCCATCGCCTTGATCAGCCACAAACTGATCCGTCGACTGGCGCCGGTGCTCTTGCTGCCACTGCTGCTGAGCAATTTCTGGCTGTGGAACGAGCACGGTTTCTATCGCTTGAGCCTGATCGCGCAATTGATCGGTTACGCAATTGCCATCGCCGGCCTGCTGGATTCGCAACACCGTTTGCCCAAACCGTTTCGCCTCGCGGCGTTCCTGCTGGTGACGCTGGCAGGCATGAGCGTCGGCCTGTGGCAGTTCTTGCGCGGGCAACGCTACGCACAGTGGAATCCTGACCAGAATCGTTGAGAGGACTCATGCCATGGCGATCAAACAATTGATAAAACGCACCAGCGGCTGGCTCTATCTCAACTCGTCCGTGGGGCGCAACCAGTTGCACGGGGCCGGGGTCATTCTGATGCTCCACCGAGTGCTGGCCAACGACCGTGCCGCCAGCCTGCCGCACCGCAATGAACTGTGCGTCGGCCCGCAGGCGTTCGAACACCTGCTGGTGTGGCTGCGCAAGCATTTCGATTGCGTGCCGCTGATGGAGTTGCTGCAGCCCAGCGCCCTGCGCACCGAGCGCCCGCGCGTGGCGCTGACGTTCGATGACGGCTGGCGCGACAACGCGGTCAACGCCTATCCGCTGTTGCAAAAACACCAGGTGCCGGCGAGCATTTTTCTCTCCACGGATTTCATTGGCAGCCGGCAACGTTTCTGGTGGGAAAGCGTGGGTGAAACGCTGTGGGGCAGCCATGGCGAAAAGGCGCGCATGCATCTGATCGAGTACCTGCGTAGCACCGGTCATCCACTGCCGGTGCTGCTCGACGATATCGATGTCGACCGGCGCAGCCTGGCGCTGCTGCATTACCTGCAAGGGTTGAAGCGTCTCGAAGCGCAGGCACTTGAACGTCTGACCGATGAGTGTCCAACCGAGTCCTTGCCGCAAGCCCTGGACTGGCATCAGGTGCGCGCCATGGAAGCGTCCGGGCTGGTGCGTTTCGGCCCACACGGCGCCAGTCACGCAATCCTCACCGAACTCGATGAAGTGCGTCTGCGCGAAGAGATCAGCCGCAGTCGCGATGCCTTGCACAACGGCTGCAATCGGCCACTGCCGGTGTATTGCTACCCCAACGGCGACAACGATGAGCACGTGCGCGAGCAAGTCGCCAATCACGATTATCCGTTTGCCCTTGGCACGGCCAGTGGCCTCTATCGCGGCGTCGGCGACCCGTTGAACCTGCCGCGCTTTGGCGTCAGCCAACGCACCGCGCGCAATCCAGAGCTGCTGTCGTTACGGATCTTTCGCGGAGCACGGCCATGAGTCGCGGTAGCTACCTCAAGCATCTGGCCCTGAGCATGGGCACCAAATTGGCGATGATCGGCTTGCGCCTGCTGCG
Source organism: Pseudomonas sp. IT-347P (assembly GCF_949768005.1). NCBI lineage: Bacteria > Pseudomonadati > Pseudomonadota > Gammaproteobacteria > Pseudomonadales > Pseudomonadaceae > Pseudomonas > Pseudomonas sp. IT-347P. The sequence continues at coordinate 625,691 of NZ_CATKPQ010000022.1, forward strand.
CAATGTGTTGCTGGCGCGGATTCTCGGCCCGAGTGAGCGCGGATTGTTCGCCCTGCTCAGCACCCTGCCGGATCTGATCAGCGCGGCGACCAGCGGCGGTCTGAATTCGGCAGTCGGTTATCAAGCGGCCAATCAGCGACCGATGGGCGTGTTGCTCGCTCAGGTGTTGGTGTTCGGCTGTCTTCTGGCCGGCCTGCTTACTTTGCTGGTGGTCGCTTTGGCCCGTGAGTTCGGCAGCGAACTCGATGTGACGATGCAGCTCGGTCTGCTGGCGTGGCTGTTGCTGCTGGCGGTGCCGCTGACCGTCCTTAAAAGCGGACTGTTGACCCTGCACAACGCGTCGGGCGGCGTGGTCGCATTCAACGTGCTGCGCCTGATCGAATCCCTGGCGCCGCTGCTGCTGTTTGTTGCGCTGTTCTGGATGTGGAAAGAGGCCGCACTCGAAGCCGCGCTGATCAGTTGGCTGGCCGGCATCAGCCTGGTGGTGCTGGTCGGCTGGATGTGGCTCAAACGCGCACAGCCGCTGCAACTGCAATGGGACCGTGCGAGCCAGAACGAGTTGCTGCGTTTCAGTGCGCGCAGCCATCCGGATCTGCTGTTTCAACAGGTGATTCTGCGCTCCGACTACCTGTTCATCGGCGCCCTGCTCGGCAGTACCGCGCTCGGCCACTACGCCATGGCCAGCGCCGCCGCCGAATTGCTGCTGATCGTTCCGGAAGCGGTCACCACCCCGCTGATGAAGCGACTGCTGCAACAGGACAAAGGCATGGACAAGGTCACGCCGCTGGCGCTGCGCCTGACCGCCACGGTGATGTTCGGCGCCTGCATCACCATGGCGCTGATCGGCGAATGGCTGATCGTCACCCTGTTCGGCGTCGCTTACCAGCCGGCCTACCCGGCGTTACTGGCTTTGCTGCCGGGGCTGTTGGGCCTGTGCTACGCAAGCATTCTGCGCCTGGATCTGATCGGCAAGAATCGCCCGGCCACGGTCTCGCTGATGATGGGGGTGGGCGCGCTGCTCAACCTTGGGCTGAACCTGCTCCTGATCCCGAGCTACGGCATCGTCGGCGCAGCAGCGGCGTCCTCGATCGCCTATCTGGCAGTGACCTTGGCGATGCTGGTGCTTTATTGCAGACTCAGCGGCGTACCGTTCTGGCACACGCTGTTCATCCTGCCCGGTGACTTCAGCCCGATGTGGCTGATGCTGCACCGTCGGAAGGCCGCATGAAGCGCCTGGCCCTGCTGCTCGGATTCGGCCTGACGCTGAACGCCTTCGCTGCGCCTGTGCAGTGGGGCGACATCCGCGACGGCAGCCTGTATCTGCAAGCCGACCACCCGGATACAGTCACCGTGCGCTGGGTTCCGGCGTGGCAGGCCGAGGCCAATGAAGAGCATATCTATCTGCTCGACGGCCACGGCCAGTTGCAAGGTGACCGCTTGATCGAGGCCGCCGAAGTGCGCGGTTCGCAGCGCTGGCCGCTGGTGCCCGGCGCTGCCAGTTATCGCCTGGAGATTCCCGGCTACAGCTTCCGCAGTTATCGCGTCGAGCATGACGATAAAACCGTGGCGCTGTTCAGTCCGGCCAAGGTGCATTTCAGTGTCGAAACCCGCAATGGCGATGAGCTGTTTTTCCAGGTGGCGCCGGGGGAACACGCGGTGCTGAACGGCAAATACCATGGCGGGGTCAGTGCGCTGCAAGCCCAGCGCGTGGACGATGGTCAACAACTGTCGTTGGCCCTCAAGCCTTACCGCGCCTATTGGCAATTTGATCAAGTGGCCTTGCCGGTCAGCGACCAGCCCCAGGTCTGGCGCTTGCGCCTGCAGGGCAGCGGCAAAGCGGCGTTCTGGCTCGATGGCACGGCCAATCTGTTTGCGCAAAATGCGCAGCAGCTCCAACCCTTGCGTGAAGAGCCGGGCCAGGTACGCCTGACCCTGCACGATAAGGTGCTCGGGCGCACCCCCGATCTGGGCATTGCCCTGCCCAATCTCATGCCGCCCGCGGCCAGTCATGCCGCACTGGATGCCTTGAAACCGAGTGCGGCAAGTTTTTACAGCTACGTTGACGTCACCTCGAAAAATGCCCGTGTCGAAGACCCGGTTCGTCAGCTCTATCAGACGCGCTTCGGCATCCGCCAGGATATCACCCTGCTCGCCGGCAGCGGGCGTCAGGCCGATCTGCGTGCCGACGTGCAAAGCAGCAACGGCCTTGAGGCATGGCTCGCCAGCACTCGCGCGCTGGCTGGTCAAGGCACGCATTACATCGGCTTCGCCGACGAACCGAACCTCAACTATTCGAGCTACGAAGATTTCCGGGCGATTTTTGTCAGCATGGCCCGCCAGGTGCGTAGCGACCCGGCCAATGCCAAGGCTGGTGTGCGCATCGCCATGCCCGCCAGTTCACGTCTGGTCAACGGGCCGTTCACCCGCAATGCGGCGAGCAAACGCGGTATCGATTGGGCCCGGCAACTGCTCAGCGAATCCGCCGATCAGGTCGACGCATTGGCCTGGCACGAATGGATGATCCGCGACCTGCTCGCCACCCGCGTCTACCGCGACAGCGTGCGCCGCGCCGCCGAACTGGTGGGGCTGGACGCTAAGGGTCAGCCACGCAAAGCGCTGCTGCTGGATCAGACCAATCTGTCCAGTGGCTCAGCCCTGAGCCCCTACGATCAGGAAACCCATTACACCGCGCTGTGGTGGGCCTCGGTGGTCATCAACGCCTCCCAGGACGGCCTGCTGAGCATGCTCAACTGGTTTCAGGCCGCCGACGAACCGCCCTACGGCAAGGGCATGGTGCGCATACAGGACGATGGTCGCTTCGAGCTGAAACCAGTGGGCCTTGCCCAGCAATTCATTGCCCGGCATTGGCTGCCGCACGTGCTGCAACTGGAGAACGACGCTTTTGAAGTGGATGTCCTGGCGATGGCCGGCGACAAGCAGCGCGCACTGCTCGGAGTGAACAAAGGCACGCGCCTGCAACGGGTTGATCTGAGCGGTGCCCGGTGCCCGCTGAATCAAAGCGCCTTGCGTTTGTTCGGCGCTGACAATCGCAGCCGCGACATACCGTTTGCCTGCGAAAACGGGCGCGTACGTTTCGAATTACCGGGGCAAACCGTGTTTGCCCTGAACTGGAGCGCTTCATGAACCGCCCTTCGATGTACTTCCCGCGAGCGTCTTGCTGTGCGTGGGAACTTCAACAGGAGAAGAGACCATGGATGTTTTGCAAAAACTCAGCGGACATATCCGTCGTAAAGGCCTGCGAGCGACCTTGGCGAAGATCCGCAGAATGTACATTTTTGCCCATCAACAATTGCTGTGGATGGAGCGCGATCTGGTCAGCCCCGTGCCACCGTACAGCCTCAAACCCTACCCGCCGCTGCGCGTCATGAAGATCACCGCAGACAACGCCAGCGCCTTCACCCGTTACTTCGGTGACCGCGTCGGTGTCATGGCCGAGCTGGCCCGTGAGGGTCACACCGGGCAGATGCATGTCGACGAGCATGGCGATGCCGTGGCGTTTATCTGGGGCACGCCGCGCGATTATTTTGATCGGCATTACTACGGTTGCCGGTTCCCGGTGAAACCCGGCGAGTTCTTTGAATTCGGTGGCGAAATGGCGCGCGCCTACTGGGGCACCGAATTGTCAGTCGATGTGCAAGTGCGCCTGTGGAAAACCATGGCCGCCCAAGGCTGCCGCAAAGTGGTCGATGTCTGTGATTCGACAAACATCCCCGCGCTCAAGCTGCACTTGCGCATGGGCTATACCGAACAACGGCGGATCATGAATATCTACACGCTGTTCGGCCGCTGGCGCTTCTACCGCGAAACCCGCTACAGCGATTCGCGCCTGGCGGCGCTGGGTAAAACTTCCCGTCCACCTGTCAAAGCAACGGCGGCCTGAACCCATGGTGATGCGATTCGAATGGCGCACGTCACTGTGCGCTGCCGACTTCCCGGCGACGGCCTATGAGGCATTGCGCCTGCGCGTGGCCGACCATACGCCATTCAACAGCCTCGGCTGGTTGTGCGCGGCAGAGCAAGCCTTGGGCGAGGGTCAGCGCCTGCACATTCTGCTCGGCTGGGACGCCGGGGAATTGCGTCTGTGCCTGCCACTGGTGGCCAGCCGCGAACGCTTCGCCGGCGTGCCGTTTCGTGTCTTGCATCACTTGGGTTATCCGCTGGCCGATCGCCTGGCGCTGCTGTCGTTGCTCGACGGCGAAGACATGCACAAGGCGCTGGTGCTGATCCGTGAGCATCTGCCCCATGCGCTGCTGCAACTCAATGAACTGTCGGAACCTGCCGGTGAAGAAAGTGCGCTCACCGAATGGATGGCGCGCAGTTCCACGGCTGAACGACGTCTGAGTTGTCGGGTGCCAGTACATCTGATCAGCGACGCCGATCATCAGGAGGTCTCCGGCGACCCGCGCTACAAGCTGCGTCGGGCGCGCAAACGGATTGCCGCATGCGGTGCGCAGATACGCCGGATCACCCCGGACGCGCTGAGTATGGGCGCCTTGCTGCAGTCCATCAGCGAAGTCGAAGCGGTGAGCTGGAAAGGCGATCAAGGCGTGGGGATTTTCGCCACGCCGCGCAGTCGCCAATGGATCGAACGCGCCTTCACCGCGCTCGCCGGCCAAGGCCTGGTACGCGTGGTGACACTCGAGCTGAATGGCCGCTGCATCAGCTATCGCCTCGGCCTGCTCGAACAGGGTCGGCTCTACGATTACAACCTGGCGTTCTTGCCGCAGCACGCCGACCTCGGTAGCGGCCGGGTGTTGCTGGAGGAATGGATTCGCTGGGGGCTGGATGAGCACTGGCGCTGGATCGATGCGTCGCGGGTCAGCCTGGACAACTCCAGCCATCAACTGCATGAACGCATGACCGGGCAACTGGAACACTGGCGCTGGAGTTTCTACTCGTGGCGCCCAAGCGGTTTGCTGCTGGGCCTGGGGCTACGCCTTTGGCACCACGTCAAACCGGCCCTGCAAAAATGGCGCGCACAGCGCGCCGGCAACTCGACGGCGGCAAATTCATCCGAAATTCAACCGGCAACACCATCCAACACACCTGGGCTAGCGCCTCGGAGGGCATCATGAGCGTCATCGAAAAACTGCTTCTGCGCATCAAACAAAAAGGCCTGCGCCGCACCCTTGGCGCGCTGTGGAAACGTTACGTGTTCGCTCACCGTGAATTGCTGTGGATGGAGCGCGATCTGGTCACGCCGATTGCCCCGAACAAACTGCGCCCCTGCGAAGGTTTGCGCAGAGTCGACATCACCGAGGACAACGCCAAGGCATTCGGCAAGTACTTTGGTGACCGCGTGGAGACCATGGCCGAGCTGGCCGCTGAAGGGCATACAGGGCATATGTACCTGGACCAGGACGATCACACCGTCGGGTTCGTCTGGGCCAGCACTCGCGACTATTACGACCGCCACTTCTACCGCTGCACGTTCCCGGTCAAGCCCGGGGAATACTTTCAGTTCGGCGCGGAAATTACCCGGCACTATTTCGGCAGTACCTTGACCGTCGATGCACAGACCGCACTGTGGCAAGTCATGTCTGCGCGAGGCTTCAAAAAAGTGGTGGATATCTGCGACGGTGCCAATGTGCAGGCGCTGAAGATGCATATGCGCCTGGGCTATCAGGAACAAGGGCATATCACCCATGTATACGACGTGTTCGGGCACTGGCGTTTCTTCCGCGAATCGCACTACAGCGGTTCAAGGCTGGAGGCGCTGCGCAAGCCGGAAAGACCGGTAGTGACGACGGCGGCGCAGGCGTGATTCAGTCTGGATATTTGTGGCGGCCTTGATGCCGCAATCGCGAGCAGGCTCACTCCTACACGGGAACGCATTTCAAATGTAGGAGTGAGTCTGCTCGCGATGAGGCCGGCAGCCGCATCGATCAATCAGGCCTTGATGGCGACGAGGGTAAAGCACATCGGCATCTGCGCCTCTCGATTCAGATACCGGTCATACACCTCTTCCCGATTCGAATGCGCATACTCCTTGAAGTGCGCAATATTCAGCCCTGCGCCGATGGCGCCACTGAAGATCGCCCCCAGCGTATGCACAAACCAATACGACTTCGCCGCCGGCTGTTCAACTTTGCCGACATAGACAATCGGTTCTTCCTGCACAAACGGTTCGGCGCGGAAATACGAGCTGGCGAGGCGGTACGGATCCGCAGCGTCAGGATCGAGCATTTCCAGGAATGGATGGGTTTCGTAGATGACCAGTTTGCCGCCCGGCTTCAGGGTTGCGGCGACATGGCGGAAGAATTCGCCGATGTCGGGCATCCAGTTGAGTACGCCGATGGTGATCAGCGCCACATCGAAGCGATTCAGCAATGACGCTGGCAAATGATGGATATCGCTTTCGATGAATTCGGCGCTGTGCGGGGAACGCTTGTTCAGCTCTCGCGCCTGTTCGAGAAACGCCGCCGATTGATCGACACCGACCACGCTTCTGGCACCCAGCGCAAACAGCGAGAGACTCTCGCGGCCATTGTTGCAGCCCAGTTGAATCACGTCCTTGCCATCGACCTCCAGCAACTCACTCAGGGTCTCATCGAGGCAAGAGAAATCCGCCTGCTCAACCTCGCGGAGCAAGGCTTGCCAGTCAGGCGAATCCTGATGATGACGAGCGGAATCGTTCCAAGCTTGTCGATTGCTTTCGATGGCGATTTTATTGTTCGGCACTTCCATGGCGCACTCCGATGTGGCTCTTGATTGAGCGGATGTGAGCATAGAACGGCTTCACGCAGGGGTCTGTTGCAATGTTGTAAGCCGTCGAGCGATAGCGGCTGTAGGACCAGGCGTCCAGAGATGATTCTCGTCCGAGTATCGCCCATGAAGAAGTGATGGCGGAAATGCATGCCTTGATCGAATCCATGCGAAAAAAAGGCCGAAGGAGCCACGCTATCAAAGATTGACGTGGCTCTGGTTCAGCCGCTCGCGCAGGAATTCGACCAGCGCCTGCACCGGTCTGGACGCCTGACGATGCTGCGGATACACCGCCGATAACGTCAGCGGTTCCGGACGCAAATCATCCAGCACCGGCACCAGCCGGCCATCCTTCAGCGCCGCGCCGACGATGAACGTCGGCAGATAGGTAATGCCCATCCCCTGCACCGCCGCATCCCGGAGCAACTCGCCGTTGTTCACGCGCATACGTCCGGTGACATTCACCAGCAGCGGCTTGCCCTGCCCGGCATTGAAACGCCATTGCACAGAACGCCCATGCCCATACGGCAGGCAGTCATGGCTGTGCAGATCTTCGGGTTTAAGCGGCGTGCCGCGCTCGGCGAGGTAGGCGGGACTGGCGCAGTACACGCGCTCGATCGACGCGATGCGCCGGGCAATCAGGGTCGAGTCTTCAAGCACGCCGATGCGCAGCGCCAGATCGTAGCCTTCACCGAGCAAATCCACCGGCCGATCACTCAGATCGACCTCAACCGTGACCTCGCGATAGCGCTGCAAGAACAGCGGCAGCAGACAACCGAGATGCGCCACGGCAAACGACAGCGGCGCACTCAAGCGAATCGTCCCGCGTGGCTCGGCGGTTTGCCCGGCGATGCCCTGCTCCACTTGCTCGACTTCACCCAACAGGCGCAACGCCGATTCGTAATAACTCTGCCCCAGCGGGGTGACGTCCAGGCGCCGCGTCGAGCGGTTCAGCAACCGCACGCCGAGGCGCTCCTCCAGTTGCATCAAGCGTCGGCTGACGAACTGCTTGGACAGCCCCAACTGATCGGCCGCTGAGGTGAAGCTGCCGGAGTCCATGACCTGGCAAAAAATACGCATGTCTTCGAACGGGTTCATTGTCACTCTCTGGTAGACAGTTAAACGCTTTATAGCCGCTTTTTCACTTTTCGGCAGCCCATTAATCTGTGCTCACGGTGTTGCTGAGGCCGCAAATCCAGTGCCACAGCAGCCCGCAACTCAGGCAAACAATCAAAATTATTCAAAAGGATTTCCACCCATGAACATCGTCAAGAAAACCCTCGCCGCGTCCCTCCTCGCCCTTTCCGTCAGCTGCGCTTTTGCGGCCGGCAGCCCTGGTGTGGAACACAACACCCAGGCGTTCCTCGATGCCCTCGCCGCTGGCGGTGGTCGTCCGCTGGAACAACTGAGCCCGAAAGACGCCCGTGCGGTGCTGACCGGCGCCCAGGCTTCGGTGAAAGTGGATCTGTCCGGTGTTGAAGTCAGCGACAAGGCGATCAAGGTCGATGGCCAGACCATCAACCTGAAAGTGGTGCGGCCGGCCAAGGTCAAAGGCCAGTTGCCGGTGTTCATGTTCTTCCACGGTGGCGGCTGGGTACTCGGCGATTACCCGACGCATCAGCGCCTGATTCGGGATCTGGTGGTGGGTTCCGGGGCGGTCGCGGTATACGTCGATTACACGCCGTCGCCGGAAGCGCAGTACCCGACCGCGATCAACCAGGCTTACGCCGCGACCAAATGGGTGGCCGAGCACGGCAAGGACATCGGTGTCGACGGCAAGCGTCTGGCGGTGGCCGGCAACAGCGTCGGCGGCAACATGGCGGCGGTCGTGGCGTTGATGGCCAAGGAACAGCAAACCCCGGCGCTGCGCTTCCAGCTGCTGATGTGGCCGGTGACCAACGCGCAATTCGACGACGGTTCGTACCAGCAATTCGCCGAGGGCCATTTCCTCACCAAAGGCATGATGCAGTGGTTCTGGGACAACTACACCACCAACCCGGCCGAGCGTGCGCAGATCCACGCCTCGCCGCTCAACGCCAGCGCCGAACAGCTCAAGGGCTTGCCGGCCGCGCTGGTACAGACCGCCGAATTCGACGTGCTGCGTGATGAAGGCGAAGGCTATGCGCGGCATCTGGATGCGGCCGGTGTGCCGGTGACCTCGGTGCGCTACAACGGGATGATTCATGACTTCGGCCTGCTCAATCCGCTGAGTCAGATTCCTGAGGTGAAAGCGGCGGTGCGACAGGCGGCGGCGGAACTGAAAACCCACTTGCAGCCTTAACGGCAAAAGATCGCAGCCTTCGGCAGCGCCTACATTGGAATGAGTTCTCCTGTAGGCGCTGCTGCAGGCTGCGATCTTTTTATTGGCAGACTTTGCGGAGCTTCGGTCATGACTCTTTTCTACACCCACCTGCTGTCCTGGAGCGCCGCCCTGCTGCTGCTCGACGCCGTGCTCTGGCACTTCTCGCCCTTCACCCATCGCGCCCCGAGAGTCGGTGTGCGGCTGGTGCTGTTTCTGGCGTTCACGGCGCTGGTGATCAACGCCGGTGTGAGCCCGCTGCAAGCACCGCTGTTCGCCGATGACCGTGTCGCGCAACTGGGGGCGACGGCGTTGGGGATTCTCTGGTGGCTGTACGCCGCGCGGGTGCTGACCGAAGTCATCGGCCTGGCGCTGATGCGCCGCATCGGCCACAGCGGTCGTTTGCTGCAAGACGTGATCGGCGCCCTGGTTTTTCTGGTCGCCACCGTCGCCGCCGCCGGTTACGTGCTGGAGCTGCCGGTGAAAGGCTTGCTGGCGACCTCGGGGGTGGTGGCGATCGTTGTCGGTCTGGCGCTGCAAAGCACCCTCGCCGATGTCTTTTCCGGGATCGTGCTCAACACCACCAAGCCGTATCAGGTGGATGATTTTGTGGTGATCGACGGCGTCGAAGGCAAAGTCTTCGACATCGACTGGCGCGCCACACACCTGCTGACCAGCGCCGGGACCATGGCCGTGGTGCCGAACTCGGTGGCGGCCAAGGCGAAGATCGTCAACCTCAGCCGCCCGAACAACATGCACGGTGTGTCGATCAGCATTCAGGTGCCGAATCATATTCGCCCGCGGCGAGTACTGGATGCGCTTGATCGTACCTTGCAGGGCAGCAGCTCTCTTCTTCTCAGCCCGGCGCCAAAAGCCGTACTGAAAGAGGCCGGGGAAACCATGTCGGAATACGTCGCCAGCGGCTTCATCGCCGAGCTCGGCAAGAAAAGCGAAGTGCGCAATCAGCTGTTCGACCTCGCCCACCGCCATCTCGAAGCGGCCGGCATTTCGCGGCATCCGGACGGCGTGATCGAACCGTCGACCCGTGCTCGTGCATTGCTCGATGAAGTGAAAATCTTCCGCTCGCTGAGCAGCGAAGAACGTGATCGTCTGGCGGAATCGATGGTTGCGCAGCAATACACCGCCGGCCAAGTGGTGCTGGATCTGGATGAAGTGCCGGACAGTCTGTTTGTGATTGCCACCGGGGTCGTCAGCGCGACGGTGCCGGACGGCGACAACAAGATCGAGGCCGGGCGCATGGGGCCAAGTGAGGTCATGGGTGAGCAGAGCATTCTGGCCGATACGCCGTCGCAAGCGACGTTCACGGCGCTGACGTCGAGCATCATCTATCGGCTGGACAAGAGTCTCACCCGTCAATGCATGGAAAAGCGCACCGAGGTTGGACGAGCGCTGAATAAATTGCAGGCGGTGCGTCAGCAGAACAGTCGCCTCGCGTTGATGGCCAAGCCAGTGGCGGTTAGGAAAGGTGGGTTTCTCGGTTGGTTGCAAAAGCGGTGATGCGAAGATTTCAAGATCAAAAGCCTACCCCCTCACCCCAGCCCTCTCCCCCAAGGGGGCGAGGGGGAAAGGGAGCCGATCTCCGTATGCTTCAAGTCCGGAGTTCGGCTCGATTTCCCCAGGTCGGTGTATCCCGAAAACCCCTCGGTCAGTCCCCTCTCCCCCCAAGACCTCGAGGGGAAAGGGAGCCGATCTTCGGCGTATTCAAGACCGGAGTTCGGCTCGGTATTGCACGTCGGCGTACTTCTAAAGACCCCCTCGGTCAGTCCCCTCTCCCTCCGGGAGAGGGTTAGGGTGAGGGGCTTTTCAAACTCACATCCAATTACTTGGCAGTGAACTTGGTATAGCTGTTGATCAGGTTGCGGTAGTTGGGCAGACGCTCCGACAGCAGATGCGCCAGACCTTCCATGTCATTGCGCCAGTCGCCCTGCAGCTCGCACGCCACCGAGAACCAGTTCAGCAGATGTGCACCCGCCGCCGACATCCGCGCCCACGCCGCTTGCTGCACGGTGGTGTTGAAGGTGCCGGACGAGTCGGTCACCACAAACACTTCGTAACCTTCAGCAATCGCCGACAAGGTCGGGAACGCTACGCAAACGTCAGTCACCACACCGGCGATGATCAGTTGCTTGCGGCCGGTGGCCTTGATCGCTTTGACGAAGTCTTCGTTGTCCCAGGCATTGATCTGGCCCGGGCGCTGAATGAACGGCGCATCCGGAAACTGCTCGCGCAGCTCAGGCACGATCGGGCCGTTGGGACCGGCGTCAAAACTGGTGGTGAGGATGGTCGGCAGCTTGAAGAACTTGGCGATGTCGCCCAGCGCCAGCACGTTGTTCTTGAATTCGTTCGGAGTGAAATCCTGAACCAGCGAAATCAGACCGGTCTGGTGATCGACCAGCAGTACAACCGCATCATCTTTGTTCAGACGTGTGTAGGGAACGCTCATGGGAAAACTCCTGATGGACGGATGGATAAAGCGTGAAGCGCCGACCCGAGGGCCGGCGCTTCAGGGGAAATCAGAAAGCGAAGCAGGAACAGCCAAACGCGCCCCAGAAACCGGCGAAGTCGCTGACCGGCGCGTTCGACATCCGCGCCTTCTCATGACTGTGAGTGTGCACCGCGCACGGGCCGCTGCACTGGTGAACCTGCGCCTGCAACGGCGAATTCGGCCGCCAGTGGCCCGGGACTTTCACCACCGGTGACCAGTCCGGCAGCACCGGAATCGAGCGCGGGCCGAGGTCTTCGAAATCGCCGGCGGCGTAGACAATCTTGCCGCCGACCACGGTCATGACCGATTCGATCCACTTGATCGCTTCTTCCTCGACATGGAAGAAGTCCGCGCTCAGCGCCGCCAGATCCGCCAGTTGCCCGACCTTGATCTGGCCCTTCTTGCCCTGCTCCGAGGAAAACCAGGCGCTGCCGTGGGTGAACAACTCCAGCGCAGTGGCGCGCGGCAACCCTTCTTCATACAAGGCCAGACCGCCGACGGTGCGGCCGCTAACCATCCAGTACAACGAGGTCCACGGGTTGTAGCTGGACACCCGCGTCGCATCGGTGCCGGCGCCGACCGGTACGCCTTCGGCCAGCATGCGTTTGATCGGTGGTGTGGCTTCGGCGGCTTGTTTGCCGTAACGATCGACGAAGTACTCGCCCTGGAAGGCCATGCGATCCTGGATCGCAATGCCGCCGCCCAACGCCTTCACCCGTTCGATGTTCTGCGGGGTGATGGTTTCCGCGTGATCGAAGAACCATGGCAAGCCGTTGAACGGGATGTCACGGTTAATCTTCTCGAACACATCGAGCATGCGGCTGATCGATTCGTTGTAAGTGGCGTGCAGACGGAACGGCCAACGCTGCTCGACCAAGTGGCGCACCACCGGCTCCAGCTCTTCTTCCATGGTCTGCGGCAGGTCCGGGCGCGGTTCGAGGAAGTCCTCGAAGTCCGCCGCCGAGAACACCAGCATCTCGCCGGCACCGTTGTGGCGCAGGAAGTCGTCGCCCTGATGCAACTTGACGCTGCCGGTCCAGTTCTGAAAATCGGTCAGCTCTTCTTTCGGCTTCTGGGTGAACAGGTTGTAGGCGATGCGCACGGTCAACTGGTCGTCTTTGGCCAGTTGCTCGATCACCTGATAATCGTCCGGGTAGTTCTGGAAACCACCGCCGGCATCGATCGCACTGGTCAGGCCGAGGCGGTTGAGTTCGCGCATGAACTGGCGGGTCGAATTGACCTGATATTCCAGCGGCAGCTTCGGCCCCTTGGCCAGCGTCGAGTAAAGGATCATCGCGTTCGGCCGCGCCACCAGCATACCGGTCGGGTTGCCGTTGGCATCGCGGACGATCTCGCCACCCGGCGGGTTCGGCGTATCGCGGGTGTAACCGGCCACGCGCAGGGCGGCGCGGTTGAGCAGCGCGCGGTCATACAAGTGCAGGATGAACACCGGGGTGTCCGGCGCAGCCTGGTTGATTTCTTCGAGGGTCGGCATGCGTTTTTCGGCGAACTGGAATTCGTTCCAGCCACCGACCACGCGCACCCATTGCGGGGTCGGTGTGCGGTCAGCCTGATCCTTGAGCATGCGCAGCGCGTCGGCCAGCGACGGCACGCCTTCCCAGCGCAGTTCGAGGTTGTAGTTCAAACCGCCACGGATCAGGTGCAAGTGCGAGTCGTTGAGGCCCGGAATGACGCAGCGACCGTGCATATCGACCACTTGCGTGTTCGGCCCGCGCAGGGCCATGGCCTGGTTGTCATTGCCGACGACGACGAAGCGACCGTCCTTGATTGCCACGGCGCTGGCCAGTGGTTTGGTGCGGTCTACGGTATGAAACTGGCCATTGAATAAAATCAGATCGGCGCTCATCGCAGTTCCTCAAGCAAAGTGAAAAGAAGCGAACCCCGCGCGCTCAGCGCGGCGAGGTTTCTTGGGAATCGAGGTGTTCATGGGTCTGGCTGGCTTCCAGCCATGGCGTAAACAAACGAGTGACGGGCGGCATCACCACGTACACCACCGACAGGACGATGGTCAGAGTGATCAGGAACGTGGCGATCACGTAATTGGAAAGGAGCGGATGCAACGCCAGCAGCGGCCCCCAGATCAGCGGCACGAGCAAGGTGTGCGGCAGGATCACCAGCAGCGAGACGACGGCCTGCTTCCAGCGCGGCGGCGGCGAAGCGGCATCGGCCAGCGGCGAAAACCAGAATTCATTGATCGGCGCGACTTCGGTCTGATCGCCGTCAGCCAGCATGGGCGCGGCTTCGGCGACCAGTGCCTGACGCTGCGGCGACTCCAGCCAGCCTTGCATGGCTTCGGTGGAGCTGAAGCGCAGCACGCAGGTGTAGAAATCGAGACGGCCGCGCTTGCCACGCACCACATCCACGCCCAAATGCCCTTCACGCTGCCCCGCCACGCGGACGATATTGCGCAGCCAGGCTTCATACGCCGACTCGAAACCGGCCTTGACCCGGTGTTTGATGATCAGCGTGACCGTCTCATCGGCCCCCGGTGTTTGTGGATTGAGGACTTCAGGCATAACGCAACACTCCGGGCAAACGAACAGAAATCGCCAGCCGTCCCGGCCCGGCGATCAACACAGTGGTAAACAGGATCAACAGCAACCAGCCGAACTGCCCTTCGGCCACACTCCATTGCGGATGCACGACCAACAGCGCCACCAGCAGCACAAAGAGAATAGGCAAGCACGCCAATCGCGCCAGCACCCCGGCGACAATCAGTAGTGGGCAGAGGACTTCGGCGAACATCGCCAGGATCAGGGTGAGGTGGGCACCGAGGTGGAACGGGTCCTCGATCAGTTGCAGTTGCGCGGTGAAATCGAGCAGCTTGGGCAAGCCGTGGACCCACAGCAGGAACAATCCGCCGCTGACCCGCAGGAACAGCAAACCGATGTCGCGCGCCTGTTCATCTGTTGAGGCATTCATGACCCGACCCTTGAAATGTCATTGGCTGGAATCATGCCAATGATGGTCGGGAGGAAATTGGATGGGTGTGCTCAGTTCTGCGGCATTCCAAAATTCTTGGAACACCGCGAATCCCTGTGGGAGCGAGCTTGCTCGCGAAAGCGGCGTGTCATTCAAAGTATTTATAACTGACCCGACGCCTTCGCGAGCAAGCTCGCTCCCACAAGGAATGGGGTCAGGCAGGTAGCTCGAGGTTATCCAGCACTCGATTCACCGCCAGCTCACCGAGCATGATCAATTGCGCAATCCCCATCAACGCCCGGCGCTGCGGCGCGGGCAACAGGTGGGCGACGTCCTGGGCGATGGTTTTGGCCGAGGCGAGTGTTTCACTGGCATCGGTCAGCAGTTCTTCGCTTTTGGTGTCAGCGGTTACGGCGTACATGCCACGGGTTCTACGTGAGGGTGGCGTAGAGCCGGGAGGCAGAAGGTAATGGTCGAGGGCGCGGTCAGCGGCTTCGTGGAGTTTTCGGGAATCGATGGATTCGTAGGGGGATGTGGGGTCGATGTCTGGCGGGTTGGGTGTGACTTTGAACATGGTGAATCTCCGTGAAGGACTGAGCCGCCACGACTTATCGCTAAACAAGTTGAGGGTGGCGGCTGTACGCAGGTTAGCGATCCGGGTCACAGAAACCCCGGGTAGACCTTGCGGTCTCCCACGCACAGCCACCATGACGCGATCGTTTGAGGAAAATCCACAATCGAGAGAGGAGCGTTGTTGCGTCTGTATTCGGAACCGGATCGCTAAACCCGATCGCTGAACTATTCAGCGACCACCAAACGATAGAGACCCGACCACAAGCGCACAAGCCGGCGGATTCTGGCGTAGCTGTAGGCAACGGCGCAAGGATGCGTAGCCTGAAAGAGTGTCTGCGGGTGTTGCTTAAACGGCGATGTTTAAACCACCAACAACTCAGGGATCACGCCGTCCCAATGTGGGAGCGAGCTTGCTCGCGAAAGCGGTGTGTCATTCGAAGTATTTATCGACTGATACGACGCCTTCGCGAGCAAGCTCGCTCCCACAGGGGATCAGTGCTGTATTTGAGATTTGCGCAGGGATTCAGCTAGCCGGAATATTCAGCGGCGCCGCCATGAACTGGCTGATCCGCGAACGCAACCATTTCTCCGCCGGGTCGTTGTCATGCACCCCGCTCCACGCCATCGACAATTGCGCCGCATCAATCGGGAACGGTGGATCTTCGGCGCGCAACGCACACCCTTCCACCAGCGCGCAGGCCGCGTAATCCGGCACGGTGGCGATCATCTCGGTGCCGGCAAGCAAGGCGCGCAGGCCGCTGAACTGCGGCACGCCCAGCACCACGCGGCGCGAACGGCCGACCTTGGCCAAATCCAGATCGATATTGCCGCTCAGGTCGCCCGAGAACGACACCATCGCATGCGGGCGCTCGCAGTATTCGTCGAGCGTCAGCGGCCCCGGGCGATCGTCGCCGCGCAAAACCTTGCAGGGAATGTCGCGCAAGGTCTTGCGCTTGGCGTTGGCCGGCAGATCGGTGGTGTAGCTGACGCCCACCGAGATTTCCCCGGACGCCAGCAGCGTCGGCATCAGCAGATAATTGGCGCGGCGCACCACCACGACAATTCCCGGCGCCTCTTGCTGAAGCTGACGCAGCAACGGCGGAAACAGACCGAATTCGGCGTCGTCCGACAGGCCGATGCGAAACACGTCGCAACTGCTCGCCGGTTCGAACTCCTTGGCCCGGCTGACCGCACCGGAGATAACATCCATCGCCGGCTGCAGCTCCTTGAGAATCGCCAGCGCCCGCGCGGTCGGTTCCATGCCGCGACCGTTGCGCAGCAGTAATGGATCGTCGAACAGATCGCGCAGCCGCCCCAACGCGGCGCTGACGGCCGGTTGCCCCATGAACAGTTTTTCGGCGACGCGGGTCAGGTTTTTTTCGAACATCAGTGCTTCGAAAATCACCAGCAGGTTCATGTCGACGCGACGCAGATCGTTACGGTTCATGGGCATGTTTTCCTTTTCGGTGTCAGCTGCTTTTGCGGGTGGGCGCTGCGCACTTTACTCGATTAACGGCACTTTGGCCGCGCGCTTGTACGGGCCAAATTCCACGGGCACCCACTGGAAATGTTTACCCTGTGCGGTGATGTGACCGATCCCCGGGAACGGCAAGTGCGCCGCCGTCACCCACGTCTTGCTGGCGACCGCCGCACTGAAGACCGCCTGACGAGCGTTGATCGCTTGCGCGCTGTTGACGTCAAAGCCGATAGACACTTCCGGATGCTCAAACTGCACAGCCAGGTTATGCACCAGATCGCCCATGAAGACGATGCTCTGATTCTGCGAGGTGAAGCGGTAGGTGGTGCTGCCCGGCGTATGGCCGGCTTCGAGTGACGCTTCGACTAAACCCGGCAACGGCGACTGGCCCGCGGCGAAGGTCTTGAAGCGCCCGGCGGCGACGTAGGCCGCGGTGGAGTCCTGGGCGATCTTGAAAAACTCCTTGGCGCCAGCCGGCGCTTTGGCCAGCGCGGCCGGATCGAGCCAGTAATCCGCTTCTGCCTTGGCGGCGTACACCGTGGCATTGGTGAACAACGCTTGCTTGTGTGCATCGACCAGACCACAGACATGATCGAGGTGCAGGTGCGTCAGCAGGATCGTATCGACCTGCTCTGGCTGGTAGCCGGCCGCCCGCATGTTCGCCAGGAGCTGCCCGGCGGTTTCACCAATGCATTGCCCCGCACCGCTGTCGACCAGAATCAGTTGCTTGCCGGTATTGACCAGAAATGCATTGAACGCCGTTTGAACCCCCGGGGTTTCAATCGAACGGCGTGCCAGCAGCGCGCGAATCTGCGCCTGACTCATGCCCTGCAACAGCTTCGGCGACAGGTCGTTGTAACCATCGAACAACGCGGTGACCTCGTAATCGCCCAACGCCAGGCGGAAATAACCCGGTGCCTGCGTGCCCTGCTGGGGTGCCTGCGCCATGGCGCTGGAAGTGACCAGCGCGAACGTCAACGCCGCCGCTGTGTTGAACATACTTTTCATCTGATTCCCCTTGGATCTGCCGATTGCGGCGCCCCCATCGGCTCGCCACGCTTGCTGTCATCGTGCCGCAAACCGCGGCGCGCAGACTTGCAGGGATGTGCTGAGTTCAGATCAATACGCGGGAATTAACAACGATTAACTCGTCAGCCTGGCGCTATCGCCCAACAATGAAACCCTCTGCGCAGCGTTGTTTTTTTGACCTGAGGGGATGCGCCGAGCGTGCATTCCCCATCGACACGGACATTGGCCATGGCTCACTTACAGCACAGCGTCGCCCTCGCCCCTGCCAACGAACCACGCAAGACCGGGGTCGGCGGACTCAGTCCGCAACGCGAACGGCAGGTCAAACAACTGATCCTCGAACGCCTGGGCGAAAGCCTGGAAGTGACCGAACTGGCCCGCGCCTGCTCGCTGTCGCGCAGTCACTTTTCCCGCGCCTTCAAATGCAGCACCGGGTTGTCGCCGCAGGACTGGATTCGCACCCAGCGTCTGGCGCGGGCCAAGCTGCTGATCCAGCACACCGACCTGAGCCTGACGCAAATCAGCCTGGAATGCGGGTTCTGTGATCAGGCGCATTTCTGCCACATGTTCACCCGCAGCGAGGGCATCAATCCGTTTGCCTGGCGCTGCCAGATCATGCGTGAACCCAAAGCTCACCGTACACAGCCCGTGTTTGAACGCGGCCCCCGTTGCACTGACGCTCAAACCTGAGGATTATGCCCGGACACCCCGGATTAGAGGCTGCGCACGCGCCCGGCCCTACTCCGTTCTGTCCGCCGCAGCACCGCAGGAGTGAGCTGTTGAGTCTTTCCCCGAATCAGGCCCTCGGTTTTGGCCCCTATCGGATTCATCCCGGGCAACGCCTGGTGCTCGAAGGCGAGCAGCCGTTGCGCCTGGGCCGACGGGCGATGGACATCCTCCTGATTCTGCTGGCCCATGCCGGCGAAGTGGTGAGCAAACAGCAATTGATGGCCGGGGTCTGGCCGGACAGCGTGGTCGAGGACATCAACCTGCGGGTGCACATGGCGGCGCTGCGCAAAGCCCTCGGTGACGGTCAGGCCGGCCAGCGTTACATCATCACCGTGGCGCAACGGGGTTACAGTTTCGTCGCCCCGGTTTTACCGCAATCCATGGAGAAACGTCCTGTGGGCGAAGCTGGCGGCCGGCACAATTTGCCCTTGCGGCGCACGCGCATGATCGGCCGCCAGGCGCTCGTCGATAGCCTGATGACGCAGTTGCCGCGCCAACGCTGCATTACCCTGGTCGGCCCCGGCGGAATCGGCAAGACCACGGTGGCCTTGCGCGTGGCCGAGCAACTGATCGGACATTACCGCGATGGCATTCGACTGGTGGATCTGGCACCGCTGAACGATCCCCGACTGATTTGCTCGCACCTGGCCACCCAGCTCGATCTGGCTCTCCTCGACGGCGATCCGCTGACGGCGCTGGTCAATGGCCTGCAACAGCGGCAGATGCTGTTGCTGCTCGACAACTGCGAGCACCTGATCGATGCCGTTGCGGCGCTCAGCGAAAGCATTCTGCGCGGGGCGCCGAAGGTGCATATCCTCGCCACCAGCCGCGAGAGTCTGCGGGCCGAAGGCGAATTTGTGCAGCGCCTGGACTCCCTTGTATATCCGTCGATGAGCGCGACATTGAATCGTCAGCAGGTGCTCGATTATTCGGCGCTGCAACTGTTCATCGAACGCGCCACGGCCGTGCAGGAAAGCTTCGAACTGAGCGACGCGCAGTTGCCGCAAGCGATCGAGATCTGCCACCGACTCGACGGTATTCCCCTGGCGCTGGAACTGGCAGCCGCTCAGGTCGCCGAACTGGGCCTGGAGGGTTTGCTCAGCCAATTGCAGGGTCGTTTGCCACCGCTGACGGCGGGTAATCAAAACAGTCTTGAGCGCCACCTCACCTTGCGCGCCACGCTGGACTGGAGTTTCAACCTGCTCGATCGTTGTGAGCAAACCTGCCTGCGCCGCCTGGGGGTGTTTTGCGGTGGTTTTACTCTGGAGTCAGCGGCGGCGGTGATCGTCGGCCAACAGATCGACCCCGGCGTGGTGTTTGTGTCGATCACCCAACTGGTGGCCAAGTCTTTGCTCAGCGTCGAGGTCGGTGACGAAGAGGTGTTCTATCGCCTGCTCGACACAACCCGTCGTTACGCCCTGGAAAAACTTGAGCACGCCGGCGAATGCGAGGAAACCCGCGAACGGCATGCCGAACGCTGCCTGGCCTTGATGCAGCAGGCGCAAAGCGATTGGGAAATGACCCCGACGGCGTTGTGGATCGAGCGCTATGGCCGTGCCCTGGAAGATCTGCGTGCGGCGCTGGACTGGAGCTTGAAAGGGGTCGTCTCGGGTGGCTTGGGGATTCGCCTGGCGGCCGCGTCGGCACCTTTGTGGCAAGAACTGTCGTTGCTCAAAGAGTACGGCGGTTATGTGCGGCGAGCGCTGAGCCTGTTCGACGAACTCAAAGAGCCTTGCCCGCGCCTGAAAATCGCCCTGAAACTGGCCCTCGGCAGTGCCTGCTATCACACGTGGGGAGGCACCCCGGAAACCATTCAAGCGTTCGACGAGGCTCGCCAGCTGGCTCAGGCACACGACGACGTCGCCGGGCAATTGCGCGCGGTGTCCGGACACATGGCGGTCAACCTCAGTTGTGGGCACTACCGCATGGCGCTGGCCCAGAGCGAGCTGTTCGACCGCCTCGGTCTGCACGGTGACCCACAGTTGTCACTGAGCACCCACCGTTTACGGGTCCTGGCCCTGCACTATGCCGGCGACCAGCCGCAGGCACGCATGCATGCCGAACAGGTGCTGCAGCGCATGGCGCACAGCGGTCACGTCAACCGCTTCACCCACGGTTTTGGCGTGCAATACGATCAGAGTGTCGCGTCGCTGACGATAATGGCACGGGTGCTGTGGGTGCAGGGATTGCCGGAACAAGCGTGGCAGACGGCGCGGCTGGCACTGGACATTGCCGTGCAGATCAACCATGGCACCTCGATTTGCTACACCCTGGCGCTGGCCAGTTGTCCGATCGCTCATTACAACGGCGATCAGCAGAACGCCCGGGCGCTGCTGCAACTGTTACTGGAGCAATCGCAGAAGCATTCGGTGCTGCTGTTCAACAACTGGGCGCGGCACTATGCGCAGGTGATCGATGTGCCAACCCGTACGCCCGTGCCGGAGGACAGCAGCGGGCTGATTCGGGAAATCATGGTGACGCTCGATGGCCGTTTTGTGGATGACGCCCTGTTTGAGCGAGCGCTGAGTGGTGAGGCGGGATGGAGCACGGCGGAGATTCTGCGCGCTCGGGCGGACACGCTACTGAATAGTGAGACGGTTTGTCTGGGCGGGCCTCTTCGCGAGCAGGCTCGCGATGAGACCCTCAAGGAAGCCGAAGCACGCCTGCAACAATCCCTGACCATCGCTCGTACCCAAGGCGCGCTCGCCTGGGAACTGCGCAGCGCCACATCACTTGCGCAACTCTGGCAGCGCACATCGCGCTGCCGCGAGGCGCTGGATTTGCTCACACCGATCTATCAGCGCTTCACCGAGGGCTATGCAACTCCGGACTTGCGCAAGGTGCGCCTGCTGATCGACGCGTTACGCGAGCACGTGCACGCCTGAGGCCGGGCGAATCCGGTCGATGTAATGCTTATGCCGACGCTCAAGATCAATCCCTTCACCGCTACGCTCAAGTTGCTCGCGGGCATGGCTGCGAGTGGTGTTGAGCATGCGGTATCGGCCGGCACTGCCGCCCCGCTCCAGCACCAACAGTGACTTGCGCGCCAGGCCTTCAATGATCGCGGCAAGCCGTGACGAAGTCAGCTGCGGACAACTGATCACCGCCAGCGCCGCCTCCAGGGTGAACGCCATTTTGAACACGGATAAGCGCTGCAGCGCGCGTTGTTCCTGCTCGCTCAAGCGTTGATAGCTCCAGTCGAGTGCTGCCTGCATCGATTGGTGCCGCGCCACAGCGGTGCGCCGGCCATGGCTGAGCACGTGCAGACCATTGGCCATTTGCGCCTGCAGGCCTACCAACGCCAGCGCGTCGATCTGCGCCGTCGCCAGTTCGATCGCCAGCGGTAAACCGTCGAGTTGGCGGCAGATCTCCAGGACGGTTTTGACATCCTGCTCGCGCAAGCGGAAATCGTGCTGTCGCGCCCGCGCACGACTGACAAACAACTGCACCGCAGAATGCCCCATGGCTTCAATGATGCAAGCGCCTGCCGAGCGTTTCGGCAGTGTCAGCGGTGGCACGTACTGAAGGGTTTCCGGACTGACGTCCAGGGCCTCGCGGCTGGTGGCGAGAATCGACAGCCGAGGAGCGGCGTCGAGCAACCTTTCGATGGCTGCTCTGCAAGCGTCGCGACGGTGGTCACAGTTATCCAGTAGCAGCAACGCATGGCGCCTCGCCAAACCGGGCAAATCGCTTGCGAAGGTGCGCAGCACCTGATCGAGCAGCGGTGTGTCATCGTCGATCAAGCTCAGATCGATCTGCCACACGCCGTCTCTGTAGTACTGCAGCAGCAGTTCTGCGACCCGCAACGCGACAGTGGATTTACCCACCCCGGCCGCGCCCGTGACGGTCATCAGCCGACACAACGGCATTTGCCGCACCAGCCCGCCGACCAGCGCGTCGCGTCCGGCGACCGGGGTCAATCGCGCCGGCAAATTATGTTGAAGGGGTTGCAAGCCCTCGAAGACCACGTGCGCGATCCTGTCGCAGCGCACCGGGGCGATAAAGCTGTAACCGCATTGCGGCACGTTAACGATGTAGCGCTGACCGTTTTCGCCGTCGCCCAAAGCGCGCCGGAGTGCGGCGATGTGCACGCGCAAGTTGATCTCCTCAACCACCGACGTCGGCCACACCAGGGCGATCAATTGCTCCTTGCTGACCACTCGCCCGGCTCGCTCGAGCAGCACCTGCAAAATGTCCAGCGCACGCCCGCCCATGCGCAAGGGCCGATCTCCGTCGAGTATCAGCCGTTGGCGCAGGTGGAAGGCGTAAGGGCCGAAATGCAGCACTGACGCCGTGTTCAAATCGATGAGGCTATCCATGCCAACTATCTTGGCAGGCTCAGATGACGCGACAACCGCTACACGAGGCGCAGCACGGACATACGGGTGCGCCAGACGGACACCCACGCTCTAGCTGAACTGTTCGCGGTATTGCACGGGGGTCAGGCCGAGCTTTTCAACGAACAGCGAACGCATATGCCGCACACTGCCGAATCCACTTTTGTAAGCCACGGTTTTAAGCGGCAGATCACTGGTTTCCAGCAGGTTTCGCGCGCAGTCGATGCGTGCACTCTGCAGAAACTCCATCGGCGTCATGTGGATGTCGCGGGTGAACACTCGCGCGAAGTGCCGCGCACTCATATTGGCAATCGCCGCCATGCGTTCAACCGTGAAGGCTTCGTCGAGATGCTCCAGCACGTAGCTCTGCGCACGGGTGATCGGCGTTTCCTGCGGTGCCACCGCAGCCATCAGTGGACTGAACTGCGCCTGCCCGCCCTGCCGCTTCATCACCACCAGCAGGACTTTGGCAACATCCTGGGCGAGCTTCTTACCGTGATCGCGGGCGACCACCGCCAGCGCCATGTCGATCCCCGCCGTAACGCCTCCCGAGGTGATCAGGTTGCGATCCTCGACATAAATCTGATCGGTCGTGACATGGGCTTTCGGGAATCTCTTGATCAGGCGCTCGGTGTAGTTCCAGTGCGTGGTTACCTGGTAACCGTCAAGCAACCCGGCATGTCCCAGCACAAAGGCGCCGGTGCAGATGGATCCGTAGTACTCGACGCGCTGGACGGCGTCTTTGAGCCAAGCGAACAACGACGGAAACTGTTGGTTATAGGCACCGGGGCCTCCCGGCACCAACAGCAGATCATAGGCTTCGGTGTCGTCTTCGATAGTCCGGTCGGCCTGCACGTACACGCCGTTGGAAGCCCGAAGCGGTCCTGCCTCAATACCCAGCGTGATCAATTGATAATGCGCATCGGGTTTCAGGTAGCGATTGGCAACCGAAAAAACCTCCAATGGCCCGGCTATGTCGAGCAGCAGAAAGTCGGGAAACAACACCATAGCCACGGTTTTCATGGGAAGACATCACTTAAATCAGGAAGACAGGATACAGACGAGACATTATGGCCAACTGCAGCCGTTTGAGCGCAAAAGTTTTGTGTGAAGGCTATCGCAAAACTGTCAACCTGAAAGGGACAGTCTTTCAGTTCTCATCTACTTATTGCGTAATCCAGTAAACAGTAACCTTCTCCTCACTCGGACGAATTCACGTCCCGCAAGGAGATTTCCTCATGCTGACCCTTCGCAAAGCCTCCGATCGCGGCCTCGCCAATCATGGCTGGTTGAAGTCCTTTCACACCTTTTCCTTCGCCAGCTATCGCAACCCTCGTGAGCAGGGTTTTTCCGACCTGCTGGTCATTAACGACGACCGCGTTGCCGCCGGTAAAGGCTTCGGCCAGCACCCGCATCGCGACATGGAGATTTTTTCCTACGTGCTGGAAGGCGCACTGGAACACAAGGACACGCTAGGCACCGGTTCGGTCATTCGCCCGGGCGATGTGCAGTTGATGAGCGCCGGCAGCGGCGTAGCGCACAGCGAGTTCAACCATTCGGCGACCAAGCCGGTGCACTTCCTGCAGATCTGGATCGTGCCGGATGTCAGCGGTGCCAAACCGCGCTATCAACAGGAGCATTTCAGCGCCGGGAAAAAACGCGGTCGTCTGCAATTGATCATTTCGCCGGACGGCAACGACGGTTCGCTGAAAGTGCGCCAGGATGCGCGCGTCTTCGCCGGGCTGTTCGACGGCAAGGAAAGCGCGACACTGCAACTGCCGGCCAACCGCTACGCCTATGTGCACGTTGCACGCGGCAGTGTTGAACTCAATGGCCAACCATTGCAGGAAGGTGACGGCGTGCGGGTTCGCGAGGAACAGCTGCTGACCTTGAGCAACGGGGTCGATGCCGAGGTGCTGGTGTTCGACTTGCGGCCGCAGGAGTTGCCAGAGATGCCATGACGCGGTGTTTCAATGCTTACGAAAACGGCCTTCCTTGAAGGCCGTTTTCTATTGTGGATATTCGGGCGCTTGTGGCGAGGCCGGCCTTGGCGCGCTTATATCCTTGCCTATCTGGATTGCAGCGAGTGTCGTCTGCAAAGTGGTTAACACCGCTGCTTGATTGGCGAAGTGCGCCCCCACGACGACGGTGATCATTCCGAGAAAATGGACGGCGGTCGTCGCCCAGTAATGCGCCTTTATTGTCGAGGCATGTTTGATGGCTTCTTTTGATTCTTCGGCCATTCGTTGTACACCGTCCCACATCAGATCGTATCGTTTATCCCTCTCCGCCTGAGTCAACAGGTAAGCATCGATTCTCGCCGACACACCCTCGACCCGAGCGTCCATCCTGGTCTCGATGGTTTCGATCCTGGCATTGAACTCTTCACGACTTATAGCGTTCATGGCTTTGGCATTCCGACTTTTACTCGACAGATCACTGACTGGATTTTGACTGAATTCCGTGGTTTTCAACTCGACACCTTCCTGGCTCTGCCCCTACCGTCCCTGGTATTAACATCAGTGAAAACCTGACGTCCTTCACCGAGCTGACGAAAACAATAGGCCCCATCAAGTATGCCGACAAGCCGGGAGATTCTGCCTCTGGTGTAGGCCGTTTCGTCAGAGGTTGTAGCCCTGCAAAAAGAATGTCTGCCTAGTCATTCTCCGATGCGAACACGTCGACAATCTGCTCGATCACCGCCCTCACCCGCGCGGTATGCCGCAGGTCCGCGTGGGTCACTAACCACACGTCGTAAGGTAGGGGTCGAGTGCGATCCGGCCAGAGCCTGACCAGACCATCGCGCTCGCCCATGTACACCGGGATTTCTCCCACACCCAGCCCTGCTGCAATCGAACGGCGCACCAGCAGGCTGGAACTGAGGCTGGCAACGATGCGGCCGCGACTCAACGGCTCCGATACCAGCGTCAGGTCCTTTTTGCTTTGCAAATACGGTTGATAGACCACCAGATCATGCCCCTCGAATGCCGTGTCGGGCTGCGGCGCGCCATTAGCATCGATATAAGCTTGGGAAGCAAAAAGCCCCACCGGCCATCGGGCAATGCGCCGGGCGATCAGGTCAGGGTTGTCCGGACGCGTGTTGCGCACGGCGATATCCGCCTCGCGCTTGGCCAGGCTGAGGATCTGCGTGGACGCATCCAGTTGCACTCGTACGTCCGGGTGCTGTTCGTGCAAACGAGCGATGGCCGGGATCAAAAAGTCGATGGCCAGCGAATCGGTGGTACTGACGCGCACCGTGCCGGTCAGGCGATCATCAAGGCCCTGGATCTGCCGCTCCAGCTCCAGTGCCGAATGCTCCATTTTCTCCACACTCTTGAGCGCCGCCTCACCGACAGCGGTCAACGCGTAGCCGTCGGAGGTGCGCAGGAACAATGTTGCGCTCAGGGACTTTTCCAGCGCTGTGATCCGTCGCCCGACGGTGGCCTGATCCACCCCTAAAACCCGTGCTGCGCCGCGCAGCGTCGACTCGCGGCAAACGGCTAAAAACACCCGTGCGTCATCCCAATTCATGCTGCCTCCCTTGTGATGCAAATTCGCATCAAAGCGCCGCTTAATCGCTGCATTAACGCAGCAACGATAGCCGATATGCTGGGCGCCATAAACCTTCTGCGAGATCGCTATCATGCGTACATCAACATCCACCGGTATCTGGCTGCCGATCTTCGCCGGCCTCTGCGCCAGCCTGGTCAGCATCGGGCTGGCGCGTTTCGCTTACACCCCATTGATCCCTTCGCTGATTGAGGCGCAGTGGTTCAGCGCCAATGATGTGGTCTACCTCGGCGCCGCCAATCTGGTGGGCTATCTGATCGGCGCCCTGCTCGGCCGGCCGACAGCACGCCAGCTCGGCAATAAAAATGCCTTGCGGCTGATGATGCTGGTGGTCACAGCGGCGTTTTTTGCCTGCGCGTTTCCGTTGTCGGTGAGCTGGTTCTTTGGCTGGCGGCTGCTGTCGGGAATTGCCGGTGGCGCGATCATGGTGCTGGTGGCCGCGACGGTATTGCCGCATGTCCCGGCGGCGCGTAAAGGTCTGGCCAGTGGCGCAATCTTTCTCGGCATCGGTCTCGGCATTGCCGGTTCGGGCACACTGGTGCCACCGCTTCTGAGCCTCGGTCTGCAAGCGACATGGTTGGGCCTGGGGGCTTTGGCCTTGTTGCTGACGACGCTGAGCTGGTTCGGTTGGCCGTCTGATTTCCCACACCCGCAGGCTGCGCCTAAACAGGTGCCTGCTGAAGCGACGCCGCGCGGTGTGTATTTACTGTTCGCCCAATACGCCTTCATGGCCGCTGGCCTGGTTCCTGCGATGGTGTTTCTGGTGGATTACGTGGCGCGTGGACTCGGCGCCGGGGCGCATGTCGGCGCGCTGATCTGGGTGATGTATGGTTTGGGCGCGATTGTCGGCCCGGTGAGTTACGGCTTTCTTGCCGATCAACTTGGCGCGCGGTCCGGTATTCGCCTGGTGCTGGTGGTGCAGGCAATTGCCCTTGGCTTGCTGGCGATGTCCCACTCGTTGCTGGCCCTGGCGCTGCTCGCGGTAATTCTCGGTTCATTTCCGCCCGGCATCGTGCCGCTCGCCCTGGCTCGGGTGCATGAGCTGGTGCCGGAGCACCATCGCCAGCAAATCGCCTGGAGTCGTGCCACGGTGTCGTTCGCGACCTTTCAGGCGCTGGCCGGGTTTGCCTATTCAGCGCTGTTCAATGCCAGCGGCGGTCAGCACGCATTGTTGTTCGTCATCGCCGCTGGCGCGATCGTCGTGGCGCTGCTGCTGGAGCAAGCCATGAAATGGCTGCCTGTCCCTGACGAACCGCGCTGCTGCGCAAATTGAAGGGAATCATTGCTTGCGCCGCACGCTCCCACTTACACAACCTGAAATCAGAGGAACCCGTATGTCCCTGCCGAGCGAAATGACCCGTATCGAAATCACCGAACCCGGTGGCCCCGACGTCTTGCAACCCAAACGCGTGGCGCTTCCGGTCGCCGCACAAGGCGAGGTACTGATCCGCGTCCAAGCCGCCGGCATCAACCGGCCGGACGCCTTGCAGCGTGCCGGCAAATATCCGATGAAGCCCGGCATGAACCCGATCCCCGGGCTGGAGGTCGCCGGCGAAATCGTGGCACTGGGCGCCGGGGTCAGTCAGTTCGCGGTGGGCGACAAAGTCTGCGCGCTGACCAACGGCGGCGGTTATGCCGAATACTGCGCCGTCCCGGCCGGCCAGACCTTGCCGATTCCCGACGGTCTGGACTGGGTCCACGCCGCCGCGATTCCGGAAACCTTCTTTACCGTGTGGGCCAACCTGTTCGGCCTCGGTGGCGCCAGCCGTGGTCAGCGCGCGTTGATTCACGGTGGCACCAGCGGCATCGGCACCACCGCACTGATGCTGTGCCGAGAGTTCGGTATAGAAGCGTTTGCCACCGCCGGCAGCCCGGACAAATGCGCAGCGATTCGCGATTTGGGTGGTCAAGCGATTAATTATCGTGTTGAGAACTTTGCTGAGGCGATCGCCGATAAAACCGCAGGCCAGGGCGTCAATGTCATCCTCGACATCATGGGCGGCTCGTACCTCAACGATAACGTCAGCGCCCTGGCGATGGATGGCCGTCTGGTCATGCTCGGCTTCCTCGGCGGCGCGCGGGCCAACGATTTTGATCTGCTGGCCATGATGGCTAAACGCGCAGTGATCACCGGCTCCCTGTTGCGCGCCCGCACCGCTGCCGAAAAAGCCGCGATCGCCGATCAACTGCGTGAACACGTATGGCCGGCGCTCACTGCCGGGCGCTGCCTGCCGATGATCGACAAGGTCTTCCCTCTCGCCGACGCCGCCCAGGCTCACGCGCACATGGAGGCTGGCGACCATATCGGCAAAATCGTGTTGCAGGTCGTATGAGCCTTTGCAGCATTTGGTAATCGTTGCACCGGGGCAGTGGTCGAAAAACTCACGCGCAGACCGAGGCATCTGGTAAAAAGCCTTCTTTGTCTGCGCCTGGGTGAAACGGTTAATGTTCCTGTCCTTCATGACGCGTCTGCGCCGCCGCCGTTTGGCGTTCGCCTGCATGGCCGCGCTGATTATCGGCGTGCCGACCAGTTGTGCCGTGCTCGAACACACCGAACGCAAACTGCTGTTTCGCATCGAACCGGGCACTGCCGGCTGGTATCACGGCTTGCCCGGCAGCGTGCAGGAACTTGACCTGCAACCGAAAAGCTTCAAGGCCGGGGAAAACATTCATGCCTGGTGGTGGCCGGCGGAAAAAGCCAATGCGCCGGCCATTCTCTATCTGCATGGCGTGCGCTGGAACCTCACCGGGCAGTTATTCCGTATCGAGCAACTGCGCGCCGCGGGCTATTCGGTGCTGGCCATCGACTACCGCGGATTCGGTCAGAGCAAAGGTGATTTACCGTCAGAAAGCAGCGTTTACGAAGATGCGCGCGTGGCGTGGGAGCGCTTCAAGCTGCTGCAACCAGACCCGGCCAAACGCCTGATCTACGGGCATTCCCTCGGTGGCGCCGTAGCGATCGATCTGGCGGCGGAACTCGGGCAAACCGCCGCCCGCGATCATTCCGCACTGCCGGTGCGCGGACTGGTGATCGAGTCCACCTTCACCACGCTGGCGGATGTCGCCGCGTCCGTGGCCGACACTTCGCTGCCGGTACGCTGGCTGCTGTCGCAAAAATTCGATTCGATCGACAAGATCGCTGATATCCACATGCCGCTGCTGGTGGTCCACGGTTTGGCCGACGCATTCGTGCCGCCGCGCTTCAGCGAACAGCTGTTCAACGCCGCGCAACAACCCAAGCGTTTGTTGCTGGTCCCGGGCGCGACGCATAACAACAGCATGGCGCTTGGCGGGCAGAGTTACCGCAAGGCGCTCGACAGCCTGATGCAGAGCAAGCCAGCGCCTCGGATAGCCGGCCCGGCTACCGGGCGTAGCGGGCAGGACACTTAACGGTAGCCGCGAGCCTGCAAATCGAACAATTGCGCGTAATGCCCGGCAGCCGCGATCAATTGATCGTGGCCGCCCTGCTCCAGAATCCGGCCTTGTTGCAGCACGATGATGTGGTCGGCATTGCGCACGCTGGAAAAACGGTGGGAAATCAGCAACGTCATGCGGCCTTCGCTGTGCTGACTGAAATGCTCAAACACCGCCGCTTCGGCCGCCGGATCAAGGGCGGAAGTCGGCTCATCGAGGATCAGAATGTCGGCATCACGGCGCATGTACGCGCGGGACAAGGCAATCTTCTGCCACTGCCCGCCCGATAACTCCTGGCCACCGGCGAACCAGCGTCCCAACTGCGTGGCATAGCCCTTGTCGAGTCCTTCAATGAAGGGTGCCGCCATGCCTTGAGCAGCGGCCTCCTGCCACCGCTGCCGGTCGTTGAACGCCAGGGTATCGCCGACACCAATGTTTTCTCCGACGCTGAACTGGTAGCGGATGTAGTCCTGAAAAATCACGCCGATACGCCGACGTAACGCGGTCTCCTGCCAATCCTGCAGATCGCTGCCGTCGAGCAGGATGCGCCCTTGATCGGGGCGATAGAGCCGGGTCAACAGTTTGATCAGCGTGGTCTTGCCTGAACCGTTCTCCCCGACCAACGCCACGCTCTTGCCTGGCAGCAGTTGCAGGTCGATGTTTTCCAGCGCTGGCCGGCTGGCACCGGGATAACGGAACCCGACGTTTTCGAAACGCAAACCATCACCGGGGCAGACGCCAACCGTGAGGTGGCCAGTATCGACCTGAACCGGTTCGGCCAGGTATTCATACAGACTCGTCAAGTAGAGGCCATCTTCGTACAGGCCGCTGATCGCACTCAGACTGCTGCTGACCGCGCTCTGACCCTGCTTGAACAGCACCAGATACATGGTCATCTGGCCGAGGCTGATCTGACCATGCACAGCATCGATCACCACCCAGGCATAGGCCGCGTAAAAAGCCGCGGTACCGAGCAGGCCGAGGCCGAAACCCCAACCATCGCGCCGCAGTGTCAGGCGTCGGTCTTCGGCATACAGCCTGGCGAAGGTGTCGCGGTAGCGTTGCAGCAACAGCGGTGCAAAGCCGAACAGCTTGACCTCTTTGATATACGTTTCGTGGGACAGCAAGGTTTCGATGTAATTCTGCTGCCGACTCTCCGGCGCGCGGCGGGTAAACAACCGAAAGGCGTCACCGGAAAAATGCGCCTCGGCAAAGAACACCGGCAACGCACCGACCACTAACAGCACCAACGCCCAAGGGGAAAAGTGCACCAGCAGCACACCAAAGCTGATCAGCATGATCAGGTTTTGAATCAAGCCCAATGACTTCATGACCAGCGCCAGTGGCCGCGTCGAAGCCTCGCGACGCACACGCACCAGTTTGTCGTAGAACTCGGAGTTCTCGAACTGCACCAGAGACAGGGTCTGCGCTTTCTGCAAAATCAGCGTATTGACCTTCTGCCCCAGTTGCACGCGCAGGAGCGACTGCTGCACCGACAGTGCCCGTTGCGTGCCGGACAACAGCGCCAACACCCCGGCCTCCAACAACACATAACGCAACACGGGCCACAACGGCGCACTGCCTTGCTGTGCGTGCAACTGCATCGCTGCCACCACTGCATCGACAATCCGTTGCCCCAACCATGCCGCCAGTGCAGGGAGCAAACCGGCCACCAACGTTGCCAGCACCAGCCCCAGAAACAAGCCACGCGATGTCCCCCAGACCAACCGCAAGGCTCGCTGCGCCTGGTCGAACAAGGAGGTGAAACGCGATAAATCAGGCATGGGGCATTGGACTCTGCTGGCGATGACGGTGCGTCATGGTACTCCAGCGCCACCACGGAATTTCACACGGCAAGCGTTCCTCGGCATACTGGCGCCCCTCCCGACAACACGAAAAGGACTCAGTGTGTTGACCCGTTCCAATGCCCGATGGAGTTACTACCCGATTTGCTGGCTGGCCGTTTTGTCGCTGCTGGCGCACATCGCATTTTATGACTGGTATCTGCTCACCCCGATCGACGTCGGTGGCACTTTCATGGGTGGCATGGGCGGACAAATGTTCGCCAGCGGCTGGATCGCAGCCACTGTGGCATTGCTGCTGGCCTTGTTGGTGCGTATGCCGGGATCGTGCCATGCCTGCATCGTTGCCGGGCTTCTGCCTTTGCTGATTGGCGGCTGGTGGCAGCTCAACTATCCAGACGATGCGGAACAACGGATCTACAGCATCAGCCCTCACGAACTCGGCAGCGCCATGTTGATCGGTGCAGTTTTTCTCGGGCTTGGCTTGTTTCTGCGTTCGAAACTGAAGAAAACACGCACAGCATCCGGATGGGCAATGCTGGGCAGATCCCTGTTGGCCATTCTGATAGCCATTGTTTTTATCGGCGTGCCTGCCTACATCAGCAAGCAACTATCGCTGCCCCACTGCGCGTTCAGCAAAGACGGCCAGCAGTTATCAGTGTGCCTGGGGGACGACGACGAACCCGTTATTGTCGACTGAGTAGCGCGCTGGATGACCGTGATAAGTCGGGCGTTTTTCAGAACAAAAACATCTGGGAGACTCTGCCCTCTCCAGCGTCCAACCCTCTGCTAATGTTTTAACCGCCCAACGCGGAACCCGGCGAGCAACCGCCACGCTCCGCGCCTGACTGCCGGGAGCAGAGACATGAGAATCGACCCGTACCTGATCTTCAACGGTGATTGCCGCGAGGCCTTCACCTTTTACGAGCAAGCCTTGCAAGGAAAGCTCGAAGCGATGATGACGTTCGGCGAAACGCCCGCCGCCGAACACGTGCCCAAAGAACACCACAGTCTGATCATTCACACCTGCCTGAAGGTCGGTGATCAGATGATCATGGCCTCGGACACCACACCCGACCGCCCGACTCAGGGCATGAGCGGCTGCTCGATTTCGCTGAACGTCGACAGCATTGCCGAAGCCGAGCGCGTGTTCAACGCATTGGCCACGGACGGACGCATCGAGATGCCGCTGGAAGCGACATTCTGGGCGGCACGTTTCGGCATGCTGGTCGATCGTTTTGGCGTGTCGTGGATGGTCAATTGCGAAAGCGATAAGTGACGCCGAGATTTCGTCAGCCATGAAAAAGCCCAACCGGTTAAGGTTGGGCTTTTTCCTTCAGCGCTGGGCCAATTCGTGACGTACGCATTGTTCGTAATAGGTCTGTTTGACCGCCGCCGGCTTGAGCTTCGATGTGCTGTTGTAGGTTTGCTCGATAATTCCCATCGCGGTCATGCGCATCCACGGTTGCTGGAATCGTCGCACCTGCAATTGTTTGCGCGCGCCATACAGCGAGACGCCAGACAGCTTCGATTGCTGGGCACCGGCAGCGATATCCGAGCCCCAGGTGCAGGCGAAGCGATGGCTTTTGCTTAATTCTTTCGCCTGCACTCCGGTGGCGAGGACAGCCAGGGAAAGCGTTGCAACGGTGATGACAATCGTCCGCATATAGCCCACCTAACCTTTTGAAAAAAGGCGATTTTGCCGGGGAAGCGAACGTCCGGGGGCCAGCAATTTGCCGCCTTTCACGAGTTTTTTACGGATGTAAAAAAGGGCGGTGGGATTTCCTGATGAAATCCCACCGCCCTCGGCCTGACGATCAGTTGGCGCTGACCTCAACGCGCAAACGATCAGTACCCTCTTCCCGACAATCAATGCGAACCGGTAAAAACAACTTTATTACCGCGATATTGCTGTGCAGATGCTCGGTCATGCGCGGCGTGGTGAACGAGCCACCACCGGCCAGCGCCATTGGCAACAGCAACTGATCGGCAAGGTGCTCGGCCACCGCAGCACCACTGCGCAACCAGTCGGTGGCCTGATTGATCGCGGCATCGGCTACTTTTTCTGCCCGTAGGGACACTTGGCCAAACGCGCTGAACACTTCGGTGACGTACTCGAATGCGTACTCCAGCAACAACACATTGCCCGGCCCCCGTGCCGGATCGAGCGTGACATGTTGCAGCGCCGCAGGCAGCAGATTCAAACGCTTGGCTACCTGGCTCAACTCACGTTCGGCAACCGTCGGTGCCAGCCCGGCGGTCAGCGCTGACGCGCTTTGGGCAATCGCTTCGCCACGGTCACACAGGTCGAGTCGCGTCAGGTTCGCCGGCTGAACTTTCACCTCAATCTCGCCACCGCCAGCCGGGACAAAACCATGGCGCACCAATTCCAGCTCCACGTTGGCGCCCATACGCCGCAGCAGCGGCAGCCAACTGCGCGAGAGGAAATCGGTCGGCGGCGCCAGCGGGTTATGCGTGCCACCGGAAATCCGCAGCCGACTCGCCTGTGGTGCCCGTAGCAGTGCTGGCAACAATGTCTGCAACACCAGCGTGCAACTGCCGGCCGTGCCGATGGCGAACTGGTAATCGCCGGCGCGAATCGCGCCGGGTTCAAAACTCAAGGCTTGCGAGCCCAGATGTGCACCGCAGACCGTTGCACCACAGACCTCGGCCGCCGCCATTACTGCGGTCAAGTGTTGGCGCAGCAGTCCCGGACGGCTGCGCCTGGCCCGAATCTGTTTAATGCGAAACGCCCGGCCTGTCACCATCGACAGGCTCAAGGCACTGCGCAACACCTGGCCGCCACCGATGGCGCCGTCCAGTTCTATCACTTCCTGTTTCATTGCATTCCTTACGCGTACAAACCGACGGTTTCCCTGAGGTACCGATCCAGACGTCGCGAGTCTTCCTGAGTTCTGAGTAATGTGGGCACTTCTCGCTCAAGATCGGCCGCGATGAAGCCGTGCAACGCCGGACGACGAGGCCCGTAGGCGCTCTCGTCGGCATTGCGTTTAAGGGCGAGCAGTTCGGCGACTTCATCGAGCAACGCGCGGTCGTCGACCGTGGTCAGGAGGTCGGCGAACGTCATCGGTGGCCGGCCTCGTCCCTGATCGATCCAGCGCACTGCCAGTAACGGTCGCAGCACGTAGAAGTACTTCTTCAAACGCACAGTCTCGCCTTGCAGGTAATCGCGAAAGTTCTTCCTTGCCATTGACAGATAGTGATTGCGCGCCGCTGGCGGGCTGTAGAACGCTTCGGCGAGTTCGCGCAGTTGTGCCACCTGCGTGGCTTCGCTGCGGTAAACCAGCGGCGAGTCGAGCCACTCCAGCAAGGTCGGATTGGATTTGCGCAACAACCCGAGGGTCTTGCGCAGTTCCCAGCCACTGACGTCGAGCTCATCGTCCAGCGGACGCTCGATCACATCACGCGGCGTATCAACCTGAACGAACCATTCGGGCTTCTCCACATACACGAAGCGTACGTCGTAATCGCTGTCGGTCGAGGCAAAACCCCAGGCCCGACTGCCGGACTCACAGGCATACAACACCCTGACATTGCGCTCGCGCTCTATCCGCGCCAGCTCTGCCAACACCCGCGCGCGCATCGTGCTGCACAGCGGGTGACGCTCTTCGAATTCCATGATTTGCTTTCCTTTATCCTTTGACGCACACCACCTGTCGCAAGGTGTGCAGCACTTCCACCAGCTCACGCTGGGCGTGCATGACTTTGTCGATGTCCTTGTAGGCCATCGGAATCTCGTCGATTACCGCCGCGTCCTTGCGGCACTCCACATGGGCCGTGGCGCGAATCTGATCCTCGACAGTGAACGTATTCTTGGCCTTGGTCCGACTCATGGTGCGGCCGGCGCCGTGGCTGCAGGAACTGAAGGATTCTTCGTTGCCCAGGCCACGGACGATGAAACTCTTGGCGCCCATCGAACCTGGAATGATCCCCAGCTCGCCCTTCTTCGCCGACACCGCACCTTTGCGCGTGACCAGCACCTCTTCACCAAAATGCCGCTCTTTCTGCACGTAGTTGTGGTGGCAGTTGACCGCTTCCAGCGCCACGTCGAATGGCTTGCGGATAATCTGCCGTGTCGCCTGAATCACCGCGCGCATCATCAGCTCACGGTTCTGTTTGGCGAAGTCCTGCGCCCAACCCACCGCTTCCACATAATCATCAAAGTGCTGGCTGCCTTCTTCGAAATAGGCCAGGTCACGATCCGGCAGATTGGCGATGTGCTGACGCATATCCGCCTGAGCCATCTGGATGAACAGGTTACCGATGGCATTGCCGACGCCACGCGAGCCACTGTGCAACATGAACCAGACCCGGTTGGCTTCATCCAGGCACACTTCGATGAAGTGGTTACCGCTGCCGAGCGTACCGAGGTGCCCACGGTTGTTGGTGTTGGCCAGTTTCGGGTACTTGTCGGTGATCAACTTGAACCGTGGCTGCAACCCCGCCCAGGCCTGATCGGCTTGCTGCGGGATTTCATCCCAGGCGCCTTTGTCGCGTCGCGAACGGGTCGAACTGCGGCCATGGGGCACCGCTTGCTCGATAGCGCTGCGCAGCCCGTGCAGGTTGTCCGGCAGATCGGCAGCCGTCAGTGACGTGCGC
This sequence comes from Pseudomonas sp. IT-347P, assembly GCF_949768005.1. Taxonomy (NCBI): domain Bacteria; kingdom Pseudomonadati; phylum Pseudomonadota; class Gammaproteobacteria; order Pseudomonadales; family Pseudomonadaceae; genus Pseudomonas; species Pseudomonas sp. IT-347P. The sequence goes on from NZ_CATKPQ010000022.1 coordinate 661,716, forward strand.
GCGGCGATCATGCCGCAACCGATGTCGACGCCCACCGCCGCCGGAATGATTGCGCCGACCGTTGGGATCACGCTGCCGATGGTCGAGCCCTTGCCCAGGTGTACGTCGGGCATGACCGCCAGATGTTTGAAGATGAACGGCATTTTCGCGGTATTCATCAACTGCTCGCGAGCCTCATTTTCCACGGGCACGCCTTCGGTCCAGAGTTTGATCGGTTTGCCGTTGGCAACTTCGAGCAATTGGTAAGTGTGTTCTTTCATATCTTCATTCTTTATTCATTGGCCGATGATTCGGCGTTGTTCTGTAAGTTGCAGCGACAAAAACCCAGACACTGTGGCTCTACCAGTTGAGCCCCCGTCGCCGGGGCGGGAGTCGAACCCGCGTTCCGATGTAGTGCCTGTCGCATTCGCTGCCAATAACTGCAAAAAAGTGGCACGACAAAAGTTGATGACTGTTGCGCGTTGCCGCGCTCCGGACTTAACCGGCCTAAGATGTACAGCCATCAGGCATTCGTGCCGTCACTGGCGCTGACAAGGGCTTGATGAGACGTCTTGGATGTAGTCCCATCGGCATTCAGCACCGGTGATCAATCAATTCATGACGCGCTTTCGATCGCCTCGACCCAGTGCTGCGCACTGTATTGGCCGCTGGTGAACTGCTCGATCACGTCGAACACCGCATCGCTGAAACCGCCGACATTCAAGATGTCATCGCGATCCGCCGCCTGTGTTGCATGGCCTGGCTGGATGTCGATGCACACCAGCCGTGCCTGTGGGTTGAGCTTCTTGATCCGCTCCCATTGGCGCATCGTCTCGCTGGCGCCGTAACGCTGCGAATCGATCCACGATTCGTTGTCCGAGACCATGATCAACGTATCGACCCTGGCCTTGCTGTCCGCCAATTTCTTCAGCGGTGCCGAGCAGTTGGTGCCGCCGCCAAATATTCCCGCGAGCTTCTCGGCGTTACTGATCACACTGTCACGCGGGTTGAGCTGGATACCCACCACGTTGATCTCGAACGGCATCACCCGGGCTGCTGGCTGTTTGCGCAATACCGCTGCGGCGACCAGCGCCGCCACGTCGATGCAGCGCACCTGCGAGGTCGCACCCGGGCGATAACCGGTCACCGGGCTGCCCATCGAACCCGACACATCCGGGCAAACCACCACCGCGCCCTCAAGCCTGGGCACGTTGGCCAGCGACAACTCCAGCGCCTCCTGCAAGGCGTCGCGGATCGCTGCCGGGGTGTTTTCGCCCATCATCCGATAAGCCGACAACAACTGGTACGGATACACCCGCGCCTTCGCCACTTCCTGTGGATCGGCCAACCGCGCCGCGACATATTCGATGCAACCGGGCACTTCAAATGCACCGTGGCGCGCCAATGTGTTGAGGTTGATGCGCAGTCCCTGCCAACCCATGTTGCAGGCTTGATTGGCCCATTGCTCCTTGCTCAGTGTTTCGTTGCCGAGTAACTGAAACGGCACCGCCGGCACGTCATCACTCGCGCCGCTGCGAAACGCCAGCAAATCGCGGGTCAGCTCCGGCAAGGCCTTTGCGTCTACCGGTTTGCCAATCAACCAGGCGAAAAACGCTTCGCGCCACGCTTCGGCAGGTTTCGGGTGAACCATCTTCACCACGTCCGCCAACGACGGTTGATTGCCGATCGACGCTTGCAGCAGTTGCCGCTCGGTCGCGCTGTTCAACCAGTTCTGCACCAGACGCTTGGGTTGCGAGCCAAGGGATTTGCGCCCGGTGGCACCGCTACGGAGGATCTGTACAAAATTGCGCAGCATCTTGCCGCTGTCGATGACTTGCTCGAAAACCTCTGGCACCAGACTTGAACGCTGAGCGGTCAATGCCGCCAGCAACAATGCCGGCATGTCTTTCATGTGACCCTTCTTGCGAGCGTAGATCGCGGCTTTCGCCACGAAACGACTGTCCAGTTCAGCCACCAGCTTCAGCACTTGATCCAACTGACTTTCTGCGGAGGCGTAAAAGGTCTGGTTCAGGCAACCAGTCACTGCCAATTGCGCCAGTTGGTGCTTCGGGCTGTAGGCATAAGCGCTGGCACCGGAAGCATTCAAGGTGTCGCAGGCCGGCAGGTGATTCGATTGCGTGTTGAAGAGATTTGAGTTGGCCATCTTGGCGTCCCGCTGTGTTGTCCTGTTCGTTGCGATAGGTATTGCAGCGGCTGTGCCAGTTTTTGATTTCTCTCGAATAGAATTTTTATCTTATTGATTTATATGGTTTTTATTTATTACTTGGCTTTTCGTTGAATGAACTGACGACAAACCCCTCGCCGAATCACTATCATTGAATATCGTCTTTTATCTTCTGAGATAAACATGCCAAACAAGCAAACCGTCGCTATCGGCTTTATCGGCGCTACCCTTGATCGCGTCGGCAAAGGCGCCAATCGCTGGAGCCATTGGCGCCCCAGCGTTGGCTTGTGCCAGCAGCAAGACGTGCTGATCAACCGGCTTGAACTTATTCACGGCATCGACGCGCGCGACGTCAGCCTCGCCGAGCGGGTGCGCGCCGACATCCAGCAGGTTTCGCCAGAGACCGAGGTGCGCTTGCACCCGATGTCGTTGCGCAACCCATGGGATTTCGAAGAGGTCTACGGTGCGCTGCACGACTTCACCACCGCCTACGATTTCGACACCGAGCGCGAGGACTACCTCGTTCACATCACCACCGGCACCCACGTCGCGCAGATTTGCTGGTTCCTGCTGACCGAGGCGCGCTATCTGCCGGCGCGGCTGATCCAGACCTCCCCGGCCAAGCGCAACGAAAGCGATCACGCCATCGGCACTCATGCCCTGATCGATCTCGACCTGTCGCGTTACGATCGCATCGCTTCGCGCTTCGCCAACAAGCGCCTCGAAGGCCTGGAGTTCCTGAAGTCCGGCATCGCCACACGCAACGCCGCCTTCAACCGCTCGATCGAACAAATCGAGCGCGTGGCCGTGCGCTCGAAGGCGCCGATGCTGCTGATTGGCCCAACCGGCGCCGGCAAATCCTTCCTCGCCCGACGCATCTACGAACTCAAACGCAACCGCCACCAGATGCAGGGGCGTTTTGTCGAGGTGAACTGCGCCACCCTGCGTGGCGATGGCGCAATGTCGGCGTTGTTCGGCCATGTCAAAGGCGCCTTCACCGGCGCGCAGAATGCCCGCGACGGCCTGCTGCGCGCTGCCGATGGCGGCATGCTGTTTCTCGATGAGATCGGCGAACTGGGCGCAGACGAACAGGCGATGCTGCTCAAAGCGGTTGAAGAGAAACGCTTCTTTCCACTGGGTTCGGACAAAGAGGTGGAGAGCGACTTCCTGATCATCGCCGGCACCCACCGCGACCTGCGCAGCCGAGTCGCTGAAGGCTTGTTTCGCGAAGACTTGTACGCACGCATCAACCTCTGGACGTTCGACCTTCCCGGTCTCGCCGGCCGCCGCGAGGATATCGAGCCGAATATCGATTTCGAGTTACAGCGCCATGCCCGCGAGCATGGGCAACTGGTGCGCTTCAACCTTGAGGCACGCCGCCGCTATCTTGCATTCGCCAGTTCTCGCGAAGCGGCGTGGCTGGGCAATTTCCGCGAACTGTCTGCATCGATAACACGCATGGCGACATTGGCGGACAGCGGGAGGATTGATGAGGCGCAAGTGCAGGAAGAGATTGAGCGCTTGCGTTATGCCTGGGGTTTGGCCCAGCCGCAAAGCAATTCAGAAGACTTGCCGGGGGATGCAGAGAGCATGGATCTGTTTGACCGCCTGCAATTGCGGGCAGTACTTGAGGTCTGCCGGCAAGCAGACAGCTTGTCAGATGCCGGTCGCCGCTTGTTTGGCATCTCGCGCCTGGCCAAAGCGCAACCGAATGATGCGGACCGTTTGCGCAAGTACCTGGGCCGGTTCGGAATTGAATGGAGCCAGTTAGCGCCGTAGATCGCTCAAATGTATAAAGCCCAGCCACCCGACTTGACCCGAATGCCACTGGTCAGATGCGCCGCACCTTCGCCCTGCGAGCTCTTCCAATGCAGTACATCCCGCTTCGGAAGACAACATCATGAACAAGCGAATGACTGCAATCGGATTGGCAAGCCTGGTGTTGCTTTGCCCACTGTTTTCCCTTGCGACAGAACAAACAGGTGGCTCCTCAGCGCCTCCGACTGTGATGCCCGGCGTAAACCAGGGCGGATCCCAGTCAAAAGAAGACAAAGCAGACAAGAAGGGTGAAGAGGCCTCAGGATCAAATTCCGGAGCCGAGGCGCACGAAACACAGAAGGATGCCAACACCTCGAGCGATTCCGCAGATGTCAAAAAACCCAGCCAGTGAACCCCTGGTTTTGGCCAATGAACAGATGGTAGCGCTGCGCCATGAATGCTAATGTTCCTGGCCAAAAATCAGGGATGGCGCGCCATGCTCAATCGGTGTCTGACGACAACGGCAACACTCCTCACTTTCAGCCTTGCAGCACACGGTACCCCCTTGCCCAGCGAATATCTGGAAGAGTGCCAGCGAGTCGAAAATTCGGCCAAAGCCATTATGAAAGCCAGGCAAGAAGGCGTCCCCCTCTCTTCCGTTCTGGAACTGGCCGACAATGCAGGAAAGGAAAGCGAGTATGTGGGCAATTTGTACAAAGCGTTGATCGGGCAGGCCTACGACATGCCACGGGAGTCGGACGCTAGGAAGCAGGAGAGTGCGGTGGCTGACTTTCAGAAAACTTTTTATTCGCTTTGCATCGATTCGGCGCAGAAAACGGCGAGCGAAAGAAGCTGAGAGGAAATGCTCATTCCACAAACAGCAAAAACCCGCGGAAGCGGGGTTTTGAAGAGCAAACGATTAAACGGGGCCGCACTGATTTAATCAGGCGATCAATCGCCCCGAGCAAAGAGACTCGAAAAATCACCGCGCATGAAAAAGCCCAATCTTTTCAGATTGGGCTAAGTCATTGAATTATATGGTCGGGACGGAGTGATTCGAACACTCGACCCCTAGCACCCCATGCTAGTGCGCTACCGGACTGCGCTACGCCCCGACTGGTTTTGCAATTGTTCTTCACCTCGAAGAACGCTCAAGAATATAGCGCAAGCATTTGAAAACTGGAAGTATTCAAACGCTGCTTTTTATTTCTTGAGCACCACCAGTACATCTTCCAACTCGGCAATCATCTGCCGAATCATCTGCTTGTATTGGGTCGTGTCGTCTTTGGCTTCATCGCCGGACAAGCGCAAGCGTGCGCCGCCGATGGTGAAACCCTGATCGTAAAGGAGCGCGCGGATCTGCCGGATCATCAGCACGTCCTGGCGCTGATAATACCGGCGGTTTCCGCGGCGTTTGACGGGGTTGAGTTGAGGAAACTCCTGCTCCCAGTAGCGCAGCACGTGTGGCTTTACGGCACACAGCTCGCTGACTTCACCAATGGTGAAGTAGCGTTTGCCCGGGATGACGGGTAGTTCGTCGTTATGACTTGGTTCCAGCATAAGCCTCAACTCGGGCCTTCAACTTCTGCCCTGGACGAAAGGTGACCACACGGCGAGCCGTGATCGGGATTTCTTCCCCCGTTTTCGGGTTGCGGCCAGGCCGCTGGCGTTTGTCCCGAAGGTCGAAATTGCCGAAACCGGACAATTTGACCTGCTCGTTGTCTTCAAGAGCGTGCCTGATTTCCTCGAAAAACAGTTCGACCAATTCCTTGGCTTCCCGCTTGTTCAGGCCCAGCTCTTCATACAGACGTTCCGCCATCTCAGCTTTCGTCAAAGCCCCCATACGTCACTTCCTTAACGTGGCGTTCAACCTTTGTTCGAGCGAGGTGAGGATATTTTGCGTCGTCGAATTCACCTCATCGTCATTAAGAGTGCGCGATGGATGCTGCCAGGTCAAGCCAACTGCAAGGCTTTTTCTATCAGGATCAATACCTTTACCCTGATACACGTCAAACAGCCTGAGATCTGTGAGCCATTCGCCTGCATTTTCACGGATTACGTCCAGTACAGCCGCGGACGCGACGCCTTTGTGGGCAATCAGTGCAAGGTCACGCCGCACTTCAGGAAAGCGCGACAACTCATGGAATTTCGGCATTTTACCCAGTGCCACTTCAGCCAGAACCAGCTCGAAAACGAAGACTGGACGATCCAGACCCAGTGCTTTCGATAATTCAGGGTGAATGGCACCGATGAAACCGACTTCACGCCCTTCGCGCTCGATGCGCGCGGTTTGACCCGGGTGCAATGCCGGGTGTTTGCCCGGAGCGAAGGTGAACGAATCGAGTGCACCGGCGAAGCCCAGCACCGCTTCCACGTCAGCCTTGACGTCGAAGAAATCGACCGCGTCGCGACCTTGCGCCCAGCCTTCCGGCAGACGGCTGCCGCAAACCACGCCGGACAACATCGGCTCTTGCTTCAGGCCTTCGAGCTGACCGACGAAGCGCAGACCACTTTCGAACAAACGCACGCGATCTTGCTGACGGTTGAGGTTGTGCTGCAGCGCTTTGACCAGACCCGGCCACAGCGACGAGCGCATGGCAGCCATGTCATTAGAGATCGGATTGGCCAGCAACAGCGGCTCGACGCCCGGATTGAACAATTCGAACTGACGCGGATCGATGAAGCTGTAAGTGATCGCTTCCTGATAACCACGCGCGACCAGCAGGCGGCGCAGTTCCGGCAGATCGCTTCGCGCTTCAGCTTTGGCTTGTGGCGCCAGACGCGCTTGCGGGTAACGAACCGGCAGACGGTTGTAGCCGTACAGACGCGCCAGTTCTTCAATCAGGTCGACTTCCAGACTGATGTCGAAGCGATGGCTTGGCACTTCTACGCGCCACTGGCCTTCGCCGTCGGAAGTAATACCCAGACCCAGGCCACCTAGCAAACGCTCAACCTGGACCGAATCCATTTCCATACCAAGCATCTGGGTGATGCGCTGGGAGCGCAGAGTGATCGGTGCGATCGACGGCAGATGTTGCTCGCTGACGGTCTCTATGATCGGCCCGGCTTCGCCGCCAGTGATTTCCAGCAGCAGGCCAGTGGCGCGCTCCATGGCTTCACGGGCCAGTTGCCAGTCGACGCCGCGCTCGTAGCGGTGCGATGCATCGGTGTGCAGACCGTAGGAACGAGCCTTGCCCGCGACAGCGATCTGGTCGAAGAAAGCGCTTTCGAGGAAGACGTCGCGAGTGGTCGCGGACACACCGCTGTGCTCGCCGCCCATCACACCGGCAATTGCCAGCGCGCGACTGTGGTCGGCGATCACCAGCGTATCGCTGCGCAGACTGACTTCCTGACCGTCGAGCAGCACCAGCTTCTCGCCCTCTTCCGCCATGCGCACGCGAATGCCACCGTTGATTTCGGCAAGATCGAAGGCATGCAGCGGCTGGCCCAGCTCGAGCATCACGTAGTTGGTGATGTCGACGGCAGCGTCGATGCTGCGCACGTCAGCGCGACGCAGACGTTCCACCATCCACAGCGGCGTTGGCCTGGACAGATCGACATTACGGATAACACGCCCCAGGTAACGAGGGCATGCTGCTGGTGCCAGCACGTCTACCGAACGCACTTCGTCGTGCGAGGCAGGAACGGCCATGACCACCGGACGGGTGACCGGAGCGGCATACAGCGCGCCGACTTCACGGGCCAGACCGGCCAGGGACAGGCAGTCGCCACGGTTCGGGGTCAGGTCGACCTCGATGCTGGCGTCTTCCAGATCCAGATACACGCGGAAATCTTCGCCCACCGGCGCATCGGCCGGCAGCTCCATCAGACCATCATTGCCTTCACCGACCTGCAATTCGGCTTGCGAGCAGAGCATGCCGTTGGACTCGACGCCCCGCAGCTTGGCTTTCTTGATCTTGAAGTCGCCCGGCAGCTCGGCGCCGATCATGGCGAACGGAATCTTCAGGCCCGGACGCACGTTTGGCGCACCGCACACGACCTGGAAGGTTTCCGCGCCATTGCTGACCTGGCAAACGCGCAACTTGTCGGCATCAGGGTGCTGCTCGGTGCTCAGCACCTCGCCCACCACCACGCCACTGAATATACCGGCGGCCAGGGTCACGCTATCGACCTCAAGGCCCGCCATCGACAGACGAGCAACCAGCTCGTCGCGATTCACCTGCGGGCTAACCCAGCCACGCAGCCATTGTTCACTGAATTTCATCCTGCTCTCCTAAGAATTCGTTACGACTAGCGAAATTGCGCGAGGAACCGCAAGTCGTTGTCGAAGAACAGACGCAAGTCGTTCACGCCGTAACGGAGCATGGCCAGACGCTCGACGCCCATGCCGAAAGCAAAACCGGAGAACTCTTCCGGATCGATGCCGGACATGCGCAGCACGTTCGGGTGAACCATGCCGCAGCCCATCACTTCCAGCCAGCCGGTCTGCTTGCAGACGCGGCAGCCTTTACCGCTGCACATCACGCATTCCATATCGACTTCAGCGGATGGCTCGGTGAACGGGAAGTAGGAAGGACGGAAACGCACGGCCAGTTCTTTCTCGAAGAAGACCCGCAGGAATTCTTCGATGGTGCCTTTGAGATCGGCAAAATTGATGTCGCGATCAACCAGCAGACCTTCGACCTGGTGGAACATCGGCGAGTGGGTGATATCGGAGTCGCTGCGATACACGCGGCCTGGGCAGACGATGCGGATCGGCGGCTGCTTCGACTCCATGGTGCGGACCTGTACCGGCGAGGTATGGGTGCGCAGCAACATGTTGGCATTGAAATAGAAGGTGTCATGCATCGACCGGGCCGGGTGATGGCCTGGGATGTTGAGCGCTTCGAAGTTGTGATAGTCGTCTTCGACCTCAGGGCCTTCGGCGATGCCGTAGCCGATGCGGGTGAAGAACTGCTCTACACGTTCCAGAGTCCGGGTCACCGGATGCAGACCACCGGAGGTCTGGCCACGGCCCGGCAATGTCACGTCAATGGATTCGGCGGACAGTTTGGCAGCCAGTTCGGCTTCTTCAAATAGAGCCATGCGCGCATTGAGAACGCCTGTAACACGTTCCTTGGCAACGTTGATCAGGGCGCCGACTTGCGGACGCTCTTCCGCCGGCAAATTTCCCAGGGTCTTCATCACCTGAGTCAATTCGCCCTTCTTGCCAAGGTATTGAACCCGGATTTGCTCCAGGGCATTGATATCTTCAGCGCTTTGCACAGCCTCTAGTGCTTGAGAGACCAGCGCATCCAGGTTTTCCATGTACAGACTCCAGATACAAAATAGGGGAAGAGCTTGAAGGCTCTTCCCCTATTTATGACGTTTAACACCAAGCCCCACAAAGGTGAGGCCGGGTGACTGTCGGGGGTACTTAAGCCAAGGTGGCTTTAGCTTTCTCGACAATCGCAGCAAACGCCGCTTTTTCGTTCACTGCCAGATCAGCCAGAACCTTACGGTCGATCTCGATGGACGCTTTTTTCAGGCCAGCGATGAAACGGCTGTAGGACAGACCGTTAACACGAGCACCAGCGTTGATACGAGCGATCCACAGAGCGCGGAACTGACGTTTTTTCTGACGACGGTCACGGTAGGCGTATTGGCCTGCCTTGATTACCGCTTGCTTGGCAACACGGAATACGCGCGAGCGTGCGCCGTAGTAGCCTTTAGCAAGTTTCAGAATTTTTTTGTGACGTTTACGGGCAATGACGCCACGCTTTACACGAGCCATGAGTTACTTCCTCTATTCTTGACTAAAATTAACGAAGGCGCAGCATGCGCTCGACTTTTGCCACGTCAGACGGATGCAGCAAGCTGCTACCGCGCAGTTGACGCTTACGCTTGGTCGACATTTTAGTCAGGATGTGGCTCTTGAAAGCGTGCTTGTGCTTGATACCGTTAGCAGTTTTCAGAAACCGCTTAGCAGCACCACTTTTGGTTTTCATTTTTGGCATGTTCGGATACTCCGCATTCAGTTGATAAACATAATCAGAAGGCCTGCCGTGCCCTGTTGATTACTTCTTCTTTTTCGGGGCGATGACCATGATCAGCTGGCGTCCTTCCATCTTAGGATGCTGTTCGACCGAACCGTACTCGAGCAGGTCTTGTTCAACCCGCTTGAGGAGTTCCATCCCCAGCTCCTGGTGGGCCATCTCACGGCCGCGGAATCGCAAGGATACCTTGGCCCTGTCCCCATCACTCAGGAAACGTACCAGGTTGCGCAGTTTTACCTGGTAATCCCCTTCCTCCGTCCCTGGACGAAACTTGATTTCTTTTACCTGAATCTGCTTCTGGTTTTTCTTCGCCGCGGCAATCTGCTTCTTCTTTTCGAAGATCGACTTGCCGTAGTCCATCACGCGGCAAACCGGTGGGACTGCGTCTGCGGAGATTTCTACCAGATCAAGCTTTGCTTCTTCAGCAATACGAAGCGCTTCATCAATCGAGACGATGCCAATCTGCTCGCCATCAGCGCCAATTAACCGAACCTCGCGTGCCGAGATATTCTCGTTGATCGGGGCTTTCGGTGCAGCTCGTTTATCTTGTCTCATTTCACGCTTAATAATAATTACTCCGAATCTGGGCGACCACGCCGGGAAACCGCTTGCGCGAGAAACTCAGCGAACTGGGCGACGGGCATCGAGCCCAGGTCAGCACCTTCACGAGTACGCACAGCGACAGTCTGCATCTCGACTTCCTTATCTCCGATAACCAAAAGATAGGGAACCTTGAGCAAAGTATGCTCGCGGATTTTAAAGCCGATCTTTTCATTTCTCAAGTCGGACTTGGCACGAAATCCGCTTTCGTTGAGAGTTTTTTCTACTTCTGCAACAAAATCTGCCTGTTTATCAGTGATATTCATGATCACCGCCTGGGTTGGCGCCAACCAGGCAGGGAACGCACCTTCGTAGTGCTCGATCAGAATCCCGACGAAACGCTCGAAGGAACCGAGGATCGCGCGGTGCAACATCACAGGGTGTTTGCGGCTGTTGTCTTCTGAGACGTATTCAGCGCCCAAACGGACAGGCAGGTTAAAATCGAGCTGCAAGGTACCACACTGCCAGACACGACCGAGGCAATCTTTCAGCGAGAATTCGATCTTCGGACCGTAGAAGGCACCCTCGCCCGGCTGCAGATCGTACGGCAGGCCCGCAGAATCAAGGGCTGCAGCCAATGCAGCTTCAGCGCGATCCCACAGTTCGTCGGAGCCGACGCGTTTTTCCGGACGAGTGGACAGTTTCATCTCAACTTCGGTAAAGCCGAAATCGCGATAGACATCCATGGTCAGCTTGATGAACGCAGCGGATTCGGCCTGCATCTGCTCTTCGGTGCAGAAGATGTGGGCATCGTCCTGAGTGAACGCACGTACACGCATGATGCCGTGCAGCGCGCCCGACGGCTCGTTACGGTGGCAGGCACCGAACTCGGCCAGACGCATTGGCAGCTCGCGGTAGCTCTTCAGGCCCTGGTTGAACACCTGCACGTGGCATGGGCAGTTCATCGGCTTGATCGCGTAGTCGCGGTTTTCCGACTGCGTGGTGAACATGTTGTCGGCGTAGTTGGCCCAGTGCCCGGATTTCTCCCAGAGGCTGCGGTCAACGACTTGCGGGGTCTTGATCTCGAGGTAGCCATTGTCGCGCTGGATTTTGCGCATGTACTGCTCGAGCACCTGGTACAGAGTCCAGCCGTTCGGGTGCCAGAACACCATACCCGGAGACTCTTCCTGGGTGTGGAACAGGCCCAGACGCTTGCCGATCTTGCGGTGATCACGCTTTTCAGCTTCTTCGATGCGCTGGATATAAGCCGCCAGCTGCTTCTTGTCTGCCCAGGCAGTGCCGTAAACGCGCTGCAATTGCTCGTTCTTGGCGTCGCCGCGCCAGTAGGCACCGGACAGCTTGGTCAGCTTGAAGGATTTCAGAAAGCGCGTGTTCGGCACGTGCGGGCCACGGCACATGTCGACGTATTCTTCGTGATAGTACAGGCCCATGGCCTGCTCGTTCGGCATGTCCTCGACCAGACGCAGCTTGTAGTCTTCGCCGCGAGCCTTGAACACTTCGATCACTTCGGCGCGCGGAGTGACTTTCTTGATGACGTCGTAATCTTTCTCGATCAGCTGCTGCATGCGCTGTTCGATAGCGGCCATGTCGTCCGGAGTGAAAGGGCGTTCGAAGGCGATGTCGTAATAGAAGCCTTCATCGATGACCGGCCCGATGACCATCTTCGCAGTCGGGTACAGCTGCTTGACCGCGTGGCCAACCAGGTGAGCGCAAGAGTGGCGAATGATCTCCAGCCCCTCTTCATCCTTAGGCGTGATGATTTGCAGGGTCGCGTCGCTGCTGATGATGTCGCTGGCGTCGACCAGTTGGCCATTGACCTTGCCGGCGAGTGTGGCCTTGGCCAGGCCTGCACCAATGGATGCGGCGACCTCGGCTACGGAAACCGGGTGATCGAATGAACGTTGACTGCCGTCGGGAAGAGTAATAGTTGGCATGGCGCCTCCTCTCCTAGTGGTGACCCCTACCAAAGGTCACGTGGGTTGGGATGAGCCAGTACAAGATCCGATCCAGGCCATTCAATGACGAACGCCTGCCTTACAGCGGCAGGAGCCTTGCGGCCAACCGGAAAACCGAACCAGAGTGACTGGGATTCAAATCGAAATATTCGCACGCTGTCCGCTGCCGGGACTGAAGGTCATCCGGCGCCTGAGAACGCTTGAGCCCGGCATGCTAGCACAGATGAGCGGTCACTTATGCCTCTGTTTGATCAGAAGGCAAATCGTCTGTTTTTATGCCAGAGTGCTGAACTTGATCGGCCTTTCAGCCCTCAGATAACAAGACATTGACCCACAAGGAGCATCCTCGCATGCGTCTGAATACCCTGTTCGCCGTCGTCGCCCCTATCGTTATGCTGCTGCCGCTGAGCGCCCATGCCGACTGGCCGAAGGGCGAGCGTGAAAAATACATGGCGCAGTGCACCCAGGCGGCGACTCCGCAAATTGGTGCAGCTGCGGCCAAATCGCACTGCGCTTGCGGCGCTGATGCCATCAAGTCCTACCCAGCCAAAGACATTCAAGCGCTGATGGACAATAAGGCCACCCCTGAACTGCAGCAGAAAGCGCTGGGTCAGATTGCCAAATGCAAGGCAAATCCACCGGCGAAAAAGTGATTGAAGAAATCTTCTGACTCGGCTCAACGCCCCTGAAACGGGCTGAATTTGAGCCTTTTCGAACGATTTATGCAGGTTTTACAGGTTTTTTTATTGTCTTTACTTTCCGCGCAAAGCCTTTTAAACCGGGGCTTTCAGCGAAAACAGACAGCAAAGAAAACACGACTGATTGGCAAACAGCACGTCCGGGGGGCTACCAAAGCGAACATTTCGACTATGATACCCGGGTGTGCCCAGTTGGCCTGAGCAGCACAGTACTACTGAAAATATATGTTTCTTGGAGATACACCATGTCTAATCGCCAAACCGGCACCGTTAAATGGTTCAACGATGAAAAAGGCTTCGGCTTCATCACTCCTCAAGGTGGCGGTGACGACCTGTTCGTACACTTCAAAGCTATCGAATCCGACGGTTTCAAAAGCCTGAAAGAAGGCCAGACCGTCTCTTTCGTGGCTGAGAAAGGCCAAAAGGGTATGCAAGCTGCACAGGTTCGCGCAGAGTAATTTCTCGGCGAACTAAAAAAACCCCGTCCATGTGACGGGGTTTTTTATGCCTGCAACAAAAGCCTTCGCTAATCAGCCGCAGTTGACGCGAGTGATCACCAGGTTGTTGTCGGTATTCAGATTCAAGCGATCGGAGCGGTACTCGAGCGTGATCATGTCGTTCGGCTTGAGGAACCGGGCATTTTGCGCCCCGGCTTTGGCGCGCGCCTGCTCAAGCAACTCTGGCGAAGCTTTCTTGCCGATGGCGAATTCCGCCGCCGTTGCTTCACAGCGGCTGTGACCTGCTTCGGTCGCCGCAGATTCCTTTGCCGACTCGCTGGAGGTCGTGCTGCAACCGGCCAACAGAGCAACGGCCATAAGTGCACCCAGTGTCGCGAACTTCAAAGGCATGAAGCCTCCTTGTTTTCAAAATGGTTAAGCTGAGATCGTGCGACCGCCATTCCGGCGTTTGGTTTCACGGCCAAGGCCGTCCCCTGCCCCACGATCGGAAAAACGCCGAGTGTGCCTCAGCTGCACGCTGCACTTCATCAATCAATCGTGACTGAATATTAATGGCGCTCAGTAGACGTCGATGTAGTCATACGGCGGATTCGGCCAGTTGTCCTTCAACGCATTGAAGATCTGCATCACCCACACTTCATCGCTGGCCGCGACATTGCCCACGTAGCCCGATCCCTTCGCCCAGGTCTCCAGGCGAAACAGCAAACCGTCGATATCCTGCCCACCGGTAACGCCGGAGGAAATATAAGCGATGCCGCCCTTGGTCACGCGCAGTTGCGTGTGTTCGTCATCACTGGCCGAAGCGAGCAATTGGCGCACCGCGTCGAGCGTGAGGCCGTCAGGGGTATTCAAGTCGATCTGCACAACACGATCCTTGGAAAGCCGTAAAAGACCAAGTGTCGCATAGCGCTCCGTTCATGCCTAAGTCGCAGTGCCAAACGCCGGACAAAATGGTTAACTCGCTCTCAGACATTCCCGACTTTTCGAGCGCACTCATGAGCACCGTAAGCATCACCGCCGACATCAAAGTCCTGTGGCCGAAGGGGCACAGTTCGTACAGCCCGGGCAGTTCGGAGGAGCTGGCACTGATCAGCATCGACCTGCTGGTCAAGACCATGGGAACACAAGGCGCACAAACGTTTATCGCGCAGGTGTTCGAGCGGTATCAGCATGACCATAAAGCCACGCCGGATACCGAGAGAGAATAAAACCCGCAGACTGGCATCTGCGGGTTTTGGCCTTACTTCAAACGCTTCAGACGCTCGGTCAACAGATCAAAGAAGCCTTGCGCGTCGCCGTTTTCCACCCAGAAAGCGTTTTTCGGCGCTTTCAGGCCGTCGTACCAATCGACGATGGTCTGACCGAAAGTCGGCCCTTCACGGCTGTCCACCACGACATTCACCGAGCGACCGGTGAACAGTTCCGGCTTGAGCAGATAGGCAACAACGGTAGCGTCATGCACCGGACCACCCGGAATACCGTAGTGTTCCATATCGCCTTTGATGTACTCGTTAAGAATGTCGCCGACAATCTTGCTCGCGTTGTTGTTCAGCGCAGCGATCTGCTTGAGGCGTGCATCACTGGTGAGAATCTTGTGGGTCACGTCCAGCGGCAGGTAGGTCAGTTTGACGCCGCTTTTCAGGACCACTTCAGCCGCTTGCGGGTCAGCAAACAGGTTGAATTCGGCCACCGGCGTAATGTTGCCACCGTTGAAGTGGGCACCGCCCATGATCACCACTTCCTTGATGCCCTGAACAATTTCAGGTTCCTGGATCAGTGCGAGCGCCAGGTTGGTCTGCGGACCGAGCATGGCGATAGTGATGCTGTGCGGCTTGGCTTTTTTCAGGGTGTCGATCAGAAAGTTGACGGCATTGCCTTCAGCCAGACCCTTTTTTGGTTCATGCACAGTGACACCCGACAGGCCTTCCTTGCCATGGATGTTCTCGGCATAGATCGGCGTGCGCATCAGCGGCTTCGGCGCACCGGCGTAAACCGGTACATCTTCGCGCCCTGCCCACTCGCGGGCCAGACGTGCGTTGCGCGAAGTCTTGTCGAGGCGCACGTTGCCGGCCACAGTGGTCAGAGCGCGAATGTTCAGTTCCTCAGGCGAGGCCAGTGCGAACAGCAAGGCAACCACATCATCTGCACCCGGGTCGGTGTCGATGATCAGGTCGATCTTCTCCGCCGCGTGGGCGCCGGTGGCAGTTATTACGGACAAAAGCAGCAAACTCCGGATGAATTGATGCAGTTTCTGAGCATAGCGTTGCATGGCGCATTCCTTGTGCATGTGAAATCGAAAAATCAGAACGTAACCCCGGCAACCAGGACGATGTTGCAGTACGGCTGACATTCGCCTGTACGAACAATCGCCCGCGCCTGTCGGCTGAGAACCTTGAATTGCTCGTGACTGAGCAGATCGCGACGACCCAGAGCGCCTTCTCCATTCAACTGCTCCAGCGTATTCAACGCGGCCGGTTGTTTGTCGAAGATTTCCTTGGCCAATGCATGGCTTTCCACCTGCATCTCACTGAGCACGACTTTCAGGGTACTGATGAAGTCCGGGACGCCGTGGGTCAGCGCCAGATCGATCAGCTCGACACCCGGCGGCACCGGCAGCCCGGCGTCACCAATGACCACCATGTCGCCGTGGCCCAAAGAAGCAATCAGTCGCGATAGTGCGACGTTGAGCAGAGGAGTCTTTTTCATGCGGGTTTAAAAGCCTGTACGTCGGATAGGGTTGGGATGGACGGTTGCGCCCCGGCGCGGGTTACCGACAACGCAGCGGCGATCTGTCCGAAACGAATCGCCTCGGCCTCGGACTTGCCATTGGCCAGTGCAGCGGCGAAGCCACCCACGAAGGTGTCGCCTGCCGCCGTGGTGTCGACAGCCTGCACTTTCGGCGCTGGGAAATGCTCGAAGCTTTGGCCATTGGCAAACAGCGAGCCTTGAGCACCGAGCGTAATGATGACTTTACCCGCCCCCATGGTTATCAGTTGACTGGCCGCTTTTTCTGCTGTTCCCAGCGAGTCCACCGGCAACCCGCTCAACACGGTCGCTTCGCTCTCGTTGGGGATCAGGTAGTCGATTGTGGCAAACCAGTCTGCCGGCAATGGACGACTGGCCGGCGCCGGATTAAGGATGACGATTTTACCCAGTGCGCGCGCACGCTTGAGCGCGTGGCCCACCGTGGCATCCGGGATTTCGAGCTGGCAGATGATCACGTCGGCGGCTTGCAGCACTGCATCAAACCGGTCGATCACGGCGGGCGTCATGGCGCCGTTGGCGCCGGCGACGATGACAATGGCGTTCTGACTGTTGTCATCGACCACGATCAACGCCACACCACTGGAATCTTCGACCGTGCTCACAGCCTGGCAACCGATCTGTTCGGCCAGCAGGGCGTCACGCAACTGCACCCCATAGTCGTCGCTGCCAACGCAGCCGACCATCGAAACCTGTGCGCCCAATCGCGCTGCGGCCACCGCCTGATTGGCGCCCTTGCCGCCGGAAACCGTGGCAAATGAATGACCGATCAGCGTTTCACCGCCTACAGGCAGACGCGGTGCTCGGGTCACCAGATCCATGTTCAGACTGCCTATTACCACTACATTTGCTGGCATACATCATTACTCGTCAATTCGGTTTCAGCGGTATTCGGTGAACACGCCGGACAACGGTGCGGTCGATTCGCGCAAGACAATACTCGGGGTCACGATCCGTTGATCAGTGCCCAGGTTCGGCGTAGCGATCCTGCGCAGCAGCACCTCGGCCGCCATCTCACCCAGTTGCAGGATCGATTGGCCCACGGTGGTGAGAGCTGGATAAACATAACGGCTCATCTGGATATCGTCGAAACCGATCACCGACAGCTCACTCGGCACGCGAACATTTCGCTCCGCCGCCGCACGCAGCACACCAATGCCGATCATGTCGTTACCGGCAAAGATCGCGCTCGGCGGATTGTGCTCAAGCAGAATCGCCGCTGCGTTGTAGCCGCCAGTACTGGTGAAATCACTTTCCAGCATGCGCTCCTGTCGAACCTCAATGCCCGCCTCTTTCAGCGCCCGGCAATATCCGGCCAGACGCATCTGCGCAACACTGGTGCTGACCGGGCCGCCGATGGTGGCAATGTCGCGGTGTCCCAGTTCCAGCAAGTGCCGGGTGGCGAGATAAGCGCCGTATTCGTGGTCGATGCGCACCAGATCGGCATCGACACCGTCCAGACCACGGTCGACGATGACCATCGGCGTTTTTACGCCAGCCAGCCCCTGCGCCAGACCGCTGTCACCGCCAGCGGAAGCAACGATCAACCCGTCGATGCGCTTCTCCAGCAAAACGCGCAAATAGCTGCGCTGCTTGTCGGGGTTGTCATCGGAATTGCAGAGGATCACGCAGTAGCCGTTACGCTCGCAATAATCCTCGATACCCCGCGCCAGCTCTGCGAAGTACGGGTTGAGGCTGTTCGGCACCAGCAGGCCGATGGTTGCAGTGGTCTTGGCTTTCAATGAACGCGCCACCGCACTCGGCACATAGTCGAGGCTCTTGATCGCCGCCTCGACTTTCAGCCGCACTTCCTGACTGACCGGCCGAGTGTTGTTCACCACATGCGACACCGTCGTGTAGGAAATCCCCGCGAGGGCTGCCACGTCCTTGATCGTTGCCATGTCTTAGCCCCGGCGACTGGCGCGCTGACTGCGATAAGTGTCGAGCACCACCGCGATCACGATAACGGCGCCGGTGATGATTCGTTTGGTCGGTTCGGTCGCACCAATCTGCGCCAGCCCCGCCGCCAGCACGGAGATGATCAACACACCAAAGAACGTGCTGATCACCGAGCCGCGCCCGCCCATCAGGCTGGTGCCGCCGATGACCACAGCAGCGATCACCTGCAGCTCCAGACCGGAACCGGCATTGGGATCAGCAGCTTCCAGACGGGAAATCTGAAACAGCGCGGCGATACCCGCCAGCAGGCCCATCAGACTGAATACCAGGATTTTGTAGGGTTTCGGATTGATCCCCGCAAGCCGTACGGCCTCTTCGTTGGTGCCGATGCCGATCAGGTAGCGACCAAACACCGTCCGAGTCAACACCGCCTGGGCGATGAAAATCACCAGCAAGGCAATGATGAACGACGGCGAAATGCCGAACGCGATCGGGTTCGACAACCAGGCGAATGAGTCACCGATGTACGCGGTGCGCGATCCGGTCATCTGATACGCCAGCCCCCGAGCCATTTCCAGCACACCGAGAGAGACGATGAACGATGGGATCCGCCAGGCCACCGTGATCGAACCGGTGACGGTGCCGGCCAGTGCCGCCACCGCCATGCCAAGCAGGGCCGACGGCAACACGCCCCAGCCCCAGCCGAGAATCGCAACGCTGACCGTTGAAGCGGCCAGTGCGAGTACCGAGCCAACCGACAGGTCAATGCCGCCGATGATCAACACGAAGGTCATGCCGACCGCCAGTACCATCAGATCAGGAATCTGGTTGGCCAGCGTACTGAAAGTGTTATAGGACAAAAAGTGGCTGCTCAAGACCGAGAACAGCGCAATCATCGCCAGCAAGGCACCGGCCAGGCCCAGATAGGTGCCCAGACCGTAGAAGTTGCCACCACGTTTGCCGGCAGGAGATGCAGTTTTCATGGGAGATCCCTAGGCGCCGCTTCATTGAGCAACGCATCACGTTTTTGGTAGCCGGCGAATGCGGCGGCAAGCAAATCATCCTGGGTCCAACTGTCGCGCTCGAAGGTGTCGATCAGTCGCCCGGCGGACAGCACGCCGATCCGGTCGCAGATCAGCATCAATTCACGCAGGTCACTGGACACCACCACCAGCGCCTTGCCCTGGCGCGTCAGCTCACCCAGCAAGGCATAAATGTCGA
Source organism: Pseudomonas sp. IT-347P (assembly GCF_949768005.1). Lineage (NCBI taxonomy): Bacteria > Pseudomonadati > Pseudomonadota > Gammaproteobacteria > Pseudomonadales > Pseudomonadaceae > Pseudomonas > Pseudomonas sp. IT-347P. The sequence goes on from NZ_CATKPQ010000022.1 coordinate 681,189, forward strand.
ATTTGGCGCCGACGTCGATGCCACGGGTCGGCTCGTCGAACAGCAACACCGAACAGTCGCGTTCCAGCCAGCGGCCGATCACGACCTTCTGCTGATTACCACCGGACAACTCGGAAACCAATTGCGTCGGGCTCGAACTGCGGATGCGCATGGCGTCGATCTGACGCTGCGCCAATGCGATTTCGTCGCCGTTGTTGACGACACCGCCACTGGAAATCTCCGGCATGTTGCCGAGTGCGATGTTGGCGCTGATCGACTGACTGAGCAGCAGGCCTTCACCTTTGCGATCTTCGGTAATCAAAGCAATGCCGTTGCGCACGGCGTCGACGGGCGAGCGCACGCTGACCACTTTGGCCGGCGAACCGAGCGCAATGGTGCCGCTGTCGGCAACGTCCGCGCCGAAAATCAGGCGCAGCAACTCCGTGCGCCCTGCCCCGATCAACCCGGAAATCCCGAAGATCTCGCCGGCGCGCACTTCAAATGAAACGTCGCGCACTTTATCGGAACGGGTCAGGCCTTTGATCGTCAGCGCTGGAGCGCCAATCTTGCGCGGCCCCATGTCGATATGTTCACCCAGCTCGCGACCGACCATCAACGTGACCAGTTGCTCGCTGTTGTAATTGGCCATCGGCTCGACGCAGACCAGATTGCCGTCACGCAGCACGGCAATCCGTTGCGCGACCCGGGCAAGTTCTTCGAGTCGGTGGGAAATGTAGATGATCGAGACGCCGCGCGCCTGCAAGCGGGTGATCTGCTCAAAGAGCATTTCGACTTCACGTGCGGTGAGCATCGCAGTCGGCTCATCGAGAATCAGCACATGGCAATCGCCGATCAGGTTGCGGGCGATTTCAACCATCTGCTGATGCCCGATCCCCAGTTCGCCGACCAGCGTATCCGGATCAATCGCGTCGAGGCCGACTTGAGCCATCGCTTCGACCGCGGCCTTGCGCAATTGCTTGCGGCTGATCCAGCCGCCATTGCTTGGCAGGTTGTCGAGAAACAGGTTCTCCGCCACCGACAGGGTCGGCAACAGATTGAGTTCTTGCATGACCATCCGCACACCAAGCTCTTCGGCCTGGGTACGACTGCCCGGACGATAGTCCTTGCCGTGAAATTGCATCTGGCCGGTGGTCGGCGTGACCAGGCCGCCAATGATCTTCGACAGGGTACTTTTGCCGGCACCATTCTCGCCGGTCAGCGCCAGCACTTCACCGCGCATCAGCGTCAGATCGATGCCGGTGAGCACCGGTTGCGCATAGGTCTTACCGATACCGCTGACCGAGAGGACAGCGTTCGGGGCGGAAACTGACATAAAAACTCTCCATGCGCTCGCCCGGACGGACGAGCGCCGTTGTGTCGCCAGAAGACTTACTTGGTGACCAGCTCGACCGGTGTTTCGATCACGCCATTGGCGCCGCTGTCGACTTTCTCGCCCTTGATGATTTTCAGCGCGGTTTCGATGCCGAACACAGCTTGCTTGGCCGCGAACTGGTCAGCTGTCGCCAACACGCGACCGTCCTTCAACATTGGCTTGATCGCATTGATGTTGTCGTAACCGACCACCTGAACCTGACCTGCCTTACCGGCGGCACGCACGGCAGAAACAGCCCCTACAGCCATGCTGTCGTTACCGGCCAGCAGTGCTTTGACCTCCGGGTATTCGCTGAGAATCGAAGCGGCAACCTTGTTGCCCTTGTCGATTTCCCAGTCACCGGATTGCAGGGAAACGATCTTGATCTGTGCAGCGTCCATCGCATCCTTGAAGCCAGCGGTACGTTGCTGGGCGTTGGTGGTCGTGGACACACCTTCAATGATGCCGACCTCGTCACCAGCCTTGAGCTGCTTGGCCAGGTACTCACCGACCAGACGCGCACCTTTACGGTTGTCCGGGCCTACGAATGGCACGCTGATATTTTTGCTTTTGACGATGGCGGGATCGAGCTGGTTATCGATGTTGATCACAGTGATACCGGCATCAACGGCTTTCTTGATCACCGGCACCATGGCCTTGGAGTCGGAAGGCGCGATGACCAGTGCATTGACCTTGGCCAGGATCATCTGTTCGACGATGCGGGTCTGGCCGGCAGTATCGGTTTCATCCTTGATGCCGTTGGAGATCAGGTCGAAATCGGCGGAGTGTTCTTTCTGGTAGGCCTTGGCGCCATCTTCCATGGTCAGGAAGAATTCGTTGGCCAGAGACTTCATGACCAGCGCGACTTTGGGTTTTTCGGCGGATTCGGCGAATGCCGAGGAGACAGGTAGTGCGGCGGCTGTGGCAGCCAGCATAGCGACAGCAAGAAGACGTCCAGCGAATGGCAGCTTCATGGGTTCACTCCGATCTTATGATTATTGTGAGCAACGCTTGCGCTGGCGTAAGCTACATCGCTTTCTTCCGGGCCATACAATGCCGGGAGAGCCGCGCAAACGTTTGCGTAGACCGAACTATGCGAATCCCGCCGACATTTGTCAACAATCAGAAATCGTCATTTGTTGTAGGGCGAATCGTCCGACTCGCCCCTTCGCTGCTTATGCCGTGGTGCTGACCAAATTGCCGCTGGTGGCACTTTTGGACATTTCCTTTACCAAAGCACCCGCCACTTCTGCCATCGCGGCGCTGGTTTGCGCGATCTGCCCCTGAATGGACATGACCGCCTGCGATTTCGCTTCGGGCGTCGGATAGGTTTTAGCTTGTGCCGCTGCCAGTTGCTGTTGCTGTTCCTGAAGTTGCTTCTGCAATTCCTGCATGCGCTTGAGCAGCGTCTTGACGGTAACGCTCAGATTACTGCCGCTTTCAGCCTTGCTGTCTTCTGGCGCAGCACCACCGGTTCTGACCTGATTGCTCTCTTTCTCGGTGCCGAGCGCCTCGGTTGAAGCATCCGCTTCCGCCTCGCTCATGGCATTGATAGTCGCTGCGGTTTTGCCGCCGATCGTGACCGCACCAGGATTTGAAAAACCGACCGTCAGTGACATGTGAACTCCCTAAAATTCAGTTTCCTTGAACACCCATCGGCCCGCGCGTGGGTTTCTTTAGCAGAAAAACCGAAACCGGCAACCCGAATCACTCGACAAAAGCAGTAGTCCCTTTCGGAGAGCCGAACACGAAAGCGTCCAATGTTCGGAAACCCGGATAAACGATTCGTGCCGCGATTCGCCAACTCATAAAATCTTGATTTAAATCATCGAGTTAAACATTTCTCTGACGCAAAGTACGGCTGGTACAGATCCTGCTCCCTTCACCGCACTCCGGGCATCCAGATCGGCCTGGGGTGCATCTAGATGAACCTGCATCAGCACCGTCTCACTACTAGAGAGAAAAATAATGAAATCTGCTTTCAACACTTTGGTTCCGGGCGCTTTGGCCCTCCTCCTGCTCCTGCCCACCGCCCTTCAGGCAAAAGAAGTCGAAACCCAGACCAAACTCGCGAACGTTGTGGTACTTGCCACGGGCGGCACCATCGCCGGTGCTGGCGCTAGTGCTGCCAACAGCGCCACCTATCAGGCGGCCAAGGTCGGCGTCGAACAATTGATCGCCGGCATTCCCGAACTGAGCAAACTGGCGAACGTGCGTGGCGAACAAGTCATGCAGATTGCCTCGGAAAGCATCACCAACGAAAATCTGCTGCAGTTGGGTCGTCGCGTGGCCGAACTGGCCGACAGCAAAGACGTCGACGGTATCGTCATCACCCACGGCACCGACACCCTGGAAGAAACCGCTTACTTCCTCAACCTGGTGGAAAAAACCGACAAGCCGATCATCGTGGTCGGCTCGATGCGTCCGGGCACCGCCATGTCTGCAGACGGCATGCTCAACCTGTACAACGCCGTGGCCGTGGCCAGCAGCAAAGAAGCGCACGGCAAAGGCGTACTGGTGACCATGAACGATGAAATCCAGTCCGGTCGCGACGTCAGCAAAATGATCAACATCAAGACCGAGGCGTTCAAAAGTGCCTGGGGCCCACTGGGCATGGTGGTTGAAGGCAAATCCTACTGGTTCCGCTTGCCAGCCAAGCGTCACACCATGGATTCGGAATTCGACATTAAAAACATCAAGAGTCTTCCTGACGTAGAAATCGCTTATTCCTACGGCAACGTCAGCGATACAGCCTACAAGGCTCTCGCCCAATCCGGTGCCAAGGCGATTATCCATGCCGGTACTGGCAACGGCTCGGTATCCTCCCGCGTGGTACCGACCCTGCAAGCGCTGCGCAAGGACGGCGTACAGATCATTCGTTCGTCGCATGTCAACGCTGGCGGTTTCGTTCTGCGTAACGCTGAACAACCAGACGACAAATACGACTGGGTTGTCGCTCACGACTTGAACCCGCAGAAAGCCCGCATCCTGGCAATGGTCGCCCTGACCAAAACCAACGACAGCAAAGAACTGCAACGGATGTTCTGGGAATACTGATGGACTTTCGCCCGGTCAACTCTTGATTGGGTAGCCTGCGCCACTCGCCCTTTGGGCGGGTGGCGTGTCGCTTACAGCACTCTCGCACTTTTCCTACAAAAAACTCGACACGACCTACACCAAAATCCGAAAACCGCTGTCAGAGGATTTTCTTGAATTTTAAGCAGTTGCGAAAATGCCTACAGTTAAATACTGTATGCACATACAGCTTAATAAGGATAACCTCGTGGCCACTTCCCTGGATGCTCCTGACGCTTACGAACGCATGGGCATGCGCGTTCAGAAAATCATCAATTCCCCCACCGCACAGAAAGCCAAAGCGGCACTGATCTTTCGCCTTCCGGACGAGCCAATGAACGAGTGGGAGCGCTTGCTCGAGGAAATCGACGAGAACGACAACGTCACCCTCGCCTACCGCGACGACGGTGGCGTGCAGATTTTTTGGGTTGTGCCGAAGGAAGATTGATTCAATGAGTGTCCGCTGTTTTGCTTTGTTGCTGTTGTTTTTCGCCATGGGTGCCCAGGCTGGCGCACCCCGCACCTTTACCGAAGCCAAGAAGGCCGCCTGGAAACTTTATGCGCCGCAATCCACGGAGTTTTATTGCGGGTGCAAGTACACCGGCAACAAGGTTGACCTGAAAGCCTGCGGATACGTACCGCGAAAGAATGCCAAGCGCGCGTCACGCATCGAGTGGGAACACATTGTTCCCGCCTGGCAGTTTGGTCATCAACGTCAATGCTGGCAGGAAGGCGGACGCAAGAACTGCACACGTTACGACCCAAGCTATCAGAAGGCTGAAGCCGATCTGCACAACCTGGTACCGAGCATTGGCGAGGTCAATGGCGATCGCAGCAACTTCAGCTACGGCTGGCTGCCCGTGCAGTCCGGGCAATACGGTTCATGTCTGACCCAGGTCGACTTCAAGGCAAAGAAGGTCATGCCTCGCCCATCGATTCGCGGCATGATCGCCCGCACCTATTTCTACATGAGCAAGCAGTACGGCTTGCGCCTGTCGAAACAGGATCGGCAATTGTATGAAGCGTGGGACAAGACCTACCCGGTGCAAGACTGGGAGCGTCAGCGCAATCAGAGTGTGGCGTGCGTGATGGGGCGCGGCAACGAGTTTGTCGGCCCGGTGAATATGAAAGCCTGCGGTTGATTGCAGTGCAGATAACAAAAGGCCTCGAACGCGTTGTTCGAGGCCTTTTTATTTGTGCTCAGTCGGCCGCCTTGTTGTGCCGCCAGTAGCCCATCAAATTCAGTGACTCACGAGGTAAGCCACATTCTTTGATCAAATATCTGCGCAAGCTCATCACGGCTGCGGATTCGCCAGCAATCCAGCCGTAAAACCCTTCCGTGGCGATATCGGCGATTTCCCAGAGGATGTCGTTTTCGATGTCGACGTCAGCCAATTCAATCGCTTGTCCCGCTGAAGACGCATGAACCGGCAGAGTCGCCGCCCGCACCGCTTCAACCATCAGCGCTCCCGCAGTTTTTTCGCTCGCCTGATCCCGCACAAGCCACTGCACCGACAGCCCTGGCCAATCTGGAACGGCAAGCATGTCCTGAGCGCTGTCCACTTCAAAAAATGCCTGGGTTTGCGGTGGCGCGGTGAGCAACGCCAACTCATCCAGAATGCCCATGGCCGCCGGCAGCGCCGTCGCATCTGCAACGAGCAAAAGTTGTTTGAGCGTTTGCGGTGGCTTCCACTCGAAACCGCCGGCCTCCTTCGCCAAAAAATGGCGATTGGGCGCAAGGATCTGCAACGAATCCCCTGGTTGCGAACGTAGCGCCCAACGCGATGCCGGGCCCGTCTCGCCGTGCAGGACAAAATCAATATCAACCTCGCCTTGCTCTGCGCGCAGATGCCGAATGGTGTACGTGCGCATGGCAGGACGTCGGTCGGCCAGCATCGCGCGGAAACGAGCGTACCAACCGTCCTCTTGGAAGAGCTTCGGGTGAGAACCATTGGCCGCAGGAAAAAACAGTTTCACCCGCTGATCCGGCGCCCAGGTGGCCATTTCACGGACTGGAGGGCCGACCAGCGTGATCCGCATCATGTGCGGACTCAACTGTGTTTTTCGATGCAAGGTCACATCGAACAATGTGTAAGGACTGGCGGCGGCCATGGGGAACTCCTTCTGGAAATCATCAGCGACGCAATGGAAACGAGTCGCGCTTGAAAGCCTTTAGGAGATTCCGCCGACCGGATCGTTTATGGCGTGAGCGGATGCTCGACCAGCACCGACTCAACGTTCTGTTTCTTGGCCTTCACCAACGCCGCATCCACTTGCACTTTGCGCGCCTCGGCTTCAGCCTGAGAGTTGAATGGACCAATCAGAATTCGCGTTTTGCCGCTGCTGTCCTTGATCACCGTAGGCACGAAAGCGTGCTCGATCAACCAGCCACTCAGGTCGCTGACAGCCTGTGGAGTTTCGCCACGCACTTCGAGATCCCATTGTGGGGCTGCGGCCGCCGCCGGCGCCGTTACGGCAGCCGATTGTGGCTTTGGTGCGTCTACATTCTTGCCTTCACCACACCCTGCCAATACCAGTGCCGCGACTACCCAAACCAATTTGCGCACAACGCTTTCCTCGAAATTCTCAAAGCCGCGATCTTATCATTCATAAATACTTCGCGAGCCCCGCAAAATGGGCACAAAACAACGAGATTGATGCTTGCAGCCTCTGTATAGTTACGCCCTGGGAATTAATGCCGCTTCTGCGCGTCAGAAAGAGGCACCCAAACCGTGAGACTTCAAACTAATCTATACGTACCACCGACCTCTGCACTGTCTGAATCAGGTGCCCTACAAAGCAATCAAGGAGAAGACCATGCTGATACTCACCCGCAAAGTCGGTGAAAGCATAAACATTGGTGATGACATCACGATCACCATTCTGGGCGTAAGCGGCCAACAGGTCCGCATTGGCATCAACGCTCCGAAAAACGTTGCAGTGCACCGTGAAGAGATTTATCAGCGCATTCAGGCTGGCCTGACCGCCCCGGACAAGCCTCAAACCCCCTGAGCCAAATCGCAAGTCAGTAGCCAGTCCGTTTACCTTGTGGAATGACTGGCTAGAGATTCACGCGCCGTTTTGCCATCCGCTCCCCGCCTCGCTGGGTACGGCGCCTGACACACCCGCCCTCTTCCATTTAAGCGGTCGCTGTCCTCTCCCCTGTTGCCGCCCGATACTACCTGCCATTCCCAAACCTGACTGTCGGACGTTTCCGATAGAACACAGGGAATTCGCGCTCCTAACCAAACGTCACGCCACGCGCCATACCTGTGGCAGCGATGACCATCAGTACCAACAATAACGCTTCGACGTGACTGATACGTGCGAACAGCATTGATCGTCCGGTGTCGGGTACCGCGCCCCGCGCCTTGGCAATCCGCCATTTGATCAGCGTGATCATCGGCGCAAGTTCAATTAGCAGAATCAGCACGAACAGCGTCATCTTCAAATGGAACAGCGGCTGATGAAGATAATAGTCAGCGCCTTTTTCATAGCCGCCAAAGGCACGCAGTGCGCCCGTGATCAACAAAATCAGCGCGCAAATCCCCCAAATATTATCGGCCAGCAAAACCCGTCCGGCGTCTCCCGTCCCGGCTGCCAGACGGCTGAGCGCCGTACCACGCATCAGCACTGCCCAAAAGCCCAAGGCAAAAGCGAGTAAATGAATAGCTGCAAGAGACCAGTTGACCAGCATCGATACACTCCATCAGAAGAGTTGAAAATCGGCCAGTCAGTAGTAGTCGAAAAGGTGGGGATTTTCCTGCGGGAGAGAGGCACTGGCGCTCACGAGAGCACGTGGGGAGAATTCGACGCGGCAAAGCCAAATCGCAGGCAAAAAAAATCCCAAGCAGCTGATGGAAGCTTGGGATTTAAAAATGCATAAACCGTGGTGGTGAACGCGGGGCGAATGTTACTTAATTCCACGAACAGTAACAACGTTTTTTTGATAACCGGCTGGTTAGTAACACTCGTAACCTGTTCAATATCCACACTTTTCCAAAGGGCGCTGGTGACGAACGGCGATTCCTCAGGCGGCGTCAACAAGGCGCGCGAGTTAGAGGGTTCTACAAAATCGCAGACAACAAAAAGCGCCTGCCTTTCGGTGAGCCCTTCTAGACAGACCCAGGATAGCCGTCGTCCCACCACGAATGGGTCTTGCCATCGAACACTCGGTGGTGGATCGTCCAGGCCATGGCTATCTGGCCGGCCGCTCCTTCACCGCGAGCCTCCCCCGCAGAGGGCGGGCAAGGATGTCGCGGTCGTCATCGGTTACAGGCATGTCTTTTCTCCGGGCAAAAAAATACCCGCTCGATGGCGGGTATTGAATACGGCTTTTGGCCATTGTTTTTATGGCTGAGGCGCAAACCTAGCGATACAATTCGCCGATTAAAATATGGCTTGGATGCGAAAATGCTTGGGATCTACCGTTTTGGATTAGCCGCGCTAGTGGTTGTCGCGCACCTGACTGAAGGTCGCCAATTCTTCGAACATTGGGGTATTTTTGCGGTATTCGGATTCTATTTGATCTCCGGGTACCTAATGACAATTGTCTTAAATGAGGCGTACTCTTTCAACTTGCCATCATTTGCGAAAAACCGGTTCCTGCGACTTTTTCCCATATATTACGTTGCAGCAATAATAACAATTATTGCAATGGTCATGATTCCTGGGGCTCAGGAATATCATAACGCCTGGACATTCACCGGCAGAGCCATAGACGTAATAGGTAACCTATTCATTTTCCCATTCGAGTTTTATGACGCTTCCTTCAGGCTGATCCCGCCTGCTTGGTCGGTAGGCGTGGAGCTAATAAACTACTTCGTGTTGTGGCTATTTGTTGCCAGAAGCAAAAAACTGGCAGTCATCACAGTCCTCGCGACGCTGGTCTATCATGCTGCTACTTTTGCCATGGACATGGATTGGACCAAACGTTACTTCCCGTTCTATGCTGCGCTCTTGCCGTTCTCAATGGGAGCATGCATTTACTTCTTCAAAGACTTCGCGAAAAAAATCGCTCCCGCCATGCTTCACACGATTGCAGGGGCATCTGTTCTGATCGGAGCAGCAAACCTTCTTGCCTGCGGGTTATTCTCTGGTCTCGCCTTCAAGAGCTTCAACCTGTTCTTCTATGTAAACCTAATTTGTATGGCAAGTTTTATTTACTGCGTCGCAAACTCCAGCCTACAAAAGACTTTCAAGCGTTCAGGAAAGTTGCTCGGTGACCTCGCCTACCCCATGTTCCTACTACACCGAGTAGTCGGTTTCATAATGAGTTATCTGGTGTTAGATGGGCAACGTCGAGGCCTGAGCCTCGTTGCTGTATCCATCATCCCGATACTGCTTCTTTCTTATGGCTTGGCTTGGTCAGCAAACAAATGGCTGGAGCCGGTGAGAAATGTTATTAGACGCCAAGCAAAAACAGCCAATCCATCAGCATCCGCTGAGGCGTTGTAGCCCTTCTCTAAGTGAAGCCAGCCTCAGGAAGGGGTGACCAATCAGGCGTAACTGGCCACCCTGCACGCTCGGGAGTTTTCCCCAGTGCACTACGGCACTTCTTCCAGACTTGGCCGGGAAGCCACCGAACGGCAGCGGGTTGCCTTCGCCGAAGCGCGGGATGCAGCCCTTGCCCAGCGTGGCGTCGCATTGGTCCAGCTCAGGGTCGTTGTGGCCTGCCGGCCGATCGACTCGGTGCCCACATCGCCCGGGCCGGCCAGCTCCCAACTGACGCTCTCCCCGTCCTCGTTCGTTTTCTGGTCGATGTACCAGACCCCAATCGTCTCCCGGTTAGATCTGCCGTCGGATTGCCGACTGGGAAGTTCGCCGCGTCGAGGTAGCTGCCGAGCGTGTGACGCATCGTCAGCTTGAACTCAAGCAGATCCTTGACCGCCAGACAGAGCTCGGTGACGTTGCCCACCGATAAAGTGGGCGGGACATGCGGACGAGAAGATGACCAAGCCCTGTCAGGAAGGACACAGCGACAAGACGATCGACTATGTTGAGGTGAGCGCCGAACTGGCGTTCTGAAGCGGGGGTTTTGCAAAAGTTTTGCAAATCGCAGACAACAAAAAAGGGCCCACCTTTCGGTGAGCCCTTCTAGACCGCCCAGCAGAGCGGATTTTATTTGGTAGGCGCGATTGGACTCGAACCAACGACCCCCACCATGTCAAGGTGGTGCTCTAACCAACTGAGCTACGTGCCTGCTGTGAGGCGGCATTTTACGGAATTCCGGAGGGGTGTCAACACCTTTTTTTCACCTAACCCTATGAATATGCAAAATATTTAATTTCGGATCGCCGATGAGGATTTTTCGGTGGCTGGCGGAGGTTTTTCAACTCGGGTAGGATCGACGCACTCGTAAAATATATTAAACAGAGGCCGCAGGATGGCGAACACCCCTTACCCCGAGTCTTATTACGCTGCGTCGGCCAATGCCGTATCGCCCCGCCCTGCCTTGCTGGATGACGTGGAGACGGACGTCTGTGTGATCGGCGCCGGGTATACCGGATTGTCCTCAGCGCTGTTTCTGTTGGAGAACGGTTTTCGCGTGACGGTGCTGGAAGCGGCCAAAGTCGGTTTCGGCGCGTCGGGGCGCAATGGCGGGCAGATCGTTAACAGTTATAGCCGCGACATTGATGTGATCGAGCGCAGCGTCGGGCCGAAGCAGGCGCAACTGCTCGGGCAGATGGCGTTTGAAGGCGGACGAATCATTCGCGAGCGTGTGGCCAAGTACAACATTCAGTGCGACCTGAAGGATGGTGGCGTGTTCGCCGCCCTGACGGCCAAGCAAATGGGCCACCTGGAATCGCAGAAGCGATTGTGGGAGCGCTTCGGCCACACGCAATTGGAGCTGCTCGATCAACGCCGTATTCGCGAAGTGGTGGCGTGCGATCAGTATGTCGGCGGCATGCTCGACATGAGCGGCGGGCACATTCACCCGCTGAACCTTGCGCTCGGCGAAGCCGCGGCGGTCGAGTCCCTCGGCGGCACTATTTATGAACAGTCACCTGCCATACGCATCGAGCGCGGCGCGAGCCCGGTCGTGCATACGCCACAAGGCAAGGTCAGAGCCAAGTTCATCATCGTCGCAGGCAACGCTTACCTCGGCAATCTGGTGCCGGAACTGGCAGCCAAGTCGATGCCATGCGGCACGCAAGTGATCACCACCGAGCCGCTGGGTGAAGAACTGGCGAAAGCGCTGCTGCCGCAGGACTATTGTGTGGAAGACTGCAATTATCTGCTCGATTACTACCGCCTGACCGGCGACAAGCGCCTCATCTTCGGCGGTGGCGTAGTGTACGGCGCGCGGGATCCGGCGAATATCGAGGCGATCATCCGTCCGAAAATGCTCAAGGCCTTCCCGCAGCTCAAGGACGTGAAGATTGACTATGCCTGGACCGGAAATTTCCTGCTGACCCTGTCGCGCTTGCCACAGGTCGGGCGCCTGGGCGACAACATCTATTATTCGCAAGGCTGCAGCGGCCATGGCGTGACCTATACGCATCTGGCCGGCAAAGTCCTTGCCGAAGCGTTGCGCGGCCAGGCCGAACGTTTCGATGCGTTTGCCGACTTGCCGCACTACCCGTTCCCCGGCGGACAACTGTTGCGTACACCGTTTGCCGCACTGGGCGCGTGGTATTACGGGCTCCGCGATAAATTCGGGATGTAAAAAAGGGCCGCTGATAGCGGCCCTTTTTGTTGAACACAGAACTCAGAGCTGATCCCGAGCAATCCCGCTACGGATGCGCAGGATATCTGCCAGCACCGCCAAGGCAATTTCCGCCGGCGTCTTGCTGCCGAGGTTAAGACCGATGGGCGCATGAATTCGCGCCAATTCTGCCTCGCCCAAGCCGCCAATCCGACGCAAACGCTCGAAGCGCTTCTGTGACGTTTGCAGCGAGCCCATCACACCAATGTAGAACGCATCGGTGTGCACCGCTTCCATCATCGCCAGATCATCGATGCGCGGATCATGGGTCAGCGCCACCACCGCCGTATCATGATGACAGCCACCGTCAGCAATAAACACCGACGGCAATTGCCGACGAATCTCCACGCCATCCAGCACCACACCTTCAAGCACCTCGTCACGCGGATCGCAGAGAATTACCTCAAAACCCAATCCAACGGCAAACTCGGCACACGCCTGTGCCACGCTGGAGTACCCGGCGAGCAACAAACGCTGCGCCGCACCCACACGGATCCGCACTCGATCAATCTCACGCTCAATCCGCGCACCCTGCTCGCGATCAGCGAACAGACTCCGCGCACCGCTGGCCAGATCGACCTCGCGTATCAAGCGGCGCCGACCGAGCAGCGCCGACTCCAGCTCACGCAAATGCGCCTGCACCTCGCAGTCAGCGTCAAATTTCTCAACCAGCACATCAAGGATGCCGCCGCAGGGCAGGTTGACCCGCGAGCGCGGATCATCGCCTTCGCCGTAACGCACGACACTGACCGCATCGAGAAATGCCCCTTCGGCGACGCGCTCAAGGAAGTCTTCCTCGACGCAGCCACCGGACAGCGACCCGATCCACTGCCCACCATCGTTCACCGCCAGCAGCGAACCCGGCGCGCGCGGTGCCGAGCCGTAAGTGGTCAGCACGGTGCAGAGCCAGATGCGCTGCCCCGCCACCGACCACTCCAGCGCACGGCGCACCACTTGCAGATCGAGATGCTGCATGTCAGTGCGCCTTGTGTTCGACGGAAGGTGCGTCAGCTTGCAGCTTCTGCACTTCACTCACCGCCAACTCAGCCGACTGACCACCCCAGCCTTGCCGCAGGTAGTTGAGCAGATCGGTCAGTTGCTCAGGACTGAGCTTGTCGGCGAAACCCGGCATCGGTTGCATGCGCTCGAACCCGGAGAACTTCTGCTCGCCGATACCGTCCTCGATCACCCGCAACAGGTTGCGCGGATCTTCCAGACGCAACGTGGTGTTGCCGCGCATGGCCACCGCGATGTGCGGCTTGCCTTCGCCACCCGCAGCATGGCAACCGGCGCAGACATTCAGGTACTCCTGACGACCACGCTGGGCACTGGCGCTGAGCTGCTCTGCCGGCACTTCAACCAGCGCTTTGGCTGCCGGCGGTTTATCGCCGAGCAGGAACGTCGCCATCGCCGCCAGATCCGCATCCCTCAGGCCTTGCGTGCTGTTGTGAAACACCGGGAACATCTCGTTGAACATCGTACCCTGCGCGCTCATGCCGTGCTTGAGGAAGGTGCTCAAATCCTGTTCGTTCCAGCCACGAGCGGCGAGATCAGTGGCCAGCAGGCTCGGCGCCAGGTAACCATTGAGAATGCCGCCGGTGAGGCGCTTGTCCAGCTGCATCGCACCCGGCAGTCCGCGCGGGGTGTGGCATTCGCCGCAGTGACCGAGCACTTCGACCATATACTGGCCGCGCTTCCAGGCTTCGCTTTTGCCTTCGGCCGGCTCGAGCTTCAGCGCTTTGCCGTACATCATGTTCCAGCCGATCAGGCCCGGACGCACGTTGAACGGAAAGCTCAGGCTGGTGACCGGTGCGGCGCGCTCGATCGGTTCGATGGTTTTCAGGTACGCGTGGATCGCATCGGAATCTTCACGCGGCATCAAGTGATACGAGGTGTACGGCATCGCCGGATACAGGTTCGCGCCGTCACGACGCTTGCCTTCGGTCAGCGCAGCGAAGAACTCGTCATCGTTGTACAAACCGATGCCGTGTTCCTTGCTCGGGGTGATGTTAGTGCCGTAGATCGTGCCGAACGGCGAAACGATCGGCAGGCCGCCCGCGAACGGCGCGCCGCCCGCTGCCGTGTGGCAGGCCATGCAATCGGCAGCGCGGGCGAGGTATTCACCGCGCTTGACCTGATCATCAGCGTGAGCGAACAGCGCCGGCGTGGCGAGGCCGACCGCGAGGGTCAGGCGGGTCAGAAAAAGCTTCATGCTCAACCCTCCTTGACCAGGCCGAGATCGGTCAGCACGTTGCGGGTGGCGTTGTAATAACGCACGTACCCGGTGCAACGGCAGACGTGATGGCCGAGGCTGTCCTCGATGACTTGTTCAAGCTTGCTTTGCACGGTCGGCTGGCGCTGCAGTTTCTCGACCAGCACGGTCGCGGCGTTGACGAAGCCTGGTGCGCAGTAACTGCACTGGAAGGCGAACTCGTCGACGAAGCGCTGCTGGATCGGGTTCAGCTCGGTGACCTGGCCCGATTCGTCGCGCTTGGCGTGCGATTCGATGGTGCGGACTTTCTTGCCTTCGAAATAGTGCGCGCCGGTGATGCAGGTGCGCACTTCTTCGCTGGTGCCGTCCGGGTTATCGACGATCACCACGCAGGCGTGACAGATGCCCTGGCCACAGCCCAGACGCGAACCGGTGAGGTTTTTGTATTCGTGCAGGTAGTCGATCATCGGCAGGTCATCAGGGATGTCCACCGGGCCGACGGATTGACCGTTGAGGGTCAGTTGAAGCGGACGGTTAGCCATTGAGGGCCTCCTTGATGCGCGCAGCAGTGATGGGCAGGTCGCGAACACGTTTACCGATGGCGTGCGCCACGGCGTTGCCGATGGCTCCGACAATCGGGATCATCACCACCTCGGCAATGCCTTTGGACGGATCGCTTGGCGACAGCGGCGGCAGAATCTCCGCGGTCTGCTTCCACACGGCAACGTGACGGGCCATCGGCAAACGGTAACGGTTGAAGTTCCAGTCGCCCTCCCCCGGCCCGCCTTCATACAGCGGCATCTCCTCCATCAAGGCGTGGCCGATACCCATGGCAATACCGCCTTCGAGCTGACCCTTGACCAACTCTTCGACCAGCACACGACCGCACTCGACCCACGAATGGTGGTTGAGCACTTCAACTTCCGCCGACCCCTTGTTGACCTTCAGCTCGACCAACGTGGCGACCGGGCTGTAGTAGGTCACGGCGGCGTTGTTCAGTTGGACGACCGGGTAATTAATGTTCTGGCGATCCAGCAGGTGGAAACCCGCGGTGTTCATCAGCGCTTTCTTCGCCTTCGGCGCACCATCGCCGTATTTCACCGCCAGACCATCGAGCGGCAGGCGCTCGCGCACGCCGTCGATGCTGTATTCGGCCTCGGCCCAGCTCCAGCGATTGAATGCGTGAACGGTAGCGCCGGTCACCAGACCACGCTCGTGAGCGTGCTTGGCCAGCTCTTCGAAACTCAACGGCTGCATGCCGTTGGCGGTGAGTTTGCCGTCAACCCAATGCGCATCTTCACGACGGACGACATAAGGGTTGGCTTGACCGCCATAAGGGCCCTGACGCCAGATCTCCATGGCCGCCGGCCACAGACCGTTGTTGAACAGCACGCGTGCCGCTTCACGGGTGGCGTGGCTGAAGTAGTACGCGGAGTTGGTCGCCGACGACGCCGAAGCCAGCTTGCCCACCCAGCGCGGATTGCGCAGCAGGTTGTCCTGCTCGGCCTGGCTCATGATGTAAGGGTTGCCGCTGGTGATCAGCTGCATTTCCTTCCATTCGGTTTCGCCAGTCTTCACTTCGTGTGCCGGGCTGCCGAGGAAATCGGCCACGACCAGGGCTTGAGAAGTGGACATGCCGGTGCCGATTTCGATGCCGATGTGGCGCAGGGTGATGCGGCCTTCGGCGGTGAATTCGATGCTGGCCATTGGCGCTTCGGAACCGGTACCGAAGTCTTTCTGGCAGATGGCAAAACCAACGCCGTACCAGTTGTCCGGGTCGGCGGCTTCGCGCTGTTTCTTGATCGCGTCGCGATTTTTCCAGACTTCGTGCACCGAGGCCTTGTCGAGAATTTCATGCAGGCGCAAGGCACCGGCCGGGATCGCGCCTTGGGTGTTTTTCATGCCGGAACGCAGAGCGTTCTTGCGACGCAGGTCGATCGCATCGACACCGAGGCGATTGGAGATTTCGTCGACCATCATTTCGGTCGCCGCCATGCTTTGCAGAGTGCCGTAGCCACGCATGGAACCCGCCTCAACACCACGCGAGTGGTAAGCGGTGACTTGCAGGTCGTTCTGCGGCATGTAGTAGATCGATTGCGCCGCCGTGGCACCAACCGCCGCCACGGATGGGCTGTAGTTGATTCGGCCGCCACCGTCGACGCTCATTTCAGCGCGGAAAATCTTGAAGGTGTAGTCGTTCTTGTCCACGGCCAACTGGTAGCGGATGTCGAACGGGTGGCGCTTGATACCGCTCTGGAACTGCTCGTAGCGGTCGTTGGCCAGACGCACCGGCACACCGGCGCCGTACAACGCGGCGAGGGCTGCGTAGTAGACGAAGATGTTGTGGTCTTTGGAGCCGTAACCGACGGTGTAACCCGGATGCATGTTCAGGTTGTCCAGACCGAAACGCGACGGCGCGATCATTTTCGCGGTCTCGGTGGCGGCTTCCAGCGGGCACTGGGTCGCCACGACAAAATGCAGGGTCTTGGTTTTCGGATCGTACCAGCCGTTGCCATTGTCCGGTTCCATGGCGGCCGGCTCGATCGACGGGGTCTTGTAGCGCTCATCGAACACCAGCCAGTTGTCGGGCGGCGTATCGATCTCTTGCTTCATGCGGTCGGCGTAGAACAGGCCGCGCTCGGTCAGGTTGCCGTGCAGGTTCGGCTGGGAATTCCACACCGGACGACGGTTCTTCAGCATCGGGAACAGGATCGAGTCTTTGAGGCTAGCGAACTCGTCTTCGTCAGCCGAGGTCGCGCCGCCTACGCGCACGTAGCGGAAGCTGCCGTAGGGGTCGCCTTCGTAGAACGGCACTTTGGCGCCGTAACGAATCGCTTTGTCATTGAATTTGAGTTTGTTCTTGGCCTGACGGAAACGCTCGAAGTCGTTCCAGATCAGGATCGCCACAGGGTGACCGATGAACATCGGCACCTTGCCTTGCGGCAGCAACGGATCCGGCGCGTGCTCTTCCGGGAAGACGATGCCGTCCTTGTCCAGATCGGCGGCGGTGACGATGCGGTCAGGCTGTAAGTCCGCGCCGAGCCACGACAGGTCGTAACCGTCGTAGATACGGTCAGCCTTGATGGTTTTCAGCAACATGGCGTGGCCTTGCTGCTCGGGCCAGCCCGGCATGTCCTTAGAACGAATGTCGCGGGCAAACACTTTGCTGCCGCAGACCTTGGACAGCGCATCATTACGCTGACGCGCCTTGCCGTTGTTGCCGAGCCATTTCTCGGACGGCACGGTGACGCTGGTTTCCATCAAGGCAGCCAGCGCCTGACTGCTGAGCGGCGTGAGCGTGACGCTCACACCCGCCACCAGCCCGCCCTGGAGGAACGAGCGCCGGGATATATCACGGTTGGACATGGATCATCCTCTGGGCGGTTATGTGTCCGCCCTTCTGGTTATCTACTGGGGAATCTCGAGTCTTGCAGAAGCCCTTTCTGGCGAAGCAAAGAGCTGTGTTGACAGTGCAAAGCTGACCGAAAGGTTAACTTTAAAGGTTTCTCGGCTCGCAGCAAACAACCAGTTACAAAAATTTGACTAAAGAATCAAAAAATCAATGCGACGTGGCACCGCAGCAGACGGGTAGACACTTGTAGGAGTGAGCCTGCTCGCGATGGCGGAGTATCAGCAATCAGCAGCATGGCTGAACTGATGCCATCGCGAGCAGGCTCACTCCCACAGGAATTTGTGTTGGCTTCAGGAGTTAGGGCGCAGGCGAAAAAGAGAGGAAAAGCCAAATTTCAGACACAAAAAACCCCGGTCTTTCGACCAGGGTCTTTGCTATCGATTCCAAATCAGCCAATGGCTGTTTTCGGTGCTTCAAGGCGTTCAGTGGTCCTTGAAACAGATATGGCGCAGCGGACGGGACTCGAACCCGCGACCCCCGGCGTGACAGGCCGGTATTCTAACCGACTGAACTACCGCTGCGTATCGCTTTGAGCTTGCGCTCAAGTAACTCGTTTTGACTGCAGGCTTCGGTGCCTTGCAATCGCGAATCAGACAATGCCTGACTCGTAAAATATGGCGCAGCGGACGGGACTCGAACCCGCGACCCCCGGCGTGACAGGCCGGTATTCTAACCGACTGAACTACCGCTGCGCGTCGGTGCAGGCACTTTCAGCCTACGCTCTTGCTTACGCAAGTATCTCGGGGAGTGGTGGGTGATGACGGGATCGAACCGCCGACATTCTGCTTGTAAGGCAGACGCTCTCCCAGCTGAGCTAATCACCCGTTTGCATCTCCGAGGCCGCGAAATTTACGCAGGTAGCGAACCTAAGTCAATAGCAGGATTGAAGTTTTTCTGAAAAAGACGAAATTGTTGCCATCCTGCAAGACCGCCTTCGCGAGCAAGCTCGCTGCCACAGGGGATTGCATTCCAAATGTGGCAGCAAGCTTGCTCGCGAAGGCGTCAGTTGATTCAACGCAAAGTCAGGCGAAAAAGGCGACCTACTCGCTGTAGATCATCTTTTTCGTCATGCCGCCATCGACGACGAATTCCTGCCCGGTAACAAATCCGGCATTCCTCGACAGCAACCACGCGACCATCGCCGCCACGTCCTCGACCGTCCCTACCCTGCCCGCTGGATGCTGAGCATGGTCGGCATCGGCCAACGGCTCGGCGCGACGCACAGACGGATCGCGCGTATCGATCCAGCCCGGGCTGACCGCGTTGACGCGAATCTCCGGCCCCAGACTGATCGCCAAGGCATGCGTGAGCGCCAGCAAACCGCCCTTGCTCGCCGCATACGCCTCGGAGTCCGCCTCCGACTGCCGCGCCCGGGTCGACGCCAGATTGACGATCGAACCGTTGTGCGCACGCAGATACGGTGCGCAGTGCTTGGCCAACAGCATCGGCCCACTGAGATTCACCGCCAGCACGCGATTCCAGTAAGCCAGGTCGAGGCTTTCCAGGGTGATGTTGTGCGGATCAGCGACCGCCGCGTTGCAGACCAGTGCATCAAGACGCCCAAACTGCCCCAACACTTCAGCCACGCCGAGCGCTACCTGACTCTCCTCCGCGACATCCATGGCAATGAACCAGGCGTTTTCACCCAACACCTTCGCCACTTTCGAACCGCGCACACGATCCAGATCGGTGAGCACGACTTGCCAGCCCTCGCTGATCAGCCAGGCAGCAATGCCCAGACCGATACCACGCGCAGCACCCGTGACCAGCGCAACGCGGCCATGGGTACCCGCTGTCGGCGTAGACAACTCGATCACAACGCGGCCAGACCGCGCGCCAGGTCGGCTTGCAGGTCAGCGACGTCTTCCAGACCCACCGCAATGCGGATCAGGCTGTCACGAATGCCCGCTGCTTCACGCTCTTGAGGCGCCAGACGGCCGTGAGAGGTGGTGCTCGGGTGGGTGATCGTGGTCTTGCTATCACCAAGGTTGGCGGTAATTGAAATCAGTCGAGTCGCATCAATGAAGCGCCACGCGCCTTCTTTGCCGCCCTTGACCTCGAAACTCACTACTGCGCCGAAGCCCTTCTGCTGACGCTGGGCCAGCTCGTGCTGCGGATGGCTCTTCAAACCGGCGTAATGGACTTTTTCGATACCGTCCTGCTGCTCCAGCCATTCGGCCAGCGCCTGAGCATTCGCGCAGTGCGCCTTCATCCGCAGGTTCAGGGTCTCCAGACCTTTGAGAAAGATCCACGCGTTGAACGGACTCAAGGTCGGGCCGGCGGTACGCAGGAAGCCGACGATCTCTTTCATCTGCTCGCTGCGACCGGCTACCACACCACCCATGCAACGGCCCTGGCCGTCGATGAACTTGGTTGCCGAGTGCACAACGATATCTGCGCCCATGTTCAGCGGCTGTTGCAACGCCGGGGTGCAGAAGCAGTTGTCGACGACCAGCATCGCGCCTTTGGCGTGGGCGATTTCAGCCAGTGCGGTGATGTCGACCAGCTCGGCCAATGGATTGGACGGCGACTCGACGAAGAGCAGTTTGGTATTGGATTTGATTGCCGCATCCCAGGCCGACAGATCGGCCAACGGTACGTAATCGACTTCCACGCCAAAACGCTTGAAATACTTTTCGAACAGACTGATGGTCGAACCGAACACGCTGCGCGAAACCAGCACATGATCGCCGGCACTGCACAGGCTCATCACCACCGCCATGATCGCGGCCATGCCGGTCGCGGTCGCAACGGCTTGCTCAGCGCCTTCCAGCGCAGCGATGCGCTCTTCAAACGCGCGCACGGTCGGATTGGTGTAACGCGAGTAGACGTTGCCCGGCACTTCCCCGGCAAACCGTGCGGCCGCATCGGCAGCGGTGCGGAACACGTAGCTGGAGGTGAAGAACATCGGATCACCGTGCTCGCCTTCCGGCGTACGGTGCTGACCGGCACGTACGGCCAGGGTATCGAACGCTACGCCTTCGAGGTCGCTGTCCAGCCGACCGGCATCCCATTCCTGACTCATGCTGTCACTCCTTGCCCTGTTCTCGAAAATTGAAAGTCAGATACAAAACCGGCCCCTCAGGGCCGGTAGAAACTCAGTTGTTGTACAGATCGATGATCGCACTGACCGCCTGGGTCTTTACCTTCGAGGCATCGTTGCGTGCCTGTTCGATCTTGTCCAGGTAAGCCTCGTCGACGTCGCCGGTGACGTACTTGCCGTCGAACACCGCGCAATCGAAGTGCTCGATCTTGATCTTGCCGCCGCCGACCGCTTCGATCAAGTCAGGCAGGTCCTGGTAGATCAGCCAGTCAGCGCCGATCAGATCCGCCACGTCCTGAGTCGAACGGTTGTGCGCGATCAGCTCGTGGGCGCTCGGCATGTCGATGCCGTAGACGTTCGGGAAGCGCACTGCTGGCGCCGCCGAGCAGAAGTAGACATTTTTCGCGCCCGCTTCGCGAGCCATTTGGATGATCTGCTTGCACGTGGTGCCGCGTACGATCGAGTCGTCGACCAGCATCACGTTCTTGCCGCGGAATTCCAGCTCGATGGCGTTGAGCTTCTGGCGCACCGACTTCTTGCGCGCTGCCTGGCCCGGCATGATGAAGGTACGGCCGATGTAACGGTTCTTGACGAAACCTTCGCGGAACTTCACGCCCAGGTGGTTGGCCAGCTCCAGTGCCGCGGTACGGCTGGTGTCCGGAATCGGGATGACCACGTCGATGTCGTGTTCTGGACGCTCGCGCAGGATCTTCTCGGCGAGTTTCTCACCCATGCGCAGACGGGCCTTGTAGACGGATACGCCGTCGATGATCGAGTCCGGACGCGCCAGGTAGACGTGTTCGAAGATGCACGGAGTCAGGGACGGATTGGTTGCGCACTGACGGGTGTGCAGCTTGCCGTCCTCGGTGATGTAGACCGCTTCGCCCGGCGCCAGGTCGCGAATCAGGGTGAAACCGAGTACGTCCAGCGAAACGCTTTCCGAGGCGATCATGTATTCGACGCCTTCGTCGGTGTGACGCTGACCGAACACGATCGGACGGATGCCGTGCGGATCGCGGAAACCGACAATGCCGTAACCGGTGATCATCGCCACGACCGCGTAACCACCGACGCAACGGTTGTGCACGTCGGTCACGGCGGCAAACACGTCTTCTTCGGTCGGTTGCAGCTTGCCGCGCTGGGCCAGCTCGTGGGCGAACACGTTGAGCAACACTTCCGAGTCGGAACTGGTGTTGACGTGACGCAGATCGGATTCGTAGATCTCTTTGGCCAACTGCTCAACGTTGGTCAGGTTACCGTTGTGCGCCAGAGTGATGCCGTAAGGCGAGTTGACGTAAAACGGCTGGGCTTCGGCCGACGTCGAGCTGCCCGCGGTCGGATAACGGACGTGGCCGATACCCATGTGGCCGACCAGGCGTTGCATGTGACGCTGCTGAAACACGTCACGCACCAAGCCATTGTCCTTGCGCAGGAACAACCGGCCATCATGGCTGGTCACGATACCGGCAGCGTCCTGGCCGCGGTGCTGGAGCACGGTTAGCGCGTCATACAGCGCCTGATTGACGTTCGACTTACCGACGATACCGACGATGCCACACATGCGACGCAACCCCTACTTAATGGATCTGAACTGAACAACACTCACTGAGGCGTTTTCGCCGACGGCAAGAGTTGCTCCTTGAACGGAATATCAGCGGGTACGCTGATTCCGCTGGCAAGCCACTGACTGCTCCACCCGAGAATCAGGTTTTTGGACCAGTCGGCGACCAATAGAAACTTTGGCACGAGCTGTGATTCTTTCCACCACCCGTCCTGCTGTACCGGCCCCAGACTCAACAGCCCGACCGCCACGACCACCAGCAACACGCCACGCGCCGCGCCGAAGGCCATGCCGAGGAATCGGTCGGTCCCGGACAACCCGGTGACGCGAACCAACTCGCCGATAAGATAATTGATCATTGCGCCCACGATCAGTGTGGCGACAAACATGATGGCACAGCCCGCGATCACGCGAGCCGATGGGGTTTCGATGTATCCGGCGAGGTACTCGGACAGTGAGCCACCGAACATCCAGGCGACGACTCCTGCGATGATCCAGGTCACCAGCGATAATGCTTCCTTGACGAAGCCGCGGCTCAAACTGATCAAAGCGGAGATGGCGATGATTGCAACGATCGCCCAGTCAACCCAGGTAAATGGCACAGTGCAGCCTACAGACGGATAAGGCGGCGCATTTTAGCAGAGCGCATGCCTCTCGGTAAGCTGCGATTGTCAGTGCATTTCAATCGAGGCGATAGTTTTTAACCGCGCTCAGGCTGGAAGCGCACGACGAAGCCCTTGAGGTTCTGCTGACGACCCAACAGATCACGCAGACGATCGGCTTCGGCGCGCTCGATCAGCGGCCCGACGAACACCCGATTCTTGCCATCGGCCGAGCGGATATAAGCGTTATAGCCTTGGCTGCGCAGGTTTTTTTGCAGGCTTTCGGCGCTGGCGCGGCTCGAAAGACTGGCCAGCTGTACCGACCAGCTCACCGACAGGCCGTTGGCATCGACGCGGCTTTGCGTGGTGTCAGGCTTGCTCGATGCAGACGTAATAGGCTGGGCAGGCGCAGGAATCGGCTTGGCCACCGCTGGCGGCGCGGCTGGCTTGGCGATCAAGATGGGAGCTGTCGGTGCCGGCGCCGGCGCCACCGGTGCAGCAGGCGCGGTATCTTCTGCGACTTCTTCATCCGTCGGCACCGGCTCTTGCGGCAAGGCTTGCGGCTCGGGAACGGCCACCGTTTCCATTTGCACTTGCGGCACGGCAGGCGCTTGCGGCGCGGCGGGCGCTTCGACCGTGACCTGACGCTGCTCGTCCTGACGGGAAAACAGCATCGGCAGGAAAATCACCGCCAGCGCAACCAGCACCAGAGCGCCAACCATGCGCTGCTTGTACGCTTTATCCAGCAAAGCCATTTGCCGCTTCCTCCGTGGAGCGCCGGGCCAGCCATTCGAGGGCCTCGGCGACACAATAAAATGATCCGAACAACAGAATCTCGTCGTCGCTGGTAGCCACTGCGCACTGCCCTTCCAGAGCGGCGGCAACACTGTCGTAAGACGTGACTGCGGCACCAAGATTCTGCAACGCAGCGTTCAATTCAGCCACCGGACGGGCGCGCGGCGAATCCAGCGGGGCAACGGCCCAATGCGCGACACTAGCATTCAATTCGCTGATAACACCATCCAGATCCTTGTCGGCCAACAAACCGAACACCGCCAGACGCTTGCCAACCGGTGGCCGCGCGGCCAGGCGACGGGCCAGGTACTCGGCGGCATGCGGGTTATGCCCCACATCCAGCAACACACTCAGGCGCTTGCCGTTCCACTCAAAGGAACGACGATCCAGCCGCCCGACCACGCGAGTCGACTGCAACGCCGCCACAATCTGCGGCGCATTCCACGGCAAATCGAGCAGCAGATACGCCTGCAACGCCAGCGCGGCGTTTTCCATCGGCAGATCGAGCAGCGGCAAGTCACGCAGTTCAACCACCTGACCCTGAGCATCAGTGCCGCGCCATTGCCAGTGTTGATCGGTGATACCAAGATCGAAATCGCGCCCACGCAGGAAGAACGGACAGGCCAGTTCTCGCACTTTGTCGAGCAACGGTTGCGGCGGATTCAGATCGCCACACAGGGCAGGCTTGCCCTGGCGGAAGATTCCGGCCTTCTCGAAGGCCACGGATTCGCGGGTATCGCCCAGATAATCGGCGTGATCGACGCCGATGCTGGTGACCAGCGCGATATCGGCATCAACCACATTGACCGTGTCCAGACGCCCGCCCAGACCGACTTCAAGCACCACCGCATCAAGCCCGGCCTGCTGAAACAGCCAGAACGCCGCGAGGGTGCCCATTTCGAAATAAGTCAGGGAAGTGTCGCCGCGCCCGGCCTCGACCGCTGCAAAGGCTTCGCACAGCTGCGCATCAGTGGCTTCGACGCCATTGAGCTGCACCCGCTCGTTGTAACGCAGCAGATGCGGGGAATTGTAGACACCAACGCGCAGACCCTGCGCGCGCAGCAATGAAGCCACGAACGCGCAGGTCGAACCCTTGCCGTTGGTGCCGGTGACCGTGATCACCCGAGGCGCCGGCTGGCCCAGCCCCATGCGGGACGCTACCTGTTGTGAACGCTCCAGCCCCATATCGATGGGCGAAGGATGCAACTGCTCAAGGTAGGCGAGCCATTCGCCAAGGGTGCGCTCGGTCATAGGCCAGCAGGGACCGGTGGAACCACGATCGGCTCAATTGGCGCGGCGACGAATTTCGGCGTCGGCTTGCCAGTCATTTGTGCCAGCAGGTTGCCCAGACGTGGGCGCAGTTCCTGACGGTGGATGATCATGTCGATCGCACCGTGCTCCAGCAGGAACTCGCTGCGCTGGAAGCCTTCCGGCAGTTTTTCACGCACGGTTTGCTCGATCACGCGCGGACCGGCGAAGCCGATCAGGGCTTTTGGCTCACCGACGATGACGTCGCCGAGCATCGCCAGACTGGCAGAAACACCGCCGTAGACCGGGTCGGTCAGGACGGAGATGAACGGAATGCCCTCTTCGCGCAGACGCGCCAGTACGGCCGAGGTCTTGGCCATCTGCATCAGCGAGATCAAAGCTTCCTGCATGCGCGCGCCACCGGAGGCGGCGAAGCAGATCATCGGGCAACGGTTTTCCAGCGCGTAATTGGCGGCGCGAACGAAGCGCTCACCGACGATGGCACCCATGGAACCGCCCATGAAGTTGAATTCGAACGCGGAAACCACCACTGGCATGCCCAGCAAGGTGCCGCTGACGGAGATCAGTGCATCTTTCTCGCCAGTCTGCTTCTGTGCAGCGGTCAGGCGATCCTTGTATTTCTTGCCGTCGCGGAATTTCAGACGGTCAACCGGCTCCAGATCGGCGCCCAGTTCGTTGCGACCTTCGGCATCGAGGAAAATGTCGATGCGCGCACGTGCGCCGATGCGCATGTGGTGATTGCATTTAGGGCAAACGTCCAGGGTCTTTTCCAGCTCCGGACGATACAGCACCGCCTCGCAAGACGGGCATTTGTGCCACAGACCTTCAGGGACCGAGCTCTTCTTGACCTCGGAACGCATGATCGAAGGGATCAGTTTGTCTACCAACCAGTTGCTCATGCTTTCTTTCTCCAGTACCGGCGGCTCGAACGCTCTGGTTCGCAGCCCCGCGTATGCCCTTCAGCTAAATTCATGTGTGTGGCGATGATGGATGGACAGCCACGGTCAGCGCGAGACATGACCTGCGTGCAATCCACAAACCCTCAGCCGCGCCTGCTTTGTGCAAGTGCATTGATGGACGGCGGCAGACTGCCAGCCGTCACATCAATATGGCCCTTTGCGTACCGCGTCGATGAACGCGCGAATCTTTGCGTGATCCTTGATGCCCTTGCTCGCCTCTACCCCGCCGCTGACGTCTACCGCGTAGGGTTTCACCCGCGCCACGGCCTCTGCGACGTTCTCGGGGGTCAAGCCACCGGCCAGAATCAATGGTTTGCTCAAACCCTGCGGAATCAAAGACCAGTCGAATGCCTCGCCGGTTCCGCCAGGCACGCCTTCGACATACGTATCGAGCAGCACGCCGCTGGCGGTGGGATAGGCATCTACCGCGGCAGCAATGTCATCGCCAGCCTTGACCCGCAGCGCCTTGATATATGGACGATGCCAGCCTTCACAGTCTTCAGCGACCTCGTCGCCATGGAACTGCAGCAGATCCAGCGGCACGGCATCGAGGATTTCCCCCAACTCGCAGCGGCTGGCATTGACGAACAGGCCCACAGTGGTGACAAACGGCGGCAACGCCTGGATGATCGCCCGCGCCTGCTGCACCGACACCGCACGCGGACTCTTGGCGTAGAACACGAATCCGATCGCATCCGCCCCGGCCTCAACGGCGGCCAGCGCATCTTCCGTGCGGGTAATCCCGCAGATCTTGCTGCGAACGGCTGACATTTCGAGAAAAACTCCGAGGTAAAAACCGGGAAAGTCCCGGATGGTAACAAAAGCGTTCGAGGGCGTCAGCCGTCAAGTTCGGAGAAACCCGTAAGGAAATGTGGCCCGATAAAGCGCTCGGGCAACGGGAATTCGTCGTGGTACTCGACCTGCACCAGATACAAGCCGTAAGGATGCGCTGTCACGCCACCGGAACGGCGCTCGCGACTTTCCAGCACTTCCTTCATCCACTCCACGGGGCGCTCGCCGGCACCGATGGTCATCAGCACGCCGGCGATATTGCGCACCATGTGATGCAGGAAGGCGTTGGCGCGAATATCGAGCACGATCATCTTGCCGTGACGGGTCACGCGCAGATGATGCATTTTCTTGATCGGCGATTTGGCCTGGCACTGACCGGCGCGGAACGCACTGAAATCGTGAGTACCGATCAGGTACTGCGCAGCCTCGGCCATGCGCTCGACATCCAGCGGACGGTGGTTCCAGGTGATTTCTTCGTTCAGATGCGCCGGGCGAATCTGATCGTTGTAGATCACGTAGCGGTAACGCCGGGCAATGGCTTTGAATCGGGCATGGAAATGCGCCGGCATCACCCGCGCCCAGCTGACGCTGATGTCATGGGGCAGATTGATGTTGGCACCCATGACCCACGCTTTTAGCGAACGGTCGACCTGGGTGTCGAAATGCACCACTTGCCCGCAGGCATGCACGCCGGCATCGGTGCGTCCGGCGCACTGTAGCGAAACCGGTGAATTGGCGACTTTCGACAGTGCTTTTTCGAGTTCTTCCTGCACTGTCGCCACACCGGTCAACTGACGCTGCCAGCCGCTGTAGCGCGAGCCTTTGTACTCAACGCCCAGCGCGACGCGGTAAAAGCCGTCGGGGGCCATTTCGGCGACCGGGTTATCTATGTTTGCCAAGGTGGGACAGCCTGCTGTTTGTGCAAAGGCGGGCATTATAAGGCTGTGGTTCAGGGATGCCAGAGAGATCTCTGTCGCCTGTAACACCGCTTTCGCGAGCAAGCTCGCTCCCACAGGAGAAATGCATTCTAAATGTGGGAGCGAGCTTGCTCGCGAAATCGATGGATCAGACACCACTGAATCCGGCGCAAACAAAAACGGCAGCCTCAATGGGCTGCCGTTTTCATTTACCGTTGGACTTATTACAAGCTCGAGAGCATATCCTTGGCCTCACCACGCTGCTTCTCGTCACCCTCGGTCAACACTTCGTTGAGGATGTCGCGCGCGCCGTCGTTGTCACCCATATCGATGTAGGCCTGAGCCAGATCGAGTTTGGTCGCCGCTTCGTCGGTGCCAGCGAGGAAGTCGAAATCATCCTCGCCCAGATCATCACCCATGGCCGCATCGGCTTCGGTGAAGGTCGGCTCGGCAATGCTTTGCGACAGACGATCCAGCTCAGCGTTGACGTCGTCCAGTTCGGTAGCGAACGCATCCGGTTCGGCGGCGGGATTGCTGTCCATTTCGTCGGCCAGCGACAGGTCGAAATCGGCCGGCAGTTCCAGATCATCTTGTGGCACGTCAGCCACCACTGGCGGCTCGACCGGCGGCAGGTCCTTCACGCCGTCGTCCAGGTCCAGCAGGAAGTCCTCGTCCGCGAGGCCAACTGCAGGCGCCGGCTCGGCACCGAGGTCCAGATCCAGATCGAAGTCCGACAGGTCGTCCAGATTCTCTTTGACGTCGGTCTGCTGTTGCAGCACCGATTCGAAGCTCAGGTCGTCGTCAGACGGGAATTCGCCCAGCTCGACCGGCGCTTCAGGCTCGACCACAGGTGCAGGCTCGACCGGCGTGATGTTGTCGAGATCGTCCAGGCTCAGGTCAAACGCGCTGTCGAGGTCATCTTCCACTGCTGCCGGCGCCGGCGCTTCAGGCTCATCGAGCAGCAGGTCCTTGACGTATTGCGCGTCCAGCTCGGCAGCGACGGCGGCAGCCGCCAGACCACTGGCAGCGACAACGGCCATGGCCGGGAAGCGGCTCTTCAGCGCTTCGACTTTGGCGAAGTTGTCGCCATTGGCCACCAGTTGACGCTCCTGACCGACAAACGCATCGCGGTCGCCCTGCTGGCCGTAGACTTCCATCAATTTCAAACGCAGGTCACTGCGCTGCGGCTCCAGGCTGACACCCTCTTCGAGCAATGCAGCGGCCTGATTCAAGCGACCGGCGTTAATGTGCGACTGCGCCTTGTCAAGCACATCGTCGGAACGCTCGGCGGCCGGCGCAACCAGTGGCGCGGCAATCGGTTCGGCCATCACGATCGGGGCCACCACTGGCGCCGGCGTTGGTGCAGGGGCCGGGGTGTTCAGCTTGACGCTCGCCGCCGGGGTTTCCAGCCCTTCAAAGCTGCTTTCCGGCAGGTCCTGCTCGGCGGAGAATTCTTGCTCTTCCGACAGGGCACGCGCCATGCGCATGTGTTTCTCGGCCTCTTGCTGCGCTTTGCGGCGACGCGCCAGCAGCAACAACAGCAGCAGCAGAATCACAGCACCGCCGCCCACCAGCCCCAGCAGGACCGGGTTGGTCAGCAGTTCATTGAAGGTTTTCTCTTCATCGGCCACAGGCTTCGGCGCGACCACTGGCTCGACGACTGGCGTTTCCGCCGGTGGCGCAATGGCCGACTCTGGCGTCGGCGCCGCGTCTGCCGGCGTGGCTGGTGGAGTGGCGGCCAGCTCAGCCGTGATTGCAGGCACCGCCGGTGCAGCAGGATTGGCAGGGTTGGCGGCCGGTGCAGCGCCCGCCCCTTCGGCTTGCAGTTTCGCCAACTGATTGTTCTTCAGCTCAATCAGTTTCTGCAGCTTGTCCAACTGGCTTTGCAGATCGGACATGCGGCTTTTCAGCTCCTCATTGTCACGACGGGTCGTGTCGAGGCTTTCCTGAGTGAGCGCGAGTTTGTTGCTCAAGGCCTTGGCATCGCCTGCCGGGCCGTTGCCCCGGGCCTTGGCGCTTTCGGCGGAGACCAGGCTCAGATTGTCCTGGGCGTTCTGTGCTGCACCCGTGTTGCCGCGACCACGGTTGGTGGCATCGAGCTGCTGCTGACCGGTGCCCGGCTTGGCCACATAACGACGGCCCTGACGCCAGGCTTCGTTCTGTGCCGCCACTTCGGCAATGGCTTTCGATTGCGGCAGCGCGGTGCTTTGCACCGAGTCCGGCAGACGCAGCACCTGACCGGTTTTCAGGCGGTTGATATTGCCGCCGATGAACGCATCCGGGTTCAGCGCTTGAATGGCCAGCATGGTCTGCTGCACCGAACCGCCGGTACGCGCCTTCGCAGCGATTTCCCACAGGGTGTCGCGCGGCGTGGTCGTGTATTGCGTCGGGTGCGTGGCGCCGGTGGTCGGCGCAGCGATGGTCTGCGACGGCGCCGGTTGTGCGGCGGCGTCAGCGGTCTCTGGAGAAAACTTCGATGGATCGAGCAGCACACTGTAGTCGCGCAGCAGACGGCCGTTCGGCCACATTACCTGCACGAGGAATTTGACCATCGGTTCCGACAGCGGCTTGCTCGACGTCACGCGCAGCACGCTTTTGCCACTGGCGTTGAGTACCGGGGTGAAAGTCAAATCATTGAGAAAGGCCTGGCGATCGACGCCGGCCTTGGCAAAATCTTCAGGTGAAGCCAGGCTCGGCACCACTTCGGCAGCGGTGAGATCCTTGACGTCGAGCAGCTCGATTTCAGCCACCAGCGGCTGGTTCAGGGTCGACTTCAGGGTCAGCTCCCCGAGCCCGAGGGCATGCGCCATACCGGAGGACAGCGCCGAGGCGGCCGCTATTGCTAACACCAGTTTGCGAACTTGAACCATAGCCTCATCCTTTGTTTGAACGTTCCTCGGCCAGCGAGAAGATGTTGAATACCGCTGCCGTAAGGCATTGCGCGCGACGACGACAGGAGTCGCGCGCGATCATTTCTTTGATGCCCCGGAAAGTCCCGGAGGGTGACACGTTATCAAGCGCTTCGGGCAAGCATAGCGCTCACCTAGAATCAGTCGACAAATTGTTGCCAAGTATCTTTTACAGCAGGTCTTTTATCAACAATTCAGCCACCTGCACAGCGTTAAGGGCCGCGCCTTTGCGTACGTTATCTGACGTCAGCCACAGATTAAGTTCCGCCGGGTCGTCGACGCCGCTGCGCACGCGACCGACATAGACCACATCCTGCCCCACCGCGTCACCGACAGCAGTCGGGTAATCACCGGCCTCGACCAGCTCGATACCCGGTGCTTCTTCGAGTGCGGCGTTGACCTTGATCAGGTCGACAGCGGTTGCTGACTGCAAGGTCACGCTAAAGCTATCGCCAAAAAACACCGGGGCTTGAACGCAAGTTGCGGAAATCTTTAATAAAGGCAAAGCCAGCACTTGGCGCAACTCGCGCACCAGACGTTTTTCCAGCAGCGTGTGGCCCTGTGCGTCAGGCGTGCCGACCTGAGCCAACAGGTTGAAGGCCATTTGCCGATCGAAGAAGGTCGGCTCCAATGGGCGCATGTTCAGCAGCTCGGCGGTCTGTCGCGCCAGCTCGGTCACGGCTTCACGACCCTGAGCGGAAACGGCCAGATTGGCGGTGACGTTGACGTATTGCAGGTCGATCAAGTCGAGCAGCGGCGCCAGCACCACCGCCAGTGAAGTGGCCGAAGGGCTTGGGCTGCTGACCTGGAATGGCGCTTTCAAACCAGTGAGAACGTTGGCGTTGGCTTCCGGCACCACTTGCGGCGCCTGATCGGCCGGCAGCGCACCGGACAGGTCGATCAGCGAGCAACCGGCGGCGTGGGCACGGGCGGCGTAGCTCAGGGTAATCGCCGGGCCGGCGGCGAAGAACACCAGTTTGACCTTGCTGAAATCGAACTCGTCGACTTCGCGAACGCGTACGTTCTTATTGCGGAACAACACGGAGCTGCCGGCGGATTCGCTGCTCGCCAGCAGGTGCAGATTGCCGACCGGGAAGTCGCGTTCTTCGAGAATCTGTACGAGGGTTTCGCCGACAGTACCGGTGGCGCCGATCACGGCAATATCTAGGGTCTGGGTCATGGTGCGAGCCTCTGGCGAAACGGGGGGAGCGGCACTTTACCGGGTGACTGCCATGCAGGCAATTCTGCCGGATTTGTGGTGGCCGTTCGGACGCCTTCGCGAGCAAGCCCGCTCCCACATTTGAAATGCATTCCCATGTGGGAGCGGGCTTGCTCGCGAAGAGGCCGGTACAGGCAATCGAGAACCATCAGGCATAAAAAAACCCGCACCTCTCACAAGGCACGGGTTCTTTCATTGCTGCAAACAATTAACGCTCAAGCAAAATCCGCAACATGCGACGCAGCGGTTCGGCCGCGCCCCACAGCAGTTGGTCGCCGACGGTGAACGCACCGACGAATTGCGAACCCATGTTCAGCTTGCGCAGACGACCCACCGGAACATTCAGGGTGCCGGTGACCTTGGTAGGGCTCAGCTCCTGCATGCTGATTTCGCGCTGGTTCGGCACCAGTTTGACCCAAGGGTTGTGCTGACTGATCAGCCCTTCGATGTCGGCGATCGGCACGTCTTTGTTGAGCTTGATGGTCAGCGCCTGGCTGTGGCAACGCATGGCGCCGATGCGCACACAGATGCCGTCGACCGGAATCGGGCTCTTGAAGCGACCGAGGATCTTGTTGGTCTCGGCCTGGGCCTTCCACTCTTCGCGGCTCTGGCCGTTCGGCAGTTCCTTGTCGATCCACGGGATCAGGCTGCCGGCCAGCGGTACGCCGAAGTTTTCGGTCGGGTACGCGTCGCTGCGCATGGCGTCGGCCACGCGACGGTCGATGTCGAGGATCGCGCTGGCCGGATCGGCCAGTTGATCGGCGACAGCGGCGTGGGTCGCGCCCATTTGCTTGATCAGTTCACGCATGTTCTGCGCGCCGGCCCCGGAGGCCGCCTGATAGGTCATGGCGCTCATCCACTCGACCAGACCGGCCTCGAACAGACCACCCAGGCCCATCAGCATCAGGCTGACGGTGCAGTTGCCGCCGATGTAGTTCTTGGTGCCCGCGTCGAGCTGCTGGTCGATGACCTTGCGGTTCACCGGATCCAGAATGATGACGGCGTCATCGTTCATGCGCAGGCTCGAGGCCGCATCGATCCAGTAACCCTGCCAGCCGGCTTCGCGCAGCTTCGGGAACACTTCGCTGGTGTAGTCGCCACCCTGGCAGGTCAGAATCACGTCGAGGGTCTTCAGCTCGTCAATGCTGTAAGCATCCTTGAGCGGAGCAATGTCCTTGCCCACGGACGGGCCCTGGCCACCGACGTTGGACGTGGTGAAAAACACCGGCTCGATTAGATCGAAATCCTGCTCTTCCAGCATCCGCTGCATGAGCACGGAACCGACCATCCCGCGCCAACCGATCAGACCTACACGTTTCATCGCAACTACACCTTCTTGAAAAGTGGGCCGCTGCTTTGTATTGAATTTCGCAGCGGGCCCGAGAGATTACAGATTCCGCAGCGCGGCGACTACTGCGTCGCCCATTTCCTGCGTACCGACTTTGCTGCAACCGGCCGAATGGATATCGCCGGTGCGCAGCCCTTGATCGAGCACAACGCTGACGGCTTTTTCGATGGCATCGGCCGCATCGTGCAGATTGAAGCTGTAACGCAGCATCATCGACACCGACAGAATGGTCGCCAACGGGTTGGCAATGCCTTTACCGGCGATGTCCGGGGCCGAACCGTGGCAAGGCTCGTACATGCCCTTGTTGTTGGAATCCAGCGAGGCCGACGGCAGCATGCCGATGGAACCGGTGAGCATCGACGCTTCGTCGGACAGAATGTCGCCGAACATGTTGTCGGTGACGATCACGTCGAACTGCTTCGGTGCGCGCACCAGTTGCATGGCGGCGTTGTCGACGTACATGTGGCTCAGTTCGACTTCCGGATAATCCTTGGCCACTTGCTCGACCACTTCACGCCACAGTTGGCTGGACGCCAGCACGTTGGCCTTGTCCACCGAGCAGAGCTTCTTGCCACGGACCATGGCCATGTCGAAACCGACGCGGGCGATGCGGCGGATTTCGCTTTCGCTGTACGGCAGCGTGTCGTAGGACTGGCGCTCGCCGTTGTCCAGGGTACGGGTGCCGCGTGGCGCGCCGAAGTAGATACCGCCGGTCAGCTCACGGACGATGAGGATGTCCAGACCGGCAACGATTTCCGGCTTGAGGCTCGAAGCATCGGCCAGTTGCGGGTACAGAATGGCCGGACGCAGGTTGCCGAACAGGCCCAGTTGCGCACGGATTTTCAGCAGACCGCGCTCAGGGCGGATGTCACGCTCGATGGCGTCCCATTTCGGGCCGCCCACTGCGCCCAGCAGCACGGCATCAGCAGCGCGGGCGCGATCGAGAGTTTCGTCGGCCAGTGGCACGCCGTGCTTGTCGATGGCGGCGCCACCGATCACGTCATGACTCAGTTCGAAGCCCAAGTGGTACTTGTCATTGGCCAGCTCCAGCACCTTGACCGCTTCGGCCATGATTTCCGGACCAATACCGTCACCTGGGAGAATCAGAATCTGCTTGCTCATGCTTTCCTCGTGTCTTCAATCGGTGCGCCTTTACCGGCACGCCCGGAAAAATGCTTATCGCTCGGCCATCAGTACGATCACATCGGTACTGAATGAGCCGTCGGCCTCAATCTCAAAATATTCGCGCACTTCGTTGCCCATCGACTGCTGCAACTGGCGGATCGCTGCGCGCATCACTTCAGGGGTGCGCATGCGCTCAACCCAGCTTGTGTACTCCAGACGCAGGCGCTGACGCGTGGTACTGCGCACATGCAACCCGGCCTCGCTGACCTGCCGCAGCCACTCAGCGGCGGAATAATCGCGCACATGGCTGGTGTCGCGCAGCACTTCGACGCTTTGCAGGTAAGTGTCGAACAACGGACTGCCCGGTGACAACACATCCACGAACGCCGCCACACCGCCCGGTTTCAGCACCCGACGCACTTCGCGCAAGGCCACGCCGAGATCGCTCCAATGGTGCGCCGAATAGCGGCTGAACACGAAGTCGAACTCGCCATCGGCAAACGGCAGGCGCTCGGCGGCGCCGTTGACCGTGGCAATATTGGCGAAACCGCGATCAACGGCAGCGGCGGCGACCACGTCGAGCATCTGCTGCGACAGGTCGTACGCCACCACTTCCCGGACCAGTGGCGCGACGTGGAAACTGACGTGACCAGCGCCACAACCCAAGTCCAAAACACGTGCCTCGCCCTGCCCGGCCAGCTCAGCCTGTAGCAGAGCGAATTCGGTGCCTTGAGCGTGGACGGCGCTGCTCAGGTAGGCGGCGGCCTGTTCACCGAATTGCTTTTGGACGACCTGAGTATGCTGGGCGGTGCTGGTCATGGTTACATCCTGATATCTATGTTGTTTGAGCTGCCGTCTTCGCGAGCAAGCCCGCTCCCACATTGAAATGCATTCCAAGGTGGGAGCGGGCTTGCTCGCGAAGAGGCCGGCCCTGACTCCATCAATCTCGAATCAATCACGCGTCGCGGAACAACCACGGCTGGCTTACCCGATGCCTGGCCTCAAACGCGGCAATCGCATCACCGTCCTGCAAGGTCAGACCGATATCGTCCAGACCGTTCAACAGGCAGTGCTTGCGGAACGCATCGATCTCGAAGCTGTACACCTTGCCATCCGGGCGGGTCACGGTCTGCGCTTGCAGATCGACTTGCAATTGATAGCCCGGCTCAGCCTCGACCTGCTTGAACAACTCGTCGACTTCAGCGTCGCTCAAGATGATCGGCAGCAAGCCGTTCTTGAAGCTGTTGTTGAAGAAGATGTCGGCGTAGCTAGGCGCGATGATGCTGCGGAAACCGTATTCTTCCAGCGCCCACGGCGCGTGTTCACGGCTGGAGCCGCAACCGAAGTTTTCACGGGCCAGTAACACGCTGGCGCCTTGATAACGCTCGGCGTTGAGCACGAAGTCCTTGTTCAGCGGACGCTTGGAGTTGTCCTGATAAGGCTGACCGACATCGAGGTAACGCCATTCGTCGAACAGGTTCGGGCCGAAACCGGTGCGCTTGATCGACTTCAAGAACTGCTTCGGAATGATCTGATCGGTGTCGACGTTGGCTCGATCCAGAGGCGCGACAAGACCAGTGTGCTGGGTAAAAGCTTTCATGCTGCGCTCCTTTAAATCAATTCACGGACGTCGATGAAACGACCGTTCACCGCTGCCGCAGCCGCCATGGCCGGGCTGACCAGGTGGGTGCGGCCACCGGCGCCCTGACGGCCTTCGAAGTTACGGTTGGAGGTCGAGGCGCAATGTTCGCCGGACTCCAAACGGTCCGGGTTCATCGCCAGGCACATCGAGCAACCCGGCTCACGCCACTCGAAACCGGCCTCGAGGAAAATCTTGTCGAGACCTTCGGCTTCCGCCTGCGCTTTGACCAGACCCGAGCCCGGCACCACGATGGCTTGCTTGATGGTCGAAGCGACTTTGCGGCCCTTGGCGATGACGGCGGCAGCGCGCAAGTCTTCAATGCGCGAGTTGGTGCAGGAACCGATGAACACGCGATCCAGTTGAATGTCGGTGATCGCCTGATTGGCGGTCAAACCCATGTACTTCAAGGCGCGGACGATCGAGTCGCGCTTGACCAGATCCATCTCTTTGGCCGGATCCGGCACGTTCTGATCGACGGCCAAAACCATTTCCGGAGAGGTGCCCCAGCTGACTTGCGGCTTGATCTGTGTGGCGTCGAGTTCAACCACGGTATCGAACCTGGCGTCGGCGTCGGAGACCAGGTCTTTCCAGGCCTCGACGGCCATATCCCACTGCTCGCCTTTCGGCGCAAAGGGACGGCCCTTCACATAGTCGATGGTCTTCTGATCCGCTGCCACCAACCCCACGCGGGCGCCGGCTTCGATGGACATGTTGCAGATGGTCATGCGGCCTTCGACCGACAAATCGCGGATCGCGCTGCCGGCAAACTCGATGGCGTGGCCGTTACCGCCGGCGGTGCCGATCTTGCCGATCACCGCGAGGACGATGTCCTTGGCGGTCACGCCGAACGGCAATTGCCCTTCAACGCGCACCAGCATGTTCTTCATTTTCTTCGCGACCAGGCACTGAGTGGCGAGCACGTGCTCGACCTCGGAAGTGCCGATCCCGTGAGCCAGCGCACCGAAGGCGCCGTGGGTCGAAGTGTGCGAATCGCCGCAGACCACGGTCATGCCCGGCAAAGTCGCGCCCTGCTCCGGGCTGATGACGTGGACGATGCCTTGGCGGACGTCGTTCATCTTGAACTCGACGATGCCGTATTCATCACAGTTGTCATCGAGGGTCTGAACCTGCAAACGCGAGACCTGATCGGCAATGGCTGCGATGCCGCCCTTGCGCTCCGGGGTGGTCGGTACGTTGTGGTCCGGGGTCGCGATGTTGGCATCGATGCGCCAAGGCTTGCGCCCGGCCAGACGCAGGCCTTCGAAGGCTTGCGGCGAAGTCACTTCGTGGATGATGTGACGATCGATGTAGATCAGCGCCGAGCCATCGTCGCGCTGCTTGACCAAATGCGAATCCCAGAGCTTGTCGTAGAGCGTTTTGCCGGCCATCAGACGGTTCCTCATCAGCTTGTTTCTATGCCCTGGGCTTATCAATAACCCTTTGGCTTGTGAGGCCGATCCTATGGGGTTAGATTAAATAACTCAAATTCATATTTTTTATGCTTTGGATAACCAACTGGAATACGAACATGGATCTGGCCAACCTCAATGCTTTTATCGCGATTGCCGAGACCGGCAGCTTCTCCGGTGCCGGCGAACGCTTGCACCTGACACAGCCGGCGATCAGCAAACGCATCGCCGGGCTGGAGCAGCAGTTGAAGGTGCGTCTGTTCGATCGCCTCGGTCGTGAAGTCGGTCTGACAGAGGCCGGGCGCGCCCTGCTGCCGCGTGCTTACCAGATTCTCAACGTGCTCGACGACACCCGCCGCGCCCTGACCAACCTGACCGGCGAAGTCAGCGGGCGCCTGACCCTGGCCACCAGTCACCATATCGGTCTGCACCGTTTACCGCCGCTTTTGCGGGAATTCACCCGCCGCTACCCACAGGTGGCGCTGGATATTCAGTTCCTCGATTCGGAAGTGGCCTACGAAGAAATTCTCCATGGCCGCGCAGAACTGGCGGTCATCACCCTGGCGCCGGAGCCTCACACACTGGTCAAAGCCACGCCGGTATGGGACGACCCGCTGGATTTCGTGGTCGCCCCGGAGCATTCGCTGATCAGCAACGGCCCCGTCAATCTGGCCGACATTGCCGGTCATCCGGCCGTGTTCCCCGGCGGCAACACCTTCACTCACCATATTGTCCAACGCCTGTTCGAAGCCCAGGGCCTGACGCCAAACATCGCCATGAGCACCAACTATCTGGAAACCATCAAGATGATGGTCTCGATCGGTCTGGCCTGGAGCGTCTTGCCGCGGACCATGCTCGACGATCAGGTGGCGAGCATCGCTTTGCCGGGCATACAGCTCACTCGCCAGCTAGGCTATATCCTGCACACCGAACGGACGCTCTCGAATGCGGCAAGAGCCTTCATGGCCCTGTTGGATGCACAAATCGATCTGCCAGGGACTTGAGGCCAACTTGTGCTACTCCTATAGAGCCGCCGCCCCTGTGCCTAACGCCACCATCAGCTCAAGGCCTGTCCACGATGCCGAAATCTGTTGACCGAATTCCGCCGATGCCGCGTATTCAGGCGATTGACCCGCGACATTCCGAGCAGAGCTGGGAGAGCGCGCCGCAATTGCTCGCCGCGCTCAACGGCGCGCGGCTCGGCGCCTGGTATTGGGATATCGAGCGCGGGCAGATCAGTTGGTCGCGTGGCACTCAGGCCTTGTTCGGTTTCGATCCGCGCCAGCCGCTGCCGGCGGACCTTGAATACCTCGACTTGCTCCCCCCGGAAGACCGGGCGAAAACAGTTCGCGCCTTCCACGCGGTGATCGCCGGCGCACCGCTGGAGCAAGCGATGCACCACCGCATCCGCTGGCCTGACGGCAGCCTGCACTGGCTGGAGATCAGCGGCAGCCTGCTGCCGGATAAAAACGGCCGCCCCCGAATGATCGGGGTGATCCGTGAAATCACCCACCAGCGCCAACGCGAACAAGCCCTGAGCAGTTCGGAGAAACGTTTCGCGACACTTTTTCACCTGTGTCCGAACATGGTCTTGCTGACCCGACAGGAAGACGGCCTGATCAGCGAAGCCAATCAGTATTTTGAAAGCCTGTTTGGCTGGCCGGTACAAAGCGCCATTGGTCGCACCACGCTGGAACTGGGTCTGTGGGTGCACCCGGAACAACGCGCAGAGCTGGTGAAAAAGACCAAAGCCAAAGGCGAGCTGATCGCCATGGAAGTGCAGTTTCGCGCCAGCAACGGACAGATCCACGACGGTATTCTCAGTGCGCAGAAAGTCGAACTCGAAGGCCAGCCGTATCTGCTCAGCACATTCCTCGACACCACCGAACGCAAAGCCGCCGAGCACGCCTTGAAGGACAGCCAGGAACGCCTCGATCTGGCGCTCGACTCGGCGCAACTCGGCACCTGGGACTGGCACATCCCCAGCGGCATGCTCTATGGCTCGGCGCGGGCTGCGCAACTGCACGGGCTTGAGCCGATACCGTTTCATGAATCATTCGAAGAGTTTTTCGAAGGCGTTCCCGGCGAGGAGCGCGACAGCATGCGCGATGCCTACCGCAGCCTGCGCGAAGGCCCGGCGGGCAATTACCAACTGACCTATCGCGTGCAATTGCCGGACGGCAGCTCGCGCTATCTGGAGAGCCGCGCCCGTCTCTACCGCGACGACAACGGCGCCCCGCTGCGCATGGCCGGGACGTTGCTGGACATCACCGATCAGGTCGAGCGCGAGCAACGGCTGGTGGCCTCGGAAGAGAAATTCGCCACGCTGTTCCAGGTCAGCCCGGATCCGATCTGTGTCACCCGCCAGGACAGTGGCGAGTTCATCGAAATCAATAACAGCTTTACCCAGACGTTCGGCTGGAGCGCCGCCGACGTGATCGGCCACACCGCCGAAGAAATCGGCCTGTGGGACGCATCGGCAAAAAGCCTGCAACGCATTGAGCGGGTGATTCGCGAACAGGGTTTGAGCAATGTCGCGATCATCGTCCAGCACAAGGACGGCCAGTCGCTGACCTGTGTGATCTCCAGCCGGCAAATCAGCGTCGGCGATCAGCCCTGCATCGTCACCACCCTGCGCGATATCACTCAGCAGCAGCGCTCGGAAGCGGCGCTGAAAGCCAGTGAAGAGAAATTCGCCAAGGCCTTTCACTCCAGCCCCGACGCGATCACCATCACCGAGCGCGACACCGGGCGTTATCTGGAGGTCAACGATGGTTTTTGCCGCCTCACCGGCTATCGCGCCGAAGAGGTTGTGGGCAAAACCGTGTATCAGGTAGGGATCTGGGCCGAGGAAAAACAGCGCTCGGCGCTACTCGCTGAACTGCAGATCAAGGGTCGTGTGCATCATCAGGAAATGCTCGGGCGCAACAAACGCGGCGAGTTGCTGACTGTGGAGGTCTCGGTCGAACCGATCACCCTCAATGAAACCGCGTGCCTGCTGCTGACCGCGCGGGACGTCAGCCTGCTGAAAAACGCCGAGGCGCAGATTCGCCATCTGGCCTATCACGACCCGTTGACCAACCTGCCCAACCGCGCCTTGCTGATGGATCGCCTGAGCCAGCAGATCGCCCTGCTCAAGCGCCACAACCTGCGCGGGGCCTTGCTGTTTCTCGATCTCGATCATTTCAAGCACATTAACGATTCCCTCGGTCACCCGGTCGGTGACACGGTACTGAAGATCATTACCGCGCGGCTTGAAGCCAGTGTGCGCATGGAAGATACCGTCGCGCGCCTCGGTGGCGATGAGTTCGTCGTGTTGCTCAGCGGCCTCGAAGGCTCGCGCAACGAAGTCAGCGCGCAGGTGCGCGATCTGGCCGACACCCTGCGCGAATTGCTCTCGGAACCGATGTTCCTCGACGGCCAGCGCCTGCAAGTGACACCGAGTATCGGCGTAGCGCTGATTCCCGATCATGGCTCGACGCCGACCGACCTGCTCAAACGCGCCGACATTGCCCTGTACCGGGCCAAGGATTCCGGGCGCAACACCACGCAGATGTACCATAACACCATGCAGAAAGCCGCCAGCGAACGGCTGCGCATGGAGACCGACTTGCGTCTGGCGCTGTCGCGCGGTGAATTCAACTTACACTTTCAACCGCAGGTCGACGCCCGTGACAACCGCATCATCGGCGCCGAAGCCTTGGTGCGCTGGAATCACCCGGAACTGGGCGCGCAGTCACCCACCGAGTTCATCAAAGTGCTGGAAGACAGCGGCCTGATTCTCGAAGTCGGTACGTGGATTCTTGATGAGGCCT
Source organism: Pseudomonas sp. IT-347P (assembly GCF_949768005.1). NCBI lineage: Bacteria > Pseudomonadati > Pseudomonadota > Gammaproteobacteria > Pseudomonadales > Pseudomonadaceae > Pseudomonas > Pseudomonas sp. IT-347P. The sequence continues at coordinate 722,352 of NZ_CATKPQ010000022.1, forward strand.
GCAATGCGTTCAAACAACTGATCGCGCAGCGACTGGTCGACCCGCTGAATTTCAGCCTGTGCGTGAACATCAGCCCGCGACAGTTCCGCCAGAACGACTTCGTCGAACGCATCGAACACAGCATGAGCAGCCATGGCCTGCCCTGCTCGCTGCTGAAACTGGAAATCACCGAAGGCATCGTCATTCAGAATCTGGAAGACACCATCATTAAAATGCGCCGCCTGAAAAAGCTGGGGGTGAGCTTCGCCATGGATGATTTCGGCACCGGTTATTCGTCGCTGACTTACCTCAAGCGTCTGCCGGTGGACACGCTGAAAATCGATCAGTCGTTTATCCGCGATGCGACGAGCGACCCGAACGATGCCGAGATCATCCGCGCGATCGTCGCCATGGCACGCAGCCTGGAGCTGGAGGTGATTGCCGAGGGCGTGGAGACCCCGGAACAACTGGCGTTCCTGCAAGGTTTAGGCTGCCATTTGTATCAGGGCTATCTGCACAGCCGTCCGGTTGCGCTGGAGGATCTGAAAAAGCTCCTGCCGTAAGCGGTGCACGTTGCCACAGACGGGCAATTGCCACGCTTTGCGCCAACCTGTAGGGTCGCGTTTTTTGCGCCGTTTCGAGATCTGTCATGCAGGATGCAACCCTCCCCCGCCCGGCTCTGCTGGGCATCGACCTTGGCACCACTAACAGTCTGATTGCCGTCTGGCAGGACGGTCAGGCCCGCCTGATTCCCAACGCCCTGGGCGATGTGCTGACGCCCTCGGTGGTCAGCCTCGATGAAGACGACACGATTCTGGTGGGCAAAGCCGCCCGCGCTCGCCTGACCACGCACCCGGATCGCACCGCGGCGGCGTTCAAGCGCTTTATGGGCAGCGATAAACAAGTCCAGCTCGGTGCACGCCAGTTCAGCCCGGAAGAGTTGTCGGCGCTGGTGCTCGGCTCGCTCAAGCAGGACGCCGAAGCCTTTCTTGGCCATCCGGTATCGGAAGCGGTGATTTCCGTGCCGGCGTACTTCAGCGACGAACAACGCAAACGCACACTGTTCGCCGCCGAACTGGCCGGCCTCTCGGTGACACGCCTGATCAACGAGCCAACCGCTGCTGCGATGGCTTACGGGCTGCATGAGCAGAAATTCGAACGCACGCTGATCTTTGATCTGGGCGGCGGTACGTTTGATGTCACGGTGCTGGAATACGCTTTGCCGCTGATCGAAGTGCATGCTTCCACCGGCGACAATTTTCTCGGCGGCGAAGACTTCACCGCTGCGCTGTTGCAGGCCTGCCTGAAACACTGGCAACTGACCCCGTCCATGGTCGATACGCAAAACATGGCCAGCCTCGGCGATGCGCTGGAGCAATTGAAATGCAAACTTGCTGAAGGTGTTCAGCCACTGAGCTGGCGCCATGGCGACAAGACGTTCGAATGGTCGCTGGACGAAGCCGCCGCAGTAAAGATCTGGGAACCGCTGCTGGCCCGTTTGCGCGCACCGATCGAACAGGCCCTGCGCGATGCCCGCCTCAAGCCCCGCGACCTCGACAGCCTGGTGCTGGTCGGCGGCGCCACGCGCATGCCGGCGGTGCAGCAAATGGTCGCGACGCTGTTCGGGCGCCTGCCTTACCGGCATCTTGATCCGGATACCCTTGTTGCGTTGGGCGCGGCGACGCAAGCGGCGTGCAAGGCGCGTGACGGGGCGGTTGAAGAACTGATCCTGACGGATGTCTGCCCTTACACACTGGGCATTTCGACCATGCGCGGCGATGACATCAAAGGCGCTTTCTCACCGATCATCGAGCGCAACACCGTCATTCCGACCTCAAGGGTGGAGCGTTACCACACGACCTCTTCTGGACAGGAAGTTATCCGTATTGCGGTCTATCAGGGCGAACGTCCGTGGGTGCGTGACAACATTTTTATTGATGCCTTCGATGTCACGCTGACGCCCACCGAGCACATCCAGGCGCTGGATGTACGCTTCAGTTATGACATCAACGGCTTGCTCGAAGTTGACGTCACCCTGCCAGAGACGGGCGAACGCCACAGCCACAGCATCGACCGCAGCCCGACCGGACTTGATGTGCAATCGCGGCAAACCAGTCATGAACGCTTGAGCACGCTGAAAATTCATCCCCGCGACACCCTGCCCAACCGCACCCTGCTGGCTCGGCTGGAACGAGCGTGGACGCAAAGTCTGGGCGAAGAACGCCAGCGGATTGCCGACTGGCTGGACAGCTTCAGCACGGTGCTGGGCGGCCAGCGATCGGAAGAAATCGCCAGCCACCGCTTACAGCTCAACAAAGTACTGGACGAGTTACGCCTCTAGCCGATGAGTCGCCGCAAGGTCGCCTGCAATCCACCGGACAGGGTGTCTTCACCGCCACTGTCCGGTGGCACGCCATAACGATTGGGCAGCTTCTCTCCGGGAAAACCGAACAGTATCAGCGGCAGGAACGGTAACATCGGCGACAGCATCAGCAGAATCAGCAACATCGGAATGCCCCGCCCCATGTCATGCAAACGGCGCAGGACTGCACCGAGCAGAAACGCCAGGCCCAGCAGCAACACGACGATGCCGGACACAGGCGTACCGCTGAGCAGCGCCGCCAAGGGCGTCACCAGCAACGCGCCAATCACCTGCCAGATAAACGCCCCGCGCCCCAGCCGGGTACCCAGGCGCCAGAACGCAGCGGCGGGGGTTGGTCGCGTCTCGGCCTTGGCCAGCAACAAACGCTCTGACCACGACAGCAATGCGCTGAATGCGAAGCGCAGACCGAGTCCGTTTTCCGGGTCATCCTTGGCCCGCTGCATGCGCAACAGGGTTTTCTGCCTTGGCACGCCCAGATTGCCAAAACGCACCAGATCCTTCAGCACATCCAGGGCCAGGTAAAAGGCGTCGCTGACACCCTCTTCCGTGAGAGCCTCACGGGGCGGGTGTACAGGCTCACCCTTGATCAGACTGTGACGGAAGCCGTCGAACCAGTCCTGAGGATTGACCACCTCGGTGATACTTTCCAGCAGGTATTTGCGCTGTTGCGCAGTGAGCAACGGATCGTGGTACAGGACACCGCCCAAGAGCATGCGCCCGAGCAAATCTTCGTTGAAGCTGGCGATGTCGCTGCGCATGCACTCGAACAAACGGTCATTGCCCAACAGCCGGGTGCTGTCGAGCGCCTCATGCACACTGAACAACTGGCGCGCGAGCAGCGCATGCACCGGATCCGCCGCTTGCAGCCAGCCGAGCAGACCACTGGCGCGGCCCTGTTCGCGATTCAGTCGACAGAGCAGCGGCTGCAAACGGGCCAACGGGTGTTCGCGCGCAATGTTCATGGCGTCGACGCAGTGTGCCGATTGCGCGTCCAGCCAACGCGTCGGATCGTCGAGAGTGGCCAGCAGGTAAATCGCCTGACGATGCCATTCCCAGACATCAGACTGGCTATCGATGGCCGGAAGCAGCATGCCTTGCGCGGCCAGTTGCGCTTGCAACTTAAGCCCCGCAAGCCGCTCGTCACGTTTGTCGAGACTGAACGCTTCGGCAAGCCGCGCCAGCGATCGGGCGTCATAAGCGCGCAAACGGCGCATCCACAGCAGACTGAGCTCAAGCGGTTCGCCCTTTTCCAGCTCCGGCGCCAGTGGCGATGCCGGTTCGCTGGCCAGAAACGTTTCAAGCGCCCGAGGAATCGGCGCCCGGGTCAACCAGCAGATCTGCTGCCCGGCCTGATACTGCAAGCCTTCCAGCACCAGTTGATCGAGCACATCCGCCGGCTCAGCCGCGTCCATGATCCGTCGCAGCAATGGCACATCACCACGATGCAAAGCCCAGGCATGCTGGTAGAGCGTTTGCAGCGGCCGGTCATCACTGTCAATGATCAGCTCCGCCAACAACGGCAACTCGTCACCACTGATACGCCATTCGACAAATGCACCGGCAATGTCCTGCAACTCGAGCTGCCTGGCCCGGAACCAACGCCCGAGTGTTTCCGGACGCTGCGATGGACTGCCGTACTCTTGGGTGACATTGCTCAGATCCTCGGACCAGTCGCGGAAATTTTCCAGACGATCAAAAGCCTGAATCAGCAGCGGCAAGCGCTGAGGCTGATGGCGCGCACACAATGCCAGTAACCACGTCGCCGCTTTCGGATGTTGATGTTCGCGCCAGAGCCGCACCCACGCCTGCAGTGCCAACTCCTCCATTCCCAGCGCACTGCGCTGACAAGCCAACAGATAAAGCCAGTCAACATCTTCAGGCGCAAGCCGATGCTGCTCGCTGATAATGTCGAGAAAGTCTTTGTTGGCGATATCAGCCTGACTGAACTGTATGGCCAGGCGTTGCAACAACCCGTCATCAGCAGGCAGAGGGATGCAGGTGTGCAGACCGGCGAAATGACGGTAGTCGTCGAGCGACGCCTCGCGGTGCAGGTGATTCAGGGTGCGCACATACCAGAGTGTTTCCAGCTGCGCGACCGCGGGCCAATGGCTCATCAACGAAGTGTCGAACGGATCCCGCGTGGCGATACGCTGCAAAAACTCGTCGACATGCCGCGCGTTGTCAAAATCCAGATCCAGCATGCGGCCTGCCCAGCCCAGGCGCTCGGCCAATAAACGCGCGCAGACATGGGAAATCGGGCCGGCGTCGAGCAACTCGCGCAGCAATGGCCAGCAAATGTCGTCCAGCACTTCCAGCGGCAGCCGACCCAGTTCAAGGTTGAACGCCTGCCAGGCCGCCGGGTGGAAGCGACGTGTCGGATCAAGCAGCAATGCTTCAAAGTCGGCCATCGTCTGATCGGCAGGACTGACTTCATTGGCAACCGGTTGATCCGGCTCGACGACTTCCTCGCGGGCAAAGCGCAATGCCAGCTCATAGGCCTCACGCAGCGCCTGAAAACCTTCCGGATCGGTTTCCGGGTGGTGCTGCGGCAAGCGCGCGCGATAGGCGCCGCGAATGACCTCGTTGTCTTTGGTGGGCTCGATACCCAAGCGAATCCAGCAGCTCATGACCAGTCGAACTCCCCTAGCGAATCGGGCCGCTCGGGTGGATGCAGGGGCATGTCCCACGGCAATTGTGCGAACAGCGCGCGAGCATCACGATCAAGCTTTCTGATCACCACGGTGGTGCCGATGTAATCGCCTTGCCGGTCATATTCGTGCTCCAGCTCCTCATCCTTGTTGCCCAGGCAATGCCAGAAGGCTTTGCCGAAGACAAAGCCGTTCAGGTAGCTCGTCCAACTGTCGTAGTAGTAGCGCGCGCGTGCGGCCATGCGACCGTGCAGCCAAAGGCTTTCGGTGAGATCGATCCAGCCGTGCAGCACCGCAGAACGCAGCAGAAAACCCATGCGGCCAAGGTCCCAGGCACGGATGCCACCTGAACCGCACTCGCCAAATGTGCGACTGGCGAATTCGTAGAAAGCTCGCTGGCGGGTGTCGAGTGTGGCGAGCAAGGCCTGCCATTCGGACGGCAGACACCGCTCCCACTGCCGATAGGCTTCGTTCAACTGCGTAGCGTGGCCGTCATCGGCAGTACGCAACATGTCCAACAGTTGTTCGCGTGTAGTGATGCCCCAACCGCCTTCGACATCGACATGTTTGAGGTCAAAGCAATAGGTGGGTGCGGTGTAATCGGCGTCGGGATTGAGGGCGACCAACGGCGCAGAAAGCGCATATAGCCAGCGCTGTTCCATTTCGTCCATGAACAAAGGCTCCGGGGCCAGCGGGAATTAGGGAGTGCCGGCCTTGTTGGCGCGGATTGTAAAGAGCCGCAACAGCAGCGGCAAACGTTGCATCCGCTTTCTTTGCGCCCACAAAAAAGGCCCCGACGTATCGGGGCCTTCATTCAGCAGCTCATCGTCCGTTCAGACGATTGTGTTGCGGCACATGACTCAGTGCTGCAACGCTGGCTTCTGCGTCCCGTTGATCGGGATGCGTTTGGCTTTTGCTTCTTCCGGGATCACGCGCAGCAGGTCGATGCTCAGCAGACCGTTGCTCAGATCCGCAGCCTTGATCTCGATGTGATCGGCCAGGCGGAAGGACAGCTTGAAAGCACGCTGGGCAATGCCCTGATGCAGGAAGGTCACGCCTTCGTTGGCATCACGCTTGCCGCCACTGATGGTCAGCACACCTTTCTCGACTTGCAGCTCCAGGTCTTCTTCCTGGAAACCGGCTGCCGCGACGACGATGCGGTATTGGTCATCACCGTGTTTTTCCACGTTGTAAGGTGGATAGGTGCTGCCTGGCTCGTTGCGCAGGGCGGTTTCGAACAGGTCGTTGAAACGGTCGAAGCCCACCGAGGAACGGAACAGTGGTGCGAGGGAAAATGCAGTACTCATGGTTCAAATCTCCTGAAAACAAATCAGCAAGTTTTTTTGTCTCCGCGACCCGAATTCGGCATCGCGTAACCCTTAGATAGGGACCGCTGATTTGATTTCAAGAGATTATTTGCAGATTTTTTTCAAGCCGCTTCGGCGACCGGCAGACCGAGCAAACGCGAGACTTGATCCGGCTCCGTCTCACGGCGCAGCACGGTAAACAGCTCGGTGGCCTCGGGATAATTGCGCGTCAGCATGGCCAGCCATTGCTTCAAACGACCCGGCGACTGACGTGCAGTCATCTGCGCCTTGGCTTGCAGCCAGAAATCCTGGATCAGCGGCAGCAGCTCGGCCCAGGTCATCTCGACCACTTCTTCGCCGGCGCGGGCGGCAGCGATCTGTTTAGCCAGATCCGGGCGCGAGACCAGACCGCGACCGAGCATGATGTCTTCCACGCCACTGATTTCGCGGCAACGCCGCCAGTCTTCGACACTCCAGATATCGCCATTGGCGAATACCGGAACCTTGACCACGTCCTGCACGCGCGGAATCCACTCCCAATGCGCCGGCGGTTTGTAGCCATCCATTTTGGTTCGTGCATGAACCACGATGTGCTCGGCGCCACCTTCGGCCAACGCCGTGGCGCAGACCAGCGAACCGTCCGGGCTGTCGAAACCCAAGCGCATTTTCGCGGTGACGGGAATATGTGCGGGCACAGCGCGACGGACGTGCTCGACGATCTGGTTGAGCAGTTCCGGCTCCTTGAGCAGCACGGCGCCGCCACGGGATTTGTTGACGGTCTTGGCCGGGCAGCCGAAGTTTAGGTCGATCACCTCAGAACCGAGTTCACAGGCCAGTGCAGCGTTTTCCGCCAGGCACACCGGGTCGGAACCGAGCAATTGCACGCGCAATGGCACACCGGAGGCGGTGCGCGCGCCGTTGAGCAGCTCCGGGCCGAACTTGTGGAAATAGGCCGGTGTGAGCAACTGGTCGTTGACCCGAATGAACTCGGTCACGCACCAGTCGATGCCGCCAACACGGGTCAGCACGTCGCGGAGGATGTCGTCGACCAACCCCTCCATGGGCGCCAGAGCAATTTGCATGGGGAAAACACTACTTAAGGAAAAAACGTGCGGCAGTTTACTGGATTACGCGCAAATCCGCAGAACAACACATATCCCTTGTAGGAGTGAGCCTGCTCGCGATAGCGGTGTGTCAGTCACATATGTTTCGACTGAAACACCGCTATCGCGAGCAGGCTCACTCCTACATTAGATTTTCGCAGATTCCGGCATCTGGATCGCCGGGCCATAACCGTCAATGAATTCAGCCGGCATGCGCTTGGGCTTGCCCGTGGACAGCTCAATGCAGACAAACGTGGTTTGTGCGCGCAACAGCGTGGCATTGTCGCTCGGACGCTTGAGCTGGAAATGCCGTGTCATCTTCAAGCGCTGATCCCAATCGACGATCCAGGTCGCCAATTGCAGTTCGTCGCCTTCATAGGCGGCAGCGAGATAATCGATCTCGTGGCGCACCACCGCCATCGCCCGATCCAGTCGCCGATACTCGACCAGATCCAGCCCCAGACGCTGCGAATGGCGCCAGGCGCAGCGCTCGAGCCAGGTCACGTACACCGCGTTGTTCGCGTGGCCCAGCCCGTCGATGTCTTCGGCGCCTACTTGCAGATCAATGGTAAACGGCGTTGCCCGATCCCAGCCCATGCCCCACTCCCGGTCAATGTATTGAACCGAGGCAGTGTAACGGAGCTCAGGCCGATTGGCGCGCCTGAAGACTGCGGCCGGCCAGCAGTGATAACACACCATCAATCACCCGAGGGTCGGCCAGCACGCGCTGATGACCACCGCCTTCAAGGCGCAACAAGCGGCTGTCGAACCAGGATTCGTGGATCAGTTGCGACTCTTTGACCGAGACGAAGTTGTCGTCCTCGGCATGTACGATCAGGCCGGGCATATCCAGTTGATAGTGAGCAACGTCGAGCGTGGCGGCGCGCATACCGACATCCTGTTCGACCTGACGGATGAAAGCGGAACGGGCCCGGGGCGGCATGCCGACGTAGCGAGCGAAACCGCGCAACACTCCCAGAATGCGCGCAGGTGCAGCGATGCTGACGAGGGTTTCGGTGCGCAAGCCCAGTTGCACGGCGAGCATGGCGCTGGCGCCGCCCATGGAGTGGCCGATAACCGCTTGCAGTGGCGGCAACTCGGCAGCCGCTTCGAGCATTGCACGGGCGAACAATACGACATTGGCTTCACGCCCCGGCGAACGACCGTGGGCCGGACCATCGAGCGCGACGACGGTGTAACCGGCGTCGACCAGCGCAGTGATCAGCGCGGCGAACTGGGTCGGCCGTCCTTCCCAACCGTGCATCAGCAGCACTGTCGGGCCCTGACCCCAGCGCAGCGCCGAGAGGCCAAAGCGCAGAGTGATGCGCTCGGAACTGGCCAGCAGCGGCAGCTCCCAATCGCGAAGAGGCAGTGAACGCGGCGTCATGAATGCCAGACGCATTTTGCTCGCCACGCGTTTCGGTGCAATCCAGCCCAAGGTGCCATTAACGCCACGAACCCACTTCAACGTGTTCATCGCTCTCTCCTCAGGCGTGTTGCCTTCAGGTCAACGCACCGCCGACTTGGCGGCGCGCAGCAATCGATCGGATAAATCTCCAGGACCCAGTGCCCTTGCGAGCGCCAGTCCGCCCACCATCAAGGCCACATCGGCCAAGGCTTTGTCGGTGTCCTCAGGGCTGGACGCCAACTGCGCGACCATCAATTCCAGGTGCTCGTTCAGCGCGACACGAAACGACTCCGGCAAACGGCCCAGCTCGCCGATGGACGCTGGAATCGGACAGGCCGCGTCGCTGGAATCACGATGTTTGCGCGACAGGTAGAACGCGGCGACCAGGGCGCGCCGCTCTTCCCCGGTGAGTTCGGCATCCATGTCGGCAATCAGGTCGCGGCGGCGACCGAGTAGCTGCTTGAACGCTTCCAGCATCATCGCGTCCTTGCTTTCGAAGTGCGCATAGAAGCCGCCAACGGTCAGGCCGGCTGCGCCCATCACTTCGCCCACGCTAGGGTCGGCCGGGCCACGCTGAATCAGTGCGGCACTGGCAGCCTTGAGGATGCGTTCGCGGGTTTGAGCTTTTTTATCGTTCATCGTTGCCTCCGAATATTACGATTAGAATATTATTCGCATAATAATATTCTGCAAGTCAAGGATATGACCGCTGGTCTGAAGCACAGTGTAAGGAAAAAGGAGAGTTGGCCAAACGCCAGACAAACAAAAGGGCCATTCAATAATTGAATGACCCTTATAAAATCCCGCAGAGCGGGTAATCGTGGCGTCCCCTAGGGGACTCGAACCCCTGTTACCGCCGTGAAAGGGCGGTGTCCTAGGCCACTAGACGAAGGGGACACAAACCTTCTATACAACTGATCAGCGCTGAGAACTGATCGATTCAAGGCCGGTGTGGCCAGACCTTGAACTGTAAATTGGTGGAGCTAAGCGGGATCGAACCGCTGACCTCCTGCATGCCATGCAGGCGCTCTCCCAGCTGAGCTATAGCCCCGGATTTTTCGCCTCGCGGCGGAGTGACATCTTGCAACATCACTTCTGTAAAACTGGCGTCCCCTAGGGGACTCGAACCCCTGTTACCGCCGTGAAAGGGCGGTGTCCTAGGCCACTAGACGAAGGGGACGCAAACCCTTCTATACAACTGATCAACGCTGAGTGTTGATCGCTTCGGAGCCGGTGTGGCCAGGCTTCGAAGTGTAAATTGGTGGAGCTAGACGGGATCGAACCGTCGACCTCTTGCATGCCATGCAAGCGCTCTCCCAGCTGAGCTATAGCCCCTCATCGTTGATGTCATCGCTGAGGACGGGGCGAATCTTAAGGGCGTATCGAAAGCCTGTCAAACTTATTTTTGAAAAATTTCAAAATTTTTCGTCGGCATAACAATCACTTACCGCCCTCCCCCCGTAAATTCGGGAGAAGTGCCGAAGGCATGATCAAAAGATCGCAGCCTTCGGCAGCTCCTACAGCTAAGCAAAAGCAATCAGGCGATAGCGCCCAGCAGCTTTTCCCACTCTTTGTTTTCTTTCTTCGACACGCCGCCCAGCAGATCAATCGCCTGGCGCAGACGATAACGGGTCAGATCCGGGCCGAGGATTTCCATAGCATCGAGCACCGACACCGAACTCGCCTGACCAGTGATCGCAGCAAACATCAGCGGCATCGCATCGCGCAGTTTCAACTCCAGCGATTCGACCACAGCCTGGATCGTCGCGGTGATGTTGTCCTTCTCCCACTGACGCAGGCTTTCCAGTTTCCACAGGATCAACTGCATCAACTGGCGAACCTGATCGCCGGAAAGCTTTTTCGATTCGAACAGTTTGGCATCCGGATTGACGCCGCCGGCGAAGAAGAAGCCGCCCAACGGAGCAACCTGGCTGAAGGTTTCAACGCGACCCTGAACGTGCGGCGCGATCTTCATCATGTATTCGGAATTGAACGCCCACTTCTGCACGCGTGCAGCGAACTCCTCCACCGGCAGATCGCGCAGCCACTGGCCGTTGAGCCACGACAACTTCTCGATGTCAAAGATCGGCCCGCCGAGGGACACGCGCTTGAGGTCGAAGTTGTCGACCATTTCCTGCAGCGAGAACTTCTCGCGCTCGTCCGGCATCGACCAGCCCATGCGGCCGAGGTAGTTGAGCATCGCTTCCGGCATGAAACCCATGCGCTCGTAGAAAGTCACCGAGGTCGGGTTCTTGCGCTTGGACAGTTTGCTCTTGTCCGGGTTACGCAGCAGCGGCATGTAGCACAGCTCCGGTTGTTCCCAGCCGAAGTACTCGTAAAGCAGAATCAGTTTCGGCGCCGATGGCAGCCATTCTTCGCCGCGCAGCACGTGGGTGATGCCCATCAGGTGGTCATCGACCACGTTGGCGAGGAAGTACGTCGGCAGGCCGTCGGTCTTCATCAGCACTTGCATGTCCATGCGATCCCACGGGATCTCGACGTCACCACGGAGCATGTCCGGCACCACACAAACACCTTCGCTCGGCACTTTCATGCGGATGACGTGGGGTTCGCCGGCGGCCAGACGGGCCGCGACTTCTTCCTTCGACAGCAGCAGCGCGCGGCCGTCGTAGCGTGGGGTTTCGCCGCGGGCCATTTGCTCGGCGCGCATCTGGTCGAGTTCTTCAGCGGTGCAGAAGCACGGGAACGCGTGTCCCATGTCGACCAGTTGCTGGCAGTACTTCTGATAAATGTCGCCGCGCTCGCTCTGCCGGTATGGACCGTGCGGGCCGCCAACGTCCGGGCCTTCGCTCCAGTCGATGCCCAGCCAGCGCAGAGCGTCGAAGATCTGCTGTTCGGACTCGCGCGTCGAACGCAACTGGTCGGTGTCTTCGATGCGCAGGATGAACTCACCGCCATGCTGCTTGGCAAAGCAGTAGTTGAACAATGCGATGTAAGCGGTACCTACGTGGGGATCCCCGGTAGGCGATGGCGCGATGCGAGTGCGGACGGTGGTCATGGCATGTCTCGAAAAGAATGAAAAGCAAAACAATCAAGCGGCGAATGGTAACAGGCGACACCCGCCCCGCTCCAGCGGGCAGGGCATTTAAGCCAAGTTTGCGCCTGAAACGCCCGTTGGCCGCGTTGAATGGCCGAATATCAGCAGACGGCATTTACCGTTTATCGGCTGTATGCCAGATTCGCCTGCTGATAACTTTCCTTACAATTCCTCGACTACAGTTTGCCCATGCCTGCCCAACTCAAGCGTCGCCTGTTGATTTTCCTGCTGCTCGTCCTGCTGATCGCCGGGGGCTTTTTCGCCCATTGGTTTTTCAAGGGACGCTTTTATGAAAGCACCGACAACGCTTATGTCCAGGGCGAAATCACCCGTGTGTCCAGCCAACTGAGCGCGCGTATCGATGAAGTGCTGGTGCAGGACAATCAACACGTGGAAAAGGGCCAGTTGCTGGTGCGCCTCGAACCGAATGATTTCCGCCTGGCCATCGACCGCGCCAATGCCGCCCTCGCCACCCGCGAAGCCGAACGCCTGCAAGCGCAGAGCAAACTGACTCAACAAGCAAGCCTGATCGCCGCCAGTGATGCGCAAGTGGCGACCACCCAAGCGACGCTCGGGCGCTCGCAGATGGATTTATCGCGCGCCGAAACCCTGCGCAAACCCGGTTACGTTTCCGAAGAACGCGTGACCACCCTCTCCGCTGACGCCCATATCGCCCGCTCGCAAGTGGCCAAGGCGCAGGCCGATGCGCAGGGCCAGCGCCAGCAGGTCAACGCCTTGAACGCGGAAATCAAACGCCTCGACGCACAGATCGCCAACGCCCGCGCCGATCTGGCGCAAGCCGAACTCAACCTTACCCGCAGCGAAATCCACGCGCCGATCAGCGGCCTGGTCGGCCAGCGCGCTGCGCGTAACGGCCAGGTTGTACAGGCCGGCGCATACCTGCTGTCGATCGTCCCGGACGAAGACATCTGGGTGCAGGCCAACTTCAAGGAAACCCAGATCGGCCACATGCAACCCGGGCAGAAAGCCGAGCTGACCTTCGATGCCTATGGCGACACGCCGATCGAAGCGCGAGTCGACAGCCTGTTCGCCGCTTCCGGCGCGCAGTTCAGCCTGCTGCCACCGGACAACGCCACCGGCAACTTCACCAAAGTCGTGCAACGGATTCCGGTGAAACTGACCTTCAAGGCCGACAACCCGCTGCACGGCAAGATCCGTCCGGGCATGTCGGTCACCGCCAAAGTGAACATCAAAGACGCCCCGGACAATGGCCGGTGATGCGCTGATCCGCCCGGTCGGCGAACCGACCCGGCGCGACTGGATTGCGGTGATGAGCGTCATGCTCGGTGCCTTCATGGCCGTGCTCGACATCCAGATCACCAACTCGTCGCTGAAAGATATTCAAGGTGCGCTGTCGGCGACGCTGGAAGAAGGCTCGTGGATTTCCACCTCGTATCTGGTCGCGGAGATCATCATGATCCCGCTGACCGCGTGGCTGGTGCAGCTGCTGTCGGCGCGGCGCCTGGCGGTGTGGGTGTCGCTGGGGTTTCTGGTTTCATCGCTGCTGTGTTCGATGGCCTGGAGCCTGGAGAGCATGATCGTGTTTCGCGCCATGCAGGGTTTCACCGGTGGCGCGCTGATTCCGCTGGCGTTCACCCTGACCCTGATCAAACTCCCCGAACACCACCGCGCCAAAGGCATGGCGATGTTCGCCATGACCGCCACATTCGCGCCGTCCATCGGCCCGACGCTGGGCGGCTGGCTCACGGAAAACTGGGGCTGGGAGTACATCTTCTACATCAATATTCCGCCGGGCCTGATCATGATCGCCGGGTTGATGTACGGACTGGAGAAGAAAGAAGCGCATTGGGAACTGCTGAAAAGCACCGACTACACCGGCATCCTCACGCTCGGCATCGGCCTGGGTTGCTTGCAGGTGTTTCTTGAGGAGGGCCATCGCAAGGACTGGCTGGAATCGAGTCTGATCGTGACCTTGGGCAGCATTGCCCTGCTCAGTCTGATGACCTTTGTCATCGTGCAGATTTCCAAACCAAATCCACTGATCAACCTCGGCATCCTGCGTAATCGCAACTTCGGCTTGTCGAGCATTTCCAGTCTGGGCATGGGTGTCGGGTTGTACGGTTCAATCTATCTTTTGCCGCTGTATCTGGCGCAGATCCAGAACTACAACGCCCTGCAGATCGGTGAGGTGATCATGTGGATGGGCGTGCCGCAGCTGTTTCTGATTCCGCTGGTGCCGAAGCTGATGAAGTTTGTTTCGCCCAAGTGGCTGTGCACGATCGGGTTTGGGCTGTTCGGGTTGGCGAGTTTTTCGTCCGGGATACTCAACCCGGATTTCGCCGGGCCGCAGTTCAATCAGATCCAGATCATTCGCGCCTTGGGCCAGCCGTTGATCATGGTGACCATTTCGTTGATCGCCACGGCGTACATCCTGCCGCAGGATGCGGGGTCAGCGTCGAGTCTGTTCAACATTCTGCGCAATCTTGGCGGTGCGATTGGCATTGCCTTGCTGGCGACGCTGCTGGATGCGCGCACCAAGACTTACTTCGATTATTTGCGCGAGGCGGTGGTGCCGACCAATCCGCAGGTGGCCGAGCGCTTGGCGTCGATGACGGATCGGTTCGGCAATGACACGGCGGCGTTGGGCAAATTGAGCGAAATCGTCCATCAGCAGGCGGCGATCATGGCCTACAACGACGCGTTTCACTTTGTCGGGATTGCGCTGGGGATCAGCATGCTGGCGATTTTGTTGACCAAGAAACTGCCGCAGGGGCTGAAGGCTGGGGAGTCTCATTAAGACCGAGTCGCCCCATTCGCGAGCAAGCTCGCTCCCACAGGGGTTTTGTGAACGACACAATTCCAATGTGGGAGCGAGCTTGCTCGCGAACAGGCCCGACTAAACACTGCAAATTTTCAGACCGCCAAAAGCCGCTCACGCAGTTTGGCAATTTCATCACGCATCTGCGCCGCCGCTTCAAACTCCAGATCCCGCGCCAGCTGATACATTTTCTCTTCCAGCGCACGAATACGCTTGGTGATCTCGCTCGGCGAGCGCAATTCGGCTTCGTACTTGGCGTTCTCTTCGGCGGCCTTGGCCATGCCTTTGCGCTTCTTGCTGCGCGAACCCGGCACGGTAGCGCCTTCCATGATGTCGGCGACGTCCTTGATCACGCCTTTCGGGGTAATGCCGTTTTCCAGGTTGAAGGCGATCTGCTTGTCGCGACGGCGCTCGGTTTCGCCGATGGCGCGCTCCATCGAACCGGTCATCCGATCGGCATAGAGAATCGCCCGGCCATTGAGGTTACGTGCCGCACGGCCAATGGTCTGGATCAGCGAGCGCTCGGAGCGCAGGAAGCCTTCCTTGTCTGCGTCGAGGATCGCCACCAACGACACTTCCGGCATGTCCAGACCTTCACGCAGAAGGTTGATGCCGACCAACACATCGAAGGTGCCAAGACGCAGATCGCGAATGATTTCTACGCGCTCGACGGTGTCGATGTCCGAGTGCAGATAGCGCACGCGTACACCGTGGTCAGCGAGGTAATCGGTGAGGTCTTCGGCCATGCGCTTGGTCAGCGTGGTGACCAGCACGCGCTCCTCCACCGCGACACGCTTGCTGATTTCCGAGAGCAGATCGTCGACCTGGGTCAGCGCCGGGCGCACTTCAACCTGCGGGTCGACCAGACCGGTCGGCCGCACCACCTGTTCAACTACCCGCCCGGCGTGCTCGGCTTCGTAGTTGCCCGGGGTCGCCGAGACAAAAATGGTCTGCGGGCTGACCCCTTCCCACTCGTCAAAACGCATCGGCCGGTTGTCCAGCGCCGACGGCAGGCGGAAGCCGTATTCGACGAGGGTTTCCTTACGCGAACGGTCGCCCTTATACATCGCACCGACCTGCGGCACGCTGACGTGGGATTCGTCGATCACCAGCAAGGCGTCGGCCGGC
This sequence comes from Pseudomonas sp. IT-347P, assembly GCF_949768005.1. Taxonomy (NCBI): domain Bacteria; kingdom Pseudomonadati; phylum Pseudomonadota; class Gammaproteobacteria; order Pseudomonadales; family Pseudomonadaceae; genus Pseudomonas; species Pseudomonas sp. IT-347P. The sequence goes on from NZ_CATKPQ010000022.1 coordinate 738,166, forward strand.
AGATAATCGTATAGCGTTGGCGGCGCGGCACCGGCCGGGCGTCCGGACAGGTAGCGCGAGTAGTTCTCGATGCCGTTGCAGTAACCCAGTTCGAGAATCATCTCCAGGTCGAAACGCGTACGCTGTTCCAGCCGCTGGGCTTCCACCAGTTTGTTGTTGCTGCGCAGGTATTCCAGACGTTCCTGCAATTCGACTTTGATGTGTTCGATGGCGTCGAGCAGGGTTTCCCGTGGCGTCACATAGTGGCTCTTCGGGTAGAAGGTGAAGCGCGGCATCTTGCGGATGACTTCGCCGGTCAGCGGGTCGAACGCGGAAATGCTTTCGACCTCGTCATCGAACAGCTCGATGCGGATCGCTTCCAGATCGGATTCCGCCGGGAAGATGTCGATCACATCGCCACGCACACGGAAGGTCGCGCGGGCAAAGTCCATGTCGTTGCGGGTGTATTGCAAGTCGGCCAGACGTCGCAGCAGCGCACGTTGATCGAGTTTGTCGCCGCGATCGACGTGCAGCACCATTTTCAAATAGGTTTCCGGGCTACCCAGACCGTAGATGCACGACACCGTGGTGACGATGATCGCGTCCTTGCGCTCGAGCAGCGCTTTGGTCGCGGACAGGCGCATCTGCTCGATATGGTCGTTGATCGACGCATCCTTCTCGATGAAGGTGTCGGACGACGGCACATAGGCTTCGGGCTGGTAGTAGTCGTAGTAGGACACGAAGTATTCGACGGCGTTGTTCGGGAAGAACGCCTTGAACTCGCCATACAACTGCGCAGCGAGGGTCTTGTTCGGCGCCAGCACCAGTGTCGGGCGCTGCACCTGGGAGATGACGTTGGCGATGCTGAACGTCTTGCCCGAGCCGGTCACACCGAGCAGCGTCTGGTGCGCCAGCCCGGCTTCGATGCCCTCGACCAACTGACGGATGGCTTCCGGCTGATCGCCGGCGGGCTCAAAGCGGGTGACGAGCTGGAATTCGGACATATACACCTCTGGGATCGCGGTATTCCGCACCAAGCGGAGCACCACGGGGACGACCGCAAACGACCGATGTCGCGCAAGAAAAAACCTGGATTGTGCTCAATGTGGTGGCGATTGCCTCACCTTTCAAGGCAAACGTCCTACATCCGGTAAAGACTCTGACATGCGCAAGCGACTAACGGTCAAGAAATAATCGGAAAAACTTACCGTAAAAGCCGAATCGCCTGTCGCCATTGTTCCGTAATGGCCTCTATACTAGCTCCCCGTTTGTGCACCGCTCTAGTGCATCCGGCTGGAGCGCGACACGTCCCTCCATTCTCCATTCAGAGCCGCCGCAATAATGAGCCTGTTCTCCGCTGTCGAAATGGCACCCCGCGATCCAATCCTGGGCCTCAACGAAGCATTCAACGCCGATACCCGGACCACCAAGGTCAATCTGGGCGTGGGTGTTTACTGCAACGAAGAGGGGCGAATTCCACTTCTGCGCGCCGTGATCGAAGCCGAGACGATTCGCGTCGCTCAACACGCTTCGCGCGGTTACCTGCCAATCGATGGCATCGCCGCCTACGACCAGGCCGTGCAAAAGCTGCTGTTCGGCAACGATTCGCCGCTGATCAGCGCCGGTCGCGTCATCACCACTCAGGCCGTCGGCGGCACCGGTGCCCTGAAAATCGGTGCCGACTTCCTCAAGCAACTGCTGCCAAATGCCGTTGTCGCGATCAGCGATCCGAGCTGGGAAAACCACCGCGCCCTGTTCGAGACTGCCGGTTTCCCGGTGCAGAACTACCGTTACTACGATGCGGCCAGCCACGATGTAAATCGCGCCGGCATGCTCGACGACCTCAACGCGCTGCCGAACGGCTCGATCGTTGTCCTGCACGCGTGCTGCCACAACCCGACCGGCGTCGACCTGACCCCAGCGGACTGGAACAACGTGCTGGAAGTGGTCAAGGCCAAAGGTCACGTGCCGTTCCTCGACATGGCCTATCAAGGTTTTGGCGACGGCATCGATGAAGACGCCGCTGCCGTGCGCCTGTTCGCTGAGTCCGGCCTGACCTTCTTCGTCTCGAGCTCGTTCTCCAAGTCATTCTCGCTGTACGGCGAGCGAGTTGGCGCCCTGTCGATCATCAGCGAATCGAAAGAAGAAAGCGCGCGCGTGCTGTCGCAAGTCAAACGCGTGATCCGCACCAACTACTCCAACCCGCCGACCCACGGCGCAAGCATCGTGGCCGCTGTGCTGAACAGCCCGGAGCTGCGCGCGCAGTGGGAAGCCGAACTGGCGGAAATGCGCCTGCGCATTCGCGGCATGCGCGAGCAGATGGTTGCCCTGCTGGCGGAAAAAGCCCCGGGCCGCGACTTCAGCTTCGTCGGTCGTCAGCGCGGGATGTTCTCCTACTCCGGCCTGACCTCTGAACAAGTGCATCGCCTGCGTAACGAGTTCGGCATCTATGCCCTGGACACCGGCCGTATCTGCGTGGCCGCGCTGAACCAGAGCAACATCAAGGCAGTAACGGATGCGATTGTTCAGGTCATCTGATTTCGCGCTGTGATGAAAAACGGGAAGCCTTGGGGCTTCCCGTTTTTTATTTGTCCGAAGGAATGCAACATTCCCTCTAAACTGCACACAGATTTAACTGTGGGAGCGGGCTTGCTCGCGAAAGCGTCGGCTCAGTCACCATTTTTGCTGACTGGTACACCGCATTCGCGAGCAAGCCCGCTCCCACATTAGTGATGAGTTAACCCAAGAATTCTGCGAGAACCCAAATGAAAAACGACAATTTGCGCGCCGACCGTGACGATCTGGATGACTTCATCCCCCGCACCCCGGCGAAACGTGAAAAGAGCCTGGTGTTGCAAGTCGCCACCGGTGTCTTCCTGGGTGGCCTGGTCCTGTGGCTGGTGCAACTGGCCGCCACCGCGGCTTACGCCAAGCTGATGATGGGCACTATCACTTTCGGCAGTTAAGCCAGTTCGGTCGCACGTTGAGTCGCGGCGTCGTCATACACGACGTACAGCGATTCGGCGATCTGGCTTTTGATCGCCTTGGTGCTTTCAAGGCCCAGGACAAATCCTTCGGCCTTGCCACCGGCGCGGTTCAGTTCTTCAGCGGTGCTGGCCTGGGTGATTGCATCGAAGAGTTTTTCGGCGTGGGGACCGACGCCCTTGGGCAGGCTGATTTGCGCGATGCTCATGCGAGCACCTCGCTGTTGCGGGACAAACGGTTCATGGCGCGGACCTTTTTCGGCGAATGGCCGGCAGCGCGTGTGACCACTTCCGGGCGGCCATGGTAGACCTCTGCGACGCTTCTGGTAACCGCCAATCGCTGACAAACCACCGTCCATCCCAAGAATTCACTTAATTTTGCAACCCATGCTTGACTTCTCTTTTTGAATCAGTAACATACGCACCAATTCCGCAATAGCTCAGTTGGTAGAGCAAATGACTGTTAATCATTGGGTCCCTGGTTCGAGTCCAGGTTGTGGAGCCAAATAGCAAAACCCCTGAATCGAAAGATTCAGGGGTTTTTTTATGGGCGCTCGAAAGCTCAAAAAAAGGCCGATCTGCGCTTAACAGATCGGCCCTTTTTCTATTCAGTCGCAGCTGTCAGACGTGCTCGCTGGGTCTCACCTGCACCTTCGGCGCACCGTGCCCATGATCGTGCTCATCCGGCTCGATCACCGGCACTTCCTTGCCATCGCAGTCATGCAGCTTGCCGTCGCTGAAGTAATCGCCTTCACGCAACGCCGCCAGATCGCGATAACGCAAAGTCCGCTCTTCCGCCGCGGCAAACACCGACTGTTGATCCGAGTTGCCGGCGGTGAAGTGGTTGAACGCCAGGTTAAGCAGGATTGCCATGATCGCCGACGAACTGATGCCCGAGTGGAAAATGGTCGCGAACCAGCTCGGGAAGTGATCGTAGAAGTTCGGCGCAGCAATCGGGATCATGCCGAAACCGATCGAGGTGGCGACGATAATCAGGTTGACGTTATTGCGGTAATCAACCTTCGATAGCGTACGAATACCGCTCGCTGCCACGGTGCCGAACAGCACGATACCGGCGCCGCCAAGTACCGAAGTCGGTACGGCCGCGATGACCCGGCCCATGAACGGCAGCAGGCCAAGGATCACCAGGAAGATGCCGCCCGTGGCGACCACGAAACGACTTTTGATCCCGGTGACCGCCACCAGCCCGACGTTCTGGGCGAAGGCGCTCTGGGTGAACGAACCGAAGATTGGCGCAAACATGCTCGACAGCATGTCCGCCCGCAGGCCATTGCCCAGACGTTTGGAATCGACCTTGGTACCGATGATTTCACCGACCGCAAGAATGTCTGCGGACGTTTCCACCAGGGTCACCATGACCACGATGCACATCGACAGGATCGCGGCGAAGTGGAAGGTCGGCATGCCGAAATGGAACGGCGTCGGGAAGCCGAACATTGGCCCGCTGGTGACGCTGGAGAAGTCTGCCATGCCGAGGAACACCGCCAGCACCGTGCCGATCACCATGGCCAACAGGATCGACAGACGCGAGATGGTCGAACTGCCGACTTTGCTCAGCAGCAACACCAGCACCAGCGTGACTGCCGCCAGACCGATGTTCTGCATGCTGCCGAAGTCCGGCGCGTGGCTGTTACCGCCCATCGCCCAGCGTGCGGCGACCGGCATCAGCGTCAGGCCGATGGTGGTGATCACGATGCCCGTGACCAGCGGCGGGAAAAACTTGGTGATGCGCGAGAACACCGGCGTGATCAATAAGCCAATCAACGACGCCGCAATCACCGCGCCGAGCACGGATTGAAAGCCGCCCTCCCCGCCACTGCTGACGATCGCGACCATGGTCGCCACGCCGGAAAACGACACGCCCTGCACCAGCGGCAACTGACAGCCAAAAAACGGCAGACCCAGGGTTTGCAGCAGTGTCGCCAGCCCCCCCGCAAACAATGAAGCAGCAATCAGCAAACCGATGTCCGCCGGCGACAGACCGGCCGCCTGGCCGATGATCAGTGGCACCGCAACGATACCGCCGTACATGGTCAGAACATGTTGCAGGCCGTAAGCCATATTCGCGCCGACCCCGAGATTTTCGTCCTCGGGCCGTTGGTGTGAAACATGGGGCGTTTTCATGGTGGGGGGTTCCCTGGTTTTTGTTATGCGCACACTGTATTCAATACTCGTGACAAATGTCCATAGAGTTGTATACAACTTATCAGTCACATAATGGATAGGTAGCCACCCAACCTTATATCCCGCCGGTTCCATCCCCCACAAATCCGGCAACACATCCCTTCCTGCACCTGCCCGCGTGCGGACTAGGCTGAATTGTTCATGGCGACCGACGGCACCGTCGCACTCTTTTTTATACATATAAAGTATGCATAATGAAGTCAATTGAAATTCAGTACGACAAAAGCAAGAACGCAGCCAACAAACTCAAGCACAAGGGCGTCAGCCTCGCTGAAACCGAACCGGTATTTCACGACGAACGAGCACTGACGATCGAGGACAACGACCATGACGAACAACGCTGGATCACTATTGGCCTCGACGGCAAAGGGCGACTTTTGGTCATTGCATACAGTTACCGGGAGGCGAATGTCGTTCGAATCATTTCTGCACGTGTCGCCACACCGAGCGAGCGTTGCGCTTATTTTCTGGAGGCTTGACCGATGAAAGACGAATATGACTTTTCTCAGGGCAAACGCGGCGCAGTGGCGTCAAACAAGGGCAAAACCCGCATCACCATCATGCTCGACGATGCCGTCATCGAAGCTGCGCGTACGGTCGCGGAGAACGAAGGGTTCGGTTACCAAACGGTGATCAATAACACCCTGCGTCATGCGTTGCTGGATGCCGCTGCAAAACCGGAACAAGTCGAATCGAGCGGACAGTTCAAGAAGGGCATCACCGCCGCCGACCTCAAGAGCCTCGAGAAAAAGCTGTCGGCAGCGGTCGGGGAAATCCGTCGAGTGCTGGAGCCCGACGCCAAACCCTAGACGGAAACAGGCGCGATCACCCGCGCCAAAGAATGCCGCACGTGAGGTAAATCATGCAGGTGCAGACCAAACTCGCGCGCCAGCAAATCAATCAACTCATCGACTTCCGCCACCTCGCGCCGCTCACTGCTGGCACTCATGCGATGGATAGCGAAACTGCTGTTGTTCAGGGTCTTGCGCCAGCCATCCCCGGTGCGCGCCACCATCAGGCGCTGTGCAAACGGTGACTCAGGGTGAGTCGAGACGTACCAGTTGCCAATGGTGAAATCGATGTCTTCCTGGCGCTGCAGGTCGAACAGGTACATCGACCGCCACTCCCCCGCCACCTTGGCCTGCAGCATGTAACCGTCGGCTTGTTTTTCAATGCGATAAGGTTCGTGCGGGGTCGCTTGCTCGACTGCGGTATCGAGGAGCAGCGGCGCGGTCGGCACCATGCCACCGAAGCCGACATCGCTGATGTAGCGCACGTCGTCGATGGTCACCAGACTCAAACGGTGCGTGCGCGCGGTCCAGCTGCCTTCGGGCTGATTCATCACCACGCGCCCGCTGATGGCCCGAGCGTCGAACCCCAGCTCCAGCAACAGGGCAAAGAACAGGTTATTCAATTCATAGCAGTAACCACCGCGCCCACCGAGCAAGACTTTTTCTTCAATGGACTGCAGATCGATCAACACCGGCGCGCCGGTGATTGTCGCAAGGTTCTCGAAGGGAAACACCCCGGTGTGACGCAATTGCAACAGGCGCAGGGTGTCCAGTGTCGGTGCCGGTGGTATTTCAAAACCGAGACGTTGCAGGTACAGCTTCAGGTTCGTCAGGCGTGGCTCGCTCATTGCTCAGTCCTTTTGCATGGGGCCGCAGGTCACTGCGTTGATGGTCGCCATGTATACGGGATCGGGCAGTGTTTTCGACAATTGATTTCACCAATCGCCCGTTAGCGTTTCTTGCGCGAACCGATGCGAATCCACGTCGGCGCATGATCACTGGCGTGGGGTTCGTTGCGCACCCAGGCGTCGACCCCGGCCTCGTGCAGATACGGACTCAACGCCGGGTTAAGCAACAGATGATCGATGCGCAGACCGGAGTTGGTTTGCCAATGCTGGCGGAAGTAATCCCAAAACGTATAGAGGCGATCCTCGGGATACAGATGGCGCAACGAATCGGTCCAGCCCTGATCGAGCAAGCGCTGATAACACTCACGGCTTTCGGGTTGCAGCAAGGCATCCTTGAGCCAGGAACGGGTGTTGTAGATGTCCATGTCGGTCGGCACGACGTTGTAGTCACCGGCCAGCACCACCGGATGATCGCTGCTTTGCAGATCTTTTGCGTAGCTGATCAGCCGTTCGAACCAGGCCAGTTTGTAATCGAATTTCGGTCCCGGTTGCGGGTTGCCATTGGGCAAATACAGGCAGCCGACCAACACGCCGTGCACCGCTGCTTCCAGATAACGACTGTGCTTGTCATCGGGATCGCCCGGCAGACCGCGCCGGCTCTCCAGCGGCTGCGCATCGCGGGCGAGAATCGCCACACCGTTCCACGAGGCCTGGCCCTGCCAGATCGCGCCGTAACCGGCGGCTTCCAGTTCTGCCGCGGGAAATGCCGTGTCGACCGATTTGAGTTCTTGCAGGCAAGCGATGTCCGGTTGCTCGCGCTTGAGCCAGTCCAACAGGTTGGGCAGGCGTGCGCGCAGGCCATTGACGTTATAGGTGGCGATCCGCAGGTTTTTCATCGGCTGAGGCTCCTGCCTGTGGGCTGTAGAAATGTGACCTCGTAACCCACGCGACGGTTGCATCGGATCGGCCTGCTGCGGCGTAATGGGCGCTCGCCATTCGCCAGCACTGCCGAGACCCGAGCCTCATGCCAACCACTCTGCAAGGTCAGCGCATCCTCTTGCGCCCGCTTCAGTATTCAGACGCCGACGCCCTGCTCCACGCTGCCGCCGATGGCGAATTGTGGAACCTCACCGTCACCGTAGTGCCCTCGGCGAGCACCGTCGACAGCTACCTGAAAAAAGCCCTCGATGGCCGTGACGCCGGCAGCGTGATGCCGTTCGTCATCATGCTGAAAGACAGCGGCGAGGTGATCGGCTCAACGCGTTTCTGGAAGATTGACCCGCTCAATCGCAAGCTGGAAATCGGCAGTAGCTGGATTTCGGCGAGCTGGCAGAAATCCTTCGTCAACACCGAAGCCAAATACCTGATGCTGCGTCACGCCTTCGAAGTGCTCAACTGCGTGCGTGTGCAGTTCACCACCGACGAGCACAACCAGAAGTCGCGCAACGCCATCCTGCGCCTGGGGGCGCAACAGGAAGGCATCGTCCGCCATGAGCGGATCATGCCGGACGGGCGCAAGCGCAACTCGGTGCGTTTCAGCATCATCGACGATGAGTGGCCACAGGTACGTCTGCACCTGGAACAGAAGCTCGCCGCCTACGCTTGACACTCAGGCGCGATTGCGCAGCCATTGCAGAAAGCCTTTTTTCGGTGTGACCACCGGCGCTTCCTCGGTCAGGGATTGCGCCTTGTGCAGACGGTAATCGAGCAGCGTCTGCATCGCGTCGTGGATGTCATGACGCGCATCGAGGCACGGTTTGAGGTACGACTTCTCGATGCGATACAACGCGCAAAAGGTCTTCGCCGAAAAGTCCGCCGGTAACGCGGTGTCGGACAAGATCCCTGCCTCGCCAATCACCTCACCCGGCCCCATGCGTCCGGACTCGAAGGGTGTGCCGTGGCGCTTCAACGTCACCGACACCACACCGGACTCGATAATGAACAAGTGATCGCTGATCTCGCCGCCCGCCAGAATGACTTCGCCGGCACGGAAGGTTTGCAGGCTCATGTTCTGGCTGAAGGTGTCCTTCTCTTCCTGGCGCAGGGTGGAGAAAATCGGCGAGCTGTCGAGCAACGCCCGGGGCCGGGACAGGTTGGTCGGCGCAGCACTTTCATCGCTCGACAGCAGATTGACCCCGGACGCCTGCAAGTGCCGATACGCCAGGTCGAACAGCTGATTGCGCACCACCCGCTTCTCGCCCATCGAGGCGACGAAACCGCTGATCTCGTATTCGGCGCCACTGCTGCCGGAGCTTTTCAGCGCGACACTCGGCGCTGGCGTATCGAGCAATTGCCGACAACCTTGCATGGCCCGCTCCAGCGCATCGATCACCGAATTGGGCCGCGCATGCGGACTGACCTGCACGCTGACCGAAACGCCGAACATATTGCTCGGCCGACTGAAGTTGATGATCTTCGCCTTGGCCGCCAGCGAGTTGGGAATCACCGCCATGCTGCCCTGGCTGGTTTGCAGGCGCGTGGCACGCCAGTCGATATCGGTGACCCGGCCTTCGGTGCCGTCGATGGAAATCCAGTCATCCAGTTGGTACGGCTTGGTGGTGTTGAGGACGATCCCGGAAAACACATCGCTGAGCGTACTCTGCAAAGCCAGACCGACGATGATCGCCAACGCCCCGGAGGTTGCCAGCACGCCTTTGACCGGCAGATCCAGCACATAGGCCAGCGCTGCAATGATCGCGATGAGGAAAATCACCGCGCCGAGCAAATCCTGCAACAGCCGCCCGGTGTGGCCGACCCGCTGCATCATCACCGCGCCGATCAACACCGTCAGGGTCCGCGCGCCGAACAGCCACCAGCCAATCTGCAACCCGGTCGCCGCTAAATGCAGCGGCACGTTGTCGGCCCACGGCGCCGGCTCCATCGGGTTGAGGCCTTCATTGAACAGCAGCACGCTGAACAGGCTGAAAATCAGCACCCGCACCAGCAGTTTCCACTCGCTGCCATGGGAACTGATCAGACGCCACAGGGCCAGATCGAGGAGGATCAGGATCAACGCGCAGAACAACGGATGTTCGGTGAGCAGAGACAGCATCAAACAACTCCGACGGGGCCAATCGCGAGAAGATCGCACAGATTGGGCAAGTGTAGGAGCAATTGATTTTCAGAGGATGAACGCCCGCGCAAAAACACCAGAAAACGCAAGCGAGCCTGCTCGCGAAAGCGGTGGATCAGTCAACGGTGCATTGACTGACCTGACGCCTTCGCGAGCAAGCTCGCTCCCACCAAGTTCACTTGGCCCGGGTTATTCGCCGTTGGCCAGCATGCCAACCGGCGTGGATGGAACAATCAGCGCTGGGAATCCAGCACTTCGTGTTCGTTCGCGACTTGCTGAGCCTTGAGGTAACTCTCGATCAGCAGTTGATAATGCGGCATGGCCTGGGCGTAGACGGCCGCCCACTGCTCGGCATCGGGACGGTTCCACGAACCTTGCAGCTCGGAAAGCGTAGCCATGATGTCGATCGGCACCACCCCGGCCTGGGCCAAACGGGCAATGGTCAGGTCAGTGGCCAGTTTCGAGTGATTGCCGGACGCATCGACCACGGCGAACACCTTGTAGCCTTCATGCACTGCAGCAATGGACGGGAACGCCAGGCAGACGCTGGTCAGGGTGCCGGCGATCACCAGGGTCTTCTTGCCAGTGGCTTTGACTGCGGCGTGAAATTCCGGGTTATCCCAGGCATTGATCTCGCCCTTGCGTGCCACGTATTGCGCATGCGGTGCCGCTTGGTGAATCTCCGGGATCAACGGTCCGTTCGGCCCTTGCGGCACCGACGCGGTGGTGATCACCGGCATGTTCAACAGCGTCGCGGCTTTGGCCAGCGCCACGGCATTGGCACGCAATTGCGGCACGCCGATGTCCTTGACGATCTGGAACAGACCGCTCTGGTGGTCGATCAACAACATCGCCGCGTCATTGGCATCAATGGTCGGTTTCTGGCCGTCGAAATTTGCTGCATTGACAGTGTTCATGGGCGTTTCCTCTTTTCTTCAGGCAACAGCCATCCCTGGCCTGCGAACCGGCCTACGCGTCCTGTGTAGAGCGGAGTGGTTTTGCGTTAAGCGTGCATCTGGCCGAAGCGGCCGGACTGGAAGTCGGCGAAGGCCTGGTGGATTTCCTGCTCGGTGTTCATCACGAACGGGCCGTGGCCGACGATCGGTTCGTCGATCGGCTCGCCGCTGAGCAGCAACACCACCGCGTCCTGGCTGGCTTCCAGAGTCAACTGATGGCCGTCACGCTCGAACAGCGCCAACTGCCCTTCACGCACCGCTTCCACACCATTGACCTGCACCGCACCTTTGAGCACGACGAGCGCGGTGTTGCGGCCTTCATGCAGATCCAGCGTCAGCAACTTGCCAGCGTTCAGACGCAAGTCCCACACATCGATCGGGGTGAACGTACGCGACGGTCCTGTGTGACCATCGAACTCACCGGCGATCAGCCGCAGGCGGCCGGCGTTGTCCTTGAGCGCAATGCTCGGGATGTCGCGGTCGAGAATGGTCTGGTAGCCCGGCGCGGCCATTTTGTCCTTGGCCGGCAGGTTGACCCACAGCTGGACCATTTCCAGCTTGCCGCCCGTTTTGGCGAAGTTTTCCGAGTGGAACTCCTCGTGGAGGATCCCGGAAGCGGCGGTCATCCATTGCACATCGCCCGGGCCGATCACGCCGCCACTACCGGTCGAGTCGCGGTGCTGAACTTCGCCTTCATACACGATAGTCACGGTTTCGAAACCACGGTGCGGATGCTGACCAACGCCACGCCGTTCGGTGGTCGGGGTGAAATCGGCAGGGCCGGCGTGATCGAGCAGCAGGAACGGGCTGATGTGTTTGCCCAGGTTGTCGTAGGAAAACAGCGTGCGAACCGGAAAACCATCGCCGACCCAATGGCCGCGCGGGCTGGTGTAGATACCGATGATGTTTTTCATGGATGTCTCCAATCAGGGTGGGTGACGCGATGGATCAAGCTTAAATCCATGACCATTAATGCACTAGACTGCAAAAATCAGCCTTAGCGTTCTATATGGAGAACGGTGGTGGAAGACCTCAACACCCTCTACTACTTCACCCAAGTGGTCGAACACCACGGTTTCGCCGCCGCCGGGCGCGCACTGGACATGCCCAAATCAAAGCTCAGCCGGCGCATTTCCGAATTGGAGGAGCGCCTCGGCGTGCGCTTGCTGCACCGCACCAGCCGCCATTGTTCGTTGACCGAAATCGGTCAGGCCTATTACCAGCGCTGCCTGGCCATGCGCGTCGAGGCGGAAAGTGCCGCCGAGCTGATCGAACGCAACCGCTCCGAACCGCAAGGACTGGTGCGCCTGAGTTGCCCGACCGCGCTGCTCAACTCGTGGGTCGGGCCGATGCTCACCCGTTACATGCTCAAGTACCCGCTGGTGGAACTGTTCATCGAGAGCACCAATCGCCGCGTCGATCTGCTGCACGAAGGTTTCGACATTGCCTTGCGCGTGCGTTTCCCGCCGCTGGAGAACACTGACATGGTCATGAAGGTGTTGGGCAACAGCACGCAGTCGGTGGTCGGCAGCCCGCAGTTTGTCGAACGCCTGTCGTCACCGCCCTCGCCTGCCGATCTCAATGGCTTGCCAAGCCTGCACTGGGGTGCGGCGCAGCGCGAATATCAGTGGGAACTGTTGGGGCCGGATGACAATACGGCGCTGATTCGTCATACCCCGCGCATGGTCACAGATGATTTGATTGCCCTGCGTCAGGCTGTGATTGCCGGCGTTGGTGTGGCGCATTTACCGAGCGTGGTGGTGCGTGAGGACATTGCGGCTGGGCGTGTGGTGGAGTTGATTCCGGGGTGGGCGCCGAAATGCGGCGTGGTGCATGCGATCTTTCCGTCGCGGCGCGGGTTGTTGCCGTCGGTGCGCACATTGATTGATTTTCTTGGGGAGGAGTTTGCGCGTAGCGATATAGCCTGAGACCGAGTCGCGGCGATCGCGAGCAGGCTCACTCTTACAGGAGACCGCGTTTCAATGCAGGAGTGAGCCTGCTCGCGATAGGGCCAGTCCAGACAACAAAAATCACTGAGTGGATTCATGACTTCTGCTCAACAGTGCTTTGCCCCGTCAGCGGTTTTTCTCAGGGATGCAGGCGCGGATACTCCCGACCATTCCCGCTGCAACCTTTGGAGTCTTTCATGTCTGTTCCCGCTTTCGGTCTTGGTACGTTTCGCCTGCAAGGCCAGGTGGTCATCGATTCGGTCAGCACCGCGCTCGAACTCGGCTACCGGGTCATCGACACCGCGCAAATCTACGAAAACGAAGCCGAGGTCGGCCAGGCCATTGCGGCCAGCGGCATCCCGCGCGACCAGCTGTTCATCACCAGCAAGATCTGGGTCGCCAACTTCGCCAAGGATCGTCTGATCGACAGCCTCCGGGAGAGCCTGCAAAAACTGCAGACCGACTACCTCGACCTGACACTGATTCACTGGCCGTCACCGGAAAACCAGGTGCCGGTGGAAGAGTTCATGGGCGCCCTGCTGGAAGCCAAGCGCATGGGCCTGACCCGGCAGATCGGTGTGTCCAACTTCACCATCGACCTGCTGCAACAGGCGATCGCAGCGGTCGGTGCCGACAACATCGCCACCAACCAGATCGAACTGCACCCCTACCTGCAGAACCGCAAGGTGGTCGAGTTCGCCCGCAGCCAAGACATCCACATCACCTCGTACATGACTCTCGCTTACGGTGAAGTGCTGCAAGATCCGCTGATCCAGCAGATCGCCAAGCGTCTGCAGGCGAGCCCGGCGCAAGTCACCCTGGCCTGGGCCATGCAGTCGGGCTACGCGGTGATTCCGTCGTCGACCAAACGTGCCAACCTGCAAAGCAACCTTGCCGCCACGGCGCTGACACTGAGCGACGCAGATATGGCGCTGATTGCCACGCTCGATCGCGGCCATCGTCTGACCAGCCCGAAAGGCATCGCGCCGCACTGGGACTGACTCGGCGCGCGTCAGACCTGCAAACGTTGTGCGAGGCCGGCCATGGCCTCGCGCAACGTCTCGCTCGCCACGTCCAGCGGCGCCGCATGCGGCTCGCGACACGCCTGCTCCAGCGCCACACACGCCGCCACCACTCGCGCCGCGCCGACCATCTGCGCCCCACCCTTGATGTGATGGGCCAGTTCGCCCAGCCCTGGCCGGTCTTGCTCCTGCTGCAACACCTGCAGACGTTGCAGATCAAGGTGCAAGCTGTTCAACACCTCCTTGCGCAACTGTTCGATCAGGGCACGATTATCGCCGGCCATTTGCTCCAGCGTGCTCAGGTCGATTTCCGCCGGCGTCGGCATTTCGCCGGGGTCCGCCGGCACGTCGCAATGGCTGGCAGCCGCCAGGGCCTGCGCCAGATCGTGCAAGCGGATCGGTTTGAACAGGCACTCGTCCATGCCGGCCTCCAAACAACGCGTGCGTTCCTCGGCCTGCGCGTTGGCGGTAAAGCCGAGAATCAGACACGCTTGGCAGCCGCTGAGCGCTTCTTCTTCGCGGATCGCCCGGGCCAGTTGATAACCGTTGCGCCGCGGCATGTTGCAATCGGTGATCACCACATCGAACGCCTGAGTCCGCCATCGCTCCAGGCCCTCATCACCGTTCTCCGTGTCGACCGTTTGATGGCCGAGTTCGGTCAATTGCCAGCACAACAGCAAACGGTTCACCGGGTGATCGTCGACCACCAGGACACTCAGTGAACAGGGGGCGGCGACTTTGGTTTCCGGGTCCGGGATTCGAGTCTGAGCGAGCGCAGCCAGCAGCGGCAGTTCGAGACTGACCTCGACTTGCGTGCCTGCGCCCGGCGCGCTGTCGAGTCGTAGCGTACCGCCCATCATGTCGCAGAGGCTGCGACTGATGACCAGGCCCAGTCCGGAACCGCTGCGGGCCGATTGCGCTTGATTGTTCACCTGCACGAACGGACTGAACAGCCGTTGCTGATCGTCAGGGCTGATCCCTGCCCCGCTGTCTTCAATCGACACTTTCACGCCCAGGCACTCGGCCGTTTTGGCGCTCACCACCAGTTGCAGACTGACCTCGCCCTCCTCGGTGAACTTGATCGCGTTGCTCAACAGATTCGACAGCACTTGTTTGAAGCGTGTCGGGTCAATCAGCACATCGACGTTGCTGCGGGCATCGAGCTCGAGGTGCCACAACAACTGTTTCTGCCGCGCCAGCCCTTCAAACACACGGCATACCGACATCACCAGTTCGCGCAGGTTGGCGCGCTCAGGCACAAGGGACAAATGCCCGGCCTCGATCCGCGCGATGTCGAGAATATCGCCAATCAGCGCCAGCAACTGTTGCCCGGCATTGGACGCCACCTGAATCGCCAAGCGATCGGTCACACCTTCCTCGGCCCTTTTCAGCGCCAGTTCAAGCATGCCGATCAAGGCGTTCATCGGCGTGCGGATTTCATGGCTCATGGTCGCCAGAAACGTGGTCTTGGCCCTATTGGCGTCGTCCGCCGCGTCCTTGGCTTCCTGTAATTGCTGCAACCACTGCTGGCGCCGGCGAATCTGCTGGCGCTGAAAAACGATCCAGGCCAGCGCGAGCACCAGCAACACCGCGGCACCGGCAAACCCCAGCAGAATCTCGCGACGATGCTGTGACCAGTAACTGTCATCCACCACCACATCGTGGCTCCAGCGCTCCACCAGTTCGTCCATCTGTTGCGGAGCGATGCTCAACAGCGCCTTGTTGAGGATCGAATGCAGGGCCGGCATTTGCGGTGCCGTCGCCAATGCAATGCGCGCCGGTTGATCGCCGATGGTGCCGGTGATGCGCAGACGCTCGCGGTAGGACCGCGCGATCAGAAAGCGTGCCACCAGTAACGAACTCACCGTGGCGTCGACTTGCCCCTTGGCAATCAACGCCATGCCTTCAGCAGGGCTTTTGACTTCGACCAGACGGATGCGCGGCGCGCGATTCAGCAGGTAAGCGCGCAACGGATGACCGCGATAAATCGCCAGGCGTTTACCGGCCAGATCATCAAGGTTAAGCGGCCCCTGCGCGGTCATTGCACTGACCAGCACAAACGGATTGTTCAGGTAGGCGCGGGTAAATTGCAGTTCGGTTTCGCGCTCGCTGCTCGGCGTCACCACCGGCAACACATCCAGTTCGCCGGCCTTGAGCTGTTCGATCTGCTGATCCAGGGACGCACCGCGCACGATCTCGAAGTTCAACCCGCTGCGCTGGCCGATCAAGCTCAGCAGTTGCGCCGAAAGCCCGCTGAAACGCCCATCGGCATCAAAAAACGTCAGCGGCGCGAAATCTTCGATGACACCGACCCGGACCACTGGGTGCCGGTCCAGCCACTCTTGTTCACTGGCGCTGAGTTGCACCCGCGATTGCTCCGCCATCTCGGCGAGGCCGACGCTCCAGCGCTGCTCGATGCGTTGGCGCCGCGCCATGGGAATGGCCATCAATGCCTTGTCGACGATGCGTTTGAGGCGCACATCGCTGCGCAACAGGGCAAAGCCGAAGGCGTCGGCGTCCAGCCGCGACGGACCGGCCAATTGCAGATCGTTGCGATAATTGGTGTTGATCAGGTAGTTGGCACTGATGAAGTCGCCCAGATAGACGTCATCCGCTCCGAACGCCACCGCCCCGAGCGCATCCATGGCCGAGGGATAACGCTGCACGCTGGCCTGGGGATAAAACCCTTGCACGCTCGCCAGCGGCAGATAGTCCTCGACCATGGCCAGGCGTTTGCCGGCCAGATCGCTCGGCAACGGCTCGTCGACCCGGGTCACCAGCATCGGTTGATCGTCAGCGTAGGCTCGGGACAGGATAAAGTCCGGATCGGCGGTCTCAAAACTGTTGGAGGTGCCCAGCAGATCAAGCTCACCGCGCTTGAGCGCCGCCATCACGGCGTCACGGTGGGCAAAACGGTGGACTTCGATGCGCACGCCGAGCAACTGCGCCAACAGATCAGCGTAATCGGCGGTCAGCCCCTCCAGTTCCTGCTGATTGCGCGAGACCTCGAATGGCGGGTAATCCGCACCGGAAATCCCCAGGCGCAACACCGGGTGCTGGCGCAGCCATTGCCGATCCTGTTCGTCGAGGCGCAGCGGGATGTCTTCCAGTTCAGTACGGGTCAGCACCTGCAGCACCTGCGGCGTGTCACTCGCCCAACAGGTGGCCATCAGGCTCAACCATAACCAGACAATCCAGCGTCCCTGCCTCATGTCCGTCCGCTCAGATCACATGATTGCGCTTGGCGAAGTCGCGCAAGTGCACTGCCGAGCAAACGCCGAGCTTTTTCATCAGGCGGGTTTTGTAGGTGCTGACGGTTTTGTGGCTCAGGGCCATGTTTTGCGCAATCGTCTTGTTGGACTTGCCCAGGCCCAATTGCTCGAAAATGCTCAACTCGCGATCAGAGAGCTGCTCGATCATCTGTTTTTCCGTGATTTGCACGGCATTCAGCGTGCTGAAATGGTCCGGGAATGCAGAGAAATACGTGTGCCCCGACATCACCGCGCGTATGGCATTGCGTAGCTGCTCCAGTTGATTGGTTTTGGTCACATAGGCCATGGCTCCCGCACGTACACAGCGCTCCTGATAGAACATCGGTTCGTGCGTACTGAAAACCAGCACTCGGCAACGAAGGTCATTGGCTTTGATCCTGGCAAGAACTTCCAGCCCGCCGAGTACGGGCAAATGCAGATCGAGTATCACCAGCCTGGGTGAGTGTTCACGAATGAGCGATACCACCTCGTTGCCTTGGGACGCCTCGTAAATCTGTTTGAATCCTTCGGTTTGCAACACAATTCGGATGGCGGCGCGGACCACCGGATGATCGTCGACGATCAGCGCTGACTTCATGGCCACTCCCGATGCAAAGTCTGACGAACAGGCCGCAGACGCAGGCTGAACCAGACTCACTGACTGCGCAGCAACTGTTACATGGAACGGGGAGCAAATCACCTGTCAGACCTGACAGTTGCCGTCGGTGAGTTTTTATGCATACGCAGCGTATTGCACTGGCTTTGCGGGGACATCGGCCAGCGCCATCAACTGGCTGATCGACTGTATGGAAGGCAGCGTCAAATGGCTGATCTGCACGTTTTCCTGGGCGAATCCCGGGGCTGCTTGCAACGGCGCCGTGCCTTCGTTGTAGATCAACGCCTGGCGAACCTGCGGGTTGTCGAGGAAAAATCCCAGCAGATCCAGCGAGCCTGCTGCCAGCTCGGCATTGATGACCACCACATCGAACGGCGCGCAACCGTAGTCCACCAGCGTCAACAGCTCCGTGAGACTTTGTGCCGGCGCCACGCGGTAGTAATCGAGGCTATTGAACAGGCGCTCGATTTTCATCCGGTGGAAGTGCTGCGAGTCGGCGATCAGGATGCGCAGGGCTTTATTGATCATGGTCAATCTCCCGGGGTCACGGTGTCTGGGTGCGGCAAGACTACGCAAGCCCCGGGGCAGGTTCTGTAGGAATATTCCGAAAAATGCGGCCATTCATCGCGTGCCGAGCATGGCCTCGGCGAGCAGGTGGGCACCGGCTGACGAGGGTGTCGGGCAGCGAATCGAGGTTGAGGTTGTTGATGGCTTGCAGAGTGTTGTCCTTGGAAATACCTGGATCCCCTGTAGGAGTAAGCCTGCTCGCGATAGCGGTGTTTCAGTAACCATTGCAGTGACTGACATACCGCTATCGCGAGCAGGCTCACTCCTACAGGGGCAGCATTACTGCCAGCCGAACCGGCGGATGTAGAAACCTTTCACTGCCTGGGTCAGGGCCATGTACGCCAGCAGGATCACCGGCAGAAACACGAAGTACAGCGATGGCAGCGCCTGCAATTTGAAGTAATGCGCCAGCGGCCCCATCGGCAGGAAGATGCCGACCGCCATGATGACTCCGGTCATCACCAGCAGCGGCATGGCGGCGCGGCTTTGCAGGAACGGAATCTTCGGCGTGCGGATCATGTGCACGATCAGCGTCTGGGTCAGCAATCCGACCACGAACCAGCCGGACTGGAACAGCGTCTGGTGATCCGGGGTATTGGCGTCAAACACGTACCACATCAAGGCGAACGTGGTGATGTCGAAGATCGAACTGATCGGGCCGAAGAACAGCATGAAGCGTCCGACGTCACCCGGCTGCCAGCGTTGTGGTTTTTTCAGCATGTCCTCATCGACGTTATCGAACGGAATGGCGATCTGCGAAATGTCGTAAAGCAGGTTCTGCACCAGCAGGTGCATCGGCAGCATCGGCAGGAACGGAATGAACGCACTGGCGACCAGCACCGAGAACACATTGCCGAAGTTGGAGCTGGCGGTCATCTTGATGTACTTGAGCATGTTGGCGAAGGTGCGCCGCCCTTCGAGCACGCCCTCCTCCAGCACCATCAGGCTCTTTTCCAGGAGGATGATGTCGGCGGCTTCCTTGGCGATGTCCACCGCGCTGTCCACGGAAATACCGATGTCGGCAGTGCGCAGCGCTGGCGCATCGTTGATACCGTCGCCCATGAAGCCGACCACATGGCCATTGCCTTTGAGGACGCGCACGATGCGTTCCTTGTGCGATGGCGTCAGTTTGGCGAAGACATTGGTGGTCTCCACGGCCACTGCCAGTTCGGCATCATTCATGCCCTCGACGTCGTTGCCCAGCAACAGACCTTGTTGCGCAAGCCCCACTTCGCGGCAGATCTTCGCCGTCACCAGCTCGTTGTCGCCGGTCAGCACTTTTACGGCCACGCCATGCTCGGCCAGGGCCTTGAGCGCCGGTGCGGTGCTTTCTTTTGGTGGATCGAGGAACGCCACGTAACCGATCAGCGTCAGTTCGTTTTCATCAGCCAGGCTGTACGTGTCGCGACCTTCGCGCATCGAGCGGGCCGCCACCGCCACCACACGCAAGCCTTCAGCGTTGAATGCTGCGGTGACCTGACGAATCCGGCTCAGCAACTCATCGCTCAAGGCTTCATCGACCTCCCCGTGACGCACGCGGCTGCACACCGCCAGGACTTCTTCCACGGCACCTTTGCAGATCAGCTGATGGGGTTGGCCACGCCCTTCGACCACCACCGACATGCGCCGACGATTGAAGTCGAACGGGATCTCGTCGACCTTGCGAAACACCGTGCCGACTTTCAGTTCACGGTGGATTTCCACGTGTTCCAGCACCGCGACGTCGAGCAGGTTTTTCAGGCCGGTCTGGTAGTAGCTGTTCAGATAAGCCATTTCCAGCACGTCGTCGGAGTCTTCGCCCCAGACATCGACATTGCGCGCGAGGAAGATCTTGTCCTGGGTCAGAGTGCCGGTCTTGTCGGTGCACAGCACGTCCATGGCGCCGAAGTTCTGGATCGCATCGAGACGTTTGACGATGACTTTTTTGCGCGACAGGAACACCGCGCCTTTGGCCAGCGTCGAGGTGACGATCATCGGCAGCATTTCCGGGGTCAGGCCAACGGCAATCGATAGCGCGAACAGCAAAGCTTCGGTCCAGTCGCCCTTGGTGAAACCGTTGATGAACAGCACCAGCGGCGCCATGACGAACATGAAACGGATCAACAGCCAGCTGACTTTGTTGACGCCTTGCTGGAACGAGGTGACCGCGCGATCCGTGGCGCCGACGCGCTGGGCCAGCGCACCGAAATAGGTGCTGTTGCCCGTGGTCAGGATCACCGCCACCGCCGTGCCGGAGACGACGTTGGTGCCCATGAACAGGATGTTGTCCAGCTCCAGCGGATTGCGTGTATCGCGATCCTGCTGGCGTGGAAACTTTTCCACCGGCATCGATTCACCGGTCATCGCCGCCTGGCTGACAAACAGATCCTTGGCGCTGAGCACGCGGCAATCAGCGGGAATCATGTCACCGGCCGAGAGCACGATCAGATCGCCCGGCACCAGTTGTTTGATCGGCAATTCGCTGCGCGGCGCGTCACGGCGCATTACCGTGGCGGTGTTGCTGACCATGGCTTTGAGCGCATCGGCGGCCTGGTTGGATTTGCTTTCCTGCCAGAAGCGCAGCAGCGTCGACAGCACCACCATGGAGAAAATCACCACGGCGGCTTTGAGGTCTTCGGTCAGCCACGAGATCACCGCCAACAGGGTCAGCAGCAGGTTGAACGGGTTTTTGTAGCAGTGCCACAGGTGAGTCCACCACGGCAGCGGCTGCTCGTGTTCGACTTCGTTGAGGCCGTATTGCGCACGCAGCGCATCGACTTCGAAATCGGTCAGGCCATCGGAGTGCGTGCCGAGTGACGACAGCAATACACCGCTGTCGCAATGCGCAGCGTCGACCAACGTATTGGCCAAGGTCGGCGGGACTTCACGGCTGACCGTGGTGTCGTTGATCGATTCCAGCAGCGCAAGGCGACGGAAGTGCCGGGCGATATGACGGGTCCGCAGAAAACCTGCGAAAAATTCCTTGAGCGTAAGTTTCATGGCTGTTGCCCCTATGGTCAGCCGGGAAACCGTCAAGCAGGTACGGCCGCGCCTCGTCCGCCGAAACAACCGGCACGGCAAGGCTCGGCGCGCCGGTCGGAAAAGACAGGCGTGTCGATAGGGCTGCGATCACGACAATCAAGTCGCAATCACGCTCTGTTCAGCGTCGAAGAGAAGGAACGTCCAGACATCGCCCAGGACGGGCCATGCACGGGATGCCGCTGCTCGCTGTTACGGCGAGACAACGGCAGAGAAAGGCTGCGCGTTATCTTGCCGAGAATCTGCCGGTTACCGAGACCGGCCGACAACTGTCACTCGAACAAGTACCCACTGTGGGTCTCCGCTATTGATGAAAACGCGCGAAGCTTACGCCCCGACTTCTGGAGAGTAAACCCGTAAAAGGAGGTGTTTCGGGGAATGTCGGGGATGTTCAGGAAGGGTTCAGGAAAGATTTACCCGGTGTTTTTGAGGGCCCCTTCGCGAGCAAGCTCGCTCCCACACTGGATCCTCATCTGACACAAAATCTGTGTTCACTGAAAATCCCCTGTGGGAGCGAGCTTGCTCGCGAAAGCGGCCTGTCGGACGACGCAAATTTAGCTGGCCGTCGCCAACAGCAGATCCGCCATCGACCGATGCCCACGATGCTTGCCATGCTCATACAGCGAGCCGGCAATTTCGTCCGCGCGAATCGGCAGTACCGACAACAACGTATCGCTCAGGCCATGGCTGGCCTGGCAAAAGCCCTGCATGTAGATGCCGGCCTGGCAGCGCTCGTCGGTGATCAGTCTGTAGTGACGATCGACCTCGAAGTCGCCCAGGTATTCTTCCAGCGGCGCCAGCAGTTGGCGGTGCATCTGCCGCTCGTAACCGGTGGCCAGGACCACCGCATCGTAGTTGCGCACGGTGACTTCGCCGGTGGCGTTGTTGCGCACGGCCAGTTCGATACCGTTGTCGGTGGCGGTGGCTTTCTCGACGGTGGTCAGGGTGCGGAACGCGTGACGGGCAATCCCGGAAACCTTCTGACGATAGAAGATGCCGTAGATGCGCTCGATCAGGTCGATGTCGACCACCGAATAGTTGGTGTTGTGGTACTCGTTGACCAGACGCTCACGCTCGACGCTGTTCTGCTGGAACACCAGATCAGTGAACTCCGGCGAGAACACTTCGTTGACGAACGGGCTGTCGTCGGCAGGCTTCAGAGCCGAGCCGCGCAGGATCATGTCGACCTGCACCGACGGGAACGAATCGTTCAGATCAATGAAGGCCTCCGCTGCGCTCTGCCCGCCACCGATGATTGCAATGCTCATCGGCTGATTGTTCACGCACGGCTGTCTGGCCATTTGCGACAGGTATTGCGAGTGGTGGAACACGCGAGCGTCACCCTTCAACGCTTTGAACGCCTGCGGAATACGCGGCGTGCCGCCGGCGCTGACCACCACCGAACGGGTCGTGCGTACGTGTTGTTGGCCCTGGCTATCGCGGGAAATCACCCGCAGCGCTTCAACCTGATGGTTGTGCAGCACCGGCTCGATGGTCAGCACTTCTTCGCCGTAACGGCTCTGCTCAGTGAACTGCCCGGCGACCCAGCGCAGGTAATCGTTGTACTCCATCCGGCACGGGTAGAAGGTGCCGAGGTTGATGAAGTCGACCAGACGACCGTGGTACTTGAGGTAATTGACGAACGAGTACGGACTGGTCGGATTGCGCAGGGTCACCAGATCCTTGAGGAAGGAAATCTGCAACTCGCTCTGCGTCGACAGGGTGTTGCCGTGCCAGCTGTAGTTGGCCTGCTTGTCGAGGAACAGCACATCCAGCTCGCCCTGGGTCGGGCCGCGCTCTTGCAAAGCGATGGCCAACGCCAGGTTCGAAGGGCCGAAACCGACGCCGATCAGGTCGTGAACGATGGGCGATGCAATTGCCTGTGTCATTTCCAGTGTCCTCTGGATGAACCCCTCAACGCGGGGATAAAGCCTGGGTGGCCTGGCCGGCCTGAATCAGGTCAGCAGGTCGTCTGTTGAGTAGGAACGAGGACGATGAACGGAAATTTAACCGCCAAGGATCAATGGGCATCCCATTGTTTGATCCGCAAGCGGCAATGTTTCATGGCGTTGACGATGTGTTTTTCCACCAGGGCCTTGGAAATCCCGAGGTGCTCGGCGATTTCCGGATGGGACAGACCTTCAATCTTGCGCAGCAGAAAACTTTCACGGCAGCGTGGCGGCAATTCGGCCAGCGCGCGCTGGAGCATTTCCAGACGTTGACCATGGTCGAGGGTGCCATGGGGCGACGGGGTGAAATAGCGCTCTTCGCTGTCCAGCACATCGAGCGACTCCACCTGACGCAAGGCGTTGCGCCGATGATCGTCGATGACCAGGTTCAACGCCGTGCGATACAGGAAGGCTCGCGGTTGTTCGATCGGCGTGTCGCTGGAACGCTCCAGCACCCGCACATAAGCGTCATGCACCACATCTTCGGCCACCTGACGGTTGCCCAGCTTGGCGTTAAGGAAACACACCAGCTCGCGATAGTAGTTTTCCAACATGACTCCCGACCGCATCGATGCAGTTCCTGTCCTTGAGCACACCGTCCCGTTGCGGGCGATTCGCAGTAGCAAGATGGTGGCAACTTGAGATGCGTAATTTATAGTAATTCTCATATAGATTTAAAGAGTTGTTTCCACATACTGGCCAAATAGTCCTTTGCAGTGACCTGTTTCTTCATGTGTGCGGGCTTAAATTCCCTTGTGCATTCATCGTTTACAGGACAGCTCCCCGTATCTGTCGTGCCATGCGACAGCATTCAGCGCCCCGCGCATCGCGTCCCTGCGCTGAATGACGGGCCGAATCCACTGGCCGGAACCCTGCATGAAACGTCCCCGCCCCGCCCGACGCGCCTTGTTCGCCGCCCTTTGCCTGATTCCCGTGATCGCCGTTGCCGCGTGGCAAGTCCTGCCGCCGGGGCGCGACGCCCTCGCCACGGTGCAGGTGACGCGCAGCAGTATCGAAAACAGCGTGACCGCACTGGGCACGCTGCAGCCACGCCGTTACGTGGATGTCGGTGCACAGGCGTCCGGGCAGATCCAGAAGATTCATGTCGAGGCTGGCGACACGGTCAAGGAAGGCCAGTTGCTGGTAGAGATTGACCCCTCCACGCAAAAAGCCAAACTGGATGCCGGGCGCTTCTCCATTGAAAACCTCAAGGCGCAGCTGCAGGAGCAACGTGCCCAGCACGACCTCGCGCAACAGAAATACCAGCGCCAGCAGAAGCTCGCCGCCGGTGGTGCCACCCGTGAGGAAGACGTACAGACTGCCCGCGCTGAAGTCCGCGCAACACAGGCACGCATCGACATGTTCCAGGCGCAGATCCGGCAGGCTCAGGCCAGTCTGCGCAGTGACGAAGCGGAGCTCGGCTACACGCGCATTTATGCCCCGATGAGCGGCACGGTCGTCGCCGTTGGCGCCCGCGAAGGCCAGACGCTCAATGCGCAACAGCAAACCCCACTGATTCTGCGCATTGCACGGCTTTCGCCGATGACCGTGTGGGCCGAGGTTTCCGAAGCGGACATCGGCCACGTCAAACCCGGCATGACCGCCTACTTCACCACCCTCAGCGGCGGCACTCGACGCTGGAGCAGCACTGTACGGCAGATCCTGCCGGTGCCGCCGCGCCCGCTCGAACAGAATCAGGGTGGCAGCCCCACCAGCGGTCGCAGCGGCAGCGAACGTGTGGTGCTCTACACCGTGTTGCTCGACGTCGACAACGCCGACAACAGCCTGATGACCGACATGACTGCGCAGGTATTCTTCGTCGCGCAACAAGCGCAAGACACGCTCACCGTCCCGACCGCCGCCCTGCAAACCGGCTCCCGCCCACAATGGCAACGGGCGCAGATTGTCGCCGCCAACGGCGACATCCAGACACGTGAAGTGCGCACCGGCATCAGCGACCGCTTGCGCACCCAAGTGCTCGAAGGCCTGGTCGAAGGCGAGCACATCCTCAGCGCGCCGGCCAGCGGCAGCGGAGGCTGAATGCAAACGCCCCTGATTGACCTGCGGCAGATCCGCAAAGCCTACGGCGGCAACGACAGTCCGCTGGTAGAAGTATTGCGCGGCATTGATCTGTCGATTCATGCCGGCGAGTTCGTCGCCATCGTCGGCGCGTCCGGCTCCGGCAAATCGACCTTGATGAATATTCTTGGTTGTCTCGACCGCCCTACCAGCGGCGAATACCGCTTCGCCGGGGAAGATGTCGCCCGACTCGACAGCGATGAACTGGCCTGGCTGCGCCGCGAAGCGTTCGGTTTTGTGTTTCAGGGTTATCACCTGATTCCGTCCGGTTCCGCCCAGGAAAACGTCGAGATGCCGGCCATCTACGCCGGCACCCCGGCGGCCGAACGCCACGCGCGTGCCAGCGCCTTGCTGGAACGGCTCGGCCTGGGCAGCCGCACCGGCAATCGCCCGCATCAGCTTTCCGGTGGTCAGCAACAACGGGTGTCGATTGCCCGGGCGTTGATGAACGGCGGCCACATCATCCTCGCGGACGAACCCACCGGTGCCCTCGACAGCCACAGCGGCGCCGAGGTCATGACCCTGCTCGACGAACTCGCCAGTCAGGGCCATGTGGTGATTCTCATCACCCACGACCGCGAAGTCGCACAGCGGGCCAAGCGCATCATCGAAATCCGAGACGGCCTGATCATCAGCGACACCGCCGAACACCCGTCGGCCCCGCCGCGCAGTGCCAATCCCGGCGCCCTGCAAGCGGTGGATCTGCGCCAGCGCCTGAGCACCGGCAGCACGCAGACTGGCGCGTGGAAAGGTGAACTGGTCGACGCTGTGCAAGCGGCGTGGCGGGTCATGTGGATCAACCGGTTTCGCACCGCGCTGACACTGCTGGGTATCGTCATCGGCGTCGCCTCGGTGGTGGTGATGCTGGCGGTGGGCGAAGGCAGCAAACGTCAGGTGATGGCACAGATGGGCGCCTTCGGTTCCAACATCATTTACCTCAGCGGTGCGGCGCCCAACCCGCGTACGCCACCGGGCATCATCACCCTCGACGACGTCGCCGAACTGGCCGCCCTGCCCCAGGTCGAGCGGATTATGCCGGTCAATGGCTCGACCGCCGGCGTGCGCTTTGGCAATGCCGACCACAGCAGTTACGTCGGTGGCAATGACACCAACTTCCCGATCATTTTCAACTGGCCGGTGGTTCAGGGCAGTTATTTCAGCCAGGCCGATGAAGACAGCGCCGCCGCCGTGGCGGTGATCGGCACCAAGGTGCGCGACAAGCTGCTCAAGGATGTCGCCGATCCCATCGGCCAATACATCCTCATCGAAAACGTGCCGTTTCAGGTGCTCGGGGTCCTCGCGGAAAAGGGTTCAAGCTCCGGCGATTCCGACAGTGACAATCGCATCGCCGTGCCCTACTCCGCGGCCAGTACGCGTCTGTTCGGCAGCCGTAATCCGGAGTACGTGGTGATCGCCGCCAAGGATGCACGCAAAGTCCAAGACGCCGAGCAGGCGATCGAACAGGCAATGCTGCGTCGGCACAACGGCAAGAAGGATTTCGAACTGACCAACAACGCCGCGATGATTCAGGCCGAAGCGCGTACCCAAGGCACGCTGTCGCTGATGCTCGGCGCCATTGCCGCGATCTCGCTGCTGGTCGGTGGTATCGGGGTGATGAACATCATGCTCATGACCGTGCGCGAACGCACCCGGGAAATCGGTATTCGCATGGCCACGGGGGCTCGCCAGCGCGACATCCTGCGCCAGTTTCTCACCGAAGCGGTGATGCTTTCGGTGGTCGGCGGCCTTGCCGGTATCGGCCTGGCGATGCTGGTCGGCGGCGTGCTGTTGTGCAGCGGCGTGGCCATCGCGTTTCAATGGCTGGCCGTCATCGGTGCATTCGCCTGCGCGCTGGTCACCGGCGTCCTCTTCGGCTTCATGCCGGCCCGCAAGGCTGCCCGGCTCGACCCGGTCACGGCCCTTACCAGTGAATGATCGACCTATGAAAGTGCCACTGACACTCCTTGCCGCCAGCCTGTTGCTCGCGGCCTGCAACAGCCCTGCGCCACGCCCCGACAGCGGCGTGCAACCGCCGGCCGCGTGGCAGTCGCCTGAGCATCCAGGCGCCGTGCAGAGCAACCGGCAATGGTGGACGCAGTTCGGCAGCACCGAGCTGGATCGCCTGGTCGAACAGGCGCGACTGAGCAGCCATGACCTCGGCGCCGCTGTCGCCCGGGTCAGGCAAGCCCAGGCCAGTGCGACGATTGCCGGCGCTCCGCTGTTGCCGGAACTCAAGGCCGGTCTCAATGCCAATCGGCAGAAACTGTTGCACGGCAAAGGCTACAGCCAACTCGACGTCAGCCCGGATAATCGCTCCCTGGATTATTACGACACCGAACTGAGCGCCAGTTACGAAATCGATTTCTGGGGCGGTAACCGCGCCGCCCGCGACAGCGCCGTGTTCAGCGTACAGGCCAGCGAATTCGACCGCGCCACCGTGGAGCTAACCCTGCAAAGTGGCGTCGCCAACAGTTACACCCAGGCCTTGGCGTTGCGCGAACAAGCACGCATCGCCGAGCTCAATCTGGCCAACGCGCAAAACGTTCTGCACCTGGTGCAAACCCGCTTCGACGCTGGTAGCGCCACCGCGCTGGAACTGGCCCAGCAAAAAAGTCTGGTCGCCGAACAGCAGCGCAAATTGCCGCTGGTGCAGCAACAGGCTCGCGAAGCCTTGATCACGCTCGCCGCCCTGCTCGGCCAACCGGTGCAGGCTTTGTCGACACCGCAACAGTCATTCGAACAGTTGCAGTGGCCGAACATCGCCAGCGGCGTGCCCAGCGATCTGCTGACCCGGCGTCCGGACATCGCCAGCGCCGAAGCCAGACTGGCGGCCGCTCAGGCTGACGTCACCGTGGCCCGCGCCGCCATGCTGCCGAAAATCACCCTCACCGCCAGCCTCGGCACGGGCGCCGATCTGGCGGCGGATCTGCTGCGCACCACGTTCTACAACCTGTCCTCCGGCTTGACGGCGCCGATCTTCAACAACGGTCGCCTGAGCGCCGAACGCGACAAGGCCAGGGCGCGTCAGGACGAACTGCTGGAAACCTATCGAGGGGCGATCATCAATGGCTTCGCCGACGTCGAAAAAGCCCTCAGCAGCATTCGCGGCCTCGATGAACAACGCCAGTGGCAAAGCGAAGAACTGAGCCAGGCGCAGACCGCGTTCGACATTGCCCAGAGCCGGTATCAGGCCGGCGCCGAAGACTTGCTCACCGTGCTGCAAACCCAGCGCACCTTGTATGCGGCGCAGGATCTGAATGTGCAACTGCGCTTGTCGCGACTGCAGGCGAGCATTGCCTTGTACAAAGCGTTGGGCGGGGGTTGGCAAGTCATCTGAGCGCAAATAAGCGACTGGCCCGACGCCTTCTAGCGAAAGCGCCAGGTCAGGCAACATATCCCCAGGCAAAAAAAATCGCAGCACCAGGCTGCGATTTTTTTTGCCTCTAGAGTTGCCGCCCTTTCACTTTCAGATGCCGCGCGTACCACGGTCGCTGCGGCACTTTGCGGAACAGGTCGGCCATGTTGTCTTCATCGCCAAAGGTGATGCGCAACGCCAGCTTCATGGTCTCCGGGTCCATCTCCACCGAGCGCCCGGCTTGCAACCCTGGTACGGTGCTGCAGCCGTGGGTGTCCGGCCCCAGCCAAGGGTCATCAACCTCGACCCAACGCCCCGGCGCGAACCACGGCACACCGTTGACTTCCAGGCGACTGACTTCGCCCGGATGGAAACGCTCGTGGGCGCGGAACCAGTCTTCGATACGGTCATCGATCCAGCCGTGGAAACGCCAGAACACCGGGTTCACATGAGAGGAAAACGGGTCGCCGAGGAAGTCGTTTTCCGCGGCATACCAGCGCGCGGCAAAATCTGCCTGATCGCGCGCCATCGGCACCGGAATGCCGTTGGATGGATCCCGCGCCACCGACGCCCAGCGCATGTGCAACCAGTCGTGCAGGCCCAGTTCGACTTCCGAACCGAACTGGCCGAGGGTGAGCTTCGCCAGGTAGCGCGGGTCGCGGTACTGCGACTCCCACACCTGGAAATTGCTGTGGTAGGTCTCGGCTGCTTTGATGTCGCTGACCCACTTGGTGTACTCGTCGTCACCCTCGGTCAGCCAGGTAGGCGGCAGTGCGTCGCCGTCGTGATTGTCGAAGTAGCGGGCGAAGCCCAGTCGGTCACGCTCCAGTTCCGGCTGCGGCATCGGGAAAGCCTGCCAGGACGGCAAGTCCTGCATCGAACGGGCCTTGCCGAGCATGTGCCGGTGCATGAAAAAGAAGTCGATGCCTGAGCCGTTGCGATCCTTGCTCGGCCCACGGGCATCGCGCTCTTTGTAGCGCGGGCCGGGTTGCCAGCCGATACCGCGCAGAGCGTCGCGTTTTTTCTCCGAGAGCTTGTGCCACTTGTCGCGGCTGGCGTGCCAGAGCTGGTGGAACAGGCGATGTTCCGGCGCCACCAGCCACGCCAACAGCGTCGGATTCAACCCGGTGCGCTCGCGGGCTTCGGGAAAACGCCGCTTGATGGCGATGAAATGATTGTCCATTTCGGGCAGCGCCAACGGCCGATCGAGGCGCAGCACTTGCCCGGTGAACGTGCCGCTGCCGGCATTGCCGAATGCCGCCCAGACTTCGTCCAGTTTGACTTTGAATTCGTAGACTGGCGGCGCTTGCGGCACATCGGTGCGCATCAGCCGCCAATACATTTCGGCGCCGTTGCCCGGTGCCAGATCGCCGATCACTTGATAACGCGCAGGCGCTTCAGAGCGCAGGTTGACACCGGTATCGAGGAACCCGCGCAAGCCGCGTCCCCGGTGGGCAATGTCGAGAAACAGTTCCAGGCCTTCATGTGGCAAGCCATCGAGGCCGGCCGCAGCGCCGCTGAAACGGATATCCCAGACGCCGCGCAGGTTGTCCGCCAACTGCTGACCGGCGGTATCGGCCAGGTCCACCGTGGCCTCGCCCGGGGTGATCGGAAATTCCTCGCGGGTCAGCTCACGATGTGCATAAAAAGCGGCCGGCAGCGCGGCGCCCGTGAGTGCCATGCCCGCCATGAACCAGCGTCGAGAGATCGTCATTGCCCTACCTGTGTCAGCCATGAAGCAGGCTTTATCCAAGCTAGAACGTTTGCTCGCCGGGGAAATTTATGGCCCCGGCAAAAGATCGCTACGCGCCGTCAGCGCTTTTCCTGCGCGCGACTAAATTAGCCGCCCGGCCACTCGTTCCTCCCAGATAGCAAAGGCCCCTGCGCCTGCACCTCGACGGCGAATCTGAATGAGATGGCAATGACAAAACCGCGTTCGAAAAAGGCTCTATTTATCGGCCTGCCGCTGGCCTTGGCGATCAGCGCCGGCGCAGGGTTTCTGGCCTGGGATTACTGGTTTCGGGACAACCCTGGCTACCCGGTAAAGGTGATGAAGCAGGCGAGCGAATTGCAGGATCGCATCCTCTCGTTCGACAGCCACATCACCGTACCGCTGAGTTTCGGCGCCCATGGCAACGAAGCCGACAAGGACGGCTCGGGCCAGTTCGACCTGATCAAGGCCAATCGCGGGCGCTTGTCCGGCGCTGCGCTGACCGTGTTCGGCTGGCCGGAAATGTGGAATGGCCCGAACGCCCCGCATCGCCCCACCGAAGGTTTTGTCGAAGAAGCGCGCAACCAGCAGGAAGTGCGCTACAAGATCATCACCGGCATGGTCCGCGATTTCCCCAATCAGGTCGGCATCGCCTACACCCCGGATGATTTCCGCCGCCTGCATGGCGAAGGCAAGTTTGCGATTTTCATCAGCATGCTCAACGCCTATCCGCTGGGCAACGACCTGAGCAAACTGGACCTGTGGGCCGGGCGCGGCATGCGCATGTTCGGCTTCAGCTACATCGGCAACAACAGCTGGGCCGACTCGTCGCGCCCGCTGCCGTTCTTCAATGACTCGCCGGATTCCCTCGACGGCCTCTCTGATATCGGCAAACAAGCCGTGCAGCGCTTGAACGACCTGGGCGTGATCATCGACGTTTCGCAGATGTCGAGCAAAGGCCTGGAGCAGGTTGCACAACTGAGCCGCACACCGTTGGTGGCCTCGCACTCGGCACCTCGCGCAGCGGTGGATATTCCGCGCAACCTCAGCGACAAGGAATTGCAACTGATCAAGAACAGCGGCGGTGTGGTCCAGGTGGTCGGCTTCTCGCAGTACCTGAAACCGCTGACCCAAGGCACACAGGACAAACTCAATGCCCTGCGCGCACGCTTCGATCTACCGCCCTTGCCGAACCTGGCCATGGCGCTCATGCCGGGCGATCCGATCATCACGGCCTGGTCGGAACAGAAGCTCGGTCAGTACGCCAGCGGCCTCTACGCCATTCTTGAGGAAGAGCCGAAAGCGACGCTCAAGGATCTCGGCGACGCCATCGATTACACCGTGCGCAAAATCGGCATCGACCATGTCGGCATCTCCTCGGACTTCAACGACGGCGGCGGCATCAAGGGCTGGGAAAACGTTGGCGAAATCCGCAACGTCACCGCCGAGCTGATCCAGCGCGGCTACTCCGAAGCGGACATCGCCAAGCTGTGGGGCGGCAACTTCATGCGCGTCTGGGAGCAGGTGCAAAAAGCCGCGAAACCGGCGTTGATTTCCCGTCAGGACACCGTCAAGCCATGACTGATCGCCGTACCTTTCTGAAACAGGCCGGCGTGCTGGCGGCGAGCCTGCCATTCGGCGCCAGCCTGACAACGCCGGCAATGGCGGCAACGGCGGCAACGGCGGCAACGGCGGCAACGGCGGCAACGGCGCCTGTGGCCTCTGCGGACAAGTGGACGCAACTGCGCCAACTGTTCGATCAGGATCCGCAGGCCATTCACTTCGCCAACTTCCTGATCACCTCCCACCCCAAACCGGTGCGCGAAGCCATCGAACGCCATCGCGCGACGCTCGACCGTAATCCGGGGCTGGCCATGGACTGGGACTTGGGGAGCGACGAACAATTGCAGGAAAACGTGCGGGTCTGGGCCGGCAAGTACCTGCAAGCCAAGCCCGCCCAGATCGCCCTCACCGGCAGCACCACCGAAGGCCTGGCGATGATTTATGGCAGCGTGCAAGTGCGCGCGGATCAGGAAATCCTCACCACCGAGCACGAGCATTATTCCACGCGCAACGTTCTCGATTTCCGCAGCCGCCGCGACGGCACCCGGGTGCGCAAACTCAAGCTGTTCGACAACCCGCACAGCATTTCCCTCGATCAGGTGCTCGACACACTCAACCGCAATATCCGCCCTGAGACCCGCGTACTGGGCATGACCTGGGTGCATTCGGGCAGTGGCGTGAAGTTGCCGATCAGCGCTATCTCGCAACTGGTCGATGAGCACAACCGCGGGCGCGACGACAAGGATCGGCTGATTTACGTGGTCGACGGCGTGCACGGTTTCGGTGTCGATGACCTGAGTTTTCCGCAAATGAACTGCGACTTCTTTATCGCCGGCACCCACAAGTGGATGTTCGGCCCGCGCGGCACCGGCATTGTTTGCAGCCGCAGCGAAGAGCTGAAATACGTCTGTCCGAGCGTGCCGACGTTCTCCGAAGCCACCTCCTTCGCCACCGTCATGACCCCGGGCGGTTATCACGCTTTCGAGCATCGCTGGGCCGTGGACGAGGCGTTCAAGCTGCACCTGCAACTGGGCAAGGCCGAGGTCCAGGCGCGCATTCATCAGCTCAACAGCTACCTGAAGCAGCGCCTGCGCGAACACGCAAACATCGAACTGGTGACCCCGCTCGATCCGCAGTTTTCTGCCGGTTTCACCTTCTTCCGGGTCAAGGATCAGGACAGCGATGCCGTCGCCGCTTACCTGATGCAAAACCGGGTGATCTGCGATGCGGTCAGCCGCGATGTCGGTCCGGTGATTCGCACCGCGCCCGGCCTGCTCAATAACGAAACCGAAGTGGACCGCTTTATGGCCATCCTCAGTAAAAAGCGGCGCGCCTGATCCCCGGCCTCAGTTTTCCTTTCACAGAGACGACTCATGAAAAAGCCTCACGCCTCTTTCTCCTTCAAGGCCCTGCCCGCGCTGGCCCTGACCGCGCTGTGCGCCGGCCTGCTGCCCGGTGCTGCTCAAGCGGCGACACCGCCGGCGCCGGGCAAAGTGTTCAAGGACTGCAAGGATTGCCCGGAAATGGTCGTGTTGCCGACCGGCACCTTCACCATGGGCACCCCGGAAGGCGAAGTCGGCCGCGAGCCGGACGAAGGCCCACGCCACGAAGTGACCTTCAGCAAACCGTTCGCCATCAGCCGCTTCCAGGTGCTGGTCGGCGAGTGGGATGCGTACGTGCGCGAAACCGGCAACAAGCCTTACGACTTCGATGATCGCCCGGGCCGCCGCTGCACCGCCGGCAAACCGGAATTCAAACAGAGCGCCCGCGACCCGGCCGTGTGCATGAATGTCGCCGAAGCCCAGGGCTACATCGACTGGCTGTCGAAAAAGACCGGCCACGCCTATCGCCTGCAAAGCGAATCGATCCGCGAATACGCCGCACGCGGCGGCAGCACCGGGCCTTTCCCTTTTCCGTTCGATGAAGGCAATAACTACCAGATCTCCAAACACGCCAACACCTACGGCGCCGCCGACGGTTACAACTTCACCTCGCCGGCCGGCACCTTCCCGGCCAACGCCTTCGGCGTTTACGACGCCCACGGCAACGTCTACGAATGGACCGCCGACTGTTATCACAAGGATTACTCCGGCGTGCCGAACGACGGTCGTCCGTGGACCCAGGAAAACTGCGAACGCCAGGTCATGCGCGGCAACGATTGGGGCGAAGCACCGGTGTTCTCGCGGTCCGGTAACCGCAACAGCAGCTGGCCAACCAGCAAAGGCGACTGGCTCGGGTTCCGCGTAGTGCGCGATCTCTGAACCTGCCCATCCCGACCGCAGCCCCGCCTGCGGTCGTTTAAAGAAAGTCGGTGACCATTCGTTTTCTTTAAGTACCGGCACTCCCTCCGCACCGAAGCAGGAATCCTCCATGACCAAGCCTACGCGTGGGGCGATCAACGAATTGTTCGCCTTGCTCAAGCCCTTCCGCCTGATCGTCTCTGTGTCCATCGTGCTCGGCATGATCGGCGGCCTGAGCGTCACCGTGCTGCTGGCTACCATCAACAACGCCCTGCATTCGGAGGACGGCCTGACCCGCACCGTGGTGATGATTTTCGCCGGCCTCTGTGCGCTGGCCTTGCTGACGACGATTCTGTCCGACATCGGCACCAACTACGTCGGCCAGCACATCATCGCCAAATTGCGCAAAGAGCTGGGGGAGAAAGTGCTGTCGGCCCCGATCGATCAGATCGAACGCTACCGCAGCCACCGCTTGATTCCGGTGCTGACCCATGACGTTGACACCATCAGCGATTTCGCTTTCGCGTTTGCCCCGCTGGCGATTTCCATGACCGTCACCCTCGGCTGCCTCGGTTATCTGGCGCTGCTGTCCTGGCCGATGTTCCTGATGATGCTGGTGGCGATTGCGATCGGCACGACCATTCAGGCGATTGCCCGGGCCAAGGGCATGCGCGGTTTCTACGCCGCACGCGACTCTGAAGATGAACTGCAAAAGCACTACAACGCGATTGCCGAGGGCGCCAAGGAACTGCGCATCCACCGCCCGCGTCGCCAGCGCATGTTTGTCGCCGGCATTCAGAAAACCGCCGAGAAGATCTGCGACACCCAGATCAAATCCATCAACACTTTCGTGATCGCCAAGTCCTTCGGCTCGATGCTGTTCTTCGTGGTGATCGGCATGGCGCTGGCCCTGCAGTCCTTCTGGCCCAGCGGCGACAAAGCGGTGATGAGCGGCTTCGTCCTGGTGTTGCTGTACATGAAGGGGCCGCTGGAGCATCTGGTCAGCACGTTGCCGATCATCAGCCGTGCGCAGATTGCCTTTCGCCGTATCGCCGAACTGAGCGAACAATTCTCCTCGCCGGAACCGCATCTGCTGCTGGAAGATCAGGGCAAGAAACCCGGTGCCGTCAACAGCCTGGAACTGCACAACGTGCGTTACGCCTTCCCGCCCGTGGAGGGCAGCGAACCGTTCCGCCTGGGGCCGGTGAACCTGCGCATCGAACAGGGCGACATCGTGTTTATCGTCGGTGAAAACGGTTGCGGCAAAACCACGCTGATCAAACTGCTGCTGGGCTTGTACGCGCCAACCGAGGGCGAAATTCGCGTCAACGATCAGCCGATCACCGCGCTCAACCGCGATGACTACCGGCAGAATTTCACGACGATTTTTGCCGACTACTACCTGTTCGACGATCTGATTCAGGGCGACCGCGAGGTCCCGCAGGACGCCACCCGCTACCTCGAACGTCTGGAAATCGCGCACAAGGTCAGCGTGCGCGACGGCGCGTTCAGCACCACCGATCTGTCCACCGGTCAACGCAAGCGTCTGGCACTGATCAATGCCTGGCTCGAAGAGCGGCCGGTGCTGGTGTTCGATGAATGGGCGGCCGATCAGGACCCGACCTTCCGGCGTATTTTCTACACCGAGCTGCTGCCTGACCTCAAACGTCTGGGCAAGACCATCATCGTCATTTCCCACGATGACCGTTACTTCGACGTCGCCGATCAACTGGTACGCATGGAGGCCGGCAAGGTCAGAAGCGAACTGCAAACCGCTTGATCGACGAAGCCGCGGTCAGGCCGGAAAAATAATTTTCCGGTTTGCCGCGGCTTCATCGTCTTAATGAGATGAATAAGAACCATTAACAACTATACCTGCCAAGGTCTTAACCTCATGTCCGCATCCCGTTTCATGCTTCGCCCTCTGACTCGAGCCCTGCTGATGCACGGCGCGACCCGCACTCGACTGGCCGGCACCGGCCTGGGTCTGGCACTGACACTCACGGCAGCGCCGTATGTCCAGGCTCAGGAATGGACCCTGAACATTCCGTCGCAGCCACTGGCGCAGGCGCTGCAAACCCTTGGCCAGCAGACCAGTCTGCAAATCATCTACAGCCCGGAAAGCCTGCAAGGTCTGCGCTCCAGCGCGCTCAACGGCCGCTACCAGGACGATGAGTCGCTCAAGGCGATGCTCAACGGTACCGGCATCCGCTACCAGCGTGATGGCAACACCGTGACCGTCCTCGGCCCGGCCACCGGCAGCGCGATGGAACTGGCCCCGACCAACGTCAACGCCAGCCGCCTCGGCGCCACCACCGAGGGCAGCAACTCCTACACCACCGGCGGCGTGACCATTGGCAAGGGCGTGCACTCGCTGAAGGAAACCCCGCAGTCGGTCACGGTGATGACCCGCAAGATGCTCGATGACCAGAACCTCAACACCATCGAACAGGTGATGGAGAAGACTCCGGGCATCACCGTGTATGACTCGCCCATGGGCGGCAAGTATTTCTACTCCCGCGGCTTCCGTATGACGGGCCAGTACCAGTATGACGGCGTGCCGCTGGATATCGGCAGCAGCTACGTGCAGGCCGACAGTTTCAACAGCGACATGGCCATCTATGACCGCGTGGAAGTACTGCGTGGCGCGGCCGGCATGATGAAAGGCGCAGGCGGCACCGCCGGTGGCGTCAACTTTGTGCGCAAACGCGGCCAGGACACCGCGCACACGCAACTGTCGCTGTCGGCAGGCACCTGGGACAACTATCGCGGCCAGGTCGATACCGGCGGCCCGCTGAACGATTCCGGCACCATCCGTGGTCGCGCCGTGGTCACCGAACAGACCCGTCAATATTTCTATGACGTGGCCAGCCGCAAAGACCAGATCTACTACGGCGCCCTGGACTTCGACCTCAGCCCCGACACCACTCTGGGTCTGGGTTTCGCCTGGGAAGACGTCGACGCCACGCCGTGCTGGGGCGGTCTGCCGCGTTACGCCGACGGTTCCGACCTGCACCTCAAGCGCTCGACCTGCCTGAACACCGCGTGGAACAACCAGCGCAGCAAACGCGCCACCTACTTTGCCGACCTGAAACATCAGTTCAACGATGACTGGTCGCTGAAGGTCGCCGGGGTGTACTCGCGCAACACTCAGGACATGGAATACGCCTTCCCGAGCGGTGCAGTACCGGTCGGTGCGACCGCCACCAACACGCTGATGCTGGGCAGCATTTACGACTACGACCAGCGCGACTACGGCTTCGATGCCTATGTCGACGGCAAATTCGACGCTTTCGGCCAGCAACACGAACTGACCATCGGCGCCAACGCCAGTCGCTCGCACAAGGATGACTTCTACGCCGTTGCCGCCCTGCCCCAACGGCAGAACGTGCTGGACCCGAACCACCACATCCCGCAGCC
Organism: Pseudomonas sp. IT-347P; assembly: GCF_949768005.1. NCBI lineage: Bacteria > Pseudomonadati > Pseudomonadota > Gammaproteobacteria > Pseudomonadales > Pseudomonadaceae > Pseudomonas > Pseudomonas sp. IT-347P. The sequence continues at coordinate 775,742 of NZ_CATKPQ010000022.1, forward strand.
GGACGAAAGCTACTACCTGGCCAACGCCTCCCGTGGTGGTCCGGTGGACATGCACATCAAGCAATACGGCGCCTACTCCATCGCCCGCCTGAAACTGGCTGATCCGCTGACCCTGGTCCTGGGCAGCCGTGTCAGCTGGTACAAGTCCGACACCGACTCGGTGCAGTACTTCCGTGGCGAAGGCACCCCGGTCGACACCAAGTCCACCGAAACCGGCCAGGTCACGCCGTTCGCCGGTGTGCTGTTCGATCTCAACGAAAACCTGACTGCTTACGCCAGCTACACCGACATCTTCACCCCGCAGGGTGCCTACAAGACCATCGATGGCAGCACCCTCAAGCCTTTGGTCGGCCAGAGCTACGAACTGGGGATCAAGGGTGAGTGGTTCGACGGTCGCCTGAACAGCTCCTTCAACCTGTTCCGCACCATTCAGAAAGATGCCGCCCAGGATGACCCGCGTTGCGAAGACAGTTCTTGCTCGCTCAACTCCGGCAAGGTGCGCGCGCAGGGCTTCGAGGCTGAAGTCAGCGGTGAAGTGATTGACCGCCTGCAATTGCTGGCCGGTTACACCTACACCCAGACCAAGGTGCTGAAAGATGCCGACGCGACTCAGGATGGCGTGGTTTACAACTCCTATGTGCCGCGCCACTTGCTGCGTGTCTGGGGTGACTACAGCCTGAGCGGGCCGCTGGATCGCGTGACGATCGGTGCCGGTGTCAACGCGCAGACCGGCAACTATCGCACTTCGCCGCTGGGCGGTGACAACATTGATGGCGCCGGTTATGCCGTCTGGAACGGTCGCATTGGCTACCGTATCGATGACACCTGGTCGGTGGCGCTTAACGGCAATAACCTGTTTGACAAGCGTTACTACTCGACCATCGGTACCGAAGGCTTCGGTAACTTCTATGGTGATCCGCGTAACTTCGTGATGTCGGTCAAAGCTGACTTCTGATTGCACCGTTTACAAGAAAGCCCCGCATTCGCGGGGCTTTTTTGTCGCCGATACTCGCCCCGGTTGGCTTAGTGTTTGAGAAATTCGGCTACCTTCTGCGCGGCGCTTGTCAAATGCTGGTCATGGGTAAACCCGGAAGCTTTGAGCGGCTTCAAATCATGGTCCCCCGCCGCCAGCCAGAACATCTCGATATTCGGCGATAACGAATACCCCTCGACAGCGTCGCGATTGCCGAGCGCATCCCGCTCCCCCTGCACGATCAACGTGCGAGTTCGCAAGGCAGCCAGATGCGCAACCCGTGGTTTCTCCGGTTTACCCACCGCATAAAACGGATAGCCCAGGCACACCAGCGCGTCCACACCCAGTTCATCCGCAAGCAAACTGGCCATCCGCCCGCCCATGGACTTGCCGCCCATCGCCAGCGGCCCAGCGACATGACGTCGCACTTGCGCGAACACCTCACGCCAACATTCCTGTAATTTCCCCGCGGGATTCGGCGGACGTTTAACCCCGTCCACCCGTCGCTGCGCCATATACGGAAACTCAAAGCGCAACACGTTGACCCCAAGCCCGGCAAGGCGCCGCGCCATGTCGTTCATCCAGTCACTGTCCATCGGCGCCCCCGCTCCGTGCGCCAGGATCAACGTCGCCGCCGCCTCCCCCGCCGCTGCGTCCCACAGCCATCCATGATCCTGCACGCACTGCGCCCATTGATCCCCGTCAATACTGGCCTTGTGCTGTTTGTCCATGCTTGCCTCGCTTTTAGTCTGCCTATAACTCCAGACGAAGGACGCGCTGTTTACGCGCACTTCGGCTGAACCGTGGATGGGGAACCATGAACACTTCTATCAGTACCGCCTACAACTACAAGGTGGTCCGCCAATTCGCCATTATGACGGTGGTGTGGGGCATCGTCGGCATGGGCCTCGGGGTTTTTCTCGCGGCGCAATTGGTCTGGCCGGAACTCAACTTCAATTTGCCCTGGACCAGTTTCGGCCGTCTGCGCCCGCTGCACACCAACGCGGTGATCTTCGCGTTCGGTGGCTGTGCGCTGTTTGCCAGTTCGTTCTACTCGGTGCAACGCACCTGCCAGACTCAGCTGTTTGCGCCGAAAATCGCCGCGTTCTGCTTCTGGGGCTGGCAACTGGTAATTCTATTGGCAGCGATCAGCCTGCCGCTGGGTTACACCAGCTCCAAAGAATACGCCGAGCTGGAATGGCCGATCGATATCCTGATCACCATCGTCTGGGTCGCCTACGCCATCGTGTTCTTCGGCACGATCATGCAGCGCAAGACCAAACACATTTATGTCGGCAACTGGTTCTTCGGCGCGTTCATCATCACCGTGGCGATTCTGCACATCGTCAACAATCTTGAGTTGCCGGTGAGTTTCACCAAGTCGTACTCGGTTTACGCCGGTGCAACCGATGCGATGGTGCAATGGTGGTACGGCCACAACGCCGTAGGCTTTTTCCTCACCGCCGGTTTCCTCGGGATGATGTACTACTTCGTGCCGAAACAGGCCGAGCGTCCGGTGTACTCGTATCGTCTGTCGATCGTGCATTTCTGGGCTTTGATCACCCTGTACATCTGGGCCGGCCCGCACCACTTGCACTACACCGCACTGCCGGACTGGGCACAGTCGCTGGGCATGGTGATGTCGCTGATTCTGCTGGCACCGAGCTGGGGCGGCATGATCAACGGCATGATGACCCTCTCGGGCGCCTGGCATAAGTTGCGCAGCGATCCGATCCTGCGCTTCCTCGTGGTCTCGCTGGCGTTCTACGGCATGTCGACCTTCGAAGGGCCGATGATGGCGATCAAGACTGTCAACGCCCTCTCCCACTACACCGACTGGACCATCGGCCACGTCCACGCTGGCGCCCTCGGTTGGGTGGCGATGATCTCGATCGGCGCGCTGTACCACATGATCCCGAAAATCTTCGGCAAGGCGCAGATGCACAGTGTCGGCCTGATCAACGCGCACTTCTGGCTCGCGACCATCGGCACCGTGCTCTACATCGCCTCGATGTGGGTCAACGGCATCGCCCAAGGCCTGATGTGGCGCGCAGTGAACGAGGACGGCACGCTGACCTACTCCTTCGTCGAAACCCTGGTGGCCAGCCATCCAGGCTTCGTCGTGCGGCTGATTGGCGGGGCGATCTTCCTCAGCGGCATGTTGCTGATGGCTTACAACACCTGGCGCACCGTGCGGGCCTCACAGCCTGCTGACGTCGTCGCTGCCGCGCAGATGGCCTGAGGAGTCCGCCATGAAACACGAAACGATTGAAAAGAACGTCGGCCTGTTGATGTTGCTCATGGTGTTCGCCGTGAGCATCGGCGGCCTGACCCAGATCGTCCCGCTGTTCTTCCAGGACGTCACCAACAAACCGGTGGAAGGCATGAAGCCCTACACCGCGCTGCAACTGGAAGGCCGCGACATCTATATCCGCGAAGGTTGCGTCGGTTGTCACTCGCAGATGATCCGCCCGTTCCGCGCCGAAACCGAGCGCTACGGGCACTACTCGGTGGCTGGTGAAAGCGTCTGGGATCACCCGTTCCTGTGGGGCTCGAAACGTACCGGTCCGGATCTGGCCCGGGTCGGCGCGCGCTACTCGGATGACTGGCACCGCGCGCACTTGTACAACCCGCGCAACGTCGTACCGGAATCGAAAATGCCGGCCTATCCGTGGCTGGTCACGCAAGCGGTCGACAGCAGCCACACCGAAACCAAGCTCAAGACCATGCGCACCCTCGGTGTGCCGTACACCGACGACGACATCAGCGGCGCGGTGGCCAGCCTCAAGGGCAAGACCGAAATGGACGCCCTCGTCGCCTACCTGCAAGTGCTCGGCACTGCGATCAAGAGCAAGAGGTGAGCACGATGATCATTGAAATGAGTGCAGGCCTGATTCGCGGCCTCGGCACGGTCGTGGTGTTCGTCGCCTTCGTCGGTTTGACCTTATGGGTATTCAACCGCAAGCGCACGCCGGAGTTCGCCGAAGCGCGTCTGCTGCCGTTCGCCGACGAGCCGCAAGCCGAAACAACCCAAGCAAATGAGACAAGGAGTACCCGGCCATGACCACCTTCTGGAGTACGTGGATCTGCGTACTGACCCTCGGCAGCCTGATCGGCCTGACGTGGTTGCTGATCGGCACCCGCCGGGGCGAGACCAAGGGCAGCGTCGACCAGACCATGGGCCACAGCTTCGACGGCATCGAGGAGTACGACAACCCGCTGCCGCAGTGGTGGTTCATGCTGTTCGCCGGCACGCTGGTGTTTTCCGTGGGCTATCTGATCCTCTATCCGGGCCTGGGCAACTGGAAAGGCATCCTGCCGGGTTACGAGGATGGCTGGACCGGCGTGCACGAATGGGAAAAGGAAATGCACAAGGCCGACGCCAGGTTCGGGCCGATCTTCGCCAAGTTTGCCGCCATGCCGGTGGAAGAAGTGGCGAAGGATCCGCAGGCGCTGAAAATGGGTGGCCGCCTGTTTGCCTCTAATTGCTCGGTGTGCCACGGCTCGGACGCCAAAGGCGCGTTCGGTTTCCCCAACCTCGCCGACAGCGACTGGCGCTGGGGGGGCGACGCCGAAACCATCAAGACCACCATCATGGGTGGGCGGATGGCGGCGATGCCGGCCTGGGGCGAAGTGTTGGGCGAGGCCGGGGTGAAAAACGTGGCCGCCTATGTGCGTCACGAGCTCGCCGGCCTGCCGTTGCCAGCCGACAGCAAAGCTGATCTGCAAGCCGGACAGCAAGCCTTCAGCACCACTTGTGTTGCTTGTCATGGGGCAACCGGCCACGGCACTGAAGCCATGGGCGCACCAAATCTGACCCACCCGGCCGGGTTTATCTATGGCACCAGCCTGACCCAACTCGAGCAGACCATTCGCCATGGTCGACAGGGTCATATGCCGGCGCAGAACGAGCTGCTGGGTAACGATAAAGTGCAATTACTGGCCGCTTATGTATACAGCCTGTCGCATGGATTGAATACAGAAAAGCTGATCACTGAAGACAACAAGTAGCCATCATCGCGTACATCTCTGCCGCACCTTTCTCGGTGCGGCAGCATCCAACCCCTTTGCGACGCATTGTCGCACCCCTTCCTACCCTCTCCTTTCGGTTCCTCTGATTCGGGTCTACGCTTGCTCGATGCGGACTGGCTTGTGCCGGTTCCAGGTCAACGCTGACTGCTGTGTTCCGCGAACCGGCTGACTGATGTGGCCGCAAACGCCGGTAGATACCGGCTGTCGTGCGATTTAACGTCCGTCACCCGCACCGAGCGTTTGAACACACCCCGTTACAAGCGACCTGAACCCCTCGCTTTTTTCGTCCGCTGCGACATTTTGTCCGAGGCTGATTTTGTCCTTACGCGGCGCATGGAAAGGCCGCAGAATCAGCGTTGGAAAGCATTGACCCGGGTCATGGCGCGTTGCAATGACCCCCTGCTCTCTGCATACTTGCGGCCGATTTTAATCCTAATAAAACACCCAAACCGTGGAACCTTAGAATGAGCACAGCAATCAGTCCGACTGCTTATAACTATAAGGTAGTCCGCCAGTTCGCCATCATGACGGTGGTCTGGGGGATCCTTGGCATGGGGCTCGGTGTCTTCATCGCCTCGCAACTGGTCTGGCCGGAATTGAACTTCGGTCTGCCATGGACGAGCTTTGGACGCCTGCGCCCGTTGCACACAAACCTGGTGATTTTCGCCTTCGGTGGTTGTGCACTGTTTGCCACTTCCTACTATGTCGTGCAGCGAACCTGCCAGACGCGACTGATCTCCGACAGCCTTGCGGCCTTCACCTTCTGGGGCTGGCAAGCGGTGATCGTCGGCGCGATCATTACCTTGCCGCTGGGTTACACCACCACCAAGGAATACGCAGAACTGGAATGGCCGATCGCCATTTTGCTGGCCATTGTCTGGGTCACCTACGGTCTGGTGTTCTTCGGCACCATTACCAAGCGCAAAACCAAGCACATCTATGTGGGTAACTGGTTCTACGGCGCATTCATCGTCGTGACCGCGATGCTGCACATCGTCAACCACATGTCGCTGCCGGTGAACCTGTTCAAGTCCTACTCCGCCTACTCGGGCGCAACCGACGCGATGATCCAGTGGTGGTACGGCCACAACGCGGTGGGCTTCTTCCTCACCACCGGGTTCCTCGGGATGATGTACTACTTCGTGCCGAAGCAGGCCGAACGTCCGATCTACTCCTATCGCCTGTCGATCGTGCACTTCTGGGCACTGATCACCCTGTACATCTGGGCCGGCCCGCACCACCTGCACTACACCGCACTGCCGGATTGGGCACAATCGCTGGGCATGGCGATGTCGATCATTCTCCTGGCACCAAGCTGGGGCGGCATGATCAACGGCATGATGACCCTGTCGGGCGCCTGGCATAAGCTGCGCACCGACCCGATCCTGCGTTTCCTCGTGGTCTCGCTGGCGTTCTACGGCATGTCGACCTTCGAAGGGCCGATGATGGCAATCAAGACCGTCAACTCGCTCTCGCACTACACCGACTGGACCATCGGCCACGTACACGCCGGCGCTCTTGGCTGGGTTGCAATGATCTCGATCGGCGCGATCTACCACATGATTCCGCGTCTGTTCGGTCGTGCGCAGATGCACAGTGTCGGCCTGATCAACGCGCACTTCTGGCTCGCGACCATCGGCACCGTGCTGTACATCGCGTCGATGTGGGTCAACGGCATCACTCAGGGCCTGATGTGGCGTGCAATCAACGATGACGGCACCCTCACCTACTCGTTCGTTGAAGCGCTGCAAGCCAGCCACCCGGGTTACATCGTTCGTGCCCTGGGCGGTGCTTTCTTCGCCAGCGGCATGTTCCTGATGGCTTACAACGTCTGGCGCACCGTGCGCGCCTCGAACCCGGCTGAAGCCGAAGCCGCTGCCCAGATCGCTGTCGTTGGAGCTCACTGATGAAGCATGAAGCTGTCGAGAAGAATATTGGCCTGCTGGCCTTCTTCATGGTCATCGCCGTCAGCGTTGGCGGCCTGACTCAAATCGTTCCGCTGTTTTTCCAGGACGTTACCAACAAGCCGGTCGAAGGCATGAAGCCGCGTTCGGCGCTGGAACTGGAAGGCCGCGACGTGTACATCGCTAACGGTTGTGTAGGCTGCCACTCGCAGATGATCCGTCCGTTCCGCGCTGAAACCGAGCGCTACGGGCATTACTCGGTGGCCGGCGAAAGCGTCTGGGATCACCCGTTCCTGTGGGGTTCCAAGCGTACCGGTCCGGACCTGGCCCGTGTCGGCGGTCGTTACTCCGATGACTGGCAACGTGCGCACTTGTACAACCCGCGCAACGTGGTGCCCGAGTCGAAAATGCCGGCTTACCCGTTCCTCGTGGAAAACAAGCTCGACGGCAAGGAAACCGCCAAGAAAATGGAGGTTTTGCGCACCCTCGGCGTCCCTTACACCGACGAAGACATCGCCGGTGCACAGGCTGCCGTGAAGGGCAAAACCGAAATGGACGCGCTGGTGGCCTATCTGCAAGGCCTGGGCACCATCATCAAAAGCAAACGGTGATCTGGATGGATATCGGGATGATTCGTGGCCTGGGCACCGTTGTCGTGATGGTGGCCTTCATCGGTCTGGCCTTGTGGGTGTTCAGCCCCAAGCGCAAGTCGGAGTTTGAAGACGCGACCTTGTTGCCTTTTGCGGATGATCCCGAAGCCATCAAGCACGTCGAGCAAGCTTCTAGGAGTAACAAAGAATGACTACATTCTGGAGTCTGTACGTCACAGTCCTCAGTCTCGGTACGATTTTCGCCCTGACCTGGCTGCTGCTGTCGACCCGCAAGGGCCAGCGCAGCGAGCAGACGGACGAGACGGTCGGGCACTCTTTCGACGGGATCGAGGAGTACGACAACCCACTGCCGAAATGGTGGTTCATGCTGTTCGTCGGCACCATCGTGTTCGCCCTGGGTTATCTGGTGCTGTACCCGGGGCTGGGCAACTGGAAAGGCCTGCTGCCGGGCTACAACTACCTCGATAACGACAAGCAGACGACGTTCGCCAACGGCCAGACCGGCTGGACCGGCGTGCACGAGTGGGAAAAGGAAATGGCCCGTTCGGACGCCAGGTTCGGTCCGATCTTCGCCAAGTTCGCCGCCATGCCGATCGAAGAAGTGGCCAAGGATCCGCAAGCACTGAAAATGGGTGGCCGCCTGTTCGCCTCCAACTGCTCGGTGTGCCACGGTTCCGACGCCAAGGGTGCTTATGGCTTTCCTAACCTGACCGACGCCGACTGGCGCTGGGGCGGCGAGCCGGAAACCATCAAGACCACCATCATGGGCGGTCGTCATGCGGTGATGCCGGCCTGGGCGGAAGTGATTGGCGAGCAAGGCGTTGCCGACGTGGCAGCGTTCGTCGTGACCAACCTGGATGGCCGCAAATTGCCCGAAGGCACCAAGGCAGACCCGGCCAACGGCGGCAAACTGTTTGCTGCCAACTGCGTGGCCTGCCACGGTCCGGCCGGTAAAGGCACGCCAGCCATGGGCGCGCCTGACCTGACCCACCCGGGCGCGTTCATCTACGGTTCGAGCTTCGCGCAACTGCAGCAGACCATCCGTTACGGCCGTCAGGGCCAGATGCCGGCGCAGGAACAACTGCAAGGCAACGACAAGGTGCACCTGCTGGCGGCGTATGTTTACAGCCTGTCCCACGGTGAAAAAGCACCGGAAGCAAACGCCGAGTAGGGCAAACGCCTGAAGCAGTACAAAAGGCCCCGCCCATACACATTGGCGGGGCCTTTTTTCATGGTCGAGTCGCCCAGATCGACTTCACCGGAATCGTGTCGATCAGCTTCCGGTCCTGCCATTGGTTTTTCTTCACCAGATAGATCTGCAACTGCTTGCGATCCTCGGTGAAGCTGGTGATCAGGTAGGTTTGCTGCGAGGTGCTGCCACTCAGGTAAATCGGCACATCGCCCAGCCAGCCGCCTCCGCCCCAATCCCTGTGCAAATGGCCCGCGAAGATGGCGGTCACTTGATACTTGTTCACCAGATCGTAAAAGCGTTTTTGCTGCTGCTCGCTGCCCATATAGTCAAATGGTTTGTGCATGTTGAGGATGATGGCGGAACCCTGCGCCCTCGCCAGGCGCAAATCGGTTTCAAGCCAGTCCAGTGCATCATTTATTTCAAAGGTGGTTGGATTGAGGGGATGAGAAATCCGCGTGGTATAGGTGGGCTCGTTATTGAGCTGTACCAAATGAACTTCACCAACCACTTTTGAATAAGCAAGACTGCCCGAGTACTTTTTACTCAGAAACCCGCCCGTGACTTGCAGATCAAAGTTATCCACCTTGTCCTGATGGTGTTCCTTGAATTCGACGATACTGCCTGCCGCACAACTATTGGTAAAACAATCATCGACATTGTTTTGATAGTCGTGATTACCTAGCCCGTACAAATAGTTGCTGCCGAAGTGCCTTTTCAATGCATCATTCATGAACGAGCGCTGCCAGCCATGACCGAATGCCGTGATGTCGCCATTGATCATCAGCGGCACCTGTGTTTGCGAACCGTGTTTGTTTCGGAAGTCGGCAATACTCGCGAGCTGCGTCTCCACCAGCCACTTCGAACGCTCGGTAAACTCTTTGTCGGACTCCGGAACTCCGCTGTCCGTTTTATCCGTCCAGGGATACTGCGTGTCTGAGGCAAATACCATGTGGCGAGGCATGCCCTGTGCAGCGAAGGTCAAACCGGCTGAGGTCAGAAAACATACCCCCAGCAAAACGCTTACAACTTTTTTATAAGTCATATATTTGAATTCCATTTATCTTTAGTTTAAATCAGCGAATAAAATATCGCCGAACAGCAACTTATTAGAAAAACGGAAAAACTTCAAAGCACAAACAACGGACAATCAATTGAATATATTTCAACATTGCAAACCAGCCTGTTGTTTCTGACCGTTTAGTTGCTCTGTACAACGCAGTGATCCTCGCACTGCAGTCAGCAATGCCAGCGCAATGCTCTCCCATCGCCTAGACTCACTGGGTCTGCATCACGAGAAACGCTGCTACACCACAAGTCAATTGATCCAGGTCACTACACCATCAATTGATTTTGCCCAACGCGACCAAAGGTCGCACCCGTTCATCGGCGTGACAGGCGTATCATTGCGCCACTGCAACGCCCTTCTGACCCCGGTCGGCACGTATCGACCGAGGCATTTTTCCACTGCCGTGGGATGCAATGATGAGCAACCAGATTCCGGTACACGACGTCACACCACCGAGCAAAAACGCGAACAACAGCGTTGACCTTTACGCCTCTCGAGAAAAAATCTACACCCGGGCTTTCACCGGCCTGTTCCGCAATCTGCGGATGATGGGCGGCGCCGCATTATTCCTGCTGTATTTCGGTACGGTGTGGTTGAACTGGGGCGGCCATCAGGCCGTGTGGTGGAACCTGCCGGAACGCAAGTTCTTCATTTTCGGCGCGACGTTCTGGCCACAGGATTTCATTCTGCTCTCGGGCCTGTTGATCATTGCCGCGTTCGGCCTGTTCTTCATTACCGTGTACGCCGGGCGCGTCTGGTGCGGCTATACCTGTCCGCAAAGCGTGTGGACGTGGATTTTCATGTGGTGCGAAAAGGTCACCGAAGGCGACCGCAACCAGCGCATCAAACTCGACAAGGCGCCCATGAGCGCCAACAAGTTCCTGCGCAAAGCCGCCAAACACGCGATGTGGCTGTTGATCGGTTTTGTCACCGGCATGACCTTCGTCGGCTACTTCTCGCCGATCCGTGAGCTGGTCTTCGAGTTCTTCACCGGGCAAGCTGATGGCTGGTCGTATTTCTGGGTCGGCTTCTTCACCCTCGCCACCTACGGCAACGCCGGCTGGCTGCGCGAGCAGGTGTGCATTTACATGTGTCCGTACGCACGCTTCCAGAGTGTGATGTTCGACAAAGACACGCTGATTGTTTCCTACGACCCGCGTCGCGGTGAAAGCCGTGGCCCGCGCAAGAAAGGCATTGATTACAAGGCGCAGGGCCTGGGCGATTGCATCGATTGCACCATGTGCGTGCAGGTCTGCCCGACCGGTATCGACATCCGCGATGGCCTGCAGATCGAGTGCATTGGCTGCGCGGCGTGCATCGACGCCTGCGACAGCATCATGGACAAGATGGATTACCCGCGCGGGCTGATCAGCTACACCACCGAACACAACCTGTCCGGGCAGAAAACCCATAAACTGCGGCCACGCCTGATCGGCTATGCCGTGGTGTTGCTGGCGATGATCAGCCTGTTGGTTACCGCGTTCGTCATGCGCTCGCTGGTCGGTTTCGACGTCAGCAAGGACCGCGTGCTGTACCGCGAGAACGCCGAAGGCCGGATCGAAAACGTCTACAGCCTGAAGATCATGAACAAGGATCAGCGCGATCACACCTACGTGCTGGAAGCCGTCGGTTTGCCCGATCTGCGCCTGCAAGGCAAGCGCGAGATCAAGGTCGCGGCCGGCGATATCGTGAGCATGCCGGTCGAGTTGTCGAGCGCACCGGAACAACTGCCATCGAGCACCAATGAGGTGAAATTCCTCCTCAAGGATGCCGACGACGACAGCGTCCACGTTGAAGCCAAGAGCCGATTCATCGGCCCACAAATCCGTTGAGAGAACTGAACATGCCCGCAGCAAACGCCGCAAGTCCCTGGTACAAGCACCTCTGGCCATGGATCATCATCGCGATTCTGGCCTGTTCGGTGACTCTGACCCTGTCCATGGTGACCATTGCGGTAAACAATCCGGACAACCTGGTCAACGACAACTACTACGAGGCCGGCAAAGGCATTAACCGTTCGCTGGACCGTGAACTGTTGGCGCAGACTCTGAAGATGCGCGCAGCGGTGCATCTGGATGACGTGACCGGTGAAGTCGATCTGCGTTTGAGCGGTGACAGTCAGCCGAAAACCCTGGAGTTGAACCTGATTTCGCCGACGCAGCCGGAGAAAGATCGCAAGATCGTGCTGACTCGCAGCGAGAGCGAAACCGGGCGCTATATCGGTCAGTTGGGTGACAAGGTTGAGGGTCGTCGCTTTGTTGAACTGCTCGGCAGTCAGGATGATCACGTGTGGCGCATGTTCGAGGAAGAGCTGGTCAACCATGACAAGGATCTGTTGTTGGGTGATGAACCGCTGCAAGGTGCCGAAGACTTGAAGAAGTAAACAACTTCAAAAGCCCCCTCACCCTAGCCCTCTCCCCCAGGAGAGGGAACTGATCTCGAGTGTTTGCACGTTTTGTGTATGACAGTGAAAATCCAGGCTCACACCGATCGGCCCCCTCTCCCTCCGGGAGAGGGCTGGGGTGAGGGGCAAGCGGACAATTCCAATGCAAGGGCTTACCCCCTCAACGATGCCATGACCACCCCACTCCCCTGCTACCACTGCGCCCTGCCCGTTCCGTCCGGCAGTCGCTTCACCGCTGTCGTACTCGGGGAGTCCCGCGAGTTCTGCTGCCCGGGCTGTCAGGCCGTGGCCGAAGCCATCGTCGCCGGCGGTCTGGAAAGCTATTACCAACACCGCAGCGAAGCCTCGGCCAATCCCGAAGCGTTGCCGGTGCAACTGACCGATGAACTGGCGCTGTACGACCGCGCCGATGTGCAGCAACCCTTCGTTCGCCATGAAGGCGATCTGGCCGAAACCACGCTGTTGATGGAAGGCATCAGTTGCGCCGCCTGCGGGTGGCTGATCGAAAAACACCTGCGCACGTTGCCTGCCGTGGCCGAGGCGCGGTTGAACCTGTCCAACCATCGTCTGCATGTACGCTGGGCGGACGCGCAACTGCCGCTGAGCCACGTGCTCGCCGAACTGCGCCACATCGGTTACGCCGCCCACCCGTATCAGGCCGACCGCGCCAGCGAACAACTGGCCAGCGAAAATCGCCTGGCCCTGCGCCAGCTCGGTGTCGCCGGGCTGCTGTGGTTTCAGGCAATGATGGCAACCATGGCCACCTGGCCGGAATTCAATATCGACCTCAGCCCCGAGCTGCACACGATCCTGCGCTGGGTAGCGCTGTTCCTGACCACGCCGATCGTGTTCTACAGCTGCGCACCGTTCTTCAAAGGGGCCATGCGCGATCTGCGCACGCGCCACCTGACCATGGATGTCTCGGTGTCGCTGGCGATCGGCAGTGCCTACATTGCCGGAATCTGGACCTCGATCACCGGGGTCGGCGAGTTGTACTTCGACGCGGTCGGGATGTTTGCGCTGTTCCTGCTCGCCGGTCGCTACCTCGAACGCCGCGCCCGCGAGCGTACCGCCGCCGCCACGGCACAACTGGTGAATCTATTGCCCGCCTCGTGTCTGCGGCTAGACAAAAACGGTCAGAGCGAACGCATCCTGCTCAGCGAACTGCGTCTCGGCGAGCGGATTCTGGTGCAGGCCGGCTCGATTCTGCCGGCGGATGGCAAGATCATCGACGGCCAATCGAGCATCGACGAATCGCTGCTCACCGGCGAATACCTGCCGCAACCGCGCACCGTCGGCGACACGGTTACCGCCGGTACGCTCAACGTCGAAGGCGCGTTGACCGTGGAAGTTCAGGCGCTGGGCCAAAACACGCGTCTGTCGGCCATCGTCCGCCTGCTCGACCGCGCCCAGGCGGAAAAACCGCGACTGGCGGAAATCGCCGACCGCGCCGCGCAATGGTTTTTACTGCTGTCACTGATTGCAGCAGCTGCCATTGGCTTGCTGTGGTGGGAACTGGATTCGTCGCGGGCGTTCTGGATTGTCCTCGCCATGCTCGTTGCGACCTGCCCGTGCGCCTTGTCGCTGGCGACACCGACCGCACTCACCGCCGCCACCGGAACCCTGCATAAACTCGGCTTGCTGCTGACGCGCGGGCATGTGCTGGAAGGCTTGAATCAGATCGACACAGTGATCTTCGACAAGACCGGCACCCTCACCGAAGGCCGACTGGTGCTGCGCTCGATTCGCCCATTCGGCGCGCGCGACAGCGATGAATGCCTGAGTCTTGCCGCCGCGCTGGAAAACCGTTCGGAACACCCTATCGCCCGCGCGTTCGGCCGCGCGCCGCTGGCCGCTGAAGAAGTCCACAGCACCCCGGGGCTTGGCCTCGAAGGTTTGGTCAACGGGCAGCGTTTGCGCATCGGCGAGGCGGAATTTGTCTGCGCCCTCAGCGGTGCGAGCGTGCCCGACATGCCGAACGAGGCCGGCCAATGGCTGCTGCTCGGCGACGCTCAGGGGCCGCTGGCGTGGTTCGTACTCGACGACCGATTGCGTGACGACGCACCTGCGTTGCTCGCTGCCTGCAAAGCGCGTGGCTGGCGTACGTTGCTGTTGTCAGGCGACAGCTCGCCGATGGTCGCCAGTGTGGCGGCGGAACTCGGCATTGATGAGGCCCGAGGCGGCTTGCGTCCGGACGACAAGCTGCAAGTCCTGCAACAACTGCACAAGGAAGGTCGCAAGGTGCTGATGCTCGGCGACGGCGTCAATGATGTGCCGGTGCTCGCGGCGGCTGACATCAGCGTGGCCATGGGGTCGGCCACCGATCTGGCGAAAACCAGTGCCGATGCGGTGCTGCTGTCCAACCGCCTCGACGCCTTGGTCCAAGCCTTCACCCTCGCGCGCCGGACCCGCCGGGTAATCATCGAGAACCTGCTGTGGGCAGCGCTGTACAATGGCTTCATGTTGCCGTTCGCCGCCCTCGGCTGGATCACGCCGGTGTGGGCGGCGGTCGGCATGTCGATCAGTTCGTTGACCGTGGTGCTCAACGCCCTGCGCCTGACTCGCCTGCCGAGTCCGCCGCCCGCCAGCACCCGGTCGCAAACCCGTCCGTTGCCGGCTTGAGCCGCGCGGGCCTGGAGTACAGATGCCAGCTCTCTACGTGATGATCCCGGCCGCTTTGCTGATCGTGGCCATCGCCGTTTACATTTTCTTCTGGGCGGTGGACAGCGGTCAGTACGACGACCTCGACGGCCCGGCGCACAGCATCCTTTTCGACGATCAGGATCCGAACCACACCGCCGCAGTCGACGAAGCCAACGCCAGCAAACCGGACGACAAGGCCCCACCCCATGCTTGAACTGGCGCCACTGCTGGTATCGGCATTGATCCTCGGCCTGCTCGGTGGCGGTCATTGCCTGGGCATGTGCGGCGGTTTGATGGGCGCGCTGACCCTGGCCATTCCCAAGGAACAGCGCAGTCGGCGCTTTCGTCTGCTGCTGGCGTACAACCTTGGGCGGATCCTCAGCTATGCCACGGCAGGCCTGCTGATCGGTCTGGCAGGCTGGGCGGTGGCCAACAGTCCGGCGGCGTTGTTCATGCGCGTGCTGGCCGGGTTATTGCTGATCGCCATGGGTTTGTATCTGGCCGGCTGGTGGAGCGGACTGACGCGCATTGAAAGTTTGGGTCGCGGGTTGTGGCGCTACATTCAGCCAGTGGCTAACCGCTTGTTGCCGGTGTCGAGTCTGCCGCGCGCACTGCTGCTTGGCGCGTTGTGGGGCTGGCTGCCCTGTGGGTTGGTTTACAGCACGTTGTTGTGGTCGGCGAGTCAGGGCAATGCGCTGGACAGTGCGTTGTTGATGCTCGCCTTCGGCCTGGGCACCTGGCCAGTGTTGCTCGCCACCGGCCTTGCGGCAGAACGCGTCACCGCCATTTTGCGCAAACGCAGCGTGCGCATGGCCGGTGGATTGCTGGTGATCCTGTTCGGGGTCTGGACCCTTCCTGGCCCGCATCAGCATTGGTTGATGGGGCATTAAATAGGCAGCGCGGCCTTCGCGAGCAAGCTCGCTCCCACACTGGATCGGTGGTGCTACACAAATCCCCTGTGGGAGCGAGCTTGCTCGCGAAGAGGCCTGCATGATCAACACACCTCCTCCCCGTTGATGCAAATCAACAGCCCCATCGCCGCACCCCGATAGACTCGCTCACACTGCCAGCCTACCCGGGGGAATGCCCGCATGCTCGACGCCATTCGTTGGGACACTGATCTGATCCGCCGCTACGACCTGGCGGGGCCGCGCTACACCTCGTACCCGACGGCCGTGCAATTTCACAGTCAGGTCGGCACATTCGATCTGTTCCACGCTCTGCGCGACAGCCGCAAGGCCCTGCGTCCGCTGTCGCTTTACGTGCACGTGCCGTTTTGCGCGAACATTTGCTACTACTGCGCCTGCAACAAGGTCATCACCAAGGACCGTGGTCGCGCCCTGCCCTACCTGCAACGGCTGGAACAGGAAATCCAGTTGATCGCCTGCCACCTCGACCCGGCACAGAAAGTCGAGCAACTGCACTTTGGCGGTGGCACCCCGACCTTCCTCAGCCATGACGAACTGCGCCAGTTGATGGCGCACCTGCGCAAGCACTTCAATCTGCTGGATGACGATTCCGGCGATTACGGCATCGAGATCGACCCGCGCGAAGCCGACTGGTCGACCATGGGCCTGCTACGCGAACTCGGTTTCAACCGGGTCAGCATCGGCCTGCAAGACCTTGATCCGGCGGTGCAGCGCGCGGTCAATCGCCTGCAGAGTCTGGAAGAAACTCGCGCGGTGATCGATGCCGCGCGCACCCTGCAATTTCGCTCGATCAATATCGACTTGATCTACGGCTTGCCCAAGCAGACCCCGGAGAATTTCGCCCGCACCGTTGACGAGGTCATCAGCCTGCAACCGGACCGGCTCTCGGTGTTCAACTATGCGCACCTGCCGGAGCGGTTCATGCCGCAGCGGCGGATCAATGGCCATGAATTGCCTGAGCCTGCGCAGAAACTGGAAATGCTCGAGCGCACCATCGAACAGCTCACCGCCGCTGGCTATCGTTACATCGGCATGGATCACTTCGCCCTGCCCGACGATGAACTGGCCATTGCTCAGGAAGAAGAAACCCTGCAACGCAATTTCCAGGGTTACACCACTCATGGCCATTGCGATTTGATCGGGTTGGGCGTGTCGGCCATCAGCCAGATTGGCGATCTGTACTGCCAGAACAGCAGCGACCTCAACGAGTACCAGAACACCCTCGCCGCCGCGCAACTGGCGACCAGCCGGGGCCTGGTGTGCAATGCCGATGATCGCTTGCGCCGAGCGGTGATCCAGCAGCTGATCTGCAATTTCAGCCTGGAGTTCGCCGTGATCGAGCAACAGTTCAACATCGATTTTCAGGGCTATTTCGGCGCGCTGTGGCCGCAGCTGCAAGGCATGGCCAGCGATGGCCTGATTGCACTGGATCGCGAGCGGATCGCCGTGTTGTCGGCGGGGCGGCTGCTGGTGCGCTCGGTGTGCATGGTGTTCGATGCGTACCTGGAACAGCAGAACCGCCAGCGTTTCTCGCGGGTGATTTAGTTTTTCGTCAGCAGCGAACCGACGCTCAGGTTCTGATCCGCGCTCAGCCCCGACTGCCCGACCACTTTGGACAACGCCAGATTGGCCGAGATCAGACCGGTATTCAACGCGGCGATGGCGCCTCGCAGTGCAGCGGCCTTGATGATCTTTTCTTCGTTGGACAGGCGCTTGTCGGCCATGACAGCTTCGATAAGCGCCTTTTTCTCGGCAATCTGTTTTTGCAGTTTGCGGATCATCTTCAGCAATTGCTGGATGTTCTCGGGCAAGCCGCTGCTCTCGATGTCGCTGTTTTCGCCACCGACACTGGCAGATTTCGCAATCGATGCACCGGACAGCGACACTTTGACACCCTCGACCAAGGTCGGGGTTGCCTCTTCGGGCGAACCTGGATCCTGTGCATTGCCAGACGCAGTCTTAAACGTTTCCGGTATTGCTGTAACGTCATTGCTACCGGGGCCCAATGCACCAATGGCGGCCATCGAATCGTTCCTTGTAGGCACTTTGATACCTGTTTATCGGCTGCAGACCCTGCGGCTTTACGCCTGTAGGGCAAAGTCGCCCCAGACTGGCCTGAATGTCCTCCCGTGGGTTACCCTTACGGCTTATGTGTGTTTTCCCACAAGGATTAAAGAAATGTCCGAGCCAGTTAAACTGCGCGCTCACAACCAGGCCCATTGCAAGGATTGCAGCCTGGCCCCTCTCTGCCTGCCACTTTCTCTGAATCTGGAAGACATGGATGCGCTGGACGAAATCGTTAAACGCGGCCGCCCGCTGAAAAAGGGCGAGTTCCTGTTCCGTCAGGGCGACACGTTCGATTCCGTTTATGCAGTACGCTCCGGCGCCCTGAAGACCTTCAGCCTGAGCGACAGCGGCGAAGAACAGCTCACCGGTTTCCACCTGCCGAGCGAACTGGTCGGTCTGTCCGGCATGGACACCGAGAAACACCCGGTATCCGCCCAGGCGCTGGAAACCACATCGGTGTGTGAAATCCCCTTCGAACGCCTCGACGAACTGGCCCTGCAATTGCCGCAACTGCGTCGCCAATTGATGCGCGTGATGAGCCGGGAAATCCGCGACGACCAGCAAATGATGTTGCTGTTGTCGAAGAAAACCGCTGACGAGCGCATCGCCACATTTCTGGTCAACCTCTCGGCCCGCTTCCGCGCTCGCGGTTTCTCCGCCAACCAGTTCCGCCTGAGCATGTCGCGCAATGAAATCGGTAACTACCTCGGTCTGGCCGTGGAAACCGTGTCCCGCGTGTTCACCCGCTTCCAGCAGAACGAACTGATCGCCGCCGAGGGCAAAGAGATTCATATCCTCGACCCGATCCAGTTGTGTGCGCTGGCCGGTGGCTCGATCGAAGGCTGATCTCGATCCGCGGTTGAGCGAAGCGTTTCAGCCGCGGGTATACTGCGCCGTTTGCAGCCCTGCCAGGACACCTCGACGATGGTCTTCGACTCCTTCGACATCAAATCGCTTATCCGCCCTGTGATCGACTTCCCGAAACCGGGCGTGATCTTTCGCGACATCACCCCGCTGTTTCAATCGCCAACGGCCCTGCGCCTGGTGATGGACAGCTTCGCCCACCGCTACGTCGAAGCCGACTTCACCCACATCGGCGCAATGGATGCCCGTGGCTTCCTGATCGGCTCGGTGCTGGCCTATCAATTGAACAAACCGCTGGTGCTGTTCCGCAAGCAAGGCAAACTGCCGGCGGACGTGCTGGCTGAAGGCTACGCGACCGAGTACGGCGAAGCGTTTCTGGAAGTGCACGCCGACAGCCTGTGTGAAGGCGATTCAGTGGTGATGTTCGATGATTTGATTGCCACGGGCGGGACGTTGATTGCAGCGGCCAACCTGATTCGCCGCATGGGTGCGCGGGTGCACGAAGCGGCGGCGATTATTGATTTGCCTGAGTTGAATGGCTCACAGCGTCTTGAAGACATGGGTATTCCTACCTTCTGCCTGACGCAGTTTGCGTTGACCGACAAGTAAGTAGCGCCCTTCAGGCCGCCATCGCGAGCAAGCTCGCTCCCACAGGAGAACGCATTCCAACTGTGGGAGCGAGCTTGCTCGCGAAGGGGCCGGCAGCCTCACCGCAAGCCTAAAGCCCCATCTGCTTGCTGATGATCTCGTTCATCACCTCCCGCGTCCCGCCGCCAATCGACAAGAGGCGGTTATCCCGATACAGCCGCTCCACCAGACTCTCGCGCATATAACCCAGTCCACCGAGAATCTGCACCGCCTCCGTGGTGATGCGGTCCGAGGTGTCCGTGGCAAAATTCTTCGCCATGGAAATCTCCTTGATCACACTCTGCCCCGCCGCCATTTTCGCCGCTTGCCGGTAAGTGAACTCCCGCGACACTTCCAGCGCCGTGGCCATCTCCGCCAACCGATGTTTGATCACCTGAAACTTGCCGATCGGCTTGCCGAACGCTTCGCGCTCGCGCGCCCACTTGAGGCTCTCTTCCAGTGCGAGCTGCGAGGTCATGTTGGCCATCAGCGCCAGGG
The DNA here is from genome assembly GCF_949768005.1 of Pseudomonas sp. IT-347P. Lineage (NCBI taxonomy): Bacteria > Pseudomonadati > Pseudomonadota > Gammaproteobacteria > Pseudomonadales > Pseudomonadaceae > Pseudomonas > Pseudomonas sp. IT-347P. The sequence continues at coordinate 795,552 of NZ_CATKPQ010000022.1, forward strand.
CCAGCCGTTCGCTCTGGAAATTGCCCATGATGCAGGCGAAGCCCATGTTCTCGGCGCCGATCAGGTTTCCTACAGGCACGCGGCAGTCGTCGAAGAACAATTCAGCCGTGTCCGACGCCCACCAGCCCATTTTCTTTAACTGACGACCGACGGCGAAACCCGGCGTGCCCTTCTCGATCAGCAGCAGGCTGATACCGGCAAACCCCGGCGCACCGGTACGCACCGCCACGGTGTAGAAATCCGCACGAACGCCGCTGGTGATAAAGGTTTTGCTGCCGCTGACGCGATAGACGTCGCCGTCACGCACGGCGCGAGTCTGCAGGTTGGCGACGTCAGAGCCGCCGCCCGGCTCGGTGACCGCCAGGGCGCTGATCTTCTCGCCGCAGAGCACTTGCGGCACGACGCGATCACGCACTTCGGGACGCGCCCATTTGACGATCGGTGGCAGGCCGATATCCAGCGAGCCCAGCCCCGCCACAAGCCCGCCTGAGCCGCAACGCATCAACTCTTCACTGGCGGCGACCTTGGCGAACAGATCGCCTTCATGGCTGCCTCCCAGCGCCTCGGGATAGCCAATGCCGAGGATACCTGCCGCGCCAGCCTTCAGGTACAGCTCGCGGGGGAAGCTTTCGGCTTCTTCCCACTGGTCGATGTCCGGCAGGATCTCGCGTTCGACGAAACGTCTGACGCTGTCGCGGACCAGTTGGTGGCTGGGATCGAAGTATTCCTGAAAGGCAGGCATGGGCGAGCTCCACGGAAGGGTTCGCCGAACTTAACCGAGCGCTTGCTTGGTTTTCAACTCAATTGTGTGAATCAGATAGACCGAGGAGAACCATTCGCGAGCAAGCTCGCTCCCACAGGCGATTTGTGAACGACACAAAACCAATGTGGGAGCGAGCTTGCTCGCGAAGGCGTCAACTCAGGCGCTGCAAATTCAAAGAGCGATCGGTTTACGCCCGGCAAACGAATGCGCCAGCGTGCCACCATCGACCAGCTCCAGCTCACCGCCCAATGGCACGCCGTGAGCAATCCGCGAGGCGATCAGGCCTTTGTTGCTCAACAGCTGAGCGATGTAATGCGCCGTCGCCTCACCCTCAACCGTCGGATTGGTCGCGAGGATGACTTCGGTGAACGTGCCCGCCTCTTCAATTCGCGCCATCAATTGCGGAATACCGATGGCCTCCGGCCCGAGGCCATCGAGCGGCGACAAATGCCCCTTGAGCACAAAGTAGCGTCCCCGGAAGCCGGTCTGCTCGACCGCATACACATCCATCGGCCCTTCCACCACGCACAGCAACGTGTCATCGCGGCGGGTATCGGCGCATTGCGGGCACAGATCGTCTTCGGTCAGCGTGCGGCACTGGCGGCAGTGCCCGACCCCTTCCATGGCCTGGCTCAGGGCCTGGGCCAGACGCAAGCCGCCGCTGCGGTCACGCTCGAGCATCTGCAACGCCATACGCTGGGCGGTTTTCTGACCCACGCCCGGCAAAGTGCGCAAGGCGTCGATCAGTTGGCGAATCAAAGGGCTGAAGCTCATGGGTAAAAAGTCCGACAAAACAACGAGACGCGGTTTATACCCGCGCCTCTGGCCAGCGTCAAATACTCAGTCCTGGGCGACCTTCACCACCAGTTTGCCGAAGTTGCGCCCCTCCAGCAGACCGATAAACGCCTCGGGCGCCTGCTCCAGGCCTTCCACCACGTCTTCGCGGAATTTCACCTTGCCATCGCGCACCCACGGCACCATGTGGCTGATGAATTCCGGCTGACGATCACCGTAATCATCAAACACGATAAAGCCCTGAATACGCACACGCTTGGTCAACAGTGTGCGTTGCAGCATCGGTAGGCGATCCGGGCCTTTCGGCGCTTCGGAGGCGTTGTAACCGGCGATCAGACCGCACAGCGGGATGCGCGCCTTGGCATTGAGCAACGGCACCACGGCATCGAACACATGACCACCGACGTTCTCGTAATAGATGTCGATGCCATCAGGGCAAGCCTTGGCCAATTGTTCGGCGAAATCCGCAGCCTTGTGATCGATGCAGGCATCGAAACCCAGCTCCTCGACCACGTATTTGCACTTCTCGGCACCGCCGGCCACACCGACCGCGCGCAGGCCTTTGATCTTCGCCACCTGGCCGACCACCGAACCCACCGCACCGGACGCCGCTGCCACTACCAGGGTTTCGCCTTCTTTCGGCTGACCGATGTCCATCAGGCCCATGTAGGCGGTCATGCCCGGCATGCCCAGCACACCGAGGGCCATCGACGGGCTCGGCAGCCCGGCCGGGATCGGAATGATATTGCGCCCGTCGCTGATGCTGTGGCTCTGCCAACCGGTGGCGCCGACCACCAGATCGCCTTTATGGAATTTCGGATGGCGTGAATCTTCGACGCGGCTGACCGCGCCGCCGGTCATCACTTCGCCGATTTGTACCGGCGCGGCGTAGGACGGTGCATCGCTCATGCGTCCGCGCATGTAGGGATCGAGGGACAGGTACAGGGTTTTCAGCAGTACTTCACCGTCCTGCAGATCCGGCAAGGCTTCACGCTCGAGGCGGAAATTTTCCGGGGTCGGCGCGCCCACCGGGCGCGAGGCGAGGACGAAGCGTTGATTGAGGGTAAGAGGGTCGGACATGTCAGCGTCTCCTGTGAATAGTGAATTCAGCGGGTATAGGGAGCAGACCGTTGAGGCTTTTGCGCGTTCGATGTTTATTCAGGTGAACCGAGGTGGATTCAATCGCTAGCAGGCTAGCTCCCACAGGGGAATGCATTCCAAATGTGGGAGCGAGCCTGTTCGCGAAGGCGGCCTCACAGACACCGCACCTCCCTGGGCCAGAAACAAAAATGCCAGGCGCAAGGCCTGGCATTTTGTGTAGCTCATCTGCCGCCGAATGGCGAATCAGAATGGCAGTTTCATACCCGCTGGCAGGTTCATGCCGGCGGTCATGTTGCCCATTTTGTCCTGGCTGTTCTTTTCGATCTTGCGCACTGCGTCGTTGACGGCGGAGGCAATGACCGCTTCCAGCATCTCTTTATCGTCTTCGCTCATGCCTTCGACCAGGCTTGGGTCGATGCTCACGCTTTTGACGTCGTGACGACCGGTCATCACCACGGTGACCATATCGCCGCCGGCCTTACCGGTGACTTCGGCGTTGGCCAGTTCTTCCTGCATCTTGGCCATTTTTTCCTGCATCTGCTGCGCCTGCTTCATCAGGCCGGCCATGCCACCTTTCATCATGGGAATCACCTCAAAAGTACTTGGATCAAAACAGCGCCCGGCAAAGTTTAGCCGAGCACCTTCAGTTATTAGCCTTGGGCGACCAAGGCGTCGACAGGTTCAATAGTATCGTGTCGCACCACCGCGCCGAACTGCTGAACCATTTGCTGGATGAACGGATCGCCGTGGATCGACTCTTCCGCCTCGCGCTGTCGGTTGGCACGCCGACGGGAAGCGGCTTGCGCCGGCGTTTCCTGCTCGGGCTTGATCAGTTCGATGGTCAGGCTCAGCGTGCGACCGTGGAACTGGTTCAACGCATCGTTGAGACGGCGCTGTTGCGTGGCGTTGAACAAAGCGCTGTGTGCCGGATCGAGGTGCATCAGCCAATGGTCGCCATCAACGGCAATCAACGTGCAGTTGGCGGCAATACTGCCGGTCATGCCGGAAATCGGCAGTTTCGGAAACAGCTCCAGCCATTGCAGCGCCAGACCAGTGGCCGGCGCCGCAGCCGGTTCTGGCTCGGGCTCCGGGGCTGGCTCGGCGGCGTGCTCGCTGGCCAATTCATCGAGGTAACTGTAGGCCGAATCCATGTCCGGCTCGATGTAGTCCTCGTCCAGCGGTGGCTCGTCATCCAGGTCGATGCCCGGGGTGGCGGCATCGACGTCGGCGACCGACGGCTCGGGAATCGGCGCGGCAGCCCACTCAGGTGCCTCCGGGACGACGCTGTCCGGGGTCGGCAGCGGCATCGGCGGCAACTCGGGTTGCTCGGCGGTGGTTTCCAGCACCGGCTCGACGGCGGGTTGCTGCGCAGGCTCGGGTTCAGCCTCGGGTTCCACCGGGTCATTCCACGGCAGGTCGACGACTGCTTCAGCGACAACCGGCACGGGTTCAGATTCAGGTTCTGGCGCGGCAACCGGTGCAGGCTCGGGAGCCAATGCCGGGGTTGCAGCAGGTGCCGGCGCTGGTGCCGGCGCAACCGCCGCAGCGACTACCGGCGCAGGTTTGGGCGCGGCAGCCACTGAGTTTGCGGAATCAACTGTGGCCTGGCTGATCCCCACTGGCTTTAGCGGTTGCCTCGGGGCGTCCGCGGTGTCGGCGGGCCGGAAGGCGAGCATCCGCAGCAGGACCATTTCGAAGCCACCGCGCGGGTCTGGCGCCAGCGGTAAATCGCGGCGACCGATCAGGCCCATCTGGTAATAGAACTGCACATCTTCGGCCGGCAAGGCCTGCGCCAGGGCCAACACGCGATCGCGATCGCCGTGCCCGTTGTCGACACCTTCCGGCAACGCCTGAGCGATGGCCACGCGGTGCAATACGTTGAGAATTTCCGAGAGCACGCCGTTCCAGTCCGGGCCTTGTTCGGCCAGGTGGCGCACCGCTTCGAGCAACGCCTTGGCGTCGCCTTCGATCAATGAATGCAGGACGTCGTAGACCTGACCGTGATCCAGCGTGCCGAGCATCGCCCGCACGTCGGTGGCCAGCACCTTGCCTTCACCGAAAGCAATCGCCTGATCGGTCAGGCTCATGGCGTCTCGCATCGAGCCGTCAGCAGCGCGACCGAGCAACCACAGCGCATCGTCTTCGAACGGCACGTTTTCGGCGGTCAGTACGTGGGTCAAATGCTCGACCACACGCTCCGGCGTCATGTTCTTCAGCGAGAACTGCAGGCAGCGCGACAAAATCGTTGCCGGAAGTTTCTGCGGATCCGTGGTCGCGAGGATGAACTTGACGTACGGCGGCGGCTCTTCAAGGGTTTTCAGCAGCGCATTGAAGGAATGGCTGGAGAGCATGTGCACTTCGTCGATCAGGTAGACCTTGAAGCGCCCACGGCTCGGGGCGTACTGCACGTTGTCGAGCAGTTCGCGGGTGTCTTCGACCTTGGTGCGGCTCGCGGCGTCGATCTCGATCAGGTCGACAAAGCGCCCTTCATCGATCTCACGGCACACCGAACACTCGCCGCACGGGCTGGAAGTGATACCTGTCTCACAGTTCAGGCATTTGGCAATGATCCGCGCAATCGTGGTTTTACCCACCCCGCGCGTGCCGGTGAACAGGTACGCGTGGTGCAGCCGCTGGCTGTCCAAGGCATTGATCAGAGCCTTGAGCACATGGGTCTGGCCGACCATTTCGCGGAACGAGCGCGGACGCCATTTACGTGCAAGAACCTGATAACTCATCGAAAACCGTCGCAACGAAGGAAGCTGAAGCGGCTAATGCTAGCGGAGCAAGGGCAAAATTGCATCCGGTGTCCTCGTCTAATATGGCTAAGCTGCATGAGCAGAGGCGTTTATCGGCTCGGGAGCGGGAATTACCGGAGCATTTATGCGGTGGGCCGTGGGGGCGTTGCTGGGAATCAGCCTGAACGTGACGGCCGCGCAAGCCCCGTTGCGTTTCGCCATGCCCGACAGCTGGGCCATGCCCATGGTGCAATACGAACGCGGTCGCCCGACCCAGGGCATCCTCTACGACCTGTTGCTCAGCCTGGCGACGCAGGTCGGCGTACCGGCCGAGTTTCACGTCCTGCCCCGCGCCCGCGTACAAACCGCCATGGAACACGGCGAGATCGACGTGCGCTGCTATGCCGCACAGTCATGGCTGCCGAATCAGTCGGGGGATTACATCTGGAGTCTTCCGCTGTTCTTCCAGCGCGATCTATTGATCAGCCGCAAGGATCAACCGGCCAGCACTGACCCCGCGCACCTGCCCCGCCAGTCCATCGGCACCGTTCTTGGCTACACCTACCCCACCCTGCAACCGCTGTTCGATGCAGACCGACTGCAACGTGAAGATGCGCGCAATCAGGAGCAGGTGCTGGAGAAGCTGTTGGCCGGGCGTTATCGCTATGCGGTGAGCAATCAGTGGACGCTGGACTGGTTCAACCAGCGCTTGCTACCTGACCAGCAACTGCAAGGGGTCGCGGTGCTGCAGGAGCAGAAGGTGGGTTGTTATGTGAGGAATGATCCGAAGGTGCCGGTGCAGCGGATATTGCGCACGTTGCTGCGGATGAAAATGTCGGGGGAGATTGATGAGATTATCCGGCTGTATACCGGGTCCTCTGAAGCCACCCCATAACCCCTGTAGGAGTGAGCCTGCTCGCGATGGCGGTGTGTCAGTCAATTCATTGTTTGCAGGCACGACGCCATCGCGAGCAGGCTCGATCCTACAGGGGAGTTGTGTCGGATTCATAAATCGCAGACACAAAAAAACCGCAGTGGGCGAAACCCATGCAGTTCTGTTTGAAGCGTTCGGTTGTTCGTTAAGGTGGTAACCCCACCAGCCACACCCCGGCACACAATGTTCCCGCTGTGGCTGCTGCCTTCCGGCTCTGACCAGGTTCACGGGTAATCGTTGCGGGGGGACCGATGGGGTCACCATAACGATGCTTGCCTGTCGGCGAGCCGCGCCATTGTACCTGTCTGAGATGAAGTTACAACCGTTGGTTGCAGATTAAAAACATGAATCGCTTCAAGGACATAAAGATCGCAGCTTGCAGCAGCTTCTAAAGGGCCAGAACCTCATCCGCCCTGCCGCCCGCCTGCTGAATCACCAGATGAATGAAGTGCAGTTTGGCAATTGCCGGTGCCGGCAGCACGAACGGGTAGAAATCCGGCTGGCCCATGCTGCGTGACAGTTCATTGAGCATGCCGGCCAGTTCAATCCACGCGTTGACGAAGGACAGGAACGCCTCGCCGCCGGGATGCTCCGGGTCGTACAGCGTGCTGGGGGGAAACGGCTGGTAATCAAAATCCATTTCCCGCGCGCTCATGCCAAAACCCAGCGCCGTGTCCACCGCATCCATCATGTGCAGGTAATGCGCCCAGGTTTCCGCCCAGTCTTCCCACGGGTGCATGGTTGCGTAGGCACTGACGTATTGTTGCGGCCAGTCCAGCGGTGCGCCTTGTTGATAGTGGCGATCGAGCGCCTCGGCGTAACTGGCGCGTTCGTCGCCGAACAGGTTGCGGAATGAGCCGAGCCACGGGCCGTTGGCGATCAGGCGATCCCAGTAATAGTGACCGACCTCATGACGAAAATGCCCGAGCAGCGTGCGATAGGGTTCGTGCATCGCCGCCCTCACCTGCTCGCGGTGGGCGTCGTCGGCCTCTTTGATATCGAGGGTGATCAGGCCATTGGCGTGGCCGGTCATCGGCGCGTTGCCTTCGAGGTCGACGCCAATGAAATCGAATGCCAGTCCGGTGTCTTCATCGACGGTTTTCGGGATAACGGGCAGGCCGAGAGTGATCAGTTGCGCAACGAGGCGACGCTTGGCGATTTCAACCTTGCGCCAGCGTTCAGGATTGTCCGGATCGGACAGATCGGGAATGGTGCGATTGAGGCTGCAGGCAACGCACAGACTGTCATGATCATTGGCCGGCAGCAGCCAGTTGCACGCAGCGGGTGTATCAAGGTTGGCGCAGCGGCGGAACAGTCCGGCGTCGGGATCGGCGTCGAGCGTCCAGGTGCCTTCGTATGGCCCCGGTTGCAGCGACGTCAGCCGACTTTCTTCCGGCTGATAACCGAGCAAGGCGCCGCACGCCAGGCACTGACTGTTGCGAAAAAATAGCGACTGGCCGCAGCGGCACGGCCAGACTTTGCTGTTGCGCGAAGATTCGCCCATGAACGGCGCGATGATGCGGGAACTGAGCTGCTCGAAAAAGCGGTGCATGGCGATCTCTCCCTGGGGCTTGCCAAGACTAGATCATTCCCATGACAACATCGTTCCCGCGCTGTGTTTGGGATAAGTCAAAAGATCTTAAACGGCGACGCCGTGGGTTTTGAGGAACGCAATGAAGGTTTCTTCGTCCATCACCTTCACGCCCAGCTCGTTGGCCTTGGTCAGCTTGGAGCCGGCACCGGGACCTGCAACCACGCAATGAGTCTTCGCCGACACGGAACCGGCAACCTTGGCGCCAAGACTTTCCAGATGCTCCTTGGCCACGTCACGGCTCATCAACTCGACCTTGCCAGTCAACACCCAGGTTTCCCCGGACAGCGGCAAGCCTTCAACAACCTTCTTCTCGCTCTGCCAGTGCATGCCGAAATCGCGCAGTTGTTTTTCGGATGCCTCAGCCAGTTGCCGATGTTCAGGCAGCGCAAAAAACTCGCGAACCGAATTCGCCTGTTTCTCCGGCAACGCCTGGCGCATGTCCAGCCAGTCGGCATTCATCACTGCTTCCAGCGAGCCGAACTTGTCCGCCAGTTTTTGCGCGCCGCCCGGACCGACCGAGGGAATGTGCAGCTTGTCGAGAAAGCCCCCAAGCGTGGTGCTGGCGGCAAACTCGGCGCCCAGCTCACCCTGATCCTGAATCTGTAAACCATGACCGAGCAACTCGGTGATGACCTGCTGGTTATGCGCATCTTCGAAGAAGCTGTGGATCTCGTGCGCCACTTCCAGCCCCACGTCCGGCAGGTAGGTCAGTACTTGCGGCAGCGCCTGCTGCACGCGCTCCAGAGAACCGAGTGAGCGCGCCAGCACCTTGGCGGTCTCCTCGCCGACATCGGGAATACCCAGCGCATAGATGAAACGCGCCAGCCCCGGTTTCTTGCTGTCTTCGATGGCCGCCAGCAATTTGTTGCTCGACACCTCGGCAAAGCCTTCCAGATCGACAATATCTTCAAACTTCAGCGCATACAGATCGGCCGGCGAACTGACCAGTCCCTCATCGACCAATTGCTCGACACTCTTGTCACCCAAGCCTTCGATGTCCATCGCCCGACGCGAGACGAAATGAATGATCGCCTGCTTCAGTTGCGCACCACAGGCCAGTCGACCCACGCAGCGATACACCGCGCCTTCGCTAACGGTTTCCTTGCCCTTGCTGCGCTTGATCAGTTGCGTGCGTTCGACGTGCGAACCGCACACCGGGCAGCTCTCTGGAATCTGCACCACGCGCGCGTTTTCCGGGCGGCGATCCATGACCACTTGCACCACTTGCGGAATCACATCACCGGCGCGACGGATGATCACGGTGTCGCCGATCATCAGCCCCAGACGCGCGACCTCATCCATGTTGTGCAGCGTGGCGTTGGCCACGGTCACACCGGCCACTTTCACCGGTTTCAGACGCGCCACCGGCGTAACGGCGCCAGTGCGGCCTACCTGGAATTCCACATCGAGCAGCTCGGTGAGTTCTTCCATCGCCGGGAATTTGTGCGCAATCGCCCAGCGCGGCTCGCGAGCGCGGAAGCCCAGTTCACGCTGATCGGCAATGCTGTTGACTTTGAACACCACACCGTCGATTTCGTAAGCCAGCGCGTTGCGTCGCGCGCCGATGTCGCGGTAGTAGTCCAGGCATTCACCGATGCCCTTGGCCAGTTTCAGTTCGTGGCTGATCGGCAGGCCCCACTTCTGCAACTGTTTGAGGTTGCCGATGTGGGTATCGGAAATATCGTGAGAGACCTGACCGATGCCGTAGCAGCAGAATTCCAGCGGGCGATTGGCGGTGATCTTCGAATCGAGCTGACGCAAACTGCCGGCGGCGGCATTGCGCGGGTTGGCGAAGGTCTTGCCGCCGATTTCCAGTTGCGAGGCGTTAAGGCGCTCGAACCCGGCCTTGGACATAAACACTTCACCGCGCACTTCCAGGGTCGCTGGCCAGCCTTCGCCGTGCAGCTTCAGGGGAATGTTGCGCACGGTGCGTACGTTGACGCTGATGTCTTCGCCGGTGGTGCCATCGCCGCGTGTAGCGCCGCGCACCAGCACGCCGTCCTGATACAGCAGGCTGACCGCCAGGCCATCGAGTTTTGGCTCGCAGCTGTATTCCACCGCCGTGCCCCCACCGAACAGATCGCCGGCCGGCACGTCCAGACCTTCGGCCACACGGCGGTCGAATTCGCGCATGTCGGTTTCTTCGAAGGCGTTGCCGAGGCTGAGCATCGGCACTTCGTGACGCACCTGGGTGAACGCGGTCAGCGCCACGCTGCCGACGCGCTGGGTCGGCGAGTCGCTGGTTATCAGTTCCGGATGGGCCGCTTCCAGCGCTTTGAGCTCGTGAAACAACCGGTCGTACTCGGCATCCGGAATGCTCGGCTCGTCGAGGACGTGATAACGGTAGTTGTGCTGATCGAGTTCAGCGCGCAGCTCTAGAATGCGGTTTTTGGCGGCGGTCATGGGTGTTCTCTCATAAAGCAAAAGAGCAGCCGAGGCTGCTCAATCTTCTCAATCACAGTAGCTCATGGCTATGGACATTGTGGCGAGGGAGCTTGCTCCCTCGCCACCACTGCGCTCCGAACTCAGCGCTTCTGGGTCAGGGCGCGACGTTCGAACTCGACGATACGCTGACGGTAGTGCTCGATGGTCTGCGCGGTCAGGACGCTGCGCTGGTCATCTTTCAGCTCACCATTCAGTTCCTGCGACAGCTTGCGTGCTGCAGCCACCATCACGTCGAAGGCTTGCTTCGGATGACGCGGGCCTGGCAAGCCGAGGAAGAAGCTCACCGCCGGGGTGCTGAAATGGTCGATATCGTCCAGATCGAAGATCCCCGGTTTGACCGCGTTGGCCATGGAGAACAGCACTTCACCGTTGCCAGCCATGCTTTCGTGGCGGTGGAAAATATCCATCTCACCGAAACGCAGACCGCTTTCGAGAATGTTCTGCAACAGCGCCGGGCCTTTGAAGCCGGCAGCGTCGCGACAGATCACGCTGATCACCAGCACCTCTTCGGCTTGTGGCTGATCCTTGTCGGCCACCGCCGGCGCAGGCTTGCTGTCCTCGGCGAAATCGTCGTCACGGCTGCTGAAGCTCGGGCCGCCGTCCAGATCCAGGTCGAGGTTCAGATCGCCCTGAGCCGGGCCATTGCTGCCACGCTTGCCACGTTTCGAGCCGGATTCGCGAGGCTCGCGTGCTTCGCGGGCCGGCATGCTCACCGACGGCAGATCGTGTTCGTCCAGCTGCGGTTCTTTGTGGGTGTCCAGCACGCGGGCCGGGCCCAACAGCTCAGCGCTGGTGTCCTCGTCCGGCAGATTGGACAGACTTCGGTCAAGGCGGAATTTCAGTTTTCCCTTGCCGCCGCGCATACGGCGCCAGCCATCGAAAAGAATACCGGCTATCACAATGATGCCGATGACGATCAGCCACTCGCGCAGACCGATTTCCATGTAATCCCGTGCCTCTATAAAAAATGCTGAAAAATAAGGGGTTTACATTGTGCAAACCGCTTTAAAACGTGGCGCCAACTCTATGTTCTGACAGGCGTTTTGCCCACGTATACGAAAAATTGACATTAAACTAGCACGACCAAAGACAACTTTACACCGTCTGTCTCATTGGCTTGCGTGAATATGTCGATTGGCCAGCAAGTCGATCCTGGTAAAAAAGTCCTACAACCTTCAATTACCTTTCCGACACCACGCTGGCTCAGGCGTCCACCATCGCCATCGCCTCCTCGACATCCACGGCCACCAGTCGCGAACACCCCGGCTCATGCATCGTTACGCCCATCAACTGTTCGGCCATTTCCATGGCGATCTTGTTGTGGGTGATATAGATGAACTGCACGGTCTGCGACATCTCTTTGACCAAGCGTGCGTAGCGTCCAACGTTAGCGTCATCCAGTGGCGCGTCAACCTCATCAAGCATGCAGAACGGCGCCGGGTTCAATTTGAAGATGGCAAAAACCAGTGCCAGCGCGGTCAGGGCTTTCTCCCCGCCGGAGAGCAAATGGATGGTGCTGTTCTTCTTCCCTGGCGGCTGCGCCATGATCGTTACCCCTGTATCGAGTAGATCTTCGCCCGTCAGTTCCAAATACGCGCGCCCGCCACCGAAAACTTTTGGGAAAAGCGCCTGTAAACCGCCATTGATCTGATCAAAGGTATCTTTGAAGCGGTTGCGGGTTTCCTTGTCGATCTTGCGAATGACGTTTTCCAGGGTCTCCAGCGCTTCGACCAGATCGGCGTCCTGCGCATCCAGATAACGTTTACGCTCGGATTGTTGCGTGTATTCGTCGATGGCTGCCAGGTTAATCGCACCCAGGCGCTGAATCCGCGCGTTGATGCGTTCGAGTTCTTCTTCGGCTTCGCGTTCACTGGCTTGCGCGGTCAATGTCGCGAGCACGCCGTTGAGATCGTAGCCGTCTTCGAGCAATTGATCCTGCAAAGCCTTGCGGCGCACGGTCAGGGCTTGCCATTCCATGCGTTGCTGTTCGAGTTGACCGCGAATCAGCTGCGACTGTTGTTCGGCCTGAGTCCGGCGCTTTTCCGCGTCGCGCAGTTCACGGTCGGCGTCTTCCAGCGCGATCTGCGCGGTTTTCAGTTCTTCATCGACGGTCATGCGCTTGTCGAGCAGTTCTTCGAGCTTCAGACGCAGTTCTTCCAGTGGCGCCTCGCCCTCCTCCAAGTTCAGACTCAGCTGTTCGCGCTTTTCGGTCAGGCGCTCGGCCTGCATTTCCAGCCGCTCCAGCGCCTGACGCGTAGAGTCGTGCTGCGCACGCAATGAGCCAAGACGCACGGCCAACTGATGGGCGTGATCCTTGTGTTGCCGCGCTTCCTGACGCACGCGGTCGAGGCGTTCGCGCAGGCTGTCGCGCTGGGCCAGCAGCAACTCGCGCTGCTCGGTGTCCAGCGCCATGGCATCCAGCGCTTCCTGCAATTGCATGCGCGCTTCGCCGATCTGTTCGTGCTCGAGTTCGCGTTGTTCGCCGAGTTCAACCAGCTCCTCATCGAGACGGGTACGACGCAACGTCAGCTGTTCGGCCTTGGCTTTGCCGGCGGACAGCTGCGCTTTCAGCTCGCCCTGCTGACGTGCTTCGTCTTGCAGCAAACGACGCAAATGTTCGCGACCGTTTTCCTGCTGACGTTGTTGCGCGCGCAAGGTTTGCAGGCGGGTTTCCATGGCCTCGACCGTGGCTTCTTTCTCTTCACGCTCAAGATGCAGCGCTTCGATTTCCTGGCCACGGGCGAGCATGCCGCTTTCCGCTTCGCTGGCCCGTCGAACGCGCAGAAAGTGGCGGCCGACCCAGTAACCGTCGCGGCTGATCAGGCTCTCGCCAGCACTCAACTGCCCGCGTAAAGCCAAGGCTTGCTCAAGGCTGTCGACCGGTTTGACCTGACCGAGCCACGGCGACAGATCGATCTGTGCGTCGACTTTATCGAGCAAACTGCCCGCGACGCGCACGCCATCGCTGGCCGGGCTGAGCAGACGCAGATCGCCCTGCGTGAAACCGGACAGATCAAAACCGCTGAAATCGTCGACCAGCACCGCTTGCAGATCGGCGCCGAGCACGGTTTCCACCGCCAGTTCCCAACCGGCCTCGACCTTCAAGCCCTCGGCCAGACGCGGACGCTCGGCGAGATTGTGTTCCTTCAACCATTCGGCGGTACCGGTGCCCGGGTCGAGCGCGGCTTGCTGCAAGGCTTCAAGGGACGCCAGGCGACCGTTGAGGCGCTGCAAATCGCCCTGCGCCTGCTGCTGCGCGGTCAGCGCTTGCTGCAACTCCTGGCGCAGTTGTTCAAGTTTTTCGACTTGTGCTTCTTCGCTGGTCTGCAGATCTTCGAGGGTCGCTTCGGACTCGGCGAGCTGCTCGTTGAGCTCCATGATCGCCGCGTCTTCCGGGTCGGCCGAGAGCAACGCGCGCTCTTCGCCGAGACGCTTTTGCCGATCAGCGAGGCGTTCCATGCTGGTTTCCAGCTGCTGGATGCGCGACTGCTGCACTTCGGCCTGACGACGCGGTTCGGCGGCGGTCAGGTTGAAGGCGTCCCACTGCTCCTGCCAGCCATGCATGACGGCTTCGGAATCTTCCAGCGCAGCGGCGGCTTCTTCGGCGGCGGCGCTGGTGACTTCCTGCTCGGGGGTGAGCATGTCCAGCTCTTCGCCGAGGGTCAGCAGCAACGTGCGGTCGTGGCCCAGATGCGATTCGGTTTCGAGGCGAGCGCGCTCGGCTTCTTTCAAGTCGTCCTGCAACTGCCGCAGACGTTGCTGGCCGTGCTGGATGCTCTGCTCGACCCGGGCGATGTCACCGCCGACCGAATAGAAGCGCCCCTGCACCAGATTGAAGCGTTCAGACAGGTCATGGTGACCGTCACGCAGGCGTTCGATGGCCGCATCCGCATTACGCTGCTCAGCAACCAGCGCTTCGAAACTGATTTCCTGGGTACCGATGATCGACTCGCGCTGACCGACCTGATCGTTGAGATCCTGCCAGCGCAGGGCCGACAGTTGCGCCTTGAGCTGACGCTCTTCGGCTTTGAATTCCTGATACTTCTTTGCCGCTTCGGCCTGGCGGTGCAAACGTTCGAGTTGGCGCTCCAGCTCTTCGCGCAGGTCGGTCAGACGCGCAAGGTTTTCGTGGGTGCGGCGGATGCGGTTTTCGGTCTCGCGGCGGCGCTCCTTGTATTTGGAGATGCCTGCTGCCTCTTCGATGAAATTACGCAGGTCTTCGGGCTTGGATTCGATCAGCTTGGAGATCATCCCCTGCTCGATGATCGAATAGCTGCGCGGGCCGAGGCCGGTGCCGAGGAAAATATCGGTGATGTCGCGTCGACGGCATTTGGTGCCGTTGAGGTAATAGGTGGTCTGGCTGTCGCGGGTCACTTTGCGGCGAATCGAGATCTCGGCGTAGGCCGCGTACTCACCGAGCAAGGTGCCGTCAGAGTTGTCGAAGACCAGCTCGATGCTGGCCTGACTCACCGGTTTGCGGCTGGTCGAACCGTTGAAGATGACGTCGGTCATCGATTCGCCACGGAGGTTCTTCGCCGAACTCTCGCCCATCACCCAGCGAACGGCGTCGATGATGTTCGACTTGCCGCAACCGTTCGGCCCGACGACTGCCGCCATGTTACTGGGGAAGTTCACGGTGGTCGGGTCGACGAAGGATTTGAATCCCGCCAGTTTGATGCACTTGAGCCGCACGCTTAGGCAACCGTCAGGGCAGAAACCACCAGATCGCAGCTGCGCTGGGCGTAAGCCGTGAGCACGATGCGGATCTGCGGCAAATCACGGGCGAGCACGGCGGCGAGCAGGCGTTCGAACAGTTCGAGGAACTCACTCATTGAAGCCTTGCGCTGTTCGAGGGCAAGGAAGTAAGCGCGGCTCATGGCCGGCTGCAGATTCTCGACGGTCTCTTGCAGGTACGGATTGTTGGCGAACGGATAGGCAGCGCGCATCACGGCGAAGCTGTCGTCGACGAAGCTGCGGATGTCCTGACGCTCGTAGCTGGCGGTCAGGCGCTGCTGGATCTGCACGAACGGCGCCATGTCCGACTGCACTTGCCAGCCATTGGCCACCGAGTTGCCGAGCAGAATGTACAGCTCGCTCATCAGCGTGCACAGGCTCTGTACCTTGTGCGGCGTCAGCTCGGTGACGTGCGCGCCACGGCGCGGCAGGATCGCGATCAGGTGGCGGCGTTCGAGGATCAGCAGGGCTTCGCGGACCGAGCCGCGGCTGACATTAAGTGCCAGCGTGACCTTCTGTTCCTGGATGCGCTCTCCCGGCTTCATTTCGCCACGAATGATGCGTTCGGCGAGGTGGTGAGCGATTTGCTCGGCGAGGCTGTCCGGCGCCTTGAACGTCATGGTTGTCCTTCAAACTCTATCGATCTGCACAAGCGGCGCAGTGTAGCGCAAATGCACGGTCATGGCGGAGTGCCCACCCAGCGGTTTTTGGCACGAATCCCGCAAAAAAGCAGGGTGACCAATGAGGGTCAATACTGAATAGACACGTTGTCGATCGACGAAAAGCATTTTCCTGACCTTTAAGTCAGAAAACCATTGACCGAAAAGTCAGACCTGCTAAATTCGGTTCACGTCGGTTAACAACAATAATGAGTCTGCGAGGCCTTCCGTGATCCAGTTTTTAATTAACCAGGAACTCCGTAGCGAGCACGCCCTGGACCCGAATCTGACTGTGCTCAATTACCTGCGTGAACACGTTGGCAAGTCCGGCACCAAAGAAGGTTGCGCCAGCGGTGACTGCGGCGCCTGCACCGTGGTGGTCGGCGAGTTGCAAACGGATGACGAGGGTCGCGAACACATTCGCTATCGCAGCCTCAACTCGTGCCTGACCTTTGTCTCGTCGCTGCACGGCAAACAATTGATCAGCGTGGAAGACCTCAAGCACCAGGGCGAACTGCACAGCGTGCAAAAAGCCATGGTCGAGTGCCACGGCTCGCAGTGCGGTTTCTGCACGCCGGGCTTCGTCATGTCACTGTTCGCCCTGCAAAAGAACAGCGATGCACCGGATCAGGCCAAGGCCCACGAAGCACTGGCCGGCAACCTCTGCCGCTGCACCGGTTACCGACCGATTCTGGCCGCCGCCGAGCAATCGTGCTGCGGCAAACCAGCGGATCAGTTCGATGCCCGCGAAACGGAAACCATCGCCCGACTGAAAGCCATCGCCCCAACCGATATCGGCGAACTCAACAGCGGCGACAAGCGTTGTCTGGTGCCGCTGACCGTCGCCGATCTGGCCGACCTCTACGACGCTTATCCACAAGCGCGCCTGCTCGCCGGCGGCACCGATCTGGCCCTGGAAGTCACCCAGTTCCACCGCACCCTGCCGGTGATGATCTATGTCGGCAACGTCGCCGAAATGAAACGCATCGAAACCTTCGACGACCGCATCGAAATCGGCGCGGCCACTGCCCTCTCCGACTGCTACGAAGCATTGAACGCCGAGTATCCGGACTTCGGCGAACTGCTGCACCGCTTCGCCTCGCTGCAAATCCGCAATCAAGGCACCCTCGGCGGCAACATCGGCAACGCCTCGCCAATCGGTGACTCGCCACCGCTGCTGATCGCCCTCGGTGCGCAGGTCGTGCTGTGCAAAGGCGAAACCCGCCGCACGCTGAACCTGGAAGATTACTTCATCGACTACAAAGTCACGGCCCGCCAGGAAAGTGAATTCATCGAAAAAATCATCGTCCCGCGCGCCAGCGCCGAACAGCTGTTTCGCGCCTACAAAGTCTCCAAGCGTCTGGACGATGACATTTCCGCTGTCTGCGCCGCCTTCAACCTGCGCGTCGAAAACGGCGTGATCACTGACGCACGCATGGCTTTCGGCGGCATGGCGGCGATCCCGAAACGTGCGGCACATTGCGAAGCCGTGCTGGTCGGTCAGCCCTTCAACAACGCCTTGATCGAACGCGCCTGCGCCGCCCTGGCCGAAGACTTCACACCACTCTCGGACTTCCGCGCCAGCAAGGAATATCGCCTGCTCAGCGCGCAGAACCTGCTGCGCAAATACTTCATCGAACTGCAAACACCGCACATCGAGACTCGGGTGACCGCTTATGTCTAACCATCACGCCGTAGAGAAGACCCAGGCTGAACTGGCCGAACTGTTTGCCAAGGATCTGACCACCGGTGTCGGCCGCAGCGTCAAGCACGACAGTGCCGCCAAGCACGTGTCCGGTGAAGCGCAGTACATCGATGACCGCCTGGAATTTCCCAACCAGTTGCACCTGTATGCACGCCTGTCCGACCGCGCCCACGCGAAAATCATCCGCATCGACACGTCGCCGTGCTACGCCTTCGAGGGTGTGCGCATCGCCATCACCCACGAAGACGTGCCGGGCCTGAAAGACATCGGCCCGTTGCTGCCGGGCGACCCGCTGCTGGCCATCGATGACGTGCAATTCGTCGGTCAACCGGTGCTCGCCGTGGCCGCGAAGGATTTGGAAACCGCGCGCAAGGCCGCCATGGCCGCGATCATCGAATACGAAGATCTCGAGCCGGTGCTGGATGTGGTCGACGCCCTGCGCAAACGCCACTTCGTCCTCGACAGTCACACCCACCAGCGCGGCGATTCGGTTTCTGCACTGGCCACCGCTGAACACCGCATTCAAGGCACGCTGCATATCGGCGGTCAGGAACACTTCTATCTGGAGACGCAGATCTCTTCGGTGATGCCCACCGAAGACGGCGGCATGATCGTTTATTGCTCGACGCAGAACCCGACCGAAGTGCAGAAACTGGTCGCCGAAGTGCTTGACGTGTCGATGAATAAAATCGTCGTCGACATGCGCCGCATGGGCGGTGGTTTCGGTGGCAAGGAAACTCAGGCGGCCAGCCCGGCGTGTCTGTGCGCGGTGGTTGCGCACCTCACTGGCCAACCGACCAAGATGCGCCTGCCGCGCGTCGAAGACATGCTGATGACCGGCAAGCGCCACCCGTTCTACGTCGAATACGACGTCGGCTTCGACAGCTCCGGGCGCCTGCACGGAATCAACATGGACCTGGCCGGCAACTGCGGCTGCTCGCCGGACTTGTCGGCCTCGATTGTTGACCGGGCGATGTTCCACTCGGACAACTCGTACTATCTGGGCGATGCGACCATCCACGGACACCGCTGCAAGACCAACACCGCGTCGAACACCGCTTACCGTGGTTTCGGTGGCCCGCAAGGCATGGTCGCAATCGAGGAAGTGATGGACGCCATTGCCCGTCACCTCAACCTCGATCCGCTCGCTGTGCGCAAGGCTAACTACTACGGCAAGACCGAGCGCAACGTCACCCACTACTACCAGACCGTCGAGCACAACATGCTCGAAGAAATGACCGCCGAACTGGAAGAAAGCAGCCAGTATCACGAGCGCCGCGAGGCGATCCGTCGCTACAATGCCCACAGCCCGATCCTGAAAAAAGGCCTGGCGCTGACCCCGGTGAAATTCGGCATTTCCTTTACCGCCAGCTTCCTGAACCAGGCCGGCGCGCTGATCCACATCTACACCGATGGCAGCATCCACCTGAACCACGGCGGCACGGAAATGGGCCAGGGTTTGAACACCAAAGTCGCGCAGGTCGTGGCCGAAGTGTTCCAGGTGGAAATCGACCGCGTGCAAATCACCGCGACCAACACCGACAAGGTGCCGAACACCTCGCCGACGGCGGCCTCCAGCGGTGCCGATCTCAATGGTAAAGCGGCGCAGAACGCCGCCGAGACCATCAAGAAACGCCTGATCGAATTCGCCGCGCGCCATTACAAAGTCAGCGAAGAAGACGTTGAGTTCCGCAATGGCCACGTGCGTGTACGCGAACAGATTCTGACTTTTGAAGCGCTGATCCAGCAGGCGTATTTCAATCAGGTGTCGCTGTCGAGCACCGGCTTCTACAAGACCCCGAAAATCTATTACGACCGCAGCCAGGCCCGTGGCCGTCCGTTCTACTACTTCGCCTTCGGCGCGGCGTGCTGCGAAGTGATCGTCGACACCCTGACCGGCGAGTACAAGATGCTGCGCACCGACATCCTGCACGACGTCGGCGCCTCGCTGAACCCGTCCATCGACATCGGTCAGGTTGAGGGTGGTTTCATTCAGGGCATGGGCTGGCTGACCATGGAAGAACTGGTCTGGAACAACAAAGGCAAGCTGATGACCAATGGCCCGGCCAGCTACAAGATCCCGGCCGTGGCGGACATGCCGCTCGATCTGCGGGTGAAGCTGGTGGAAAACCGCAAAAACCCGGAGGACACGGTGTTCCATTCCAAGGCTGTCGGTGAACCGCCGTTCATGCTCGGGATTGCCTCGTGGTGCGCGATCAAGGATGCGGTGGCAAGTCTCGGTGACTACAAGCATCAGCCGAAGATCGATGCGCCGGCGACCCCGGAGCGGGTGTTGTGGGGCTGCGAGCAGATGCGTCAGCTCAAGACCGTGAAAGCGGTTGCGACTAAATCCGAGCTGGCTCCGCTCTAAAGACCGAGGTGCGGCTTTCGCGAGCAAGCCCGCTCCCACAGGGATTTGTGCTAACTGTTGGACTTGTACAAATCCAAATGTGGGAGCGGGCTTGCTCGCGAAGAGGCCCGAACAGACAACGAAGATGTCGAGGTGAACATGTACAACTGGATCGACGCCCTCGCCGACCTGCAGAACCAGGGCGAACCCTGCGTTCTGGTGACGATCATCGAAGAACTCGGCTCGACCCCGCGTAACGCCGGCTCGAAAATGGTCGTCAGCGCCGACCGGATGTTCGACACCATCGGTGGCGGCCATCTGGAATACAAAGCCATGCAGATCGCCCGCGAGATGCTCGCCAGCGGTCAGCAGGACACGCATCTGCAGCGCTTCAGCCTTGGCGCCAGCCTCGGCCAATGCTGTGGCGGCGCCACCGTGTTGCTGTTCGAACCGATGGGCCAGGTGCAGGCGCGGATCGCCGTGTTCGGTGCCGGCCACGTTGGCCGCGCCCTCGTGCCGCTGCTCGCCAGCCTGCCCTGCCGGGTGCGCTGGATCGATTCGCGCGAGGCCGAATTCCCCGAACACATCCCTCACGGCGTGCGTAAAATCGTCGCCGAAGAGCCTGTGGATGAAATCGATGAGCTGCCCGCCGGCAGCTACTGCATCGTCATGACCCACAACCATCAGCTCGATCTGGAGCTGACCGCCGCGATTCTCAAGCGTAATGACTTCACCTGGTTTGGCCTGATCGGTTCGAAAACCAAACGCGCCAAATTCGAACACCGGCTGCGCGATCGCGGTTTCGACCCGAGCGTGGTTCAGCGCATGCGCTGCCCGATGGGCATCGGCGAAGTCAAAGGCAAACTGCCTGTGGAAATCGCCATCTCCATCGCCGGCGAAATCATCGCCACCTACAACGCCAACTTCGGCCAGCAGACTGCCAGCGCCGAACCGATTGCCAAACTGCTGCCGGTTTCGCGGCGCAGTCAGGCGACCAAACTCAAAGCCTCAAACTGATTAGAGAACCCTCATGCCTCTGACTCGCAAAGCCTACCGCGCCGCCATCCTGCACAGCATCGCCGACCCCGCCGAAGTCGGGATCGAAGCCTCCTACGAATATTTCGAGGACGGCCTGCTGGTGGTCGATGGCGGCAAGATCAGCGCCCTCGGCCACGCCAGTGAGCTGCTGCCGACCCTGGCGGCGGACATCGAAATCGAGCACTACCAGGATGCGTTGATCACTCCAGGCTTCATCGACACCCACATTCACTTTCCGCAAACCGGCATGGTCGGCGCCTACGGCGAGCAATTGCTCGACTGGCTGAACACCTACACCTTCCCGTGCGAAAGCCAGTTTGGCGATAAGGCCCACGCCGATGAGGTCGCAGACATTTTCATCAAGGAACTGCTGCGCAACGGCACCACCACCGCGCTGGTGTTCGGCAGCGTGCACCCGCAATCGGTGAACTCGTTTTTCGAAGCCGCCGAGAAGCTCGACCTGCGCATGATCGCCGGCAAGGTGATGATGGACCGCAACGCCCCGGACTACCTGACCGACACCGCCGAATCGAGCTACGTCGAAAGCAAAGCGCTGATCGAGCGCTGGCACGGCAAGGGCCGTCTGCACTACGCGGTCACCCCGCGCTTCGCGCCGACCAGCACTCCGGAACAACTGACCCTCGCCGGCCAGTTGCTGACCGAATACCCGGATCTGTACATGCAGACCCACATCAGCGAGAACCTCAAGGAAATCGAGTGGGTCAAGGAATTGTTCCCTGAGCGCAAGGGCTACCTCGACGTTTACGATCACTACCAATTGCTCGGCGAGCGCTCGGTATTCGCCCACGGCGTGCACCTGTGCGACGACGAATGCGCGCGCCTGGCGGAAACCGGTTCGGCGATCTCGTTCTGCCCGACCTCGAACCTGTTCCTCGGCAGCGGCCTGTTCAATCTGCCGATGGCCGAGAGGCACAAGCTGAACGTCGGTCTGGGCACTGATGTTGGCGGCGGCACCAGTTTCTCGCTGCTGCAAACACTGAACGAAGCCTACAAAGTGATGCAACTGCAAGGTGCGCGACTGAGCCCGTTCAAATCGTTATATCTGGCGACATTGGGTGGCGCGCGGGCGCTGCGCCTGGAAGACAAGATCGGCAACCTGCAACCGGGTTCCGACGCCGACTTCCTGGTGCTGGACTACAACGCCACGCCGCTGCTGAGCTACCGCTTGAAGCAGTCGAATAACATTGCCGAAACGCTGTTTGTACTGATGACGCTGGGGGATGACCGCACGGTGGCGCAGACGTACGCGGCAGGGGCTTTGGTGCATCAGCGCTAGGTTTTCCCGAGGCATAAAAAATCCCCCGGTAGTGTATACCCCGGGGGATTTTTTTGTCTTTCAGGACGTCTTCGCGAGCAAGCCCGCTCCCACATTTGAAATGCATCCCCCTGGGGAAACGCGGTCGAATGTGGGAGCGGGCTTGCTCGCGAAGGAAGCAACTCGGTGCCCCTTAGACCTTGGCGCTCGAGCGCCCCGGTTTCTTGGTCTGCAACAGATGCGAAAACACCGCATGCAGATCATCCGACGCACCTTCTTCGTCAAGGTTGAGCTTGCTGTCGATGTGATCCATATGATGCATCATCAGATTCACCGCCAGTTCACCATCGCGCTTCTCGATCGCGTCGATCAACTGGGTATGTTCGTCATACGAGCAGTGCGAGCGGTTGCCGCTTTCATATTGGGCAATGATCAGCGACGTCTGCGAAACCAGGCTGCGCTGGAAGCTGATCAACGGTGCATTCATCGCCGCTTCGGCCAGTTTCAGGTGAAATTCGCCCGACAGACGAATACCGGCGCCGCGATCACCGCGGGAGAAGCTGTCGCGTTCGTCGTTGACCATCTGACGCAGCTCGGCAATCTGCTCGGCGGTAGCGTGTTGCACCGCCAGCTCAGTGATCGCACGTTCGACCAGACGCCGGGCGAGAAACACCTGGCGCGCCTCTTCAACACTTGGACTGGCGACGACGGCGCCACGGTTCGGCCGCAACAGCACCACGCCTTCATGGGCCAGACGCGACAGCGCGCGGCGAATGATGGTGCGGCTGACCCCGAAGATTTCCCCCAGCGCTTCTTCGCTCAATTTGGTGCCGGGCGCCAGACGCTGTTCGAGAATGGCCTCGAAGATATGCGCGTAGACAATATCGTCCTGGGTTCCGCTGCGGCCGGCTTTGCCTGCTCGCGGTTGTTTCTTGAGGGGTTGCAACTGTTCGTTCATGGGCACTCGAGTCGGGAGAACTGCGGCGAATAGACCGTGACTGTAATACGGCACAGTAGGTCGCTGGCAAGTATCGCGTAAAAAACAGCGCGATTGTACACAATGGATGGTGGCAACACGACTGTACGGCTGTTTGTGACTTCCGCTGTATTGCAACGATCCGTTGCGTTTGAGTTTAGGCTTGATCACAGAATCCGCCTTTTGCGCACAATCTCCCCCTGTGGGAACGGGCTTGCTCGCTCCCACATGGGATCTTCATTGGTATAAGGAACACCGCCGTCATGAACGACGCCACCCACACCCGACTGCGCCCGCTGGCCGACACTTCGCCCTCGGCCATCGTCGCCGGGTTCATCGCGATGATGACCGGTTACACCAGCTCACTGGTGCTGATGTTCCAGGCCGGGCAAGCGGCCGGCCTGAGCAGCGGGCAGATTTCTTCGTGGATCTGGGCGATCTCGATCGGCATGGCGGTGTGCTCGATTGGCCTGTCGTTGCGCTATCGCACGCCAATCACCATCGCCTGGTCGACACCCGGCGCAGCATTGCTGATCACCAGCCTCGGCGGCGTCACCTATGGCGAGGCCATCGGCGCCTACATCACTTGCGCGGTGCTGGTGACGATCTGCGGCCTGACCGGCAGCTTCGAACGCCTGGTAAAAAAGATCCCCGCGTCACTGGCGGCGGCATTGCTGGCCGGGATCCTGTTCAAGATCGGCAGCGAAATCTTCGTCGCCGCACAGCACCGCACCGGGCTGGTGCTGGGGATGTTCTTTACTTATCTGCTGATCAAACGCCTGTCGCCACGTTATGCCGTGCTCGCCGCGCTGCTGATCGGCACCGCGCTGTCGGGGTTCATGGGCTTGCTGGATTTCAGCGCTTTTCATCTGGAAGTGGCAACGCCGGTGTGGACCACGCCGCACTTTTCGCTGGCGGCGACCATCAGCATCGGCATTCCGCTGTTCGTGGTCGCGATGACCTCGCAGAACATGCCCGGCATCGCCGTCCTGCGCGCCGACGGTTACACCGTGCCGGCATCGCCGCTGATCACCACCACCGGCATCGCCTCGCTTTTGCTGGCGCCGTTCGGCTCCCACGGCATCAACCTCGCCGCCATCAGCGCAGCGATCTGCACCGGGCCACACGCCCATGAAGACCGCAACAAGCGCTACACGGCTGCCGTGTGGTGCGGGATTTTCTATGGCATTGCCGGGGTGTTCGGCGCCACGTTGGCGGCGTTGTTCGCGGCGTTGCCGAAGGAACTGGTGCTGTCGATTGCCGCACTGGCGCTGTTCGGCTCGATCATCAATGGCTTGAGCATTGCCATGACCGAGGTGAAGGAACGGGAGGCGGCGTTGATTACCTTCATGGTCACGGCGTCGGGGCTGACACTGTTTTCCATTGGTTCGGCATTTTGGGGGATCGTTGCGGGAGTTTTGACCCTGGTGATTTTGAATTGGCGTAAAGCTTAAGATCAAAAGCCCCTCACCCTAGCCCTCTCCCGGAGGGAGAGGGGGCTGACCGCGTTGGATGCGGGAGTTATAGCGACACATGACTCCGAGTTGAACTCAGGTTTTGAACAGCTCGCAAATCGGCTCCCTCTCCAGGGGGAGAGGGCTGGGGTGAGGGGCGGACTCACCGTAAATCCCGAGCCGACCACCAAACACCAGACGAAAAAAAAACGGCGACCCTCAGGTCGCCGTTTTTTTCAGTATCACTTGGCCGCGTTGATCGGCTTTTCCGGATACCAAACGTCCAGCAACGGGCTGACTTCATACTTGGTCAGCTCGGAGCGGGTTTTCAGCCAGGCTTCAACGGCAGCGCGCTGCTCTTCGTTGACCGAGCCACGCTTCTGCAGGCATACCAGACCGAAGTCGTCGCCGCCAACATAACCCAGACCATTGGCTTCCATGGCTTCTTTGATGAAGGCTTCGAGGAAAGCGTCAATGGCTTCTTCGGACAAGTCTTCTTTGAAGTCCAGGTTCAGTTCGAAACCCAGCTCTTGAAATTCATCAACGCACAGTTTTTTGCGCAGACGCTGGGAACGGTTAGTCGCCATTGGAACAATCCTCTTAAGTATTAACGGCCGGCACTTTACCAGTTTAAGCCGCCGATTGCCCGACTCTCTGGCCCCGGAAGCCGACCGCCTGTAAAAAAATAACGTATTGGCCGGCCCCGACAAGGCACAAGCTGTAACACCTTGGGGCATAATGCCGACACTTTCATGACCGCTGAGGGCTTTTTCATCCATGCCCTCGTTATTTTCCCCTCGGCTGTAGGGTTTTATTTCATATGATCAAATCGTTGCGTCCCCTCTTTCTCGCCGGCCTTCTTCTGCCTCTGGCTCTGCCCGTTTCTGCTGCCACTATCAACACCGCCCTGACCCCCAATGTCGAAAAAGCCCTCAAGGCCAGCAAACTGCAGCCCAGCGCTCTGTCGCTGGTAATGGTGCCGCTGGAAGGCCCGGGCACGCCGACCGTGTACAACGCCGACGTCTCGGTCAACCCGGCCTCGACCATGAAACTGGTCACCACCTATGCGGCGCTGGAAATGCTCGGCCCCAACCATCAGTGGAAAACCGAGTTCTACACCGACGGCGACCTGAGTGGCGGCATCCTCAACGGCAACCTCTACCTCAAGGGTGGCGGCGATCCGAAGCTGAACATGGAAAAACTCTGGCTGCTGATGCGCGACCTGCGCGCCAACGGCGTGACGCAGATCACCGGTGATCTGATTCTCGACCGCAACTTTTTCGTGCAACCAGTGCTGCCGGAATTCAACGATGACGGTAACGACGAGAACAAGCCGTTCCTGGTCAAACCGGATTCGCTGCTGGTCAACCTCAAGGCCCTGCGCTTCGTCGCACGCAATGATGGTGGCCGCGTGCTGATCTCCGTAGAACCACCGATTGCCAGCATCCACATCGAAAACACCGTCAAGGCACTGCCTTCCAAGCAATGCACCGGCGGCGTTCGCTACAACCCGGTGCCGCAGGCCGATGGCAGCGTTAACGTAACCGTTGCCGGCCAGTTGGGTGAAGGTTGCAGCTCGCAGACTTATCTGTCGCTGCTCGACCACGCGACCTACACCGCCGGCGCCGTGCGCGCGATCTGGAAAGAGCTGGGCGGCAGCATTCAGGGCAAGGACCGTCTGGCCTCGACCCCGAGCAACGCCAAACTGCTCGCTCGTGCCTACTCGCCGGATCTGGCGGAAATCATCCGCGACATTAATAAATACAGTAACAACACCATGGCCCAGCAACTGTTCCTCAGCCTGGGTCAGCGCTTTCGCAACGACGCCGATGGTGACGACGCCAAGGCTGCACAACGCGTAGTGCGTCAGTGGCTGGCGAAGAAAGGTATCACCGCGCCACATCTGGTGATGGAGAACGGCTCCGGTCTGTCGCGTGCAGAACGTGTCAGCGCCCGCGAGATGGCGAGCATGCTGCAAGCCGCGTGGCACAGTCCCTATGCCGCGGAATACATCAGCTCGCTGCCGATCGCTGGCACCGACGGCACCATGCGTAAACGTCTGAAGACCACTGCCATGCGCGGTGAGGCTCATGTCAAGACCGGCACCCTGAACACCGTGCGCGCGATTGCCGGTTTCAGCCGTGATGTGAATGGCAATACCTGGGCGGTGGTGGCGATACTCAACGACAAGGCGCCGTTTGGTGCGTCGTCGGTGCTGGATCAGGTGCTGCTGGATCTGTACAAGCAGCCGAAACTGCCGCAGACCGCTTCGGTCCTCTGATCACCGCGGCTTCTGTAGGAGTGAGCCTGCTCGCGATAGCGTCAGTCCAGATACATCATGTGTGACTGACAGACCGCAATCGCGAGCAGGCTCACTCCTACAAGGGAATCGCGTCGCGACCTAACTCATCTGTTCGACGCGATCGCGGCCGCCCTGCTTCGCCGCGTATACACCCGAATCCGCCCTCAGCAACAGCGCATCCGCGCCCTCCCCCGGTCGCCAACTGGCGATACCGAAACTCGCCGTGACCACGCCGACCACATCCACCGGCGTACTGCGCAAGCCCTGCCATAGCTCGATCGCCAGCATGTACGCGTGCTCGCCGTCGATGTCCGGGCACAACACCATGAACTCTTCGCCGCCCAACCGACAGAACACATCGGTGCGCCGCAAACGATGGCCGATCCGCTCGCACACCGCTTGCAGCACCCGATCGCCCACGGCGTGGCCGTACTGGTCGTTGATGCGTTTGAAATGGTCGATGTCGAGCATGATCACCGACAACTCGCCACCGCCGCGCTCGACCCGGGCCATTTCTGTGGTCAGGCGCTCCTGGAAGTAGCGGCGGTTATGGATGCCGGTCAACGAATCGGTCACCGACAACGCGCGCAGCTCTTCTTCCACGCGTTTCAGGTCGGAAATGTCCGAGATATAGCCATGCCACAGCACGCCGCCGCCCGGCAGTTCTTCCGGCGTCGCCTCACCGCGCACCCAGCGCAGGCCACGCTCGGGCAGTTGCACGCGGTATTCCTCGCGCCACGGGCTGAGGCTGTCGGCCGAGGCGCGAATGGAAGTGCGCACGCGAGTCACGTCCTGTGGATGAATACGCGTGAAGATTGCCTCGGCGTTGAATAACAGCACGTCCGGCTCCAGTTCGTAAATCTCGCGGATGCCGTCGCTGGCGTAGATCACGCTGAAGCGTCCATCAAATTCCATCTTGAATTGATAGATGCCACCGGGCACGTGCGCGCTGAGCTTTTTCAGCAACACATCCCGCGCCGCCAGCACCTCGTGCACGCGCTTGCGCTCGGTGATGTCGATGCAGATCGCCAGATGCCCGACCCACAGCCCTTGTTCATCCAGCACCGGCGTGGCGAGCATGTTCACCGGCAGATGACTGCCATCGCTGCGTACCAGCGTCCACTCGCGGGCCTCGTGGCCGCCGACTTCGCCGCCCTCGACCAGCATCGCGTGGCAGGTCGGGATGGTTTTGCCGTAGCGCAAACTCAACTCGGCAGCGCGGGCCGCCAGCTCACGGGGCAAGTGCAGATTTTCCAGGGTCATGTGGCCGACCACTTGCGCACTGCTGTAACCAAGCATTTGTTCGGCGCCAGGGTTGAAGGTGTTGATCACACCGCGCAAATCGGTGGCGATGATCGCCACCTGCGTCGCCGCATTCAACACGCCACGCAACTGACCGTGGGTACCGCGCAGTTCCTGCTCGCTGGCATGCAGTTCCTGGGTGCGCAGTTCGACCATGCGCAAGGCGCGCTGACGCTGACTGACCAGCACGTAGAGCAAGGCGCTGAGCAGCAGACTGAGCAAGCCACCCAAAATCATCACGCTGCCGACCGATGAATGGTTGGCCTGCACGAAGGCATCGCTCGGCAGAATATCGACCTGATAATCGTGGTCGGCCATGCGCAACAACCGCGTGGCCGACAGGTCGCTTGGCGCCGGCGCGTTGGTCGATTCGAACAACACTTCGTGCTGATCATGGGTCGACAGGTCGAGAACGCGCACCGACAGATAGTCATGTAACGCGTCCGGCAAACCGTCGGCCAGCAACTGGCGCATGCTGATCACCGCCATGACATAGCCAAAGGATTGGCGCTCGCCACCGTGGTTCACCGGCGCCACCAGCAGCACGCCGCGCGCGTACGACGGCTCG
Source organism: Pseudomonas sp. IT-347P (assembly GCF_949768005.1). Classification (NCBI taxonomy): domain Bacteria; kingdom Pseudomonadati; phylum Pseudomonadota; class Gammaproteobacteria; order Pseudomonadales; family Pseudomonadaceae; genus Pseudomonas; species Pseudomonas sp. IT-347P. Next base: position 824,286 of record NZ_CATKPQ010000022.1, read on the forward strand.
ATGCTGACCAGATGCATCGGTTGCGACACCGCCAGCCCGCCGCGCCGGTCGGCACGCTGCAAGGTGTCCCGGCGCAGGGGCTGCGCCAGCAAGTCATAGCCCAAGGGTGAGCCGAGTCGACTTTGCGTCTGGCTATACAGAACCGGCACGTATGCATCGCGCTCGCCAGCCAGTTGCAGCTCGCCCTGCGCATTCAGTTCACGGATCGTGAATTGGGTCAGGCCCTCGTCACGCACCCGCTGTTCGAACGCAGGGCGCTCGGCACCCTTGACCTTGAGGGCAAACGAATAGGCTTGGGTACGCATCAACAAGGGTTGGGTGTAACCGTCGAACTCGGCGCGGGACACCGATTCGGAGTTGGCGAAGAAGCGGCGCAGGCCGTCGAGGCGTTGTTCCTGATCCTGAAAACGTTCTTCGATGCGGGTGTAACGTTCGTTGGCCAGCAGTTGAAAGCGCTGACGGATTTGTTGCTGGTATTGGTTGAAGGTGGCCCAGGCGAGCAGCCCCGTGAGAACCCCGCCGGCGAGCAATACCAGCAGCGCGACCAGCCAGGCCGAGACGTCTTCACTGATGAAACCCAGAATCTTCGGGCGCACGGGGTGCAACGACATAAAGACAACTCACTACGCCAGCATTTACGGGAAGACCCATTGACCGTGTGTGAGTTATAGCTATTAGCCACTAATTTAGCTAGCAAAGGCAGATCCACGGAGCCTTTAAAAATCAAGGCTCTGTGGATCCAACCCGGCAAAGCGTCAACGAGCCGTGATTTTCCAGGCGCGGTGGATCTTGGTGTTGCGGGCGAAATCGGGATCGATGGTCTGTGCGCTGATTTCCTCGACCGCGTAACGCTCGGCGAGGTTTTCTTCCAACTGGAACTTGCGGAAGTTGTTGGAGAAATACAGCACGCCACCGGGTGCCAGACGCGCCATCGCCAGGTCGATCAACTGCACCTGATCACGCTGCACGTCGAAGATGCCTTCCATGCGTTTGGAGTTGGAGAACGTCGGCGGGTCGATGAAGATCAGGTCGTATTCGTCACGGCTGCTTTCCAGCCACGCCATCACGTCGCCCTGCTCCAGACGGTTCTTGTCGGAGAAACCGTTCAGCGACAGGTTGCGGCGTGCCCAGTCGAGGTAGGTTTTCGACAGGTCGACGCTGGTGGTGCTGCGCGCACCGCCCTTGGCCGCGTGCACGCTGGCGGTCGCGGTGTAGCAGAACAGATTGAGGAAGCGCTTGCCGGCCGCCTCTTTCTGAATGCGCATGCGCATTGGCCGGTGATCGAGGAACAGGCCGGTGTCGAGGTAATCGGTGAGGTTGACCAGCAACTTCACGCCGCCCTCGCTGACTTCATTGAACTTGCCTTGCGCCGCCTGACGCTCGTATTGCTTGGTACCGCTCTGGCGCTCGCGGCGTTTGACCACCACGCGGCTCTTGTCGACGTTCAGTGCCTGCGGGATCGCGGCCAAGGCGTCGAACATGCGTGCCGAGGCTTTCTCCGGGTCGATGGATTTCGGCGCGGCGTATTCCTGGACGTGCACCCAATCGTGGTACAGGTCGATGGCCATCGCATATTCAGGCATGTCGGCATCGTAGACGCGGTAGCAATCGATGCCTTCGCGCTTGACCCACTTGCTCATCGCCTTGAGATTTTTCTGCAGGCGGTTGGCAAACATCTGCCCGCCTTCGCTCAAGCGCGGCTGCTCGATCACCGGCGCCGGGGCTGGCGTCGGTTTGATCGGGTTGCCGTTCTTGTTGAACTTGCGCTCTTGCGGTTCGTCCGGGGTCTGATCGTAAGCCGCTTGCTCACGCTCGGCCTGGCGCTGTTCCGGGGTGCGCCGCTCGCCGGTGACGAACTGATCCGGCAGCACTTTGATCAACAGCAGTTTGCACGGCAACGCGCCGTTCCAGAACGAATACTGTTTGTGGCTGCGAATGCCCATGCGCTTGCCCAGATCCGGCGCGCCGGTGAACACTGCCGCCTCCCAGTTCAGGCAGGCCTGACGCAGGCGCTCGCCGAGATTCTGGTAGAGGTAGAGCAGGCTGGCTTCGTCACCGAGGCGCTCGCCGTACGGCGGGTTGCAGATGACCAGGCCTTTCTGATTCTGATCCGGACGCGGTTCGAAGGTCGCGACTTCGCCCTGGTAGATCTTGATCCACTCGCTCAGGCCGGCACGCTCAACGTTGTTGCGGCCCGGCTGAATCAGACGCGGGTCGGCCTCGTAACCGCGAATCCACAGCGGTGGCTTGGCCAACCCGGCGGCAGCACGCTCAACGGCTTCTTCATGGAGTTTTTTCCACAGCGCCGGCACGTGACCGAGCCACGCGGTGAAGCCCCATTGCTCACGACGCAGGTTCGGCGCCATGTCGGCGGCGATCATCCCGGCTTCGACGAGGAACGTACCGACACCGCACATCGGGTCAGCCAGCGCGCCACCCTCGGCGGCAATGCGCGGCCAGCCGGAACGGATCAGGATCGCTGCCGCGAGGTTTTCCTTCAACGGTGCCGCGCCCTGCTGCAGACGGTAACCGCGCTGGTGCAGGCTGTGGCCGGAGAGGTCGAGAGAGAGAATCGCTTCGCCGCGATCCAGACGCAGGTGAATGCGCAGATCCGGGTTGAGCTTGTCGATCGACGGACGGTCGCCCTGTGGGGTGCGCAGTTTGTCGACGATGGCGTCTTTGACTTTCAAGGCGCCGAAATGGGTGTTGTCGATGCCCGAGCCATGGCCACTGAATTCGACAGCCAGGGTGCCATCACTGAGCATGTGATCTTGCCAGTCGATGTCGAGCACACCGTGGTAGAGGTCTTCAGCGTCTTTCATCGGGAAGCGCTTGAGCACCAGCAACACGCGGTTGGCCAGACGCGACCAGAGGCACAGGCGATAGGCGGTTTCCATGGTCGCCATGCCCCGCACGGCGGAGGTGTGCTCGCGCGCTTCTTCAAGGCCAAGCCCGACGGCTTCCTCGATGAGCAGGCCTTCAAGGCCTTTAGGGCAAGTGAGGAAGAGTTCGAAACGGTCGGACATGGTATTTCCAGAGCCTTTGGCTAGTGAACCGGCAACGCATTGCCGATCCGGTTTTCAATCAGGCGCTTTTCTAAAAGAGCGCCCGCGTGGCACGAAGGTGTGCCGTTCCATCCCCGCTGCTCGGGTTAAAAGAGCTTAGATGCCGGGACAGATAAAAAAGTTGAAGAAACAAAAAGTCTTGAAACGACCCTTCGTCGCTTTATACCCAAGCGCAAACGTGGGTCATTCTCACTAAAGAATTAACCCGGTCGTCCAGCGCGGGGCCGATCATACCGGGGTTTGCTGAAAAAACGTGCATGAAACCCGTCGTTACTTATGGCTGTAGCACTAAATTCGTTACGTCCTTATGACAAAACGATCATTCCCTCGGTGTGACTCATTGGTTAGAACTGAACACAGGTTGACGTCGCAACGGCGTCAACACCTTGGCTCGCCACGCCGGCAGCGAGCCGCACCATGGCAGGTTTGTTCTGCCAGACCTCAGTTGAGGTCAACGCGACACAAAACAGTCAACAAGTGAGGGAAACACCCTATGAGAAGACTTAAGCGTGATCCGTTGGAAAGAGCATTTTTGCGCGGATATCAATATGGCGTTGGTGGCAAATCCCGTGAGCTTTGCCCATTTACTCTACCGTCGGTACGTCAAGCCTGGATTAACGGCTGGCGAGAAGGACGCGGCGACAACTGGGACGGTATGACCGGCACTGCGGGAATCCACAGACTCAACGAACTTCACGCCGTCGGCTGACACAGGGCATTTATTCCGACACGACAATCTGAATTTGTATCGACTTAACCACGCACGTCCTTCCCGGACGGCGGGCTCCGGCCCAGGGGCTCCTTCGAGGAGCCCTTTTTTATGCCTGCTACATTATTTGTGCCATACACAAAACCTGTAGGAGTGAGCCTGCTCGCGATAGCTTTATTTCGGTCACTTCATCAGCGACTGACAGACCGCCATCGCAAGCAGGCGAAGGCCTACAAGGGAACAGTGGTGTCTATGGATCAGCGCAGCGCAGCGATCGCGTCTACCGACTCACGAATCAGCGCCGGGCCTTTATAGATAAAGCCAGAATAGATCTGCACCAGGCTCGCACCGGCCAGTATCTTCTCGGCTGCGTGCTTGCCTTCGGTAATCCCGCCAGCCGCGATGATCGGCAACCGCCCCGCCAACTCAGCGGCCAGCACCTTCACGGTATTCGTGCTCTTCTCACGCACCGGCGCGCCGGACAAACCGCCCGCCTCGTCGCCATGCTCCATGCCTTCGACGCCGACACGGCTGAGGGTGGTGTTGGTCGCGATCACCGCGTCCATGCCGGTTTCGATCAGTGCCTGGGCAACCTGGGCGGTTTCTTCATCGGTCATGTCCGGCGCGATCTTGATCGCCAGCGGCACATGTTTGCCGTGACGCAAGGCCAGTTCGGCGCGGCGCGTGGCCAGATCGGCGAGCAATTGCTTCAGCGAATCACCAAACTGCAGACTGCGCAGGCCCGGGGTGTTCGGCGAGCTGACGTTGACCGTCACGTAACTGGCGTGGGCGTAAACCTTGTCCAGGCAAATCAGGTAATCGTCGACCGCACGCTCAACCGGCGTATCGAAGTTTTTGCCGATGTTGATGCCCAACACGCCGGTGTACTTGGCCGCTGCCACCCGCGCCAGAAGATTATCAACGCCGAGGTTGTTGAACCCCATGCGATTGATGATCGCCTCGGCTTCCGGCAGACGGAAGATTCGTGGTTTCGGGTTGCCCGGCTGCGGACGCGGGGTCACGGTGCCGATTTCGACAAACCCGAAACCCAGTTGCGCGAAACCGTCGATGGCCGCGCCGTTCTTGTCCAGACCGGCCGCCAGACCTACCGGGTTCGGAAACTCAAGGCCCATGACGGTCACCGGCTTCTTCGCCGGCGCCTTGCACAGCAAGCCGTTTAAGCCCAAACGCCCACCCGCGCCGATCAGATCCAGCGACAGGTCGTGGGAGGTTTCCGGGGAAAGTTTGAACAACAGCTGACGGGCCAGGGTGTACATGGGCGGCGATGACTCGGGCGGCGAAAAGAGGCGGCGATTATAGCCGGGCATCGACCTGCCGCGCGAGGCGCACGCGCAAATCGCTGTCTCTGGCATATGCCTTGCACCCTCCTGGCTATCAGTGCGTCGGTCAATGACGGCAGGCGGGCAAGGACAATGGCGTCGTCTTCGGGGTTTGCCTGGGCAAAGTCCGTGGCGGCGCTTTTTTTCGAGGTACGTTGGATGAATGAACCTTCGGTAGGGCCACTGGCCTGGGTCAATGGCAGCGATGCCCCGGAAAAAAGTGCGATCAACCTCGGCTTCATGGCCCTGAGCGATTGCGCCTCTGTCGTCGTTGCGGCCACACAGGGCTTCGCCCAGCCTTACGGATTGACCCTGAACCTCAAGCGCCAGACATCCTGGGCCAATTTGCGCGACAAACTGGTCAGCGGCGAACTGGATGCTGCGCACAGCTTGTATGGCCTGATCTACGCCGTGCATCTGGGCATCGGCGGGGTCGCCCCAACCGAAATGGCCGTGTTGATGGGCCTGAACCAGAACGGCCAGAGCCTCAACCTCTCCCACGGTCTGCAAAGCCTCGGTGTGAGCAGTCCTGAAGCGCTGGACCGGCATGTGCACCAAAGCCGCGCAAAACTCACCTTCGCCCAGACCTTCCCCACCGGCACTCACGCCATGTGGCTGTATTACTGGCTGGCGAGTCAGGGCATTCATCCATTGCAGGATGTCGACAGCGTGGTGGTACCGCCGCCGCAAATGGTCGCGCACCTGCAAGCCGGGCGCATTGATGGCTTTTGCGTCGGCGAACCGTGGGCGGCCAGCGCGGTGCAGCAGGATCTTGGCTTCACCCTCGCCACCAGCCAGACCATCTGGCCCGATCATCCGGAAAAAGTCCTGGGCTGCACCCGTGAATTTGTCGAGCAATACCCCAACACCGCGCGGGCGCTGGTAATGGCGATTCTCGAAGCCAGCCGCTTTATCGAAGAGAGCCCGGAAAATCGCCGCAGCACCGCACAGTTGCTCAGCGCCCCGGACTATCTGGACGCGCCGGTGTCGTGCATTGAACCGCGCTTTCTCGGTGACTATGCCGATGGCCTCGGCAATCGCTGGCAGGATCCGCACGCGCTGCGCTTTCACGGTAACGGCGAGGTGAATCTGCCGTATCTGTCGGATGGCATGTGGTTCATGACCCAGTTCCGCCGCTGGGGCTTGCTGCGTGAGGACCCGGATTACCTCGCCGTCGCCCGTCAGGTTCAACGGCTGGATATCTACCGCGCCGCCGCCACCGCGGTCGGCGTCGCCGCGTGGGGCACCGACATGCGCAGCAGCCAGTTGCTCGACGGCAAGGTCTGGGACGGCAGCGACCCGGCTGGTTATGCGCGCAGTTTCAAGCTGCACGCGTTGAACGACGACGCGCCCCTTCTCGCCCGCCGCTGACAGGAGCCCACGAACATGTTGCGCATTCTGTTGATCAACGACACGGCGAAAAAAGTCGGTCGCCTGAAGGCCGCACTGACCGAAGCGGGATTCGAAGTGATCGACGAGTCCGGCCTGACCATCGACCTGCCCGCACGCGTCGAAACGGTGCGCCCGGACGTGATCCTGATCGATACCGAGTCACCCAGCCGCGATGTCATGGAGCAAGTGGTGCTGGTCAGCCGCGACCAGCCACGGCCGATCGTGATGTTCACCGACGAACACGACCCCGGTGTGATGCGTCAGGCGATCAAGTCCGGGGTCAGTGCCTACATCGTCGAAGGCATTCACGCCCAGCGTCTGCAGCCGATTCTCGATGTGGCGATGGCCCGTTTCGAAAGCGATCAGGCCTTGCGCGCGCAGCTTCAGGCGCGGGATCAGCAATTGGCCGAACGCAAGCGTATTGAGCTGGCCAAGGGGTTGTTGATGAAGATGAAGGATTGCAATGAGGAAGAGGCTTACACCTTGATGCGGCGCCAGGCGATGAGCCGGCAGCAGAAGCTGATTCAGGTGGCGGAGCAGATTATTGCCATGAGTGAGTTGCTGGGCTGAAAGTACTGACGGCTTTAAAAGCCCCTCACCCTAGCCCTCTCCCGGAGGGAGAGGGGACCGATCGAGGTGTCTGGCGTCAAACATCGACATAAAAGACCGAGTCGATTATGGATTCACAGCAGAAATCACAGGTCGGCGTACTTCGCGAGCATCCCCCAATCAGTCCCCTCTCCCTCCGGGAGAGGGTTAGGGTGAGGGGCTTTTGATTTTCCGGCTGTTGGCACAAATCTCGCTATGTAAAACGCACAGGTAACCAACGGCGGTTGCCCCACCCACGACAAAGACGTCGCTCACCCCGTTCGCCCCTCGGCGAATCAGGTAGCGGCGTTTTTGCGTTTTGGCCCCACAGCCCGGGGCCGGTGGTGCGGCCGTGGCGGCGCCCCACCTGCTGTGCATGACTCCTTTTCGAGACACTTTTCAGCTGAGGTGCGCGATGAATTCAAGCTTCTGGAAATCCGGCCACACCCCGACCCTGTTCGCGGCCTTCCTGTATTTCGACCTGAGCTTCATGGTCTGGTACCTGCTCGGCCCGCTGGCCGTGCAAATTGCCGCCGACCTGCACCTGACCACGCAGCAACGCGGCCTCGTTGTCGCCACGCCGATCCTCGCCGGTGCGGTGCTGCGTTTTGTCATGGGCATGCTCGCCGATCGGTTGTCGCCGAAAACCGCCGGTCTGATCGGTCAGGTCATCGTGATCTGTGCGCTGTTCGGTGCCTGGAAACTCGGCATCCACAGTTATGAGCAGGCATTGATATTGGGTCTGTTCCTCGGCATGGCCGGCGCCTCGTTCGCCGTCGCCCTGCCGCTGGCGTCGCAGTGGTACCCGCCGCAGCATCAGGGCAAAGCCATGGGCATCGCTGGCGCGGGCAACTCCGGCACGGTGTTCGCCGCGCTGATCGCTCCGGTGCTCGCGGCCTCATTTGGCTGGAGCAACGTTTTCGGTTTCGCGTTGATTCCACTGATTCTTACATTGGTGCTGTTTGCCTGGCTGGCAAAAAATGCCCCTGAGCGGCCGAAAGCCAAAGCCATGGCCGACTACTTCAAAGCCTTGGGCGACCGAGACAGTTGGTGGTTCATGTTTTTCTACAGCGTCACCTTCGGCGGTTTTATCGGCCTGGCCAGCGCCCTGCCCGGCTACTTCAACGATCAGTACGGTTTGAGCCCGGTGACCGCCGGTTACTACACCGCCGCCTGTGTGTTCGGCGGCAGTTTGATGCGGCCGCTGGGTGGCGCGCTGGCGGATCGCTTTGGCGGCATCCGCACGCTGCTGGCGATGTACACCGTCGCCGCCGTGTGCATTGCTGCCGTTGGGTTCAACCTGCCAAGTTCCTACGCGGCGCTGGCGCTTTTTGTCTGCACCATGCTGGGTCTGGGCGCGGGCAATGGCGCGGTGTTCCAGCTGGTACCGCAGCGTTTTCGTCTGGAGATCGGCGTCATGACCGGGCTGATCGGCATGGCCGGCGGCATCGGCGGTTTCGCCTTGGCGGCCGGTATGGGCGCGATCAAACAAAGCACCGGCAGCTATCAACTGGCCTTGTGGTTGTTCGCCAGCCTGGGCGTGTTGGCGTGGTTTGGCCTGCACGGCGTCAAGCGTCGCTGGAGAACCACCTGGGGTTCGGCAGCCGTGACGGCGGCGCGGGTCTGAACCTTCGATGGCCCTGCAACTGAGTTTTGCCGAAGCCAGCGCCACCGGCCCGCGTGCGGAAAATCAGGACGCTTTGCGTCTGGTCACCCCCGCTCCGGCGCTGGCGGCGAGCAAGGGTTATCTGTTCGCGATCGCCGACGGCGTCAGCCAGTGCGCCGATGGCGGATTGGCTGCGCGCTCGACCTTGCAGGCGCTGGCACTCGACTACTACGCCACACCGGAAACCTGGAGCGTGGCCCAGGCGCTGGATCGCCTGCTGCTCGCGCAAAACCGCTGGTTGCAGGCCAACGGTGGTGGGCAACCGTTGCTTACCACGGTCAGTGCTCTGGTCATGCGCGGACGGCGCTTTACCCTCGCCCACGTCGGCGATTGCCGGGTTTATCGCTGGCACGCCGACAACTTGCAGCGAATCTCTGAAGACCATGTCTGGGATCAGCCGGGCATGCAGCATGTGCTCAAGCGTGCGCTGGGGCTGGATCAACATCTGGTGCTGGATTTTCTCGACGGCGAACTGCGCGTCGGTGAAAGCTTTGTGCTGCTCAGTGACGGCGTCTGGTCGACACTGGGCGATACGGCGATTGCGGCGATTTTGCGTGATCAACCCGATCTGCACAGCGCCGCGCAAACGCTGGTCAATGCGGCGCATCTGTCTGGAAGCCAGGACAACGCCAGCGCGTTGCTGGTGCGGGTCGATGCTGTCGGCGAGGCGAGCATTGGCGATGCATTGATTCATTTGCAGCAGTGGCCGCTGCCGCCGGTGCTGAAACATGGCCAATCCTTCGAAGGCTGGCACGTGCAAAGCATCGTCGCGCAGAGCCAGCAATCGCTGCTCTATCGGGTGCTTGATGGCCAGGGTCAGACATGGTTGTTGAAGACGCTACCCTCGCGTCTCGCCGAGGATCCGCAAGCCGGGCAAGCCCTGCTGTCGGAAGAATGGTTTCTCAAGCGAGTGGCCGGGCGACATTTCCCTGAAGTCCATACCTGCAATCAGCGTCAGCATTTGTACTACGTGATGCGGGAATATTCCGGAACGACCCTGGCACAGCTCGGATCCCTACCTTTGGCGCAATGGCAGGACATCGCCGAACGATTGCTGCGCGCGATCGGGCTGCTGCATCGGCGGCAGATTCTGCACCGGGACATCAAACCGGAAAATCTGCATTGGGGCGATGACGGCGAACTGCGTCTGCTGGATTTTGGCCTGGCGTATTGTCCGGGGCTATCCGAAGACGCACCGTCGACACTGCCCGGAACCCCCAGCTATATCGCACCGGAAGCCTTTCGCGGAGATCCGCCGAGTGCGCAGCAGGATTTGTATGCGGTCGGTGTGACCCTGTACTTCCTGCTCACCGGGCATTTCCCCTATGGCGAAATCGAAGCGTTCCAGCGACCGCGCTTTGGTCTGCCGGTAAGTGCCAGTCGCTATCGGCCGGATTTGCCGGAATGGCTGACGCAAAGTCTGGAGCGTGGTGTGGCGGTGACTCCGCAACAGCGTTTTGAAACCGCGGAAGAATGGTTGCTGGTGTTGGAACAGGGCGAGCGGCGGAGTTTGAGTGTGCGGCCCAGACCTTTATTGGAACGTGAGCCGTTGAAGGTCTGGCGGACGATGGCGTTGCTGGCTCTGATGGGGAATGTGGTGCTGCTGGTTTTGTTGTTTCATGGCTGACACCGCGTCGCGTCATTCGCGAGCAGGCTCGCTCCCACATTTGAAATGCATTCCCCTGTGGGAGCGGGCTTGCTCGCGAAGACGTCAGCCCAGTCACTACAAAACCGTCTGCTCGAACGCTCCACGAACGGGCAGCGCGCTTCGATTCGGTGCAAAAAACCATCATCAATAACCGCATCCACCCAATAAAACCGCGGTTCCCGTAGTTGGCACAACCACTGCATTAGCCCATCCAGCACATACATAAAGCCCAACCTTCAACGACGAAGGCTGCGCTTCCCGAGAGAACGGGACCAGGACAAAGGCGTCCTCGCTAGGCAACTAGCGGGACGCCTTTTTTTGTTTGCGCAAAATTTGTCGAGCAAGGCCTGACTGCCCACAAGAGGCCAGCCGCAGCTCCCGGAGAACCTGATGAAAAAACTCAAACTGGTGATGATCGGCAATGGCATGGCCGGGGTTCGCACCCTGGAAGAACTGCTCAAGCTGAGCAACGAGCTGTACGACATCACGGTCTTCGGCGCCGAACCGCACACCAACTACAACCGCATCCTGCTCTCGCCGGTGCTGGCCGGTGAACAGACCTTCGAAGAGATCGTGCTCAACGACCTCGACTGGTACCTGGAAAACAACATCAAGTTGCTGCTCAACCGCAAAGTGGTGGAGATCGACCGGGTCAAACGTCGGGTGATCGCCGAGGATGGCACCGAGGCCGAATACGATCGCCTGCTGATCGCCACCGGTTCGACGCCGTTCATTCTGCCCATCCCCGGCAACACCCTGCACGGCGTGATTGGCTATCGCGACATCGCCGACACCCAGGCGATGATCGACACCGCTAAAACCTACAAACACGCCGTGGTCATCGGCGGCGGCCTGCTCGGCCTCGAAGCTGCCAACGGTCTGATGCTGCGCGGCATGCACGTCACCGTGGTGCATCTCGGTGAGTGGTTGCTGGAGCGACAACTCGACAAAACCAGCGGCCAACTGCTGCAAAGCGCCCTCGAATCCCGTGGCCTGCACTTCCGCCTGTGCGAACAGACCCAGGCTCTGCATGACGCGGGCAATGGCCGCGTCGGCTCGGTGCAGTTCAAGAACGGCGACATCATTCCCGCCGATCTGGTGGTGATGGCGGCCGGCATTCGCCCCAACACCGAACTCGCGGAAAAGGCCGGCATTCCCTGCAATCGCGGGATTCTGGTCAACGACACCCTGCAAACCTACGACCCGCGCATCTATGCGATCGGCGAATGCGCCAGCCACCGTGGCATCGCCTACGGCCTGGTCGCGCCGCTGTTCGAACAGGCCAAGGTCTGCGCCAACCACCTCGCTCAACTGGGCTTTGCCCGCTATCAGGGCTCGGTGACCTCGACCAAATTGAAAGTCACTGGCATCGACCTGTTTTCCGCCGGCGATTTCATGGGCGGCGAAGGCACGGAAACCATCACCCTCTCCGACCCGATCGGCGGCGTGTACAAAAAACTGGTGATCAAGGATGACGTGTTGGTCGGTGCCTGTCTGTACGGCGATACGGCAGATGGCGGTTGGTATTTCCGCCAGATTCGTGAGAATCACGCCATCGGCGAGATCCGCGATCATTTGATGTTCGGCGAAAACGCCCTTGGAGATGTAGGACATCAGGGCCAGGACAAAGCCATGGTCATGGCCGACAGCGCCGAAGTCTGCGGCTGCAACGGCGTGTGCAAAGGCACCATCGTCAAAGCCATTCAGGAACACGGCCTGTTCAGCGTCGACGAGGTGAAGAAACACACCAAGGCCGCCAGCTCTTGCGGCTCTTGCGCCGGGCTGGTCGAACAGATTCTGATCAACACCGTCGGTGGTGCGGCCGACGTCAAACCGAAGAGCGAAAAAGCCATCTGCGGTTGCAGCGACCTCAACCATGGGCAGATTCGCCAGGCCATTCGCGAACAGCACCTGCTGACCATCGCCGGCACCATGAGCTACCTCAACTGGCGCACGCCGAACGGCTGCGCAACCTGCCGCCCTGCCCTCAACTATTACCTGATCTCCACCTGGCCCGGCGAAGCCAAAGACGATCCGCAATCGCGCCTGATCAACGAACGCGCCCACGCCAACATCCAGAAGGACGGCACCTATTCGGTGGTGCCACGCATGTGGGGTGGTGTGACCAACCCGTCGGAACTGCGGCGCATCGCCGACGTGGCCGACAAGTACAACGTGCCGATGGTCAAGGTCACCGGCGGTCAGCGCATCGACTTGCTCGGCATCAAGAAGCAGGACTTGCCCGGCGTCTGGAAAGATCTCGACATGCCGTCCGGGCACGCCTACGGCAAATCCATCCGTACCGTGAAAACCTGCGTCGGCAGCGAGTTCTGCCGCTTCGGCACGCAGAACTCGACGCAATTGGGCATCGAACTGGAACATGACCTGTTCAACATGTGGTCGCCGCACAAAGTGAAACTGGCCGTCTCCGGTTGCCCACGCAACTGCTCGGAAGCGGGGATCAAAGACGTAGGAATTATCGGCGTCGACTCCGGCTGGGAGATGTACATCGGCGGCAACGGCGGGATCAAAACCGAAGTCGCGGAATTTTTCGTCAAGCTGAAAACCGCCGAGGAAGTCCGCGAATACAACGGCGCGTTCCTGCAGCTTTACCGCGAAGAAGCCTTCTACCTCGAACGCACCGTGCACTACCTGCAACGGGTCGGCATGGAACACATCAAGAAAGCCGTACTGGAAGACCCCGAGCGGCGCAAAGCCCTGAACGAACGCCTGCAATTCTCCCTTTCGTTTGAGCAAGATCCGTGGAAAGAACGTCTGGCACAGCCGCAACTGAAGAAAGAATTCGACGTGATCCCTGTGAAAAATCTGGAGGTGCCAGCATGAACTGGCTGGATATCTGTGCCCTCGATGAGATCAATGCCCTCGGTTCGCGAATTATTGCCGGACCGAAAGGCGACATTGCGATTTTTCGTACAAGCGACGATGAGGTTTTCGCCCTCGACGACCGCTGCCCGCACAAGGGTGGGCCCTTGTCGCAAGGTCTGATTTACGGCAAACGCGTCGCCTGTCCGTTGCACAACTGGCAAATCGACCTGCAAACCGGCGAAGCCCAGGCCCCGGACATCGGTTGCGCGCACCATCATCCGGCGCGAGTCGAAAATGGTCGCGTGCAGTTGGCCCTGCGGGACGCCATCTGATGAACCGCCAGACGACCGCCTCGACCTGCTGTTACTGCGGGGTCGGCTGCGGCGTGCTGATCGAGCATGACGGCGAGCATATCCTCGGCGTCAGCGGCGATCCGGCGCATCCGGCCAACTTCGGCAAACTGTGCAGCAAAGGCTCGACCCTGCACCTGACCGGCGACCTCGCGGCCCGCGCGCTGTACCCGGAACTGCGCCTGGGCAAAGGCCTGGCGCGCAGCCGCTGCGATTGGGACACCGCGCTGGAACACGCCGCCAACGTATTCGCCGAGACCATCGCCGAACACGGTCCGGACAGCGTGGCGTTCTATATCTCAGGCCAATTACTGACCGAGGATTACTACGCCTTCAACAAGCTGGCACGGGCATTGGTCGGCACCAACAACATCGACAGCAATTCACGCCTGTGCATGTCTTCAGCCGTGGTCGGCTACAAGCGCAGCCTCGGCGCCGACGCCCCGCCGTGCAGCTATGAGGATCTGGAACTCAGCGATTGCGTGATGATCGTCGGCAGTAACATGGCCTACGCGCATCCGGTACTTTTTCGTCGGCTGGAAGAGGCAAAATCCCGCCGTCCACAGATGAAAGTCATCGTCATTGATCCACGGCGCACCGACACCTGCGACCTCGCGGATCTGCATATGGCGATTCTGCCGGGCACCGATGTCGCGTTGTTCCATGGGATTCTTCATCTGTTGTTGTGGGAAGACTGGATCGACCGCGACTTCATCAAGGCGCACACCGATGGTCTCGCCGACCTGAAAAATCTGGTGCGCGATTACACCCCGCAAATGGTTTCGCAGCTGTGCGGAATCAGCGTCGAGCAATTGCAGCAATGCGCGGAATGGGTCGGTACCTCACCGAGTTTTCTGTCGTTGTGGTGTATGGGTTTGAACCAGTCCACCGCTGGCAGCGCGAAGAACAGCGCGCTGATCAATCTGCATTTGGCCACCGGACAAATTGGTCGCCCGGGTGCAGGACCTTTCTCCCTCACCGGTCAGCCAAATGCCATGGGCGGGCGCGAAACCGGCAGTTTGTCGAATTTGTTGCCGGGCCATCGAGACGCCGCCAACCCTGAACACCGCGCTGATGTAGCGGCTTATTGGGGCGTTGATCGGTTGCCGGAAAGCACCGGGCTCAGCGCCATCGAACTGTTCGAGCAGGTACGCAGCGGCAAGATCAAGGCGTTGTGGATTGCCTGCACCAATCCTGCGCAATCGATGCCGGATCAACAGGCTGTGCGAGCAGCGCTTGAGACCTGTCCGTTCGTGGTGTTGCAAGAAGCCTTTCGCACCACCGAAACCGCAGCATTCGCCGATCTGCTGCTGCCCGCCGCCAGTTGGGGCGAGAAAGAAGGCTCGGTGACCAATTCCGAGCGACGCATCTCCCACGTGCGCCAAGCTATCCTCCCACCGGGTGAAGCGCGGCCCGACTGGGCGATCACGGTGGATTTCGCACAACGCCTGGAGAAACGTCTGCGCCCCGCTGAATCGAGCCTGTTTACCTTCACCCGACCTGCGCAGTTGTTCGATGAATTCAAAGGGCTGACGCGCGGGCGCGATCTGGATTTGTCCGGGATCAGTCATGCGCTGATCGACGAGATCGGGCCGCAGCAATGGCCCTTCCCTGTCGGCGCCCGCGAAGGCACAACGCGACTGTACGAGGACGGCATTTTCCCGACCGCCAACGGGCGCGCGCAATTCATTGCCGAGCCGTATCGCGCCGCCAGGGAACAGCGTGACGCACGCTTTCCACTGACGTTGATCACCGGCCGCCTGCGCGATCAATGGCACGGTATGAGCCGCACCGGCACGGCGGCGCAGCTGTTCGGGCATGTCAGCGAAGCGGTGTTGAGTCTGCATCCAGACGAATTGCGCAGGCATCGTTTGCAGCCGGGCGATCTGGTCAATCTGAAAAGTCGTCGAGGCGCGGTGATTATTGCCGTCGGCAGCGATGACAGCGTACGTCCGGGCCAGGCATTCATGCCGATGCACTGGGGCGACCGCTTTCTCAAGGGCGGTGTCAACAGCCTGACCCTGCCGGCCTTTGATCCGTTGTCGAAACAACCGGAACTCAAACACAGCGGTGTGCGCCTGGAGCCGGTCCATCTGCCGTGGCAGCTTTTCGCACTGATCGAAGGTGACGTGCAACGGCATTTCGAAGCGCTACGACCGCTTTGTGAGGCATTTTCCTACGTGAGTCTCAGCCTTGTCGGACGTGAACGATCGGCATTGCTGATACGCGCAGCCCACAGCGAGGCCCCCAATGCGCAATTGCTCGGTGAAATCGATCAATGCCTGTCACTGATCGACGGCCCGGTATTGGCCTATGACGATCCTCGCCGCGCCATCGGCAAACGCGTGCGCATTGAAAACGGCCGTATCACGGCTATTCGGTTGGCCGGTGAAACGCTCGCTCGGCATTGGCTGCAAGGGTTGTGGCTGGAAGGCCGCGCGGATGAACAACTGCGCCGGTGGCTGCTGGCGCCGATGAGTACACCGCCGGGCAGTGCCGGGGCGCAGATGGCTGTGGATAAAACCCTGTGTAATTGCAAGAACGTCAGCCTCAACGCAGTCTGCGCCGGCATTCGCCAAGGCCTGGATCTGCAGGGTTTGAAAAACCAACTGGGCTGCGGCACGCAATGCGGCTCGTGCGTCCCGGAAATAAAACGCTTGCTGGCGGCCGACGTGCAGCCAGCTGCCGTCATCTGATGAGGAAAACACCATGAACGCAAAAGTCTGGCTGGTCGGTGCAGGGCCGGGTGATCCGGAACTGCTGACCCTCAAAGCGGTGCGCGCCTTGCGCGAGGCCGATGTGGTGCTGATCGATGATCTGGTCAACAACGCGGTGCTCGAACACTGCCCTGCCGCACGCATCATCGCAGTGGGTAAACGCGGCGGTTGTCGTTCAACACCGCAAGCGTTTATCCATCGGCTAATGCTGCGCTATGCCCGCCACGGCAAGTGTGTGGTGCGGCTCAAGGGCGGCGATCCGTGCATTTTCGGCCGCGGTGGCGAAGAGGCGCAGTGGCTGCGTGAACGTGGCGTTGAGGTGGAGTTGGTCAACGGCATCACCGCCGGGCTGGCCGGAGCGACACAGTGTGATATTCCGCTGACGTTACGTGGGGTAGCGCGCGGGGTGACACTGGTGACCGCCCACACTCAGGACGACAGCCAGTTGAATTGGCAGGCATTGGCGCAGGGCGGCACAACGCTGGTGGTTTATATGGGCGTGGCCAAGCTGGGCGAAATTCGCGATCAGTTGTTGGCGGGCGGAATGGCGGCGGATACGCCAGTGGCGATGATCGAAAATGCGTCATTGCCCGAGCAGCGCGAATGCCGGAGCAATCTGACGGCAATGAGTGACGATGCTTGCGGGTTTGAGCTCAAGAGCCCTGCCATCCTGGTGATTGGCGCAGTGGCTGCAGCTGTTGATGAGCAAAAGATCGCAGCCTGCGGCAGCTTCTACGGTGAGCATGTGTACGTTGGGTAATGCCAAATCGCAGGCAAAGAAAAGCCCGGCCTAAGCCGGGCTTTTCTCGGAGCGGCAGCTAATTACTTAGCTTGAGCTTCAACCTGCGCTTCTACGCGACGGTTTACAGCGCGGCCAGCTTCAGTTTTGTTGTCAGCAACTGGGCGGGATTCGCCGTAGCCAACAGACTGAACGCGGGACGATTCAACACCGTACTGGTTGGTCAGAACTTGCTTAACGGCGTTTGCACGACGCTCGGACAGTTTCTGGTTGTAAGCGTCAGGACCGACGGAGTCAGTGTGACCTTCAACAGTAGTGGTGGTGGATGGGTACTGCTTCATGAAGTCAGCCAGGTTCTTGATGTCGCCGTAGCTGTTTGGCTTCACAACCGACTTGTCGAAGTCGAACTTGACGTCCAGCTCAACACGAACAACTTCAGCAACTGCTGGGCAGCCGTCAGCGTCAACAGTTACGTTGGCTGGGGTGTCCGGGCACTTGTCAACGTTGTCGCAAACGCCATCGTTGTCGCTGTCGGAGCAGACTTCAGCTGGTGCTGGGACTGGAGCAGCAGCAGGCTTGGAGCCGCCACCGAAGTTCACACCGATACCAACGCTAGGAGCCCACTCGGTGTCGCCCTGGTCGATGTTGTACTGAGCTTCAACGCCGGCACGGGCGTAGAAGTTTTCGGTGAAGTACAGCTTGGCACCAGCGCCAACGTTGGCGAAGGTGGAGCGGTCACGACCACCGGAACCGTTCTGACCGATGCTCTGATCGGAGAAACCAGCCGATACGTATGGACGCAGCATGTCGCCTGGGTTGTTGAAGTGGTACAGAGCGTCAAGAGCGGTGTTAGCGCCCTTGATGTTACGACCGTCGTCGGAACGCACGTTGTGCACTTCGTCGTAGCCCAGACGCAGTTCAACGTCGTCGGTCAGGAAGTAACCGATCGAGCCGCCGAACAGGTTGCCGTTGTTCTTGAAGTTACGAGCGCTGTCGAATTGTTCTTTCTTTGCGAAGCCTTCGATTTCAACTGCGCCTTGGCCTTGTGCCAGAGCGCCGAACGAAGTGGCGGCAATCAGAGAACCAATGGCCAAGCCCAAGGTGTTTTTCAGTTTCATCCGTTAAATCCCCATCTGGTGATTGTGAAGCAGTCCCGCAAACCGGGGGACAACTCGGCGGCAAGTCTATCAGAACTTGCCTACACGTAAGAGATATTTGCGCTGAACTAAGTTTCAGCAATGCCTGCAAATTTCTCACGCAATTTATCTAGAGCACGTTTGTAACGCATTTTTGTCGCACTCAAACCCATGTGCATGATGTCTGCGATCTCCTGAAACTCCAGCTCTGCGACAAATCGTAGCACCAGAATTTCGCGGTCAATCGGGTTCACATACACCAGCCAGCGATCAAGCCCGCCCTTCTCCTCGGGTTTCGGCGCCTTTTCTTCAGACGCTTCCTCGAGAGGGTCAAGACTCAATGCGTCCATCAAGCGACGCTTTCGCCGTTCCTTCCGATACTGCGTAATACATTCGTTGTACGTGATGCTGTAGAGCCACGTTTTGAACTTCGATTTCCCCTCGAAGTTCTTCAGGCCATACAGCACCTTCAACATGACTTCCTGACAGACATCGTCTGCGTCGCGATCGTTCCCGAGATATCTCGCACAAACGTTAAATAATGTCCGCTGGTAACGCCGCATCAGTTCTTCATAGGCGCGCGTTACGTGAAACAGCTCGGTATGCGAGCGCGCGACCAACTCCTCATCAGAGAGCTCGCGGGGGTCGTAGCGCGTGGATAGCGGTTGGGCTTTATTCAAAACAAGTCGTGCCGACAGTCAGGTCAATGTCCGCCGCAACCAGCATCAGCTGGCATTTTGCGGCGGCATACATTAGCAGGGTTTGCCGGATTAGCGGCTACTCACATGCTGTTCCAGCAGGATCCGATTGGAAAGAGAGACTAGCTCACCTTCATCGGTCAGCAATGTGGTTTTAACCGTGCCGATCTCCTCGATCTGGCCTTCGACCTCGCCAACACGCACTTGTTGCCCAACCTGATACAACTCACGCACATAGATTCCCGCAAGAATCTGACCGGCAATTTCCCGGCTTCCCAAACCCATGGCCAGCGCAACGGCCAGACCAACGGTAATCAAAACGATGACGATCACATGGTTCAGCAGGTCAGTCTTGACCTCAAGCTGACTGATCGCAACCGAAATGCTGATGATGATCACCAGCCCTTGTGCAATTCGCCCCAGCCCCGAAGCGTAGTCCAGGCCCACGCCTTCTGCTGCCCCGCGCACTAGCCCGTTGGCCAGTTGCGCGAGCAAGACTCCTACCAGCAACACCAGAGCCGCGCCGAATACTTTCGGCAAATAGAGCGCCAACATATCCAGCGTAGCTGAAACGCGCTCAAGGCCAAGGGATTCTGCTGCAGAAACCAGAAAAATCAGCAGGACGAACCAGTAAACGATTTTACCGATCAGGGTGGAGATCGGCACTTGCAGCCCGGCTCGCGACATCAACTTGGTCAGGCCGGTGCCGCCCATCAGGCGATCAAGGCCCAGTTTGGCGAGCAATTTGGACAGCAAGGTATCGAGCAACTTGGCCACGACGAAACCCAACAGCAGCACGACCAGTGCGCCAAACAGGTTGGGGATGAAGTTGGCGACTTTGGTCCACAACGCAGTCATTGCAGTGACGAGGCTCTGAGTCCAGAGATCAAGTTCCATATTCAATCAGCCTTATCAGCAGTGCGAGCAGTAGGTTTACGTAGACGGGAAACCGGCGAGACATGGGCCGATCCGTTATTCAGGGCGATCATCAGCGCGGGCAGCCAGCGGCCCAGCAGGCTGAACAGATCACCGGCGCCGACCTGGCGGTTGGCGGTTTTGAGCACGCGGCCCAGGCATGCATCGTCGTCGCGGCTGGACGGCGAGGCGTTGAGCATGTCGCGCAAAGACTGTTCAAACGGATCGTGCATACGCACCTCTCGTGATGTCTGTGAAAGACGCGGGCGGATTTGGCCGGGTCACATATGCCATCTTCACACCCAGCGCAAACGACGGAATAACCACCACTGACCGAAGGCCAGAGCGAGCACCGTCAAACAGGCAATCAGGAAACCATACGGGCTGCTGGCAAACGGAATACCGCCGACATTGATACCCAGCAGACCGGTGATGAAACTCATCGGCAAAAAGATGCAGGTGATGATCCCGAAGCGGTACATGGTGCGATTCATGCGCTCGCTCAAGCGCCGGTCTTCGGCCTCCAGCACAAGCCCCACACGCTCTCGGGTCAATTCGAGCTCTTCGAGATAGCGGGTCAGACTGTTGTTCAGCTCGTTCCAGTAATCGGCATCGTCATCGACAAACCATGGCAGTTTTATGCGTGTAAGTTGTCCGAAAATATCCCGCTGCGGCGCAAGAAAACGCTTTAGCCCGGCCGCCCGACGACGGATGTGCAAAATGGCACCATGTTCCGGAGTATACCGTTCGTCGGTATCCATCTTTTCTTCTTCCTCATCGGCGATTTCCGAGAGGCAAGTGACCAGATCCTGCACCTTGTTGGTGAGAAACTGCGCCAGATAAAGGATGAGTTCAGAGGAAGTTTTCGGGCCGTTGCCGTCCGCCAGTTGAGCCAGCAGCTCATCGGTGGCACGCAATGGCCGCAAACGCAGGGAGATCACCCGCTGGGCGGAAGCGAAAATCCGCACCGAGACCATGTCTTCCGGCTCTGCGCCCGGGTTGAGATTGACCCCGCGCAGAAACAGCAGCAGCTCGGCATCCGGCAGCGGCAACAGGCGTGGCCGGGTGTTCTCTTCCAGCAGCAGATCGCAGGTGAATTCACTGAGACCGCTGGATTTGCGCAGCCAGGTCCGGGTTTGCGGATGGCTGCGATCCCAATGCAACCACAGGCTCTCATGGGCCTGCAGCTGCAAATCGTCGAGCTCAGTCCGGGCTATCGAACGCGCGCCGCCTTTTCCGTCCAGCACCAGGGCATGCACCAGCCCCCACTGCGCGTTTTCTTCCTCGAACATCCTCATCCCTTTGTCGAAAAGCTTATTCAGGCATCTTCAACGGACTCGGCGAGACGATCACGCCGTTGTTGTCCGCATAAAGGTACTGGCCGGGGTGGAACGTCACGCCGGCAAACGTCACCGGGACGTTGAGATCACCGATGCCGCGTTTTTCGGTTTTCATCGGGTGGCTGGCCAACGCTTGCACGCCCAGATCGGTCTGCGCAATGACGTCGACGTCACGGATGCAACCGTAGATTACCAACCCTTCCCAGCCGTTCTTCGCGGCTTTTTCGGCAATCATGTCGCCCAGCAATGCACGGCGCAGCGAACCGCCGCCATCGACGACCAGCACCTTGCCATTGCCCTTGAGTTCAGCCTGTTCCTTGACCAGCGAGTTGTCTTCGAAGCATTTGATGGTCACGATTTCGCCGCCGAACGAATCCCGGCCGCCGAAATTGCTGAACATCGGTTCCAGCACCTGCACCAGTTCCGGATAGGCGTCGCACAGGTCAGGCGTGAGGTAATGGTTCATCGAAAAACTCCTGTAAAAAGGAAGACGATCAAGGATGCTGCATTCTGAAAGACGAGTTCCGGTGGTCGCTGTTTACCTTAGTCCATCCCATAGTCGCTGAACGAACCTGAACAAACCCTGAAACGTAATAGCTAAACCGCCACCAAAAATGACCAGAACCGCACAATGCGTCATATCTTAGCCGCAAGCCACCTCGAACGAAATGCCCTTTTCAGCGCTTCCCTCTCAGACCGCAGCGGCCAAATCAGGCTTCTCGCCCAGCAATGGCGATTGCTGATCGTTCAACCAGCGCGCCACCAACGGCCACACCTCAGCCTGCGCCGCTTTGCTCACCAACATCTCGACATGGCCGAAATTATCGTTGAAGCCTTGCTCGCGGCCCAGATTGATGAATTGCTTGTGCTCCGAGCCGATCTGCTCGAACAACTTGCGACAGGCCCAGGCCGGATCCTGGTGATCCCCTGCCGCAGTCACCGCCAGCACTGGCACTCGCACATCGGCCAGCCCTGCCCACCAATCCTTGTCCTTGTCGCCAAACCGGCCGAACAAGCCGTACCAGCGCATGCTTTCCAGCGCCAGACCGATCGGCTCATCTTCCGGGCCACGCTTGAGGCGTGAACCCGACAATTGCGCAAAGCGCTTGAGAATGAAGCGCCCGCTCCACTCCACCGGCGGGATCTTCAGCGGCCAGTAAGTACGGCTGACCTGGGTGCCGAAAAACGCTGCCGACGCCACGGCAGGCTCGCCAAGGTATTCGCCACCCAGCGCAGCCGCCAGCGTGATGCCACCCAGCGAATGGCCGATCCAGTGGGGAACCTGACCGCTCTGCTCACGTACGAACGCGGCAATCGCCGGCAGATCGTAACGGGCATAGTCGGCGACACGATTGCGCCGGTACTCCTCATTGCGCTGCGACAGGCCGTGGCCGCGCATCTCCGGAATCCACACATCGAACCCCAGGCGCGTCAGATACGCGCCCAAGCCCAGGCCTTTGGGAGAAAACCAGAAGCGCCGATTGGAAAAGCTGCCGTGCAGCAGAATCACCGGCACACCGCGAGGCGTCGAGTCATCGGCCATGCCCAAACGGGTCACAGCGATTTCCACGGACCAGTCGGGGCTGTTGCCGGGTTTCAAGCGATACACGTCTTCGCTCAGATCACCACGCCGTTCGGCGCTGATCAGGGCGACAGGAAACAGGTTGCTGCTGCTTTGCATAATGCTCTTGCACAAAAAAGGGCGGCATCCGGAGACCCCGCCCTGTTTGAATCATAAGGAGCCGAATCGTGAGGAGTGAGCCTGCTTGCGATGGCGGTGTGTCATTCGAATCGATGCTGACTGTCATGACGCTATCGCGAGCAGGCTCACTCCTACAGGGAGACGCGGCCCGTTCACATGTTGATCAAGCCGGGGCTTGGCCTTCGGCGAGGAAGAACCAGGTTTCCAGCACGGTGTCCGGGTTCAGCGACACGCTTTCGATGCCCTGCTCCATCAGCCATTTGGCCAGATCCGGGTGGTCCGAAGGGCCTTGACCGCAGATGCCGATGTACTTGCCGGCCTTGTTGCACGCCGCAATCGCGTTGGCCAACAGCTTCTTGACCGCCGGATTACGCTCGTCGAACAGGTGCGCGATGATCCCGGAGTCGCGGTCCAGGCCCAGGGTCAGCTGAGTCAGGTCGTTGGAACCGATCGAGAAACCGTCGAAGAATTCGAGGAACTCCTCGGCCAGAATCGCGTTGGATGGCAGTTCGCACATCATGATCACGCGCAGACCGTTGTCGCCACGGGCCAGGCCGTTCTCGGCGAGCAGATCGACCACCTGGCTGGCTTCACCCAGAGTACGGACGAACGGCACCATGATTTCGACGTTGGTCAGGCCCATCTCGTTGCGCACACGTTTCAGCGCGCGGCATTCGAGTTCGAAGCAGTCACGGAACGATTCGCTGATGTAACGCGAAGCGCCACGGAAGCCCAGCATCGGGTTTTCTTCTTCTGGCTCGTAGAGCTTGCCGCCGATCAGGTTGGCGTATTCGTTGGACTTGAAGTCCGACAGACGCACGATGACCTTCTTCGGCGCGAACGCGGCCGCGAGGGTGCTGATGCCTTCCACCAGTTTCTCGACATAGAAACCGACCGGATCGTCGTAACCGGCGATGCGCTTGTCTACGCTTTCCTTGATTTCCTGCGGCAGACCGTCGTAGTTCAACAGCGCTTTGGGGTGGACGCCGATCATGCGGTTGATGATGAATTCCAGACGGGCCAGGCCCACACCGGCGTTCGGCAGTTGCGCGAAGTCGAAGGCGCGGTCCGGGTTGCCGACGTTCATCATGATCTTGAACGGCAGCTCCGGCATGGCGTCGACGGAGTTCTTCTTGATGTCGAAGCCCAGTTCGCCTTCGAAAATGTAACCGGTGTCGCCTTCGGCGCAGGACACGGTCACGCCCTGGCCATCCTTCAGCAATTGGGTGGCATTGCCGCAACCGACTACTGCGGGGATGCCCAGCTCACGGGCGATGATCGCCGCGTGGCAGGTACGGCCGCCACGGTTGGTGACGATCGCGCTGGCGCGCTTCATCACCGGTTCCCAATCCGGGTCGGTCATGTCGGAAACCAGTACGTCGCCCGGCTGGACTTTGTCCATCTCGGAGACGTCTTTGATGATGCGCACTTTACCGGCACCAATGCGCTGGCCGATGGCGCGACCTTCAACCAGCACGGTGCCGGTTTCTTTCAGCAGGTAACGTTCCATGACGTTAGCCTGGGTGCGGCTTTTCACGGTTTCCGGACGGGCCTGCACGATGTACAGCTTGCCGTCGTCACCATCTTTGGCCCACTCGATGTCCATCGGGCAGCCGTAGTGCTTCTCGATGATCATCGCTTGCTTGGCCAGTTCGCTGACTTCAGCATCGGTCAGGCAGAAACGCGCGCGATCAGCCTTGTCGACATCAACAGTTTTCACCGAACGACCGGCCTTGGCCTCGTCGCCGTAGATCATCTTGATGGCTTTGCTGCCCAGGTTGCGACGCAGGATCGCCGGACGACCGGCCTCCAGCGTGCCCTTGTGCACGTAGAATTCGTCGGGGTTGACCGCGCCTTGTACAACGGTTTCGCCCAGACCGTAGGCGCCGGTGATGAAAACCACATCACGGAAACCCGATTCGGTGTCGAGGGTGAACATCACGCCGGCCGTGCCGGTTTCCGACCGCACCATGCGCTGCACGCCAGCCGACAGGGCAACCAGTTTGTGGTCGAAGCCCTGGTGCACGCGGTAGGAAATCGCCCGGTCGTTGAACAGCGAAGCGAACACCTCTTTGGCGGCGCGAATAACGTTTTCCACACCACGGATGTTCAGGAAGGTTTCCTGCTGACCGGCGAAGGATGCGTCCGGCAAGTCTTCGGCGGTGGCGGAAGACCGCACGGCCACGGCCACGTCAGGGTTGCCGGCCGACAGCGCGGCGAACGCGGTGCGGATCTCGGCATTCAGTTTTTCGGGGAATTCGGCTTCCATGATCCATTGACGGATCTGGGCGCCGGTCTTGGCCAGGGCGTTGACGTCGTCAACGTCGAGTGCGTCGAGGGCCTTGTGGATCTGGTCGTTGAGGCCGCTCAGTTCGAGGAAATCACGATAGGCCTGAGCCGTCGTGGCGAAGCCGCCGGGGACCGAAACACCGGCGCCTGCCAGGTTACTGATCATCTCGCCCAGGGATGCGTTCTTGCCCCCCACATGCTCAACATCGTGTTTGCCGAGCTTATCGAGGGAAACTACGTACTCTACCAAGGTGATCTCTCCACTAACTGTGTTGGAAAAGCTCAGAAACCGGCGGCCCGGGGGAGCCTTGGCCGGTTGTATGGCCTGGACCTGGAAAATAAGTGAGAATGCGGGCCAATGGCGGCCGACAAATCGCGCCTATCATATCCAAGATTCGTTACTAGCTTAAGGCCCAAGGTGCAAATGAAACGATCTGCTTTCTTCATCTCCGATGGCACCGGCATTACCGCCGAAACCCTGGGTCAAAGCCTTCTGGCGCAGTTCGAAAACATTACCTTCAGCAAATTCACGCGACCGTACATCGACAGCGTTGAAAAAGCGCGGGCCATGGTACAACAAATCAACAAAGCCGCTGAAACCGACGGCTTTCGTCCGATCATCTTCGACACCATCGTCAATCAGGACATCCGTGAGATTCTCGCAACGTCCAATGGTTTCATGATCGACATTTTCTCGACCTTCCTTGCCCCGCTCGAGCAGGAGCTGACCGAGCATTCTTCCTACACCGTCGGCAAGTCCCACTCGATCGGCCACAACTCCAATTACATGGAGCGTATCGAGGCGGTGAACTTCGCCCTCGACAACGACGACGGTGCGCGCACCCACTATTACGACAAAGCCGATCTGATACTAGTGGGCGTGTCGCGATGCGGCAAAACGCCGACGTGTCTGTACATGGCCATGCAGTTCGGCATCCGCGCGGCCAACTATCCGCTGACCGAAGACGACATGGAACGCCTGACCCTGCCAACGGCCCTGCGCGCCCATCAGCACAAGCTGTTCGGCCTGACCATCGACCCGGACCGCCTCACCGCCATCCGCAACGAGCGCAAGCCGAACAGCCGTTATTCGAGCTACGCCCAGTGCGAATTCGAAGTGCGCGAAGTGGAAAACCTGTTCCGCCGCGAGAATATTCCGCACATCAACTCCACGCATTTTTCGGTGGAAGAGATTTCGGCGAAGATTCTGGTGGAGAAAGGGGTGGAGCGGCGCTTCAAGTAGTGTTGCGGTGCCTGTTCTGGCGCCTTCGCGAGCAAGCCCGCTCCCATAGGGTTTTGTGGTGAACACAAATTTGTGAAGGCCTTCATGACCTGTGGGAGCGGGCTTGCCCGCGAAGGCGGTGGCACATTCAGCATTGATGTTGTCTGACACACCGTCACGATCTCCAGCGCCTGCGCTATCAGATGACAAACAGGTCGATGAATCGATTCACCGGCGTAGCTTCAAGCCGCGCCTGATCCTTGCACAACGTGAAAATCTCGCCGCTGCGCTGCCCCGTAAAACGTGTGGCCAGATTGGCCTTGAATTTGTCTTCGAGTAACGGAATGCCCTCGGCACGACGGCGACGATGACCAATCGGGTATTCGACCACGACGTTTTCGGTGCTGCTGCCATCCTTGAAAAACACCTGCACGGCGTTGGCGATCGAGCGCTTGTCGGCCTCCAGATATTCGCGGGTGAAACGCGGTTCTTCGACAATGACCATTTTCTCGCGCAGCACATCGATGATCGGATGCGCCTTGTGGAAATCGTCTTCGTACTGTTCGGCGACCAGGTTACCGAAGGCCAGCGGCACGGCCGTCATGTACTGGATGCAGTGGTCACGGTCGGCGGCGTTGGCCAACGGCCCGACTTTGGAAATGATGCGGATCGCCGATTCGTGGGTGGTAATGACGATCTTGTCGATCTCGTGCAGGCGATTGCGCACCTGCGGATGCAAGGTCACCGCCGCTTCGCAGGCGGTTTGCGCGTGGAATTCGGCGGGGAAACTGATCTTGAACAGGACGTTTTCCATCACATAACTGCCGAACGGCCGCGAAAAACTGAAGACGCGTTTATCCTCCGGTTTCAGCGCCAGATCGCTGTTGGTATGACTGAACAGCACGTCATAAAAGCCCCACTGCTTTGCCGTCAGAACCCCGGGAATACCCATCTCGCCGCGCATGGCAATGTCGGCCAGACGCACGCCACGACTCGTCGCATCCCCCGCCGCCCAGGATTTTCGCGAACCGGCGTTTGGTGCATGGCGATAGGTACGCAACGCCTGACCATCGGCAAACGCATGGGACAACGCCGACAACAGTTGCTCACGATTGGCGCCCATCAGTTTGGCGGTAACAGCGGTCGAAGCGACTTTCACCAGAATGACGTGATCAAGTCCTACGCGATTGAAGGAGTTTTCCAGAGCGATCACGCCTTGGATCTCGTGGGCCATGATCATCGCTTCGAGCACATCGCGAATCGTCAGCGGTGACTCACCGTTGGCCAGACGTTTTTGCGAGAGGTGATCAGCCACCGCGAGAATTCCGCCGAGGTTGTCCGAGGGATGGCCCCATTCGGCGGCGAGCCAGGTGTCGTTGTAGTCGAGCCAGCGAACGATGCAGCCGATGTCCCACGCAGCTTTCACCGGGTCGAGGCGATAGGAGGTGCCGGGAACGCGTGCGCCGAACGGGACGACGGTGCCTTCGACAATCGGGCCAAGGTGCTTGGTGCATTCGGGGAAGCGCAGCGCCAGCAGACCGCAGCCCAGCGTGTCCATCAGGCAGTTGCGGGCGGTATCGAGGGCTTCGGCAGAGGTGACTGTGAAGGTGAGGACGTAATCGGCGATGTCCTGCAGGACACCGTCGTAGTCGGGGCGGTTATTCAGGTCGACGTTGGCGCTCATTGCGGTTCTCCTGTGCGGAAATGATGAGTGGTGTGGTCTTCCTCAGGGCTTGGCTGGTTTGGTCCGGTTGATTGCAGGTCTGGGGTGCCTGCTCTTTTTGCGTTTCTTCAGGTGGTGAGGCCCCTCACCCTAGCCCTCTCCCGAGGGAGAGGGAACCGATTGGGGGGATGCTTCAAAGGTTCACCCAAGTGAACGATCTGCGCTGAATCCATCACCCATCAGATCAATGTACAACCCGAGACACCTCGGTCGGCCCCTGAATCCATAATCGACTCGATCTTTCAGGTCGATGTACTACTCCAGACACCTCGGTCGGCCCCCTCTCCCTCCGGGAGAGGGCTGGGGTGAGGGTAAAAAAGCTCAAATCAGAATGAATCTCCGGGGATACGCACGTAGCCTTCCATCAGCACGCGTGCACTGCGGCTCATGATGGCTTTCTTCACTACCCACTCACCGTTTTCCAGGCTGGCTTCGGCGCCGACGCGCAGGGTTCCGGACGGATGCCCGAAACGCACGGCATTGCGTTCAACGCCACCCGCCGCAAGGTTGACCAAGGTGCCGGAAATCGCCGCTGCAGTACCAATCGCCACCGCTGCCGTGCCCATCATCGCGTGGTGCAACTTGCCCATCGACAACGCCCGCACCAGCAGATCGACATCTGCGGCGGCAATCGCCTTGCCGCTGGACGCCACATATGCCGCAGGCTTGGCGACAAACGCAACTTTCGGCGTGTGCTGGCGCTTGGCGGCTTCATCCAGGTTCGATATCAGGCCCATGCGCAACGCGCCATACGCCCGAATCGTCTCGAACATCTGCAACGCTTTCGGATCAGTGTTGATCGCACTTTGCAGCTCGGTGCCGGTGTAACCGATGTCTTCGGCGTTGACGAAAATCGTCGGGATGCCGGCATTGATCATGGTCGCCTTGAACGTACCGACCCCCGGCACTTCCAGCTCATCGATCAGGTTACCGGTGGGAAACATCGAGCCACCACCGCCCTCTTCTTCCGCCGCCGGGTCCATGAATTCGACTTGCACTTCGGCCGCCGGAAAGGTCACGCCGTCGAGTTCGAAATCACCGGTTTCCTGCACTTCGCCGTTGGTGATCGGCACATGGGCAATAATCGTTTTGCCGATGTTGGCCTGCCACACACGCACCACCGCGACACCGTTGTGCGGAACGCGGCTGGCGTCGACCAGACCGTTGCTGATGGCAAACGAACCGACCGCTGCCGAGAGGTTGCCGCAGTTGCCGCTCCAGTCGACGAACGGCTTGTCGATGGACACCTGACCGAACAGGTAATCGACGTCGTGATCGGCCTTGATGCTTTTCGACAGGATCACGGTTTTGCTGGTGCTCGAAGTCGCGCCGCCCATGCCGTCGATTTGTTTGTCGTAGGGGTCGGGACTGCCGATCACGCGCAGCAGTAAAGCGTCGCGAGCCGGGCCGGGAATCCGGGCCGCTTCGGGCAGATCCTTGAGGCTGAAAAACACGCCTTTGCTGGTGCCGCCGCGCATGTAAGTGGCGGGGATTCTAATCTGTGGTGCGTGAGCCATATTGCTCCTTACCGAGAGCATGGGACTTGAAATCCCGTGCCCGCATCAATTGAATTAAACGGCAACCGCCGCCCCTTCAAGAAAGTCCTGAGCGAAGCGCTGCAACACGCCGCCGGCCTCGTAGATCGACACTTCTTCAGCGGTATCCAGACGGCAGGTCACCGGCACTTCAACGCGCTCGCCATTCTTGCGATGGATCACCAGCGTCAGATCCGCACGCGGTTTGCGCTCGCCGATCACGTCGTAGGTTTCGCTGCCATCGATGGCCAGGGTGTGACGGTTGGTGCCCGCCTTGAATTCCAGCGGCAACACGCCCATGCCCACCAGGTTGGTGCGGTGAATGCGCTCGAAACCTTCAGCGGCAATCGCTTCGACACCGGCCAGACGCACGCCTTTCGCCGCCCAGTCACGGGACGAACCCTGACCGTAATCGGCGCCGGCAATGATGATCAGCGGCTGCTTGCGTTCCATGTAGGTTTCGATGGCTTCCCACATGCGCATCACTTTGCCTTCCGGCTCGACACGCGCCAGCGAACCTTGTTTGACCTTGCCGTTTTCCACGACCATTTCATTGAACAGTTTCGGGTTGGCAAATGTTGCACGCTGCGCGGTCAAGTGGTCGCCACGGTGCGTGGCGTACGAGTTGAAGTCCTCTTCCGGCAGGCCCATTTTCGCCAGGTATTCGCCGGCGGCGCTGTCGAGCATGATCGCGTTGGACGGCGACAGGTGGTCGGTGGTGATGTTGTCCGGCAGTACCGCCAGCGGGCGCATGCCTTTGAGCGGACGGGCGCCGGCCAACGCACCTTCCCAGTACGGCGGACGGCGGATGTAGGTACTCATTTCGCGCCAGTCGTACAGCGGCGTGACTTTCGGGCCGGTGTCTTCGTGGACGGCGAACATCGGAATATAGACCTGACGGAACTGCTCAGGCTTGACCGAAGATTTCACCACGGCGTCGATTTCTTCGTCGCTCGGCCAGATGTCTTTGAGGCGGATTTCCTTGCCGTCCACCACGCCCAACACGTCCTTCTCGATGTCGAAACGAATGGTGCCGGCGATGGCGTAGGCGACCACCAGCGGCGGCGACGCGAGGAACGCTTGCTTGGCGTACGGGTGGATACGGCCGTCGAAATTGCGGTTGCCGGAAAGCACGGCGGTGGCGTACAGATCGCGGTCGATGATCTCTTGCTGAATCACCGGGTCGAGGGCGCCGGACATGCCGTTGCAGGTGGTGCAGGCGAAGGCGACGACACCGAAACCGAGCCGTTCCAGGTCAGCGGTCAGCCCCGCTTCGTCGAGGTACAGCGCCACGGTTTTCGAACCCGGCGCCAGCGAGGATTTCACCCACGGCTTGCGGGTCAGGCCAAGTTTGTTGGCATTACGCGCCAGCAGGCCGGCGGCGATGACGTTGCGCGGGTTGCTGGTGTTGGTGCAACTGGTGATGGCGGCGATGATCACCGCGCCATCGGGCATTTGCCCCGGCACGTCATCCCACTGGCCGGAGATGCCTTTAGCGGCCAGATCCGACACCGCAACGCGGGCGTGCGGGTTGCTCGGGCCGGCCATGTTGCGCACCACCGAGGACAGATCGAAGGTCAGACCGCGCTCGTATTGCGCACCTTTCAGACTGTCTGCCCACAGACCGGTGAGCTTGGCGTACTGCTCGACGAGCTGCACTTGCTGGTCTTCACGACCAGTGAGTTTCAGGTAATCGATGGTTTGCTGGTCGATGTAGAACATCGCCGCCGTGGCGCCGTATTCCGGGGCCATGTTGGAGATGGTCGCGCGGTCGCCGAGGGTCAGCGCCGCCGCGCCTTCACCGAAGAATTCCAGCCACGCGCCAACCACTTTCTGTTTGCGCAGGTATTCGGTCAGCGCCAGCACCATGTCGGTGGCGGTGATACCCGGTTGCAGCTTGCCGGTCAGTTCGACGCCGACGCTTTCCGGCAGACGCATCCACGACGCGCGACCAAGCATCACGCTCTCGGCTTCGAGGCCGCCGACGCCGATGGCGATCACGCCCAGTGCATCGACGTGCGGGGTGTGGCTGTCAGTGCCGACGCAGGTGTCGGGGAACGCCACGCCGTCGCGCACCTGGATCACCGGAGACATTTTCTCCAGGTTGATCTGGTGCATGATGCCGTTGCCCGGCGGGATCACATCGACGTTCTTGAAGGCCTTTTTGGTCCAGTTGATGAAGTGGAAACGGTCTTCATTGCGCCGGTCTTCGATGGCGCGGTTTTTCTCGAATGCCTGAGCATCGAAACCGCCAGCCTCGACGGCCAGCGAGTGATCGACGATCAATTGCGTCGGCACCACCGGGTTGACCTGCGCCGGGTCACCGCCCTGCAACGCGATCGCATCGCGCAGGCCGGCGAGGTCGACCAGTGCGGTCTGGCCGAGAATGTCGTGGCAGACCACGCGCGCGGGGAACCACGGAAAATCGAGGTCGCGTTTGCGTTCGATCAGTTGCTTGAGGGAATCGGTGAGCGTGGCCGGGTCGCAGCGACGCACGAGGTTTTCCGCCAGCACGCGGGAGGTGTACGGCAGGGTGTCGTAACTGCCGGGCTGGATCGCCTCGACCGCCGCGCGGGCGTCGAAATAATCCAGAGGGCTGCCGGGCAGGGTTTTGCGGAAGGCTGTGTTCATCGGGTCAGGACTCGGGTCACGGTGGTTGCAAAGGGTGGGCGCGACACCGGCAATGAATTCAAATCGGTCAAATGTGGGAGGGGGCTTGCTCCCGAATGCGGAGTGTCATTCAACGAATGTGTCGACTGATACACCGCTTTCGCGAGCAAGCCCGCTCCCACATGGGTTTCCGGTTTATCCAGTTACCTGTGTGGCAGCCTCACCATTTCAGCGATGTTCGATTGGCACGAACTTGCGCTGTTCAACGCCGACGTACTCGGCGCTTGGACGGATGATGCGGTTGTTGGCGCGCTGTTCGAACACATGCGCGGCCCAGCCGGTCAGGCGCGAGCAGACGAAGATCGGCGTGAACAGCTTGGTCGGAATACCCATGAAGTGGTACGCCGAGGCATGGTAGAAGTCAGCGTTGGGGAACAGTTTTTTCTGCTCCCACATGGTCTTGTCGATGGCTTCGGAAACCGCGAACAACACCTTGTCACCGACCTCGTCCGCAAGCTTTTTCGACCAGCCCTTGATCACCTCATTGCGCGGATCGCTGTCCTTATAGATCGCGTGGCCGAAGCCCATGATCTTGTCCTTGCGCTCGAGCATGCCGAGGGTGCCTTTGATCGCCTCTTCCGGCGACGCGAAGCGCTCGATCATTTCCATTGCCGCTTCGTTGGCGCCGCCGTGCAGCGGGCCGCGCAGCGAACCGATGGCCGCGGTGACGCAGGAATACAAATCGGACAACGTTGAGGCGCAAACGCGCGCGGTGAAGGTCGACGCGTTGAATTCGTGTTCGGCGTAAAGGATGAGCGAGACGTTCATCACTTTGACGTGCAGTTCGCTCGGCTTCTTGTCGTGCAACAGGTGCAGGAAGTGGCCGCCGATGGTCGGCTCGTCGCTCACGCAGTTGATGCGTTTGCCGTCATGGCTGAAGCGATACCAGTAGCACATGATCGCCGGGAACGCGGCGAGCAAGCGGTCAGTCTTGTCGCGCTGTTCGGAGAAGTCTTTCTCCGGTTCGATGTTGCCGAGGAACGAGCAACCGGTGCGCATCACGTCCATCGGATGGGCGTCGGCGGGGATGCGTTCGAGCACTTCTTTCAGCGCTGGCGGCAGGTCACGCAGCTTGCTCAGTTTGCCTTGGTATTCGGCGAGTTGCGCTTTCGTCGGCAACTCGCCGTAGAGCAGCAGGTACGCGACTTCCTCAAATTGCGCATCGGCTGCGAGTTCACGCACGTCGTAGCCGCGATAGGTCAGCCCGGCACCGGCCTGGCCCACGGTGGACAGTGCGGTCTGCCCGGCGACCTGGCCACGGAGCCCGGCGCCACTGAGTACTTTTGCTTCGGCCATTGTGTTCTCCAATCTTTTTGAATTTGTATGGGGAAACGTGTGGGAGCGGGCTTGCTCGCGAAGGTGGCTGGCACACCTCGGTGCATCAGGGACACCGCGTTATCGTTGGCGTCCTTCGCGAGCAGGCTCGCTCCCACAGGGTTTTATTCAGCCTTTCTTTTGTGCAAACAACGCATCGAGCTTCTGCTCGAAGGTGTGGTAGTCGATGCGATCGTAAAGCTCCATGCGAGTCTGCATGGTGTCGATGACATTCTGCTGCGTGCCGTCGCGGCGGATCGCGGTGTAGACGTTTTCCGCAGCCTTGTTCATCGCACGGAACGCCGACAGCGGATACAGCACCAGCGACACGTCGGCGCCGGCCAGTTGCTCGGTGGTGTAGAGCGGCGTCGCGCCGAACTCGGTGATGTTGGCCAGAATCGGCGCTTTCACACGGTTGGCGAACAGCTTGTACATTTCCAGCTCAGTGATCGCTTCCGGGAAGATCATGTCAGCGCCAGCCTCAATGCACGCCGCTGCGCGATCGAGTGCCGATTCCAGACCTTCCACCGCCAGCGCATCGGTACGCGCCATGATCACGAAGCTGTCATCGGTGCGGGCATCGACGGCGGCTTTGATGCGATCGACCATTTCCTGCTGACTGACGATTTCTTTGTTCGGACGGTGGCCGCAGCGCTTGGCGCCGACCTGATCCTCGATGTGAATCGCCGCCGCGCCGAACTTGATCATCGATTTGACGGTGCGCGCGACGTTGAACGCCGACGAACCAAAACCGGTGTCGACGTCGACCAGCAGCGGCAGATCGCAAACGTCGGTAATGCGGCGCACGTCGGTCAACACGTCATCCAGGCCGGTGATGCCCAGATCCGGCACGCCGAGCGAACCTGCGGCCACCCCGCCACCGGACAGGTAGATCGCCTTGAAACCGGCACGCTTGGCCAGCAGCGCGTGGTTGGCGTTGATTGCGCCGACCACCTGCAATGGATGCTCGCTGGCGACCGCATCGCGGAAACGCTGGCCTGGAGTGTTCAGGTTGGAACTCATGACTCACCTCTTTCAGTGGCTGTCTTATTGGGGGCGCCGTCTTGGTAATGACGGGCGATGTTGCGTTTCGAGGCGCCGATGTGCCGGCGCATCAACAATTCCGCGAGTTCGCCGTCACGGTCGGCGATGGCATCGAGAATCCGGTGGTGTTCGGCGAAGGCCTGGCGCGGGCGGTTCGGTGTGGTGGAAAACTGGATGCGGTACATGCGCACCAGTTGATACAACTCGCCGCAGAGCATCTGCGTCAGCGTGCGGTTGCCGCTGCCCTGAATGATCCGGTAATGAAAATCGAAATCGCCTTCCTGCTGGTAATAGCCGACGCCAGCCTGAAACGCTGCGTCGCGCTCGTGGGTTTCCAGCACCCGGCGCAGCTCGTCGATTTCTTCGACGCTCATGCGTTCGGCTGCCAGACGGCAGGCCATGCCTTCGAGGGATTCGCGGATTTCGTAGAGTTCGAGCAATTCGGCATGGCTGAGCGACACCACCCGCGCACCGACGTGCGGTACACGCACCAGCAGACGCTGGCCTTCCAGACGGTGGATGGCCTCACGCAAAGGCCCCCGGCTGATGCCGTAGGTGCGCGCCAGCTCCGGTTCGGAGATTTTGCTGCCCGGGGCGATCTCGCCTTTGACGATGGCCGCCTGAATGCGTCGGAAGACATTTTCCGAAAGCGTCTCGGAATCGTCGCCACTGATGACCGGGGGATCGAGTTGATCCAGCATGATTGTCGACACCTTTAAATCCAATGCGGCAAAAACTAGCCAATTCGCCTGCATCAGTCAAAGGATAAATAGACATTGTCGACAATCGTCTAATAACAGCTTCTGACATCCCCAAGGGTTATAGACCGGTGCGGGCGCTGGCGCCATAAAACCACCGTGCTAGAATGCCGCCCGCATTTGCTGGCCATTTGTACGGCTTGTCATAAAAAGCTGCCAGGCACACGAAGGGCCTTGCGCAAGTTTTGCCAAGGGCCTGAACCGAAAACGGAACGCTGCGCACCAGGATTTATGAGACTCAAGCCTTTTCCCACATTCTTTGCCCTGTTTTGCCTGCCCGGCCTTGCCGCCGCGGGGGAAAAAACCGTGTACGGCCTCAACGAATACGCTTCGCTTGACGGCATCAATCTGGAAGTCGCGGCCAAACTCGACACCGGGGCGAAAACCGCCTCGCTGAGCGCCCGCGACATCAAACGCTTTAAACGCAACGGTGAGTCCTGGGTACGTTTCTACCTGGCCATCGACGCCGCGCATTCGCACCCGATCGAACGGCCACTGGCGCGGGTCAGCAAGATCAAGCGCCGCGCCGGCGACTACGACCCGGAAGAAGGCAAGAAGTACACCGCCCGTCCGGTGATCGAGCTGGATATCTGCATGGGATCAGCAATGCGCAGCATCGAAGTGAACCTGACCGACCGAAGTGCGTTCCAATACCCGCTTTTGATCGGCTCCGAGGCGCTTAAACGCTTCGACGCGCTGGTCGACCCCAGTCTTAAATACGCTGCCGGCAAACCCGCCTGCACCATCGCCGCTCATACCGCCGAGTAATTTCCATGCGTTCTCTAACCTTCCACCTGAAAATCCTGATCACCATTCTGGTGCTCCTGGGCGTTTCGGTTACGGCCTATCAGATTTTCGTGCTCGGCATTCCGGTGACCGAAGATGCGACCGACGATTTGTGGAACATCGACGCCAAGGTCGAGTTCGTCGCCAGCACCAAGGATCCGGTGAAGATCCAGATGTTCGTGCCACCGTTGAGTCGCGACTACGTCAGCCTCAACGAGAGTTTTATTTCCAATAACTACGGCGTCGCCGTGAACCGCGTCGACGGCAACCGCAAGGTCACCTGGTCGGCGCGCCGGGCCAAGGGCAACCAGACGCTGTATTACCGTCTGGTGCTGACCAAGCGTTACACCGCAGAAAAATCCAAGATCAAAGGCCCGACCTTCCGCGACAGCATGGCCATCGAAGGCCCGGAGAAAATCGCCGCCGAAGCCCTGCTCGCGCCGATCCGCCAGCACTCCGCCGACGTCGAAACCTTTATTGGCGAGGCGATCAAACGCGTCAACAATCTCAACGACGACAATGTGAAACTGCTGCTGGCCGGCGATCCGTCGACGCCGCACAAAGCCAAAATCGTCGAACTGCTGCTGTCCATCGCCCATGTGCCGGTGGAAAAAGTCCACACCATCCGCCTCGTCGCCGATCAGCCGCAAATGCCTGAACTGTGGCTGCGCAGCTTCAACGGCAACGACTGGCTGTACTTCAACCCGGAAACCGGTGAACAAGGCCTGCCGACCGACCGCCTGCTGTGGTGGACCGGCGATGAAAACCTGATCACCGTCGACGGCGGCAAGAAAGCCAACGTGACTTTCAGCCTGAACAACAGCGAGATGAACGCGATTCGTCTGGCCAAGCTGACTGACGAAAACACCGACGCCAATTTCCTCGAATACTCGCTGTACGGCTTGCCGCTGCAGACTCAGCAGACGTTCATGATCATGGTGATGATCCCGATCGGCGTGCTGGTGATCCTGATCCTGCGCAACCTGATCGGCCTGCAGACACTCGGCACGTTCACCCCGGTGCTGATCGCCCTCGCCTTCCGCGAAACGCAATTGGGCTTCGGCATTCTGCTGTTTACCGTGATCACGGCGCTGGGTCTGTCGCTACGGTCGTACCTGGAACACCTCAAGCTGCAAATGCTGCCGCGACTCTCGGTGGTGCTGACCTTTGTCGTGGTGTTGATCGCGGCGATCAGTCTGTTCAGTCATAAGCTCGGTCTGGAGCGCGGCTTGTCTGTTGCGCTGTTCCCGATGGTGATTCTGACCATGACCATCGAACGCCTGTCGATCACTTGGGAAGAGCGCGGTGCCAGCCATGCGATGAAAGTCGCCATTGGTACGCTGTTCGCGGCATCTTTGGCGCACCTGATCATGACCGTGCCTGAGCTGGTGTACTTTGTGTTCACCTTCCCGGCGATTCTGCTGATTCTGGTCGGTTTCATGCTGGCGATGGGTCGTTATCGCGGCTACCGCCTGACCGAACTGGTGCGTTTCAAGGCTTTCCTGAAGAAGGCTGACGCCTGATGTTCGGTTTCTGGAAGACCTGGAAGGCTCTGGAGGCGCGGGGCATCATGGGCATCAATCGGCGTAACGCCGACTACGTGCTCAAGTACAACAAGCGCAGCCTGTACCCGATCGTCGATGACAAGATCATCACTAAGGAGCGCGCCATCGAGGCCGGCATTCACGTGCCGGAACTGTATGGCGTGATCTCCACCGAGAAGGAAATCGACAAGCTCGACGAGATCATCGGCGGGCGCAGCGACTTCGTGATCAAACCGGCCCAAGGCGCTGGCGGCGACGG
Source organism: Pseudomonas sp. IT-347P (assembly GCF_949768005.1). Taxonomy (NCBI): domain Bacteria; kingdom Pseudomonadati; phylum Pseudomonadota; class Gammaproteobacteria; order Pseudomonadales; family Pseudomonadaceae; genus Pseudomonas; species Pseudomonas sp. IT-347P. The sequence continues at coordinate 862,261 of NZ_CATKPQ010000022.1, forward strand.
CATCATCGTGATTGCCGACCGCTTCGAGGGCCGCTATCGCACGGTGTCGGGCAAGATCCTCGCTCATGAAGAGCTGGAGCATCACATCTCGAGCATCCTCACCGGTTTGTATTCGCTGGGCGGCCATCGCGACCGCGCCTTGATCGAATACCGCGTGACTCCGGATCAGATCTTCAAGAGCATCAGTTACGAAGGCGTGCCGGACATCCGCATCATCGTGTTGATGGGCTACCCGGTGATGGCCATGTTGCGTTTGCCGACCCGACAGTCCGGCGGCAAGGCCAACCTGCACCAGGGCGCCATCGGTGTCGGTGTCGATCTGGCCACCGGCCTGACCCTGCGCGGCACCTGGCTGAACAACATCATCACCAAACACCCCGACACCACCAACGCGGTGGACGGCGTGCAACTGCCCTACTGGGACGGTTTCATGAAGCTCGCCGCTGGCTGCTATGAGTTGTGCGGGTTGGGCTATATCGGTGTGGACATGGTGCTGGATCAGGAGAAAGGTCCGCTGATTCTGGAATTGAATGCGCGACCGGGGCTGAATATCCAGATCGCCAACGACTGTGGGCTGACCTTGCGTACGCATGCGGTGGAAGCGCGACTGGAAGAGCTGAAGGCGCGTGGGGTGACGGAATCGGTTGAAGAGCGCGTGGCGTTTACTCAGGAGATGTTTGGGCATATTCCTGCTGTGGAAGGCTGAATAAACCCTCACCCTAACCCTCTCCCAGAGGGAGAGGGGACTGACCGAGGTGGATGTTGGAGGTACGCCGACCTGAAAGTCTTGATTCGAACTCAGGCCTTGAAAGCATGAAGATCGGCTCCCTTTCCGAAATTTCGAGTCAAACTCAGGCTTTGAAAAGCATGAAGATCTGCTCCCTTTCCGAAATTTCGAGTCAAACTCAGGCTTTGAAAAGCATGAAGATCTGCTCCCTTTCCGAAATTTCGAGTCAAACTCGGGCTTTGAAAAGCATGAAGATCTGCTCCCTTCCCGAAATTTCGAGTCAAACTCGGGCTTTGAAAAGCATGAAGATCTGCTCCCTTCCAGAAATTTCGAGTCAAACTCGGGCTTTGAAAAGCATGAAGATCTGCTCCCTTCCAGAAATTTCGAGTCAAACTCGGGCTTTGAAAAGCATGAAGATCTGCTCCCTTTCCCCCTCGCCCCCTTGGGGGAGAGGGCTGGGGTGAGGGGGTAGGCTTTTGACTTTGATCTGGCATCGGAGAGGACTACAATCCCCACCCCGCCTCAACGGCCGATCTGCCCGCCCATGTTGACCTGCTCCGTACACCCGCTGCCCTATCGCGCCAATCCCGCCGACTACTTCGCGGCCATCCGCAATGCCCCCGGTGCCGTGCTGCTCGACAGCGGCCGCCCAAGTGCCGACCGTGGCCGTTACGACCTGCTCAGCGCCTGGCCGCTGGAACAACTGGCGGTGTTGCCGGACGAAAGCGGCAGTCACTTCCTGCAACGTCTGCGCGACAATCTCAGTCGCTTGGGCGAGGCAGATTTGCCAATGGGTTGTGAGCTGCCCTTCGCCAGCGGATTGATTGGTTACCTGAGCTACGACTTCGGTCGACATCTGGAAAACCTGCCGAGCCAGGCGCTGGACGATCTGCAATTGCCAGATGCCCGCTTTGGTTTGTACGACTGGGCGCTGATCAGCGATCACCAGACAGCCACCAGCCAACTGGTGTTTCATCCGTCCGTAATCGACAGCGAGAAACAGCGGCTGATCGCGCTGTTCAGCCAGCCGCTTGTTGAATCGATGGTGCCGTTCAAACTGAACCAGCCGATGAGCGCCGACCTCTCGGCCGACGATTACCGTCAGGCCTTCGAACGCATCCAGCGTTACATTCAGGCCGGCGACTGCTATCAGGTCAACTTCGCCCAGCGCTTCCGCGCGTCGTGTCAGGGCGATCCGTGGCTGGCTTATTGTGCATTGCGCGAAGCCTGCCCGACGCCGTTCTCCGGTTTCCAGAGCCTGCCCGATGGCGGAGCCGTGTTGAGCCTGTCGCCAGAGCGCTTCGTCAAAGTCAGCGAACGTCAGGTGGAAACCCGCCCGATCAAAGGCACCCGTCCCCGTGGCCGGACCCCGGCCGAAGACGCGGCCAACGCCGCCGAACTGCTGGCCAGCCCGAAGGATCGGGCGGAAAACCTGATGATCGTCGACCTGCTGCGCAACGACCTCGGGCGCACCTGCCGCATCGGTTCGGTGCGGGTGCCGGAGCTGTTCAGTCTGGAAAGCTATCCGAATGTGCATCACTTGGTCAGCGCCGTCACGGGTGAACTGGCGAACGACCGCGATGCACTGGATCTGATTGCCGGCAGCTTCCCCGGCGGCTCGATCACCGGTGCACCGAAGATTCGTGCGATGCAGATCATCGATGAGCTGGAGCCGACGCGGCGTGGGTTGTATTGCGGGTCGCTGTTGTATCTGGACGTGCGTGGTGAGATGGATAGCTCCATCGCGATTCGCAGTCTGCTGGTCAAGGATGGGCAAGTGTGCTGCTGGGGCGGTGGCGGGATTGTCGCGGATTCGGACTGGCAGGCTGAGTATCAGGAGTCGATTACCAAAGTCAGAATCCTCCTCGAAACCCTGCAAAACCTCTAAAAGCTATCGCGAGCAGGCTCACTCCTACATTTAGAATGAGTTCTCCTGTAGGAGTGAGCCTGCTCGCGATGGCGCCCTTCCAGACGACTACAAACTCAAGTCGCGGTTGGAAGCTTTGAGGAACTCCTGCTTCAACTCGGCGAAGGTATGCACCGCTGGAAACTGCGGGAACTCGCGAATCACATTCTCCGGCGCATGGAACAGAATCCCCGCATCCGCCTCACCCAGCATGCTCGTGTCGTTATACGAATCCCCCGCCGCAATCACCCGGTAATACAGACTCTTGAACGCCAGCACCGACTGGCGCTTGGGATCTTTCTGACGCAGCTGATAACTGGTCACCCGCCCGCTTTCATCGGTAATCAAGCGATGGCAAAGCAAGGTCGGAAAGCCCAACTGACGCATCAGCGGCTGCGAGAACTCATAGAACGTGTCCGACAGAATCACCACCTGGAAGCGCTCGCGCAGCCAGTTGACGAACTCTACCGCGCCGTCCAGCGGCTTCAACGTGGCGATGACTTCCTGAATGTCCGACAGCTTCAAGCCGTGTTCATCGAGGATGCGCAGACGCTGCTTCATCAGCACGTCGTAATCGGGAATGTCCCGGGTGGTGGCCTTGAGGGATTCGATTCCGGTTTTTTCGGCGAAGGCGATCCAGATTTCCGGCACCAACACCCCTTCAAGATCCAGGCAAGCAATTTCCACAAGACACTCCCGTTTGTATTGATTATTTGAGTCGAGCGAGGCCGAACTCTAGCGACTCACCTCCACACGCGCAACGCACAGCACGCCCCCGAGGCTCGCAGCTTTTTGTTACCATCAGCCCCATATAGAGCGCCCAGCGCCACCGACCTGTAGGAAGCCGCCCTGATGAGTGCAACGTTCGACGTCGTGGAACTCGCCACGACCTATGCCAACAAATCCGCGCAAGACATCCTTAAACTCGCGTTTGCCGAGTTCGGCGATGACTTGTGGATATCGTTCAGTGGCGCCGAGGATGTGGTGCTGGTGGACATGGCCTGGAAGCTCAACAAGAACGTCAAGGTGTTCAGCCTCGACACCGGTCGTCTGCATCCGGAGACCTATCGCTTCATCGAGCAGGTGCGCGAGCATTACAAGATCGACATCGAAATTGTCTCGCCGGACTACACGAAACTGGAACCATTCGTGAAGGAAAAAGGCCTGTTCAGCTTCTACAAGGACGGTCACGGCGAATGCTGCGGCATCCGCAAGATCGAGCCGCTGCGCCGCAAGCTGTCCGACGTCAAAGCCTGGGCCACCGGCCAGCGCCGCGACCAGAGCCCGGGCACCCGTAGCGCCGTGGCGGTGATGGAAATCGACACCGCGTTCTCCACGCCTGAGCGCACCCTGTACAAGTTCAACCCGCTGGCACAGATGACCAGCGAAGAGATCTGGGGCTACATCCGCATGCTCGAGTTGCCGTACAACAGCCTGCATGAGCGCGGCTTCATCAGCATTGGCTGCGAGCCGTGCACCCGCCCTGTCCTGCCGAACCAGCATGAGCGCGAAGGCCGTTGGTGGTGGGAAGAAGCCACGCAGAAAGAATGCGGGCTGCATGCCGGGAATATCATCAGCAAGGCGTAATTCCCTGCCACGCTGATTTCCCCTTGTAGGAGTGAGCCTGCTCGCGATAGCGGAGTTATGAGTCGATGATTTTTTTGGCTGGTACACCGCTATCGCGAGCAGGCTCACTCCTACAGGGGTTCTAGCGACTCTTAAAATGTGTACACACGAATGTCACCATCGGTGCCATTTATGTGTGCACTTTTTTGTTTCCACGCCCTGAAAAGTTACATCCCGCCGGAAGACCCTTTCTCCTCGCCCGCCAGAAAAACCCTTGGCTGAAAATAAATACCTGTTCAATCGGTCAATTTTTAGCCAACTATTTTCAAACACTTAGCGTTCATCGATAACTTTTCGAAATGAGTAAAGCTGCCTATAGATTCGCAACTGGCACAGATCTGGCTTTAGTGCATACATGTTTTGTATACAAAACTGCAAAACATAAAACCACTTTCGATCCGCAAGCCTGAAGCGCCCTATCCCGTACAGGCTGCAGATGCCCCGTAACCAGTGATGGTTTCACCGCCGCGACGAAGATTTGTCGAGTCCAATGGCTCATGCACAGTCATCGCGGCCCTGAACATCAGGAGCCTGCCGGAATGCGTACAAGTCTCTCCAACAACATCGCGCTGAATCTGCCCGCCTCTGCCCTCGACCAGCCGTTACCCGATGACGGGCTTACCGAGCCGTTACAACTGAGCCCCCGCCTGCACAACAGCGACCTGGCGCCAACCAAGGCCGAAGGTCGGCGCTGGGGCAAATACAGCATCTTCGCCCTCTGGACCAACGATGTGCACAACATCGCCAACTATTCGTTCGCCATCGGCCTCTACGCGTTGGGTCTGGGTGGCTGGCAGATTCTGCTGTCGCTGGGGATCGGCGCAGCGCTGGTGTATTTCTTCATGAACCTGTCCGGTTACATGGGGCAGAAAACCGGAGTGCCATTTCCGGTGATCAGCCGGATCAGTTTCGGCATTCACGGTGCGCAAATTCCGGCACTGATCCGCGCGGTTATCGCCATCGCCTGGTTCGGTATTCAGACGTACCTGGCCTCGGTGGTCTTCCGCGTATTGCTGACGGCGGTGCATCCCGGCTTCGCTGAATACGATCACAACTCGATTCTTGGCCTGTCGACCTTGGGCTGGGTGTGCTTCGTGGCGATCTGGTTCGTGCAACTGGCAATCCTCGCTTACGGCATGGAAATGGTGCGCCGTTACGAAGCGTTTGCCGGACCGGTGATTCTGCTGACCGTTGCCGCCCTTGCTGCGTGGATGTACTTCCAGGCCAACGCGACCATCGCCTGGTCAATCCGTGAACCGCTGACCGGTGGCGAGATGTGGCGCAACATCTTCGCCGGCGGTGCATTGTGGCTGGCGATCTACGGCACGTTGATCCTTAACTTCTGCGACTTCGCCCGCTCTTCGCCGTGCCGCAAGACCATCAAGGTCGGAAACTTCTGGGGTTTGCCGGTGAATATTCTGGTGTTCGCCGCGATTACCGTGCTGCTGTGCGGTGCGCAATTTCAGATTAACGGCCGGATCATTGAGAGCCCGACCGAAATCATCGCGTCGATTCCCAACACCTTCTTCCTCGTGCTCGGTTGCCTGGCGTTTCTGATCGTCACCGTCGCGGTGAACATCATGGCCAACTTCGTCGCCCCGGCGTTCGTGCTGAGCAATCTGGCGCCGAAGTACCTGACCTTCCGCCGCGCCGGTCTGATCAGCGCAACCATCGCCGTGCTGATCCTGCCGTGGAATCTCTACAACAGCCCACTGGTGATTGTGTATTTCCTGTCCGGTCTGGGCGCCCTGCTCGGCCCGTTGTACGGCGTGATCATGGTCGACTACTGGCTGATCCGCAAAGGCCGGATCAACGTCCCGCAACTCTACAGCGAAGATCCCGACGGCACTTATTACTACAGCCATGGGGTGAATTTCCGTGCGGTGGCGGCGTTCATTCCTGCGGCACTGATCGCCATTGTCCTGGCGCTGGTGCCGGGTTTCCACAGCGTCTCGCCGTTCTCCTGGCTGATCGGCGCCGGCATCGCCGGAATGCTTTACCTGATCATTGCCAAACGCCAGGCGCACTACGCCGACATCAGCGGCGAATCGATCGCTGTCGACAACGTCTGCCATTAACTCCCTCGCGGCCCGGACTGCGGGCCGCAGAACTGCCCGCTATAAGGATTTCCCCATGCGTATTCTCGTGGTCAACGTCAACACCACCGAATCCATCACCGAGGCCATTGCGCGCTCGGCGCAGGCAGTTGCCGCGCCCGGCACCGAAATCGTCGGTTTGACGCCGTACTTCGGCGCCGATTCGATCGAAGGCAATTTCGAAAGCTATCTGGCAGCCATCGCGGTGATGGATCGAGTGATGGCCTACGACCAACCGTTCGATGCAGTGATTCAGGCCGGCTACGGCGAACATGGTCGCGAAGGCCTGCAGGAACTGCTCAACGTGCCGGTGGTGGATATCACCGATGCAGCAGCGAGTACGGCGATGTTTCTCGGCCACGCTTATTCGGTGGTAACCACGCTGGATCGCACCGTACCGCTCATTGAGGATCGATTGAAATTGTCAGGTCTGTGGGATCGCTGTGCTTCGGTGCGGGCCAGTGGTCTGGCCGTTCTGGAGCTGGAACACCAGCCGCAACGTGCCTTGGAAGCCATCGTGCAACAGGCTGAACTGGCGGTGACGCAGGATAAAGCCGAGGTGATTTGCCTGGGGTGTGGCGGCATGGCCGGGCTGGATGAGCAGATTCGTCGGCGCACCGGCGTGCCCGTGGTAGATGGGGTTACGGCGGCGGTGAAGATCGCGGAATCGCTGGTGCGCTTGCGCTTGTCGACGTCGAAGGTGCGGACTTATGCAACACCGAGGCCGAAGAACATCATTGGCTGGCCGGGGCGATTTGCCCGCTAGACCGCGTTATCGTTCATCGCGGGCAAGCCACGCTCCCACAGGTTCTGAGGTGCCCACAGATTTTGTGGACCACACAAAAACCTGTGGGAGCGGGCTTGCCCGCGATGGCAGCGACTCGGTCTAAAGCCATGTTCAAATCGCACTGAACCGCCGCGCCAAGCCCTGCTGCGCAAACTGCTCAATCACATAATCGACAAACGCCCGGGTCTTGCCCGGCAGCAATTTATGCTCGGCGTAATAGATGGAAATGTTGCCGTCATCAACGAACCAGTCCGGCAACACTCGCTGCAACGTCCCCGCCTGCAGATACCCCACCGCAAACGGCATGCTCACCAGGGCAATCCCCAGCCCTTGCGCCGCCGTCGCGCACGCCGCTTCGGAATCGCTCATGGTCATCCTCGCTCTGAGCGTTAACGGACTGTGCTGCTGATCGCGGTGCGTCAGTTGCCAGGAACGCACACGGCCGGTTTGCGGCGAACGAATCAGAATTCCGTCGTGCAGCTTGAGATCGTCTGGATGAGTGATTGGCGGATTGGCCTGCAGATAATCCTGCGAAGCGACCAAAACGCGATGCGCCGGAGTTAGCCGGCGGGCGACCACGCCTTGCGGCAATTCGAATCCACCGCCAATCGCTGCGTCAAAACCCTGCCCGATCAGGTCGACCTGACGGTTATCGAAATGCCAGTCCGGATTGATCGCCGGGAAGCGCCGCAGGAACTCGCCGAGCAACGGCACTATATAAAGGCGCCCGAACACCGTGCCCATGCTGACTTTCAAGGTGCCGGTCGGCTGCCCTTCAGCGCTGGCCAGATTGGCCACGGCGTTCTGGATCGTGGTCAGACTGGCGCTGACCTCACTCAAAAACAGTTGACCCGCCTCGGTCAGCGTCAGGCTGCGGGTGCTGCGCTGAAACAGCCGCACACCGAGCCGCGCTTCCAGCTTGGCGACACTTTTACCAACCGCTGCCGGCGTCAGACTCAAGCGCCGCGCAGCTTCGGCAAAGCTGCCTACTTCAGCACTACGGACAAAGCATTCGATACTGCTGAAGGTTTCCATGGCCGCCACTATAAACTTCTGGTTTACACAGACTATAGCAATCAGGGTCTACACGGTTGTGGATCAGAGGCCGATACTCGGCTCCAACAACAAGGCATCCCGCCTTGAACACTCTGGAGATCGAACATGACCACTCAACACCTCGGCGGCAAAGTCGCTCTGATTCAAGGCGGTTCCCGTGGTATCGGCGCTGCCATCGTCAAACGCCTGGCCGCTGAAGGCGCTGCAGTAGCCTTCACTTACGTCAGCTCTACCGCCAAAGCCGAAGAGCTGCAGAACAGCATCATCGCCAACGGCGGCAAAGCCTTGGCGATCAAGGCCGACAGCGCCGATGCCGCCGCCATTCGCCACGCCGTCAGCGCCACCGTCGAAGCCTTTGGCCGCATAGATATTCTGGTCAACAACGCTGGCGTACTGGCCGTGGCACCGCTGGAAGACTTCAAACTTGAAGACTTTGACCAGACCGTGGCAATCAACATTCGCAGCGTGTTCATTGCCTCGCAAGAGGCCGCCAAACACATGGGCGAAGGCGCGCGCATCATCAACATAGGCAGCACCAACGCTGATCGCATGCCCTTCGCCGGTGGCGGTGTGTATGCAATGAGCAAGTCGGCACTGGTCGGCCTGACCAAAGGCTTGGCCCGCGACCTCGGCCCCCGTGGCATCACCGTCAACAACGTCCAGCCCGGCCCGGTCGACACCGACATGAACCCGGCGCACGGGGACTTCGCCGAAAGCCTGATCCCGCTGATGGCAGTCGGTCGGTACGGTACAGCAGAAGAAATCGCCAGTTTCGTCGCCTACCTGGCAGGCCCGGAAGCCGGTTACATCACCGGTGCCAGCCTGACTATCGATGGTGGTTTCGGCGCCTGATGTCCCGAATAGTCTGAACGAAAAACGCCGCCCCTCTTTTCACAGAGGGGCGGCGTTTTTTGTCTCAAGTGCTCAGGCCCATTCCAGCGCCGGCAAACCGCAGGCACTCGGGGTAAACGCCTTCAGCGTCCGCAGAATCCCGTCAGCGTGTGCGTACTTTTCATCGGCCATGGCGGCATCGGGAATGGCGATGGCGGTCATGCCCGCCGCTTTCGCTGCGGTCACGCCAAACGGCGAATCCTCGAACACCAGACAGTCTTCAGGTGCCACGCCCAGACGCCGGGCAGCCGTCAGAAAGATGTCCGGCGCCGGTTTCGCCGCGCCGACTTCCGGATCGTCCGCCGTGACGATGAAGTCGAACAGAGCGAACCAGTCACGGTGCAGCGTGGTTTTCTGGCCGAACGATTGGCGCGACGAACTGGTGCCCACGGCGATGGGAATATTGTGCGCCTTGAGGTGGCGAATCAACTCCTCGGCGCCCGGCATTGCCTGCGCCTTGGGGAAACGTTCACGCATCAATGGTTCGCGGATCACCAGAAACTCTTCGGCGGTGATCGGCAGATCCAGCGCCTGCACCACATAGTTCGCCAGGTCGTTGGCCCCGCGCCCAATAATGTTTTGCTTGACGCTCCAGTCGAAAGTCCGCCCGTAACGCTGGGCAATCAGCGAAGTGACTTCGGTGTAAATGCCCTCGGTGTCCAGCAGCAAACCGTCCATATCGAAAATCACGGCCTTGATCGGGCCGAACGCCTTCAGCGGTGCATTCATCATCGGATCCGTTAACAAAGACATCCCAGGCGGCAAGTGAACCGCTGCTCGGATCTGATTAAAGGGTTCAGCAGCATAACGAGCGCGACAGACATTGAGCAACGGCCAATGTTTGTTGGGCGATGAACTACTCGCAGACATTCAGCGAAACATCCTACAGACATCACCTACTCGCCCGACTTCTTTCCTGATTGATCCCCCGCAAAGTCCGCGCACCTCTTTTTTCACGTGCGCGAGTGCCTGCCCATGTTTCAACCCGATCGGCTTCTGGCTCTGAACAACAGCATCGGCCTGCTCGTTGTTGCGGCCCTGGATCCCGATGAGCCGGACTTCGAAAACCTGATTCGCGAGTTCCGCCTGTGCCTGAACAACTACGACGCCTGGGCTGAGCAGTTCTGGGCCGGGACGGCGCTGGATGTCGAGCAGGTCTTCACCGTCGGCAACGATGTGCGCCTCAGCGCGCCGATCAAGTCGAGGCAGCCGCTCAGTTCATCGGTGGTCATGTGCTCGGCCAGGGGGGCGCTGACGCTGGTGCATATGTTCGAGGCCGCGCGGTTCGTGCCGATCGGCAACACTCCGGTAACCCTCGAACCGGTGCTTGCCGATGTCGACGGCGTGCTGACGTTCGGCGAGCCGCGGCGTTACACCATTGGCCCAAGCGGCATTCTGCAGGTGACCGATTGCGATCGGGGCCAGCGTTATCGCATCACCTTCTTTCCCGATGTGTCCACCGACCATGTGCGTGCGTTGTATGACTCTTATGAAGAGGTCATTGCAGGCCTGGAAGACTGGCTGCGCGCTGAGTGGCGCGAACTTCAGCCGCAGTGGACGGAGTTTTCCAGCGCCGGATTTCTTGATCGTTACGGTCAGTTGCAACAAGCCGACTGGCGCGGATTCGAGAAAGCCCTGAACGGCGTTTGGGATGACATCAAACAGGTATTCGCCCTCCTCGCCGACTTGCAGGCCAACAGTGAAAAATTGCTGGAGTACCTCAGCGAGGCCGAGCTTGAGGCGCTGTTGAATGCCTCCAGCGACGCCATCGCCAACGGCTTGCTGGTCCTCAGTGACGAACCGTTGCTGTTCATTCATCTGGCGGCGTTTACCAGTTGGTTGAAAATGCTGCCACCGCAGCACCTGGCCGAAGTGGTGGCCGAGGTGCGGGTCGAACTGCTGATCAGTTTTCTGCTGATGGGATTGTCGGGTGGCGTCGGCGTGCCGGTGCGCTTGAGCAGCAAGGTGCTGGCGAAGATCAAGTCGCCGCGCGCGCGGGAATGGCTGGCGGCATCAGCGTTGCGCTTGGCCGAACTGACGTCCTCGGCGGATTTGACGCGGCATGCCAGCGTTTTGAAGCCGCTGATGCTCAATGTGCGTGACGTTGAGTTGAAACCGACACCCGCGATACCGCTGAACATCCGTCAGGCCGATTCGCTGGTGTTGACCGTGCCGAATCCGGCGCCTGTGGTGCGGGACAAGCCTGGCGGTTCGAGCCGGATCGAGCGGCATGAGCCGCATGACGACTCGCCGGCTCAGGCGAAAAACCCCAACGGTGACAGTGCCGATTGCGTACCCCGCACCTGCACCAACGGCTGCCCGGTGTCGATGGTCACTGGCGAAGAGCTGCTGACCCTGAGCGATGCGGTGCTCGATGGCGTGTTGCCGTTCGAGTTCACGCGGTTGTATCGCTCGAGCGCCGTCGAAATCGATCTCGGCCTGGGCTTTGGCTGGAGCCATTCGCTGGCGCATCGGCTGGAGTTTTTCGCTGATGAGGTTGTTTGGGTCGACCACGAAAACCGTCGCACCCGCTTTCCGTTGCCGAGCGTTGAACGGCCGGCGATTCACAACAGCCTGTCGCGGGCGGCGATCTTTCTGGGTGATGAACCGGAAGAACTGATTCTCGCGCTGGCTGGAGAAACGGCGCGCTTTTATCACTTTCGCGCAGGACGGCTGACGGCGATCAGCGATGCCTATGGCAATCGTCTGACGGTGCAGCACGATCGGTCTGACCGGGTGCAGCGCCTGGACAACGGTGCCGGGCGTTCGCTGCTGCTGCGCTATGAGCGGGCGCAGTTGCTCGGTGTGGATTACCAGGTGTTTCGCGACGGTGCCTGGAGCACCGAACAGACGCTGGTCAGTTACCGCTACGACGCCTATCAGCACCTGATCGAAGCGACCAACGCCGTCGGCGACAGCGAGCGTTACGACTACGACGACGCCCACGTGATCCTGCAGCGGCAACTGGCCGGCGGCGCGAGTTTTTTCTGGGAGTGGGAACGGTCGGGGAAAGCCGCG